>JAAEYW010000009.1 GCA_018223185.1 Oceanospirillales bacterium | reverse complement strand
TCGTTAAGCGATTTTACTCACATAATGCGGTGTCCAAAACTACCGGTGCAGATCAGTTTATCCCCTCTATGAATTATTTTAAGTGCCGTTTGTAACTACAAACGGCCAGCACTATTACAGGCTATAGAAGCTGCCAACCATAAATACTGGTGATTCCGAGCGTATAAAACGCAAGTAAAAAAACATTTCGGGGATTACCAGAAAGTTTTGGGGTTTTAATCTGAGAAACATTAAGCACAGCAAGCCCTACGGCGCTGACATAGAAAAGTACAGAGAATATCTCCCGGGGAATAACGCCCTCTAAGAGAAAGATAAACACCAGCACAATGTTGTTGTTATCCATGGCCAGACCGGTGTATCTGGACTGGTCTGATAAGCCATAGGTACTAAAGTAACTCAGGCGTATCGCGCTGGCAGCAATGACAATGAAAGCGGCAGGCAGAAAGACAGGATCGAACTGCCCATAACTGAGTAAAAGAATCGCCGGCGTGACACCATAGCTAACAATATCGATTACCAGGTCCAGCTGACCACCAAAAATCCGGTCATTGCCGGTGCGTCCCTTCATGCGTCGCGCCACCAGACCATCGGCCCAGTCAAAGGCTACAGCCCAGATCATGCCAATCATCGCGGCTTCATACACGCCGATAATACAGAAATAGATCGCCGACAGTGTGCAGGCCAGTCCGGCAAGAGAACAGAGATTAGGCAGATCTTTCACATAGGAAAGAATCGCGGGTTGTAACTCATTAACGTCTTCAATAGTTGTGGTCATAGTGCTCCTGACAAAAAAGGAAAAATCAACAACGCACCATCACTCGCTGAAATATCATGGGCAGCAGCTGCTCAGAATCAGAGTTATGCTAAAAATCCGGCAATCCCCATGGGTAATGGGAAGCACTGACATTTGGTGCGATAAATCTACTCTATTCGCGTACAGGCAAATAGGTGGAAAAGGGTCGAAAAGTGCGCTTTAAAAAGCTTCGGGAACAAGCTCTGGAAAAGGTCGAAAAGCCGTGTCGAACAATCAAGCTAAGAATAAGGAGAATAACGGCGTGCTGGCCAGCAGGCCCGATACAGGGGAAACTAACTCCCACACTATACCCTCTATTGGGTCGGGCTGACAGCGGTATGATAGGCCTGTCAGTTTAATCATCGTTTATTCAGGGATTAAACCACCAAGAAAAATCAAATACACCGGTCTACTGTCTAATCGCTTGTTATATCGCTGTTGTTTGTCACAGTATGTTGACATACTCAATGTCTATTGGCGGGACTCAGCGCAACTGAACCCGGATTACTCGCCTGAATGTTGCTCTATTGGCACAACTCACCTGCTTAGGCAAAGGGTTTTACCCGACACAAAATGAATCTACTACACATCTCAGATATGCATTTTGGCCCCCGTCACTGGCTGGGAAAAAGTGAGCTATTGCTGGAAAAACTGAACAGCTATGCTGCGGATATTGTGATCAACACCGGCGATAATACGACCGACGCTCTTGAAAGCGAATTTGCAGCCGCAGGGAATTTTTTAAAGTCGATTAACTGCCCGCACATCGTGTCGATTCCGGGAAATCACGACAAACGCAATATGCGCAGTGCTGATTATTTTCGTCAGTATATCGACGACACAGAGGTCCTTCGCCCCCTGAATCGGAAGAACTGTAAGAAGAATAATATTTTTCTGCTTGGCAGTACCAATGGCATCAAAGACCATTTCACCGATATCAATTTCCTGAAAAATATCACCATCAATGGTGAATCCTTTCTGATGGTCTGCCTCGATGCCAACTCGCTCTATGACGACAACGGCTTTGTCGATAGGGAGATGCTGAGAACACTGTCTGATGCCATTAGCAAAGCCCGTTATGATCGTATATTACTGTTGAATCACTACTCAATCCTCGATACTGATTCAGACCCACTGTTCAACTCAAGAATCGTTGTCGAATTTATACGAGAGCATAAAATCGAGCATGTTTTCTGTGGTCATACCCATCAACTGTCGATTATGCGATCAACAGATCTGTATCACGGACATACTTTCACGCAGTATAAGAATGGCTCACTCTCCAGCAGCAATACACCCAACGACACCAATATGTTTCTCTATTACGAAAATTTTGGCACCGATGCCATGGTTATCCATGTCGTCAGAGGCACGGTTAAAAACAAATCGCTGATCTTCAAGGAGGAGATAATCCCCTATTTTCCAGTCGCGGAAAATTGAGGTCCGGAAGCGCCCCCAGACCGCCCTGCTTTTTAAAGCCACGAACAACGGGCAACGGTTTTTCCTTTAACTCTCCACAACTTCAGCAGAAGAAAATGTCTCTTCAGAAGGGTCCGGTAACACTTTCAGAACAATCAGCTCTGAAGCGTTAACGCCCCCTTCACGATTAAAAACAACCTTCTTCAGCTGTACATGCTCTTGCGCAGCACCGACTTCGTAATCGAGCGCAATCCACGGGCACCGCTGCCTCAGACGCATAACAGTTCGGCAAAACAATCCCTGTGGAAAAACACTATAGGGCCGGCTCAAGACAATCAATCACATAGCCACTGCCTCTGATCCCTGCAATAGACTTTTGCAGAAATATCCCGGTTACCAGCAGCCTGACCGTTTTGCTCTGCTGCTGATAACCCATGACTTATCTCTGAGAAGGTTACATCGCAGATTATTTCAAGAGGAAGGAGTTATTCGCAACGTCCTTAGAATGCCTCTAGAGGCGGTGTCCCTGCCAACAACATGTCTGAATCAAAATATCCGCTTTTCATTAAATCAAAAGATTATATCACCCCCTCCCCTGCTCACATGAAAGTGGCCCCCTGAAGCGGAGAGATTGGTATCCGCGTCCGCATCCGCACAAAACGGCCCAGTAACCAAAGCTATTCTCATATCAAAAAGTAGCTTAACGGCTTCAGCCGTTTCGCGACGGTTATCCACTTCAGTTTTATACCCACACCAACAACTAGTTTACATACTAAACGTTTACCTAATTAAACAGTTATGATTATATACATTTAATAATTACAACAATATTAGAGGCTACCCTCGGGGAATAGATGATGTTGAAGAGGATTCTGACTGCTGCGGCAGCGGTGCTGTTCATCGGTGCATGGTGTTTTCTGGCTTATCGGATTAACACTGTCACGTCGGACAACAATGGCATAGAAAGCGGGTTCCTGATCAGCTCAGGGGTGTGGGGAGTATCACTCCTGCTCTGCGCAGCAGTGTGTTTCAGAGAACGGCAGGGCCTTCGGATCCAGCCCAAGGTGACGGCGATGGTCGAACAGTTGGTCAGAAGTGATCTGACACGGGATGCCGGTCGTCACGATCCAGCCGATGACAAAACTGCGGCCGATCTGAGCCGGGCTATCGACACACTGAAACATACCCTGACTCAGTTTTCCCATAACAGTGTTCTGCTGGCCCACTCTGCCCAGGGACTTGACGCCAACCTGAACAATATTGACCGGGCCACAGATGAGATAGTCAATCAGTTAAACACCTCAGCATCGGCGAGCGAGGAACTCTCGGCCGCGGCTGCCGAAGTTTCGATGAACTGCAAAATCGCAGCAGAAAACTCCTATGAGGCCAATGAAGTGGCACTGCAGGGACAGACAATCATTAACCATACGATCGACACTATGCACAGAACCACCGAGATCGTTGTGGACTCGGCGGGAGTTATTCGTAAGCTTGGCGAACGTTCCGGCGAGATAGGACAGATCGTCGATCTCATCAGCAGCATCGCCTCCCAGACTAACCTTCTAGCCCTGAACGCAGCGATAGAAGCGGCGAGAGCCGGTGAACAGGGTCGGGGTTTCGCAGTGGTATCCAGTGAAGTCAGGGATTTAGCAGAGAAGACGTCTGAAGCGACAAACAAGATCCGTCTGACGGTTGAAACCATGCAGAAGGAACTTGAAGACGCCGTTTCAATGATGGATCAGGGGGTGCTTATCACACAGAGCGGTACAGAGTCTGCACAACAGTCCGAAACTGCGCTGAGTGATATTCTCAGTCATATTGCTGCTCTCGTCAGTAAAGTCGAACAGATCACCGAAGCGTCAAGGCAAACCACCGTTACAACGGAGGAGCTCTCCAGCAGCCTGCATCAGGTGGCAAAGCTGATGGATGAAACCTCCAGCAACGTCAACCATAACGGCCAGATCGTGTCCAGGCTGTCAGGATCTGCCAAAGAGATGAAACACCTGATCGGTCAGTTTCGATTGGTTAGCAAGGCGGACGCGGAGGCGCTGGTGCAGCGTGCCTACGATTACGCCCAGAAACATGGACGAGACAAGGCGATAGCAGCATTCAATGATCTCGAAGATGATTTTGTGCAGGGCGAGCTTTACGTGCTGGTGCAGGATTTCAGCGGCACCATGCTGGCCCATGGCGGTAATCCCGCACTGATCGGCAAAAATTTAGCCGAGGCCAGAGATGCCAGCGGTAAACCGCTGTGCCCACCACTGGTGTCGATTGCGCGCGATCAGGGCCAGGGCTGGTATAGCTACGCCTACCTGAATCCCCATACCGGCAAAGATGAACCTAAGCACACTTTTGTCCGGCGATTCGGTGACGATTGTTATATCGCTTGTGGCATTTATCAGCCGGAAAGCTAAAACTGACTGTTCTGGAAGCCCGAATGAGTGGCGGCGATATGACATCTCATATCGCCCCCACAACAATCATATCTACTCAGTCTCAGGGCTGAGATAAACCTGACTGATATAATCAGGCTATACCCGTTCCTGACAATAAAAACGGCTGAGCACACGGGCCAGGTTAACCGGATCATCACTGCCTGCCAGTTCCCGAATCGAATGCATTGCCAGTTGAGGCACACCGATATCGATAGTTTTAACCCCGATCTCGGCCGCGGTAATAGGCCCTATCGTACTACCGCAAGCCATATCACTACGCACGACAAAGGACTGTAGTGCAACCTCCTCCTGCTGTGCAATATGACGGAACAGTGCAGAGGTTTCGCTGTTTGAAGCGTAACGCTGGTTGGCATTAACCTTAATCACCGCACCGCCATTCATGCGCGGCCCATGATTACTGTCATGCTTATCAGCAAAGTTTGGATGGACTGCATGGGCATTATCCACCGACACCATCATGGAGTTGGCGATCATCCGGTTACGGGCCTCAGGATCGGGTAACAATCGTTCCAGCAACTGTTTCAGCATCGGGCCCTGCGCACCGGCAGCACTCATACTACCCACCTCTTCATGGTCATTGCACACCAGCAGAGTGTTCTGTTGGGAATCAGACGCTATCAGAGCCTGCATACCGATAAAGCAGCTCAGCAGATTGTCGAGTCGCGCAGAGGCAAAAAACTCATTATTCAGGCCAATATACGAGGGTTTCTGCACATCATAGAAATACAGCTCATAATCGAGAACCTCTGCAATATCATCAACATGTTTAGCCTGCAGTTCCTGCTTCAGTAACTCACGCAGTTCAACTGTAGCATCACCCTGCAGTTGCGCCATGACCGGCGGCATCTCTGTTTGCGGATTAACATTGCGTCCCTGATTCACTTCACGGTCCAGATGGATTGCCAGACTCGGGATCACCGCCACAGGACGTTCAAAATTAATCAACTCGCTGCGCATACCCCCCTGGGTACTGACATAGTCAACCCGGCCGGCAAGCGACAGGTCACGGTCAAACCAGGGATTTAACAGCGCTCCGCCATACACTTCTACGCCAAGTCGTAAGCAGCCCTGACTGACCGTTTCCGGATTGGGCTTAACTTTCAGGCAGGGACTGTCCGTATGGGCGCCGACCATTCGAATACCCGCTGAGGATAGGTCTGAACCGGCCGCCATATTCCAGGCAATAATCGACGATTCATTACGCACAATGAAGTAACGTCCACCCGGCCATACATTCCAGCTATTCTGCTCTTCCAGTTCGATAAAACCCGCTTCCTGTAGCCGGGCACGCATCTCATATACGGCATGGAAGGGGGTTGGCGATGCCGCCAGAAAATCAAACAGTTGTTCATTAAACTCTTGTTTATGCATTATTGGTCAGCCTTTTCCTGAGGCAGGATTTCTAACAACTCAATTTCAAAAATAAGTGCGGAATTTGCCGGGACCATCCCCCCGGGGCTTCTCGCACCATAGCCTAATTCTGATGGCATATAAATCATCCAGCGAGCCCCCGGAGACATTTTTAGCAGCGCCTCACGCCACCCTTTAATCACATCTCTCACGGTAAAAACAGGATTCTCCGCTTTATCAACAGAGCTTTCAAACTGTTCTCCGTTAACCGTCCAACCGGTATAACTGACCCGGACCCGGTTGAGCATATTCGGCTTGGGACCTTCCGCCGCCTGCAAAATCTTATACTGTAAACCAGAGTCAGTAACCACAACCCCATCCTTGCGGGCATTTTCTTGCAGAAAAAGCACTCCCTCTTTCTTAGTGTCATCATTCAGCGCCTTATCCAGCAACTGCTGATGAAACTTCTTTTCCTCATCACTTTTGCCACAACCGCTGATTATGGTGACTAACAGCGACAAAACAACAATACCCAGAACTCGCATAACCACAATAGCTGTACCTGTTTCAATTAATAAACCGGAGATAAGCTGTTGATTTTACATCAGCACGTGACAAGACTACACTCAGATTTTCTGAGTTACGGAACCAAGCTGGTTATTTGTCTGTCTCAGAACCTATACGTAGTAGCAAAACAGGAACATACAGCTTGATGTACACACGCAACTTACGCCGATTACTCACCGCGTCTTCACTCGTACTAGGGCTGATGACAGCGCTGCCGGCTAGCGCACTGAGCAGCTCTGTTTTGCAACCGGATACAATCCACAGCCAGACCATTACCGATATTGTCACATCCCTTAATCAGGATCACTATAACAGTATCGTACTGAATGACGAGCTGTCCGGTAAAGTGCTTGATCAGTATCTGGATAGCCTCGACCCGTCAAAAGCATTTTTTTATCAGTCCGATATCGATGAGTTCCAGCAATACCGGGTACTGATCGATGATGAGATCAATAGCGGAGACCTGACTGCCGCCTATGCTATCTTTAATCGCTATCAGCAGCGCACTCAGGAACGTTTAAACAGACTGATCACAACCCTGGAAAACCCCGACTATAATGTCGACTTTAATCGCGATGAAACCATCCTGACTGACCGCGAGGCGAGCCAGTGGCCAGCCAGCGAAGCGGATATGGATGAGTTCTGGCGCAAACGTCTGAAAAGTGCGTTGCTGGGCCTGAAACTGGCTGACAAGCCGGTCAATGAAGCAAAAAAATTGCTGCTCAAACGTTATAAGAGCCAGTTAAACAGAGCCCTGCAAACGAATAACGAAGATGTTTTCCAGAGTTTTGCCAACGCGCTGACAATGCAGTTTGATCCGCATACCCAGTATTTTTCACCCCGCCTGTCTGAAAACTTTAATATCAATATGAGCCTGTCTCTGGAAGGTATAGGCGCCGTTCTGCAAAGTGAAAATGACAATACCAAAGTGGTGCGCCTGGTGCCTGCAGGACCCGCCGATAAAGCAGGTCAGTTAAAACCTGCAGACCTGATTGTCGGTGTGGGTCAGGGCGAAGATGGCGATATTGAAGATGTAGTCGGCTGGCGCCTTGATGAGGTCGTTGCTCTGATTCGCGGCCCGAAAGACTCCGTGGTGCGTCTGGATGTGATTCCCGCCGATGGAGACGACAGTCAGCACAAGATTATTAAGATCACCCGCAATAAGGTCAAACTTGATGAGCAGGCAGCCCAGAGCAAGGTGATCCGGATCGAACACCAGGGCAAGCCTTACAAGCTCGGGGTCATCAGTATTCCCGCCTTCTATATCGACTTTGCCGCATTGCAGCGGGGAGAAAACGACTATAAGAGCACAACCCGGGATACAGCACGACTGATCGAAGAGCTTAAAACTGAAGGTATCGACGGGCTGATCATAGACCTGCGTAACAATGGCGGAGGTTCTCTGCGCGAAGCCAATGAGCTGGTCGGTTTGTTTATCAGCCGCGGCCCCACTGTGCAGATCAGAGACCCTCAGGGGCGGGTTAATATTCAGGGTGATCCCGACCCCAGAATAGCCTACGACGGTCCAATGGCAGTTCTGGTTAACCGCCTCAGCGCTTCGGCATCTGAGATCTTTGCCGGTGCTATTCAGGATTATCAGCGCGGTCTGATTGTCGGCAGTCAGACATTTGGC
Organism: Oceanospirillales bacterium; assembly: GCA_018223185.1. Classification (GTDB taxonomy): domain Bacteria; phylum Pseudomonadota; class Gammaproteobacteria; order Pseudomonadales; family Balneatricaceae; genus Amphritea. Next base: position 167,058 of record JAAEYW010000009.1, on the reverse strand, counting down.
AAAGGCACGGTGCAAACCCTCTCGCCACTGCATCACGGCCAGATCAAGCTGACCCACGCTAAGTTTTATCGTATCTCCGGTGAGAGTACCCAGCATAAAGGGGTTATCCCCGATGTGGCCTTGCCTACACTCTATGACACCGATGAGATTGGCGAGAGTTCACTGGATGGCGCCCTGCCCTGGGATATGGTCCATGAGGTTCCCCATCAGCGCTATATGGACTTCCGGGCTATCTTGCCAGAGCTGAACAAGCGACACGCTGAACGAACCAGGTTTAATCCTGACTTCCTCTATATGAACGCCCAGATTCAGCGCATGCATGAGAATAAACAGGATAAAGAGCTGTCCCTGAATGAGGCAACACTGAAGGCAGAACGTGACAAATCCGAGCAGTGGCTGCTGGATCAGGAAAACCTGCGCCGCGCGGCCAAAAAGTTGCCCGCCATCAAAGCACTCTCTGAGCTGGATGAGCTGCTTGAAAAAGATGCCCAGGGACGGACGATAAGTCCCGAGCAGGAAGCGATTCTCACTGAAACAGGCAATGTGCTGCTTGATATGATTGAACTGACCCATAACTATATGGCTCTCAAGAACTGATTCAACAGGAACAGGAACAGATTCAATGCAGCTAACCAGGCGAAAACTTGCACTTTTGATTGGCACTCCGCTGTTGCTGATGGTCATCGGTGTAGGAGGCTATTTCGCCTATGACATGATCAGTGAGCAGCAGGCAGAAAACCGTAAAAAAGTTGAAGGCTTTGGTGAGATGGTGATTCCACAGGACTCTAAAAGGTCTGAAGCGATTAATGACCCCAGCCTGGCCCCCTCAATCGCTAATAGTGATATATCGCCGGTTGAAAAGGTGATTGCGACCCTGAAAGAGGAGCGACTGAAGCTGCTGAATGAAGCGGAAGTGATGCGGGAACAGATTACAACTCTTCAGGGGAAAGTTTCCGAGTTGGAACATTATAAACTCACCAATGAACGCTATGCCCCGCACACCTTCAATGAAGAAGTGTCTAAAGTTCATACCCGTATGAAACAACTGCTGGCGGGACAGGAAGAGTCAAAACGGTTCAGCAGCACGCAACTAAACGGCATGGCTGCTGCATCAGCGCAGGAATACCGCCGCTACCTGACGATGCATAAGCTATTACTCGATCAGGATCAGATCGATAAGGTGGTTGACTATCACCTGCCTGTTTTTGCCTACTGTATCGGCGATGGAATAGACATCGCCGCCAACAACCGCGCTGAAGAATTACTGGTTCTTGAGTATTTCAAAACCGAGAAAACCGAGCGGATGGGAAGTCGTCTGAAGAGCGACCTTAAAGCGATTCTTGAGCCCTGCCAGCAACTGTTTGCCGAGCGTATGAGTACCCTTAGCAGTTGAACTGAACCACCGATTCACCCTCTCTGCTCTCCCCTGTTGTAGTTACAAAATCGGTTGCAAAAAGTTGCCGCCCTTTAATCAAAAGGGAAGTTCCTGAGCAATGTCTGATTCTGCCCTGATGCCCGCTGCTCTTTTTGCCAGTCCCCCACCGTTGAAGGTGGTTGAAGATTACCTGAAAGTCTCTGATATCAGTATTGATCGCATGGAAGATACCCCCCACACTAAAAGCAAGCGAAGAAGTAACATCTCTGAACTGAAAGGCACAACTAAAAAGGAGCGCATTGCGCTCCTTTTTTTAAGATTCATTCAGCCACATTCCGTTGGAACTGTTTATAGTGCAGCTAACGACATCAGTCGATCAGATAATCGAAATAATCATCATCTTTTTCAATTTTATCATCGGTAATCTCATACCAGTCCAGCACCGACGCACCCGCTTCCTTAACCGACTCCCGACGACCGCTGACTAATGGATGCCACTCGGGCAACTCCTTTCCCTCATGCACCAGACGATATGCGCAGCTGGGCGGCAGCCAGTGAAACTCTTTGACATCCTCGGGTCGCAGTTTGACGCACTCAGGCACCAGCGAACAACGCTTTTCATACTGAGTACAGTACAGAGTGTCCATATCCAGCAGATGACAAACCACGCTGGTGTAATGCACCTCGCCGGTATCTTCATCTTCCAGCTTATGCAGACAACAGAGAGAACATCCATCACAAAGAGACTCCCACTCCGATGGCGACATCTCCTGAAGTGATTTAGTCCGCCAGAATACCTGATGGGCCACTAGCGCACACCGGTTTCTGGCCGGTCCTTGAACAGATCGAGCAAATAATCATCTTTCGGTGGCGGCATCTGCAGGAAATAACCTTTTTCCCGGATATCTTCCAGCACCTTCGCCGCATCAACCCGTGACAGCTCTTTTTCCGGTGTCAGTAACATATCAAATACATGGATGGGGGCTCCAAACATCTCTTTCAGAGGGTCAGGCACCCGTGTCATTTTTTCCATTTTATCGACGTAAAGATACATCTCATCTTTTTTGGAACTGCGAAACACACTACAAATCTTTTTCATAGACACTCTGTTTATACTTTCAGGCTTTGCAATTTTTCCAACAGCGCATCACCAATCACCGCTTTTCGCCAGCCAGACAGACTGGGCGGCAAGCTGAACTCACCCTGATTTTCCGTTCTGATCAGAGCATCAAGATCTTTCTTACGCAACAATATCTCCGGCGCTATATTCAACTCTTCAGCTTTACTGCGCGCCATCGCTTTCAATACTTTAAGTGGTTTATTCCATTGATAGCTCAGCGGCCGGTCAATAGATTCCGGCGGCTTTGCGACAGCCGACTGGGCAGCCGTTTTAAGATAACCCAGTATCACCTCGCCATCCTGTTTGACCTGTTGCATGCGGATATCTTCCACACGGGACAGGGCACGCAAATCTGTTGGCCATTTATTCACAATATCCAGCAAGGCATTATTTCTCAGCACCCGGTTGCGGGGAACGTCCCGCTGCCTGCAGATCCGCTCACGCCAGGCGGTCAGATCACGCAGGGCGGCTATTTTTTCCGGCGGCAGTTTCCAGGCCTGACTGAAACGCTGGTAATAAGCGGTACCACTCGGATCACTGTCGGGGGTCTGCTGTAATAACAATGCAGTCTCTTCCTGAACCCATTCAGTCATACCCCGCGTGTTGAGTTCAGACATCTGTTGCTGACACAGCACCGGCAGATAAGCGACATCCAGAGCAGCATAATGCTCCTGCGCTGCAGTCAGTGGCCGCTGCAACCAGTCTGAGGTGGTTTCACCTTTCTCCAGCTTTACATCCAGCGCGTACTCTACCAGACGCTGATAGCCCATGGAGAAACCCCAGCCAAGAAAGCCGGCCGCAATCTGGGTATCAAAAATCGGTGCAGGCAACTCTCCGAACATATAGAGGAAAAGTTCCAGATCCTCATTACCTGCATGCAATACTTTAAGCACAGATGGGTTGCGAAACAATTGCACCATCGGGGCATAGTTTTCAATTGTAAGGGGGTCAATCAGATAACAACCGGCATCATCAGCAATCTGTATCAAACCCGGCACCGGATAAAAGGTATCCACCCGGATAAATTCAGTATCCAGCGCAATCAGAGGCAGCTTCTGCCACTGCTCGCAGTAACGGGCAAGCGTTTCATCATCAGTAATCCAGATGGGCTGAGCAGCAGCAGCTTCGAGTCGTTGCCAGTTATATGCTTGTGTCATCATCACCTCAGTTCATCAACCGGCGACCGGCCATTGCATGGGCGAGTGTTCCGCCGTCAACATATTCCAGCTCGCCCCCCACCGGCACGCCATGGGCAATACGGGTCACCCGAATATCCAGATGCTTTATCTGTTCGGCAATAAAGTGTGCAGTCGCTTCACCTTCAACCGTTGGATTGGTCGCCAGAATCATCTCTTTTACCGCGCCGGATTGCAGCCGTTTAAACAGCAGATCCAGCCCCAGATCATCCGGTCCAATACCATCAATCGGTGAAAGGTGGCCCATCAGCACAAAATAACCGCCATTGAACCCACCGGTCTGTTCAATAGCGAGCATATCCACCGGTGACTCCAGTACACAGATCTGCGATTCTTCGCGACTGTTATCGGCACAGATCGAACACAGTTCATTCTCAGACAGGGTTCGACAGCTACTGCAATGCCCTACTTTTTCGGCGGCTACCGTCAGTGCAGTCGCCAGCGTACCGGCACCACTGCGATCCCTCTCCAGCAGGTGAAAAGCCATGCGCTGTGCCGTTTTCGGGCCGACTCCGGGCAGCACCCGAAATGCATCAATCAAATCCTGAATCAGAGGACTAAAGGACATCGTGTTTACTCAGGCTCAGAACGGCATATTAAAGCCCGGTGGCATACCCATACCGCCGGTCACTTTCGCCATACGTTCCTGCGTCTCTGCTTCAACTTTGCGAACGGCATCGTTAACAGCGGCTGCAATCAGGTCTTCAAGAATTTCCTTATCCTCTTCCATCAGACTGTCATCAATAGTCACGCTACGCACATCGTGGCGACCGTTCATCACAATCTTTACCAGACCCGCACCGGACTCGCCATTGACCTCAGCCTTAGCAATCTCTTCCTGTGCTTTCTGCATCTCAGCTTGCATCTTCTGGGCCTGTTTCATCAGGTTACCCATGCCACCTTTCATCATATTCTTCCTCGCTTCTTTTAAAGCCCGGGCATCACACCCGTATTTAATCTGTTCGCAAAATATTCCGGCTTAGCAGCCTGACTCAATCGATTGGCTGAACCGATTGAAGATCAATAGTCGCACCAAACCGATCAATCACCGACTGAACAACCGGATCATTCTGGATTGAGCTGACCGCCTCTGCCAGACGTTCCGCCCGTTTCCGGTCACGATACTGGCTGGGAGTCTCACGACCATAACTGCCTAAACTGAATTCTACCTCAACCGGCCTGTTAAAATAATGACCAATCGAGTCACGTATACGCTCGATATGAGTATCGCTGATCAGTGCTTTCTGCTCATTGGTGTAATGAAAGCGCCAGCAATCACCCACCGCCTCCAGAGAGGTATTGGATGCGATACTGTATGTCATACCAGTCAGCCCGATCAGCTCGACCAGCAGCACCCACTGATCGGGACCGAACTGCCCGATCTCTTTACTCACCTCAGCTTCGGGTTCTTTAACCGCGGCAGAGGGTTGTTCCGTTTGACTAGCCCCCGGGCCAGCCTGACCGACCGCTGCCTGATCCGGGATTGCTGCTCTCTCCGGTTGAGTAACCGGTTCAGGGTTTATCACGGGCTGGAATCTGTTTTCGGGCTCCGGGCTGCTTGCTGGCTCAGGGCTGAATACCGGCTCAGAGCGGCCTGCACCAATGGCAGTGCTGGCCGGGTTAACAATCTGTTGCCGCACAGGCTGAGTATTATCTTCCCAGGGCAGATCAACGACCGGTCGGGTCGATTGTGCCATTACAGCAGAAGGCCCCGCAGCCGCTGGCGGTTCTGAATCAGCTTCAGGCTTTTTTCCCGGCAGATCCTCATAACCACCCTGCAGATAGGATTCGTCATAGTCGGGAGGCGACTCCTGCGAGCCCGGGTGTTGATTCGATGGTAAGCCCGACTGCAAGTTCGATGATAAGTCCGACCGTGAATCCAGCGCTGAACCTGATTGAGAATCCGGCGTGCTGTCGGCCTGTGCCTCAACCACTCGGTCCGGGCGGGACTCAGGCTGAGCTTCATGCGGATTTACAGCACTCGCGCCTTCAGCTGTACTCTGTGATGCCCCTGCTGCAGTGGCCCCCGTGTCAGACACCGCCGGCTGACTCAACCCCTCATGACTAACCGATACCGGACGGAACGCCAGCATCCGCATCAGGGTCATCTCCACCCCTTCCCGGGCATCCGGTACAAAAGGCAGATCTTTACGCCCCATCAGGGCGGTCTGATAAAACAGCTGGACATCTTCAGCGGTCAGTTTACCCGCCAGATCCAGTACCAGATCCCGATCACCTAAACCGTTATCCACCGCATCAGGAACAATCTGCGCCAGCGCGATCCGGTGCATCAGACTGATCAGATCACCGAGCACTGTATTGTAATCAGGCGAGAAACGGGACAGATCATCAACCGCAGCCAGCAATGCTTTCGCATCATGAGCAGCAAGGCTATCCACCAGACGGTATACCAGACGCTGATCAACCGTTCCGAGCATCGCCCGGACATCGGCCTCAACAACAGAGCCGGCACCAAAAGCGATCGCCTGATCGGTCAGACTCAGTGCATCCCGCATCGAACCATCCGCAGAGCGGGCCAATAACCACAATGCAGGCTCTTCGTAAGGGATATTCTCTGCTGTCAGCACATGACACAGGTGCTCCACGATCCGTTCCGGGATCATATTCTTCAGATTAAACTGCAGACAGCGGGACAGAATCGTAACCGGCAGTTTCTGCGGATCAGTAGTGGCCAGCAGAAACTTAACGTGGGGAGGCGGCTCTTCGAGCGTTTTCAGCAATGCATTGAACGAGTGAGTAGACAGCATATGCACCTCGTCAATGAGGTACACTTTGAATCGACCGTGAGTCGGCGCGTACTGAACATTTTCCATCAGCTCACGGGTATCTTCCACTTTGGTCCGGGACGCCGCATCCACTTCAATCAGATCGACAAAGCGGCCTTCACTGATCTCCCGACAGGCTGAGCACTCGCCACAGGGCGTGGACGACACACCGGTCTCGCAGTTCAGTGACTTGGCAAACAATCGGGCAATCGATGTTTTACCAACACCTCGTGTACCGGTAAACAGATACGCATGGTGCAACCGGTCATCATCCAGTGCATTCACCAGAGCCTTGAGCACATGCTCCTGCCCGACCATTTCCTGAAACTTAGCGGGACGCCATTTACGCGCCAGTACCTGATAACTCATCGCTGCAAATCTATATGAGAGGGGTGTTTATTCATGGCTACCAATGCTAACGGTAACCGCCTGATATCGCCAGCGAAACCGGCTATTAAGTGATAACTAAATTGCGAATCATCAAGCGATTCAGGTTTTGCATGAAAACTGTTCTTTAGCAAACTCTCAACAAGTAGTCTAACTTAGAGTAACAACAATAATCTTCTAACCTGCGAGGACATGGAGATGCAAAAAGCAAACAGTGCAAACGAGTACACGATACGCCGTCATCGCTTAATCGAACAACAGGAAATCATCCGCTTTCAGGACCCCCACTGCCCTGTCAGCATACTGACTGAAGAGCCCCCTTGCTGGCTAACCAGCGATGAACCCGTTTCTCTGGAAAGCGGAGACCAGACATCCCACTAAACCATTCACATTGTTCACTTCGTTAAAACCCGCCAGCGGGAGCGACGCCAGCGTCTACTCCTGCTGACGGGTTTATGAAATAACAGCGTTAATATATCAACGCTCAGCGTTTTTAATTATCAGTGAAAAGCAGATATTGGTCTGCTGGGCAAACAACGTGAAAGCCATAAAGTCATCGTCACTAAGCGGAGAATGAACCGCCCGGTCAGAGGGATCTTTGCGGTCGGCATAAAACAACCCCACACAGTGCTTGCCCCAGATGATAGGCGCGATAAAAAAACCATCCTTACTCACCTGTTGCCGCAGTGAACTGTCCAGATAGGCACGCCATTTTGGCGCATTGAGATTATCGACCCAGACCGGCTGCCGGCTATTCAGCACATGGGTAAAGATATTCGACGAACCACTGAGACTAACCACAAACTCCCGTTTAATCTGAGTAAAATCCGATGAAGATATAAACCGGGGCATCAGGCACCCTCGTTCACGGGATTTCAGAAAAACAATGGTCCGGCGCATCCGTATACCCCGATGAATTCCCTCTAACGCAGTCTGTACAACCAGATTAAAATCAGCATTCTCATTGGGCAAAAACGCCATCTCACGCAGAATCCGCAGCTGCAGTGCCTGATCACTCAGTTCTTCCGCAACCGGTTCTGCTTCTTTATCTGTCGGAGAGATCGGGTCATGACTGATATATCGGGTTAAGACCCCCGCCCCATAGGTGCGCAACAACTCAATAGTCTCTTCAGAGCATTGCGCCACTCTCGCCAGCAGATCCCGCTTATCCCACTTCGTCAGATCAGCGATCTCTGTCAGCAGTTTATCCAGCTCACTGCTGCGGTGATTTGGGTTTGCCAGTGTCGCGCTCATTTTCACTGCCAGGTGTACGCAGCGCAGTTCGGGAGTACGCAGTTCTGGCTCTTCCAGAGAACTGATCAGTACACTCCCCATATTCCAGGAACTGGCCAGCCCCAGACTCATATCCTCAAAAGTAGTGCCCAGCGTCTGCCGGACGATATAAGCAACATCGTTGTGTCTGGCAAACGGCTTTTGTCGCAACAACTTATCAAGCTCGACTGTCACCGGGCCGCCCATACTCCAGAAAGCGCTCTCACCAAAACGATTCAGCAAGGCGGCAATAAAGGCCTCCTCCTGAACATCCTCCTCATAATCCAGCATCATCATCCTGGCAATCATCCCGGCATGAAACGACTGCGCCATCAACCTCAGCAACCGCTCATACACGCCAGGCGTCAGCTTCCTGTTTTTCAACAGACTGCTGAGCATTTTGGCTGTGATACAGATATTTTTGATCCGGTTGAGCCCCAGCACAACGGAGGCCCGGCTTACGGTAGTGACAGGGTTGCATCCCATATAGCCAGCGCTATTCGCCACTTTGAGAATTGCCGTGGTAAGTGCATGATCATGCAGCACCGTCTGACCCAGCCTGGCCAGTGACGAGATATCATCCTTGGAGATCTTCTCGATCTCGCGAATAGTCGAACACAGCGCGGGCAACTCATGCTCGCTGATCCTTTCAACCCATTCATGTGTTCCATGAGGCATAATATTAGCCAACATATCCCCCGGCCTCTGATTTAACTGAGTTTATTCTAAAACAGGAAAGCTAAGTCTCGGGGTATGAAGGTGTGATTTTGAGTAATCACAAGGGGATGTAATTCCGGGTTTTCTTATCAGTTAACCGCAGAATTATATCAGAGTGATAGACATTCAACTCTGATTTAATTTACTTCTCTATAACTATCGGACGCCTTATAAAAAAGGCGTCCATCAAACACAACTCAGAAGTTGATCTGTACACCAGCAGAGATCATATCAACATCATCGCCACTGATATCGTAACGTTCAAATTCGGCACGAAACGATACATTTTTCATGTTATAAGCAGCACCGATACCGTAGGTCAAATCAGTACCGTCATCTCCATCAGAAACGCCAACACTTGAAGTCAAATCGGCGCTCCAATGGAACATGCCTGCTTTAGCGAACAAATCAAATTTTTCACTAACCGGTAAAAGCCCCACTGCGGACACGCCATATCCATCAGTACCCACTTTAACCCAGTCCGTACCATCAGAAACTTCAGCATCACCCAAATCTGCATGAAACACTTCAACCGCAACATTATCATTAAAGCGGTAGCCACCAAATATCTTCCATCCCTGATCGGTATCATCAACGGAAAGGCCTAGCGAACCCAACTCAGCTTTTTCACTATCAGAAACATTCAGTTCGGTTCTTCCATAAGAAGCACCTAGATAACCGCCTTCAGCACTTGCCATAGCTGGCGTTAATGCTGCAATTATACCTAAACCCAAAAGTGTCTTTTTCATCCTTAAAACCCCTCTACGACATCAGAAAAAATCGGAGTAAATATAGCAGGCAGAACAGATAATAAGCATAGGAATTATTCCTAAAAAACCACCACACCTGTCGAGATCTGCTGTAGAGATCAGTATAGTCCAGAAAAACCGTCCCCCCCCCGAATGCCGCGCCAGCACAATGGCTCTCGCTACAGATTACAGATAAGCGGAAGGTATCATCACATACAAAATAGCGAGCATTGATCTGATATCACTGATGAATCAAAAACGAACGAGGACGGATGCAGAAACAGTTTGCCGAAATAGCAGACAAATATAAATAAGATATAGATGGGGAATTGGGGGCAGCTCCACCAGCCACATCCCGGCACACGAATCCACCGCTGTGGCTGCTCCCTTCCGGGCCTGACCAGGTTCACGGCTTATCGTTGCGGGAGGACCAATGGAGCCACCATAACGTGACCACTTAAGGTCGTCTCGAACGAGACAGGCGCGCAGTATAACAGCCTGTCCGGCAGATGCAAACAGGATTGCAGGCCAGACTGAAAACTAGCGCCTTAGGGTTCAAAATATGTTTAAAAAACAAACATTAATCATCAGACTTAAACTCTTTGGTGATGCGGCGAACATACCACCAGACCAGCAGAACAACCACCGGCAAAGAGTAACTGAGCCAGTGAATCGCCATCTCCCGGGGCTCACCTGAGGTGAGGTGACGAATGGTACGCTCCACCAGATCGAAGACATAGTAGGTCACGACAATGATAGAGAAGGTTTCCAGTTTCGCCTGCAGAGTAAGCTGACGCCGGGTGCGTTTATTCATCGAACTGAGCAGGCCGTGAATCTTCTGCTCAGTTGAAAGATCAACCCGGGAGCGCAGCAGATTACTGGAACGAGCGATGCGCTGGGACAGACGCTCAAGCCGCTGAGCCGCTGCCTGCCAGGTACGCATCGCAGGGTCTACCCGGCGCTCGATAAACTGCTCCAGAGTTTGCAGCCCCTCTATGCGAATCTCTTCCAGTTCGGAGATTCTCATTCTCACCAACGCATAATAGGCATCGGAGGCTGAAAACCGGTTTACGGTATCCGCCGAGATCTCTTCTGCCTGTGCCGACAGCGACATCAGGGCATCCAGTGTCTCAGATTCATCACCCTTATCGAGCTCGCTTAATTTCAGGGTTATCTCAGCCAGCTCCCGGTCAAGCCGGGATACTTCTTTCATCGTCTGCCGGGCAGGCTCCAGCCCCAGCAAAGCCACGGCACGATAGGTATCGATCTCACAGAGGCGCTGTATCAACCGGCCACACTGATAACCATGCATATGGATATTTTTCACCAGAATCCGATCCAGATAAAACTCCCCTTCGGCACGGAAATCGGTCCAGACACGGGCTGCCCCCCGCATCACACGGGAACCGATCAGCTGATGGTTTCTGAACAGCTCTCTTGCCATCTCTTCATCACCTTCAGCTGAAGGCTCCACCACCTGGATCTGCACCCCGGTTATCAGTTCACCGGGAAGCTGGTCACTCCAGTTTTCGGGAAGACCGGCGACTGACTGCTGCCACAGCCGGTCAAGCTGGTTCTGATACAGGGTCAGGGTATAAAATTCAGTATGTGCTTCCCACCGCAGCGCCAATGATTCCAGCTGCTGGTAACAGAAGCTGGCCTCAGGCTGCATCGCCTCTCCCCCACACTGGAGAAAAAACTCAGAGATATCATCACGCACCTCTGCAATACTTTTATCCCCCAGCATCAGAGCGAAATGCAGCACCTTTAAAGGTGGACTCAACTGCTGAAACGGCCGGGCGTGAACTTCATCAGCAATCATCTGACGTTGTGAATGAAACTGCACTCGCTCTCTCCAATTTGTGCTTACCAGTCAGTTACTCAAATCAACCTGACTCAGAAGCTATCCCTTTTTAGTCTGCTTATGCTAAAACTAAATCTGTTCTGCTCAGTCTCTCGCCTGCAAAAAACGCACAATAAAATGAATCATTGAACTGAATGAAATATATATTATCAGACTAAAGTATATGAACAGATATAATATACAGGAGCAATATGAAACAGGATAGCAGCCGGCACTTTATCGGCCGTCTCTTTGCCCACCTCACCTGGATTATTCTTCTGGGGCTATTTTATCTGATGTTTCAGGACCGTCTGTTACAGCAAAATGATCCTAACCACGCGCTGAAGATGTCAGAAAGCAATCAGACTGTAGTACTCCAGCGCAACCGTCAGGGACACTATGTGGCACCGGGAACGATCAACGGCCAGCCGGTACGCTTTCTTCTCGACACCGGGGCTACCGATATCAGTGTTCCCGGAGCGCTGGCAAACAGACTCCGGCTGACACCAGGCAAAACCTCATACGCCAGCACAGCTAATGGCACAATCAAAGTCTATGGAACCCGGCTCGACTCTGTGGCGCTGGGTGGATTGTCTCTGGCAAATGTATCCGCTCATATCAATCCCCATATGCAGGGAGACACTGTGCTGTTAGGAATGAGTTTTTTGCAACAAATTGAACTGACTCAGCGGGGCGACACACTGACCCTGAAACGTTAAATTTAACGCATGACGGGTTATCAAAAACCATTCAGAAACATCACACCGAAAGCATTGCACCGAAAACACCTCTGGCTTAAACTAGCGCCTTAATAAATTTTTACATCAAGAGAAGGGCTGACGTCCTCGCCAACCTGCCTGCCTGGGCAAGGTGGTTGTTTTGCAAAAGCTTTAACAATAAGCGGCAAAACGATGTGGTCATTACCGACAAATATCAGGTAACCCCCACGCACAACGTCAGCTCTCATGAAAATGGGAGCAGATCCATGTTTGAAGCACATATCTATTCACAATCCAGCCGCCCCGAAACCGTTCCGGGCAGTCGTTTGGTTAAACATAACGCGCAGGCCTGCTGCTGGCACAGCATCTATCAGTGTAATGTCCGTTACTGGATTACCGCAGGTAAACGTCAGTCTCTGGAACAGCTGTTTCTCTATATTGAGTTTCGTAATCGTGACAATAGCCACAGCTACAAAGTCATTGAGCTGAGCGGTACTAACCTCAGTACAGAGCAGATTCAGGACATTATCTGTCGCACCCCACTGAGCTTACAGCTTGACCCGATCAAAACCGAACAGTGGTGCCAATCACTTTAATCCTCCGGTTTACGGGCCACTCTATAAGCCTGGCGCTGTGACCAGAACAGAAACCGTGCTGAGATTTTCTTCACGCCAGCACAGTTTCTGTCGGCTTCGGCGGAAAAACTCTGCCACGTCAGCAGCATTATCCCGGCTCGGTGGATTAAACACTTTAAAATCAAACCCTTTTACCGATACTATGGGGCATTACCCCAATATTAATCAGGTTTTACATGATCTCCAGGCGTAAACTGACATACGAAATTCTTGATATCGGCAATAAGCAACACACGCTGGGAACAGTGATTGATATTTTTCTGATCGCGCTGATCTCACTGAATGTACTGTCCGTTATACTGGAAACCCTGCCCTCCATAACCGCACTGGAACACCAGGGGTTTTACTGGTTTGAAGTCTTTTCAGTTATCGTATTCAGCATAGAATACGTAGCCAGAGTATGGAGCTGCATTGAGGATGGAGAGATCCATCATAAACATCCGGTATGGGGACGGCTGCGTTATATGCTAACCCCTCTGGCGCTGATCGATCTGATTGTTATCCTGCCGTTCTACCTGAGTATGATGCTGGTTGTAGACCTGCGCTTTATGCGGGTTCTGCGTCTGCTGCGGGTATTTAAACTCACCCGTTATTCCTCCTCGATGTCGTTGTTGTTGCAGGTACTGCATCGGGAAGCCCGGTCAATCGGTGCCGCACTGTTTGTATTGTTTATGCTGATCATTGTTGCTTCCAGTCTGATCTATTTTGCTGAGCATCACGCCCAGCCCGAGGTTTTCAGCAGCATCCCTGCTGCGATGTGGTGGGCGATCGTTACCATGACAACGGTGGGCTACGGCGATGTCATACCCGTCACAGTAATGGGCAAGGTGATGGCTTCAGTTATCAGCATCATGAGCCTGGGTATTGTTGCCCTCCCTGCCGGTCTGCTGGCGTCGGGATTTAGCGAAGCGGTTCGGGAACGACGCCGGACGTATCATAAAATGGTGAATATGGCGCTTCAGGATGGTGAGATTGATTCAGTAGAGCATAAAGCGCTCAATCAGATGCGGGAAACGCTGGGCATCAGTAAAGAGGAAGCCGCCCACATTCTTCACACCAATATTGACCGGAAGATGGAACAGGAGGTGGGGCGGGACCTGAATCAGTTACGCCAGGAGATTGATGCAGTGCTGCATGACCGCTGTCCCCATTGTGATCACAAGATTAAATGGCTGGAACGACGTAAACGCGATACAGAAAATTCATAAAACGGAGACCGGGTCTCCGTTTTTCGCTGTTCCCGGATAATTAATCCAGTCCGTTAAACTCCTCTTCATGCAACCAGGCGGCATGCTTGGGTGCTTTTTTGGTTTTTGACCATTCATCCAGCATCAATGGCGCAACCCGTTTCAGCTCGGTCATCTGTTCCTCAGTTCCTTTAACATAGGTCAGCTCCAGACGGTGACCATTCGGGTCAAAAAAGTAGATTGAACGTATAATACCGTGCTCCGTAGGCCCTATTACATCAATCCCTTTAGACTCAATCTCCGCTTTTGCGGCCAGTAACGCAGCCTCATCTTTTACCCGGAAAGCAATATGCTGTACCCATGACGGAGTATTATGATCTCTGTCCATCTTCGGCTTGGTCGGCAGTTCAAAGAAAGCCAGAATATTACCGTTGCCGGCATCCAGAAAGAGATGCATGTAGGGATCAGGCTCTTTTGTAGAAGGCACACGGTCTTCCGCAATCGCAACCAGAAAATCCATATTCAGCACATCCTTATAAAACTCAACAGTTTCTCTGGCATCGTTACAGCGATATGCAACGTGATGTATCTGTTCAATCCGGATCATGTCAAAACCTCTGATAGATAGTTGTTATTATTACGCTTATCGTTACCCCCAAAGTAGCATCCCGATTCAGACCAGGCCAGACGGGTAACAGCCGTGACTATTATCAGGTAGTTCATTTAAATCATTAACTTACTGTTTTAATGATATAAATTAAAGAAAATATGATTATTAGATAACTGGAAATTATCTTTTTCCTAAATAACCATATAGAATTAAGGTTATTTTGGCCCATTAGAGACTTACCTTAGTGAACGATAAACATGCCACTCAGGATAATAAAGAACGGCATCTGGATCTGAGCCAATACTTTCCCTACCAATTGGCGACTCTGGACACAGCGGTCAGCCAATCGATATCACAGCTCTATTCCGGACGTTTTAATCTTAACCGGCAAGAGTGGCGGATCATGGCCGCACTTGGCAATAAAAAAGCGATGTCGGCTAAAGAGATTTCAGCCCATTGCAATCTGGAGAAAATGCAGGTCAGTCGCACCATCTCACGGCTAAAAGATTCTGAGCTGATACTTCAGCAGGAAGACCACGAAGATCGCCGCTACATCAGGCTTAGCCTGACGGAGAAAGGCAAAGGAATTTACAGAAAACTGGTGCCGCTGATACTGGCACGGGAGGCATTTATCCTCTCCGCGCTATCCGAAGAGGAACTGGAACTACTACTGGGCCTGATGGAAAAAGTACGTCAAAAAGCACTGGAACTTCAGCAGTGGGGCTGAATATAAAACAGAGAGAACGACATCTGATTCAGGTGAGTTCGCACCCACCAAAGCCTGGGTCACAGCTTCAGTCTGAATCATCAACAAAGATAAAATCGCCACCCACCCGTTTTCCCCGCTTAAGAGCAAGATCTGCCCGCTCTAAGATCGACCCGGTGGTATCCCCCCGTCGATAAGTAGTTAAACCTACCGTCGAGGTCATCGCAAAGGTCGAATCCTGCCAGCAAAACGTATGTGCACGAACCCCCTGCCAGGCCTTCTGAATCACCTGTCGGGCAATGCCCGGATTATCTTCGCGCATCAGCACAATAAAATCAGCGCCATTCCAGCGTGCCAGACAATCGACTCCGCTCAACGCTGAGCGAATAATATCAACCGTGGTGATTAAAACCTGGTCACCGCAGTTGTGGCCATAATGGTCATTAACATCCTTAAAGAAGTCCAGATCAAACATCAGCAGGGTGAAACCAGCCCCTGTTGACTCTGCCCGCTCAACCTCGGCTTCAAGCCGTCTGAGCAGATAATGCTGATTGAAAATCCCGGTCAGCTGATCCATTTCCGACTGCTGTCTGAGCTGTTCAATCTCAGTCGTAAAGCTGGTGATCTCCTGAAAAGTAATCAGATAGTGATCCGGGATAATTGTGCGTGTATCCCCAGTCACCTGGAAATCACGTTCTTTGCCATCGCTACAACGAATTTTCATCCGCGCCTGAGCCATCTCTTCCGCTTTCAGGAGTCGCTCCCCAAAGCTATGGTAAAGCATCATCAGCTTTTCACGATGCTGACGATCAGGGTAAGCGACCTCCATCCAGGCTTCAGCATTCGGCGTCAGCTCAAGAGGATAGCCGATCTGTTGCTGATACTTTTTATTAACATATACGATTTTCTGCTGGCCTGATTCCCGCTGCTGGTCTTCAGTAAACAGAAGCACCATCGCAGCCACTGGCAAACAATCCAGAATATGAAGGAAGTTTTCTAAATCGCCTTCCAAAATATAGTCCCCGCCTACAAAATTCCAGGATGCTCCTAAGTGTAGCTTATTCCATGCTTTTGAGTTCGAAGCGTTATTGGGTCTGTTAATCCATTAAACGAGTAACAATGCTGATATCCCCCGCTAGGGTTTTATGCACCGGACAGCGGTCTGCAATCTCAAGCAAACGTTTGCGTTGTTCGCCGGTGAGTTCACCTGTCAGAGTAATCTGCCGTTCGAACTGATCAATCTTACCATCGCTTTTGTCACAAGACAGACAATCCTGAGCATGAATTTTTGCATGCGACACATCAACCTGAACATGTTCCAGAGGAATCTTTTTTTGCCGCGCATACATTCTGATGGTCATAGAGGTGCACGCCCCCAGTC
Organism: Oceanospirillales bacterium; assembly: GCA_018223185.1. Taxonomy (GTDB): domain Bacteria; phylum Pseudomonadota; class Gammaproteobacteria; order Pseudomonadales; family Balneatricaceae; genus Amphritea. Next base: position 150,375 of record JAAEYW010000009.1, on the reverse strand, counting down.
CTGCAGCCACCAGCTGATAGGGTGTCGGTCCCAGATAGTTACCGCCATAGCTGACGGGCTCATCCGCGGTCAGATGATGGCCCGCAGCACTGATATCCTGAGTAAAGCTATCAGAGTCAGCCTCGCAGACCCGGGTTATACCTTCCGGAGCATTAATATACTTAGGCAGTATCCGGACATCAATATAACGCTGGGCCCAGGCTGATATCAGCTCAGCCGCATAATCAGCATCTTCTTGCCGGCTAAGCAGATGATCCGCAGAATCAAGGGTAACGAAGCTCTTTGGATGCTTCGCCATCTGAAACAGTCGGGCAGCGTTAGCGATATCAACCGTCTCATCCAAAGGCGCATGCATCACTAACAATGCTTTACGTAATCCGGTAACAGCCTGTTCCAGTGAGATGGCGGAGATATCCTCAACAAATTCACGTTTGATTGTAAATTCACGTCCCGCCAGATTCACACTGGCCTCCCCCTCAGCGCAGATTTCGCCCAGCTTATCGCCAAAGTTTTCCAGCACATGTCCGGGATCAGCCGGAGTTCCGATGGTCACCACCGCTTTAGCCTCAGGCACCTCACGGGCAATTGCCAGCATGGCGGCCCCGCCAAGAGAATGGCCAATCAACAACTGGGGAGCAGAATAGTGTTCGCGCATAAACCGGGTTGCCTGTAGCAGGTCCTGCATATTCGAGCTGAACCCTGTATTGGCAAACTCACCCTGCGAGTGGCCCAGTCCGGTAAAATCAAAGCGGAAAACAGCAATACCTAACGATGCCAGCCGCTGCGAAATACGCCTGGAAGCCTGAAGGTCTTTAGAACAGGTAAAGCAGTGAGCAAACAAAGCATAAGCGGCTGGTGTACCGACCGGAAGATCCAGCCTTGCTGCCAGTAATGAGCCATCGTGGCCGGTAAAGTTTAAACGATCAGTTTTCATAGCGTCCTCCTGATCTGATTTACTCACGAGTATCAAACAGATTTCAGGAGGTAGCCATTAGATTTTATCTATAAGGAAGATTGTGCCGGTAAATCAGATAGACCATCGCTTCACGACTTACCAGAACGCAGCTACGCTGCTTGCTAGTGGCGAGGAGATCAAGCGCCTTCAACCAGTAAGTTAGCGCCCTAACTACCTGACACCCCATCGCTCCTGAAAGAGGCTCCTACAAAAACCTAAAAACCGCCTCGCGGCGGTTTTATGTTTTGTCCTGGCTGTTACGCAGTTTCCGTTCTAGCCACTAGCAAGCGTAGCGTCTAGAGCTCCTGGCAGGGGCCGAAGGCCCCGTTCTGGCGAGTCGCGTAGCGACGTCGTATCACTAAAACGCCTTCAGCATTTTAGTGATGGTGTCCGCCATCTCCATGAGCATGCCCATGGGCAATCTCCTCAGCTGTGGCATCGCGGATATCAACGATCTCGATATCGAAGGTCAGGGTTTTGCCCGCCAGTGGATGGTTGTTATCCACAGTCACCATAAACTTACCCACTTTAACGACCTTCACCTGTCGCAGCCCTTCCTCAGTGTGCACAGTACCCACCATCCCCGGACGCCATTTCTTTGCTCCTTGCAGATGCTTCACCGGGATACGCTGTTCGCAGCCAGGCAGAAACTCACCATAGGCATCCTCTGGCGCCAGAGTGACCGAAAAAATATCACCTGTCGCTTTTCCCTCTATTGCCTGCTCAAGACCAGCGATCATATTATTGTGGCCGTGCAGGTAAGCCATTGGAGAGCCTCCCCGGGTGGTTTCCTCAACACTGTTGTCTGCATCGGTCAGGTTGTAGTGAAACTGCACTACTTTATCTTTTGTAACACTCATGAATATTCCTTAATCTGCTGCCGGGCTGATATCACCCCGGGGAAACGGTTGCCGGAGATTATACGTCATCAGCTGACCGCCGTAATCTCAAATTCACCCTGAGGCAGTTTAACAATATCGCCCGGATAGCGCCCCATTAATGCCTGTCCGATGGGGGATTGCGGGGTAATCACAAAAACCGTTTCAGAACCATCTTCAATCTGAATACCGCCCCCTGCCGGGCCGATAAACAGGCGCTTCATTGTGCCGTCATTATTTTCAAGAGTAACTAATGCCCCCAGGCCTGCTGCAGAGTCTTCAGAGAATTCACGCTGTGGCATATTGCGGTAATCAGCCAGATTAACCTCTAGCGCCTGCACCCGTTTTGATTGCCCGTGGGCAAGGTAGGAAGCTTCAAGCCCAAGGGTATCATATTGATTTTCCGCTACACTCTCTTCATGGGTAGCCGCCTCACGGGCTTCATTAGCGGCCGCAATGTTCATATCAAGATCTGCCTGAAGCTGACAGATAATCTGTGCTATAAGCTGTTTCTTATTCATATATCCGACCTGTTGCAGAACCGTTGAAGTATCCACATTAAATTATGAAAAAGAAACACTCTATTCACACACTTTAAGGGTGATCTGTGGGACAATATAGCGCATATTTTTACCTCAACGTTTAAACTGATGGACTCCTGTTTTGCTAACTACCGCTAATATCACTATGCAGTTCGGCGCCAAGCCTCTGTTCGAAAATATCTCTGTTAAATTTGGTGAGGGCAACCGCTACGGTCTGATCGGCGCAAACGGTTGCGGTAAATCCACCCTGATGAAGATTCTGGGTGGTGATCTGGAACCCTCTTCCGGCAATGTCAGCAAAGACCCGAATGAACGTATCGGTAAACTGCGGCAGGATCAGTTTGCCTTTGAAGAGTTCACTGTCATCGACACGGTGATCATGGGACATGCTGAGCTTTGGCAGATCAAACAGGAACGGGATCGTATCTACTCCCTGCCAGAAATGACCGAAGAGGAAGGAATCCAGGTCGCTGAACTGGAAGTTGAGTTTGCCGAGCTGGATGGTTATACCGCCGAATCCCGTGCAGGAGAACTGTTGCTGGGACTGGACATTCCCACCGAACAGCATTTCGGCCTGATGAGTGCAGTGGCACCCGGCTGGAAGCTTCGGGTGTTGCTGGCACAGGCGCTGTTTGCCGATCCTGACATCCTGCTGCTGGACGAGCCTACCAACAACCTGGATATCAACACCATCCGCTGGCTCGAGGGAGTGCTGAACGAGCGTAACAGCACCATGATCATCATCTCCCACGACCGTCACTTCCTCAACTCGGTCTGTACCCATATGGCAGATCTGGATTATGGTGAGTTACGGGTTTATCCGGGCAACTATGACGATTACATGATCGCCTCTACAGCTCTGCAGGAACGCCTGCAGTCAGACAATGCCAAGAAGAAAGCACAGATCGCAGAACTGCGCAGCTTTGTCAGCCGCTTCTCTGCCAACGCCTCCAAGGCGAAACAGGCAACCTCCAGGGCACGACAGATTGAGAAGATAGAACTCAATGACATCAAACCTTCCAGCCGTCAGAGCCCCTATATCCGCTTTGACCAGGAGAAGAAGCTGCACCGTCTGGCCCTTGAAATTGAGGGACTGACCAAAGGCTATGGTGGCGAACCGCTGATTAAAGATCTCAGTATGATGGTGGAAGTCGGCGAGCGGATCGCGATTATCGGCCCCAACGGCATCGGTAAAACCACGCTGTTGAAGTGCCTGCAGGGTGACCTTGAACCAGACAGTGGTGTGGTGAAATGGTCCGAAAACAGCAATATCGGATATTACGCACAGGACCACGCCCACGAGTTTGCTGAAGAGAGCAACCTGTTTGACTGGATGGCTCAGTGGACTAAGTCCGGATCAGATGAACAGGTTATCCGTGCCTCTCTGGGGCGGATGTTGTTCTCACAGAACGAAATTAAGAAATCGGTTAAGGTGCTTTCCGGTGGTGAACAAGGCCGGATGCTGCTGGGCAAACTGATTCTGCAGCAACCCAATATCCTGCTGATGGACGAACCCACCAACCATATGGATATGGAATCCATTGAAGCATTGAACCTGGCGCTGGAAAACTTTGAAGGCACCCTGATCTTTGTCAGCCATGACCGCGAGTTCGTGTCCTCTCTGGCAACCCGGATAATCGATATGCGCGAAGACGGACTGACTGACTTCCGCGGTGGATATGAAGAATATCTGAAGAAACAGGGAATTTCGGGCTGATCTGAACCACAGACCTGCCTCTGAACTACTCATCCTGCCAAAAAGCCAGCAGCTCACCCTGCTGGCTTTTTGGTGTCTGCCCCCGGCTTTCCCGAACAAAACCGCCAGACTTAGCTGCGATTTTCGCCATCTGGCTTTACTTTATCTAAAGTAAGCTACACTGGTAGGGTCAACTGTTTGTAAATGAAGATGATTTAGCCAGACGGGTTAATCAGTTTATTCAAAAAGCCGCTGTGCCGGGGGGGATAACAGCTCATCAGAGGATATACATTATGATGCTTCAGAATTTTATCCGACAGACATGGATAGGACGAATCGTTATCGCTTTTCTACTGGTCATGAGTGTCCAGAGTGTCACCGTAAGTGCCGCGATGGTTTCTACAGATACCATCATCCAGACAGAAAACCAACAATACACCAAAAGCCAACTGCTGCAAAAACTGGAATCAGCGGAACTGCAACAGCAGTTTCTGGATATGGGTGTCGATCCACAGGAGATTCAGCAACGTGTTGCCAGTCTGACCCCGGATGAGATCAGTCAGCTAAACGCCAATCTGGCCTCACAACCCGCGGGCGAAGGCGTTCTGGGTTTGATCGGCCTGGTATTTGTCGTGCTTGTTATAACCGATATGCTCTGTGCAACTGACGTGTTCAGCTTTGTTAACTGTATTAATCGCTGACAGGGATTGCACACAGCTCAACCGGTTATTCATTACGCTGCGATCTGCAATACTTCTGATCACAGCTGTACTGATCACCGGTTGTAGCAGCAATCAACGACTCGTCGATTCATTAACAGCAGACCCCACCATTAAAGGTGTCGCGGAGATTGACGGATTAGCCTATTTCCCCCAGCAGGATGACCAGTGTGGACCGGCATCACTGGCAACCATGCTTGCCTATAATCAGATAACCACAACCCCTGAACAGTTACGCCCCTACCTGTATATTCCCGAAAAGGGAGGCTCTCTGGCGGTCGAACTGGAAGCCAGAGCACGTCAGTTCAACCTGATTGTCTATCCGCTTAAGCCCGATGTGACCGATATATTGCTGGAGCTGGATGCCGGTCACCCGGTTCTGGTGATGCAGAACCTCGGATTCAGCTGGTTACCTCAATGGCATTTCGCGGTTGCCATCGGTTATGACCTCAACGCGCAACAGATCTTTCTGCGCTCCGGCCCGGATAAACGCTACCCGACAGACCTGACCCTGTTTGAGAAAACCTGGTCGAGAGCGGATAACTGGGCCCGGGTGATACTCCCGCCAGACCGGTTACCCGCGACGGCCTCGCTTCTGCCCTACACTGCGGCCGCCAATAAGCTTGAGCAACTCGGACTGCACAACAAATCGCTACAACGATCCGCAGTACGCGCCTATCAGACCGCATTAAAACAGTGGCCTGACAATTCTGCCGCGCTGATAGGGCTTGGTAATATCAGTTACGCCCGGCAACATTACGAATCGGCCGCTGACTATTTCATCCGCTATATTGAAAACAGTTCTGATCCAGCGGCAGGCTGGAACAACCTGGCTTATTCATTAATGCAAACAGGCTGCACTCAGGAGGCAATCGAATCGATCAGCTGTGCAGTTTCAATCGCACCAGAGCAGCCCGCCTACCGGGACAGTCTGAATGAACTCAGCAGCATCAACGCTGTGCAGGGTAGTAAAAAAAGCTGCTCACTCCCCGCCTGTATCGTTCCAAAGTAAAAAGCTAATCCAGGCGATCCGAACTCAGCCAGTGATGGTAAGCCGGGTTATTCTGACCCCATGTTATTCATACTAATCAGTAAATCCAGCGTAATCTGTTCGAAACGATAAACTTTTCCACCTTCAGAATTCGCAAACGCTTCAGCATCTGTCTGTTTTGAGAAACTGGCAAGCGTTGGCCCCATCGCGCCTTTTTTCCGATGGCCGACTACGAAAAATGCCTGCCGGGCATCGATATAGGTTTCATCATCCGGATGGTCCCAGGGGGTAACGGCCATATCGTGAACATATACCTCCTGAATATTCTGCTGATTTTCAGGATCAACAATAAAAGCAAACATATCCCGGGTAGAACAGAACTGCATATTCCCCCTGCTCCCTTTTGCATAAAGCTGTCCCTTAGGGCCGGGAAAGTTGCTGATAATCATACCGCACAGATGGCACTCGGCACCGCTTTCTATCGCGAGCGCCTGGCGTACCATCGTATCCTTTTCATCTTCACCGCAACCCGCCAGTATCCCCAGCGGCAGAATGAAAACTAACAGTTTTAGCCAGTGCTTCATTACAACCCCCGCTTATTAAAGATAGCCATCGCCAGCGAAACAGGTAGCAGCAGCCAGATCAGTAAACCCGAAAATAACGACAGGGTTGAAAACTGCGACTGCTGAGCTATTGCCATTAGTCCGGTGAGATTCTGATCGGCAAAATAAGTAATATTCACCAGTCTGAAGATATCAGTTGGGTTAAGCAGCAGCAGATACGGAAACAGTGTTTCATCAACATTGCCCTGAGTCGCAACCAGCATACCCAACAGCCCCAGATCAAAGACCAGCACGAAGAGAAACCAAGTGATCAGAGCGACCCCTGCTGCCTTCGACTTCTCTGAAACCGATGCACTGATTACATAAGCAATAGCGATAAAGATCCACCCCAACAACATGGCTGACACGATAAATACACTGTAAGCGCCAAGCAGCTCGCCCCAGGTGGTCGTATCCGAGAAAAAACCCATCATAATAGCGGATGAGCCAAAACCAATCAGAGTGGAAAACGCCATCACCGCGCCCTGGCCAACCATTTTTCCCAGCAATAGCTGCCAGCGTGACAGTGGATAGGTCATCAACAGCAACAGGGTACCGTTTTCATCCTCACCAACCAGGCCGTCATAGGCCAGCATCAGTGCGATCAGCGGGATAATAAACACAGCCAGACTTGCCAGGCTGACAATGGTAGTCGACAGCGATGTAAACCCGACCTTACCCGCTGCGGCAGCACCGAAGTAGGCCAGACCAATCGCCAGTACCGCAAAGATCACGCAGATCGACAGCACCCAGCGATTTCGCAGACCATCATGAAACTCTTTATTAGCAACAGTCAGAATAGCGTTCATTAGCGGGCCTCCTGCGCAGGAGCGATTGCTCCTCCGGCACCTGCCCCAATAAAATGGGTATACAAATCTTCTAAGGAGGGCAGTTGAACGTCCAGATTTTCCAGTCCCGTCAGTCCCATTATTTGTTGCATAGCAGCCATTTTTCCGGACAGAGGAACATCCAGTTTTAACTCTGTCTCGTTGCGACTAATCATGGCTGACAGGTTATCCGGCAACACCATTCCATTTCCCTGCAGATGAAAAATCGCCGGCAGATCTGCCTGCTGACGCAGATCGTGAATGCTGCCTTCAGCCAGCAAATTGCCCTGCCCCAGTATCATCGCCCGGTCGATATATTTTTCCACGCCAGGTAACACATGGGAACAGAGGATGACGGTACAGCCACGCTGTTTAAGCTCGTCAATTCGATGATAAAAGTCCTGGGTTGCGATCGGATCCAATCCCACTGTCGGTTCATCCAGCAGTAAAAGTTTTGGATCACCTAACAGAGCCTGCGCGAGACCAAGCCGCTGGCGCATCCCCTTGGAATACGTTTTTACCCGGCGCTTTCCGGCCTGCGCCAGCCCTACCTGCTCCAGCAATGCAGGACAATTCATCTTTGGCACGCCCTTCAGTCGGGCAAAATACTGCAGCACCTCCAGGCCGGTCAGCTGGTCGTAGAAGCTGACATTTTCCTGTAAAAAACCCAGTTTTCGCCTTAAGTTACGAGCTTCCGGCAGAGTCGGATCTTCACCGAAAACTCTGACCTCCCCTGCTGTTGCACTGATCAGACCGAGAATCAGCTTAATCGTTGTCGTCTTACCCGCTCCATTATGACCAAACAAACCCAGTACTTCACCCTGCCGAATCTCCAGGTTAAGTTGGTGTAGCGCATTGACGCCCTGATACTTTTTCTCAACCTGTTGTAATTCAACAATATTTTTAGAACTTCTCATATCAATTCCCAACCCACTGTACGCCTGCTGATTCAGGCACCAAACCTGAATCAGTAATGGCCTGCGGTACAACCATTAATGGATGACTATCCACGACCCCTGGAGATTTCAACACTGGAAACTGGCGCTGTACCCAGCGCAAAGTCTCCACTGCAGGGCTGTTCAGCAGCAATTTGGCAGAAGGAAATTTCCATAGCAGCTGATCAACACTGTCATTCGGTTCATACTCCACATCACCAATACCGTCACTATCCATATCCCAGCCCAGATAATCACTCCAGAAATTACCCACACCGGCATCAGACCAATCCTGAGTGCGGGTGGCGACATACTTAACCTGCTCTTTATTACTGATAAAAGCGTTGCCGCTTACCACATTGTCTTCTGAACCTGCGGTCAGGTGGATACCAATATCGCTCTCAGCAAACAGGTTGTCTCTGATCTCGTTAAACAGGGAGTTGTAGATAAACAGCGCCTTACCCTCAAGACCCGCCAGACTGGTTTGCTGTTGCATATGGGGATTGCGGTTATTTTGCACCCCCTGTACACGGTTATTCTTAATTGTGGAGTTGGTGATGTAATTCATCAGAATGCCGTAATTGGCATCATTTTTTGAACGATTGCCGATCACTGTCAGATACTTAGACTGCATCAGGGCGTAGCCCGTACGGGTATTCACCGTAGAATTATCTTTTACCAGATTATGGTAGGAGTACATGTAGTGCACACCATAACGCAGGTCATGCAGGTGATTACCGATGAGTTCATTGCCATTACTGGTATCGATGTAGATACCATCACGGGTGTGCCATACCTCATTCTTTTCAGCTAAGGCACCTGTCACATTGTAAAGGTGGATACCGTTGCCGCGATCGGATGATCGCATGCTCAGATCGCCTTCAATCTTATTCGCAACAATTTTGACGTCCGGGGATGCATCCACCCAGATACCAAAACCACCGCCCTGCAGATAATTATGCTCAATACGTGTATTCGCTGCGGAACGGGAAACAAAAATAGCGGAATCCAGATCGGTGAGGTTGATACCCCAGTTCTGAATTCTCAAATTATGGATATAGACACCCGCTGAATTCACTTGCAGCGCATGACCTTTATTCTGTCCATCAAGCACAGCCCCCGCTTCACCGGATATCTCTACGGCTTTCGCTATGACAAAATTGCCTTGATAGACCCCCTCAGTCAGGACCACCTGATCTCCGGACTGAACACTATCCAGTACCGATTGCAGATTATCTGTCGGGGTAACATTGACGGTTGCAGCCTGAGCAGAAAGCATAGCGCTTATGTACAGCAGAAGCAGACAACCAAACCGAGCAAACAGCAGACTCATAGAAGCACCCTGAACAAAGAGGAGACCCGGTCCTGGTCAGTATTAAGCATTGCAGGACCGGTTTTATAAGGTATCACAGCGGTTTATCAATATAAGCTCTGCGGCTTACTTGAGCATTCTTTTCTGACAAACCCTGTAATACCCCGTTGCACTCAGCTTTTCAGCCAGAGCCGTATACTTAAGCTGGCTCAACCAGCATACGACCACGCATCTCCATGTGAAGCGCATGGCAGAACCAGTTACAGTAATACCAGTGAACTCCCGGTTTGTCGGCGATAAAGGTGATTGATGCGGTTTGCTGTGGACTGATCTCCATCTGCGCTCCGTGGTTTACCATACAGAAACCATGAGATACATCCTCGATCTGATCCAGGTTCGTGATAACCACAGTGACCTCATCTCCCTGCTTGACGGTAAACTCATTCAGACCGTAATTAGGTGCGACCGAAGTCATATAGACCCGCACCTTATTGCCATCACGAATCACCTTGCTATCAGTTTCCAGCGTCACACCATCCTTCTTCGCCATTGCCACAGTTGCCGCAAATGTAGGATCTTTACGATCATACAGTTTACGGGTCTTAACCTTGGAACGGTGAACCATCATGCAATCGTGAGGTTCTGCGTAAGTAGGGCCATCATGGATCAATTTCATCTCATCACCGGAGATATCAATCAACTGATCGTTTTCAGGGTGCAGAGGACCACATTTGAGGAACCGGTCTTTCGAGAACTTCTGCAGGGAAACCAGATATTTACCATCCGCATCGCGGGTTTCACCCATCGTGGTATGGTTGTGACCCGGTTGATAATGCACATCCAGTTTCTGCACGATGTAATTAACTTTTTCACCGTTATAAAAACGGATCGCTTTCTCGACGTCCCATTTACATACCTGACTGTCGATAAACAGTGTGGTGAAAGCATGACCACGGTTATCAAATGCCGTATGCAGCGGCCCAAGACCCAGTTCAACTTCTGCTACAACAGTGTCACGCGGCTGAATTTTATCGTCAAACAGTGCATCGAACTTAGCCAGTTCAAATACCGTGACAGTAGGTGACAGTTTACCGTTAGCAACCGCGTACTTACCACCAGGCGCAGTGTTTATACCATGCGGATTCTTAGGCACGGGAACATAACGGGTAACGTCAGCGCCTTTACGGCCATCAAGGACAGGCACATCGGAGCCTGGCAGAGTGATAAATTTCCCCGCCTTCACTGCCGCTTCAATACGCTCAATATTGAAAATCACCAGATGATCACGTTCATTACGCATAGAGCCCGGCAAATCAATAGCACCTTCAGAGTTATAGCAGGTGGAGAATGCGTACTTACCGGTATAGTCGGCATCGGTGTTGTCCAGATTGCCGTCGACAATAATCTGCCAGTCGACCTCCATCGTCTCGGCATTTACCGCATTAAACAGGGTGTAGTAACCCTCAACATCATCCATATTCAGGCCGTTGTTAGGGTGCGGCATACGGAATTCAGCGTTTGCAAAAATGTATTTGGTGTACGGTACTTTTTGTACCCGCAGACCATGAATCGCCTGACAGTTAGGGATGGTGGTAATCTTATCGGTCTTCATGATGTCGCAGCGAATACGCGCAACACGGGTGTTGGCCTTATCATTAATGAAGAGATATTTACCATCATAATGACCATCGGTCATCGACATGTGCGGGTGATGAGAGTCACCGTTCAGCGGTGCATTCTCTCCGAGAATCGCTTTTGATTCGTTAGTCAGCCCCCACCCGGTTGCACTGTCTACGTTAAATACAGGAATACGCATCAATTCACGCATCGATGGTATACCCAGAATACGTACTTCGCCGGAATGACCGCCACTCCAGAAACCATAGTACTCATCCAGTTCACCCGGCCCGACACTGTGTTTAACATCAGATGAAGCGTGAGCAACGGATGGCATCAGCGTTCCGCCCATTGTGGCTCCCAGCGTACCTACAGCCCCCACCAGCGCGGCAGAGCCACCCAGGAACAGACGACGGCTGAGCTTCACATGCTCTGAAGCCTGAGGATCTTCAGGGTCGATAACAGGAAGGTTTTTATCATTCGGATCTATCATGGTATTACTCTCCACAAAAATCACGTCCACATACATTTCAGGACGCTATCTGTTTTCAGGCGCCTGACTTTTCGGTCAGGTCGTCGATTTGAACTGCCGGAATCATACTTAAAGCAGCGTCTTGCCTAGCTTTCTTACGTTTTTTCTGTACCAGAGGAGGACATTTATCATCACGGTAATAGGTCACCTGACAGTCCAGACACTGATGACATTCATTGGCATTAATCCGGCCATCAGGGTGGATCGCCTGTATCTCACATTCGTTGGCGCAGATCTTACAAGGCTGACCACACTCCTTACGACGCTTAAGCCAGTCAAACAGGCGTAAACGGGCCGGAATTGCCAGCGCAGCGCCCAGTGGACAGACATAACGGCAATACACTTTACGCGTAAATAAGTTGATCACTAACAGGAATACCGCATAGAACACATAGGCCCAGTCACGCTGAAACTTCAGCAGGAAGGTTGTTTTAAATGGTTCAATCTCAGCAAAGCGCTCGGCTTCAGCCAGTGACTCCAGGGAGATAGCAAACAACCCTAACAGAATCACATATTTCAGAGCCCACAGACGTTCATGTACCGCGAATGGCAGGTCAAATTGCTTAATTTTAAGTTTACGGGCCAGCTCATTGATCAGCTCCTGTGCTGCTCCAAACGGACATAACCAGCCGCAGAAAATACCCCGTCCCCATAAAAGCATGGTCATCGCGGTAAAGCCCCAGAGGATAAAGAGCATTGGATCAAGCAGGAACACGCTCCACTGAAAGTCCCCTTTAAGCGCATGAACAAATGTAAAGACATTCACTACAGACAGCTGACCTAAGGTATACCAGCCGATAAAGAACACCGTAAAGACCAGATAAACGCGACGAATACCGTGCATCAGCCGTGGGTAGCGGACCAGCACATCCTGAATAAAGATGACGATAAACAACACGATTAGCGCCACAGTTAACACCCCAATCTGAAACGCACGCTCCTTCCAGATAGACACCCATAACGGCTCAGGCTCTGGTTCAGCGACAGGCTCAGGCCGGTCGAGATACTTTTCGGGTGTCAGATAGTCACCGTAAAAGCTGGTAAAGACACTCTCAAGCGCACCTTTCTGCCGCCGCACCAGCAATTCAAGCTGCCACGGAGTGCCCAGATCAAAGTCATACTGATTCCGGATAATGAAGATCGCCATCTCGCGAAAACCGGGAAAGCCATCAATATAGACATCATCCAGACGGTAGTAATCGGTATCATGGAAGCTGATCGACTTACCGGACTGCTGTAACTGAGTCCGGTCAAAAATACCGCCCCGCACATAACCATTGCCTTTGAATGAGTACTGCCCTTCCCCCATGACGGCCAGCGCCTGATCCCCCTCACCAAGCTCTCCCATCAGCCAGTTATACTGCTCATCTCCTAACAGGTTGCGACCGATAACAGGGATATTCAACGGTGCATAATACATATCAATGAATGTTCGCTGCTGACGCCCCTCGCCGTGCTTGCCCCGGGTTTCAACAGAGGTCCCTTCAAAGGCCTTATCCACATCCGCTTCGGTCAACACCAGATGGCGTATTGAGCCGTCTCCGGTGAGCGTGTTCCAGTCAGACTTCACAAACTGATCAGCCTTTATAGTTGCTTTAGGTATGGCAGCCTGTTCCGACAAGCCCGCAATTCCCATAATCTGAGCGAATTTACGGGCTGAACGCATGATCCCTTCGTTTACAACCATGACGGTAACCGTTGCGCCAGCGACCACATCAACATTAAGAATGTCTTTGTTGTTGCCTGCGCCTACCCGTACTTTATCGGTCACATTCAACCCTTCGTAGGCGGCAACAAAATCAAATAATTTCTGTTCCGGAATACCTACCAGCAAAATCGGCTCATGGTGCTCCAGCACCCGGGTAGCACGAATCTTCCCGTCAATATCCATAACAACAAGCGTGTTGACGGGCTTACCAGAATACGCAGGGATTTTAGTGACATCATTGGTTTCAAAGCCGTAACCCAGAATGTCATCGTCCTTATAGACGGTCCATCCAGACACTTTCCCTTGTGCGACCGGCTGCTTTTCACCCACCCGCGTTGCTTCAGGAAAAGCCCGGGTAATGGTCTCGAGTTTTTGTGAATCGGAGACAGGCACCATCGCAGATGCAAGCGGAGAAAAAAGACAGGTAACGACCAGCCAGAAAAAAATTAACTGAGAAATTCTGAATGTACGGTAAAGCGATTCCATTATTATTACCACACTTACCAAGAAACTGATTGATAGTTAAAAGTGACCACATGCAAGATTAAAGTACGGGTCTGTTACACAGCCATTACAGATGGCTATTTCAATAGTTTTACAATCGTAAACGTCATCATACTGCTCTGCTTCAAACGAAACCGGATCGATTGACCCTCGGTAAAATCAGTAACAGACAGTCCATCAGCCAGATTAAATTTCATCTGCATTGCAGACATATTCCATTCAGGGATGGGCTGATGTTTCACCATGATCTGTCCGGAACCGGCCAGCACCCGCTTTACAACACCGTCAACGACGACTTCGTTCATCAGCATCGGAGCATTTTCTGACAACCGGGGTTCTGCAGTATGCCCGACAGAGTCAAGCTGCATATCTGCTGCACAAAGGACTGTACTGATAAGTGTTGAAGCCATCATAACAACGACAGATAAAGCAACGGTCCCGGAAAGAACGCTTTTAATCATTAACTTCACAAAAAACCTCAAACCCGATTGGGTGCGACAATTTGGCACACCGGGATAGTAGCAAGGATCAACCATGTCTCACTTGATAATTATCAACCCTGAAAACAAACCTGAAGATAGCGATCCAAAGTGAGTAAACCAGAGTACACAGCCCTCAAAACACCAGAAGCCAAACACCCATCAGGAGGAATTAAATAGCTGAAAGCTGGGAATCAAACTCAGCGACAGCAGAAAATGACTTAACAGGTCTCATCCGGATATCACTCGGAAATATCAGTTATACGTGTTTCAAGCCACTGTTCAGCAAATGCATCGGCAGACACAGGTCGGCCAAACAGATACCCCTGACCAAAATCGCAGCCAATATCCTGCAACATCTGTTTCTGCTGATCTGTTTCCACACCCTCGGCAATCACTTTAATACCCAGAGTATGCGCCATGACGACAATCGCTTCACACAGCACCAGATCCTGAGATCCCGGAGTCAGGTGAGAGACAAAGCTCTGATCAATTTTAAGATAATCGATATGAAACTGTTTCAGATAGGAGAGTGATGAATACCCGGTCCCGAAATCATCAAGCGCGACCTCTATCCCCTGATCCCGGAACTGTAATAACTTATCAGTGACTCCTTTACCCGCCTCCATCAACAGGCTTTCAGTAATCTCCACACAAATGCTTGCCGGCTTCAGGTTGTGATTCAGGATACTGCCAAACCAGTTAAATGTACTGCAGTTCTCATGCTGATACTGAACCGGTGAAGTATTAACACTGACCTGCAGATCGGTATTAAAACAGGCCTGCCAGGCAGACAACTGACGCACGACCCCGGCAAATACCCAGTTACCGATATCAACGATAAGGCCGGTTTCTTCCGCCAGCGGAATAAAATCAAGTGGAGAGATCAGGCCATTAGGATGATTCCAGCGCAACAAGGCCTCAGCCTTTACAACACAGCCATTATCAAGGTTGATGATAGGCTGGTAATAGACTTCAAACTGTTGCAGATTTATCGCCTCACGCAGCTCATTCAATAACCGTCGGCGCTGCTGAGCGGCCGCCTCCATCTCAGGAGTGAAATAATGAAACCGGTTACGCCCCTTTTCTTTAGCGACATACATCGCCTGGTCGGCATTTTTCATCAATGCTTCAAGAGTCATGGCGTCGGAAGGATACAGCGCAATCCCGATACTCGCTGATAAAAATGTGCGATTATCCCTTAAAATAAAGGGCTCACTCAGCTGCTGTAGTATATTCCCGACGACTCGTTCAATCACCGCAATATCGCTGATATTTGCCAGAATCACCAGGAATTCATCACCACCCAAACGAGCAACGGTATCTGTTGCTCTCACACATGAGAGCAGCCTCTTCGCTGCCCCCTGAAGCAAAAGGTCGCCGTAATCATGACCCAGAGTGTCATTCACCTCTTTGAAGCGGTCCAGGTCAATCATCATCACTGCAACCTGTTTACCCTCACGGTCTGAAGTTTTCATCATCTGCCGCAAACGATCAGTAAACGTACGACGGTTAGGCAGATGGGTCAGGGCGTCGTAGTGAGCCATACGGGTCAGTTCAGCATGAGCACGTTTCTGTTCGCGCAGGCTGATATCGATACAGTACATCTCCTGTCTGTCACCGTCAGACCTCAGCATTACATGGCTGGAAAACACTGGCACTGCTGTGCCATTTTTGTGCTGCAGCTCTAATTCTGCAGCGGGGATCTCCAGACCCTTTTCCAGCCAGTTTTGATGATGCTGAATCACATCCTCACGCATCTGTTCAGGAATAATTAACGACTCAAGAGGCTGGCCAAGTGCTTCATCCCGGCTAAACCCATAGAGAGCTTCACTGGCATCATTCCAGTAGATTACCTTACGATTTTCATCATACCCCTGTACGGCAATGGCTGGCAGGCTCTCTATCAGCTCACGAAAGCGACTCTCACTTTGGCGCATCAGTATGTCTGCCACTTTCTGATCGGTAATATCCAGCATCAGCCCTCGAAGCCAGCACGGTTTACCTCGCTCAAACACGACCCTGACCATATCCCGAATCCAGACTATATCGCCTCGTGCAGTTAAAAAGCGGTATTCAATCTCATAATCACTGAGATGCTTAATATTCTCTGTCGCATTACGGATGACCTCCTCCCGGTCATCGGGATGAAGGTGGTCTTGCCAGAAACCGGGTTCTGACCAATGATCCAGAGGATATCCCAGAATTCTGACAATATTCTCACTCATGTAGGTATAGGAAAACGTTTCATAATCAGCTTCCCAAACAATACCGTCAGAGGTATCCACCAGATTTTTAAACCGCTCTTCGCTCCTTCGGTGTGCCTCTTCAGAACGGCGCAAACGGAAATTCCAATAGAGAACAAACAGCAATACTAGCGAGGCTGCAGCACTGATCTTGAGTATTTTTTCCGGCGCCACACCATTCTGGGAAATCTCCAGACCCGCCCAGTGATCGAATATCTGATTACGTTCAGTTTCAGTAATGCTATTGAGTGCTTTCTGGATAATGCCTGAAAGTAGCGGGTTTTCGTGATAGACACCGATGCGGAAATCACTCTGATAATCGGTATGGCCGGAAAAACTCAGATTGAGTATGCCTTCCTGCTTCATCACAAAACTGGCCGCTGTCGCATCACCGACAAAAGCGTCCGCCCGCCCTTCTGCAACCATTTTCAGGGCATCCTGAATAGTGGCAGGATTAACAATCCTTATTTCAGGATAATCACGTCGCAGCAACTCATTGGTGAAATGCCCCCGGTGTATGGCAACCAGTTTCCCTTTTAACTTATCCAGTGTGCCGATATACCCTTCAGACTGTTCACTGACAATGACCGCAGCGCTGGAAAGGTAAGGCTCACTGAAATCCAGATAAGCGTCCCGTTCCGCAGTTTTTACCAGACAGGACATCAGATCGAACTCTCCATTTCTGGCGGCTTTTAACACCTCACTCCATGATGATTTATCAGTGACAGGGACAAAAGAAACGTCAAGGCGCTGCTCCAGCAACGCAAAGTAATCCGCGGCAATACCGGTATACTGGCCGTCAGTATCGATCCATTCATAGGGGGAAAATTTACGATCGATGCCAAGCTTCAGCTGCGGGTGCAACTTCAGCCAGGCAATCTCCTCAGAACTCAGGTTCTGTTCACGCCAGGAAAGGTCTGATCTGACTGTAACCTGCGGACTTTGGGACGGGGCCGCGCCATATACCGGAACCAAAGCGTTTTGAGCCAAACTTATAAGCAACACTAGCCAAGTGTACTATTCTGAACATCCATATCTCCAACAGCAAAAGACTTTCCAGCCTTTAATCTGACACAGTGTGTTAATCAGGTAAACAGAATCACCGCTTAAGACAAAATAACCTAGCACAAAATAGTTTAAGACTAAGTAGCTTAAAACCGGCTGATTCAGGGCGGGATGCGAATAGATTTAATCGGTTCTTTTGCTCCCCCTTCGCTTTAGCATAGATCTATTTTGCGAATTAGTGAGCATATTCAGGAAGATATAAAAAAATAAAAGCCGGCAGTCTGGCCGGCTTTTTCAGATGTTCAGTTTAAAAACGGTAACAGCAGCCCTTAGCTATAAAGCTGCATTTCACCTTAAAGCCCGGAGATATACTGCGCAACATCCTGAATCGAAGCCGCATCCAGTTTATCAGCCTGGACCTTCATCAACGCCTTCAGCGGACCGCCATACGTGCCTGCTTTATAACCATTCAGTGCATCGACAATCTGGCTGGATGACCACCCTTTAATTACCTGAGATTTACCCATAGCCGACTTTTCAGCTGATGCACCATGGCATTCAACACAAGTCTGAAACACCTCAGTCCCCCCTGCATGAACCACAGGAGCAGATACTGTAAACACACAGACAGTAAATAAAATACGACTCATTTTTTTCATTCGGGTCCCCCCCATACGTTATATACCTATAGTATTAAAGGTCATTGACGTTATACAAAACACTCTGTCATCACTTTGAGAGGTACTCTGCTAAGAAAAGGCGTAGCGGGAATATTACAAGCCGTACGGTAAGATAAAAGAAAACCAGCACTGAGGCTGGTTTTTTATTTTCTGCGGTCAATCTAATCCGTTTTCTTCTTTTTCAGCGGTGCCATGCCATCATCAGAGACTATCTGCCGATTGGCAGTGCGGCGGTTTTTGCGATCCTGAGGCGCTTTAACAACCCGCTTAGGCCGCACCGCAGGTCCGCCTTTTTCAGACTTGGGCGCTTTAGCGGCAGGCGCCTCTTTAATACCTTTAAACGTCGCCTTTAAGCCTTCCAGTTCACCAAAGTTAACCGACTGCTGCAGGAAATTCTCTACCCGTTTGAAAGCATCCCAGTCTTTAGGACCAACGAAGGAAACCGCAACCCCTTTAGCGCCAGCCCGGCCGGTACGCCCGATCCGGTGAACATATTCTTCCGCCTGCTTGGGCATATCAAAGTTAATCACCAGCGACACCTGCAACAGGTCCAGGCCACGGGAAGCAACATCAGTGGTAATCAGAACCTGCTGTTGCCCCCGGCTGAAGCTGTCCATAATCCTGTTCCGGTCCGACTGACTCATCTCACCACTGAGTGCTGCCGTTTTCAGTCCTTTACCCGATAACAACTCTGACAGGCGGTCGGTATCTGCGCGGGTAGCGGTAAAGATAATCACCTGCTGATACGCTTCAGTATCAAGAATCCGTTCCAGCAACGCCTGTTTATGGTCCAGATGGTCGGCGAGATAAAACCGCTTTTCAATATCCGCGTGTTCAGCATTGGCAGCGCCAATGGCGATCCGCTTAGGTGCTTTAAGCAACGTTTTAGCCATGCTGTTTACTTCAGCATGTTCCAGCGTGGCAGAAAACATCAGCGTCTGGCGCAGACGATGACTGGCGATCTGGTTAATCCGGTTCAGCTGATCGGCAAAGCCCAGATCCAGCATCCGGTCCGCTTCATCGAGAATCAACAGTTCCAGACCATCAAGAAACAGAGAACGCTCATCCAGATGGTTGACCAGCCGTCCAGGCGTCGCCACCACGACATGGGGGTTCTTAGCCAGCGCTTTAGCCTGATCATTAAAGTTCTCACCACCCAGCACCAGCGCTACTTTAAACTGAGTCCCACTGACCAGACTGCGTAACTGCGCGTAAACCTGCTTTGCCAGCTCCCGGGTGGGCGCCAGAATCAGCGCCCGGGGGTCTTTTTTACTCAGCGCTTTCTGCCGCATCAGACGCTGCATCGTTGGCAACAGATAAGCCAGGGTCTTACCCGAGCCGGTTTTTGATGAAGCGATCAGGTCATGGCCGGTAATCGCCGTCGGCACTGCCTGAGCCTGAATCTCCGTGGGCTCGGTTATCCCCTGATGGGCGAGGATATTGCTAAGCCTGGGATCAAGCCCCAGATCGGTAAAGTTTTCCGCGTTGGACAAAGTCTGCTCCGGTTATACTGAATTCATCTGAATATAGCTGCAATGATAACAGAGATCAGGTCGCTACAATGACCCGTATCGCATCCAGCTTCAGTGAAGCACTTTTCAGGTGGTGCTCCAGCTCTGTCCGGTTCTGCGCCAGATAGTCGATCTCTTCCTGACGAATGTTCGGATTCACAGCAGCCAGAGCAGTGAGACGCTCCTGCTCTGCCCCCAGGAGCTCAGCCACATTCTGTGTGGCTTCAGCCAGCATCGCGGGCTGCAGGGTTTCAGCAATCGCCTCAACCCGATCCACCATCTTGCCGACCTCACTGCGGGTATGCTTCACAATATCCACCGCCTGACGCCGCCCAACCCGTTCAGCCAGGTTATTGATATGCGCCTCTGTCAGAATTGCACTGAGATCGGTGCCATTGGCATCAACAACAATTCGACTCAGCGTCTGAGGCAGATAGCGCTGCACCTGCAGCTGCCTTGGCGCCGCACAGTGCAGCGTAAAGATAGCTTCCAGCAGCAATGTTCCAGGCTTAAGTGGCGGCAGTTTAATCGAACAGACCGCGGTGTTGCCGAAATCACCATTGACGACAATATCCATCGTCCCCAAGACCAGCGGGTGCTCCCAGGTGAGAAACTGAATATCTTCCCGGCCCAACGCCAGCGCCCGGCTATAGGTGGCAGTCATGCCATCAGCGGGCAGACCCGGCAGACTTTCATGATGCATATGATCGCCTGGGCTGAGAATAATACTCTGACTGCTGTGCACCTGCTGTTCAACGCCAAACTGATCAAACATTCGCTCCATGTAGCTGCTCAGCTCAATACTGTTGCCGGTAACTTCCATACTTTCAGCAATAGACGCCGCTTTCGCCGGATTGCAGGAGTTCAGTTCCAGTAGCTGATCACGCCCCTGCTGCAATTGTTCCAGCAGACGATCCGCTTCAGCGCGGGTACTGCTGATCAGTTGTTCAGTACTGGTCTCGTCGTACTCTTCAAACAGTGCCGGAATCAGCTGTTCCAGGAACTGATCGAACAGCACCTGTCCCACCGGACAAGCCCGCTCAAAACAGTTCAGTCCACGATGAAACCAGTCCAGCAGGATTGCCTGAGCGCTGAACTCATAATGAGGCACATGAATCTGGACATCATTGCGCTGACCAATCCGGTCGAGACGACCGATACGCTGTTCCAGCAGATCCGGATTCAGTGGCAGATCAAACAGTACCAGATGGCTGGCAAACTGAAAATTACGCCCTTCACTACCGATCTCAGAGCAGATCAGAACCTGAGCGCTCTCATCTTCGTCGGCAAAGTAGGCTGCGGCACGATCACGGTTGACCAGGCTCATCCCCTCGTGGAAAACCGACGAACGAATGCCTTCATAAAGGCGCAGGTGTTCTTCCAGAGATTTTGCGGTTTCCGCATAGGCACAAATGACCAGCGCTTTCTGGTCCCGGTTCTGTTTCAGCCAGTCCACCAGCCACCCGACCCGCGGGTCAGCTTCAAGCCAGCGATCTGCCAGAATCAGCTCGGGATGCAGTCTCTCTTCCAGATCCGCCTGGGCCATCAACTGTTGTTCGCTTGCAAGGTAAAAATCAGGTTCAGGCAGTGGATAACTGTGCAGCACCCGATCAGGGAATCCGCTCACGCCATCACGGGTATTGCGGAACAGCACCCGACCGGTGCCATGATGGTCCAGCAGGCTTGCCACCGCATCCTGAATCGCCTGATCCAGAGAATCGTTCTCAAGCTCATCCTGCAGCTGTTTAGCAACCTCTTCGCCAAGATAGCTTCCCAGCTGAGTAAACACCTCAGGGGCATCCTTCAGCTGCTCACGGGCATCTTCATCCAACAATCGGGCCACCAGTTTGCTGACCGGCTGATAGCCTTCCTCTTCCGCACGGAACTGTTCCAGGCTGTAATAGCGGTCCGGATCCAGCAGACGCAACCGGGCAAAGTGACTATCAACGCCCAGCTGTTCCGGCGTCGCGGTCAACAGCAAAAGCCCTTTCACTTCACGGGCCAGTGCTTCAATACAGATATATTCCGGGCTGGACTCCTCTTCAGACCACACCAGATGGTGCGCTTCATCCACCACCAGCATATCCCAGCCAGCATCCAGCGCCTGTACCAGACGATCCGGGCTGGACTTGAGGAACGAAAGGTTACACAGCACCAGCTGTGCGGTTTCAAACGGATTCACACCCTCATCTGAGAGTTCCAGCGCCTCACAGCGCAACTCATCCAGAATGGTGAAACGCAGATTAAAGCGGCGCAGCATCTCCACCAGCCACTGATGTATCAGGCTGTCGGGCACCACAATCAGAGCACGGGACGCCTTACCACTGATCAGCTGCTGATGCAGGATAAGTCCCGCTTCGATGGTTTTACCCAGGCCGACTTCATCCGCCAGCAGAACCCGTGGAGCAAAACGACGGGAAACCTGATGCGCAATATAGAGCTGATGGGGCAGTAACTGAACCCGGGGGCCCAGCAGACCATAACTTTCTGATTGCAGGTGAGTAAACTGATTTTTAAGGGTTTCGACCCGTAGCTTAAACTGACTTAACTTGTCGACCTGACCAGCAAACAAGCGGTCTTGAGGCTTACTGAAATGCACTGCGCTGTCCAGATCCCGCTCTTCCAATACCAGGACTTCGCCCCCGGTATCTTCGACCTGATAGATCATATAACCATTCAGTTCCTGCTGAGCAGTGATGGTGACTTTAACACCGGATGCATTACGCACCTGCTCACCCACCGGATAGACCACACGGCTCAGAGGCGCGTTGTCGATAGCGTAGGTTCGCTCTTCTTCAACGGCTGGAAACAGAATTTCAACGCGGCGATTAGATACACTGGTAACCAACCCCAGCCCCAGATTTGATTCGGTATTACTGATCCAGCGTTGGCCGGGAATAAATTCAGACAAAAGACAGCTCTCAAACAGAAAACGATAGAAACAACACCGGTGCAGACACTATAGACGATATTCAAAACGAGTGCCGATAGTGACCGGTCAGCGCGGAATGATAGGCGTTGTGGCGAAGTACCTCAAGGCGCAATCTCAATCACTGGCAAATAAAGGAAAATATTAATGTAATCACCCCTATAAAAGGCCAATCCACGTGTGCTGAAATATCCGCGCTGGCAAAAATAAGGTATGCTTGCGCCTTTAAACCTGTGAGTACCCATCGATGTTCTTTATCGACCTAAATCTGGATCTGGAAATTCTGGGCCCACTGGCTGACAACGACTTCCTCAGCCCCCGCCCGATCCAGCAAAAGGCCATTCCTGTGGCACTGGAGGGCTTCGATCTGCTGGCATCAGCCCCCACCGGAACAGGCAAGACCCTGGCCTTTGTTCTGCCTGCACTGCAAAAAGTGTTCGATAGCGATCAGGACCACAGCAGTGCGCCACAGATACTGATTCTGGCGCCCACCCGTGAGCTGGCGAAACAGATCTATCAGGTTATTGAACTACAGACCCGGCATAACCGGATCAAAAGCTGTCTGATTGTCGGTGGCGTGCCCTTTGGTATGCAAAAAGCGATGCTGGCTGAACCGATCGATATTATGGTCGCCACTCCCGGACGGCTGCTGGAACTGAATGCACAGGAATGGCTCGACCTGTCGCTGGTCGATATGCTGGTCATCGATGAAGCCGACCGGATGCTCGACCTTGGCTTTATCCACGATATAAAACAGATTGCCGATGTACTGCCACTGAAACGACAGACACTGATGTTTTCCGCCACCCTTGAAGGTGAAAAAATTCAGCAGTTTGCCGCTGATCTGTTGAATGAAGATTCACAGATTGTCGCTGTCGAGCAACCCCGCCACATACCGACAAATATTGAACAATACGTCTATCGGGCCGACAACGAACAACACAAAGAATATCTGCTTAAAGCGCTGATCCATCAGCCGGAACTGAAACAGGGTATTATCTTTGTCAACAGCCGAAAACAGGTAGAGCACTGGGTCAATATCATCCGCAACGCCGGTATCCTCTGTTATGGTCTGCATGGTGATATGCGCCAGAGTGAGCGCACCCAGCGGATTAAAGAGATGCGCCGGGGCCGGATTAAGATCATTATCGCCACCGACGTAGTGGGTCGCGGACTGGACCTGCCGGATCTCACCCACGTGATCAACCTTTATCTGCCAATGAAGGCCGACAGTTATGTCCACCGGTCAGGACGCTCAGGCCGCGATGGCGCCAAAGGTACCGTCTGGTCGATTGTAGAACCTCTAGACTGGCCAACGCTGGGCAAGATCGAGCGTTTCATCGGCGAAAAACTGCCACGGATCACCTTCCCGGGACTCGCTCCGAAAAAACCGGAACCGGGTAAAAGCAGCGGTAAAGCAAAGCCGAAAAAGCCCAAAGTTAAAAACAAGAAAGCGGTCGCTAAAGCGGCAGCTAAAAAAGCCTCTTCGCAGAAAAAGTCACCCAAAAAACGGGTTGGACGCGGACCAAAAGCAGGCCCTAATCCTAAAGCCAGCAGTTAAAGCACGCAGCTTAACAACTGCCCTTTCGAAAGCCACCTTACGGTGGCTTTTCTGTTTCCGGACACCATCTGAAATCAGGCCGGGTCAGACGCAGTCTGCAGCTCCTCTTCGTCCAGTTCGCGGAACAATATGCTGCATCATAGTATGTACAGATCATCAACAAAACCACGAACAGATGCACCGCAACCAGATAGAGCATCATCAGAAATCCGGCCGTCTCTGCCCACAGCACACTCCAACAGAATCTGCATCATACGGATGACAAACCACTCTTAATATCGGCAAAACCACTGAACATAAACCACTCTGGCAGATTACGGAGCAACCGTGAAGAACCACGAATTTTCAGTTTTTCAGCCAGCTCAGCTGCAGCAATTGTCGTATCACCCAGCCACAGGGCCGTCATTGTTCTGAGATCACTGATAAAATGCAGATCAGGATCAAACCCCGGATCGTCAACACACAGGTCTATCCCGCTGTTTTCCGCCAGCATCCACCAGTGCCGGCAGGGCTGATCCAGATCATGAAATTCAAAATGCAGTACAGTCTGACAGTCTGGCAGGGCGTCACAGTTGATTGTGCGGCGCATATCCCACATCAACAACTCAACACTCAGATCATCATCGGACATCTGGCTACGCACCCAGCGAGCCCCCCACTCCCCCAGCCCCATCACAATAGGCTCCAGTTCCTGTCCCGCCGGTGTCAGATGATACTCTCTGCTTTTATTGTCCTCCGAGTGCCTGGACTCAATCAGCCCGCGTTGCTGCAAGACATTCAGCCGCTGAGACAACATAGTCGGAGAGATCAGAGGCAATCCCCGCTTGAAGTCGTTATAACGATGACTGCCACACAACAACTCACGAATCAGCAATAACGTCCAGCGTTCTCCCAAAGCTTCGCACGCTTTGGCGATAGGGCAAAATTGTCCGTAACCTTTCATATACGGTTCCCCAGTTTTATGCCTCACTACAGTTTTAGTAGTTTAAAGTACGATTTCTGTACTTAACAAAATATAGCCCCAATGCTGTACTTAATACACACAAACCCTTAAAGCACAGGGAGCTATTATGAACATTCAACAGAAATACCAGGGCCGCTGCTTTTGCGGCGCCGTAACCTTTACTGTTACAACACAACCTCTTCTGATGGCCTATTGTCATTGTGAATCCTGTCGTCACTGGTCCGCGAGCCCCGTCAGCGCATTTACCCTGTGGAAACCTGAAACACTGCAAGTTACACAGGGTGAAGACGCTATCAGCAGTTATCGAAAAACACCCGGGAGCATTCGTAAATGGTGTCGTTTATGCGGCGGCCATCTGTTTACCGAACACCCGTCTATGGGTGTCATTGATGTACCTGCGGCCGTGATTCCCCAACTGAAATTTGAACCGGCATTACATGTGCACTATCAGGAAACGGTACACCGGATGGCCGATGGTCTGCCAAAAATGAAAGACCTTCCGGCAGAAGCCGGTGGATCCGGAGATCAGATCCCCGAGTAGGCTCTATACTGATTTAATGACCTGAGTTGGCAGGTTCACACATATAACCCCTCCGGTCCGGGCATACCCGGACCGCAATGGAGAAAGTCGTATGGATATCAATGTTGCAATTTCACAAAAACCACCCGTGCTCCTGGACCTGAAAGCATCGGTAGATAAGGCCGTTGAGACCATAGAAGAGGCCGCACGAGAAGGCACTCAACTGCTGGTTTTTCCTGAAGCCTTTCTGCCGGGATATCCGACCTGGATCTGGCGATTGAAACCCGGTGGCGATATCGGCCTGGGCAATGCCATCCACAACACGTTACGCCAGAACTCAGTCGATATCACCAGGGGTGACCTCGACCCCGTTTGCGAAGCCGCCGCCAGACATAACATGATTGTGGTGATGGGCATGAATGAGATCGACTCAGAGTTCAGCGGGTCTACTCTGTTCAATACCGTGGTGGTCATAGGCAATGATGGCACCCTGTTGAACCGCCACCGTAAAATCATGCCGACCAATCCGGAAAGGATGGTGTGGGGCTTTGGAGATGCCAGTGGGCTGCAGGTGGTCGACACCCCTGTTGGTCGCATCGGCTGCCTGATCTGCTGGGAAAACTATATGCCGCTGGCACGCTACGCCCTCTATGCTCAGAATATCGACATCTATATTGCGCCCACCTGGGACAGCGGTGACACCTGGATCGCCTCAATGAATCATATCGCCCGTGAGGGCGGCTGCTGGGTGCTGAGCACAGCGACGGCGATGCAGGGCAGCGACATACCCGCCTCCTTTCCTGAGCGTGACCGCCTGTTTCAGAATGATGAGTGGATCAATCCCGGTGATGCGGTGGTGGTTAAACCCTTTGGCGGAGTAGTAGCGGGCCCGCTGCATAATGAGAAAGCGGTGTTATATGCCACTATCGATATTGAGGCGGCACGGGATTCCCGTAAAGCGCTGGATGTTGCCGGGCATTATAACCGCCCTGATATATTCCATCTGGAGATTGACCGGCGGGCAATGCCACCGGTGACCTTCATTAATGGCCCTGAGAAATAACAGCACCCGGCGAATTAACCGTCACACCACATCCACAAAAAACCCGGCAATCAGAGCCGGGCTTTTTATCAGCATTGCATTTAAATTGTGCTTTAAATAGTGCTTAAGCCGCCTGTGCTGCTGCGATACCGGTGCGGCTGAACGCAGTCAGCATCGCTTGCAATGCCGCCGCAGAGGTATCTTCTGCCACGGCTACGGCGCAATACTCGTCACCGTTAATCTGCACGGCAACAGACGCCTGCGCACTGGCATCGGTACCGCCACTGATCGCATGCTGATCGAAGTGTATCACCTCAATAGCACAACCGAATGAAGTCGTCAGTGCAGAACACAGCGCCTCAAGTGCTCCGGCACCCTCGCCGGAAAACTGCTCTTCACCAATCTTAAAGTGAGCACTGACATGGTGACCCTCAGTATGCAGGTCATAGTCATGCAACTGCCACTGGGTGGGCACAGCAATAAAGTGCTCATCGAACAGACGCTTAATATTAGTCGGTGAAACCTCAACCCCACTCTGCTCTGCCGCCCCCTGAACCACCCGGCTCAGAGGAAAATGCATCCATTTAGGCAGGCTGATATCGTAATCGCGCTCAAGCACCAGCGCCACGCCACCTTTGCCACTCTGGGAGTTAATACGCACCACGGCTTCATACTCACGGCCAATATCCCGCGGATCGATTGGCAGATAAGCCACATCCCAGTGGGGTTTCTTATGCTCGGTGTGATAGTTCACTGACTTACGGATCGCATCCTGGTGACTGCCGGAGAATGCGGTATACACCAGCTCACCGGCCCACGGATGACGCACTCCCACCGGTATACCGGTGCAGCTTTCCACCACCGCGTTAATCTCCATGATGTCGGAAAAATCCAGCTTCGGATCAACACCCTGGGAATAAAGATTCATACCCATAGTAATCACATCCATATTGCCGGTACGCTCACCGTTGCCCATCAGGGTACCCTCTACCCGGTCAGCACCGGCCAGTACGCCCAGTTCGGCAGCAGCAACTGCACAGCCACGGTCGTTATGGGTGTGCAGACTGATACGGACAAATCTGCGGTTTTTCAGATGCCGACAGAAATACTCAACCTGATCAGCAAAACCATTCGGCGTAGACATCTCCACGGTTGCCGGCAGATTAATAACAATGTCCCGGCCGCTTTCAGGCTGCCACTGATCAATTACCGCATCACAGACTTCGATAGCGTAATCCATCTCAGTGCCGCTAAAGCTTTCCGGTGAGTACTGGAAAGACCATTCGGTATCGGGATGCTGCCCGGCATACTGCTGCACCCATTTCGCCCCCTGAACCGCAATCGCTTTGATTTCCTCGCGGGACTGACCAAACACCTGTTCCCGTTGCACCGTTGAGGTGGAGTTATATACATGGATAACCGCTTTTTTCACACCGGTCATCGCTTCATAGGTGCGTTTAATCAGCTCTTCCCGGGCCTGAGTCAGCACCTGAATAGTCACATCGTCAGGAATCCGGTTCTCATCCACCAGCTTACGGACAAAATCAAAGTCAGGTTTAGAGGCTGATGGAAAACCCACTTCAATCTCTTTAAAACCAAGTTTCACCAGCAGATCAAACAGTCGTGTTTTCTGTTCAACATTCATCGGATTAACCAGTGCCTGGTTACCGTCCCGCAGGTCTACACTGCACCAGTCAGGTGCCTGTGTGAGGGTCTTGTCTGGCCAGGTACGGTCGGTCAGACGAATCGGTTCAAATGCACTGTATTTACGATGGTCGAACATAGTGTTGTCCTGCTCGTTATCTGCCTGTCTGTGGCAGTTATTGGATTTATGAAGGATTATCTGGTTTGAAATCCCGCGCAAAAAAGCGCGGGACCAAATCTGTCTTTCGCATACTTATGGTACACATGGATCAGTCCGGTAGACTGGTGCTTAAACCTGGTTAGACACTTGTGGTGTTGTCCCCCACATCCGCTGATAACGGCATGCTTTGGTGGCTCTCGGCAAATATTTATCGCTGCAGCAATCAATAGAGCAAAGTTTAAAGCGTTTGTTGCGCAATAACCGATCTGATTAAGGATATTTTTATTAATTTGCGCAATAAAAATAAACAAACTACACTAAACAATTACAAATAATTGCGCAGAGACTCTGAACAATGAAATCAAACCACCCAATCGACCACTTTGACTTAAAAATATTGCGCGAACTGCAGCGTGATGGCGGTTTATCAAATCAGGATCTGGCGGAGAAAGTAGGTCTGACTGCGGCGCCCTGTTCCCGCAGAGTCAAAGCACTGGAAGAATCAGGCGTGATTCGTGATCGTGTTGTCAGACTGGACGAACGGGCTGTCGATCTGAATCTGATTGCCATTTTACATATCAGCATGGACAAACATATACCGGAAAGGTTTGAAGCCTTTGAAACCACCATCAGTAGTTTTCCGGAGGTGATGGAGTGTTATCTGATTACCGGTCACGATGCTGATTATCAACTTAAAGTCGCCGTTCCGGATATGGATCGTTACCACGATATACTGCTGGGTAAGATTACCCGTATTCAGGGGGTCACCGGGGTTAAGTCAGCCTTTATCATGCGTAAAATAGTCGATAGCACGGCGGTGCCACTTCACTATATAAGCGGATAGATCCGCAAAACGGGCCTTACTGAGTGTCCGCCCGTATCCCTGTTACACATTTGCTGATCGTTTCCAACAAACAGCCTTTATTATAAAGTCAGAAAAACAGTCGTCGGATATCATTGCAGACCGATGTTTCCCCGTTATAATCATTAGTCAACAACATCCCATTCAGTTAAGGAAGAGACGCGCACATGAAGTACACCATCATATTTTTTCTGGCACTACTGACTGGCTGTAGCAGTGTAATGAATCAGCCGGAATACAAACTTCCCGATAACCTTTCAGACCAGGTGATTCGCCCCCTATCCTGCAATCAATATGACGTATGCAGTGCTCTCTATTATAAAAACACCCGCCCGAAAAGCCTGAAAGTTGCGGTCGCCGGTGAATACCATGCAATTACGGCGGCAACAGTATGGATAGATAATCAACCATTCGCACTCACGCCAACAATCAACCACACCCAGTTTGGGGTAACCAATTCCGGACAGCGTATTTCCATGCGCCCGTTTACATTAGAACAACCTCTGAAAGAGCGACTCAATCAGGCGACGAAAGTGAGCCTGGAATCGATTCAACAGAGTTCATCGATCACCACCGTCCTGAAAGATAACGGGTTTATTCACCCCGAATGGAGAGCTCTGCTGGCTGGATTTAATTAAGTTAAGATCTCTTGCCAGCGGTAGTGTCAGAGCAGTTCATCAGCGGATGGACTGCTCTGGTTTGTCAGTCTGATTCGCCAGACAGACAACAATGTGGGGCTGTTAGATCACGAACCTTTTAACAGCTTCGTATTAACAGCAGCGTATTAACGGCAGTGTAAAATTACCGCTTGTGTGTATTCATATTCGTGTCCATATTCGCGACACGGTTAAATAAACCATCATACGACTCAGCCATAACACTCCAGCTTAAAGCCGAAATATCCGGAGCGGGTATCAAGTGTCCGGCTTGCCGGGCTTCAGCATAACGACTAACGGCTTCCACCAGACTGTCAGCTTCACCTTCACCACTGTTGTAACAATAACCTGCCGGAAACAGTTCCGGATAAGCCAGACGGTTGGGCACGACCGGCACAGCCCCTGCAGCTACACCCTCCAGAACGGCAATCCCCTGAAAATCATGTAGTGCCGTGGAGAGTACGATATCTGCCTGCTGTAACAGTTTCCGGTATTGTGCGACCGATTCAACAAACCCCCAATGACCTGTCCGAGGACCGAGTAATTGTTCAATTTTACGAAACGCTTCCGGTACGTTACGAAACTGCTGACCGACAACATCCAGCCTGAAATCCAGCCCTGCATCACAAAGGCCCTGCACGGCGCGCAGCAATTGTTCCGGGCCTTTATCAAACTCCCAGCGGTGGTTCCAGATAAGCCGAATAACCTCTGACTGGGGGTCATGGGGCTGATATGCGCTCTGCGGCAGCGGCACCTGAAGCACTGATGAACGCTGCTCCAACTGCTCAGCGATTCCGGCCGGCACCTGATCCGGAAGTTTTTTCAACAGTTCACGACACCCCGCCAGAAAGGTATTCCGATTGTAATGGGTGTTAAAACAGATATGGTCTGCGGCAAGAGCGGTATACAGGTTAAGAATTTTTGGCTCAACATTGCCATATTCCCTGCCTGATTCCGGGTAGGCAAACTGGTTTTCGTGAAAGTAAACCAGAGTTGGAATACTGGCCAGATGGGGAACCAACCCCCGCAGCGCTGAAAGGTCGGTCATCGACGTCGCAATGATCAGATCATACGCCTGCTCAAGCACCTCTCTTTCACTGAAGGCCCAGCTTAGACTGTTCCCTCGTATCCGCCATGAGAAGTATCGCGGTGGCAACGTCAGAATGGTCCATTGATGCTGATTCAGGTTTTCTACCAGTCCTTTATGCCAATAAGCATGACTGGCAGCATCGTAAGCGGAAAGCAGGAGTATTTTCACAGAGTATTAATGCTTATATAGAGAACGATAGCTGCGTACCCAGGCCTCTCCCGCTAAAGCGGTGGGTAACTGAGCCTTAAGTATATTATGGGCATCGGCCTTAACGACAAAACTATCGCGGGTCAGGATCACATAGTCGTCCTGACCAAGTTTAACCGGACGGGCAATCGGCTCCAGGTTAAAATCCCGGATAAAACGATGAGCGCCCTCAGGAGTGGTCAGCCTTGCCAGTTGTATGACGAAATGCTCGGGAGGCTGCGCTTTTAGCCAATCAAGACCTTTAAAATCAGCAATAGCCAGAGATTTGTCAGTTTCGTCACCGGCTTTTTCAGGCCCGGTCTTAACAGACTGCTGACGGGCATCCTGCGCCTCTATACGGGCCTGAATCCGATCGAAGAGCGGTTGAGTCTCCCGGTTGCCAAGCTTCAGACTGGTTCTGGCATAGGTAAGTGCCTGATACAGATCCTGAGGCGTATTTTGTCCCTCTGAGTATACCAACGCAAGATTGTGGGCAGCATAAGGGTTACCCGCGGCAGCGGCTTTAGCGTACCAGTGAATTGCCGTCTCAGGATCAAAATCAATCAACAATACGCCTAACGCCAGTTGCGCATTATCATTCCCCGCGTCTGCTGATTTTTCTATCCAGCGGCGCGCGGCTACCGGGTCTTTCTCCACCCCTTCGCCCTGTAACAACATCAGTCCGGCCTTTAACTGACTGTCAGTCAGCCCTGATTCGGCTGAACGCTGATACAAAGTGAAAGCCTGACCAATATCTTGATCAACGCCCTTGCCCTTTTCATACAGCATCGCAAGATTACGCATCGCTTTAGGATTGCCGAGCTCTGATGACTGACGATAATATTTCAGACTCTGCTGAGGATCTGCCGCGGTTCCCTTGCCCTTTTGGTAGGCGATTGCAAGATTATAAGCCGCTTCAGCATGATTAGCCGCAGACGATAGTCGCAGCCATTCAACAACTTTTTCCCAGTCAGGTGCTTTACCATCAACGCCCAGTGCATATAAACGAGCCAGAATAAAAGCCGCCTGAGGATCTCCCTCCTTCGCCAGAGGGTGGCACTTCTGGAAGGCCTGCGCCTTCTTACCCGCAGTATAGGCCTGCAGGCAGTTCTGAGTATCTGCAGCCAAAGCTCCGGTGGTCAGTAGTGTAACGCCCGTCGCAATGATCAGTTTTAACCGTTGTAGCATTGTTAATCCCTGAAACAGAACACATCTGTTGATTAACTAAGTTTACTTTCAAATTTCATGGTCCCATCGTCGACTGGCCTGGCTCGGGCAGACGGAACGCGAGCCAGAACAGACTTTCTGTGAAGGCAACATCATCCCTCGTCACAAAATGCACAGATCCGTCTTATCTGATTCACCGGGCGATAAAAAGCTCCGTGCCCATCAGGACTCCGGCATCACGTAAAACGCCTGTAAGCGTCTGAATTTCCGAATCCAGAGACCATCCCGGACAGACGCTGGTATATCAGCAACGGCTTCCTGCGCTGCCGCTATCGTGCTGTAATTGCCATAAATAAGCACGTAATAAAGATCTGCGCCTCTCATTGTACGGTAATATCTCACATCAGACGGCAACTTATACTTATCAATATAGGTAAGTATGCCAGCCTCATCTGTGCCATACAGAAGCTGAATCGTGAAATGAGTGGCAGGTTGCCCCATCACCCAGCCATCGGCCAGTACGTAGGGCTTCTCAGACGGCAATTCTGATGCCTGACTTACGCTATCCTGAGACGATACATCCTCAGACCGTGCCGTCTCTGATAAAGTGTCTGCAACGTCTGACAGTTTAGCATCAGATGCCTCAGGTTCAGCAGTCGCTGGCTCCGCTTCCTGCACCTGAGATGTTTGTGTTAAACCACTATCAACCGAGAATGTTGCCAGCAACAACTGCTGCTCACCAGAACCATTGTCAGGAATCGACTGCCGTATCTGTCGTAATAGCAGCTGCTTTTCTGCCTGCAGTTCAACAACTTTTTGTTGCTCGGTCTCAAGCCGGATCAGATTCAATAGTGATGAAGCTTCACTGTTCCCGGCATCAATCGCCTGTTGAGCTAATTCCGCCGCCTTCATATGATCCGCTTCAACCCCCTGCCCTGCGTAATACACCAGCGCGAGGTTTTGCAGTGCCAGAGCATTACCCTGCTCGGCAGAACGTCGATACCAGTTGAGGCTATCGGCGGGATCGATTTCAGCCAGAATCACTCCCATCGCCACCTGTGCGTTGGCATTGCCCGCATCGGCCGCTTTCCTGATCCAGTGCTGAGCAGACGCCCTGTTAGCCGTCACTCCCCGCCCCTCAAGCAGCATGGTGCCGACCTTAAGCTGAGCACTGACCAGCCCCTGCCGGGCCGCCTTCAGGTACAACTGATAAGCCCGTGCCTGATCTTTTTCTCCGGCTGCACCGGTTTCAAACATTGATGCCAGCAGTTTTTGCGCCCTGGCGTGTTGCGCCAGTGCTGCCTGCTGATACCAGTGACGCGCCTGACTATTGCTCTGGCTGACGCCCTGCCCCAACTGATAAGCCAGTCCAAGACGATAGGCCGACTCCGGATGGCCTTTTTCTGCAGCAATCTTATCCCAGAACAGCCCGCGCTGATCCTCCTCCTCAGTCCCCAGCGCCTGATAATACATAGTCGCTAACAGAAAGGCGGCCTTAGCGTCCCCCAGCTCTGCTAGCTCCTGACACTGTGTCCGGGCATCCGGATAATCGGCTGAGGAAAAAAGCTGATAGCATTCGTTAGAATTCGGTTCACCGGCAATTGATACAGCCGAAAACATCAGCGCAGAACTCACGCCAAGCAGCAGTGGTAAATGAACAAACCGATTCAGTGATGTTGACTTCGATATTATTAACTTTGATCTTATTAACGTTGATCTTATTAACATAATCCCTTCCGCAATTCAGAAGCGCTTTTTAAGAGCGTCTTCATAGCATTTTTTTACCACTTAACTCCCCCCCGGAATTAAGCGGAAGACTGGCGGCCATAACATCCACTGTTGTAAGCCATATATAAAGCCAGCCTTTTTCATACTGTCAGTATCTTGCAAACACGCGGCAACAAAAGCTATACCGGGCTGCGAATACAGTACGAGGAACCAGAGCTCCAAGCGACAATTTAACAAATTGCCGTCTTATGAATAAGTGATATTACTCACTATTTATCTTAAAAACGAAAAAACCGGCTTAAAAAGCCGGTTTTAAATTAATCAGTTGGGGTTATCTGTTGCGGCGCTATGCCAAAGCAGCTGTCGGGTTCTCTCTGCGGGCACGGCTGTAGATAAACAGCGCAATAAAAACCAGCAAGCCCAGACTACTGATCCACCACTCACCATGGGGCCATAGCATAACGCCTCCCGCTGCACCCGAGATCAGTCGTAACAGTGGATTGAGCGGGCTTTCCAGATACCCCTCCATAAAGCCAACCAGGGCGTAAATACCGAAGATTGAGAAGAAGAAGATACTCAGCACCTCTGCAGTCGTCCCACCGATAAAGTTGGTATAGGCAAACAGCAGCGGCACAATATAGAGACCCTTCGCAATTTTCCAGGCGGTAAAGCCGGTCGCCATAGGCGGCGTCTTAGCAATAGCTGCGGCAGCAAATGCCGTCAGACAGACCGGAGGAGTGACATTGGAATCCTGAGACAACCAGAAAATGATCATATGCGCAGACAACAGAATCATAGTCAGGTGCGCCGGATCGATCGCCTGTTCGAGCAACTGACCTTTAAAATCACCCGGCACCAGCGCCAATAGCTGCTGTGCATCAATTTTGCTCATCGGCTCAGCCAACAGCGCGGCTTTCTCGACATCAACCAACAGGAAGATGGTTCGGGCGACTTCCGGCAGCGTGCCACTGACCATCATATCCACCAGCTGCATCTCCGCAATCAGGTTGTACAGCGCAGGGGCCGACAGCGTTGCCAGAACAATATAGGCCGCAGTGACCGGCAACCCCATGCCAAGAATCAAAGACGCCAGCGCCACCAGCAGAAGAGTGATCAGCAGACTTCCGCCAGCCCATTCAGCAACCATCAGAGAAAATGTATTACCGATACCGGTCATCGCTACCACGTTAACCACCAGGCCAACGGCAATCAACAGCATCGCCGTTGTCGCCATATTTTTGGAGCCCTGTGCCAGCGCATCGAAGATATCCATGAGGCCCATCGGGTGCCTTGACAACCAGGATGAAACAACCACCGAAATAATGGAGATACCTGCGGCATAAGTGGGTGTAAAACCGTAGATCAGCAAACTGACCAGCACCACCAGCGGCAACAGATAATGCCAGCCATCCTTAAACACTTCACCGATGGGACGGGTATCCAGCTCTACTGCGTGCGCGTGACTACGCATCGCTTCGACACGAACAAAAAAGCCCACCGAAAGGAAGTACAGCAATGCCGGCAATGCCGCCACAGCGATCACATCCACATAAGGGATCTGTGTATAGGACGCCATAATAAACGCCCCGGCCCCCATCACCGGAGGCATCAGCTGCCCTCCGGTAGAGGCTGCGGCTTCAACGCCGGCAGCAAACCGGGCAGGAAAACCGGCTTTCTGCATCAGCGGAATGGTAATGACCCCGGTAGACACGGTATTTGCCACAGATGAACCGGACACCGAGCCCATCAGGCCAGAGCCCAGCACCGCAACAAATCCGGGACCGCCTACCATCCGCCCCGCAGCGCAGCGGGACAACTCAATAATGAAATCCCCGGCACCGGACTTCACCAGAAAGGCGCCGAAGAGAATAAACATAAAGACATAGGTCCAGGAAATTCGGGCAATCTGACCAAACATCCCTTCAGAAGAGAAGTAGCTACGATAAAGCAGTGTTTCCAGACTCAGGCCCGGAAAACCAAAAATTCCATCAATATACTGTCCCCACCAGAATACATAGGTCAGGGCGACCAGAATCATGCAGGGGATAAACCAGCCAGTCGTGCGGCGTGCCATCTCCAGCGCAATAAAGATTGCGCACAGTGAGAAAACCCAGTCGAGATCGTCAAACTTAACACCGCGGGCATAGAGGGCATCTTCAAAGCCAATCAGATAAAGCGCACAGATAACCGCGGCACACCCTAAGAGAATATCCAGAATCAGTGTGACACGACGACCGGCCACAGTACTGCTGCGCACCATCGGAACCATCAGAGCACACAACATAGCAAAGCCGCCAAAATGGATAGCAGACACCCATAATTCAGAGACGGTACTCAGGGTATTAAAGTAGATATGTACCAGGGCAAAAAGAACACCGGCCCAGTAAATAAAACGTCCTGTAAGCGAATGCTCCGGACGCTGTAACAGCTCAAGACTTTTCAGTTTTGCGGCTGTTTCCTGGTCGGTATTGGTATCAATAGAACTCATAGCGGTATTCCGTTGACGATGAACGTAAAACATAAGATAGCGGGGGCTTACAGCGCGCCCCCGTCAGATCGCCGAACTGATTAACAATACAGCTCAGCGATACAGATCACTCAGCGATAAGATGCTCAGGAATAGTCAGACCCGCTTCTTTGTAGTAACGGGCAGCACCCGGGTGCAGAGGCAGTGGCAAACCTTCAATCGCCTTTTCAAGAGACATCGCCTTGGTTGCCTTATGAATACCGTTCAGGAACGGCAGGTTTTCGTAGATGGTTTTAGTCAGCAGATAAACATCTTCCTCTGACAGGTCATCGCGTACTGCCAGGAAGTTAGGCTGAGCCATAGTGTTGATGTCTTTAACCTGACCCGGATAGGTATTGGCCGGAATCACATAACGGGTCCAGAGCTTATAGCGACCATTGGCTTTTTGGATCTGTTCATCAGTAAAGTCCAGCACTGTCATATCACTGCCCAGCGATGCATAGGCACGGGTGATAGCTGATGTTGGCACACCTGACGGAATATTCATCCCTTCGATGGTACCGTTCTGCAGTGCATCAGCACTGGGGCCATAGCCCATGTAAGCCATATCTAAGCTAGCCGCATCGGTGCCCAGGCCTTTCAGAATCTGCAGACCAGAGCCCTCCGTACCGGAGTTTTTCTTGCCGATTGAGAATTTCTTACCCTGCAGGGCATTAAGGTCATCAACAGTACCGGTCTTTGCCAGATCTGATTTAATAACAAACTGCTCAACGTTCTGCCACAGCATAGAAACAGAACGGAGGTTCTTCTTCGGCCCCGTTGAAGCGAAAGCACCCTCACCATTCCAGGCCCATGCGCCATAGAGTCCCTGCAGAATCGCAAACTGGGCTTCATTTTCGCTCAGCAGCTTAATGTTTTCACCGGACCCGGCAGAGTTAATGGCAGACAATGACACCTTATATTTAGGTTCAAGCTTCACTTTTGTCAGGGTTGCCAGCGCCACGCCAACAGGATAGTAGGTTCCTCCGGTAGAGGCGGTCGCAAGAATATAGGAGCGATTCTCTTCAGCCTGTGCGATGGCAGCGCCACCCAGTGCCGCACTCAGTGTGACGGCAAGGCCCAGGCCTTTGATCAGAGTTCGTTTACTACTTTGCATGTTAAATTCCTTCTCTCGGGATTTATTGTTAGTGTCCGTTTTATTAAGCAATGTCAGTGCCAAGCCAAAAAATAAATACCAAGCACTTGATAAATATAGACTATTAACCAACAAGCTTGTTTAAAGTCTTACATCATGAGCAAAAAACTGCCTATTACCAACACAAATGATAAGCAAGATCTTGCTTATATCTGTGTTATTCACCCGCTGTCGCGTACAAAAACCACACATCGGGGTCAGTAAAATTAAAGTAAAGCAGAGTTTTTCAGGAATGCGGGGAGAATAAGCAAATTTTTGCCTATTCTCCGGTGGAGTCGATGAAGTGAGCGCGGTCGATCTGATATTTGACCATTTTCTGGTTAAGTGTCCGGCGTGGCAGATCCAGCATCTCCATCACCGCTTTGATATTGCCATTGTGCTGCTGCAAGGCGTCGCAGATCACCTTATATTCAAAATTTGCCACCTGGGCAGCCAGAGGCAGAGTGTTCTCCAGACGATGACTGCCGACCGGTTCAATAACCGTTTCAGGGTAGATAAGATCAGCTACCGGCTGCATATCATCCAGCGCATAACGCACGGCGATATTCTTCAGTTCCCGGACATTACCGGGCCAGGAGTACTGTTGCAGGTTGGTCAGATCCTGACGGGTTATTCTGCGCAGCTCACGCCCATGCTGGGCAGCTGCCTGGCGGGCATAGTATTCAAACAGCAACGGAATATCTTCAATGCGTTCACGTAACGGAGAAAGATAGAGACAGGACACATTAAGCCGGTAGTAAAGATCCTGACGGAAGTTCTCCTCTACAGACAGATCGGCTTTAGATGCAGCGACAATACGCAGATCCACCGGCACTTGTTTATTGGACCCCAGCGGTTCAATCACACCCTCCTGCAAACTGCGCAATATCTTTACCTGCAGACTGGCAGGCATACTTTCAATCTCATCCAGCAACAATGTGCCGCCATCCGCATGCTGAAACTTACCGGTCCGTTTTTTTGCAGCACCGGTAAATGCCCCGGCTTCATGTCCAAACAACTCGGTTTCAATCAGGTTTTCCGGAATCGCGCCGCAGTTGATCGGTACAAAATTACGTTCACTACGGGGGCTGAACTCATGCAGGCACTGGGCGACCAGCTCTTTTCCGCTGCCGGTCTCGCCATAAATAATCACATTGGTATTCAACGCGGCATATTTAAGAATATCTCGTCGCAGTTTCTGGATAGCAGGCGATATGCCGATAATCTTAGCGTCAATACCGCTGCGGGATGCAAGATCCTGCTGCAAACGCAGATTCTCCAGCACCAGCAGCCGCTTTTCACACGCACGGTTTATCGTTTCAACCAACCGTTCAGGCACAAAGGGTTTCTCAATAAAGTCATAGGCACCATCGCGCATCGCGCCAATGGCCATATCCACATCACCGTGACCGGTTATCAGAATCACCGGCAGTTCAGGGATGATGCAGCGGGCTTCCTTCATAAACTGCAGGCCATCCATCTGTGGCATTCGCACATCACTGACCACCACTCCGGGAAACTGCTCATTGAGGAGGGTCAGCGCCTCAGTTGCCCGGTCACAGGCGATGACATCAAACCCTGCCATCTTCAACCACAGCGATGTTGATTGCCGAATAACCGGATCATCGTCCACCAGCAATACCTGACCTCTGTTCATTCTCACTCCTCTGACTGTCTGATTAATGGCAGGGTAACACTAAAGCAGGTATAACCCGGCCGGCTGCTAACCCGGATAGTCCCTCCCAGGTCATGCACGATTGAACGGACGATAGGCAGGCCTAAGCCCAGCCCCTCACCAATCGGCTTGGTGGTAAAGAAAGGCTCAAACAGCTGCGTCTGGTTCTGTTCATCAATACCGCCGCCATTATCAATGACATCAATACTAACCGTTTCTGCACTACAGTGTATCTGAATCGACAGTCGTGGTTCGGCCACATCCGTCAGAGCATCACATCCGTTGCTGATCAGATTGACAAATATCTGCTCCAGCCGGGCACTGTCACCGCTAACCCGCAGCTGCAGATCGGCACCGGGGGCGGAGCGGGATTCAGACCGGGGATAATCCAACTCAATCTGCTGCTGTTCCATTCGCCCGCGAAACAGATCAACCACCTGATCCAGCGCCAGTAAAGGGTCAACCGGGGAAAGATGCTGTGGTTTCCGGTACGCAAAGGTTTTCAGTTGCCGGGTGAGCACAACCATCCGGCTGATCAGATCATTTATCAGTTCAAGATTACTGTCCAGCTGCTCAGTTTCCTGCCGTCCGATCAGCTGTCGACAGATCGCAATATAGGTTCTCAGGGCCGTTAGTGGCTGATTTAACTCGTGGACGACCGCTGACGACATGCGTCCTAATGCCGCCATTTTCTCAGCCTGGACTAACTCATCCTGAGCTTCCCTCAGCGCCTGAGTGCGCTGCTGAACCTGATGTTCAAGCTGATCATTGGCTTTCTGCAGCGCCCGCTCCAGACGTTTACGCGGGGTAATATCGATAACCGTCACCAGATAATTAGCGCTTGCCTCGCGCTTCATCTGCTTGATTGAAAACAGCATGGGAAATGTATTGCCATCCGACCGTTTACCCACCGTTTCCATCGCAGTGACCGGAGCGAAACCGCGACTTCCCAACCGGTCCAGAACCCGTTTCAGGACCCCCTGCAAAACTTCAGGCTCGATAAGGTCACCAATATAGTTGCCCTTAATCCGCGGCATCGACACACCAAACTGCTGCATCGCCATCGGGTTAATAAACAGAATCTGTCCCTGGCTATCCAGGGTAATCATGCCGACATGAGCGTTATTGATAATATCCCGCTGCCGCGATTCGCTCCGCTCCAGCGCCTGCTGCGTCTCTCGTCTGGAGATATGCTTCAGCTGTCGCTCCCGCAACAGAAAGACCAGCAACGAGATAACAATACAGAACGCGATAGTAAACAGGGTCGCATTTCGCTGAATCCGGCTCACCTCCTGCAGATCATTCAACACCGATACCTGCCAGCCAAGATCATCCAGAGAGACTGTCTGCAACACTGCCCGGGTGCCGCTTTCCAGTTCGACCACGGTGATATCAGAACCATCATAGAGCTGATCAGTGCGTTGCTTCTGCACGACATCCTGTAACTGTTTAGCCGCCTGAAAGGGTTTACTGGCGATCAGAATATGCCCCTCTTTGCTGAACAGGTAATGACTTGCCTGATCCAGCCCGGCCTGCAACAGCTCCAGATCCAGCCGGACGGTGGCCACCCCGGTCAGCTTACGCTTCACATAGACCGGCGCCGAGAGATAGACAGCGCCGTCACTTTCATCAGAGGGCAATACCACCTGAAACCCCTGCTGTCCCTCCAGCGCCTGCAAAAAGTAGGTTTGCTGGCGGTGACTGACGGTGTAGAAGTCCTGTTGTGCCCGCCAGTGGCTGAACGCCTGAGCACGTCCCTGAGCATCAAGGACAAACAGGGCCGTAGAGCCGGCCACAAGATTTGTCTGCTCAAGATAACGACTCACCCGGGCAATTCTGTCCGGGGTGGGATTGCCCAGCAGTTCAGCCACATCGTTACTTTGTGATATGAGGAATGGCAGGTATTTATAGTCAGCCAGTTCCGTACGGGTCTGACTGATAATATTCAGCAGCTGGCTTTCACCGCTCTCCTTCAGATCGGAAAGCGCCCAGTTGCGCACAAACTGAGTCACCAGAATCGTACTGATAAGAGAGAGCAGCAACATCAACAGGGCAAGCGGAAAAAAACGCGGAAACTGCACTCACTCTCTCCTGTTATATGTCTGAACAACGGGTAATAAAAGCAGAGGTCATAACCTCAGAAAGCCATTACCACTGCCGTCTCAAAGCGGACCCATCACGCACAGCCTGATACCAGGCAGGCGCATCCGTTAGCACCAGCAGATCATCCATAGGCGGATATTCCAGCCCCTTTTTATGGCAAAAATCAGCAAGATCTGGAAAGCTCCATTCAAACAGAGTATCCCTATATTCCTGTGGATCAAGCCGGGACTCTTCATACATTCCCGCTTTCAGGCGCTGGTTCTGAGCTTCCACCAGAATAATGCCAGCAGCGGTGGATACATTCAGTGACCCCACCATCCCCATCATCGGGATCAGGATATGCTCATCAGCCAGTGCAGCGCCCGCATCACTGACGCCAAATTTTTCCGCCCCCATCAGCAGCGCACAGGGTTCGGTGAAATCCACATCCCGATAATCGATTGCCCGGTCTGAAAAATGTGCCGCATAGATTTTCATCCCCTGAGCTTTGGCCCCGGCAACCGCCACTTCGACACTGTTATGGTTTTGCGTCGTCACCCAGCGGTCACTGCCCCGTGTGGTGCCCTTAAACGCATAACCCTCTTTGGGAGTCACGGTATGGATGCGCGGAATTCCCACTGCATCGCAGGTGCGAATCAATGCCGCAATATTGCGGGGCTTATGCACCTGATCGGTGATCAGGGTAAGATCGGGCTGGCGGCGGTCGAGGGTTTGAATAAGTTTCGCGGTACGTTCCGGAGTCATCGGGGTCCCAAATTAAGCTGGC
The DNA here is from genome assembly GCA_018223185.1 of Oceanospirillales bacterium. Taxonomy (GTDB): domain Bacteria; phylum Pseudomonadota; class Gammaproteobacteria; order Pseudomonadales; family Balneatricaceae; genus Amphritea. The sequence goes on along the minus strand of JAAEYW010000009.1, from coordinate 107,942 downwards.
AACAAAGTTGCTGCCATATTACTGAAAAATGTCTGTCTGCTCACTGCAAAAATCAAATTCTGTGACATAATTGGCGCCTTACTTATTTTGATTAACCGGAATCAACATGTCAGCTGCACCGAACATTATCGCTTTTCAGGGCGTCGAAGGCGCCTACTCACATCTATCCTGTCGACGGGTTTTCCCTGAGATGGAGGCATTTGCCTGTGAAACCTTTGTTGAAGCAATGTTGATGGTGGACCAGGGCAAAGCCAAACTGGCAATGATCCCGCTGGAAAACTCAACGGCAGGACGGGTGGAAGAGATCTACCGGCTGATGCCTAAAAGTGAGTTACATATTATCGGCGAGCATTTTGAACCGGTTAATCACTGTCTGCTGGGCATCAGGGGGACCACAGTTGAACAGCTGAAAACGGTTTCATCACACCCACAGGCGCTGGCACAGTGTGACGGACATATCAAACAGCTGGGCCTGGAACCTATAGCCGCTTTTGACACAGCGGGCTCTGCCTATGAACTGGCACAAAGCCCGGATAACACCCATGGCGCTATCGCTTCCAGCCTCGCAGCCGAGCTTTACGATCTGGAGATCCTGCGGGACAATTTTCAGGATGTCACCGGCAACACCACCCGCTTCCTTATTCTGTCCAGTGAACAGGGCATTCCGGAGCGTAAAGCCGAGGTTTCCTACATCACCTCACTGATGTTTACCGTGCGCAACATCCCTGCCGCGCTCTATAAAGCGCTGGGTGGCTTTGCCACCAACGGCATCAATATGGTGAAACTGGAAAGTTATATGGGCAACGGCCTGACCAAAGGTGCCAGCTTTCATCTGGACGTTGAGGGACATCCCGATGACCGGATGATGCAGTATGCACTGCAGGAACTGGCCTTCTTTACCAAAGAGATGCGCAACCTGGGCACCTATGAAGCCCATGAGTTCCGTGCACAGAACCGGCCACTGCCGGAGTAAATTGACCGGCAGGTTTTCAGGGAACAATCGTCTTCCCCCCCTGAAAACCTGACCAGGTATATTGCTGCTACTCTTTACTCAGTTTCAGATAAACACCCAGAGCCATCAGCAGCGCCACTGCAGCCATCAGCATCCAGACCGCATTCAGCACATGCCCGCCACTGTCGACCAGCAGTGACTTAAACATTAACAGCAGGGATTCTATCGACACCGCGATCACAATCGCTGACATAAAACGGGTGATCGTTCGTCTGGAGGTGTCGTGATGATGAATATCTTTATTCGACAATACCTCCTCTTCCAGAATGGTTTTACCCAGATCAAAGATCGCCAGCCCCAGAGTGATCAGTATCACGATCCCAAATGAGCGGGTAGTGACATCCCCCCCCAGCTCAAACGCTTTCCACAGAGAGACCCCGGCGGCATAAATCAGCAGCATTGAAACCAGCACCAGCATCCCGCCAATGGCTGCGTAAATAGTCTGGAAAATGGGGTGAATACCGGCTCTGATCTGATCGCCCTTAAGGTAGGATATCAACCGTTGCAGATTAAAATTCATCACCAGATAACCGGCAACATTACCCTCAGAGTCATGCACAACCTGAACACTGGAAATGGCCAGCTGATGGGTCGCGCAGGACAGATAGGGGTCAGTAACGCAGACCTGATTTTCCGTGTTGCGGGCGATCAGCATATAGGGCCGATGGCTGCGGTCGCGTCCTTTACCCGGCTCCCTCTGCTGCCGATAACTCACCCCGGGGCTACACACGGTGTCCATCAACTGCACGCCATTGATGTCCATGCTATACATCAGTTCAGCAAATGGATAATAGCGGGATATACGGCTCATCACCCCGGCCTGGGCATCACGGTTCGCCAACAGTGTTGTACCCGAAAAGCTGGTCATCATCGATTCCAGCAGCCGGTGAATTGCCTGCTCATATTGCTGATAGTTTTCAATCAGCCGTAAATGGTTCTGTCTCATCTCAACGTCACTAAACAGGGTGTGCCACCTGCCCTCCCCCTTCGGGATGAGGCAGGCAGCACGGGTGCAAGGATAAAATCACGCAGAAAATCTGCGCGTTTCAGACATCAGTTTGAAGAGAGAACGAAACAGTTTTCGTCGGGGTCTTCCGCCAGACTGCGCAGATATTCTGCGGCGCGGCTGAAGCTTTCGGTCATGGAACTGACCGTTGGTGTGGTCTCGGGGACACTCAGGGACTGATGAGAAAATTCAGAGCCGTTCTGAATAGTGCTTTTAGTTTCCATAAATCCTGTCTGCATTGTTTTTTTATTGTTTGCCTGAGTCACTGACATACGACCAGGCATTAATACCCGGCAACAGAAAACTCTTTACTAAGCTGTAACAATACAACATAACAAAAAGGCGTTTAGTCTATTTTAATAAAACAAACAGCCAGCTTCGACCAATATAATTAGAAAATAACAATAAATAGCCACAGTTAATTCATCATCAAGGTCATATTGACCAAAACAAAAATCCAGCCTTAAACAACAAAACCGGCTCAACGATAAAGCCCATCGAAAAAGCTCTGCTATAAAGCTCTGCTATAAAGCTCAACTATAAAGCTCAACTATAAAGAGCAGCTATAACAGTCAACGCCTGCCGTATAAGAGACAACCACCGCCCCCCGGATTACCGGACATTGATCTCACGGAACTCACCAACAGACTGAGTTCCAAGACTGACCAGATAGATCGCTAACCAGGACGCAATAAAACCCGGAAGGATTTCATACACACCAGGGCCACCCAGGAAGCTGCTATTCCAACCCAGCTGAATCCAGGCAATAACCGTAATCGCCCCCACAACCAGCCCCGCCACGGCACCCGTACCGGACATGCGTTTCCAGGTCAGCGACAAAATGATCAGCGGACCAAACGCCGCGCCAAACCCGGCCCAGGCATGACTGACCAGACCCAGCACTCTGGAATCGGGATCACCCGCAATAATGGCCGCAGCTATCCCTACCAGCAGCACACAGATTCGTCCGACAAGCACACTTTCACGCTCAGTTGCTTGCTTATGCAGGAACAAACGATAGAAATCTTCCGTCAGCGATGACGACGACACCAGCAGCTGACTGGAGATAGTACTCATAATCGCCGCCAGCAATGCTGCATACAGAAAGCCCGTTACCAGCGGGTTGAACAGCAGATCCGCCAGAATGATAAAAATAGTTTCAGCATCTTTGACATCCAGACCGTTGCGAACCGCATACGCGCGGCCGAACACGCCGAGACAAACAGCACCGAGCAGCGAAATTGCCATCCATGTCATACCGATATTCCGCGCGGCAGATATATCCCTGACCGAACGAACCGCCATAAATCGCACGATGATATGGGGTTGTCCGAAATACCCAAGCCCCCAGGTGACGGCAGACAAAAAGCCGACAAACGTGAGCCCATGGGTCCACGACAGAAAATTCGGGTCGACCGTCGCAAGGGTTTCAGAAGCCTGACTAAAACCGCCACCGCCACTGCCATACAGCACCACCACTGGCATCAGCACAAGCGCGATCATCATGATGCAACCCTGCACGAAGTCTGTCAGACTGACCGCCAGAAAGCCGCCGATAACCGTATAGGTCAGTACGATGCCAAGTGTCAGCCAGATACCTACAGAATAATCACTAACCCCGCCAACACTGATCAGTCCGCTAAAAGCACTTGAAAACAGCTTGCCACCCGCCACCAGACCGGAGGCGGTATAAACCGCAAAAAACACCACAACAATGACCGCCGATACGGTGCGCAATGCGAGGGCACGGGTCGGAAAACGTCGGGCAAGAAACTCAGGAATGGTCAGACTGTTATCGTATCGTTCGGTCTGTTCACGTAAACGCGGAGCGACGACAATCCAGTTGACGAACGCACCGACAAGCAACCCTATACCGATCCACGCCTGTACAATTCCCGACGCAAACAGCGCCCCCGGAAGCCCCAGCAACAGCCAGCCGCTCATGTCCGACGCACCGGCAGACAACGCCGCGACCGAAGGCGGCAGGTTTCGTCCACCCAGCATGTACTCTTCCGACGAGGCAGTCGACTTACGCCAGGCATAAAAACCGATCGCAATCATCAGCACAAAGTAAAGAGTCAGACTCACCCACACGCCAATTGCCATGACAATTTCTCTCCTCTCTGGTCAGCACAATAACCTCCGTGCAACCAGAATCTTTATTTGATTACTTTAAGTTGTAGTTACAAATACGTCAGTTCACAAGGTGGGTTTTGACTAGCCGGCCGCATTTCAGTCCTGAATAAAGGGGGGCGAAGCGTTATCAGCACAGCGCGGTTTACCTGCTGACTGACACAGCCTGATTTGTTATACCGAACATAAATCAGTCCGTTTTTTCTCGTTTAAACATGGAAAAGCATTACAATGCGCCCGTTTCTAACGCACACACAGGCCTTTCTTTGAAACTCAGCAAACGATTAAAGCAGATTGAACAGTTAGTGGCGCCGGGCTATACCCATATCTGGGATTGCTGTTGTGACCACGGCTTGCTGGGTGCCGCCCTGTTGTCCGGAAAAGTCGCCAGGCAGATTCATTTTGTCGATATTGTGCCTGAACTGATCGCCGGGCTGGAAAACAGACTGCAGCGGTTTTATCCAGACTCAGCAGCGCATTGGAAGACGCACTGTCTCGATGTCGCCAGGTTGCCGCTGGAACAGTATGAAGGCAAGCAGCTGATCATTATTGCCGGGGTGGGGGGTGATCTGATACAGCAGTTTATTGAGGCTATTGACCGGCAACACTCCCATCTGAATGTTGATTTTCTGCTCTGTCCGGTGCATCACCAGTTTGCATTGCGTCAGCAACTGATCGAACTCAATTTCAGTTTGAAAGATGAGATTCTGATTGAAGAGAATCAGCGGTTCTATGAAGTTATTCTGGTTTCATCCCAGACCGCCGGGAACGCCCCTGTAAGCCCTGTTGGCAGCAAAATCTGGCAGGCAGTGTCAGCCGAACAAAGCCTGGTCGTTGAAAAATATCTGGATAAAACACTCAGCCACTACCGCCGGATTCAACAAGGCAACACCACAGATGTAAAACACATTATTGCGGCTTATCAGAACGTTGCGTCGACTCTATGCTGAAAATACCCCGGGTTGATATTTGGCGGGTGATATCCGGGCTGATATCTAAGGCCTGACACCCGGCCAGACATCAGGGCCTGATAGCCGAGTTCAGTCTACTGACCGTCCGCTTGCTGAAGATAATCCAACAGCTTGTTCAGCGTATCCACCTTGTCATAGTCGGCGTCGGGTACGTTGATCGTTGTCAATTGTTTCAGGGCTTCCAGAAAATGTAAGAAGTCCATAGAGTCGAGATCACACTCCTCCCGCAGCTCTTCATCGGCATCAATTTCATCGCCTTCAATTTCAGGTGCCACAACCTGTAATGCCTCAATCACGGCCAGCCTTAGCTCATCTCTGTTCATAATTTTTCCGGTTTCTGTAATGTATTCGCCAGTGCATTTAAAAACCTAGCCCCGGTCATGCCATCGCTGACCCGGTGGTCTGCAGCGAGACTCACCGTTACAACATCGGCAACCCGTGGCTGATCACCTTTGACCAGCATCGTTTTACGGGGCTTGCCAATACCAATGATCGCCACCTGAGGCGGGTAGATAACCCCAAACAGCAGATCGGAGCCACGCTCTCCCATATTGCTCACAGTAACACTGGCATCCATCAGCTCGGAACTGCGTAACACCCCACGACGGCTGCGCTCACTCAGGTCGCGCAACCGGATCATAATCGCTTCAACCGATAGCTGATCGACATCGTGAATAGCGGGTACCACCAGGCCACCTTCCCTTAAGCTGATTACATTTCCGATATGCACGGCGCTATTCGGGGTGAATGTTTGCTGCTGATAATAGCCATTTAAAGCGGGATATTTATGCAGGGATTGAGCAATAGCTTTTAACAGCAGAGCCAGAAGCAAGATACGCTCCTCCGGCCCCCGGTCAGCATTAAAATCCGCCAGCCAGCGCTGCGCCTGAGTGATATCCATCTCCAGAGAGAGGTAATAATGTGGGATTTCACGCTTGGATTTTTCCATCGCTGCGGCAATCGCTGAGCGCATGGCCAGAGCCGTATCAGGGGAAGCGGCAGTCCGGGTCGTCGTTTTTGTATCAGCTTTGATATCAGCTTTTGTATCAGCTGTGATATCAGATCTTGTATCAATTCTGTTCTCAGCCTCAGGCGCAGTCACAGGAAGGTCCCGGAGCAATATCGCCCCCCCTGGCCCTGACCCGGATAACTGACTGAGATCCAGTTGTTGTGCGCCCGCGAGCTTTCTCACCACCGGCGAGGCCAGCACTCCCTGCCGGGGTCTGACCGGTTGAGGTACACCCTCTTGATGCGGCTGACCCGGCGAAACGGCTGGGCCTTTAATGACTGGCGCTTTAATGACTGGTGCTTTAATGACTGGCACTTTGATCGCAGCAGCCTGTTCTGCGGGGTGCGAAGGCTCTGGCGCTGCAGGCTGAACCCCCACATCTGCCACGCTCATCCTGGCCATCACCGAACCCACCGGCACGGTCACCACAGGTTCCAACAACAATTCCGTGATCACCCCCGGCTGATAGACCTCCATCTCAATCAGCCCTTTCTGGGTTTCCAGCAAAGCGATGATATCGCCTTTATTCAAAGCATCTCCGGGGCTGGCCTGCCATTCCACCAGAGTGCCCTCGGTCATATCTGCGCCCAGAGAGGGCATGGTGACATCAATTAGTTTACTCATCAGCGGCCTTCCATCACCGCTTTCACCATCGCCACGATGGTTTCAACCTGAGGTATGGCGGCCTGTTCAAGATGAGCAGGATAAGGAATGGGGACCTCAGCGGTACAGACCCGTTTCACCGGTGCATCCAGATGCCAGAACGCCTCTTCCATGATAATCGCGCTGATCTCGCCTGCCAGACTGCCGGTATGCCAGCCTTCATCAATAATCACGGCCCGGTGAGTCCTGGCCACGCTGGCCAGCAGGGTTGCTTTATCCAGCGGTCGTAAACAGCGCAGATCGATGACTTCAGCAGAGATGCCCGCTTCGGCCAGCTGCCCGGCCGCCGTCAGGGCTTTATGCAGATTGCCACCATAGGCGATCAGACTGACATCCTTACCCGGTCTGCGAACCAGGGCTTTTTCCATGGGCGCTTCCGCCTGCTCAGCCACCTCGCCAGACTCATTCAACAACATCACATGTTCAAAAATAATCACCGGGTCAGGATCTGCTAACGCCTGCTCCAACATAAAACGGGCATCGGTATGGGTAGCGGGACTGATCACTTTTAAACCGGGAATGTGGGCATAGAGATTCTCCCAACTATGGGAATGCTGGGCGGCCAGCTGCTTACCGGCACCACAGGCCATGCGCACAACAATAGGCACATTAAACTGCCCTCCTGACATATGTCTGAGCGTTGCCGCAGTGTTGACGATCTGATCCATCGCCAGCAGGCTGAAATTCACCGTCATCACTTCAACAACAGGCCGCATCCCCCCCAGAGCAGCACCGATGCCGACACCCACAAAACCGGATTCACACAGTGGCGTATCGATGATCCGGCTTTCACCATACGTCTCAAGTAAGCCCTTACTGACGGCGTAGCAGCCGCCATATCGACCGACATCCTCCCCCATCAGAAAGGTTCGCGGGTCAGCATTCAGTGCGGCTTCAATGCCGGCTCTCAGCGCTTCGCGGTAGGTCATGGCGCGGGTGTCAGCGGTGCTCATGCGGCACCTCCCGAAGGCGCTGGCGAATAAACATCTTTGCAGAGGTCTTCCACTGGCTCCCATTCCCCGGCTTCGGCAAAAGCAACCGCTTCGGCGATCTCCGCTTCGACCTGCTGTTCAATCTGTTCCATTTCCGCCACGGCAAAATGATTATATTCCGTCAGCCACCTGACCAGCCGTTTAACGGGGCCTTTTTCCTCCCATTCGCTGACCTCAGCTTTATCCCGGTACAGCTGGCCGTCAAAACTGGAATGACCACGAAAACGATAGGTCAGGCACTCCAGCAGATAAGGCTGCTGGCTGTCGCGCACCACTTCAGCGGCTTTACGCACCGCCGCTTCAACATCCACCACATTCATACCATCGATCTGACTGACCTGAAGGCCATAGCTTTCGGCTTTCTTTGAGATATTCATTTCTGACTCGGAGTACTGCAACGCTGTCCCCATGGCGTAGCGATTGTTCTCGCAGATATACAACACCGGCAGTTGCCAGAGCGCCGCCAGATTCAGGCTTTCATGAAACTCACCTTCAGCCACCGCCCCTTCGCCAAAAAAACACACTGCAATCGAAGAACGCTTCTGCTGTTTATTGGCCAAGGCCAGCCCGGTTGCCAGAGGCAGTCCGCCTCCCACAATGGCGTTGCCCCCAAAAAAATGTTTAGCCTTATCAAACAGATGCATAGAACCGCCACGGCCACGACTGCACCCGTTAGTTTTGCCATACATCTCTGCCATCACCGGCCCCATCGCCAGACCCCGGGCGAGAGCATGACCATGTTCACGGTAGGTAGCGACAATCTGATCGTCCTTATCCAGCGCGGCCATCGCCCCTACTGCGATGGCTTCTTCACCGATATAAAGATGCAGGAAACCGCGTATTTTTTGCTGGCTGTAAAGCTCGGCACATTTCTCTTCAAAACGGCGAATACGCACCATCTGTTTTAACTGTGCCAGCAGGTGGCCCCTGTTGATATGGAGTTTATTGCTCATCGTTCATCACTCTCCAGGGTAGAAATATCACCTTCCGGCAAGCCCAACTCACGGGCTTTTAACAGGCGGCGCATGATCTTGCCACTACGGGTTTTGGGAAGGTTTGTACGAAAGACAATCTCTTTCGGCGCCACAGCAGCTCCCAGGCGTTTACGGGCAAATCCCTGCAACTGCTTGCGTAACGCCTCATCAGCCTCCACTCCAGGTTTCAGCGCCACAAAAGCTTTCACAATCTCGCCCGCTATAGGGTCTGGCTTACCGATCACACCGACTTCGGCCACCGCCTCATGTTCCATCAGGGCACTTTCCACCTCAAAGGGACCGATCAGATGGCCCGAAGATTTGATCAGGTCATCGGCACGCCCCACAAACCAGAAGTATCCATCGGTATCTTTCATCGCCAGATCACCGCTGAGATACCAACCATTGGAAAAGCTCTTCTGATATTTTTCTTCCTGATGCAGATAGGTACGAAACATTGATGGCCAGCCCGGCTTCAGGGCCAGCTCGCCGATCGTCATGGGGTCGGTAATCTCTTCCCGCGGACCTTCCCCCTGGGTGACGATGGCCGCCTGAATACCCGGCAGTGGACGGCCCATAGAGCCTGGCTTCACGTCCTGACTGGCCAGGTTAGCGATCATGATGCCGCCGGTTTCGGTCTGCCACCAGTTATCGTGGAAAGGAATACCAAAGACTTTATCCCCCCAGACCACGGCTTCCGGGTTCAGCGGCTCCCCCACGCTGGCGATAAAGTGCAGCGCCGACAAATCGTATTGCTGGCGAATGTCGGTGCCAGCTTTCATCAACATGCGAATGGCGGTGGGGGCTGTATACCAGACACTCACCTGCTGATCCTGCAGAATGCGATACCAGCGTTCGGCTTCAAATTCCGCTTCATCAACGATCATGGTCATACCCAGACAGAGCGGCGCAATAATGCCGTAGGAGGTGCCGGTGACCCAACCGGGATCGGCCGTACACCAGTAGATATCATCAGGATGAAGGTCCAGGGCGTACAAAGCTGACTGCTTGTGCACCATCACCGCCTGGTGAACATGCACCACCCCCTTAGGTTTACCGGTGGTGCCGCTGGTAAAATGCAGCAGGGCCATCTGGTCGGCCTGGGTTTCCTCACAGGGAAGATGGGGGTCTCCTTCAGCCATTAAGCTATCCAATGAATAACAACCCGGTTCACACTCCTCAGCGTCAGCATCGATCAGCAATACCGCCTGCATATGCGGCAGTTCACGCCACCAGCTCGCCAGTTTCTTACGGTACAGCGTTTTGGTCGTGAGCAGCACATTGGCTTCACCGATTTCCATCCGTGAGCGGATAGGTTCAGGGCCGAACGCAGAAAACAGGGGGGTAAAAACACAACCTGCTTTTAATGTGCCCAGGGCACCGATATACAGGGATGGCAAGCGACCCGCCAGGCTGTAAACCTTAGCGCCGGGCGCTATCTTGAGTTGTTTTAAAACACTGGCGAAGCGACTGGACTGCTCAGCCAGGTCACGGTAGGTAAAATCCAGAATCTGATCGTTTTTGCTGATCCAGCGAAGCGCGAGTTTATCGGCAGTGGCCTGTTTAAGATGGCTATCAACGGCTTCATAGGCGATATTCAAACCACCTTTTGGCAAACCCTGCAGCTGGGCCTCAGCCTGACGCCAGTCAAATTCTGCATAGGTTTTCTGGTAATCAACAAGATTGGGCACGACGCCCTGTTGCTTTTTTATTAGTATGCTGCCAGACATTCCTCATCCCTCTGCGATGGAAATCATCCTGGTCTTTAAAACTAGCACAGATCTCTATATATGCTATTCAGCTCATAAAGCCGTTGCGCGTTGTTCGAGAAACATAAAACGCTGCAGAAGCAGCGTTAGTATGCCCTCCGGGTGCTCGCCGCGATAAATGGCAGTTGAATAAATTAAAGAGGTCACCTGACCCCTTTAATATTCCGCTTTAATAATTACACTGCCTCAAAATATCCATCTAAGCAGGCTTTCCACTCTGAGCGCTTGCCATAAAACTGAGTGTGCTCCAGCCTCTCCAGTTTACCGTCTTTTTCAATAATCAGCGTTGGATAACCGCTGACCTGCATTTGCCCCATTAAGCGATGACTCTCCTTAATGATATCCATCATTTCAGGCTCAAACTTCACCATATTTTGATTCCATTCAGTTTCGTCTAAGCCGATGGAGACAGCTAGCTCTGCCAGCACATTCAGTTCATCTAAGTGTTTACCATCCTGGTAATGCGCCTTCTGCAGGGTTTCCAGCATTATATCTGCAGCGATCCCCATTTCCTGCCCGACCAGGAAGGCGCACGTAGGGGCATATGAATCCACAAAAAATTCACCGGCCCCCGCCACTCTCGCCTGATAAGCGTCTCCAAAGTACACCCCCGTCATGGCCGCGATTTTTCTATCGGCCTGCAGGATATGTTGTCTGAAAGCGGGATCAATGGCTTGTTTCATGATCATGCCGCCGGGGTGGTAAATGATCTTAAATCCGGGCGTCGCTGCAAGAACACCTATTAATGGAGACGCACCATAGCACCAGCCACACATTGGATCGAAGAAGTAATGAACATTTACCATTGCATTTCTCCCTTATGCACTTTTGCGGCAATATTCAGATTCAAAGCCCCTTTGGCACCAGGGTATTTCTCTGACATGACCTGAATAAGCTCAGTGCTGTTTTGGCTTTCTTGCTTCGCATGCTGGAAGTCGGTGATATAGTTCATCGAGTAAGTAATAGCACGTGAATCAGTCGTCATATCGGCGGTCATATGACCAGGAATCACAACCGCTGGCTTCAGCGCTAACATCTGTTTTAATTGCTTTTTCCAGGCCCCCAGGGATTCGTCAGATTGAACATCGGCCATCCACAGGTGAATATTGCCAAATACGGCGACGTTACCCAGAATCGCTTTATTTTCCGGGATCCATAAGTATGGACGGTGAGCCAATACACCTTCTGTACCGCGGATTTCAATGACATGACCATCAACAGTCAACGTGGATTGATGATAGACAGCAGGCACTATTGGATTCACAGGTGCGTTAGCACCCATTTTAGGGCCCCAGAAAGCCACTTTTCCAGCGAGTTTCTTCTCTATTACTTTTCTGACCGCAGGGGTGGTAATGATCTCGGCATCAGGGAAGATCTGATGCAGAGTCTCGGCACCAAAGTGATAGTCAGGGTCTGCCTGGCTAATAAAAATGGTTTTCAGCGCTTTGCCCGAGTCTAATACTTTTGCGGCAATGCGCAGAGCATCCGCTTTGGTAAAACCGGAATCGATAACCATCGCTTCCGTATCACCATACACCACGGTAGACGTCACGCTAAAGCTACTGGGTTCGGCGTTATATACATCCAGGGTTAATGGTGCATTGTCTGCAGCAAAAGCAGAGAGTGTCATCAATGTCGAGGCGGCCAATGCAATAAGTCTGTTCATGTGTTTCTCCGGTAAAGGCTCAATAGTGAGCGTAGAGTCATAATAGAGAATTGATATGAACTGAAAAATATACAAAAATGAACATTATTGTTTCATATATCGTTCAAATAAGGAGAAGAAAATGGATCGGGTGATCGCCGCACAGGTATTTATCGACGTCGCCGAGTCACGCAGCTTTTCCCGCACCTCTGAGCGTTTGGCTATGTCGCGCCCCATGGTGACACGTTATATAGCAGCGATGGAAGATTGGCTGAAAGTCCGTTTGTTTCATCGGACAACCCGTAAAATATCACTGACCAGCGCCGGAGAAGCGTGCTTAAAAGACATCGAACAATGGCTGGAACAGGCAGACAACATTACCACCCTTGCCAATACGAGCGGAGAATTATCAGGCTTGCTTCGCATCACCGCCAGCGTGTCGTTCGGTTATTCTCAACTGATGCCCGCGATTCAGAGTTTTATGGTACAGCATCCTCAAGTCAGTATTGATATTGATTTAGAAGACAGTACCGCAGACTTAATAGAAAAACGCATTGATCTGGCCCTGCGAATCGCCTCCGACCCAGACCCTCAATTAATCGGTAAACCCATAGCTGTGTGTGAATCGGTATTGGTGGTTTCTCCTGCGTACCTTGCAAAAGCGCGCAAAACACTAGGTGAGATTCAACACCCTCGAGACTTAATCAACTACGAGTGTTTAGGCTATAAAAACTTCGAAAGTCATATCTGGCATCTGTCTCAAAATGAACAGTTTGAATCGATACCGGTCAACTGTCGTGTAACCATTAACGAATCGACAGCGTTAATACACGCCACACTGAATGGCATGGGCATTAGTCTGCAACCGACTTATCTGGCGAATCGATATATAAAAGAAGGTCGATTGCACCACCTTCTGCCCGAATGGAAACCCAAAGATCTATCTATTTATGCCCTGTATTCGTCCAGAAAACACCTGTCTCCGAGTGTCCGGGCGTTAATTGATCACTTAGAAAACTACCTGGCAGCCCATCCCTGGTAGCAGATCGCTGATAACGCTCCGAAACGCCTGCCTCCTCCACTCAGGCAGGGGGCAACCGGCCCGCGCCCCAATGGCCAATGAAACTTTCGCTCCATCTCTTTGATCGGTAAATCGTTAATGCTCACGAAACGTCTTTGCATATAACCTGACTCATTGAACTCCCAGTTTTCATTGCCATACGAACGAAACCGCTGACAGGAATCATCATGCCATTCATAAGCGAATCGAACGGCGATTCGATTCTCCGTGAAACTCCATAGCTGTTTGATTAAGCGATATTCTGATTCACGGGCTCATTTACGCTGCAAAAACTGATCTGATACGGGTCTTTCTGGAATACCGGCATCAACGCGGGATCTCATGGTTTAAGGGCGCGCTGGAGCGGCATGAACAGGACATTCATGCGATTATCCCCGCCTTAGCCAATTAAAGGGGTCAAAGCCCTTTAATAAAAGCCCTTTGATACCTCAACTATCACTCAGGCTGTTATTCTGACGCATCGATCACGTCGCTCAGCCGTTGTCGGATGGTCTCTGAAGACAGGCGGTAATAGTTCATCTCATGAATTTTTCGATGCGAGACAATCCCTGCCACCGTAAACCGCTCCAATTGACGAATAACGTCCTCCTCCGGCAACCTTGTCAGAGTCGCTACGTCACATTCACACAACTCTGCAGAATAAAGACCCGCCAGAATCTTCATCCCATTGGCATCGTCAACCTCCGGTAAAGACTCTGTCAGCTGCGACGCCATATCATCACCTATCAGCAGAATGGCTTCTGTCTTGCCAGAGATTTTGCACGTATACGACACCCATTCCACACCCGCCGGGTGCAACCGTTTCAACGCAGACTCAACCGTGGCCGGGTCCATGCAACGAATCTCACATGTGATCCTGGATCTGGACTGACACTCTGACATAGTTTCCTCGCTTTCTGTTCTCAATTGTCTGATGCTAACGCCCGCCTTTGGCCTCAATAAAACGTTTGGCATCAGTAAAAACTATCGTTTTGACACTGCCCTGCATTAACTATCAGTATAGCGGTTTGCATACTGAGAGCCGTTGCTCGTCGTTCAAGAAACATAAAACTCTGTAGACGCGGCGTTAGTATGCCTCTGGGTGCTCGCCGCGATAAAGGCGATTAAAGGGCTGAATTAAAGGGCTTTGACCCCTTTAATCGCTAATGCAGCAAAACAGAAAGTCCCCCCCTGTTTCCTTTGTCTCGTTATCGAGGGTTATTCATCACTATTCAGTGCAAGAATAGCGGCCCGATGAATAATACGTGCATCGTTTAAAGCGCGATGTGCACGATGACTACTCGCTTGTGACAATTCATCAAAGCAGGTAACGAAAGTGCTCGTTTTGTTACCGCCCAGAAGCGTATTGAGACCTGCAACATGAAATTTTTGTTCAATAGACACCGCTTCAAACAGGCGGCTTATCCAGAAACTGTCCCAGTCTTCATGATCGGAATACACGGTTGCAGACGCCAGCAGGCGGTTAAGCTCTTTGGCAACCTCATCGGCCGGTCTGCCTTTGTCGAAGAGATCCTGACGCGAAAGCCCGTGCAATTCATGTGCTTTCAGGCACCAATGTACCCAGGACTCTTCAGGCAGAATCAGCGTCTGATACTCCTGCTCAGCGTTAACCAGGCCAATCTCAATCGGGTAACTAACGGGACTCAACCCACTGGCTTCGATATCCAGAATCCAGAAATCACTCATCTGTCGCTCCTTTAATCTTTCGTTCCTTGAATCTGTCGGCTCTTTAATCTATCGCCACTTTAATCTTTCGCGCCTTTAAGAAGACGCACTTGCTCTTCCAGTTCTGCGATCCGCCGATCACGTTGTTGCAGCAACTCTTCAACATCTTCCCGATCAAACCGTTGCGGAATATGTTGTGGACAGTTCCGATCCCAGGCCTCAACGGTAAACATTAATACCTGTTCCGGTTGCGCCTTATATTGATCGCGGCTGGGCATCAGTTCAGCTAGAAGCTCTGGCTGTCCCTCTATCACTTTTGCACTTCCCCAGATTTTGATTCGAGTCCTGTTTGCATAATCCATTAAGAAGATAAATGCCCTGGGGTTATCCGTTAAATTTCCCTGAGTAATGAACTGCTTGTTTCCCTGGTAGTCTGCAAAAGCGAGGGTTTGTCTGTCGATAACCTTAAGAAAGCCCGGCGGCCCCCCGCGATGCTGAATGTAAGGCTGACCGTTGGCATTAACGGTGGCCAGAAAAAAACTTCTCTGCGCAGCGACATAATCTGCCAGATCGGATGTGATTTCGCTTTGCCACCCTCCGTTTAGCTCCATTCGGGCATACATATCCCTGGACCCCTTTCTTGACTGAATTGCCTTTACACTCCCGGTAAAGGCGATATCGCTTGTATAGGTCAACTTTACATTCCTCTTTCTCCAGGGCACCTCTAAAGGCCCAGATCGCTCAGGCCGGGGTGATCATCAGGGCGGCGCCCCTGAGGCCAGTGAAATTTTCGATCCTCAACATTGATCGTATGCTCATTGATGCTGGCGATTCGTCTACACATCAGGCCGTTGTCGTCGAACTCCCAGTTTTCATTGCCATAGGCACGAAACCACTGTCCTGAGTCATCATGAAATTCATAAGCAAAACGAACTGCAATCCGGTTCTCAGTGTATGCCCACAGCTCTTTGATAAGCCGGTAGTCAAGTTCACGGGTCCACTTGCGTGTCAGCAACTGCACTATCGCTTCGCGTCCTGTCACAAATTCAGCCCGATTACGCCACAAACAGTTCTCGGTATAGGCCAGTGCGACTTTCTGAGGGTCGCGGCCGTTCCAGGCATCTTCGGCGAGTCTGATTTTTTCGATGGCTGCTGCTTCGTTAAAAGGCGGCAGAGGGGGTCTGGACATATTGTATTCTCCTGTTAAGGGTAAAGGGTGGCGAACACGCCACCCACACACTGACTAAGCCGCCAGTGTATCAACGGCCGGAAAGTCGATTTCGGTACCCAGCACTTCGTTAACGTAGTTGGTGAGGGTGTTCAGTGCAACGTGGCCCACGATCTCTACGATCTCTGCGTCACTATAGCCCGCAGCACGCACAACCTCGAAATCACTGTCAGAAACCTTGCCGCGGTTATTCACAATTTTGACGGCGAAGTTAACCGCTACTGCGGCTTTTTCGTCACCGGAGGTGCCACGACGATTGGCTTCAATTTCAGCGGCGCTAAGGCTGGCCAGATTGGAACCCAGATACTGATGTGCGGCGAGGCAATAGTTGCAACCATTGACCTCAGCAACAGCAAGGGCAATACGTTCGCGCGTCTGGGCATCCAGTGAACCTTTACTGAGTGCGCCATTCAGACCGAGGTAGCCCTCCAGTGTCTGCGGGCTGTTGGCAACAATGCGAAACAGGTTGGGAACACTGCCCAGAAGAGTATTTACCGCTTCAAGTGATCCTCTGGAGGCTTCCGGTGCAGCCATAACAGATGCCGGTGTAGGTATACGAGACATAATTAGCTCCTGAATATTATCGGATTGGAGAGCCCAGCATACGATTAACATAAACAGAAATAATTAGACTGAAATTTAATTATCTATTACTGTTTATGAAATAATATACGTAATGAATCTGTGTGGTATTGAATGGATAAACTGGAAGCGATGCGGGTCTTCATCGAGGTTGCGGAATGTCAGAGTTTCGTTGCCGCCAGCCGCAAGCTGGACCTGTCAGCCCCTGCAGTGACCCGATCTGTCGCTCAGCTTGAGAAAGCCCTGGGTGTGCGGCTGTTCAACAGAACCACCCGTCATGTCCGACTCACGGATTCAGGAGCCCGCTTTTTCGAGGACGCCAAAAGGATTTTAGACGATGTCGAACAGGCCGTGGCGACGGCATCCGGAAGCTACGCCGAGCCCAAAGGGGTCTTATCGATTACAGCCCCGGTATTATTTGGTCAGATACATATAGCGCCGATTCTGACGGAATATTTACAACATAACCCGTCTGTATCAGTAAGAGCGGTTTTTTATGACCGCATCAGTAATATACTCGATGAGGGTTTGGACGTGGCTATCCGGATTGGCCACCTAAAAGATTCAAACCTCTATGCCACACCCGTCGGCAGCGTTCAGCGGCTGGTATGCGCCTCGCCCATCTATTTGAAAAAACATGGCATACCCAGCCACCCGTCCGAGCTCAAAGCGCATGAAATCATTCAGGCCTCAACGGTTGAACCGTCAACGACATGGCAATTTGAATCATCCAGAGGCAAAGAGTCCGTAAAAGTAACCCCACGCCTGCATTGTTCCCAAAATGGCGCAGCCATAACAGCGGCCAGACAAGGGTTTGGCATTACCCGTCTAATGTCATATCAGGTGGGCGAGGAATTAAAAAACGGCGCCCTGACGCGCATATTGCAGAACTACGAAAGCAAACCACTGCCGGTCAGCATTGTTCATCTCGAAGGGCGACAAGCCAACGCAAAAATCAGAGCCTTTATCGACCTGGCGACCGCTCGATTAAGGGCTAATCCCTATATAGATCACGAATGAGACGTCGACCCAGTCTATAGGCTCACCCATTAGCGGATTCACCTTAGCAGTCGTATCGTTAAGAGAGGTCATCAAAAATAAAGCAGGCCCCTTTACATTACAGCATTAATCATCAGTATAGCGGTTTGAATATTGAGAGCCGTTGCTCGTCGTTCGAAAAATCATAAAACACAGTAGGAACGGCGTAAGTCTGCTCTCTAGGTGCTAGCGCGATAAAGGAATTAAAGGGCTGAATGAAAGAGCTTTGACCCCTTTAATTTTGTTATAAGTCATTTTAATTTTCTCTTCAATTTTTCGATTTATTTCTTCGCTACCGTAGCGGTAATGCCTTGACCAAACGCTGGTTCAGCGTCACCACCATCTCGACATCATCGGCTTGATGGTGAGCCCATGGATAATAATCGAGAGAACAATAACAACCAAAGTGATCTGGATGAATTCCAGGGCCAGCTCTTCTGGCAGACCAAAGACTATTGAGAACACCAGGTAATAGATTGAACCGATGCCGCGCACGCCAAACCAGCCAATCAGCATCTGCAGCCGAAATGGTGCACCAGAACCCAGCAAACCGAGGAAAACACTGACAGGGCGAACCACTACAAACAGGAATAACGCAAAGCCTACAGCGGTGAAACTCCAGGAGTTAATAAATAGCATTCCACCCAGCAGCAGAACAAGCATCAACTCGGACAATCGCTCCAGGGGTTCTTTAAACAGCAGCGAGCCCTCCGACACCTGAGCACTTAACCGGAGCTTCGGTTTCTCAGCTTTAACCGGGGGTTCTGATATCGCCTCAGCACCGTTAATGGGCGCATTAAGACGCGCCAGCTTCAGTTCCGACTGACGCAGAGAAATGGCTGCAACAAAAACCCCCAGAAATCCCCAGGCGTCAATCAGGACGCAGACACCATAGACCACACCGATTAAACCCAGGCCCAGGAAATCATCCAGCAACAGGCCTTCCCGACTGTAGAAATGCTGCTCCCGGATAATCCGGGCCAACAAGCGCCCCATCAGGAGCCCGACGACAAGGGCGGACGCCGTCGACCACAAAACATCCTTCAGAATCCAGGTCCCGACCAAGTCGAAGCTGACCGGAGCACTGAGGATAGCCAGCCCCAGCATGACAAACGGAAATGCGCTGCCGTCATTCATACCCGCCTCACTGGTCAGGGTGAACCGTAGCGGATCTTTATCGCCCATATGCCGAACCTGAACATCCGTGGCCAGCACCGGGTCGGTAGGGGCGACAATGGCGCCCAGCAGTATGGCTGCACCCAAAGGCAGTGCCAGCACGTAATAGCCAAAAGCAGCCGTTAGCACGACGCTGATAGTCATCGAAATAAAAGCGAGACGCATAGGGATACGCCACTCCCTCCACCTGAACGGCATAGGCATTTTCATGCCTGCGATGAACAACGACAGCAAAACCGCAAGTTCAGCAAGCACTTCGAGCAGATGGGCTTGTTCCAGCGGGTTGAAATGGAAAACGCCTAAAACCGACGGGCCCAGAGTTACCCCAATACCGAGATAAACAAGTGACGGTGTCAGGTTTAATCGCTGGAGTATGGGGGTACGCAGCCCCATTAAGATCAGCAGGGCTCCGATCAGTACAAACCAAAAAGCGTTGTTCAAGGTGGTGTTCTCCGGAACTCTAGGATGATTTATGGGCGCAACGTTACAGACAGAACCGGACGCAGTCTGTACGTTAGCCAACATGGACTGGAGTGCTGCTGGGTGTTTCGACGGGTGTTGACTAGAGTCCCGACTTGATATGGCAAACGATGGGAGGTGTCTGATAACGCAGAGACGCGGGCCTGGTGAGATGTAGGGATGATCCAGCGGTGGCACGACGTTTTGTGTTTTACCAATGGCCGTCTAGCGGTATACGACCAGGCATTCGAGAGGGTCCGGCCCGCGTTTTCTTGCGGGAGCGATGGATGCGTTTATGTGACAAAAACACACTCCACCACAGTTAAAACAGGTTGTTGATAACTTACACCAGCACCTGCCGCGTATTTGCAATGTGGTGATGAATCTGCGCCTCAATATCCGGGTCGATCATCTCTTCCGGGCGTTTACCATTTGGGCAGGGCATAGTGGGTGTGGTGCCAAACAATCGGCAGATCAACGGACGCTCGGCATACACCGTACAACCATCAGGCCCCAGATGGACGCAGCTCAAGTCTTCTAATTTTTCTTTATACTCGGCCTCAGTTTTCACCGGCAGCCGCGACATCTCTTCCGATGAAGTCGTTACCGGACCACAACAATCATGGCAGCCAGGCACACACTCAAACGATGGAATGTTCTCGCGCAGTCGCGCAATTATATCTCGGTTAGTGTACATATCATCCCATCTGCTGCGCAGCTCGCTTGCATTATTGCCTGATACCTAATTTACCAGAACAGGCTGTCTCTTTACATTAACGGAGAGTCATAACATTTTTAAAGAAATAGCCCTGTACTTAGTAAAATAGCCAACGACCTTTTTACGTTCACCGATATGATGTCTCGCATAGAGATAGTTCCATATAGATACTTAAAGGATCATATTGGTAACTTCCATACTCTTTACGCTCTTTAAACCCAAGCTTTTTATATAAACTTAGCGCTTCAGGCTGTCTGATACCGGCTTCGAGACGGATGATATGTAGTTGATTTATGGCTGCATAAGAGATCAGCTCTTGCATAATAACGTTTGAAATGCCCTGGCCACGATATTCTGGCTTAACATAAATCCGCTTTAACTCGCCATAAACACCATCATTATTTTTATAGACAAGTGCACCGCAGCCAAGAATATCCTGATTTTTTATCACACCGATAAAATGTACGTCTTTTTCTTGCAACGCTTCAATGGATAAAAGCTGGTTGCTTTCCTGAGGGTAGAGAGCGTTCATTAACCCATCAATATCGTCAATGATCTCTCTGACACTTTTTGAGGTAGGGTCGAGTTTTATAATATCCATATCTTTTTCTGTAACCCTCTAAACGGAATGCTTTGCCGTCACCACCTTCATAACTCGTACCGCGCAAAGCATTACGAGTTGCCCTCACCATGCGGGAATATTCCATAAACGCGTCAGCTGTCATACCTTCAGACACTCTTTTGCCACTCACCTGCTCGAAGCGGGGCGAGACATACGCACCGCTCAGGAGAGACCTGGCTACAGCGATGTTAAAACAACTCAGATATACACGCATGTCATCGGACAACACTGTGCAGGCACGGCCAGTCCTTTGGATAGTCTGACAACCGGACAGAGCTGCAAAGCGGACAGCGTTTTCCAGAAGAAAGACAATTATGGCAGTTAAAGCCGTTTAGGTTTATCGTTCTATTATTAATGAGTTACGAATGCTCTTTCTTTTTCGTCCATGCTTTATAAGCCACAAAAAGGCCTGAATCATGCGTTACCTTATCTGTCTGTTATTACCATTTCTCGCAGCCTGCAGTGATTCGTCTGATCACCTTGCGCTGGGCACTCTGGAGAGAGACCGGATAGCGCATACCGCCACGGTCAGCGAAGTGGTGGTTGAGTTGCCCGTTGCACCGGGCTCTCAGGTGACCAAAGGCACGTTGCTGGTGAAGCTCGACTCTACCCTGCAACAGGCGGAAGTGGATAAAGCCTCAGCCGAGGTCGCCCGGGCAGACGCGAACCTTGAAAAACTCAGACACGGAGCCCGTGAAGAGGAAGTGGCCGCAGCCAGGGCGAATGTTTCGGGTGCCAGGGCGTCACTGGTTGAGAGCCGCTCAAATTACACCCGCATTCTGAATCTGAACAAGCGCAATCTGGTCAGCCAGGCTGAACTGGACCGTGCCCGTGCAGTGCGGGATGCGTCGCAGGCTAAATTGCAAAGCGCACAGGAAGCGCTGCTGATCTTAACCAATGGCAGCCGTGAAGAGGATCTTCGCGCTGCAGAAGCCGCGCTGAACTCCGCCAAAGCAACTCTGGAGATCCAGACTAAACGTCTGGCCGATCTGAGCATCATCGCAACCCGCGATGGTATTCTCGACAACCTCCCCTGGAACCTGGGTGAACGGGTGACTGCCGGTAGCCCTCTGGCCATTGTTCTGGCGGGTAAAGCGCCCCATGCACGGGTCTATGTGCCGGAACCCTACCGGGTAAAACTGAAAGTCGGTGACCCCCTTGTAATCCATGTCGACGGTATCGATCAGCCTATAACCGGCCACCTCAGCTGGATCGCGACTGAACCGGCCTTCACCCCCTACTATGCGCTGAATCAGGCAGAACGTGCCCGGCTGATGTATCTGGCCGAGGTGAAACTACCGGATAGTGAAGCAGCACTCCCCAATGGAGTACCGGCACAGGTCGAGCTGCCATGACCCGAGCTCCCGCCGGTTATGTTATTCAGGCAGAACAACTCAGCCGTCGCTTTGGCGACACTCTGGCGGTGCAGGAACTTGATCTGGAGGTGGAAAAAGGCCGCATCTACGGCTTTCTCGGCCCCAATGGCTGCGGTAAAACAACCACTATTCGTATGCTTACCGGGCTGCTGAAACCCAGCGCAGGCCGGGTTCAGGTGCTGGAATTTAACCTTCCCGATGATGCCGAAAAGCTGCGCCTGCATATCGGTTATATGACCCAGAAATTTTCCCTGTATGACGATCTTACCGTATTGGAGAATCTCAGATTTATTGCCAGAATTTATGGCCTGACAGCAAAAACCCAAAAACAGCGCATCGACGAGCTGCTGAGTATTTATGGCCTGCAACCAAAAGCGAAACAGCTAGCCGGCAGCATGAGCGGCGGTCAGCGACAACGGCTCAGCCTGGCTGCCGCAACCCTGCATAAACCGGAACTGCTGTTTCTTGATGAACCGACCTCTGCGGTCGACCCGGAGAACCGCAGAGAGTTCTGGGAACAACTGTTTGACCTGAGTGATCAGGGCACCAGTATTCTGGTATCCACCCACTATATGGATGAAGCAGAACGCTGCCATAAACTGGCGATTCTGGAAAACGGTATCAAACGGGCGGATGGCAGTCCCGATCAGCTGATGCTGGAGATGGGCTCGAAAGTGGTAGAGATTAGCTCAGCGGATCTGCGCCAGTTAAAACAAACGCTGATCAGGCTTCCTGAAGTGATCTCCGCAGCACAGCTGGGGGCGCGCTTACGGGTGCTGGTGAAGGATAGCGTAGCCGACCCCATCGCTTTTCTAACCCGGCAGCCTTCGGTGAAACCTGACGATCAGCTATCTCTGGTGCGCCCCAGCCTGGAAGATGTGTTTGTCACCTGTACCGGTTCAGGGAGAGATGCACCATGAACCCATTGATTCGGGTGCGGGCAATCGCCGGGAAGGAGTTTCTGCAGCTAAAACGGGACAGAATGACCTTTGGTATGATCGTCATGATCCCGCTGATTCAACTGCTGCTATTCGGCTTTGCCATCAATACTAATGTGCGTCACCTGCCAGTGGGTGTGGTTGATTACAGCAACAGCGGTTTAAGCCGGGTGCTGATTCAGACGATCAGCGCCACTCAGGTAGTCACCTTCACCCGACATTTCACCAGTATGCCCGAGGCTGAAGAGGCGATCGCCAGCGCTCAGGTCAGAGCGGTGCTGATCATACCGGCAGATGTCAGTCAGCGACTGGTGCGCAGTCCCAGCGTAGGGCTGGGCTCGCCT
This sequence comes from Oceanospirillales bacterium, assembly GCA_018223185.1. Classification (GTDB taxonomy): domain Bacteria; phylum Pseudomonadota; class Gammaproteobacteria; order Pseudomonadales; family Balneatricaceae; genus Amphritea. The sequence continues at coordinate 84,541 of JAAEYW010000009.1, read as the reverse complement.
TCTGCCACCGATGCAGAAACCAGCCGGCCCGTTGCTCAGTGGCTGGTCGATGGCTCGGACACTATCGTCGCGGGCGCCATCAAAGGGTTGCGCAGCATGCCGCTGGTTGAGCTGCTGGACAGACCCTCCAACCGTACAACGCCCACCTTTGAAGTCACCATGCTGTATAACCCGGAACAACGCACGGTGGTGAATATCGTTCCGGGACTGGCGGCGATTATTCTCACCATGACGATGATCATGTTCACGTCAGCGGCCATCGTGCGGGAACGGGAACGGGGCAATATGGAGATGCTGATCACCACACCGGTGCGACCCATCGAGTTAATGATCGGTAAGATTGTGCCCTATATTTTTATCGGTGCGATTCAGGTAGTGATTATTCTGGGATTGGGTCATCAGCTGTTCAATGTGCCGATCAACGGTAATCTGCTGCAGCTGGCAGGCGCGACACTGCTGTTTATTACTGCCAGCCTGACCCTTGGGCTGATTATCTCCACCATCGCCAAAAGCCAGCTGCAATCGATGCAGATGACGATCTTTGTGTTGCTACCCTCAATCCTGCTCTCCGGTTTTATGTTCCCCTATGAGGGAATGCCACTGGCGGCGCAATATATCGCCGAGGCACTGCCGGCAACCCACTTTATGCGGCTGATTCGTGGCGTGGTGCTTAAAGATGTGGATGTGCTAAACCTGGCCGCTGATATGTACTGGCTGGCCCTGTTTACCCTGGGCGGTTTAGCCGTCGCCTCGATACGCTTTAAAAAGCGACTGGATTAACGCCCCCTCCCCCGATATCCAGAGATCACGCTTAAAGGTTATGCTATGTTGCATTAGTCTGCCGCTATACATCTTATTCATCACTCAACAGAACGACAGCCGAACATGACTCGACGGGTATTCACAACTTTCATTCCGAAACGGCCTGCAGCCACTGCGATCTGTATCTTTATAGTGCTGAGCGGCCTGATCGCCAGAATCAGTTTCGCCCAACAGAATGAAGTCATACGGGTGGGCGGCGACCACAACTACCCGCCCTACGAGTTCATCAATGAAGAGGGTGAGCCCGATGGCTACAACACCGAATTAACCCGGGCAATCGCCGAAGTGATGGGGATGAATGTCGAAATCCGGCTGGGCGGCTGGGATGAGATGCGCAGGCAACTGGACCGGGGCGAAATAGATGCATTACAGGGGATGAATTTCTCCGAAGAACGGTCTAAAAAATATGATTTTTCACCGCCCCACGCCATTATTCATCAGTCCATTTTCGCCCGTAAAGAGGATGCGAAAATCACTCAGCTATCTGAGCTGGAAGGCAAAGAAGTGATCGTCCAGCGGGGTGGGATTATGCACGATTACCTGCTTCAGAATGACGTGGGGGCACACTTAATTATGGTTGACACCCATGCGGCGGCTCTCAGATTACTGGCCTCCGGACAACATGATTACGCACTGGTGGCCAATCTGCCCGGCCTTTACCTGGGCAAGGAGCTTGAGCTATCCAATATTGTCCCGGCGGGAAAACCTTTTGGCGCTCAGCACTATGGGTATGCCGTACGAAAAAATAACCAGGAGTTACTGTCGCAGTTCAGTGAGGGCCTCGCCATTCTGAAGAACACCGGGCGACAGCAGGCGATCTATGACCGCTGGCTCGGTCCTATTGAACACGCAGGCCTGCCCTGGAAAAAGATCGGTCAGGGCGCGGCGATCATCTCGGCTCTGCTGTTGCTGATACTGGGGGGCATTGTGATCTGGAACCGTATGCTGACCCGACAGGTAAGTCGTCGCACCGAAGAACTGAAACTGCAACAACAGCAACTTCTTCAGGCTGACAAAATGACCTCTCTGGGGATACTGGTTTCCGGTGTGGCCCATGAGATCAATAACCCGAGCAGTTTACTGCTGTTAAACCTGCCAGTCCTGAAAGAGGCCTATCTGGACCTGGAAGATATTCTCGAAGCTCATTACCAGACCCATGGAGACTTTGACATGGGAGGCCTGACCTACCGCCGTATGCGCGATGAGATTATCCCGATGCTGGACGATATGCTGGCAGGCACCCATCGCATTCGCCGAATAGTTGATGACCTGCGTGACTTTGCCCGCCAGAGCCCTGCCAGCCTGGATGAAACCGTCGATCTTAACGAAGTGCTTGCTACTGCTATTCGTCTGGTCGACAACACCATTCGCAGTTCCTGCGATCACTTTAACGTATCCTATGGCTCTGATCTGCCGTCCTTCAAAGGCAATGCTCAACGTATCGAGCAGGTTATTATCAACCTGATCGTAAATGCCTGTCAGGCACTCGGGTCACCCGAACACAGTATTTCAATCACCACGGCTTATAGTCCGAAGGACAAAAAACTGTCGCTGCAGGTTATCGATCAGGGGTGCGGTATTGCCCCTGATAATTTAAGCCGTCTGAGCGATCCCTTCTTCACTACCAAACGGGAACAGGGCGGCACGGGACTGGGGCTGTCGGTTTCGTCCAGCATCATACAGGAGCATAACGGTACGATGATTTATGAATCAGAGCCCGGCAAAGGCACCTGCGTCACCCTCTCTCTACCTGCTATTCAAGGAGCTGTTTAATTATGAATAACCGTCGCTACCCCAGCTTTGGCGTATTACTGGTAGATGATGAGGCTCCTTTTTTACGCAGTCTCAGTATTGCCCTTGAGCGACGTGGCGGCATAAACAATATCTACCACTGTGAAGACAGCCGCAATGTAATGACGATGATCGCCCGGGAACCAATCGGACTGGTATTACTGGATCTGACCATGCCTCACCTATCAGGAGAGACGCTGCTGCAGCAGATCGTTGAGGAGCATCCGGACGTGGGCGTCATCATTATCAGTGGTCTGAATCAACTGGAAACCGCAGTGAAATGCATCCGCCTCGGGGCCTTCGATTATTTCGTCAAGACCACCGAAGAGGAACGGTTAATAGAGGGTGTCCGGCGCGCCATTGAGTTGCAGGAGATGCGTAAAGAAAGTCAGGCAATGCGGCAACGCTTCCTGACTGACACACTTGAACGGCCGGAGGTGTTTTCTGACATCATCACTCAGGATAAAGGGATGCGTTCGGTGTTCCAGTATCTGGAGTCGATCTCAGCCAGCAGCCAGCCGGTGTTGATTATGGGCGAAAGCGGGGTCGGCAAAGAACAGATCGCCCACGCGATTCACACACTGAGCAACTGTAGCGGCCCGCTGGTAAGCGTCAATGTTGCCGGGCTCGATGATAATGTCTTTGCTGATACCCTGTTTGGCCATCAGCGTGGAGCCTTTACCGGAGCGGATAAAGCACGGGCGGGGATGATTGAACAGGCGTCCGGCGGCACGCTGTTTCTGGATGAGATAGGCGACCTGAGCCTGGCCTCACAGGTTAAGCTTCTTCGCCTGTTGCAGGAAGGCGAGTACTACCCTCTGGGAAGTGATCGCCCTAAACGAATACGGGCCAGAGTGGTGGTCGCCACGCATCAGAATCTGGAAAAAAAACAACAGTCAGGGGAGTTTCGCAAAGACCTTTACTACCGGCTCAGAATCCACCAGGTAGAGATTCCTGCGCTGCGACAACGTAAAGGCGATATCTCCCTGCTACTGGAGTATTTTCTTGCCGAAGCGGCCGAAGAGCTGAATAAAATCAAGCCCACGATTCCAAAAGAACTGCCGGTGCTGCTGGCAAACTATAGCTTTCCCGGCAATGTGCGTGAGTTAAGAGCGCTGGCCTATGATGCGATGAGTCAGCACCGCTCAAAAATGCTCTCGATGGAAGTATTCCGGCGTGTCCTGAATCAGGACATCCCCTGTACCGAGCCGGATAAAAACACCACACCGATACTGTTTAATCCCGATCAGCCTCTGCCTACCCTGCAGGAAGCCGGTGAATTACTGGTTGCAGCAGCGATGGAACGTGCTCAGGGCAATCAATCGCTGGCATCGCGTCTGCTGGGTATTTCACAACCGGCGCTGAGCAAACGGCTGAAGAAAAAAGAGCCTTAGTCGCTTCGCTGAAAAGCTTTACGGCGGCTCAACTGAGCCGAGTGAAGCTTTTCAGCGCTTTTGAACCCCTATAACCCCGGTCAACGTTATAACCAAACAAAAAAACCTAACCTATTGATTAAAAACAGTTTTAATACAATCCAACGTTCATGCCATTCCTCTGGTTATACCCCTTCAGCCTGAAGCAAGCCGCAATAAAAACTATTTTTTAACATATAAATCAATAGCTTATATTTTTTATTCACTTTTGGCACCCTCCCTGCTTTATAAATTGCATCACTGGTTCATAACGCCTCCACTCTGATACAGAAAAGCGATGAACCTGCGCCATCGGGATGGCACAAACAATAATAAATCAATGAGGAAACAACATGGGTGAAGCCATAGCACTACCGCAACAAGAGTGTGGTCGTAAAGAGAAAGATCTGTTGGGTGAGGCATTCGTTCCGGCTGATGCCTATTTTGGTATTCAGACTCAGCGGGCACAGAGAAATTTCGATCTTAGCGGCATTCCCCTGCACCACTTTCCTCAACTGGTCGAGGCACTGGCATTAGTTAAGCTGGCCTGCGCCAGAGCAAATAATTCTCTGGGATTTCTGAACGATACCAAGACCGCAGCCATTGAAGCGGCCGTTAAAAAAATTCTCGCCGGTCAGTATCATGACCAGTTTGTCGTCGATATGATTCAGGGCGGTGCTGGCACCTCAACCAACATGAATGCCAACGAGGTAATCGCTAATATCGGCCTCGAGCATATGGGATATGCCAAAGGTGAATACAGCCACCTGCACCCCAATAATGACATCAACATGTCCCAGTCCACCAACGATGCATACCCTACTGCTGTTCGCCTTTCGATACTCTTAAAACACGGAGATCTGGTGAAAGCGCTGGCATCACTGCGCGACGCCTTTTCAGCTAAAGGTGACGAATTTTCTGACATCATCAAAATGGGCCGTACCCAGTTACAGGATGCAGTACCGATGACCCTGGGTCAGGAGTTTAAATCCTTTGCCAGCACCCTGACTGAAGATATTGACCGTATTGCTGGTCTGTCTGAACTACTCAAAGAGGTTAACCTGGGCGGAACCGCCATCGGAACCGGTATCAATACAGATCCGGAATACGCCAGACTTGCAGTAAACAACCTCTCTGAAGTGAGCGGCTTTGAATTTAAACGTGCATCTGATCTGGTGGAAGCCAGCTCGGATATGGGTGCCTTTGTACTGTTCTCCGGCATGCTTAAACGTCTGGCAGTCAAACTCTCAAAAATATCGAACGATCTGCGCTTACTCAGCATGGGGCCGCGATGCGGTCTTGCAGAGATAAACCTGCCGGCACAACAGCCGGGTAGCTCCATTATGCCGGGCAAAATTAACCCGGTAATCCCGGAAGCCATGAACCAGGTAGCCTATCAGGTGATTGGCAACGATCTGGCACTGACCATGGGTGCAGAAGCGGGCCAGCTCCAGCTTAACGCGATGGAACCCCTGATCGCCTATAACGTGCTGGAATCGATACGCATGCTGACTCAGGCAATGAATATGCTGAAAAACCGCTGCGTACGTGACATCACAGCCAACCGCGATCGTTGTCAGGAACTGGTTGATCAGAGCATTGGCATCATCACCGCGGTGGTGCCCTATATCGGCTATGAAAACTCTACCCGTATTGCAAAAGCCGCCCTTGAAAGCGGTCGTGGTGTGCTGGAACTGATCAGAGAGGAGGAGTTAATGAGTGAAGCCGCGTTAAGCGATCTCCTTAAGCCCGACAATATGATCAGCCCTCAGCCACGCAGACAGTAACAACATACACCTTACCCCCCCTGAAACCCGATAAGGGTAAAAAAACAACTATAGAAAGGATGAGAGTTATGCAACCAACACTGACCAATGAAAGCCGCTCCGGTTTCTGGAGCGACCTGGCACTGTGGAAAAAAATATTAATCGGAATGGTTCTGGGTGTCGCTGCAGGTGCGATCATGGGGCCAGATGCTGAACTGCTAAAACCGATCGGCACACTGTTTATCAATGCCATCAAGATGCTGATCGTACCGCTGGTTTTCTGTTCGCTGGTTGTCGGCGTGACCTCTATGCAGGACACCCGGAAGATGGGACGCATCGGTATCAAAGCGATCGCTCTGTATCTCGGCACCACCGCCATCGCGATCAGTATCGGTCTGGGTCTGGCGACTGTTCTGACGCCGGGAGCGGGACTGAATATGATGGCAACCGACCCGACGGCTGTCGGAAAAGAAGCACCGACGCTGGTACAGACGCTGCTGAATATGATTCCGAAAAACCCGGTCAACGCCCTGGCTGCCGGAAACATTCTGCAAATTATCGTCTTTGCTCTGGGTCTGGGTATCGCGCTCACACTGTGTGGCGAGAAAGCGGAACCGGCTATCAAGCTGTTTGAAAGCCTTGCTGAAGGAATGTACAAACTCACCGAACTGGTAATGAAGCTGGCACCCTATGGCGTGTTCGGTCTGATGGCCTGGGTTGCGGGTAAGTACGGTATGGATATTCTGCTGCCACTGATCAAAGTCATTGCTGTGGTCTATATCGGCTGCCTGATCCATGTTCTGGTTTTCTACACCGGTTTGGTCAGCACGCTGGGACGCCTGAATCCGGTTCGCTACCTGAAAGGGCTGCTAAACCCTGCCGCTGTCGCATTTACCACCACCAGCAGCTCCGGCACACTGCCTGCAACCATCAAAGCGTCTCAGGATGAGATGGGCGTATCCAAGAGTATCTCCAGCTTTGTTCTGCCGCTGGGTGCAACAATCAATATGGACGGCACTGCGTTGTATCAGGGTGTCTGTGCGCTGTTCATCGCACAGGCCTTTGGCATTGATCTGGCGTTTTCCGATTACCTGCTGATCATCATGACCTCTACTCTGGCGTCTGTTGGCACCGCGGGTGTTCCGGGTGCCGGCCTGATCATGCTGTCTCTGGTGCTCACCACTGTTGGCCTGCCAATCGAAGGTCTGGCGATTGTTGCCGGTATCGACCGTATTCTGGATATGGCGAGAACCAGCGTGAATGTTTGCGGCGATCTGATGGTCTCAATTCTGGTCGCTAAAAGCGAAAATGAACTGGACGAGTCGGTTTACAATCAGGCTTCACCACAAGCTGAATCTGAGCCTGCCCCGGCAACGGCCAGAATCTGAAGCTTTGCACCACCTGCACTAAAAACACAAAAAGCCCCTTTTGGGGCTTTTTCTGTTTAAGGCTGAACAGGTTCAGATCATTCAGGACAACTCAGACGCCCACTCCTCCTCTGCCCTCCTCCTCTGCCCTCCTCCTCTGCCCTCCTCCGCTGATAACCTCCAATAGCATCCCGCCACGGGGTGCTCAAAATCCAGAACAGTCCTGGTGAAAGCCGGAAAGGCACGCTGAATCAGAAGCTTTCAAATACATAACAGATAATAACTGGCACGAAAGGAGGCAAACAAGGCGCGGCAGGAGGCAATTTATTTCAGGCATTCACATTAAAGTTTTAGCTAAGTAGATAAACAAGGAAGGCCCGGCACTTTCGTTCAGGCATCATTCGCTCTGCCATTATTCAGGGCACAGCCACCGGTTCGGATGGAGTCGTATTATTATCTGCAGCTGATTTTCCGGGACTGGTTTTCTCACAGACAGACGCAACCGCAGCGCCCCTGACGGCATCAGCACCCACCTCGATGAGATGGATTATAGCAAGACAATAATTATAACTATCGTGCATGACACGTTGCTTTCCGGAGACATTTACACATGCAAGAATTTGTTGATTCTACTAACGACATCATCTGGAGCCCTGCGCTGATCTGTCTCTGCGCCGGGACCGCCCTTTTCTCCTCAATCCTGACCCGTTATGTGCAGGTACAGGTGCTCCGCGAAATGCCGGCACTTCTGTTTTCAGGATTACGAACTGACCCGGTGCCCGAATCTGCACCCGCCAGAATCTGAAGTTCTCCGATCAAACAACTCAGATCCAACAGAGGATTAAAAGAATCAAAAAGCAGAATGCTCTTTGCAAGCGTTAAGCGTATAGCACGACTGCTGAACACAGTTTTGCTTAATTTCTCATTATAAAAACAAAAGGAAATACCCAATGAAGAAAACCCTGATTTCCACTGCAGTCCTGATGGTTGCAATGACAGGTACCGCTATGGCGGGTACTTTGGAAACTCTGAAGGAACGTGGCGCACTACAGTGCGGCGTAACGAGTGGCGTCCCGGGCTTCTCAGTGCCTGACGACAAAGGTAACTGGAAAGGTCTGGATGTTGATGTGTGCCGGGCTGTTGCTGCTGCAGTGCTGGGCGATGCAACTAAAGTTAAATATATTCCCCTGAATGCTAAAGAACGTTTTACCGCGCTGGTGTCGGGTGAAGTGGATGTATTGTCCCGAGTAACTACCTGGACACAGACCCGTGATACTCAGCTGGGTATCAACTTTGCCGGTGTGAACTACTATGATGGTCAGGGCTTTCTGGTGAAGAAAGAGCTGGGGCTGAAGAGCGTTAAGGATCTGGATGGTGCAACAGTATGTGTACAGTCCGGTACGACCACTGAGCTGAATATGGCGGATTACTTCCGTACCCACGGTATCACCTATACTCCGGTCGTTTTTGACACCAATGACCAGGCGGCTCAGGCATTTGATACCGGCCGTTGTGACTCGTTCACAACTGACCTGTCACAGGCTGCTGGCCTGCGTACCCGCATGCAGGACCCATCTGCAGTCGGTGCACTGCCAGAAGTTATCTCTAAAGAGCCTCTGGGTCCTGTTGTCCGTCAGGGCGATGACACCTGGTTTAATATCGTTAAATGGTCTTTCAATGCGATGCTGAACGCAGAAGAGCTGGGTCTGACCTCTGCTAATGTCGATAAGATGAAGGCGGAAAGTTCTGATCCTAACGTTAAGCGTCTGCTGGGTCTGGACGGACCTAAAGGTAAAGGTCTGGATCTGGCTGATGACTGGGCTTACCAGATCGTTAAGCAGGTGGGTAACTACGGTGAAGCTTACGAGCGTAACGTAGGCAAAGACTCTCCTCTGGGGCTGGACCGCGGTCTGAACGCTCTGTGGAACCAGGGTGGTCTGCAGTACGCTCCACCTATGCGTTAACATGCTGATCAACGGCTGGCCGGAAGGCTGGCCGTTTTTATTTCTGCCCTGAAGGCTTTCTTTCCGGGACAGAAGCTTCTGTGTACTGACCTCTGGAGTTAACAATGTCCTCAGACATTTCGAATTCAGGTCACAAGCCTGATGGTGGCTCAGCCCCCCAAAGCGCGCCACCGCTGAGCAAACCGAAATTCTGGAACGACCCGAAAAAGCGGTCGTTACTGTTCCAGATACTGCTGCTGACGGCACTGGGTTTTGTCTTTTACACCATTATTGAAAACACCCTGACAAACCTTGAACAGCGTGGTATGACCACCGGTTTCGACTTCCTGTCACGGGAAGCGGGCTTTGGTATTGCCATGAGCCTGATCGATTACACCGAAGCGTCCAGTTATGGCATGACCTTTATTGTCGGCCTGCTGAACACGATTCTGATTGCGGTGATGGGCATTATCGCAGCCACCATTCTGGGCTTTATCCTCGGTGTGGCGCGCTTATCCGATAACTGGCTGATCGCTAAATTTTCTGCACTGTATATCGAAGTATTTCGTAATATCCCGCTGCTGCTGCAGATCTTTTTCTGGTATTACGCGGTGCTGCGGACCCTGCCAGCCCCGCGGCAGAGTATCGAGTTTTTAGGATCTTTTCTGAATAACCGGGGTTTAATTGTACCGGCTCCGGTGCCTGAAGACGGCTTCGGACTGGTGATTATGGGTTTCTTTGGTGCGATCGTTGCCAGCTGGTTTATTGCCCGCTGGTCCCGAAAACGCCAGGAGCTGACCGGGCAACAGTTTCCGGTTATTCTCACCAGCATTGGTTTGATTGTCGGCGTCCCTCTGCTGCTATTCCTGTTTAGCGGCCTGCCTCTGGGGCTTGATCATCCAGAGCTGAAAGGGTTTAACTTCAAAGGGGGCATTACCGTTATCCCCGAGCTGATGGCGCTCTGGCTTGCGCTGAGTATCTATACCGCAGCCTTTATCGCGGAAACTGTTCGCGCCGGTATCCTGGCGGTGTCTCATGGACAGACTGAAGCGGCAACGGCGCTGGGTATGTCGAAAGCCAAAACGCTGCGGCTGATTGTTATCCCTCAGGCGATGCGGGTGGTGATCCCTCCTCTGACCAGTCAGTATCTTAACCTGACGAAGAACTCCTCACTGGCAACCGCTATAGGCTATCCGGATCTGGTTAACGTCTTTGCCGGAACCACGCTTAACCAGACGGGGCAAGCAATCGAGGTAATCGCCATGACGATGGCGGTGTATCTGACCCTCAGTCTGCTGACCTCATTCTTTATGAACTGGTATAACGCCAGAATTCAGTTAACAGAGCGCTAGGAGGGGATGCTATGAAATATGAAATTCAACCCACGCTGCCCCCGCCGTCCAGTATGATTGGAGTGGTCGGCTGGCTGCGTAAAAACCTGTTTAACGGGCCGACAAACTCGGTTGCAACGATTGTTGTCGGCTATTTCCTGATCAGCTTTCTGGTGCCAACCATTCAATGGATCTTTATCGATTCCGACTGGGTCGGAACCAGCCGTGACGCCTGCACCAGCGGCGGTGCCTGCTGGGTGTTTATCGCCAACCGGCTGGACCAGTTTCTCTATGGCTTCTATCCGGAGACAGAACACTGGCGGCCGCAGTTAGCCTTTATCATCATGATCGGCTCCATTATCTGGCTGGTATTGCCGCAGACGCCAAAGAAGGGTCTGGTAGCAATTCTGCTGCTGGTCGTCTATCCCATCATCGCGTACTTCCTGTTGTATGGTGATGTGTTCGGCCTGCCTCAGGTTGAAACCCACCTGTGGGGTGGTTTAACGCTGACTCTGGTTCTGGCGGTTGTCGGTATTGTGGCGTCCCTGCCCTTAGGCATTGTCCTGGCGCTGGGGCGGCAGTCCGATATGCCTATTGTGAAATCCGTCTGTGTGACCTTTATCGAGATCTGGCGCGGTGTGCCGCTGATTACGGTGCTGTTCATGGCGTCAGTAATGTTACCGCTGTTCTTTCCCGAAGGAATGAGCTTTGACAAGCTGCTCAGAGCGCTGATCGGTATTACCCTGTTCCAGTCTGCTTATATGGCTGAGGTTATCCGGGGCGGCTTACAGGCGATCCCTAAGGGGCAGTACGAAGCGGCTGATGCGCTGGGGCTGGGTTACTGGCAGAAGATGATTCTGGTCATTATGCCGCAGGCGCTGAAACTGATGATTCCGGGCATTGTGAATACCTTTATCGCGCTGTTTAAGGACACCAGTCTGGTGCTGATTATTGGTTTGTTTGATGTACTGGCTATCGGCCAGGCGGCCAACCAGGATCCTGACTGGATCGGCTATTCCACTGAGAGTTATTTGTTTATTGCCCTGTTGTTCTGGGTGTTCTGTTTCAGTATGTCGCGCTATTCGCAGCATCTGGAGAAGAAACTACATACCGGCCACGGCAACCGCGCCTGATAACAAAGAGATTTTAAAATGAATCATTCACACGCTACTGATAAATTGATGGTGGAACTGCGCGACCTGAACAAATGGTATGGCGAGTTTCATGTGCTTAAAAATATTAATCTGGAGGTAAAGCAGGGCGAAAAGATCGTTATCTGTGGCCCTTCCGGTTCGGGTAAATCAACGATGATTCGTTGTATTAACCATCTCGAAGAGCATCAGAAGGGCGATATCATCGTTAACGATATTCCCCTGAATGAAGATATTAAAAATATCGAAGCGATCCGTAAGGATGTCGGCATGGTGTTTCAGCACTTCAACCTGTTCCCACACCTGACGGTGTTAGAGAACTGTGTGCTGGCGCCGATCTGGGTGAAAAAAATGCCCCGTAAAGAAGCTGAAGCACAGGCAATGGAGTTGCTGGAACGGGTTAAAATCCCTGATCAGGCACTGAAATATCCGGGTCAGCTATCCGGTGGACAGCAGCAGCGGGTAGCAATTGCCCGGTCTCTCTGTATGAACCCTGACGTCATGCTGTTTGATGAGCCAACCTCAGCACTCGACCCTGAGATGATCAAAGAGGTGCTCGATGTCATGATAGAGCTGGCCAATGAGGGTATGACCATGCTGTGTGTCACTCATGAGATGGGTTTTGCCAAGACAGTTGCCGACCGGGTTATCTTTATGGATGGCGGACAGATTGTTGAAGAGAACGAGCCCCATGAGTTCTTTAACAACCCGCAACATGAGCGAACCCAGTTGTTCCTGAGTCAGATTTTACAGCATTAAGGGCCGTAGTCAGACGCGGCTACGCCGCTTGCTAGTGGTTAGTCGCTAGAAAAAGCATAAAAAAACCGCCTGTTTGGGCGGTTTTTTTATGGCTGCGCCTGGTGATGTAAGTATGGTCTTTCATGCCAAAACACCATTAGACAGCTCACGACCTTATAACCTCAAATAGCCTCTCGCCCATGGGGTGCATCAAAATCCTGCAGAGGCCCCAGCGGCACCACCCGGGTTGGATTAATCATGTGATGACTGTAGTAATAGTGCTGCTTAATGTGATGCATATTCACCGTCTCAGCAACCCCTTCTATCTGATACAGCTCACGGATATAGCCACTGATATTCGGGTACTCACGCAGCTGTCTGAGATTACATTTAAAATGACCATGATAGACCGCATCAAAACGGATCAGCGTAGTAAACAGACGCCAGTCCGCTTCGGTCAGTGCGTCTCCCGCCAGGTAACGGTTCCGGGATAAGATATCCTCAATCCGGTCCAGGCTGGCAAACAGGTCTTTCACATTGTGTTCGTAAGCCTCCTGAGTCGTGGCAAACCCCGATCGATAGACGCCATTATTGACCGTATCGTAGATCCAGCTATTCAGCGCTTCGATCTCTTCACGCAGTACTTCAGGCCACAGATCACACTCATTGCCCGTCAATTCGTTAAACGCTGAATTAAACATGCGGATAATCTCTGACGATTCATTACTGACAATGGTCTGCTGCTGTTTGTCCCACAGCACCGGCACCGTGACCCGGCCGGTATAATCCTGTTGCACCCGGGTATAGATCTGATGCATAAACGCTGAATCGTACAGGTGATCGCCAGTAGAGCCGGTTTTCGTATCGAAGCTCCAGCCCTGCTCCAGCATATGCGGGCTGACCACCGACACAGTGATCAGCTCTTCCAGCCCTTTAAGCTTGCGAAAGATCAGGGTGCGGTGCGCCCAGGGACAGGCCAGCGACACATAAAGATGATAGCGGCCGGGCTCTGCCTTAAAACCACCTTCACCGGAAGGGCCGGGGCTGCCATCGGCAGTCACCCAGTTGCGAAACCCCGCCTGCTCGCGGACAAACTCCCCTTTGGAGTTTTTAGTCTCATACCAGCGATCTTGCCACTTGCCATCGATTAGCAGTCCCATCTCTTCACCCTCAATTCTGTCTGTCGTGTCAGCTGTGTAATGAATCACACCATGCATTTGTGCAACGGCTTGATAACGCATACCTGTCCTGGCCTGGCTATTAAAACCAGGCTGTTGAACAAGCCCGTCACTTTGAAAGCAATACTATTTATCAGTCGTTTTGCGCCACGCATCAACACTGTAAGCGCCCGGACCATTAGCCACCAGCAGCAGGAAACCGCCCGCGATCGCTATATTTTTCCAGAACATAAGATACTGAGTCTGATCCGCCAGATTAAAGTGAAACAGCAGTGCTGAAGCGACGGTAAACACCGTCAGGCCGGCCGCTGCAAGACGGGTAAACAGGCCGATAACAATAGCGATGCCACCCAGTACCTCAACGGCAATAACGACGGGTAACAGCGCTCCCGGCACGCCCATGCTATCCATATATCCAGCGGTGCCTTCATAGCCACTGATTTTTGATAAACCCGCCATGATAAAAATAGCGGCCAGGCCAAGGCGGGCGAGTAGTGAAGCGGTTGCTGAAAAGTTCATGATTGAATCCTCGTTGTGTTGCTTAAGTTACACCCTCATATTAGCTTTCTGTTTTTTAAATAAAAATTACTTAATTTAGTGCTTTATGTTCGAATAATTAGAAACATCTTCTGCACAACACCGATGCAATAACTCGGCAAGCCGCTTAATACCGGGGCCTACCTGATCATGCCGGGCATAGTAAAGTTGCAGTGTCATGTTCCTGCGCCCCCCCACCTGTAGCGGAACCGGTAGCAAATCGCCCTGACTCAGCTGTCTGCTGATACGGGTGACCGGTATCCAGGCAAAGCCCATTCCACGACAGATCATCTCTATGGATGTGGAGATATTACTCACCGTCCAGCGTTCATCCGCTTTCAGCCAGCCCGAGTCGGTTTTCTTTTCCAGGGCAGAGTCCCGGGTGACCAGTTGACGGTAATTCACCAGATCATCTATCTGCAGTGGCTGAGCATCACTGTAGCTGTTGAATAAGGGGTAATCAGGCGAGGCAACGGCAATAAAGTCAACCGTAAACAGGGGTTCTGCCATAAAGTGAGACACCCCTGAAGCAGCGATCGCCAGATCCACCTGTCCTTTATTCAACGCTTCAGCGGCACCGGAAAGCACCGTCTCATAGAGCTGAATGCGGGTATTGGGATACTCGTTCGAAAACTGTTCAAGCACCGTTCCGATATACTCAGGCGGAAACGTCTGATCCACCGCAATCGAAATCTCGGGTTCCACGCCCGCATTCAGACTGGCTGCCAGCGAATCGATATTGGCCGCGGATTCAAGCAGATGCTCGGCCCTTTGCAATAATAAACGCCCGGCATCCGTCAGATGTGCTTTGCGCCCTTTAACTTCCAGTAATTTAACATCCAGCATCAGCTCCATCTTCTGAATTGCATGGTGAATGCTCGACTGACTTTTATGAACCGCTTCAGCAGCATGAGCAAAACCACCCTCTTCGACAACCGCTTTTAGCATGCGCCACTGCTCAAGTGTCACCTTCATTCCGCCATCCTTTCTAAAAAATAGAATATATACCTCTATTTATACCGATTTTCATTCCCAAATAAAGGACTATTATGGACTCATATCAGATCAGATACGGCTCAGACAGACTCAGCCGAAGGAGAACACATATGACTATTCAGATCATTCCCAGCCATCCCTCTGCCGATGGTGCAGGTGTAAAAATACAGCGGGTACATGGCTTTCAGAATAATGGTCTCGACCCGTTTCTGATGCTCGATGAGATACTCTCAGATAACCCTGATGATTACGGCTCAGGCTTTCCGGCACACCCTCACCGGGGCATCGAAACCCTGACCTATATCCGTCATGGTGGTTTTGAACATCAGGATCACCTGGGCAATAAAGGCGGGGTACAGAGCGGCGAGGCACAATGGATGTCCGCCGGACGCGGCATTATTCATTCCGAGATGCCACTGCAGAAAGATGGCCTGATGCACGGCTTCCAGCTATGGCTCAACCTGCCTGCCAGTCAGAAAATGAAAGACCCTGACTGGCAGGATATCGGTCGTGACCGGCTACCCTGGCATCCGCTGGATAATGCTGAGCTGAAAGTGATCGGCGGCGAAATTACCCTGAACGACACGTCGTTCTGTGGCCCCCTGCAGCAACTGCCCGGTAATGCGGCAGTGGCAGATCTGTGCCTCAAACCCGATGCCGATCTCAGCCTTGAAAACCCGGCAGGCCGGACACTGCTGCTCTATGTTTACGAAGGACAACTTACCCTCAATGGCAAAACGCTGGCGACCCGGCAGATGGCGAAAATAACCGAACCGGGGGCTGTGCAGATTGCATCATCCAAGGGTGCCGGAAGCCTGCTTCTGAGTGGAGTGCCACTGAAGGAACCGGTTGCCCATTACGGCCCTTTTGTGATGAACACTCAGGCAGAGATCAATCAGGCGATCCGGGATTATCAGACGGGCACGCTAACCGATTAAAACTCAGACAGTCCCCCTCGCATCAGGGGGGGACAACACCTGAATAGGTTATCCCCGAAAGATAGGCTAACTCGCGATTCCAGGTCGCCAGATCGCCCATATCGAAATGCTTCAGATGATTATGGCCACAGGCCCGGGCCATCACCTGCATCAGGTGCACAGAGCCGGTGAGAAAGTTCGCCAGCTGCACCGCAGACCTTTCCACATTTAACCGCTGCCGCAGATCCTGTCGCTGGGTTGCAATGCCCGCCGGGCAGTTATTCGTATTGCAGATACGCGCAGCAACACAGCCAATTGACTGTATCGCACTGTTCGCCAGGGCGATACCGTCTGCCCCCAGCGCCAGCGCTTTAACAAAATCAGTGGGCACCCTGAGACCTCCGGTAATAATCAGGGTCACACGGCCGGTGGCACCGTTGATATTCAGACACCGCCTGGCCCGGGCCAGCGCCGCAATGGTGGGCACACTGATATGATCCCTGAACATTTGAGGCGCTGCACCCGTACCGCCGCCACGGCCATCGAGAATGATGTAATCCGCCCCGGCTTTCAGGGCAAACTCAATATCCCGCTCTATATGATTGGCACTGAGCTTAAAGCCCACCGGGATTCCACCACTGAGCTCCCGGACCCGGTCAGCAAAACGGATGAAATCGTCGACACTGCTGAGGTCTGTAAACGTCGGGGGTGACACCGCATCCACGCCCTCGGGAAGACCCCGCACCTGAGAGATCTTACCCACATTTTTACTGCCAGGCAGATGCCCCCCGGTTCCGGTTTTAGCTCCCTGCCCGCCTTTAAAGTGAAACGCCTGAACCCGTTCCAGCAGCGCTTCCCGATAACCAAATTTCGCACTGGCCAGCTCATAGAAATAGCGGGAGTTGGCCTGCTGTTCTTCCGGCAGCATACCGCCCTCTCCTGAGCAGATACCGGTGCCCGCCCGCTCTGCACCTTTTGCCAGTGCAATTTTTGCCTCTTCAGAGAGAGACCCGAAGCTCATATCGGAGACAAACAGAGGGATATCGAGTTGCAGCGGTTTTTTCGCTTCAGGCCCGATAACCAGAGAGGTTTCTACGGTTACATCTTCCTGCAACGGCTTACGGGCCATCTGCGCCACCATGATCTGGATATCATCCCAGGAAGGCAACTGATGGCGGGGCACTCCCATAGCAACCACAGGGCCATGAGAACCAACCCCTTTTATTCCCTCTCGGGCCAGTTGGTGAATAAACTCTAGAGTGGGCTCTTCTGTGGTGTTCTCCGCCACCGGGGCCTTCCGGTCAGCACCACCGTTATCCGAAACACCAGGCCCCTCACGCCCAACATCCGCGGCATCAAACTGTTTATGACTACCGTCACAGTAGGGAGGAGTTCGGGTATGTTTACAGACGCAGAGCCACGCCTCTTCACTGCTATCGGCGGTGAATGCCATGGGCGCCAGCCCCGTTCCCTCATGCGAACCATCGCAGAACGGTTGCTTAGAGGAACGACCGCAGGCACAAAAATGATATTCGTGCCCCTCAGTCAGCTCAACTTTAGCGGGCTTATTATCCGCTACCAAAGGTTTTGCAGACATTACTCACTCCTGAGAGTTTAGCGATGAGTAAAGCCTAGCAGCCATTTTATAAAAAGAGCTAAAAATGGCTGTGAAATGGACTTAAAAAGCGCGTTCAGAGGCCATCGAAAATCAGCTTGACGCCGACGATCAGCAGCATAATCAGGATAATCCGGTAGAACAGCTGATCATCCAGTTTATGATGGATTACCAGCCCTAACCGGATGCCGATCCAGGCCACCGGTGCCAGCACAAGCCCCACCAGCAGGTTGTCTGTGTTGATCTGCCCCAGAGCACCATAAGCGACCAGTTTGACCAGATTTACAATCGCCAGAAACACCACCGCCGTTCCGAGAAACTCTGCCCGGGGCAGTTTCATGGGGATCAGGTAGAAATTCATTGGCGGACCGCCCGCGTGAGCAATAAAACTGGTGAATCCCGCCAGTGCACTGGAGATACACCCCACCACGGGAGAGCCGCCCCGAGCCGACCCGGAACCATTCAACAGCCCCCACAGCGCAAACCCAACCGACAGGACACCCAGCAACAGACGCAAAATATCATCATCCAGATAGCCAAACAGCAGATAACCGATAAAGATACCCAGCACCGCCCCCGGCACCATAATCTTTAACAGGTCGATGCGCTTACTGCGCCACCAGGCCCGGACACTGAAAAAATCCATCAGAATCAACAAGGGCAACATAATAGCCGCCGCCTGAACCGGCCCGATATAGAGTGACATCAGGGGGACGCTGATCACGCCGACACCGCCGGCAAAGCCTGACTTCGATATACCGGTTAACAACACACCAAGACCGGCTAACAGCCAGAAAGCCCAACTGAAAGAAAGGATAAGATCCACTGGATTTCCCTCTGAAAAACAGCATCTTACCCTGATATACAAACGGGTAAAACCAATCGCCGTATTTACAGCCTGACGCTGACAGGGTAAAACAGTGATGAACTGTTTCGACTTGCGAACCTCCATGATAAGAATAAAACGTGCTTCAGACCGGGGATATGCCCATTTCGGCTGGCTGGAATCCCGACATGCATTCTCTTTCGGCAGCTATTTCGATCCGGAGTGGATGGGAATTTCCGAACTGCGGGTCGCGAATGAGGACCTGCTGCACCCGGGTGCAGCAATCGATCCCAGCAAACACCAGGATATGGAGATCATCTCCGTTATTCTGGACGGTAAGAATCTGCACACTGACTCACTGGGAAGCCGGAAACTGCTGGAAGGACGGAGTCTGCAACTGCTCAGCACCGGAACAGGCGCGGAGTTCACCGAGCAAAACGCCTCTCTGGAAAACAATCTCAGGATGCTTCAGTTCTGGATAGTTCCCGCAAAAACCGGCAACAAGCCGCGCTATCAGTCCCGTAAGCTCCTCAGCCGGGAGGGTGTACAACTGATTGTGTCACCCGATGGCCGGGATGATTCGCTGCAGATCGAACAGAATGCTGAGATGTATCAGTTTCGTCTGCAACACACCAGTTACGGCCTGCCCGCTGCGGAGCATGGCTTTCTGTTCCTGCTCAGAGGTGAACTTGAGGTCAATGGAAGCCTGCTGCAGGCCGGGGACGCGATGCTGTTTGAAGATGAGCCTCTCATCTCACTGAGGGGCATCAGCCGGGCGGAAGGTTTTTATTTCACCCTGCCCTGAGACACCTCCCCCACGTTCCACCTGAAAAGCCTGAAGACGATCTGAGCAGACTGTCGGCTTCAGACACTATAGTGTTTAAAACAACCGCCTATAGAACAAAATATTCCAAACGCCCCCCTCTCTGACGCCTAAAAACAGCGAGACGTCATCAAAACTTTACAAAATTCATGTTGCATTGCACAAAAAATTCGCTATATTGAAATGGCACTTTGCTTTTTGAGCCACTAATTTTGGCTTACTTAGACCCGGCGCCCGCCGGGTCCTTTTTTTCCGCAACGCACAAAAAACAAACAATTCATCACTTAGTATCGTCGTTTATACTGAACGCTTCTGCCAGATATTGCAGTGATTTAACGGTTTTATCCGGGTGAATATCCCAGAAATCAAACACCGCAGCCGGACTGCGCTGAACCCAGGCGGCATTAAGACCCGCATGTTTTGCACCGATGACATCCCAGGCATTGCTGGAGATCAGCCAGGTACTGCCAGATCGACTGCCCGAGCGCTTTAACAGATGCAGATAGACTGCCGGATCGGGCTTATAGCGCTGAATTTCATCCACACTGATCACATCATCCAGCAACTCAAGCACACCGGCATTTTGCAACAGAGCTTTCAGCTTATCTGCCGGGCCATTTGAGAAGGCCACACAGCAATGCCCCTGGGCGCGCAGTGACTGAATTCCGGGGATAACATCTGCATAAGCCTCCAGCTGCTGGTATTGAGCCATCAGAAACGCTTGCTGCTCAGCCGTAAGAACAAGGTCTGTTGCTTTCAGCGCATATTCCAGTGCCTGCTGAGTACATACGTTAAACGGCTCGTAACGGCCCATCAGGCCACGCCTGAATGCATACTCAACCTGTTTTTCCCGCCACAACTGAGACAATAAACCGGCTTTATCTCCCACCATCATCTGCAGATGCTGGCTCATCTCAAGGGGGTTTACCAGTGTGCCATACACATCAAAAGCAAAGGTCTGACTATCCATCTCTGTACTCCAGCCGGTGAGTCGATCCGGAAAACAGTTCTGAACCGGGCTCACACACATCTAATCGGATAACACTAATATGATTGCACAGACCGCGCAACACAACCGTAAAACAGCCTCCACGACAGAAGCAAACAGCAACACTGTCAGGCGTTCAGGTGTTTTTTAGCCGGGCCTTTAAAGGGACGGTTGAAACTGAACGGCTGGACTGTAACCCGGGCTATTTGGGAGCAAAACGGCAAAGTCTGTCTGTCTGCACCAGCATGACTGAAGAAGGCGATTGAAAAAGAAAAATGGCCTAAAAAAGGCTTGAAAAAGAAAGCCCCGCCTTAGCGGGGCTACATGTGGCATGCGAAGTATTTCTTCTTTCTTTAAGCTACCCCAAATGATTGAGGCTCTGTGTTCTCTGCCTTAGCAGAGCTAATTAAATAGTAGTACAGAATAGCGCCCCCGATCTTGAATATTTTTTGTAATACTCCGGTATTATTTGCGATTTTTTCGTTTGATTCCGTCTGAAGGCAGCGCGTTCCGGGGTTATCCCGCCACAAAAGCAGATGATCATTTTGATTAACCCGTACAGACTACAAAAATAAAATGGTACCAGGTGCTACACTTAAAGCTCTTGATTAAAGCTCTTAATTAGATATCAGACAAAGCAAAAAAAACAATTAACTATTTGAAATATATCAATATTTAGTGCCTCATCACAAACACATAAATCAACCATCAGAGTCAGAAAAAACAATCTCTTTCAAATTATACAGCATCGTTTTTTATTGCTCCGTCCTCATATAAATCAACACTACAAAAAGTGGACGCAGATTCAGGGAGGCAATATATGAAGCTTGGTATTCTTTCTTGTGGACCAAACTCTTACAGCACTATGCCTCAAAGAAGCAGCACCTCAACGAGAACATAATGTCAAAGTGCTGAACACCCTTAAGTTTGCCATTGATCTTCAGCAGGGTGTACCCGACCCTTACTATCGACAGAAAGTACTGAGTACTTACGATGACGTTCTACCTCGTATTGGTGCATCTGTTACCTACTATGGCACCGCTGTCGTCAGGCAGTTCCAGGAGATGGATGTCTTTTGCGCCAATACCGCCCATGATATTTCTAACTCAATAGATAAGCTGCGCAGCTTACAGATATTGAGCCGCCATCATATCGGCATTCCGCGGACAACCTTCGTCGGAGATAAAGCCGATGCCCTGCCCGCGATTAAGCGAGTCGGTGGTGCACCGGTTGTCATAAAACTGCTTGAAGGTACTCAGGGTATCGGGGTTTTATTGGCAAAATCGATAAATGCGGCAGCATCAATCATCGAGCTTCTGCAAAGTCAGAAGCAGAATGTGCTGATTCAGAAGTTCGTCGCTGAAAGCAAAGGCAAGGATATCCGGGCTCTGGATTCATAGGTTTAAGCTCAAAGGTTTAAGCTCATAAGCTTAAGCCTTTGAGCAGACAGATCACTGCTTGTGAATTGGCGCCGGGGGCTATTCAGGTTTCTGCACTTTCGCTTGCTTTGCCGCTGCACTTTCCGGATCAATAATACGCACATCGCGTTGAGGAAACGGAATTTCAATGCCATTTTCCTGCAGCGTTTCAAGAATAGTCAGCAGCAGATCGCCGCCGACCCGGTTTTTGCCATCATCGACGCCTTCCATCCAGAACTCAACAAACATGTTGATGCCGGAATCACCGAAGCTATCAATTTCACAATCGGGCCTTTCTTCTAGCGGATATTTTTCGCCACTCAAAACCTGCGGATGGCTCGCGACGGCTTCTTTAATCAGCTCGACCATACTTCTGACATTAGTGCTATAGGCCACCGAAAAGTCAACGCGATATCGCTGCTTGGTATTCTTGTGCGACCAGTTGGTGAAGCAGTTGGTGATAAACTTTTCATTAGGCACCACGATATCCTTACCATCGTAGGTCTCTAATGTGGTCGAACGCATATTCAGCTCAGTCACAAAGCCGGTTCGGCCATCGTCCAGCTCGATATAATCGCCAATCGAAACTGACCGATCGATAAGAATAATAACGCCCGATACAAAGTTTGATGCAATGGCTTGTAGTCCAAAGCCAAGCCCCACACCCACAGCACCACCGAAAACAGCCAGCGCGGTAAGGTTTATCCCCATTAACTGCAGTAAAAGTAACAAGATCGCAAAAAATATCAGGATCTCAAACAGCTTGGCAAAAATTTCCCGGGTCTTGAAATCAAATGATTGCTGCTGGCGAATAATAGCCTGCCCTGTTGAGCTCGAAATGCGTCCCAGCCAGAACAGCAGCGAACCAAAGATCAGGGTGCGTAAAATGCCGTAGGCCGACAGTTTGATACCACCCAGCTCAATCGATACGGACTCAAGCACGTGGGTAATATCATCAAGCACACCGATAGCATAAAAGAACACAATCGGCATACCAATCCAGCGAAACGCTTTAGCAGCAATCGCATTGGTAATCAGAAGATTAATAAAAGAGTTGAAAAACAAAAGGATAGCAATGGTCAGAGCGGTCTTCATGACCCAGCCATCCTGCAGCACGGACTGACTGAATTCCAGAGAGATTTTCAGCAAGGTAATGGCAAAAATCGGAAAGAGTAATTTACCGCTGCGGTATATCAGTCTTGAAACAGGCGCGTCCTGAAATGACTCCGGTGGTTTATTCAGCAGCCCGACAAATCCGCGAATGCGTCCCGCAAAAACGTATGCCACGAAGTATATCGCGATAATAATACCGATCTGACTATAGGTTTCTATATCAGTAAACGCGGCGATACTGCGTACAGTTACTTCATCAAGTATTTTTGAAATAGATTCAATATCCATAATACCTTCTGAACGGTAATTGAGTATTCAGTTTTCAAGCACCTTATCGTTGCACTTTAAGTCATCCGTATAATCAGAATATCTCAATTACGCAGAAACTCCATGACACAGAAGCCCAATAACTCAGAAGCCCAATAACTCAAAAGCGTAGTTATGCCGCACTATAGTTAGCTTGCAGGTATACAGCTAAGCATTTTTTTAGTACACATGACATATTCCATCCACACAGGTCTGCAGGCAAAATCGCTTAATGTCCCGCGCAGTGTTGAGTGGCAGGTTCCGGGATACAGATGCTACAGTTAATACTGTTGTGACCAGGAAGAGCGATTGGGATTTGTCATTGGAGAAGTGTAAATGGCGGCAGCGGACATCCAGAATTCAGATTCAAGCAGTCAGACGCCACCTCAGGAACTGATTATCGACAAAATTCCAGATTTAAAAGATCTGCTGCCCGATGACTTTCAACCCTACTGGGCGACGATTGAACAATATCCGCTGATCGGCGCAGTGCTGATTGTATTAGCCTCTTTCATGATTGCTTTTTTCTTCCGTGCAATACTCATCCGCAGCCTGCAAAATTTTAATATTTCTTCACTGAGCTTTGCAGAAGACAAAGTGATCCGCCACCTGCGCAAACCACTGTTTACCACCGTCCTGTTTCTTGGTTTTACCCTCGCAGCACAGATCGCAAATCTGGGTGAAATCACGAATATTCTGGTAAATCTGTCGGTTTCAATCATCGTCGCCAGTTGGATGCGAGCCGCTTTCCACCTCAGCACCACCATTCTGGAATCACTGGGCAGCAGTGATAACAGAATCCCGGTGATTGAGCCTCAAACGGTGCCGCTTCTCAATTTATCGATCCGCCTGCTGGTGATTTTATTGGGCAGTTACTGCCTGTTGATAATCTGGGGGATTAATCCGGTCGGCTGGCTGGCCTCCGCGGGCATCGTTGGTATTGCAGTCGGTTTTGCGGCCAAGGATACGCTGGCAAACTTATTCGCTGGATTCTTCATTCTTGTCGATGCCCCCTATAAAGTGGGTGACTATGTAAATCTTGATAGCGGAGAACGGGGTCGGGTGACGCATATTGGCCTGCGCAGTACACGCCTGATAAGTCGTGATGATATTGAGATCACGCTGCCCAACGCGGTGATTGCAAACGCGAAAATCGTTAATGAAAGCGGTGGCACCAATGCCAATATCCGCATCGCGATAGCCGTTAGCGTTGCCTACGGATCTGATGCGGATAACGTCTGTGAGATCCTGCAGTCCATTGGCAATGTGAATGAGGGGTTTTGTGCTGAACCGGAGCCACGGGTCCGGATGCGAGCCTTTGGTGGTTCAGGTCTTGATTTTGAGCTGCTAGGCTGGATTGAAAAGCCCGAAGATCGGGGGAGAATCCGGCATGAACTGTTAATAGAGATATATAAGCAGTTTGCGACTGCAGGAATTGAGATCCCGTATCATAAAACAGATGTGTATATTAAGGAGTTTCCAAAAGGCATGGGAAACGGCGCCAATGATGATTAATGAGAGCGTTTTTTCCGTTTGATGCCATCAGAAGGCAGCGCCTCCTGAGGGTTATCCGGCCACTGATGTTTAGGATATCGCCCTTTCATATCTTTCTGTACATCGCGGTAGCTATTGGCCCAGAAACTGGCCAGATCCTGCGTCACCGCCAACGGCCTGCGGGCCGGAGAAAGCAGATGTATTTTCACCGCCACGCCATAGCCGATCACCGGGGTCTCGGTTGAGCCAAACATCTCCTGCAGTTTCACCGCCAGCACGGGCGGGTTGTCGCTGTAATCGATGGCAGCACTGTGACCAGAGGGCAGCGCTAAGCGGGCCGGAGCCAGTATATCCAGCTCGTTAGGCAAGGGCCACGCCAGCATCCCCTTTAGAATACTGGCCAAATCAAGCCGGGAAAAATGATTGATATGACTAACCGGATCAAGCCAGGGCGCTAACCACTGTTCCAGATTGGCCAGCAATGCCTGATCCGACAGATCCGGCCAGGGGCCTCCCTCAGGCTGAACAGCATAGAGAAAATTAACCCGCTGACGCCAATGGGCAATCGCATCATTCCAGGGCAGCAGCTGCAGCCCCTGCTTACGAATCAGATCGATCAGAATCTGGTTTTTCTCGGCTAATGGAATCTCTTGCAGCTCTTCCCGACTCACCACCAATACGCCAATGCGACGCTGTAACTCGCAGCACATTCGCCCCTGCTGACGATCCCATTCAACCACTTTCTGCTGCTGCACCAACCCAGCCAGCGCAGTATCGAACAGCGCTTGCGGCAAAGGCGCCGCCAGAAACACCCGGTCGGTGCTCTGCCCCTGCATACCGCCGCAATTTGCCACAGCAAGCCAGCGATGCTTTGCCAGCGGATCAGCCTCTGCCAACCGCACAGCCCTGCCGCCACTGAGCTGGTAATCTCCTCCACCATCCCGGCGTTGTGCCGCAATACGGTCCGGATAGGCCTGGGCGATCAGCACCGCACTCAGCGCTGCTTCCGACACATCAACAGTGCGCTGGCCAGGTTTGCCCAGATGACGGCTACACAGCCGGTAAAATTGCTGACTGAGCTGACGAATACGTTGCAGAATGCCCTTCTGACTGGCAGCACACGCAATGTCCCCTTTAAGCCAGTGGAGACGACGCTCAAAATCAGCATCACCGCTGAGCGGGTCCCGCTCACTCAGCAGTGCAGCAATATCGCAGGACAGCTTGCCACACCCCCGTTGCCACCCTACCAGCAACAGGTGTGCCAGCCTTGGGTGCAGTGGCAACTGTGCCATCATCGCGCCCGCATCCGTCAGCTGCAGGCCACTCGCGGTAGCCTGTAATGCCCCCAATCGCAGCAGCAGCTCCCGCCCCTGATTCAAAGCGGCCTCCGGTGGCTGATTAAGCCAGCGAAGTTCTGCAGGGTCTTCCACGCCCCAGCGAGCCATCTGCAGCGCCAGCGAGGTCAGATCGGTGGTAAGAATTTCCGGCGTTATATGAGCAGCCAGCTGCTCCTGCTGACTCTCCGACCAGAGCCGATAACAGCAGCCCGGTTCCATCCGCCCTGCCCGGCCCGCCCGCTGAATGCTGGCCGCTCGCGACACCCGGCAGGTATGCAACCGGGTCATGCCACTGGCCGGATCAAGCCGGGCTTCACGACTCAGCCCTGCATCAATCACGACCCGAATCCCTTCAATGGTGAGGCTGGTTTCAGCAATATTAGTCGCCAGCACCACCTTGCGCTGTCCCGGTGGCGGTGGCTCTATCGCCTGCTGCTGCGCCTGAATACTCAGATCCCCGTAAAGGGGGGCCAGCATCACGCTATCGGACAGCTGTCCGCGCAAGACGCTCATCACACTGCGAATCTCTTTCTGTCCCGGCAGAAACACCAGCAGGCTTCCGGCTTCATCTTCCAGAGCCTGCTGTACAGCCCGCGCAACCTGCTGATCCAGTCGCTGCTCACGCCCCGGTGCGCCCAGATAACGGATATCAACCGGATACATCCGGCCTTTACTGCTGATCAGCGGCGCCCTGGGTAACAACTGCTCTATCACCCGTTTATCCAGGGTGGCTGACATCAACAGCAGTTTAAGCGGCTGATCTTCACGGAACAGCTCCCGCCCCTGCAGTGCCAGTGCCAGACCAAAATCGGCATCCAGGCTGCGCTCATGAAACTCATCGAAAATCACCAGACCATACCCCTCAAGACTGGGGTCATCCTGCAACATACGGGTCAGAATACCTTCGGTTACCACTTCGATCCGGGTATCAGCACCGATTTTCGAATCCATCCGAACCCGGTACCCCACGGTCATTCCAACCGACTCTCCCAGCTGCTCTGCCATCCGTGTTGCCGCCATCCGGGCAGCCAGACGCCGCGGCTCCAGCATCAGGATCTTTTGTCCGGCCAGCTCAGGATGAGGCAGAAGTTCAAGCGGCACCAGCGTGGTTTTACCCGCACCCGGCGGAGCTTCAAGCACCACATCGTCATATTGACTCAGTGCAGCACACAGCTGATCCAGAACGTCCGATACGGGAAGAGTACTCATGGGTGAAGGTAATCCGATGAAAAAAGAGAGTGCATTCTAACAGGCTGAAGGAGAATTACGGCCAAAAAACGCCCGATCAGCGATGTCGCGCACCCCTGAAAAGATAACGCGCCCCTGCAAAGATAAACTGTATACAGTTTCGGCAATCCGCAGGCGAACCGGATGCGGCAGACAACCGCAAACGGGATAAGCCATACTGTAATCGTTTGGATATGAAGCGGCCTTTATGTGGCTGACGTCAAAACAGCTCAACCTCTTCTGACCACGCCCTCTCCTCTTCCTCCATGTACACCTGTTCCAGCAACTCTCCGGCCCAGGGGTGCTGCTTAGCCAGATGCAACAGCATCGCCACAGAGATCACCTTCACCGGCACCACGGTGCTCCACATAGAGGTCGCCAGAAAGCGCCAGTATGTCGGGTCGATGGTTTTCGGCCGGTCCAGCTGCCCCTGACAGGTTTCACAAATCATAATACAGTGATCGTAATTGGGATCAGCCTCAATTGGCGGCACTTCATAGACCCCCAGCTTAACCCCGTGGTCTTCACACAGTTCGCATTTTGAACCGCAACGACGCACCAGATCCTTGCCAAACTGGGACAAACCATGGTGCCTTTCCTGATGTTTCGCATGGCCTTTTGACATAGGAGTATTCCTTATAAATCAGATAAATATCACTGTGTATAACAATAGGCTCAAAGCAGAAAAAAGTTAAGCGGTGAAAAACATATATTCTCTTAACGCCGCTGACGCGGGCTGTCGTGACAGATTACAAGCGCTCAGAAACAGTCAGCTGGCACATCAGGAGGTAAACAAGGCACGGCAGGATATTCCCCGCAAGTTGCATTCCCTCTAAAGTTCCCGACCTGTAAAAACATGAAGATTTTATACACACCTCGCCATTTTAAACCTCTGTTTCCGGGCTGTTCTCCGGGCGACATAGGTGCAACCGGGCGGTGTGATATCGGTATCTTCAAAACTGATTTTCTGATTAATCCGTCACGATCGCGTAATGCCTGAAGAGCATGTCATCAACCGTTATCTGACGAGGCAACCAGTAATACGACTGTTGGCAGCAACCACGCCATAACACCCGATTTATGGAAATGGTGATCTGACAGCCGTAACGACAGTAGCATCCACTTTAGTGAGATGGATATCTGTAGCAAAACAATAATTCTAACTTTCGTGCTCAGCACGTTGCTTTCCGGAGACATTTACACATGCAAGAATTTGTCGATTTTACAAACGGCATTATCTGGAGCCCTGCACTGATCTATCTTTGCCTTGGGGCCGGCCTTTTCTACTCAATTCTGACACGTTTTGTACAGGTACGAATGTTCCGCGAAATGTGGATTCTGCTGTTCTCAGGCAAAGCGTCTGAAAAAGGGATCTCATCCTTCCAGGCACTGGCTGTTTCATTATCCGGACGCGTGGGCACCGGTAATATTGCCGGTGTTGCTGCCGCTATCGGTTTTGGCGGACCCGGCGCTGTTTTCTGGATGTGGGTCGTCGCCTTCCTGGGTGCGGCAACGGCATACACCGAGTCCACTCTGGCGCAGATCTACAAAGAGGAACATGAAGGTCAATACCGCGGTGGCCCGGCTTACTATTTCGAAAAAGCGATGGGACAGAAGTGGTTTGCGTGGATCTTTGCGATCGCAACCATTCTGGCCTGCGGTGTATTTCTGCCAGGCGTTCAGTCTAACAGTATCGGTAACGCCGTAGAAGCCACATTCGGTTCTGGCGACATGATCGAAACGGCTATGGGCACACTGAGTTTCGCAAAAATTCTCACCGGTACGATTGTAGTCCTGATTCTGGGCTTCATCATCTTTGGTGGTGTTAAGCGTATCGCCAACTTCACCCAGATCGTTGTGCCTTTCATGGCGCTGGCTTACATCATCATCGCTGCCGTTATCGTACTGCTCAACATTGACATGCTGCCTGACATTATCGGCATGATTCTGGGAGATGCCTTTACGCCGATGGCGGGTATGGGCGCAGCAATCGGCTGGGGCGTAAAACGGGGTGTTTACTCCAACGAGGCAGGTCAGGGTACCGGTCCTCACGCAGCAGCAGCGGCCTCTGTTGAACATCCTGCCCAGCAGGGACTGGTTCAGGCGTTCTCTGTTTACATTGATACACTGTTCGTTTGTTCAGCGACTGCATTTATGATCCTGATTACCGGTGCTTATAACGTACACGGCGTTGGTGATACATTCCTGGTGCAGAATCTGGGAGCCGATATCGCGGCGAACGGCCCGCTGTTCACTCAGCAGGCGATTGAAAAAGTACTGCCAGGTCTGGGCAATCCGTTTGTAGCCTTTGCCCTGTTCTTTTTCTCCTTTACGACAATTCTGGCGTATTACTATATCGCCGAAACCAACATCGCCTATATCCAGCGTACTATCAAAATCCCGGGTATGATCGGTGCTCTGAAACTGGTACTGATGGCGGCTACTTTCTACGGTGCGGTTAAAACAGCTAACCTGGCATGGGGACTGGGCGATATCGGTGTAGGCCTGATGGCATGGCTGAACATTGCCGGCATTCTGATCATCTTCTTTATGTCTAAACCCGCTCTGAAAGCGCTCAAAGATTATGAAGAGCAGCACAAGGCAGGCGTTGAAAGCTATACCTTTAACCCACTGAAACTGGGCATCAAAAATGCTACTTTCTGGGAAAAACGTTACAACAAGCAGACAGCGACCACCAAGAAAGAGACTGATACTGAAACTGAAAAAGAGGCTGAAATGGTTTAATACCATTCTGACTCCTCAGGTTCAGCCAGACTGACCCGAAAAGCCCGCCCTGGAAACACGGCGGGCTTTTTGTATTCTTATCCACTGAAATCAGTTCACAAACGCTATCGCAGAACGGCAAAGATTCAAAAACAACAAGAGTAGGTTAGAATAAGACTTTACCGCTATGTCACAGAGTATTCCCAACCGCCTCCTGACCGGAACCCTTTGTTGCGTGATAAAAACTTGTTGTGTGATAAAAACTGAATGCCGATAACAACCCATATTAAGATTTCAGTGCTGGCTATTCTGTTGCTGCTTTTAAGCAACACAGCCGCCGCTGCCTGCCAGACCCGGTTTCTGGTTGGCTGGCTTGACTGGAAGCCTTACCAGGTCTGGCATAACGGCATAATTACAGGAATGGATATAGAACTGCTTGAAGCAATTATGCATAAGGCGGGCTGCGGCTATGATCTGACCAAAGTCCCCTGGGAACGGACCATGCGATATATCAGATCCGGTGATCTGGATCTGGCGCTCGGTGCTTCAAAAACAGCAGAGCGATCAGAATGGGCCTATTTCTCAGAACCTTACCGGCGCGAGATTATGGCTCTGTTTGTACGCCGCAACGAATATGAAAAGTGGAATGCAGCACACAACTTCGAACAACTGGCCGACTTAAATCCACGTATTATGGCTTTGCGCGGAGCTTACTATGGCAGCACCTGGAACCAGATAAAAGATCGTTTCTTTGTACACCAGCTTAATCAGTACAAGCAGTTAATCAAGATGCTGGAGGTAAAGCGCACCGACGTTGTCCTGACCGACCTCTATAACGGTAAAGTGTTAATCAAAGAACTGGGCATTGAAGACCAGTTAACCACCCTTGACTGGAATGCCAGTGATGATGAAATCCACATGATGTTCAGCAAGGCCACCGTGAATCCAGCCGATATAAAGCTTCTCAATGAGGCGATTCGTCAGCTGCGTAAAGACGGCACACTGAACCAGATCATTGATCGTTATCGCTAAACCCTCATAGGGCCCCATACCGCCACTACCATCACGCCTCACCTCACATCTCGCCCAATAAAAAAATCGGCACGAAAAGACATACAGCACAGCAACATCATGTTACTCTCGCGTTTAACCTTAAAATAAAAACATATCCTTCCATGCCAGTATCATTTTTATGACGGTAACCACTGCCACAACCAAACTACTGGAACCGGTATTACAACTGGCTCAGCACTACAGACTGGATCAGACTGAGATTCTGGAAAACGCATCACTGACCCATGAAGAGTTCTCTATCCCCGGGGCACGCTTTCCGACGTCCGCTTACGGCCAGATACTGCAGATGCTGGCACACGCCACAGACAACCCCCGCATTGCACTGAACCTCGGCGAAGCAACCCAGCCGCGAATGCTCGGGTCTATCGGTTTTCTGATGTCCACCGCCGCGACGCTGGGCAAGGCCTATCAGGCGCTGATCGATTATCTGCCGCTGCTGTTTGAAGGGGCGATTATTCAGATGGAGCAGACACCTGAGGGAACGCTGCTCACGTTTGAGCTGAACGAGCCCGAGCTGCAACCGGTTGAATACCTGCTCGCCTGTCTGATCAACTGGCCGCGCTGGTTAACAGGCCATCAGATACCCGTGCGGATGGTACAGCTGGAGTTTTCCAAGCCGGAAAACCTGCTGCCCTACCAGCAGTTTTTTGCAGCAGAGGTACAGTTTGAAGCACCCCGAAACCAGGTTTTACTGGCCAGCGACTACCTGTCGCTAAGCTGCATCGATGCCAACCCGGAGATGCACCAGCTGCACCGGGAATTTGCCGACTCCCTGTTAAGTAAGTCAGCACAGCAGAGCGCCCTGACGGCGCAAACCCGCAACCTCATCAGGCGCCAGCTGGCAGAAGGTAATGGCTGTATCCGACGGGAACAGATTGCAGAATCTGTCGGGCTCAGCCTCAGAACCCTGCAGCGTAAACTCGGTCATCTGGGGACTAATTTTCAGGACATTTATGATCAGACCCGACGGGATGTCTGCCTGCAGCTGATTCAACGCGGCCAGTTAAGTTTTGGCGAAATAACATTCCAGTTAGGCTTTTCTAACCAGTCAGCCTTTCAAAAAGCCTTTAAACGCTGGATGGGCGTCGCCCCCAGCCAATACCGGCAGCAGATTAAACCCGTCGCATTTATTGACGCCTCATCCGTCTCCCGCCACCCGGATAGCCATAGCAGCTGGCTGCAAGAAAGCAGCAGCCGGGTGCGCATCAGTGAAATTGAAAAGCGTATCGGCAAGCTCAACAGCTTTACCCTTGAGCTGCTGGAGTGGGCGGCCCTGCTGGGAGAACAGTTCAGCCTGGCAGAACTGGGAGAGATCACCAACAACCCGGTGGCCCGGCTGGCAATACACCTCTGGCCCGCCGAGCAGCTTGGGCTTATTGATATCGGCCACAGCGCGGTGAACAGCGCAATCAATAACACGGCTGAAAGCGTCTCGGACAGGGCCAAAGAAGAATCGGTGGGCAAGCAGACGCTGTGCTATTTTTGTCATGCCGAGATTCGCAGCGCAATTTACCAGCGCCTCAGTGAAACAGAAAAATGCGCACTTCACCGTCATTGCGGCATAGCCATGCTGAAACATCTGCCATCAGCCTTCACACTGGATCAGATCACCCCGGTTCTGTGGCATCTGAACCGGGCATTTGAGCACACGGATACCAGGCAGAATAAGCAACTGCGACAACTCAACATCCGGGCTGCCGGGCTTGCTCAGCGGGAACAGCGTTTTGGCAGTGCCAGTCGCTACCTGTCAAACGCCTATCGACTGCTAAAACCTAACCAGATTACAAAACGCAACAAACTCCTGTTGCAACGGGCCAGACTGCACTTGCTGGCTGGAGAGGTCGACCCCGCCGACCAGTGCCTGCAGCAACTTCCCACAGGCAATATTGCGCCACTGGACAGCATTGACGCGGCTCTGATTACCGCCGAAATATGTCTGCACCGCAACCAGCACGCGCTGGCGTTAAGCCATCTGCTGGAAAATCTGGCATTGCTGGCTGATTCAGCGCTGCCTGAGACAGACAACCAACAGTTGCTACTTTTATTAGAACAGCACGCACAGATCAGCGCGCTGATGGATGAACAACAGATACCCAAGTTAGCTCCGCTCACATCAGACGAAGCGTTGCTCCGCCTACAGCTGCTAGAAAAAATCAGCCTGATTGCGCGCCAGCAGAGTAAGCCTCTGCTGGCCGCCTGTGCCATCGGACAGATGACCAGGCTCAGCCTGCAACAGGGCCGCAGCCACCTGACCCCCTTTGCATTCGTCAGTTATGCCTGGGTCGCCAGCTGGTTCTGTGCAGACTTTCAGCTGGCACGGATATTTTCAGTCCAGGGCATGCAGTTAGCCAATCAGTTTGGCGGCCTGCTGCAGCGGGAACAGGATGCAGAGTATTCGCAGAATGAATCGGAGCAACAACGAAATATCGCCACCAACGCAGCGCTGCTTCAGTGCAGCCTGGTTCAGCACTGGTTTACGCCAATACACACCGCAACAGAACAGCTTAGGCATATCGCGGCACTGTCAGAAAAACATGGACACTGGCTTATTCAGAGCGAATGCCATCTGTTACACAATCAACTCTCGGTATTAACAACAACCTCGCTGAACGAGCAACTGGACTCATGTCGTCAGCATTATCAACAGATGCTTGATCAGCAACAGCCTTATGCGGCTGCACGCCTACAGGACTCATCACTACGCTTAATGGAACAACTCTGTGCAGAGCAAGACCTGCCAGACAAGATTGAATATCAGCACGGCTGGCAGGCAGTCAGCACCATCATTGCGGCCTTTCTGCTTAACCAGCAACATCTCTGGCCGCAACTGTACAGCTGGGAAATCCCACTGGAAAATGAGCTGGCCGGGTATTTCTGTGTCAGTGAAGCACTCTTTTGTACCGCGATGATGCGACTGATTCTGGCACAGCAACAACAGCTGCTGGTGCATCGCCGGCGTCTGGAAGTCGACCAGATTGAGTCCCGCTTTGAACTCTGGGCAAAACACTGCCCGGAAAACTTCAAAACCCAGCATCTGCTGCTGCAGGCTGAAAAAGCCCGGCTGCTCAATCAACCTCCGGAACCGCTGTATGAACAGGCCATCGAGAGTGCAGAGCAGCATGGTTTCAGTCATCACCGGGCGCTGTGCTATGAACGCTATGGTGATTTTTTACAGGCTCAGACGCAATCCTGTCTGGCCCGGTTTTGCCTGCAAAAAAGCCGCGACCTTTATTCGCAGTGGGGTGCCAGCAGCAAAGCCCGGCAAATTGACAGCATTCTCAGTTAAACAATTTTAAGGGCCCTCCTGTGTATGACACCGGCCGTGCAATGCTTCAGGAAGGATTTAACAAAGACCACCTGCTTTTTCTGGTACTTAGGTAACTTTTACTGGCAAAATAGCAGCTCTGACAAAACACAGATGTGTAGTAGTTTATGAACCCTTGGAAAGTACTGGTCGTCGACGACGAAGAAGGTATTCACGGAATAACCCGGATGATTTTTCGCGGTTATGAATTTGAACAGCGGCCAATCGAACTGATCAGTGCGATGAGCGGTGCTGAGGCCAGGAAACTGCTATCAGAGCACCCGGATATAGCGCTGGCGCTGCTCGACGTCGTGATGGAAAACGACGACGAAGGGTTGCAGCTGGTCGAGTATATCCGCAACCAGCTCAACAACCGCGATATCCGGGTTATCCTGCGCACCGGCCATCCGGGCTATGCACCGGAATCCCAGGTGATCGTAAACTATGATATCAATGACTATCTGAGCAAAGCCGAACTGTCAGCTTCACGCCTGCTGACCTCGGTGGTGGTTGCGCTGCGCTCGTTTCGTGACATCAAAAATGCCCGCTTACAGGCAACCCAGTCAGACCGTACAGCCGAGCCTGCAGAGCAGCGACTGCTGACCATTGCCCGCCAGTTAAACCAGCAGATAACCCCCATACTGAAACAGAGCCAGCGGTTGCAGCAGATGGAGCTGAACCCGGTGGCAAGCGATCTGGCGACGGTCCTGCATGCACAGCACCAGCGTTTGCATAACGGCATTACGATGCTGGATATATCGGATCAGCCGGCAAAAACGGGCCCCGTCGCGCTGGCCTCGCTGATGGATGAAATACTGCTGACCTTTTTGCCCCAAAGCAGGCGCGATGGCTGGCTGCTGGATTACCGCATTGATAACACCCTGCCCGCTCAGATCAATACCGATCAGGTCCGCATCAGGCAACTCCTCATCACCGCTATCGAGCTGGCCATTCTGCAAGCCAACAGTGCCGATCTGAAAGTCAGCCTACAACCGGCAAGCCGACCGGGGCAGCTTCTCCTGAGTGTGTCCCTGACCGATGGCCAGCCCGTTTTCTCTTCATCTCAATGGACACAACAACTGCAAAGCCATCTGCAACTGCTCTGTCAGCAGCTGCAGGGCGAACTAGCCGAGATGGATGAAAGCGGCACAATCAACTGCCAGATTCAACTGTTATAGCGTGAGCGGTTTTACCACAGTACCCAAGGGGCATGCTAAGGACACAGAGAGCACCGAGGGAAGAGAGCACTAAGGGAAGAGATAGTGCTGACTGTTTTTTAGGGAATATAAAAATCTATTCCTTAATTACAGCACTTAATTTCTACGGAAAAAGGGCTTTGACCCTTTGAATTTAGTGGAAAACCAAAGCAGAAGGTTTTCAGGGGAAAATAAATCTGCCCCTTTTTCCGTTAACTCTTGAGCCTTTAACGTGCCGTTATCACAGGCAAAAGACTATGGTTCACTACGCACCAGACGCACCGCCAGTGGAAACCCTTTGGTGTGACCATCTATTGCACCATCGATAAAATCAATGAAGTACATTAGTGAGGGTATCTCCTCAATGTTGGTGTCACTCCAATAAGGTGCACCTTCTCCAAAATTTGTCACGGTTGGAAACACACTGGAGTTAATCGTTGGATTGAAGCATTTCTGTTCGACAATACTATCGAGTTCTTCAATCGTTGGAATACGCCAACCGCCACCGAGTTCCTGTGCGAATTGTTTTGCTTTATCTAATCCCAAAAGCTTTACGTCCCCAATGCAACCGGCGTCACTCGTCCAGGTGGTACCGACACTGCAACGGTTCCACGTCAATTCTGTTTGTTGGTCATATGCTTCACCGCCGTTAAGAACGAAGCGTGACGAAGGTGTGCTTTCGGCAATGCTCTCATCACAGGCAGCCAAAACGGCACCTGAAGACCACCATGAAGCAACTATCACAAATACGATAATTCTTTGCATAATACGGGTTCCTAACGCTGCAAACAGGCGACCATTTGTAGCGACGCCAAAGGCGGAACGGCAAATGGTCGCTCTGCTTGCTCGGTTATGCCTTCAATACTTTTTCCATTAAAACTGCATGTTTGCCATAACTTGAATATACCGTTGCTCCTGGAATCTCTCTAAAACCAAACAACGCCCAAAAGTCACCTGATCCCTGGACAGCAACCAGCCTGATTTTATTAGCCCCCATTCTCAGCGCCACCTTAAATAACGCTTCAAACATAGATCGACCGATTCCTTGTCCCTTTGACTGAGCACTCACCGCCATATCATGAAGATATAGGTATTCACTGGCCTCTATACATGGCAAAGGCTCAAATAATTTTGGCGGCTGCGCGCCACTCCATGGATGAGCCAACAAATAGCCAAGTACCACACCTTTTTCTGACACAGATACAAAGCAAGTATCAGGTGAAGCGGCCACCTTACTTTTAAGTACCTCCACATCCTCAAGACCAACCTCTTGATACGCTTCGCCTTGAATTTCTAATATGTTATTCCAGTTTGTACCATCGATTTTTTGAATTTTCATAACAATCCATAGGGGGCAGAACAGCCAGTTATAGTGCCCTTAGGCATTATAAATCTGAAAGCCCGGCGACCAAAAATCACTAATATTTTAATAATCAGCAGGATAGCAGTGGAAAGAATAGATATTCTACAGAATTAAAGTGCCTGTAGAGGCTGCATCCCTGCCAGCAACATGCCTGAATCATAACGCGTTCCCACGCTCCTGCGTGGGAATGCATACCTTGCCCGAAACAAAAGAGCGTTAATCTCTTTAAATCTCAGCGTTTAAAGCTTTACGCTCTTCGGCAGTCAGTACCCTTGGAGACACGACAGGGTCACCCGATTTATTAAACAGCTGAGAACTCCGATACTGACCGCTGATGCGCATCGGTAAAACTATCCAGATGAATCTCAAAATGACACCGAAAAGCCCCTTCTGCACCGGCTTAGAGTCGCCAATGGCGGAATCAACATTCACGACCGCGATGCTACGACCGAAGTCCTTCTCAATCATTGAGTGATCGAGAAACGAACGAATAAGCCCGATAAACGAAACCTTTGGATTAGCCAGGGTATTTCCAATCGGGGTTTTGCAGCAGTCTGCATACCAGCGCAGCAACCCTTTCTCACTCAGCCGAACCGCCGCGAGATGTTCCTTACCCTGCGAAAAGACCACGCGAGGCTGAGCCAGCTGCACAATCTCGCTTCCGCCCTGAGCGTCCAGCACATCATCGGAGCAACCTAAAAATTTCGTAAAGGCTCTGCAATCAGCGCAGTAACAGGCAACCCGACTGCAGGTTCCCGTCCCTTGAATATGACCTTGCAAAGCACCGCATTTACACTGAATTCTGTGCATCATTCTGGTTTTATCCCTTTAATTAAGGCCGCTCATACAGGTTATGCATTTCACAACGTCTTGGTCATTAGCAACCATTCACCGCCGTGCAAACAACCGGGGTACATCACGACAGGCAATGATGATATAGGCTGATACCCGAGATATTCATATAAACCTTTTGCCCGCGTGTTTTCGGATGACACGATGAGACTCATTTCGGCGACCCCTTCAGATACGGCTCTTTCTTCCGCCTCGTTGAGTAACATCCGGGCGATGCCCAACCCCTGATATCGCTCAAAGGTCGCTATTGCATTAATGTACCAACTTCCAGGTGCTTTCGATTCGAGAAGGATCAGTGGCTTAACGATGTCCGGGTAGTCGTCAATATCTTCCGTAGAATAGATGTCGGGCTGTTTATAAGAGATGATCATACCCTGGACCTGAGCATCCTCCACACACACTCGTGCGTTTCTGTAGCTAAATCCGCCTTCTTCCCGTGAAGCACGAACTTCACCATAATCCATTGGGTCCTGGCCTTCTTCAGCCATCGAATGCCAGAGATATGCTGGAATACCCTCGCCTGCCAGGTTGATAAGATGGGCCAGATCAGAAGCATTCTCTTTGGTTGCGTCTTTAATTTCCATCGCTCTCGTCCGCTTACTATGCATAACGACGTATTCAGCGGGCTGCCCGCTGCAATGCTTGGTTAAATTGTAGCGCATAGATGAAACCGAATATTAGAAAGCCTGAGAGTAAGAGCGCTTGTAGAAACGGGTAGCAAACCTGTCACGTATTCAGCGGCCTGTGCTTTCCCATGACCTCACTGTGCTCTGTGGGAATAGTGCAGAGCAGCTTTACCACAAAGGACACAGAGAGCACCGAGGGAAGAGCCAGAGCAGACTGTTGTGAGGGAAAACATCGCCATTAATTCAGCCCTTTTAATTCCAGTGCCCAGTCTTTGGCAGTCATACGATATAGCCGCACCGGCCGGTTATGAAATTCCTGAACCTTGTAGCTGCCGAACCCCGCCTTCTCAGTTACGCGAACTGAAGCTGCATGTTCTGGCTCAATAATAACCACCACCGACTCACACTGTTTTTGATCGAAGGCATACTGCAGCACGCCTTTAACAGCTTCGGTTGCAAACCCCTGACGCCAGTACCTTCGCGCCAATCGATAACCCAGATTGATTTCCTCAACCTCTCCGACCCGCTCAGGCCCAATACCACAGAAGCCGATAAGCTCACCCGACTTTTTCTCCGTCAATCCCCAGGGACCTATTCCGTGGGACCCATAACAATTGAGGCACCAGTCTAAAAATTGTCGGGTCGCGTCCTCGTCGCAAACGCCGCGAACGGAATATTTCATTACTTCCGGGTCGCTCAGAATTTCAGTGAGCGCTGGAGCGTCTTGGGGGGACAGCAGCCTTACAACTAACCTTTCCGTTTCAAACAATTGCATCGCCTTATCCCTATGCATAATGCTTAAAGCAGCCACGCAGTATGCGTCTGGTGCCTTTTCTTGTTATAAATAACCCGTTCCCACGCAGGAGCGTGGGAACGAGAAAGTTTAAATCTATTCCCTTTATTACAGCACTTAATTTCTACGAAAAAAGGGCTTTGCCCCCTTTAATTTGCTTTAATTTGGAAAAAGGGCTTTGATCCCTTTAACTCTCGCTAAAATCATAAGCGACAATTACCAGCTCCTCAGTATCACGATCGCGCCAATAAATTTTAGGATCAATTTTTCCGTTTTCTTCGATTTTGTAAACGAGCAAGTCTCCGTCATTATCAGCGAGAACAATCAAGTTTTGAGGCAACCCGTAATCGTCACGGTATGTTTTTGTTTCATGAACGATACTATTGCAGGTTCTTTTTATCCTTTTCTTGTCTGACGTATCATAGAACGGGTTCAGTTCATAATAACCCACCTCATCCTCATCCACTTCGCCCTCATTTGGAAACTGCACGCAACCCCCATTGAGTTCCATCATTTTATTTCGGAATGACTCTGGGAACCTGACGCCCAATTCAGCCTCGGCTATTTTTATAAATTTCTCTTCAACTGGAAATGCCATATCTATTCCTCCGTATAACGCCTAGCTTAGTGGGAGGAGCGTAGCGACGATCTGCTACAGCTACTTGTTAAATGGCTTTTTATGCCAACCATTGGTACAAACCTATGCCACCGAAAACAGGCATGATGATCAAGAAAGCCAACATGCCAAGGCAACCACCGCCCTTACCATGCATCGAGCCATGATCTTGTCGCGGGTTGTCCTTCAGCCACTGAAGGTGACAAGCGTTACAGTAAAGTTTTACAAACCCATTGTTCCAAGCTTGGATTGTTCGTGAGTCATACTCCGCTACCTTTCTGCAACGTGAGCATTGAAATGATTTTTCTTTCGGTTTTTTTTGGCGATTAAGAATGAAAAAAGCAATAACCGCAGGAACAACAAAAGGCCAACTGCTCTCTATTGAATTTGTACGGTAAAACTCAAAACCGCTGGCAAAAATCGACAATAAGACAACCAGAATTAAAAAGTAATCAAGCGCGTTTTTTTTCGGTGGTTCGATTCTAACTGGGCGTTTTTCTGAAGATGCACGTGAACTTTTTTGGACGCCTTCGATTACGACCCCTTTGGCTTTTAGTCTTTGCTGAGAGTCACGCATTGTTTCGTAGAGCACTTGATCGCCGACTTGAGGCCTACGTGCATTAGTCTTGACGCTAGACACATGGAAAAATAATTTTTCAGAGCCGTCATCGGGCTGTATGAACCCGAAACCCTTATCTTCTTTCCACTGGGTAACTTTTCCTTTCATAAACTCTAACTATTCCTTGCTAGACTGAAGCCACTTAACGCCCATTTAAGGGGCTGATAATAGTTTGCTAAAATTGTGAAGCGAAGCGAAACCGAGCAAACTGTTAGCAGTCCCGCTTGAATTAAAGGGGTCAGAATTAAAGGGGTCAAAGCCCTTTTTGATCAAAAATACTGGATCACGTGAGTGACCACGCTGTCTATATGAACAGCTACTTCAGGTAAGTAAAATCTCCGCTTCCTTAGCATCGTCTCTTCTTTTAAATCGCCAGCATTGGGAAAAATATTTTAACACTATTTAATAAAAACCGAAAAATGTAGCGATATAAGGGCTTTGACCCCTTTAATTTAATTATCAATAAATAACAAATAGTTAGCTTAAGAGGGAACGCTCATAGCCCTTGGCGATCAATTATTTCGCCAAAAACAAATTACCGCCAGAGCTATGAACGCGACCACTATATTGAACAAAATCATCCCGTTTGTCTGCCCCAATATGCATAAAACTCGACGGAATGCATTAGCTGCATGTGTCTTGAGCCTGGCACAGGGCAGTCTCTGTACTGTCACCAGTATTGGACGAGGCATTCATTCTCAAGCCTATGAAAAGCATCGGATAAAACGCTCAGATAGGTTGCTTCAAACCCTCACTTACAAAAGGAATCGCTCTCTATTTATACCTATGTGTGTCGCATCTTTACGGGAAAAGGACGCCCAA
The DNA here is from genome assembly GCA_018223185.1 of Oceanospirillales bacterium. GTDB lineage: Bacteria > Pseudomonadota > Gammaproteobacteria > Pseudomonadales > Balneatricaceae > Amphritea. The sequence goes on along the minus strand of JAAEYW010000009.1, from coordinate 43,456 downwards.
TCGTCAGTGTAGACTGGTCAGATTTAGATGGACGAAAAGAGCATTTTTTGATCAGAGCTGCCGTGGCATTTGAAGGGCGCGCGTTGACTTTATATGAGGAAGTACATGGTCTTGAAACCAAAGAGAAGCCTCGGACTCATCAACGTTTTCTCGCCATGCTTAAGGCGATCCTTCCAAGCGACACCAGGCCCATCATTGTCACCGATGCCGGTTTTAAAACACCCTGGATTAAGTTGGTAAAAGAGATTGGCTGGGACTACGTTGGGCGTGTGCGCCGCCCCAGAAAATTCTTCGATGAAGCGAGCCACTCATGGCGCTGCATTTCTCATCTGTTTCCAAACGCCAATAGCAGGCCAAAAGCATTAAAACTGAAGATACTTCAATCAGACCCTCAGCGTAGTCATCTTGTGTTGTATAAAGGTAAACCAAAGGGGCGACATTCGTTGAATCAGGATGGTTCTACACGATCATCAAAGACGTCACTGACAGCCGCACGAGGCGCGAAAGAACCCTGGCTGCTTATCTCCTCGTTACCCAATAACAGCACATTCGCCAAAAAAAGCGTATCGATTTATCAAACGCGTATGCAAATTGAAGAAAGCTTTCGGGATATGAAAAGCACTAAATTTGGTTTGGGCTTCGAACAGCATCATACAAAGAAGATAGAAAGAGCGCGCCAATTAGTGCTACTGACAACGCTGGCAGCGATGGTGCTCATTCTGCTTGGGAAGGTCATTGAGTTGGCAGGGCTGGCTTATCGTTTTCAGTGTAATAGTACGCGTCAACGCCGAGTTCTCTCGCACTTTTATCTTGGAAAACGAGCACTCTCAAATAATCTAAAAATATCTTCTCGACAGTGGCGAGAAGGTATTCGGGAATTTGCAGAACAGCTACTCAGGTCATCGAGTATAGTGTCTTAAATTCGTGGGGATACCACAGGCTTTGACCCCTTTAACTTATGTGTTTTTACTAATTTCGCTTTCCCAACTTTCTTCTACGTTTGCCAGCACCTCACAATCGCAACAACCGCCAGAGTAAGCAAGCCAAGATAAAATTACTTCTTGGTTTAAATTACGTTTAGCTAAATAATTTGATGTTAATTTGGTTGAATGATCACAACCATGTTCACCTAATTCCACATCTAAGAAATCAAATAAACTTCCGAGTTCTTTAAGAGAAATTGGCATTTCTGCGATGGCACGTTTAGTATCCTCATCAACGATTGCTTGAACTAAAGCTGCACGTCGTCTTTTTTCTTCCTTAGATGCCACAACTACTCCCTACGAGAAACACATAACGCAAAGCTCACCGGAAAACATTGCGGAGAGCATTTTTGTGTAAAATGGAGCTACGCGACATACACAAAAACGAGCGTAGCGATGTTTGTCCGGTGCAGCGTATTGTTATGCTATTTACTGCACGACCCAGTTTTAGCCATTTTTAGCTTCGAAACTTCTTTTTTTCCTTCTTCTTCATCGACAAGCTCTACACCTGCACCACCAACGAAGACACCCATCTTAATATATTGCTTAATAAAATAGTTTTTACCACTCTCTGTTTTAACCAGTAAGTCGTTAGGGGAAAACTCCGATTCAGTTGATACTTTATGCTCTTGATCTCCGGCAACTTCTTTGTAGAAAAATATATTAGGTGCGGTTTCTCCAACACAATCACCATCAACCCAAACATCTTTTTTTAAAGCCCCACCAAAACTACCTGATCGATAAATATACATGCCAGAATTATCTTCCGAAGGCGCACCAAACTTCTTAGCTATATTCGATTTTTCATTGCTTTCCATAGGTACAGATGCACAACCAGCCAATAAGGATGTTGCTATTGCAGTTGCAAATAATACTTTCTTCATTTTCTTTCCTTTTTAATTAGGAGCGATAATGCTCTGTTGATATATTTTTAGCATAACGCCTGCCATAACCGGGCGCAAAAAGCGAAGCGTCGCGCAGCTTTTTGCGGTCCGAGTTTATGGCTTTGTTAGCCATTTTTTGCACTCAACCTCACCAAGTGCTTCATAAACGAAGAGGTTATTTCAAGAATAAACTCAATCTCCTCTTCAATAACTGCATCGTTGTGCTTAACGTAGCTATTGTTGTATTTCGAATAGTAATCTAGCAATTTTAGAAACATATTAGCCAGCTCAGATGAGCCACCATTTGATTTTATATGGGACCCAACGAATTGGATTTGATTCTCAAGCGATTTTCCGTTTTGGAATATTCCCTTGAGGAGGGTTTCAAGAGAAAGGCGAAGGTCATCTAACAGGTTTCTTTGAAAGGCACCATGTTCGTATTTATCAAGCGCCTGAGAATACAGAGACAAAGAGTCTGGATAATCCTCAAGCCAATGCTTGGTTTCTTCTATTAGGGTTTCGTTAACTTCAGACGGTGTGTCTTTTGGGTCTAGATGCGAATAACGCGTAACCAATCTGATTTTCAGCTCTTTTCGCTCTGGACTTGGCTTTATTGGGAAAGATCTGTGATCACAAAGCTCCTTTATGATCCGATATTGCTGCGGACCAGAGAACGCCATGAGGTTTTCGTACAAAGCAGTACGTTTATTCGGTGCATCAAATGGATATGTCGGGTGAGGTAGATTTACATCATACTCGACAGCGTACGCAGCAGTAGCTCTCACGATGACGCCACCGCTCAATCCTTTACTTGTATCGGCGAGTATGTCCGCCGCATATTGGATGAATGTCGCTGGTATCCCTTGATCAAACATCAGACTCTCTCAGTTCATATGGCTAACGCAAAAAGCAGGCGCGCAGCTTTTTGGCGTCGCACTGCCTTTTCTTGTTAGGCATTTTCAGTTTTCTTCAGATGCTTTGATAGTGTTTCTCGTATGTCATACTTACCAAACACCAGCTCTCGTTTGGGGAGGCTAAACGCTTTGCGGAGGTCCGAAGCCAAATCGATTGCTTTTAGCCCAATATATATCACTTGCTCTACCGCAGCTTCATGTACGATATCCATATCTGCTGTTGCATCCCACAGAAAATGAGCAACTTGATCTGCCTGCCTAACTTCTTGAGGGAAAAACATTAGCCTGTCAGCCACCTTCGCCTTTTTTGACTTAATAAAGCCTGCGGCAACCTCTATTTCGGGAAACTCGGGTAGGCTTCTTATATACCCACCAGCATGCCCGCCAGAATCTCTTGCCATGAAATGATCGGTGGCTGCATCAGCACATGCACTAGCGTATCCTTCGAGGGTTATAGCTGCCGAAAGCGCGTCAAATCGAGCAAAAAGCTTTTCTTTTCTACTCTCCAACCAAGCATTAATGGCCGCGCCCGCTATCGTGGCGACCAGTGCGCTTGTGATTATGGTAAGTAAAAGTTGTTCCATATTTTCTGCCTAACGCCTCAATAACCGGCGCAGCTTTGCTGCGTCCGGCGCCGTAGGCGCGTAGTTAATTGACTTGTTATGAGTTTTTGGCAAAATGTTTGTTGGCCTTTAAACTTATAGAATTTAACCCGTAAGTAGTTCTACGGGTGTAGTTACAATATTCTTCTGAAGGAATTCTACCAAGGTTTTCAAAACCATCCAGAAGGTAGCCAGCCTCAACCTGCAAAAGAGGCTTTAAGGCATCGTCCTGCAAAGGCTTAAAGCCGATAATTTCACCGCCTACATGACTTATTGAATTAATATGAAGAACCCCTTGTTCAATGATTGGGCACTCATGAATGTCATCTTGTGATGGGTGCTTGCTACCAGACCAATCATGCAACCCGACTAACAGCAATGTAGTCTTTCTACCGTTTTTCTTTTCGATAAGAAGAATTCTCCCACAAGCAAAACGACCATCATTTAGAGGGATATAAAAATATTCCCCCTCCTTGATCTCAGATGCTTTTGTAGGTGTGATCGGATACATGACTTTACTCATAACGCTTCAATAACGGGCCGGAAAAACGCGCAGCGTTTTGGAGGTCCGAGCCCGAAGGGCAATTGTTGATTGATTTGTTAAGAGTCATTCCTCAGGCTCCCACTGGGCTAGGTCGTCAACGGGATTTGGAAGCCGCCCTTCAAGCCACTCTGCGCAAGTACCCGGCTTGAAATCTGGGTCGTGGCACTCGATTACCCAGGAGAGAAACTCCTCAGGCCCACCGTTCATGTAGGGAGGCGGTGATACAGGATGGTATGAGGTTGGAAGGCGCTCGTCTACCGACAGGTAATTCAGAACGTGACCAAATTCTTGAACCGTATGCCATGCGATCCGATGACTGATGTCGATCTCAAATTTAACCCACCAGCGACCGTCCGCTTCGGAGCCTTTGCCTATGGCACCTTGAATGGAAGGGACTCGCTCAAGGAACTCTATTAGTTTTGTAAATGCTCGATCGTCCATGACTAACTCTTAACATTTTAATTGTGTGCGTGCGCGTTTTGACACCTTACTGATAAGGCGGAGGGGTATGTATCTTTTTGAACTGAAAGAGTTATTCTGAAGCACGTCGTTTTTCATCCCCTGAAAACGCGCATGCGCGTTTTGCCTCTTTTCAACCGGCACGTTATCTCACCTGTTGATATCCTTATCTGACTGAGTGTGCACCACTTTTATAAGTTATACCAGTGCCAAACCGTGCCAGATTATCAACCGCCAGGTGACAAAGCGTGCCAAGATTCTGGACTTATTCAAATCAACGGTCTGTTCAGACACCTCTATCATCTGAGCTTTTCACCCGATGACCGTTATTTATTAACGAAAAAAACCACGCCCTCTTTGCATCAGCCTTTCAAAACCACTGCCCCGCTAAAAAGACGAAGGGCCGGGCCTTTTAGCAAAGACCCAGCCCTTCTGGTGCGCGTTTCTGGTACGCTTTTCAGATGTGTGCTTTTGGTACGTTCTTATGATGAGTGAAACGGACTTCTGTGTTCATCAGCCCGTTTCTCACCAACGGTGGTTTAGTTGTCCGACAACATATACACCGTGGTTTCCTGACGCTGGGTTTCGATCCAGCGCTCGGCATCATCACGACTGCGACCGAAGAACACCACCCGGGACACGGGCTTAAGCGAGCCATTGCCACAGATTTCATAGCGGGAGACCCACCAGCTGTCTGCAGCGATTTTTTTGATTTTAAGCGCGCACTGCATCATGTTGACCGTTGAGAATGTATTTGAATTTTTCATAATTCTGCACGTTTTTTTAAGTTTTATCCGCCTGTTTCCAGGGCACTTTTCAGAAGCAGCAGGGGCTTACCTAAGCCTCTGCCGCCCCGTATTAGGGTTTACTGCGCCTGAGCCAGCTCCAGCAGTTCACGGATGGCGACGGTAATGATCGCGAAATCCTGCTGCGCACTGCCACGCACCTCATTCAGCACAGACTGCCAGCGTTCCAGCAACCGGCTGTTTTGTGCCAGCCAGTGTTCGACCTGCTCACTGCCGTCCCGCACTGCTGCAGAAGCATTGTCATCCGCGTTATCAGAAGCATCCGTGACATCAGAAGCACCTGAATTATCAGCGGTCAGTACACTGACGGTAATCGCCTGCTGATGACTGGTCAGATCTTCACGGAAACCATCCCGGGCCATCGACTCCCAGTGATTAGCGGCCGCCAGCTCTTTCACTTGCTGATCAAACCATGGCAACTGCAACCGCTCTCCCAGACCAAAATGGATCTGAGCAACCTGCTGCAGTGATTTGCAGGTCTGTTCTGCCGACTGAATAATGCTGAGCAGAGCATACAGACTGTCCGCACCGGCAACGATTGAAGCCAGCACGTCCGGCACACCAGCTGCGGTCAGCTGATCATGTTTGTGCTGCCACAGCGTCAGCGGCTCGCCCTTGAGCAGCTGTGACAGTTGTCCGCTGAGGGTCTCGACGCCACTGCGGAACTGTTCCACCGTTGCAGCCACATCCAGCGGCCGGCGATGACGCAGGAACCACTGGGTAGCACGGCGTATCAGACGGATAACATCCGCCATCATCTGTTGCTGAAGCGCAGAATCAACCTGGTTATCCAGTGATTCGATTTGTCGCCACAACTCATCAATATTGAACACATCTCTGGCGATCACAAAGGCGGCAGCCACATCACCAAACCCTGAACCGCTGATCTGACACAAACGGTCGGCAAAGGTGATGCCCATGCTGTTGATCATGCCGTTGGCGATCTGAGTGGCGATGATCTCAGAGCGCAACCGGTGCTGCGAAATCTCAGTGCCAAACTCATTCACCAGACGCTGCGGGAAGGCTGATACCGCCTCATGACTCAGGTAAACATCATCGGTAATCCAGGACTCGCTTAACGCTTCTTTCAGTTCAGCTTTCACATAGGAGATCAGCACCGACAGCTCTGGACGGGTGAGTCCCTGCTGCGCCTGTTTGCGTTCCTGAAGCTGTTCATCGGATGGCATAAACTCCAGTTCCCGGTCCAGCTTACCCGAGGCTTCCAGACGGTTGATCAGACGAATATATTCATCCATCGCCCGGCGGGCGTGACTGTGGGCAATACTGATCGCCTGCGCCTGCTTATAGTTGTTCTGCAGCACCAGATCACCGACCTCATCGGTCATCTCGCGCAACAGGGCGTTACGCTGCTTCACGGTCATATCACCGTTAGCCACCACCTCATTCAGCAGAATCTTGATATTGACCTCATGGTCGGAGCAATCCACACCCCCGGCATTATCGATAAAGTCAGTATTGGATTTACCGCCGTTGGCACAGAACTCTATCCGGCCCAGCTGAGTGAAGCCCAGGTTACCGCCCTCTCCCAACACCCGGCAACGCAACTGATTACCGTTGATACGCAAGCTGTCGTTTGCCTTGTCGCCCACCTCGGTATGGCTCTCATGTGAGGCTTTCACATAGGTGCCGATGCCGCCGTTCCAGATCAGATCGACCGGAGCTTTCAGCAGTGCTGTGAGCAGATCATTTGGTGATAAGCGCGTCTCTTTAATATCAAAGCGAGCCTGCATCTGCGGACTGATATCCAGCCATTTAGCCGCCCGGGAGAAGACGCCGCCACCGGCAGAGATCAGCTCGGCGTTGTAATCTTCCCAGCTGGACCGTGGCAGTTCGAACAACCGCTTACGCTCGGCAAAACTGCTTGCGGCATCCGGGGTCGGGTCGATAAAGATATGCAGATGGTTAAACGCGGCACACAGCTGTATCTGTTCAGACAACAACATGCCGTTACCGAACACATCACCGGCCATATCGCCGATGGCAATCACGCTGAAATCTTCTGACTGAATATCTTTGCCCAGTTCACGGAAGTGAAGTTTGACCGATTCCCAGGCGCCCCGCGCAGTGATGCCCATCCCTTTGTGGTCATAGCCCTGAGAACCACCTGAGGCAAACGCATCTCCCAGCCAGAAGCCCCGTTCCTCGGCAATCGCGTTGGCAATATCCGAGAAGGTGGCAGTGCCTTTATCAGCAGCGACCACAAAATAGGGATCGTCTTCATCGTGACGCACCACATCCACCGGTGGCACAACCTCGCCTCCGACCAGGTTATCGGTGATATCCAGCAACGCTGAGATAAAGATCTGATAACTGGCGATGCCTTCCGCCTGAAACGCTTCACGACCGCCGGTTGTGGGTAACTTTTTAGCCACAAACCCACCTTTTGCACCCACCGGGACAATCACCGAGTTTTTCACCTGCTGAGCTTTCACCAGCCCCAGCACCTCGGTGCGGTAATCTTCCAGTCGGTCTGACCAGCGCAACCCGCCACGGGCAACCTTACCGCCGCGCAGATGCACCCCTTCCACCCGTGCAGAATAGACAAACACTTCAAACATAGGGCGGGGCTGAGGAATCGCGGCTATCGCCCGGGGATTCAGCTTAAATGCAAAATAGTCTTTCAGCTCACCGGCAGCATCGCGCTGGAAATAGCTGGTGCGTAGAGTTGCGTTTATCAGCTCAAGGAAGCGACGCAGAATCTGATCTTCGTTGAGGTTATCCACCTTTTCGAGCGCATCAAGAATACTGTTGCCGATACGCTTAGCCAGGGCAACGGCCTTCTGACTCTCACGACGCGCGGGTTCAAAACGCGCCCGGAACAGCGCCACCAGCAGTTTGGTGACATGGAGATGCCGGGCCAGCGTTCCGGCAATATAGGATTGCGAAAAGCCAAAACGGATCTGCTTATTATAACGGGCATAGGCACGCAGCATGGCCACTTCCCGCCAGCTCAGGTTGGCGCCGATGACCAGATGGTTGAACTCATCATTTTCTGCGCGGCCGCCCCAGATATTGGCAAACGCATCATGGAAGACATCTTTAACCTCTTCCAGCACAACCGGCTCAGCGCCCTGACTGATCAGGGTAAAATCGTGCATCCAGAACTGCTTGCCATCACTGCGGTTCACCGCATAGGGGTGCTCACCGATCACCCGCATTCCCAGATTTTCCAGCACCGGAATCACATCGGACAATACCAGCGGTTCACCTGCATTAAACAGTTTGAAACGCAGCACTTTCTGACTCTGTTCCAACACCCGGTAGAAACTCATCGTCACGGGGTTATCTTCACTCAGCGCTTCAATCCGCTGAATATCGTACACCCCACTCAGCGCGGGAAAGTGTTCACGATAGGCACTGGTAAAGGCGTGGCCATAACTATGGTGCAACCGGTTGCCCTGTTCTTCACCGCACAGGTCGGTTAGTGCGGAGTGCAGTTCATCCCGCCAGTCGCGAGAGATATGAATCACTTCCGCTTCCAGCTGAGACAGATCCAGCGTGTCCGCGGTGTCCGGAGCGATACGCAGCACGAACTGAACCCGGGCCAGCACTGACTCACTGAAGGTGGTGGTAAACTCTGCTTCGCTGGCACCACAGGCCTTTACCAACAGATCCTGAACCTGCACCCGCAACGCGGTGGAAAAAATATCCCGCGGCACGTAGTAAAGGAAAGTAACAAACTGATTACAGCGGTCTTTGCGGAACAGTAAGCGAACTTTGCGGCGGTCATGCAGACTGAAAATGCCCATCGCAGTGTCCAGCAACTCCTGCTCACTGGAGAGAAACAGCTCATCACGGGGCAGATCATTGATAATCTGCAGCAGCTCTTTGCCGTTGTGGCTGCGACGGTCAAAACCGACCCGTTGCAATACGGCTTCCGCTTTACTGCGAACGTCCGGTATCGCCAGCATCGGATCGGAATAAACAGACGATGTATACAAGCCGTGAAAACGGCACTGCCCCACCACATTACCCTGATCATCAAAGCGTTTGATAACCACACAATCCATATACGCCGGCCGGTGTACCAGCGAGTAATGGTAATCTTTGAAAAACATCAGCCGGGTTGGCTCTAACAGAAAATCCCGTTCATCCTCACGCAGATCTTTCAGCAGGCTAAAGCTGCCCTGACCCGCATTTTTATGTAGCTTCAGTGTCCCCAGTTCGCTGCCTTCAACGCGCTGTACCCGGTCACCCCTGATGCTCAGTTCATCGTAACCGAGAAAGGTAAAGCGGTTATCCAGCATCCAGTTCAGGAACGCTTCCGTTTCATCCTTAGCCGCATCATCTGACTGTGCTGGCTGTTGCGCCAGTTCGTCAAGCAGCGCCTGAGCCTGAGCCTGCATCTGAGCGTAATCGGCAACCGCAATGTGTACATTCTCTAACACGGTCTGCAGCGAGGTCAGAATCGCTTTCAGTTCTGTCGGATCGCTGGTGCGGTCGACTTCCAGATAGATAACCGATTCAGCCTGAGCGTCTTTATCACCCGGTTCAACAAAACCGGTCAACTGCCCCTCATCGCGCTTAACATGGAGAATCGCATTATGAATGGTGTGAATCACCAGGTTCCGGCGATTCAATTCCATCCGCACAGAGTCCACCAGAAAGGGCATGTCGTTCTGAATAATCTCTATCACCGTATGGTGTGAGCGCCAGCCAGATTTCTCAAGGTCCGGGTTATAGACCCTGACTTTTGGCTCGTTGCCGCTAAAGTTCTGCAGAAACTGCCAACATGACATCGTTGCGCCATACAGGTTTTCCAGCGAGCGTTCCCCCAGCCCGTCAGCGGTCGATGTCTGGTAGTAATAACGTGAGAAACTGACCACGGTGCTGGCCAGCTCTGTCGGGAGTCTTTCGATAACTAAGTCATTCAGAGGCGTGAGTAACACTGATTTATCAGATGAACGATCAGGCATGGTTGTTTTATTTTTTAACCTTTTTAGTTTTTTACATTAGCTCAGACAGGAGTCTGTCCAGAAGACAACCACAGCATAGATCCGGCAAGGGTCATTACTGACCCTCTTTCATGCCAATAAGACCTCCTTATATGCCACACCCTGCTAAGTGGTATGTCTGACAAGAGATTTCAGGCCCTCACCGGAAAACCTGCGGTGGTAAATCAAGAGCAACAGCGGCGCAAAACAGACAATCTGTAATGCTGTCGCACGCTGAGAACCCTTCCGTCATCCCTGACTCATGGATCTTGGCAGATAGGTCACTATCTGAGGAAACAGGTAGATCAAAACCACTGCGAACATAATCAGCAGAAAAAACGGCAGCGCGGCACGCGCGACATATAAAATATTTTTGCCGGTTAACGCCTGAATCACAAACAGGTTAAAACCGACCGGAGGCGTGATCTGCGACATCTCCACCACCAGCACGATGTAGATACCAAACCACAACAGATCGATACCCGCCTGCTGCACCATCGGTAACACCACCGCAACCGTCAGCACCACTACGGAAATGCCATCAAGGAAGCAGCCCAGCGCAACAAACAGCACCGTCAGACAGATCAGCAAGACGCCGGGAGACAGCGCCATCTGAGCAATCCATTCCGCCAACGCCCGGGGAATTCCCAGAAACCCCATCGCCAGTGTCAGAAAGTGGGCTCCCGCCAGAATCAGGCCGATCATGCAGGAACTTTTGACCGCCCCCGTCAGACTTTCACCAAAGCTTTTCATGTCCAGCGAACCGGTGACAGCGGCCAGAAACAAAGCCCCGACAACACCCAGCGCAGCGGCTTCAGTGGGGGTGGTAAAACCACCGTAGATAGAGCCCAGCACAAAACCGATCAAGCCCATAATCGGCAGCAACAATCGCAGCGCTTTTATCTTTGCCGTAAACGAGATATGGGCTTTATCGTGCTGGGGTAACTCATCTTTATTCAGTAGCGCCCAGATCATGGTATACCCCATGAACAGGACCACCAGAAGTAAACCAGGCAGAGCACCGGCAATAAACAGTCGACCGATCGATACCTCAGCGGCAACACCGTAAACAATCAGAATAATTGAAGGCGGAATCAACAGCCCCAGCGTGCCCGACCCGGCCAGCGTGCCAACGGCCATGCGATCACTGTAACCCTGAGCTTTCAGCTCCGGCAGCGTCATGCGCCCGATAGTCGCAGCGGTAGCAGCAGACGACCCCGACACAGCGGCAAAAATGCCACAGCTGAGCACGTTCACATGCAACAGTTTACCCGGCAAGCCGCTCAGCCAGGGCGACAAACCTTTAAACAGATCTTCCGAAAGACGGGTGCGAAACAGTATCTCTCCCATCCAGATAAACAGAGGTAACGCGGTCAGAGACCATGAAGTGCTGGCCCCCCAGGTCGAGGTTGCAAAGAGCAAACCGATCTGGTCATTACCGGACAAAAACAGCCCCAGCACCCCGACACCAAACAGTGCCAGCGACACCCAGAAACCCAGCGCCAGCATCAGCAGCATAAACAGCGCTAACACAATGCCTATAATCGTGATGTCCATCAGACCTCCTCCAGGTGCAGCTCACCTTCATGTACTTTGTACGAGGGCATTTTGCGCCTTAACAGCATGATCACATCATCCAGAATAGCGATGTTCAACATAACGATACCCAGCGCGACGGGCACCTGTGGCATCCAGATCGGTATCGAGACATAACCCGAAGAGACCTCTTCAAAGAGGTACGATTCCCACACCATATGAATTGAATAGAACGACATAAAGCTAACCAGTAACAACGCCAGAACGAGCACCAGTAACTCCTGAAAATAGCGTGCGCTTTTCCCCCACTTCTGGATTACCAGCGTAACCCGGATATGTCCGCCTTCACGAAAGGTATAAGCGAGGCCAAAAAAAGTCGCGGCGGCCAGAGAGTAGCCGGAAAAATCTTCCGCAGAAGGCACGATGAAGCCCAGCATTCGGCCAACAATTTGCGCCGTAATAATCAGCGTAATCAGGACAATACAGAACCCTGACAGGTAGCCGGATGCCAGATAAAGCTTATTCAGCAGAAAACGCATGGTAATCTCCCTTATCTGATAGGCCCTGCCAGAATGACAGGGCCTGAGCCTTAAAGATTACTGATAGTATTTGGTCAGAATAGCACCCACTTCAGGGGCTTCAGCTTTCCACTCATCGACCATGGTGGCACCGATCTTATTCAGTTCAGTCATCAGTTCAGGTGAGGGTTCAGCAACAACGATACCGTGTTCAGCCAGCGTCATAGTATCTTCCGCCGCTTTGCCCCGAACACCCGCCCAGCCTTTCGCTTGAGCATTGGCGGCGGCCTCCATAATGATCTGTTGAGTCGGCTTATCGAGTCGCATAAAAGAACGCTTATTGATCACGACCATGTTCTTAGGAATCCAGGCACGAACGTCGGTGTAGTTCGTCAGATAATCCCACGCCTGACCATTCACCCCGGTAGACGGAGAGGTGATCATCGCATCGATAATACCGGTACTGAAGGCCTGAGGAATCTCGGGCACCTGTACCGTTGTTGGAGAGGTATTCATCAGATCAGCCAGACGCGAGGTAGACGGACTGTAGGCGCGCATCTTTAACCCTTTAAGGTCGGCTAAATTATTCACCGGGGCTTTGGTATACAGACTCTGAGCAGGCCATGGCACTGAATATAGCAGCATCATGCCCTCCTTATTGAGTTGTTTTTCAACCTCAGGCTTAGCCGCATTCCAGAGCTTTTCGGCACTATCGTAAGTGGTTGCTAGAAAGGGAATATTATCGTGTTTAAACACAGCATGAGTGTTACCCATGATGCCGATAAACACTTCGCCTAGCTGCACCTGGCCGGTTTTGACTGCACGGGGAATTTCAGGATGTTTTATAAGTGAAGCACCGGAATGTACAACGATATCCAGCTCCCCCGTGGTGTTGCTTTTGATCTCTTCGGCAAACTGGTAAGCGATCTGGGTGGGAAGATTAGCATCGCCATAAGGGGTGGGCATATGCCACTGGGTAGCCGCCGACGTCACACTGGCAGACCCCAGTGTCAGTACAGACGTAAACAGGATTGCAGTTCGTTTAAGTGAAAATCTCATTTTTATTCTCCAAATTTATGGTTTCTAGCGATAGCAATGGCATTTACTCCCAGTAACATTGCAACGCGTATACCAAACTTTGAAAAATAAACTTAACTCTTTAAATACAATTACTTATATAAAAACCTACACACTTATATAAACCACAATGAGTTAATTGTGACTCACCAAATCTCAGCCCCATGAGTCATATTTGACTCATTCATGTATAAAATCGCTTTTCTCAATAGCGTACTTCTTCATTCGCAGATAAAGCTTTTTACGGGGCACACCCAGCTTTTCTGCGGTCAGCTCAACCTGACCTTTGTTTGCTTTCAGTGCCGCAATAATCACTCCCCGCTCATAACTGGCAACCAGTTCATCCAGATGGCCATCGGTATCTTCGGCGGAGAGTTCGCTATCGCTGTCCACCCCTAAGCCTAATACCCATCGCTCAGCGGCATTACGCAGCTCGCGAACATTCCCCGGCCAGGAGCGGGAACATAATTCTCTTAATAAGGATTCAGGTACAGGCCTGCTTTCACGACCAAAACGCTGATTCGCAAGATCGGCAAAATGGCTGAACAATATAGGAATGTCCTGTTTGCGCTGATCCAGCGCAGGGATTTCAATACTTGCAACATTGAGACGGTAGTAAAGATCTTCGCGAAAAGATCCTTCATCTGCCGCTTTTCGCAGATCAACTTTTGATGCGCCCAGCACCCGGATATCAATTTTAATATCGGCATTACCGCCAAGCCTTTGCAGCACCCGCTCCTGCAGAACCCTCAGTAACCGCACCTGAAGAGAAGCTGGCATACTTTCAATTTCATCCAGAAACAGCGTCCCGCCGCTGGCAAACTCTATTTTGCCAATGCGTTTACTGTTTGCCCCGGTGAAAGCCCCCGCCTCATGACCAAACAATTCGCTTTCAATGATTGACTCGGTCAATGCACCACAGTTAAGTGCGACAAATGGCTTGCTGGCCCGTGGACTAAAATCATGAAGACATCGGGCCACAACCTCCTTACCGGTGCCCGTCGCGCCATTGATAATCAGATCAACATCAATCTGAGCCAGCTGTATAACGGTTTCCCGAAGACGCATGATTCTGGCTGTCTGGCCCACCAGACGGTTATGAATTTCATGCTGCCCCTCGACGGCTTGTCGTAAAGAGCGGTTTTCCAGAACCAGCTGACGCTTTTTCCACGCCCGTTTAACCGTATTAAGATGGTGCTGGGGATCGTCGTTCTTTTCCAGAAAGTCGTAGGCTCCCAGACGTATAGCCTGAACGGCGATAGCGATATCAGAATGCCCACTGAACATAATCACCGGAATCTCCGCATCAACCTCCAGTATTTTCTGCAGCACCTCCAGGCCACCCATACGATCCATACGCACATCGCAGATAACCACACCCTGCCAGCCCATGGAACATTCGGCCAGCGCCGCTAAAGGATTTTCAAACCCTACGGCCTCATAGCCTTCCAGTTGCAGTGTCTGAATCATAGACTCACGGACAATCTCTTCATCATCAATAACCAGAACCTTGCCATCAGATGCCGATAAACTCATGACTTACCTCTGCGATATTCGGGTAACTGAATACAAAATGACGCTCCGCTTTCTGACTCAAGATCCACGCTTAATTTGCCTCCGAAGCTATTGATGATGTTATACGAGATCGATAACCCCAGCCCAAGACTCTGCCCGCGCCGCTTCGTCGTAAAAAAGGGTTCGAAGATCTGTTCACGCAACTCACTGCTGATTCCCGGACCGTTATCCTTTACATAGATATTTAACCAGTCTTTGTTATGCCGACACTCAATACTGATCAGCTTGTCAGCATTATCTTTTATGGCATCAAGCGCATTGGTGACAAGATTAAGCACCACCTGCTCAAGCTGCACCGGGTCGGCATTAACCCGGTTCTGCTGCTGATCAAAGGTAACATCAATAGTGGTCAGTTTTCTGACTTCATCACCCTCAAGCATCAGTAACACATTGTCCACAACTTGCTGAATTTCAACAGCCACCAGGTTATCTTTCTGCGGCCGGGCTAACGATTTAAGGCGGGTAATAATGATCGTGGCGCGCTTTTTAAGATTAGAGATCTGATTCAGGTTTTTTTCTACCTCGTCTAACTTTCCCGCCTGTAGAAATCTCAGACCATTATGGGAGTAGTGTCCGATAGCGGACAGCGGCTGATTGATCTCATGAGCGATACCCGCCGATAACTGCCCCAGAGCGGCCAGCTTACCGGCCTGCACCAGTTCTTCCTGCAATGTCGACAGCTGATCACGGAAGCTCACCAGAGAGCGGGCCATCGTCCCGATCTCGTCGCCGCCTTTCACCAGCACCTGCTCGTCCAGATTGCCGTTGGCGATAGCGCGCATACTGGCATCCAGGCTGGTAATTCTTGCGACCATATTCCGGCCAACATACAACCAGACCGTCAGAATTGAGAACACCAGACTCACGGCAACCATCAACACCATCCAGACACGGCCTTTTTGAATCGTCGCGCGGATATTATTGGCGGAGTTGAGTGCCGCCTGTTGCGTATTGGAGGTCTGAACGGCGATCAACTGATTCAGATTATCCAGCTCTTCACTAATCTTAGAAAGCAGTTGTTCTCCGGTCTGCAGCGCCAGACGTTCCTGACTCCGCACAGAAAAAATATTGCCATCCCCCCGGGTCAGTAAGACGATATTCGCCACTGACTGTTTCAGATTTTGCAGGCCATAAAGATCGTTTACCTGCTGAAGATCTTCATCAATACGCTGAATAATCAGATCAGAATGCAGCTGGGTGGCAATCAGTGAATTGAGATCAGGCAGGTGGCCTGCACGATCAACTAAATTGGTCAGCAGGTTCACATCGGCTTCGATACGATACAAGCGTTGCAGATCAGCATTGATCTCACTGACCGAGTCTTTACCAAAGTAGCTGATCACCGCCCAGGCGTCAGGATAGCCCGGATTGATGCGGCTAAACAGATGCAGCTGTGCACGCTCTGTAACGGACTTAACTTCTGTCAGAAAACCTGAGCCGGCCCATCTGAGTCGCTGATTTTCAGATTTTTTCTGGCGCTGAATATCAAACATCTGGAGCACATTGCTATCCAGTTCAGCGAGAGTCATGTTTAACGCTTTAATCTGTCCGAGGAGTAATTCCTGCCCCTGGTGGTCCGGCGTAACCGCCGAAATTTGCGGTAACAGGCCGGTCATCGTGTTTATGTTTGTCTCTAAGCCGGCCAGTATCCGCTGGCGACTATCCTCGTCTTTGGCTGCCAACAGCGTCGGCGCCATCAGCGTTATCTTAGTACCACCCTCTTTCAGATCAGCGATCAGACTCAGTGTCTGAATATTGCCCTCCACCAGCCGGTTGAGCTCGTCACCCAGACGGTTATAGGATATCCAGCTGATGAGTGTTGCCAACAGGGTAAGAGCACTCAAAACACCAAACGCTAAGAAAAAACGTCCCCGAATACCTAGCTTATAACCACTTTTCATAAATAGGACGCCATGCTATACCGATACTGAATGATAGCTATTTCAGAGATTAAATAAAAAGTTTTCCAGATATTCGGCGCAGCCGAGCTACCCGTGCCTGATATCAACAGGTTATAGTCAACCGCTATAATAATAAGCTACTCTCGACAACTAACTGATACTTTAACCAGAGTATGTAATAAGCCGGTACTTATGAAAACCATACAACGTTACACAGTGGCAATGATACTGGGTCTGGTGATCTCGGGTATAAGCTACAGCGTAGTGGCAAACGAAACGATCATTATTAAGGCTGTCGGCACCTGGGGATATTTCTCTAATTACCCAACGCATGAGGAGCCCTTCTGGAATCATCACATCGCCGAAGTGTCCGGCGGGAGTATCATTGGTGAGATAAAGCCACAGGATGAACTGGACCTGAGAGGCTTTGAGATCATGCATCTGCTTAAAAACGGAGTGTTTGATTTTGCCTTTGGCCTCCCCGCCTACGCGATGCAGGAAAGCGAAATTTTCGAGGGAGCAGACCTTTCCTCACTGGTACAGAATATTTCGGTACAGAAGCGAGTCGCTGATGCCTACTTCCCTACTCTGTCACGGGCATTTGAAGAAAAATACAATGCCCGGCTGATGATGCTCTATCCATTCCCCAGTCAGATGATCTGGTGCAAACAGCCGGTCAACAGTATTGCAGACCTGAAAGGAAAGCGGATTCGGGTATTTTTAAGAACGCTGGGGGATTTCGTCGATGGTGTAGGTGGAATTCCGGTCAATGTTGCCTATCACGATGTACCGAATGCGCTGGCTAAAAACCTGGTGGACTGTGTTATTACCGGAACCATGTCGGCCTACACGGCCAAACTGCATGAGATCACACCCTATGGATTTACGCTACGGGTTGGCTGGGGACTGGCATTCGGGGCCATGAACCTGAATAAGTGGAACCGCCTGAGCGAATCGCAAAAAGCGCTGCTCAAGAGAGAGATATCCACACTCACTGAAAACATGTGGCAGCAAACCGCAACTGAAGATGAAATTGCGCTGGCATGTTTATCTGACGGGCCCTGTGCTATCGGTGAACCCGGAAACATGGTCCTGACTCAACCGTCTGAATCTGATCTGAGAATGCGTGACACCGTGGCTAAAGAGGTCATTCTGCCGCGATGGACAGAGCGCTGCGGTCCTGAATGCACGGCCAACTGGAACAGAACCGTCGGCAAAGTTCTCGGTCTCAGGGCGGAGGCATCCGCGCGGTGAGCCTGTTCAAAAAAATACCTGTTTTCCAAAGCCTCAATGAACTCTGTCGCCGGAACCCTCTAGCCGTCAGGCTACTGACCGCCATCCTTCTTTACAGTTCGGCCATCACCCTGATAGCCACCGGCACTCAGCTCTGGCTCGATTATCGTTATGAACGGTCAGCTATCGATGAGCGTCTGCAACAGATTGAAGCCAGTTCGCTCAACAGTCTTGCGAACAGCTTATGGGAGATCAGCCCGACGCAGATTCAGGTGCAGCTGGATGGTTTACTCCAGTTACCCGATATTCGCTATCTGGAGATCCGCTCTCAGTTTGGCAACATCTATACCGCTGGAAACAAGCAGCATCTGGGCGCAACGGTTGAACGTCATTTTGAACTGAACTTCAGCGATCAAACCAATGAAGCGGTTAAAGTCGGCGACCTGACCCTGATCGTCAGTCTTGAAGAAGTCTACCGCCGTCTGGCAGATAAAGTGTTACTGATTCTTGCCTCTCAGGGGATCAAAACCTTTCTCGTCTCCATCTTTATCCTGGCCCTGTTTAATCTGCTGGTCACCCGTCATCTGAGTACCATGGCAGACTATGCCCGGCGACTCAGACTCGACCAGCTGGACACGCCACTCATCCTGAAACGAAAGCACAAAGCGAAAGAGGATGAACTCAGCCAGGTTGTCACCTCAATGAATCAGATGCGACAGTCAATGCTCAGTGATATAAGCAAGCGCAAAGATGCCGAGCATTCACTGGCCCGGTTAAACGCAGAACTGGAACAGCGGGTTTCCGACCGGACACACGAACTTGAGCAGAGCAACACAGAGCTGCGCGCAACGCTGGTTAAACTTCAGGAAACTCAGCAACAGCTGGTTGAATCGAAAAAGCTGGCAGCACTGGGGGGACTGGTTGCCGGTGTGGCCCATGAGATAAATACACCGATCGGAATCGGCTATACCGCCGCCTCTTTCCTGGCGGATCAGGCTAACCTTTACCAGCAACAACACCCGGATAACTCACTGGCCGGAACGGCGGTTGAAAGCAGTCAGCTGATATGTGAAAACCTTGAACGGGCAGCGCAACTGATCAGTGCCTTTAAACTTGTCTCGGTCGATCAGGCGAGTGAACAACGCAGACGCTTCGATCTGATCCGCTATCTTGACGAAATACAGCGTTCACTCAAACCCAAGCTGAAACAGTCTGAACCCGAAATAACGGTGCTGGGGCCGGAACAACTGATGCTGGACAGCTACCCGGGGAGTTATTATCAGATTTTCACCAATCTGATTCTCAACTCATTGCTGCACGGTTTTGACAACCAGCCCGGCGGTAAAATCACTATTGAGATAAAGCCCTATGACAACCGGATGCAGATCGACTACCGGGACAACGGTACCGGTATAACCGAGGGCTGGCATAATAAGCTGTTTGAACCCTTCATGACCACTAAACGAAACCAGGGTTGCAGCGGGCTTGGCATGCACATTGTTTATAACCTGGTAAGTCAGTTGTTGCAGGGGCATATAGAGTGCCTTCCAAGTGATAAGGGAGCACACTTTCATATCGACCTGCCGCTGACGCCCGAAACAACATCCGTAGATTAGCAAACGGCAAGCGTGGGTCACTTAGACTGAAATACGCGGTCTGATAGATAAAAAAAGCCAGTGAACAGGTCACTGGCAAAACGTCGCCGCAATAAAACTCAATAACAAAGAAGGAGAAGATAAGACCCTTGAACACCGCAGGCGTCACAAGGGTCGTTTTAATTACCGGTTGGTCTTAATATTGGTCCAGGCCCGGTTGAGGATACGGTCATACTTCTGAGTATGCGCATTCAGGGCAAACAGGGTTTCTTTCACTTCATCGGATGGATAGATACCCGGATCGTTAAAGATTTCCGGCTCGACAAACTCATCCGCACCGAGGTTTGGCACCGCATACTTCACCATGTTAGAGATAGATGATCCGATCGCAGGCTCCAGGATAAAGTTGATGAACTCATGTGCACCATCAGGATTAGGTGCATCTGCCGGAATAGCCATCACATCAAACCAGATCAGCGAACCAATCTTAGGAATCGAGTAAGCGATCTCGCGATCAGGATCAATGGTCTTCGCGATCGCACTGCCCGCCAGGACAATACCGTTGTAACCCAGCGCCACACAGATATCGCCATTGGCCAGATCATCGCGGTATGAGCCATTGTGGAAATACTTATAATTTCCTCTGACGGCCCTGACCATCGTCTCCGCTTTTTTCAGATCGCCTTTATCTTCAGAATTAGGATTCAGCCCCAGATAATGCAACGCCATCGACATCGCTTCTGCCGGCGAATCAATCACCGCAATACCGCAATCCTTCAGCTTTGCTGACACTTCAGGATCAAATACCATATCAAAGGTATTTTCAGGAATTTCGCCTAAACGCTCCTTAATCATTTTCACGTTGTAACCCACGCCAACACTACCCCAGGCATAGGGAACGCTGTATTGATTACCCGGATCGTACGATTCGACTTTCTTTAAAATAACAGGATCAATCTTGTTATAATTAGGTATTTTTGATCGATCAATTTTCTGATAAATACCCGTCTTTACCTGGCGTTCCATAAAGTTTGCAGACGGCACCACAAGATCATAACGGGAACCGCCAGAAAGTAATTTAGTTTCAAGTATTTCATTACTTTCATACACATCGTAATTCAGTTCAGTTTTCGAGGTATCTCTGAAAACCTGCAGAGAATCATCCGGTATATAACCAAACCAGTTATAAACATTGACCTGATCAGCACTGACTGAACATGAAGCGGTCAGCAGGCATAATGAGAGAATCTTCTTATTTATTCGCATAATATCCTCTGAAACTTATAATATATGTTTATCTTTTAAGAGTTATTAACTCTCTAAAAAGCTATCAGTGGCTATTGTATGAAGGGGATTATACAACGGCCCTGATAAAAGATGGTTTTAGAATGATTTAGAAACGGAGAACACCACGGCTCCCTGATTCGCCATTTGACCACTATCAACCGCATAGGTACTGGAGATATCAGTGTCAACATAGGCCAGTTTCAGATCCAGATCACTGAAGCGCTTAGTGACACCAATTGAATAATCCATATATTTATCCAGCATCAGGGTGGTTGGATCATCAAACACCTCACCGAAAGAGGAGCCGACATGCAGTTCAAGCCCCACACCTTCAGCGATATCAGTCTGATAGTTCAGATAAAGATACTGATACGCCTTTCCAGAGTTGATGTAGTCAGGTGCGTGCTCATAACCTAAGCGAAAGCCATTGTAATTCAACCCCAGCTTCAGCTCAGCGAAGTCCTGATCGACCTCATCACCTGGATACTGGTAGTAGAACAGGATAGCGTCATAGGAGATATCATCGTTGATAGCACCGGCATAACCCGCCAGCAGATCAAGCTCAACCGTTGCACCATCATCAAAAGGGTGTCCGGTAGGAAAGAAATCAACGTTACTGGCCCAAACGCTGGCGAACATGCCACTCTGGTTGTACCAGTCAATGCCACCCTGGATAGCGAGCGATTCATTGGTCATAGAGATACCACGGTTACGCCACTCACTCAATACCGAAACATTGGCACCCAGGTCGGCCCGAACCAGACCCGACACCGATAAAAGACTTAAGCCGATAGCTGCAATAGTTTTAAAGTTTTTCATGTCACCCTCACGTTTTTTCTTTCATTTTTTTAGTATGCAACCATCATTTCAGAGATTCTTTTAAGCCGGTATACCCCTATTTCATTAGTTGTAAAAATAGTGTCATCTGAATCAGAGCCGCAAATATATAGATCTATAAAAATAACCCTCCTCTATACCTAACGTGGTATTCCAGCCGGAATCAAATCCGGTAGTGTGACAAATGTATGAGAAATTTTTTCAAATAAAAAAATGAATAATGAATAGTCAGATATAAATTATCTGACAGCCACAGCGATACCTTTTGTCCACATCTTTAAAAAAATGGATATGTTTAATGTCATACGTAGCAGACAAGATAATTATCAACGGTAACATCCATACAATGGATGATATAAATGTCAAAGCCGAAGCGCTGGCAATATATGGCGATAAAATTATCGCTGTCGGCAGCAACGCCGACATTCAGATGTTCGCTGGTGATAACACTCAGATAATTGATGCAAAGGACCAACTGGTGCTGCCTGGCTTTCAGGATACTCACTTACACTTCCAGGCAACCAGTGCCGACTTTTTTCACTATGTTGCCCTGCATGAGATGAAAACAATGGATGACCTGCTCAATGAGATTGAGCGTTTCTCCAGGGAACATCCTCACAAGAAATGGATTAAAGGGATCGGTTTTAATCCCGCTATCTTTAACGAGAACACGCTGACCAAAGAGCGGTTGGATGCGGTAACAGGGGGACGTCCTGCGCTTATTTTTTCCTTTGATTATCACAGCGGCTGGGCGAACAGCGAAGCGTTTCGTGTTGCAGGCGTCACCGCCGCAAGCCCTGAGCCCGCCAGTGGAAGCTATGCCCGTTGTCCTGATGGCTCGCCTAAAGGCTACATCTATGAAGACGCCATCTGGGCAATGAACGGAGCCTCGCCATCATTCAGTAACGAAGATTATTCCGAGGGGATGCAGCATTACTGTAAAGTATTCAACCAGCACGGCATTACCGGCATTCTGGATGCCGCTGCGGCCCGTAAAGCGATGGAAAACTATCAGGCACTGAACCAGCAAGGTCAGCTGACACTGAGGGTAGCAGCAACCTCCAAAATATTTGCTCATCTGCCGCTGGATGAGCAGATGCAAGAGCTTCTCTCAATGCGGGAAACCTATGCTGATGATATGGTTAAACTCCACTCAGCCAAGTTTTTCCTTGATGGCGTACTTGAAAGTGGCACGGCAACACTGCTTGAACCCCGTTGCGATACCGGATCAACCGCAGCTCTGATGTTTGATCAGCCACAGATTAATGCATTTTTTGCTGCGTTTGATAAAGAGAAGTTCCAGTTGCATGTTCACACCATTGGCGATGGCGCGGTTAATGCGGCACTGAATGGAATCGAGTACGCCCGACAGATGAATGGTGCATGGGATAGCCGGCATCAGCTGGCACATATACAGCTGGTAACCGAAGATGACTTTCCCCGCTTCAAACAGCTGGGAGTTTACGGCAACGTGCAGCCATTGTGGGCACAACCGGACCCGGACAATGACAGGGTCGCCCTGGAGATGCTGGGTGAAGAGCGCTGTCGGCAGATTTTCCCGATTGCTGAGCTGGTGCGTCAGGGAATGGTCTGCGCACTCAGCAGTGACTGGGGCGTGAGTACCTTTGATCCCTTTGCCATCATGCAGACGGCACTAACCCGTCAGGGCTCCGGAGCCAATGAGAACTCACCGGCACACAATCCGCAATATCGCATCGATATCGATACCGCGATCAAAGGCTATACCATCAATGCGGCACGGGCAGCCTGGAGAGAGAAAACCACCGGTAGTTTAACGGTGGGTAAGTTTGCCGACCTGATCATCCTCAATCAGGATCTCTATAGCATCTCCCCGTACGAGATTGAAAACACTAAGGTGTTATTAACTCTGCTGGGTGGAAAAGAGGTATACCGGGACGCCTCTTGCTGATCCACCGATAGCAGCATCAGCAAGCCTGCAACAGGCTTGCTGAATCATTGCAGCCCCGGCCTCGCCGGCCCCCACCCAAAAAAACTCCCATTCGACAAAAACCCACCTACCGATATACTATTGAACAATCATCAGGTCAGAATCCCGAAGGAAGTATAAGTGGAAGATTCTTCAGAAAATGTATATCTGCTTGCCTCTAATCTGATTGATACCTGCGGCACTGACGAGTTTACTCAGGCCCTGCTCAGTCTGATCAACTCTGCCACACCTTGTGAATCAGTTTTTGTCATTCACTTCCATAAAAAAAGCCGTCCTGCAATTCTGGTAGCCCCTGAATCAACACTGCTAACTGACAAAATAATGGATGAGTACCTGAACGGCTTCTATATGATCGATCCGTTCTATAACGCCTTTACAACGGGACTGCCGACCGGCTTACACTTTATCAAAGAGATCGCTCCGGATGACTTTTTCGAGAGCACTTACTACACCGGGCACTACTGCAACAGGGGATATGAAGAAGCAGCCTTCGTCATAAATCTGGACACCGATTCACAGATACAAATATCACTCACCGTTATCGAAACCCCGGCGACAGCCGCCACTCGAGAACGGCTGCATGCGATATCACCACTGGTTATCTCAGCCTACAGAAAGCACTGGCACAACATCGAAAACAATCAGGTAACCTCTCAGCAAGCCAGCGCTATCATTCATGAACAGATTTCCAATGTGTTCAAAAACTTCGGCGGAGGAATATTAACCGAAAGAGAAAGCGAGATAGCAATTCTGATTATCCGGGGCTACTCCTTAATCGCCATTGCCGAGCTGCTGGGTATCGCTCATGGTACCGCCAAAGTCCATTGCAAAAACCTCTACAGCAAGCTGGAGATTAATTCTAAATCTGAACTATTTTCTCTGTTTCTCGACGATATCAGTTTAAATTAACCCGCTGGTGCCATCTGCCACCTTCATTAAGTAACAGACATATTTTATCTTATACCCGCAGACATCAGCCCCTGTATAGCACAGCTCAACAACTTTCCACTTAAGATAAGCTCTGTTCCGGTTTACATAGACCCGGACACGGAATCTGTCTCACTCTGCCACTCGAAAACCCAGTGAAAGTCCGGCAAAAGAACCCGCTAAAGACCCCGTCATAAACAGGACACTGCCGGATAACGGCTCTTAAATACAGACAACACCACGCTTTCTTTCCAGTAAAAACCATAATAATCAGCCGATTAGGCACCCGGAACCGCAGAAGCGAATTGAGAGTGACTGAGCTTAAATTTTGTATTTTGTATCCAAAACAACTTATTTATTGCAACTTATAGCTATTATTGGCTAATATTGGATACATAAAAACAAACAACACGATTTCGGAGTTCTTTCTATGTTCCCTAAAAATTGCTGGTATGTAGCCTGCACCCCTGATGAAATTGCTGAAAAACCGCTCGGCCGAAAAATCTGTGGCGAACAGATTGCATTCTTCAGAGATGGCGATGGCAAAGTCGCAGCGGTAAAAGATTTTTGTCCTCATCGCGGCGCGAAACTGTCCCTTGGTTACACCGAAGACGGCGGTCTGGTGTGTGGTTATCATGGCCTGAAAATAGGCCGGGATGGCAAAACAATATCAATGCCCAAGCAACGGGTTGGCGGCTTCCCCTGTATGAAGAGCTATCCGGTAGAGGAACGCTATGGCTTTATCTGGGTATGGACCGGTGATGCAGACAAAGCCAGTGCCGATGAGATCCCTCATCTGGAATGGGCTGTCAGCGATGACTGGGCCTACGGTGGCGGGCTTTATCATATCCAGTGCGATTATAAACTGATGATCGATAACCTGATGGATCTGACCCACGAAACTTACGTCCACACCTCCAGCATCGGCCAGAAAGAGATTGATGAGGCTCCGGTTAAGACAGAGAAAGTGGGTGATGAAGTCACCACCAGCCGCTTTATGGATAATGTGATTGCGCCTCCCTTCTGGCAGGCGAACCTGCGCACCAAAGGCCTGCCCGATGATCAACCGGTTGATCGCTGGCAGATCTGTCGCTTTACCCCGCCAAGTCACGTACTGATCGACGTAGGTGTAGCACTGGCTGGCAACGGTGGACGGGAAGCCCCTGCCGACAAACGGGTAAACAGTATTGTGGTCGACTTCATCACACCGGAAACCGAAACCAGTCACTGGTATTTCTGGGGTATGGCGCGTAATTTCAAACCGGATGATGCGGCACTGACTGATGCAATCCGCGAAGGACAAGGCGGTATTTTTGCTGAAGATCTGGAGATGCTGGAACTGCAGCAGCAAAACCTGCTGGAGAATCCTGAGATGCGACTTCTGAAACTGGATATTGATGCCGGAGGCGTGCATGCCCGTCGCATTATTGACAAGCTTCTTAAAGCGGAAAACCCAGCCGCCACTGAGTCTTCATTAGCCTGATACTGGCTCAATTGACTACCTGATGAAGATCCGGAGAGTTCACTATGTTTGAAGTCGAAGTAATCGCCAAGGTAAAGGAAACAGATGATATTCATCTGTTTCGCCTGGCACGTACCGATAACGCACCACTGCCGGCCTTCAGTGCCGGCGCACATATCGATGTGCACCTGCCCAACGGGCTGGTGCGACAATACTCGTTGTGCAACCCACCCCATGATCACCACTGTTATGAAATTGGTGTGCTCAACGACCCGGATTCCCGGGGTGGTTCGGTAACCCTGCATGAGTCGGTCAATGTAGGGGACCGTTTAACCATCAGCGAACCACGCAATCTGTTTCCGCTGGAACACAGCGCCGCTCACCATCTGTTAATAGCCGGTGGAATAGGCATTACCCCGCTGCTGTGTATGGCAGAGCGTCTGGCTCACACCAATGCCAGCTTTTCGTTGCATTACTGCGCCAGATCACCGGCGCACGCAGCGTTTGTCGAGCGCATACAAACCTCTGAATTTGCCGACCGGGTGACATTCCACTTCAGCCAGACGGAGGGTCGCCTGGATATGCAGGCACTGCTTGCAGATCCGGACACAGGCACCCACCTGTACACCTGCGGCCCCAACAATTTTATGGACGCAGTGCTGCAAACAGCCGCCGGACAAGGGTGGCAGGAATCGCAGTTACACCGTGAATATTTTGCGGCGGCCAGCGGCTCAACCGAAGCCGATAGCGCGTTTGAAATTCAGATCGCCAGTAGCGGCGAGGTGATTCAGATCCCGGCAGATAAGAGTGCGCTGGAGGTCATGCTGGATCTGGATATCGATATTCCCTTTGCCTGTGAAGAGGGGGTGTGTGGTTCATGCTCTACCCGTCTGTTATCGGGGGAACCAGATCACAGAGATGTCTATATGAGCCCTGAGGAACACGCTAAAAACGAAGAGTTCGCCCCCTGCTGCTCCCGTGCCAAAAGCGCGCGTTTAGTGCTTGATATATGACCATCAGTCTGACCATCAGTCTGATTATCAGACTGATGGTCAGTTAATAAGAATAATATGCTGTATCCAATAACAATAAATAACCTTTAAAGGTACTTACATGAAATTGAAAACAACAATAAAACGTTCTATGGCTGTCTGTGCTTTATTACTGGGGGCTGGCAATGCAATCGCAGCTGAACCCGAATACACCTTTAAGCTTCATCATATGCTGCCACCGCCCTCTAATGCGCATACCAATTTCCTCGTGCCGTGGGCTGATAAAGTCATGGCAGAATCAGACGGACGGATTAAAATTGATATCTACCCATCGATGCAACTGGGTGGCAAGCCGCCTCAGCTATTTGATCAGGTACGTAAAGGTATCGTAGATATTTCCTGGACTGTCACCGGATACACACCTGGCCGCTTCCCTAAATCAACCGTATTTGAGCTTCCCTTCATGGCCGCTGATGCAAAATCAGTCAGCATGGCAATACAGGATTATGCTGAACAAGAGATGGCTGACGAGTTCAAAGATGTGCACCTGCTGGCGATGCACGTTCATGCACCCGGCTCACTCAACTCCCGTGATAAAGCGATTCATACGGCGAAAGATATGGACGGTCTGACAGTACGTGCGCCCAACAAAGTCATGGCTAGCGCATTTGAAGCATTAGGTGCTAACACCGTCTTCATGCCAGTACCACAGATGCCCAGCGCTTTATCGAAGGGTGTCATCGATGTTGCTGTTCTGCCTTTCGAAGTTGTAAAACCACTGAAAATACACCAGTTAGTTAAGCATCACACTGAGATACTCGGAAAGCGGGGCCTCTATGCAAATAGCTTTGTCTTCAGCATGAATAAAAAAGCCTATGAAAACCTTCCCGCTGATCTGCAAAAAGTGATCGACAATAACTCAGGGGTTGAGCTTGCTGGCTTTATTGGTCAGGCATTCGACACCTATGAGAAAACAGGCCGACAGGCCGCTGTTGATCAGGGTAACGAATTATACCAACTGCCCGAATCTGAAATTGCAGCCTGGAAAGAAAAGCTGGCATTTGTAACAGAAGACTGGCTGAAGCAGATGAAATCTGATGGCTATGATTCCCAGATGCTGCTGGATAAAGCTAATGCACTGATCGATAAATATCAGACTGCAAATCAGTAAAAATCTGACTGATTCAATACTGAAAGGCCCTGGATAAAACCGGGGCCTTTTTTATACAAGCCTGACATCAACAAAGCTCCCCACAAAACACCAGCTGAAAACACCCATCGCAGCAAGAGACTATTATAATGACCGGGTTAAGTTTTGCCCCCCGCGCAATGTTTTGGCAATGACTCCTTGCTAAGGGGGCACCGTCAGGCTATTCCGGTGATACCCGGAAACCTGCCTCATTTTAACCTGAACAGCGATCAGCGACGCCGGAATAACGGCTGAGGCGTTGATACCGAGCGGGCATAGATGAGATCGAACACTTCCAACCCTTTTAGCGCTTCCTCAGCAGACTTATCTTCACGAATAGCAAAGGAGCTGAAACCACAGTGACGCATCGCCGCTAACTGATCCCTTAAGACATCACCAACGGCACGCAACTCACCTTCGAAACCCAGACGTGCGCGCAGCAGATAGGCCTGACTATAAGCACGACCATCACTGAAGCGGGGGAACTGAAGTGCGATCAACGGCAGAGAGTCAAGCCAGAGCTGCAGCACTTCAGGATCATCATCCGGATGAAGCAGCACACCATACTGCCCCTGCTGCCTTACACCTGACGCTTCCAGCGCCAGCAGAGACTCCAGTGACACGATCTGATAATCGCGGTTATTGATCTCTTCCGTGTCGGGCAAAAACCAGGGATCATCATGTAATACGCAGACGCTACCGTTCACTGTCGCGATAATGTTTTTCATACGGACACCTCTTCAAGCTTCACCTCTGCCGTGCGGCTTTGAGTCTGGTAAACCCGCTCCTTGAAGGGTTCAAGACCCATACGACCCACCGTTTCAATAAACGGCTCTTCAGGTTCGCGATAATCCAGATAAGCCTGCAACAGGAGGTTAATCGCTTCCGGCACCTCTTCCGCTCTGAAAGCACGTCCGATCACCTTACCCAGTGAGCTGTTTTTACCCTGAGCACCACCGATGGTGATCTGGAAAAACTCCTCGCCATTTTTATCCACACCGAGTATGCCGATGTTACCGATGTGATGATGACCACAGGCGTTGACACAGCCGGAAATATTCAGCGTCAGCTCACCCAGATCATGCAGGAAGTCGATGTTATCGAAACGTTCCTGGATGGCACGGGTAACCGGCAGTGAACGGGTGTTCGCCAGCGCGCAATAGTCTCCACCGGGACAGGCAATCACATCGGTCAGCAGTCCTACATTCGGCTTCGCCAGATTAATCCCGGTCAGCTTTTTCCATAATGGATAGAGGTCCTGCTTCCGGATATCCGGCAGCACCAGATTTTGCTCATGGGACACGCGGATCTCACCGAAGCCATAACGTTCTGCCAAATCGGCCACAGCATTCATCTGCTCACCGGTCACATCACCGGGAGGTGAACTGCTGCCTGGCTTGGTTGACAGTACAACCGATACATAACCGGCAACTTTATGGGGCTGAGTATTCCGCTGTACCCATAAACCAAATTCAGGGTCACGGGCCAGCCAGGCACCATATTCAGGATCAATCAGATCCAGTCGCTCATAAGGAGGCGATTCAAATCCGGCCGCCACCCGCTGATACTCTTTCTCTGTCAGCTCAGCATCACTGTCTTTGATCAGTTGCCACTCACGCTCAACATCCTTAGCAAAGGCTTCCACGCCCAGCGCTTTAACCAGAATCTTGATACGTGCTTTGTACTTGTTATCCCGGCGGCCATAACGGTTATAAACACGTAAAACCGCTTCAGTGTAGGTAAGGATGTGCTGCCATGGCAGGCCCTTTTTCACCAGCTCATTAAGAATCGGCGTTCTGCCAAGCCCTCCGCCAGCCATCACATCCAGTAACATTTCACCGTTGTCACCCCGATAAAGATAGAGACCTATATCGTGTGAGCGAACTGCGGCACGATCACATTCAGAGGATGATATAGCGATCTTAAACTTACGAGGCAGGAACAAGAACTCAGGATTAACGGTAGACCACTGCCTGAGAATCTCAGCCATAGGACGGGGATCCATCACTTCATCACCGGCAACGCCGGCAAACGCTTCAGTGGTGATATTGCGCACACAGTTACCAGAGGTCTGGATTGCGTGCATATCATGATCGGCGAGTAACTGCAGGATATCCGGCACCTGCTCCAGCTCAATCCAGTTAAACTGAATATTCTGACGGGTGGTAAAATGACCATAGCCCCGGTCAAACTCAGTGGCTATTTTAGCCAATACCCGCAGCTGATCTGCTGACAGCGTGCCATAAGGGTTCGCCACCCTGAGCATGTAAGCATGCTTTTGCAGGTAGAGTCCGTTTTGCAATCTCAGAGGCAAAAACTCCTCTTCACTCAGATCACCCGATAACCGTCGGGAAACCTGATCACGGAACTGCCCTACCCGCGCCTGTACCAACGCCCGGTCATATTCATCATATCTGTACACAGCATCAGTACTCATTTAGCTACTTTAGCTGCTCAGAATATACTGACATGCAAACCCGACACAGGCTCAGTCTTTTAATTTTTAATCGAGACAGATTAACGTTGCGGCATCAACACTGCGGACAAAAGATTAAGTGCGTCAACCCGGCGCTTATCCCATGGATGGGAATAACTAAGGCGCATACAGTTGCGGAACTGCCCGGATACCGAGAACAACGGTCCGGGGGTAATAACCACCCCACGATCAAGCGCTTCGGGGTAAGCCTGCAATGTATCCACCCCCTCAGGCAATTCAACCCACACAGCTAAACCGCCCTGCGGCAGGCTTATTCTCAAATCCCCGGGCCAGGCCCGCAGGTGTGCAATCAGCCGGTCACGTCGTTCACGCAACTCATGTCGCTGACGACGAAGATGGGCACCAAAACTACCATCCGCCATAAACTCGGCAACCCCTTGTTGCAGATAACGACTGCTGGTCAGTTGAGTAACCAGCTTAAGTTTGATAATCCGGTCATGCCAGCGGGCACCCGAGATCCACCCCAGCCGCAGATCCCGGGACAGCGATTTCGAGAAAGAGCTACAGAGGATCACCCGGTTGTCTTCATCTAACGCTTTCAATGGATCAGGCACTTCCCCCAAAGCAGTATCGGCATAGATATCATCTTCAATAATGGCGAGATCATGTTGTTCCGCCAGCGCTAATAACCTCAGGCGGTCATCTTTCGGCATCAGCGCACCTCCCGGGGTAGAGAAGGCCGGCGATACAACGCAGGCTTTAACTTTCCAGCGTTTCAGCACCTCTTCCAGCGCTTCAATATCCATCCCCGTAGAGATTGATGTAGGCACTTCGACAACCTGCAGACCCAGCTGTTCAAGCAGCTGCAGTACACCGTAAAATCCGGGTGATTCAACGGCAACGACATCACCCTTTTCACAGGTCGCCATCAGCGCCAGAAACAGGGCATGCTGACAGCCCGAGGTGATACACAACTCATCAATATCAACCTGCCAGCCTCTGCGTAACAGATGCAGGGCTAACTGTTGTCGCAGCCCCTCATCACCCGCAGGCGTATCATAATACTGATAGTCATCGCCCCGCTGACGGCGCAACGCTCTGGCGACCGAACGATTCAGGGTGACGATTCCTGATGGCAACTCACCCGCATGCAGATCCGGTAACAGGTCAAACGCAGCACTGCGGCGCATGATATCCAGCAACAGATCACTCACCGTTACCGGCCGGGGAGCCTTGATAGGTGAACGACTGATCGGCTCCTTAACTGTTTTGGCATGTAGCGCAACAAAGTAACCGGCTTTAGGTCTGGCCTCCAGTAATCCCTGTGCTTCCAGCCGCTGAAGCGCATGCTGGACGGTTGCTTTTGACAGCGAGTGCTGTTTGCAGAGTTCCCGGATAGAGGGCAACCGATCTCCCATCAGCCAGCGCTGTTCCTCTATCCCCTTTAAGAGCCAGCCTTCAAGCTGTTGATAGAGATATTCTGATGTCATCACCCACTACTCTTTTTATTTAACCGCACGTTTGAATAGAATTTTAAGCTGTACCTATTAACTATATTTTTTTTATACCTGTTCCTATATGAATTACAACCGTAATCTTGCGCAATCACAAAATTTAGTAGATTGCCGCCATGCAAAAAATTCCTGTTATACAAGATCCAACGCCTCCATTTGCAACCGATGGTAAATTTCACGTGCGCCTCACGGAGGGGCGTTTTCAAAACCTCAGACGCCTGACCACCTGGCCGCTGATCGCGTTGTTTTTCGGTCTTGCCTGGGTTCAGATTGATGGACAGCCATTTCTGTTTTTCTCCTTCGAACAGCGCCGTATCACCCTCTTTGGCAGCGCACTGTCCTGGCACGATCTGCCGTTAATGGCCGGATTAATGATTGCCGGGGCGACGCTGCTGTTTTTTATGGCGGTGGCCTGGGGACGGGTCTGGTGCGGCTTTGCCTGCCCGCAAAGTATCTGGACCTGGCTGTTTATTCGTATTGAACAGCTGGCCGAAGGCCGTGCCACTGAGCGGTCAAAATCTGACCACCTGCCACTACGAGGCATACGCCTGTTACGCCGGGTGATCAAACATCTTCTATGGATTTTTCTGGCCGTTCTGACTGCAGCGACCTTCACCGGATATTTTGTCCCCATCCGGGAGATTGTGGCGGATGGGGTGAATCTTGAAATGTCCGCAACTCTGGTTGGCTGGCTGGCAATTATGGCCGCACTAACCTATGCCAACGCGGGCCTCGTGAGAGAGAAAATCTGTCTGCACGCCTGCCCTTACTCCCGTTTTCAGAGCGTTATGTTTGACGACAACACACTCACCGTCAGCTACGATGCCAGGCGCGGAGAGCCCCGGGCAAACCGTCGTAACGCCGATGAAAACAGCGGCGACTGTGTTGATTGTGGCATCTGTGTTCAGGTCTGTCCCACCGGCATCGATATTCGTAACGGGCTGCAGGCCGCCTGTATCGACTGCGCTGCCTGCATCGATGCCTGTGACACGGTGATGGATAGAATTGACCGCCCAAGAGGATTGATACGTTTTGCATCCGAACGGCAACTGGAAGGCAACCAATCCCCCTTCATGCGCCCAAGGCTCGCCGGTTATGCGGCCGTGGCACTCTGTGCAATCTCAGCGGTTATCTACGGCTTTACCGATACCAAAAGTTTGCTGGTTGAGGTTCGCCGTGATCGCTCGGCGCTGTTTACCCAGCTGGATCAGAATACGGTATGTAATAACTACCGTGTCAAGGTAGAGGGGTTTGCCAGCGGTCAGGAACTGATTAGGGTTTCCCTCTCCGCAAGTCCGCAGTTTACCCTCAACGGACCTGAAATCATTAAACTCAGCGATAACAATTCAGCCTGGTTACCCTATCGTATTTGCGGCAGTAATGTTGATGAGACGAATGCAAAACTGGCATTTGTCTTCACCGGCAATGGTATCTCAACGTCAAAGGAAACCACCTTCCTGTCGAAGTTGATCTGATATGGTTTTTCGTTAGCAGGACTGATGTTTTAGCCGGGCTCTACTGGCCCGGTAAGCGAAAATTACCTGTGACGGACTGCCCCACACACCTGACCTGAAACAAAAAAGCCCGGCTGCAATAGCCGGGCTTCATAACAGATACAGAGTCACTCTAATCGTCGGAGGCTCTTTTATTGTCTAACAGTTTCGATAGGCTAATAGACGTCGATTTAACGTCCCGTGTGACAACATAGATATAATAGCGGTCAATGCCTATCTCTTCATCGAGCAACTGTTCGATCAGATTCTGAAAATCGTGCAGGCTATTAGTAATAACTTTCATCACATAGTCCGAACCACCACCGGTCGCGCAGCACTCTACAATCTCATCAACGTTCTGAATATGTTTTTCAAACCGCTCAAAATTTGACCGGTTATGTGCCTTCAATGAAATAGTGACAAAAACCTTAGTCAGGTCGAGTATTTTATCAATGGCAATATCGGCCCGATAACCTTTTATCAGGCCCGCCTTTTTGAGTTTGTCTAAGCGCATCCAGCATGGCGTTGGCGAAAGGCTGACCAATTCCGAAAGTCTGGACTTGCTGATTTGTCCATGCTGCTGCACGGCACTCAGAATACGGACATCTACCGCATCTAATATGACTTTTTTCATATTTTTAATTACACATCAAATCCGAATCCATCAGATTCGAGTCTAACCACCTGAATGAACCAGATCAAACGTTATATGTGCTAAGAATGACAGGCGCATGAATTCTGTCGCAAACCGGTCAGTCATCTGAATTCTAAATTTGCATCAACGCAGCAACAAAATAAAAAAGGCCCCACCGGGGCCTGAAAATGCATATTCATGCACTAAGGGAGTAAATCTGTTCGCAGAGTATCGACGATACCGGAAACGAATATAGCTGATCCGGTCAACGTCCCCTGCCACTCTGATGGAGTAAGCGCGGATCACCGGTTTACCGGACTGATCCGCTGACAACGTTAACGACTCATCACCCTGCAACGATGATTAATGTCCTGGGAAGACAACCGTTTTGTTGCCATTCAGAAAACAGCGATGCTCGACATGCAGCTTAATTGCTTTTGCCAGCGTGACACGCTCGGTATCACGTCCTTTTGCTACCAGTCGCTCAGGTGTGTAGGTGTGATCCACCGGTTCCACACCCTGAGTGATGATTGGTCCTTCGTCCAGGTGTTCGCTAACGTAGTGTGCTGTAGCTCCGACCAGTTTAACGCCTTTCTCATAGGCCTGATGGTAAGGCTTGGCACCTTTGAAGCCCGGCAGCAGTGAATGGTGGATATTGATAGCCCGTCCATGCAGCTTCTTGCACATATCTTCAGACAGTACTTGCATGTAGCGCGCCAGCACAACGAGATCGGCTTCGGATTCCTGAATGATCTCCCACATCTGCGCTTCCTGCTGCTCTTTAGTTTCCGCAGTAACCGGCAGGTGGTAGTACGGGATATTGTACCAGTCAGCCTGTTTTTTCAGATCCGGATGATTGGAGATGATCGCCGGGATCTCGATATTAAGCGCACCGGTACTATGACGATGGAGCAGATCCTGCAGGCAGTGATCATACTTGGAGACCAGCAGCACTACCTTAGCTGGAACCGCCAGATCGCGCAGCTCCCATTCAACATCGAAGGCTTCTGCCCGGTCGGCAAGCTGACTACGCAGATCCGCTTCCGAAAACTCACCGTCACCCCGGTAATTAAATTCGACACGAAAGAAAAAACGGTCTGTATCGGCATCATCAAAAGTATGCATCTCGTATGCATAACAGTCATTGCGATACAGGCTGCTGATTATCAGATCGAGCACACCCAGCTTGGTTTGAGAACTGCCGGTAAGGATATAGGTTGTTGTATTTGTAGTCATTCTACAGGTCCTTAAATTTTATTATTCGCCAGACTGACGTTGCAGGAGATGACGTTGCAGGAGAGATCCGTTTCGGATGATCCCCCCCTGAACTTCCCGTCTTGTCGCATAGTCAGCTGGCTGATTTATTAATACCGGGATGACCCGGATATCCGGCTGTATTCACTACCTGGAAAGCCTGGGTGTGGACGCAGCCGGTCATCTGTGTGCCGTCGAGATACCTCAACCTTCAGAATCAGATCGCCGCAATGGTCTTTTTAGGATCAAAGAATGGCATTTCGACAACGGTCGCTGTTGTTTTGCCGCTCGGCAGCTCAACTTCAAACGTTGTGCCAAAGTCTGCAAACGCTGCGCTGACCATCGCCAGCGCAATGTTTTGTTCCAGACGTGGAGAGAACACCGCAGAGGTCACTTTACCCACCTGCTCACCCTCTTTTTCCAGCATCCAGAAACGGGTGTTAGGCCCTGTCAGCGCCGGGCCTTCAATCACCAGGCCAACCTGTTTGCGTGAGACACCCTCGTCACGGATACGCTTCAGAGCAGCTTTACCGATAAAATCAGCTTCGATATCCAGCTCTACCAGACGATCCAGACCCAGTTCATACGGATTAGTGCTGTTATCCATATCGGCATGGTAGGACAGCATACCGCCCTCAATGCGACGAATTGACGATGTATGGCCAGGCTGAAGACCGAACGGAGCACCCGCTGCCATAATCTTTTCCCACAACTCATCACCCTTCGAGCCATCCTGCAGATAAAGCTCATAGCCCAGTTCACTTGACCAGCCGGTCCGGGATATGATCAGAGGGATACCATCCAGGTCGTATTCACGTAACCAGTAATACTTCAGATCGGTGATGCTGTCGCCAAACAGCGCTTTCATAATTTCACCGGACTTCGGACCTTGCAGCTGCAGCGGAGAAACATCCGGTTCGCGGATTTGAACATCCAGACCCGAGTTAATCGCAACGCCTTGTGCCCACAGCAAAATATCGCTGTCTGCCAGCGAGATCCAGAAGCGGTTTTCTTCAAGGCGCAGCAGGATCGGATCGTTCAGAATGCCGCCATCAGCATTCGTGATCAGCACATATTTGCACTGCCCTACTGCACACTTGGACAGGTCGCGGGGCGTCAGTAGTTGCGCGAACTGTGCTGCATCAGGACCGGTAATCTCTACCTGGCGTTCAACCGCAACATCACACAGGATGGCATCGTTGACCAGGTTCCAGAAATTCTGCTCGGGATTGCCAAAATCACGCGGGATATACATATGGTTATATACCGAGAAACCGGTAGCACCCCAGCGCACGGTTGCATCAAAATAAGGGGATTTCCGAATCTGCGTTCCAAAGCCAAATTCTTCTTTTTGTTGTGTAGCCATTTTCCAGTCCTCATCGGCTGCAGTCCCGTCCAATACGGTAAAACTGCACATAACTCAAATCGTTTCATCAGCGTAAATGATATGAGGAATTCTCAGATAGAAGGGCCTAAAGAGATGGTCAAAAAATGGAAAAACGGTCTTATTTTTCAGCTCGTATTAGTCTGTTTGGTCTATGCTTGAGCGCAGGGCTGAATCCAGGGAAAAAAAGCATGCGAGCGGCGCGAAGCAGTTGGCACTGGCAGCAGAAAGTGCGGTAGCCTCCCTGCTGCTAATCAATAATAAGATGAAGATGACACTGCGGTAGCTCAGGTATGAATACAGAAGAAAATCTGGAGAAATAATAAAGCCTGAACCCTTTACGCTGACGTTGCCCGAGGGAGCACTCATCCGCTTATCTGGATTCAGGCCTGGTCGCTCCCCGGCGATGGGGGAGCTGGATGCACAAGGCTGTCTTTATATCAGAAGACTGACTCAGTATTCAGACTTCAGACTTCAGTCCCTTGTAAATACTGAAACACATCAGCAGCAGAATGGCGGTAAAGGGTAAACCGGTTGCAATGGATCCCGCTTGCAGGGCTTTAAGCGCCTCTGAGCCACCACCATACAGCAACACTGCCGCGATCAGTCCCTGTAACACAGCCCAGAAGATACGCTGGGGGGTTGGCGCATCCACTTTACCACCGGCAGTAATGGAGTCGATGACCAGAGAGCCGGAGTCAGACGATGTAATGAAGAACACCAGAACCAGTACGATAGCCAGTATTGAGGTGATCTGTGTCAGTGGCAGATTCTCAAGCATGTGGAACATTGCCAGTGACACATCACCCAGGCCGTTACTCAGCTGACCAATACCACCCTGCACCTGATCCAGCGCCTGAGCTCCGAATGCAGACATCCACACAGCAGATACCAGCGTCGGAACCAGCAGCACAGCCGTCATAAACTCACGTACAGTCCGGCCCTTAGAAATACGGGCAATAAACATACCCACGAACGGTGACCAGGAGACCCACCAGGCCCAGTAGAAAACGGTCCAGCCAGTGTAAAACTTATCGTCCTCGCGTCCTATCCAGTTACTCAGGGGAAGAATATTTTCCGCATAGCTGCCCAGTGTGCCCAGGAAGTTTCCGAAAAAGACGGTCACTGAACCCGCAATAATCACAAACAGAAGCAGAACCGCCGCAATCCCCATGTTGATGTTACTCAGGAGCTTAACGCCGCCGTCAAGGCCACGTACCACCGAGAAAATCGCAATCCCGGTGACGACTACAATAATGGCAATCTGGGTAGAGATGGAGTTTTCCACGCCGAACAGGAAGTTAAGTCCGCTGGAAGCCTGAGACGCCCCCAATCCCAGAGACGTTGCCAGACCGAAAATCGTTGCCAGGACTGCTACGATATCGATGACATGGCCAATAGGCCCCCAGGTACGTTCTCCCAGTAGCGGGTAAAATGCCGAACGAATAGTCAGCGGCAGGCCTTTATTGTAGGTAAAAAAGCCCAGTGCCAGTGCCACTACGCCGTAGATCGCCCAGGGATGTAATCCCCAGTGAAACATGGTCGCGCCCATGGCCATGGAGGCCGCTTCCGGAGTCTTAGCTGCCGCATTTAATGGCGTACCCCACCAGTCGGTATAGTATGCCACCGGCTCTGCGACACTCCAGAACATCAGGCCTATGCCCATACCTGCGGCAAATAACATTGAGAACCATGACATTCTGCTGAAATCAGGTTTCGCTGTTTTCCCGCCAAGCCTGATCCTGCCAACAGGTAACAGAATAAGAGAGATACAGAATATAACAAAGATGTTACCGCTGATCATGAATAACCAGTCAAAGGTTGTGGTAGACCATACCCTGGCACCTTCCAGGATTGTTTTTGCATCTGCCGGAAACATCAGTGCCAGTACGATAAAGGTGATAATCGCCAGCGCACTGGTTGTGAACACCGGGTTATGGATATCCATCCCCAGAACCTGAACGTTATCCTGCCCCGCTTTATAGTCAGTCGTATACTGCCCGGGCAAAGGTTTGCTTCGAACTTGCTCATTCATTTTAATAATCCAGATTGTTTTTATTATGCAGTCGGCGGTAAGAATTTGCAGTATTCCGCATCCAAAAAGAATTAGAAATAACACAATTCATCCGTTGAAAATATTTAGCAATATCAGGACTCTGAATGTCACTGCTTATTGTGGCTTTTATCGTATGCAAGCCAATCGCTGCTGTAAAACGACATTTTCTAACCAGATTGCTTAGCTTTATGAGGGCTGTTTTTTATATAAGAAAAGAGGCTATTAAGCAGGGAAATCTTTCGACAGATATAAAAACAAAGCTATTGATAATCAACAACTAATAGCTTTTTAAATCTATGAGAGATGAAATAAAAATGGGATCGTCATATAAAAGACAAGGAGAAATCAACCGAATTTTTAACAGAACCTTTAATAATAGCCTGTATAAAAAGCGATTTTTAAAACACGAATTTTTAGGAGTCCACATAAATTCGCATCATTATAAAAAATCCTGAAAAGATCTCTCTTTTATATTTTATAAAAAACGCACTTTAACGAACAAATAAAACTGTAATTTACAACATATTGTACTGACTTATATGAAACACAGACTGATGAGTAATCATGAAAGTTTCTTAGCATCAAGAATAACCGATGCAACGATGCCCTGGCATGCCAGAGTGCCGGGATGAGGTGTCCGCTGCATCCAGCCCTCATCCCGAATTGTTACGTCCATCACATCTGGTAAATATATTCGCTCTTTAACCAGAACCTCCCGATGGCTACAACGGTTCAATTCTGGTTTTATTATTGTCAGACCGTAAGGCCCTGAGGCTCGGGAAGAGAGTGTGAACGGCAACATGCTGTCACTGTATTCGCCAGTAAGCAGGCAATAGTCATGGGGCCAACACCTCCGGGCACCGGAGTGATCGCGCCAGCAACCTCTTTGGCTGTGTCGAAATCCACATCACCGACAAGCCGTGTCATACCGTCACCCTGCTCAATGCGATTGATACCCACATCAATCACAGTAGCCCCGGGTTTGATCCATTCGCCCTTGACGAACAGGGGCTGCCCCACAGCAGCAACAACGATATCGGCACCGCGCACCAGCTCCGGCAAATTTCGCGTCCGCGAATGCGCTATTGTCACTGTGCAGCTATCTTTCAACAACAGTTGCGCCATCGGTTTGCCAACGATATTCGACCGTCCAATCACGACCGCATTCAGGCCAGACAAGTTACCGCAATACTCGCGGAGCATCATCAGACACCCCAAAGGGGTACAGGGCACCATCGCTTTTTGCCCTGTTGCCAGCAGTCCGGCATTAGAGATATGAAACCCATCCACATCTTTGGCCGGGTCGATAGCATTAATCACTAACGCTTCATCGATGTGATCAGGCAGAGGAAGCTGAACGAG
This sequence comes from Oceanospirillales bacterium, assembly GCA_018223185.1. Taxonomy (GTDB): domain Bacteria; phylum Pseudomonadota; class Gammaproteobacteria; order Pseudomonadales; family Balneatricaceae; genus Amphritea. Next base: position 3,077 of record JAAEYW010000009.1, on the reverse strand, counting down.
AATACCATGAACATCCGGATCTGCATTGAGCTGACTAATCAGGGTTAACAGCTCAGTCTCAGAGGTATCTGCCGGTAGTTTGTGTTCATAAGAGTTCATACCCGCTTCAATGGTTTGTTTTCCCTTTGAGCGAACATAGACCTGAGATGCAGGATCCTCACCGACCAGCACCACTGCCAGACCGGGAGTGATATTGTATTTTTCTTTCAGGTTCGCAGTCTGCGCGGCTACTCTTTCGCGTAATGCGACGGCGAAATTCTTGCCATCGATGATCTGTGCAGTCATGTGTTTTCTTCTCATCTCGCGCACACCGGAAACGGGTTAAAGACCGGTAAAGCGGCGCGTTTGTTCCTGTTATGTAGCGCCCCCTTTTTTGGGGAGGCTGACTACAGATATCTTTTGAACAAGCTTAATCTGCTGAGGCTGGCCGGCCAGCGTTACCAGCATTCTCAGTAACCCAGGCTGCACTGTTCTTAATCCCGCCCAGAGGGAAGAAATGCACCTGCTCAATGCCAAAATCCGGATGGCGCTCCTTATGGGCGGCAAGTTCGGTTATTAATTCGGTGGGCTCATAAGGCAGCAGCAACTTCCCTACATCCTTTGCCCGGCGCTGCAGAACCCGCATACTGGGACCTACACCGCATGACAGGGCGTATTTAATCAGAGTGTGTAGCTTAGCCGGGCCCGCCATTCCAATATGGATTGGCAGATCAACCCCCTCGTCTGCAAGCCTGTCAGCCCAGGCGATGACCGGAGCGGCTTCAAAGCAGAACTGGGTGGTAATCGCCACGCGAGCATCCGTCCGCTCAAAAAAAGCTTTCTTCCACTTCATGGCTTGCATCACCATCCTATCTGAACCATCGGGATCTATATCGCGGTTACCTTCGGGGTGGCCGGCAATGTGCAGATTACTGAAACCATCGAACAGCCCCGTTTCCAGCAGCTGCATAGAATCTTTAAATTCACCCACCGGGGTGTTAAGACCGCCGCCCAGAAGGAGTGCCTGATTAACCCCTGCCTCGCCCTGATATCGGGCGATCCATTCAGCCAGCTCATTATACCCTGTAATTAGACGTGCGGGAAAATGCGGCATGACCTGAAAACCCTCATCGGTCAGACGGCGTGCAGTGCGAACCATATCCTCAATCGGTGTACCATCGATATGCGCAATATAGACGCGGGTGCCGGTAGGCAGAATATCTCTGAAGCTCTGCACGCTATCAGCGGTTCGAGGCATGACCTCAATAGAATAACCGCTCAGAAATTTTTCCAGCAAGCGGGATGTCTGATCCTCTGTGCTGGTGCTGACATCAGCAGATTTGTAAAGAAAAGATAGCAGCCCCATACGATCGCCTTTATGTTTTGTCGGGTGGTCACACCCTGTTATTTATTATCAATGAGCATCCGCAGACATCTCAGGAACAGCTGTTGCACTCAAAGTGCCTGGACCACACGAACCGGTATAGTGTTAATTTTATCGTTTAAATCAATACCCGATCGTGAATAAGAGTCTGCAGAGTCCGCTCATTTTTTTGGCATGTCTGTTTACTTAAATCAGATCGCCGCAATGGTCTTTTTAGGATCAAAGAATGGCATTTCGACAACGGTCGCTGTTGTTTTGCCGCTCGGCAGCTCAACTTCAAACGTTGTGCCAAAGTCTGCAAACGCTGCGCTGACCATCGCCAGCGCAATGTTTTGTTCCAGACGTGGAGAGAACACCGCAGAGGTCACTTTACCCACCTGCTCACCCTCTTTTTCCAGCATCCAGAAACGGGTGTTAGGCCCTGTCAGCGCCGGGCCTTCAATCACCAGGCCAACCTGTTTGCGTGAGACACCCTCGTCACGGATACGCTTCAGAGCAGCTTTACCGATAAAATCAGCTTCGATATCCAGCTCTACCAGACGATCCAGACCCAGTTCATACGGATTAGTGCTGTTATCCATATCGGCATGGTAGGACAGCATACCGCCCTCAATGCGACGAATTGACGATGTATGGCCAGGCTGAAGACCGAACGGAGCACCCGCTGCCATAATCTTTTCCCACAACTCATCACCCTTCGAGCCATCCTGCAGATAAAGCTCATAGCCCAGTTCACTTGACCAGCCGGTCCGGGATATGATCAGAGGGATACCATCCAGGTCGTATTCACGTAACCAGTAATACTTCAGATCGGTGATGCTGTCGCCAAACAGCGCTTTCATAATTTCACCGGACTTCGGACCTTGCAGCTGCAGCGGAGAAACATCCGGTTCGCGGATTTGAACATCCAGACCCGAGTTAATCGCAACGCCTTGTGCCCACAGCAAAATATCGCTGTCTGCCAGCGAGATCCAGAAGCGGTTTTCTTCAAGGCGCAGCAGGATCGGATCGTTCAGAATGCCGCCATCAGCATTCGTGATCAGCACATATTTGCACTGCCCTACTGCACACTTGGACAGGTCGCGGGGCGTCAGTAGTTGCGCGAACTGTGCTGCATCAGGACCGGTAATCTCTACCTGGCGTTCAACCGCAACATCACACAGGATGGCATCGTTGACCAGGTTCCAGAAATTCTGCTCGGGATTGCCAAAATCACGCGGGATATACATATGGTTATATACCGAGAAACCGGTAGCACCCCAGCGCACGGTTGCATCAAAATAAGGGGATTTCCGAATCTGCGTTCCAAAGCCAAATTCTTCTTTTTGTTGTGTAGCCATTTTCCAGTCCTCATCGGCTGCAGTCCCGTCCAATACGGTAAAACTGCACAGCACTCAAATCGTTTCATCAGCGTAAATGATATGAGGATTTCTCAGATAGAAGGGCCTAAAGAGATGGCGTAAAAATGGGTAAACGGTCTTGTTTTCGGTCTGCATTAGTCCATTTGGTCTATCTCGGACAATCCCGTGTTATACAGACAGAAAAACCATTGATATCGTCGTCGATAAACAGCTATCAAACTACAAAAAGAGGGCATAACGATCAGTTAGTCTGTCAACGGATGAGGCTATTTTCAGGACCGATGAGACCTCCTTTTTAAGGTTCATCGCAGGTTATGGGGAAGGATATAGAAACATCGATATCTACATGGTTA
>JAAEYW010000008.1 GCA_018223185.1 Oceanospirillales bacterium | reverse complement strand
TGACACTATGCCGGACATTGTCTCATGCGGAGGGACTTAATCGCATGTTCCCTAATGTATAGCTTTGATTGTGAAATTACCGTTATTGATAATTTATCATCGGGTCGAATGGCAAATATTAGTGATTTACCTGATATCAACTTCATTGAAGCCGACATCTGTGATTTTGACTTCTCATTGTTAAAAAGGCAGGACAAGATTTACCATCTTGCCTGTCTTGCATCTCCTCCCCAATACCAGAAAAAATCGATACAAACTCTTGATACCTGTTATATAGGAACAAAGAACGTCTTAAATTTTGCCCGGAAGTGTGGCGCGGTCCTGTTATTCAGCTCTACATCTGAAATCTATGGGGACCCTTTAGTCCACCCTCAGACAGAAAGCTACTTTGGTAATGTATCAACACTTACCCCTCGCGCTTGTTACGATGAAGGCAAAAGGGTTGCCGAGACCCTATGCTATGAATACAGCGATAGCGTGGAGATTAAAATAGCAAGAATATTTAATACTTACGGTCCGGGTATGTGTCCTGAAGACGGACGAATCATTTCTAATTTTATAAACCAGTCATTGAATGGAGAGCCGTTAACCATTTATGGAGATGGTTCACAAACGCGCTCCCTCTGCTATGTATCAGACACGGTTAATGGTCTGATGAAATATATGGAGCAAGATTGCGGCCCTATTAGTGTCATTAATATCGGCCATGAGAGTGAGCTTACGGTTTCTGAGATAGCCCGTGTTATTCAGAGGTTGCACGGACAGTCAGAAAAGATTGAGTACTTCCCATTACCTGAAGCCGACCCTAAACAGCGAAAAGCAGATATCAGTAAAGCTAAAGAGTTGCTCGGCTGGATGCCATACACTGACCTGGAGAGCGGTTTGCTTAAGACTATTGATTACTTCATGCAGTATAAAATCCAAACGACAGAACCTGTAGCATTTACCGGGCAACAAGTGCCATGTTGATATCAGTACTTATAAATAACTATAACTACGGTCACTTTTTGATTGAAGCAGTCAATTCGGTGTTATCTCAGACATATACAGAATGGGAGCTTATTATTGTCGATGATGGCTCAACTGATAACTCTCGTTCAATTATTGCAGCACTTACAGAACAAGACCCGAGAATAAGCGCAATCATTCAGGAGAACGGAGGACAGGCTTCAGCCTTTAATGCCGGAGTAAAAAATGCTACGGGAGAGGTCATCACCTTTCTGGATTCTGATGACTTGTACCAGCCAGATTATCTACAGAAGATTCATGAGGTCTACAGCGCCAGGCCTGAATGCGATTTCCTCTATACCGGGCTGGAGAAGTTCGGTGTGGAAGAGGAGGTTGTATACCCATTTAGCATGACTGAGCTAACTGATTTAGGGTTTAGCAACATGCTGGTATTAGCGAGAGATATTAGTCTTGGTGAGCCGACATCCGCCATGTCTATTCGGGCAAAGGCAGCCCATCAGATATTTCCTTTGCCATTTATAAGCGATTGGAAGATTTGTGCTGATAATGCTCTGTGTCTTGCCAGCTCACTTGCACTGCATCGTAAGTTTTGTCTGCCAGAGCCCTTAATGAAATACCGCATTCATGGAAAAAATCACTATGCGGGGGTGCAGCAGAGCAGTGATAGAATCTATAAAGACAGAATGATCAGAGAGCGCTTAAAAGCGGAGTATTACGAACGATTTAAATATGGCAGCAAGCCTCCCATTGGACGAACCTGGGCTGACCAGTTTATAAACGAAGCGGCCACCGGCAATAAACCTCCTATTCTTCTAAAGCGCTATGCAGGTGTCTTTAATGATCCGAAAATTAGCCTGAAGCAACCTGATCTGGGCCTGTTTAAGCGCTGGAAGTACAAAAACAAAATTAAAGCGCTGATAGAAAAATAACCTAAGAACGGTAAAATTAAGTTACACGCTTTCCGAGTAGTTCTCTTCCGTCTGAACTCCCATGCTTGGATATTCAGGCGGATTTTTTCTGCATCCTGAAACGATAAGGCAGCCGTCTTGATGCGTATGTACTTTGTATTGCCAGTCCAGCTACTCTCTACCACCCTTTTTTATGTGTAATAACTGCACTATCAGTCAGTACTATAGCGGGTCACACTATTACCTGGCCGTGCTGTAAGTTGTAGAGTTAGTTAGAAGAGGGTAGGAATATTGCGGTTAAATATCAGTCTGGCTGATTCTCTACTGATAACCACCGATCTGTACTCCACAGCGCCTGACCAGTTATGCCTGGACTCTGTATTTCTGCGTGGATATTCCAGTTAGCGGCCTCAGAATTGAGAGCATTAAATCACTCTCTATGATTGATATTCAGTGACTGCAATCGTTCCAGTGTGACTAAAGGAAAGGCTTTATCGCAAGCGGCGGCGTGATAGTGGATGGTGGTTATAAGGGAATAGAATAACGCCTGAAAGCCCAATAAACAGAAACTATTAAGAGTTAAATTTGTTTTTAGAAAAAATTCATATCATTTTGTTTAGTACAGCTTTTATTGTTTTTTTTAAGATGGCGTTTCGGTTCTTTATTGTCTGATGAAAAAGCCTTTAAACACAATAAAATATAAATGCCAGGCACCCGGAACGCCCATTATTCTTAACACTTTTTTTGCTGTAGAACTCTTTCTCCAGCCGGAGTAAGACGGTAACGATAGCGGGTCGGCATGATGGGTAGCGTAATCGATCTGATCGATTCAATCAGGCCTGTGGTTTGCAGGGGATGCAATTCGGACGGCATAAGAGTGACGTTGTCAAAATCACCGTGACGCACTTTCTCCAGCAACCTTATTTCATCCGCAGTAATGATGGCGTTATGTTTCATCGGGTTCTCCCTGATATCGGCTTTATACCTTCAGATGCAGTGTTTTTTTTTTGCAGGCTTTGTTTTTACGAACTTTGTTTTTACGGTCTTTTCTTCTCCTGCCCCTGTTTTTCTATACCGATGAAACGGTAGCCAACTCCCGCTTCGGTTTCTATATAGTGGGGGTTGGTAGGATCATCTTCGAGTTTACTCCGCAGTCGCCCGATAAAAATACGTAGATAATGAGTATCCTTTGTATGGTGGGAACCCCAGATCTCTCGCAGCAGATGCTGTTGAGTCAGAATCCGCCCCGGATAACTAATCAGCATCTGAAGCAGTTCAAACTCCTTTTTAGAGAGATGCACATCTTCCTGATTCAGGGTGACCCGGTGATTAAGAAGATCCACCACAAGTCGTCCATCGTCATAGCCGGTTGGCGGAACCTCAATACCTGAAAATGTTCGCAAGACGGCGCGAATACGGGCCAGCAGCTCATTAACGCCAAACGGCTTTTCTACATAGTCGTTACAGCCGCTGTCGAGGGCCATCACTTTCTCCCGTTCGCTATCACGCACCGAGAGCACAATCACCGGCCCTTTAAAGAAGTCTCTGAGGCTTTTTAACACCTCCTGACCATCCATATCGGGAAGCCCAAGATCGAGAATAATCATATCCGGAGCTTCAAGTGCTGCCGCCTTCAGACCCTTTTTGCCATCCTCCGCTTCAAGGATAGAATAGCCCTGAGAGCTAAGGCTGATATTAAGAAAACGCCGAATTTGGGGTTCGTCATCAATCACCAGTATACGTGTCATCATCGTCGCTCTTTGAGGATAATTGAATGTCTGAAAGGGGCAGAGACAGCCTCAGCGTTGTACCAGAAACGGGATCACTCTCCAGCACCGCAGCGCTGCCGCCGTGGGCTCCAAGAATGCCCTGACATATCGCCAGCCCCAGTCCGGTGCCGGCTGGATACTGATCGCCATGCGCCATGGTAAAAAACATATCGAAGATACTGTCCCAGGATTCGGGTGGTATACCCGGCCCTTGGTCGTGTATATCAATATGCAGCTGTGTTTCTGTAGTAAAGGCACTGATCCTGATGGCCGTGCCTGCCGGAGCAAAGCGAATAGCATTTTCCAACACATTGAACAGTGCCTGCTCAATCAGTGCCGGATGAACATAGAGCAGCGGCATATCTGGCGGCAGACTGATGTCTACAGTCACCTCCTGTAACAGCGGCTTACTGCGTTTGATCACCACACTGAGAATATCATCAAGTCCTACCCAGTCGCGGTCCAGAGTCAGCTCACCATGCCCCAGCCGGGTCATATCGAGCAGTTTCTGAATATAGCGATTAAGCCTCTGAGCCTCACTCAGCGTGTTCTGTAACAGCTCATTTTTCTGGGACGGATCCAGCGCATCTTTCAGCTCTATCAGGCTGGAAACTGAGCCGATCATAGTCGCCAGCGGCGTTCGCAGGTCATGGGAGATGGAAGAGAGCAGCGCAGACCGCAACTGCTCCCGCTCTTTGACGGTGATCTCCTGTTGCAATGTTTCACTCAGCACTACGCGGCTCCAGGCCAGATGCGCGAGCCCGATAAAACCATCCAGACCAAAGCGTTGCATTGAGGTCAGTGGTGCGCTTAACTCAATTATCAGCAAGCCCCTGCAACTGTTATGATTATTGAACGCCACCAGCACCAGTGATGAATCTTCTTTGAGAATGACCTCTGCGGCCGAACGACGGATATGAGAGGGAACAAGCCCGTGCTCAGCCGTCAGCTGTGCCAGCTGATCACTATCCGGATAGTATTCCCGGGTTGCGAAACTGAAGCTTTGTGTCAGATGCTGAGCCAGGGTTTTCACCACAGACGGACCATCCACACAACCGGACAGCTCCTGCGCCAGCAACATCTGCTGCTGATTCCAGCGACTGCTGTCTTCCAGGGCGATGACTTTTTCCCGTAACCGCGCCGCAAGGTGTCCGGTAACCGCAGCCACAAAGATGAGCAGGGTCACCGTGAGAATATCCTCCTGATGCACCATTAAAAAAGTGAAATGGGGTTCAGTGTGAAAAAAGTTATAGGCCAGAAAGCTCAGCACGGCGCACACCAGCGCCGGTTTGACCCGGGTTGTAACGGCGGTTAACAACACCCCGGCCAGGTAGATCATGGCAAAGTTCGCTTTCGGCAGCACCGGAGATAACCCCCAGGCAATCACCGTTGCGATGAGCGGCGCCAGCCAGGGCATAACCCAGGCTAAGTAACGCTCTCGGATATTAGGTAATCCCATGATTTAGTTATCCTTTCCAGAAAACAGGTGAGAATAACACTATAACAGTCAGCAACTCCAAACGTCCCAGGATCATTGCAAAAGAGAGAACCCATTTAGCAATATCGGGAAGGGGTTTAAAACTGCCTGCCGGACCGATTATGTCTCCCAGACCCGGGCCTACATTGGTCAGGGCGGTAGCCGCTCCGGTAAAGCTGGTGACAAAATCGACGCCAATAGCCGTCAGCAGCAGAGTGGTAACCGCCAGAGCCAGAAAGAACATAAAGGAGAAAGCAACCGCCGAAAAGATAATGTCGTCATGTACCAGCTTGCCATTGTAGTGAATCGCAAATACCCCCCGGGGGTGCACCAGTTTGCGAAACTGATCGCGCAGGAAAGAAAAGGAGAGCTGAAAGCGAAATATCTTCATCCCGCCAGCAGTCGAGCCTGAACAGCCGCCGATAAAGGTAACGATGAAAAAAAGTGCAATACTAAACTCTCCCCAGAGAGTGTAGTCGGATGATGCATAGCCGGTTGTGGTAATCACCGAGGTAACATTGAATGCCGTGTGTGTCAGCGCCTCAAAAAATGGCATGCTGCCGCTGAGCATCAACTGAGCCGTCAGAATCACAACCAACCCGGCAACAATCGCAAGAAAACCTTTTACCTGCTGATCTGACAGGCTTTTAAAAGAGGGGTTGACCAGAAAACGAATAAACAGGGTAAACGGCAAACCTCCGAGCAACATAAAGAATACCGAGACCCAGAGAATCACCGGGCCAAATCGTCCCATTGAGCGGTCGTCGGTCGCATAGCCACCGGTAGATACGGTGGTGAACGCATGATTGATGGCATCAAATGAGTTCATTCCGGCGAGCCAGTAACTTACCCCACAGAGCATGGTTATCAGCAGATAACTGAACAACAGCGTTCTGGCCAGTTCGTGAAAACGGGGCAGGGATTTTTCTGCCCAGTCCGATGACTCTGTCTGGAACAGACGCATACCACCGATACGCAGAAACGGCAGAATGGTCACCGCCATACCGATAACACCGAGACCTCCGACCCATTGCAATAATGAACGCCACAGCAGCAGGCTGGGGGGCAGAGTTTGTAAGCCACTCAATACAGTGGAGCCGGTGGTGGTGATCCCGGAAACCGATTCAAACACCGCATCAGACAGCGACAGCGGATGCTCACTGAGCATCAGGGGCAGGGCGCCCAGAAATGAGAGCAGTATCCAGCTAGAGCTGGTTAGCAGATAGAGTTGCCGTGAGGTAAGGGTAAACGAGGACGCTTTGAACAGTAGAATCAGAATAATGCCAAGCATAGTGCTAAGCCCGGCAGACAGAAGAAAGGGGATCTGTTCCGGATCATGGCTTATAAAAAAGGCATAGCCTGCCGGTATCAGCATCAGCGCTGCCATTATCAATGACAAGACCCCACAAACATACAGAACAGGGCGAAAGAGCTTAATCATGGGGGCGCTACCTCAGGAATCCATAACGTCATTATCCTTGGGAGCCCTGTAAATATTCGAGTCCAAAAACAGCGCGAAGGCGTAAAATTTCCGTAAATAAGCGAATAAACACAGTAAAAGCAGCGCCCTGTCACTATTAAACTTTATTGATTTACCCCTATATCATAATGTGCCTTTGATTTAGCCTGTTACAATAGTGTATTCCTGTGAAGGCAGGCCCTTATCTGGCCAATACGCTTACGGATAATTTTAAAGACAGCAAGCTAACGTCAGGCGACCAGATTTGATGAACCACTCTCAGGAATATTCAGCAAACTATAAAGGGTGCATTTTTATGCTCCTGGCGATGGCGGCATTCTCTCTTGAAGATATGTTCATTAAAAGTGCTGTTGAGGTTGTTCCCCTCGGGTACGCGATTCTTGCCTTTGGTATCGGCGGCGCGCTGGTATTTTTCGGCCTGATGCAATTCAAAGCAGAAGCCACTGTGCCAGAGGATATACGCAGCAAAGCGATGCTGGTTCGGGTGATCTGTGAAATCATCGGACGCTCTTTTTTTGCACTTGCGATCATCTTAATGCCGCTCTCCAGCGCTTCAGCCATACTTCAGGCAACGCCGCTGGTAGTGGTGCTGGGGGCCGCTGTGTATATGAATGAAAAGATATCTTCGGCGCACTGGATAGCCATCATTACCGGCTTTATCGGGGTATTAATGATTGTGCGCCCGGGACCGGATGATTTTAACCCAGCCTCTCTTTTTGCGGTTGCCAGTACTCTGGGCTTTGCCGGGCGCGACCTTGCCACCCGGGCAGCGTCACCCAAACTGTCCAATTATCAATTGGGCTTTTATGGTTTTCTGGTACTGATAGCCTCAGGAGCCTGTCTGTCACTCATTGAAGATAAAGCATTCGCAATTGATGCTTCATCTGCTTTACAAATCGCAGCAGCGATCCTGTTTGGCGTTATTGCCTATAACGCGCTGACAATTGCGATGCGCTCCGGTTCGATCTCTGTGGTCGCGCCATTTCGTTATTCCCGGGTGATTTTTGCATTAATTCTGGGGATAGTCATTTTTGATGAGCAGCCTGATCTGATGACTCTGTCAGGCACCTTCGTGATTGTCAGCAGCGGTATATATATCCTTTATAGTCGTCGCCTGAAGCGTGTGATTGCTGGCGGCAACGGATAAAGGGGGGCGGAAAGACTCTGATAATAGCTTTCGGACTGATAGCTGATTGTTTTGTTTTTTTCAAGATAGTCTATATTGCCTAAGCGGCTCGGTGACCGGAATAAGGCGCCAGAGAGCCAAAGCACAGGTTGTAATCAGGAAGGAAGCAAGCATGAATAACCGCGACGATAAAGACTCTCTTGCCCATATCACTATTCCTCAGGAAGCATTCGACTGGTATGACGAGTATGCCCATGGGGATATTGATCGGCGCACTTTCATGAAGCGACTCGCCACACTGGGAATCGCAGGGCTGACCCTGAGTACGATCTCCGGCGTGTTACTGCCGGACTATGCTCTGGCTGAGCAGGTGTCATTCAATGATCCGGATATCAAAGCCAGTTATCTGGAGTTTGACGCACCTGAGGGGCATGGCAAAGGACGGGGTTATCTGGTGGTGCCGAAGGGCGTCAGCGCTGAAAAACCGGCACCGGCGGTTCTGGTAGCCCATGAAAATCGCGGACTCAACCCCTATATTAAAGATGTTGCCCGACGGCTGGCAAAATCAGGTTTCGTCGCGTTTGCCCCGGATGCGTTGTTCCCGCTGGGAGGTTACCCCGGTAATGATGATGACGGCCGGGCGATGCAGAAAACGCTGGACCGCAGCAAGATAGAAGGTGATTTTGCTGGCGCCGCACGCATGCTGACGGCCCATACGCTGACATCGGATAAACTGGGGATGGTTGGTTTCTGTTTTGGTGGCTACCTGACCAATCAGTTGGCTGCCATGCTGCCAGGTATTGTTGATGCGGCTGTACCGTTTTACGGCACTCCGCCACATAGCCCTGTGGCCGACATCAAAGCAGCATTACAGCTGCATTTTGCCGGTCTGGATAACCGGGTTAATGGCTTCTGGCCAGAATATGAGACGGCGCTGAAAGCCGCAAATATTGATTACACCGCATTTATCTATCCGGATGTGAATCATGGTTTCCATAATGATTCGACAGCCCGCTATGATGAAAAAAGTGCCGAGCTTGCCTGGAGCCGGACGCTTGAGTTTTTTAAGAAGCATCTGAGTTAGAAAAGAACGTCAGAAAAGATAGATCGTAAACAGAATGAGCCCCTTATTAGATATTTTAGGCAGCGAACATGGGTTAGGCCCCCTCGAACCCATGGAAGTATCTGTGTATCGGAAGCCTGGCTTCACATAGTTCGAAAGCCGTAGATGGTCTGCACAGTCTTTTAATTAAAACACTTAGAGTCCCGGACCTTGCTTGAGGACGCAGTGGAGCAAATTTGTCTTAGGTCGATCTTTGCAAGCCTCCTGCACCATTTCTTCTTAATGACAGTGATTGCGCTACCTCGCCAGAGGAGTGCGGTTCACAAATGCTCGTGCTAGAGTAATGAGCTAAGCGGGTTGAACAGCCTGCCAGTCTGATAAATAACGCTTGTTCGGCAATTCATAACTACAGTACGTCGCTCACACCCGCGATAATGAGATTTATGATCGCGCTTTAGGATTCGATGATGGCCATTGCTAAGTCTCCGTCTAAACTGACCCTGCCAGAAATCAATCCAGGCATTGCGACTGTTTTAGACTATCTGATTGGTAAGTTTCCACAGATCAATGCTCAGGTGTGGCGGCAACGGTCGATCGACGGAAAGCTGCATTGGCACGATGGCACCCTCATCACCTCGGAGACTCTTTATCAACCGAAGCAACGTGTTTATTACTATCGCGAAGTGGATTGTGAACCGGTCATTCCGTTCGATGAAGCGATCTTATTTGAAGGTGCTGAAATTCTGGTAGCCTATAAGCCCGCCTTTCTGCCCGTCACACCCGGTGGCAATTATGTCAATGAATGCCTGCAAAACCGACTGCGGATGAAAACCGGGGTGCCAACCTTGCAAGCCGTGCACCGTATTGATCGGGCCACGGCGGGGCTGGTGATGTTTTCGGTTAATCCAGAAACCTGTCATCTTTACCACCAGTTGTTTGCCAACCGAAACGTCAGCAAAATATATCAGGCGATCGTCAGGATTCAAGCCGACAGTGACGAGCCTTTGAGTGGGCAGCAATGGGAGGTGGTTAACCGACTACAACCTGCCGATCCGCGTTTTCTGATGCAGGTGGTCGAAGGGGATGCCAACAGCCATTCCCGGATGCGTTGTTTAGATCGGTTGCAGGACACCGCTCTGTTTGAGCTGGAACCGGTGACAGGCAAAACGCATCAACTTCGGGTTCATATGCAAACTCTGGGATGGCCCATCCTACACGACCGCTATTACCCCACATTACAACCCGAATCTGCCGACAACTTTGATCAGCCTTTGCAGCTGTTGGCACAGCAGCTACGCTTTATCGATCCGGTGACACAGCAGCCCGAAATATTCCATTGCGGCTATACACTGAATCTGGCAACCGGCTTATCTGAGAAGGTGTAATGGTTGCTTAGAGTGTACTGGTCAGACTTAACCCTGTCGGAAGTATGAGCAAGCCATCAGTTTTTCGCTGTTTTCATCGCTATCTGTATCTGTCAGAGACGATTTGCTGTTTGTATAATCTATCCAACGTACCGTATTAATCTTACTCATTAGCCCGAAACCCGAACCGAAACAGATCTTATGCCTACTGCAATAAACGCTGGCCACGTAAAACTTCTCAGCCTGTTTGTCGTTGCGGCCTGCCTTATTCTCGCGATTAACTTTGGCCTGCGTTCGTCAATGGGTTTCTTTATGGCGCCGATATCAAATGAGTTTGGTTATGGCCGGGAAGTATTTGCCTTCTCACTGGCATTACAGAATCTTTGCTGGGGGCTTTTTCAGCCATTTACCGGTGCATTTGCCGACCGTTTTGGTACGTTCAGGACACTGGTTATCGGGGCGCTGTTATACGCCCTGGGTATCTATATAACAGCGACGACTGACGGTGTCTGGAGTCTGCATAGCGGGGCTGGCATTCTGATTGGCATGGGCATTGCCGGAACCGGATTTGGCGTTATTCTGCCTGCGCTGGCACGAATGGTTGCACCGGAAAAGTGTGCCTTTGCGCTGGGGCTGGGAACCGCAGCAGGCTCAGCAGGGCAGCTGATGGTCATTCCGGTAGCGCAGGCATTTATCAGTATCTATGGCTGGCAGACCGCACTTTTACTGATGTGTGGCGGAGCCCTGACGATGATTATCCTGGCGACGACCTTTCGTAACGTTGCCGAACCGAAAACGACAGCAGAAGCGGAGCCACCACAGCCGTTGAAAGGTGCGCTGCAGGAGGCGGGCGGTCATGTGCATTACTGGCTGCTGATCGCCGGTTTTTTTGTCTGTGGCTTTCAGCTGGCCTTTATTACGGTACATATGCCCTCATTCCTCTCCGATCAGGGGTTTGATGCGACGGTAGCTGTAACCAGTCTCTCGCTGATCGGGCTGTTTAATATATTCGGCTGCCTGCTGTTTGGTTCATGGTCGGGGCGCTATTCAAAGAAGAACCTGCTGGGCATTATCTATGCGTCACGCGCTGTGGTGATAGCCCTGTTTATGCTGATGCCGATCACTACGACAACTGTTTACCTGTTTTCAATTGCTACCGGCTTTCTCTGGCTGGCGACGGTTCCGGCAACCTCAGGCCTGGTGGCGCAGATGTTTGGCCTGCGTCATATGGGCACCCTGTATGGCATAGTCTTTCTGAATCACCAGCTAGGATCATTCGCCGGGGTCTGGATCGGGGGCTATATGTTTGACCAGACCGGTAGTTATAACAGCGTCTGGTGGGCGGCAGCAGGGATTGCGTTACTGACAGCGGTGATTCACATCTTTATTGACGAGCGGCCGGTGAAGCGACTGAGGGAAGGGCGTGTTGCTGCGATGGGTTGACGGTGTTCAGATGTCTTAGTTCAGGGCCAAAAAAGCGCTCTCTGAAAATCAGACAGCGCTAAAACAGGAAACAACACTTAAAGCTTAATCGACAGACTGTTCAATCAGCTCAGCATAGTGGTCATCAAAGCTTTTGAACACCGTGTCATTATGACTACAGCAGCGAATCGCACCGGTTTTGATGTTATAGACCCAGCCATGGACCTCCACTTTACCGGTCGCCAGTTTCGCGGCCACCACAGGATGGGTGCGGATATGCTGCACCTGCTGAAGGACATTTTCTTCAATCGCTTCATTCAGATGCTCAGCACCTACCGGCTGATCATGAGGGATGTCATAGCGTTCACGCACAATCTCCATTGCAGAGCGGCAGTGTCCCAGCCATTCCTTTACGTGGGGCAGGCCATTGAGTGCATTCAGATCCAGCGCCCCCTTGATTGCACCACAGTCAGTATGGCCACAAATAATAATATGGCGAACACCCAGCACCGCGACAGCATACTCAATTGAGGCGGTCATACCGCCGGTTTCGTTGCTGTGAGGCGGAATGATGTTGCCAGCGTTGCGACAGATAAACAGATCCCCAGGCTCGGTTCCGGTCAGCAGATTCGGATCGATACGGGAATCAGAGCAGGTTGCAAACAGCACATCAGGGCTCTGACCGTCAGCCAGACTGCCGAACAGGTCTTTGTGTTCCGGGTATACGTTTTGGCGAAAGTTAAGCACGCCTTTTATGATTTTGTCCACGCACAGATTCTCTTGGCAATTATAGTGGTTAAAATAAACGGTTATGGGTGGTTTGGACACCCATAACCGCCGAATAACGCAGACTTAACGGTATTTTTTAACCGATTGCGTTACTCAATTTCAGCAAGTACTTCACCAGGAGTGACACGATCACCTTTAGCCACATAGATCGCTTTAACGGTGCCCGCGATATTAGCGTGAATTTCTATCTCCATCTTCATCGCCTCAGCCACCAGAATCGCCTGACCCGCCTCGACGACGTCACCTTCTTTCACCAGTACTTCGAAGATATTACCCGGCATCGCGGTGGTTACATGGCCCGGTTCGCTGGCGTGTTTGCGACCGCTGCTGCCTTCAGAAACAAATTCGTTCTGGGGTTCGAAAATCACCTCTTCAGGCATACCATCCATTGACAGGTAGATCTTGCGTTTACCGCTGCCAAACTCACCCACACCGGTGACCGCGATGTCGTAGACTTCACCATGAACCTCAATCTTAAACTCAGATGCACCGGCCTGACCCAGCTTAGCCCCTTTGCCGGCATCAACCGGTAACAACTCCTCAGGCTTCAGGGTACCTTCAGCCCGTTGCTGCAGGAACTCACGACCCAGATCGGGGAACATAGCGAAGGTCAGGACGTCCTCTTCTGTCTGAGCCAGGTCGCCAATCTCTTCACGCAGTTTGTTGAGTTCAGGTTTAAGCAGATCAGCAGGACGGCCGACCTCAACGCTTTCATTGCCGATCGCTTTTTTCTGCAGCTGCGCATCGACTTCTGCGGGCGCAGCACCGTAGCCGCCCTGAAGGTAACGTTTCACCTCATTGGTGATGGTTTTGTAACGCTCACCAGCCAGCACGTTATAGACCGCCTGAGTACCGACGATCTGGGAGGTCGGAGTGACCAGAGGAGGGTAGCCAAGATCCTTACGCACTTTCGGAATCTCTGCAAATACATCACGGATCTTATCCAGCGCGTTCTGCTCTTTCAGCTGATTAGCCAGATTGGACATCATACCACCCGGCACCTGATTGATTTGAACAGAGACGTCTTCGCGGGTGAACTCACTTTCAAACTGGTGGTATTTCTTACGTATTTCACGGAAGTAGTCTGCGATTTCAGCCAGTAGTTCCAGATCCAGTCCGGTGTCGTACGGGGTGTCTTTCAGCGCTGCCACCTGACCTTCGGTTGCCGGATGACTGGTGCCATTGGCAAATGAAGAGATAGCGGTATCGATGCGGTCGGCACCGGCTTCTATCGCTTTAAGCTGGCATAGCGGCGCAAGACCCGCAGTGGAGTGACTGTGAACCACAATCGGCAGATCGAGCTCTGCTTTTAGCGCAGCAACCAGATCATAGGTCGCATAAGGGGTGAGCAAACCGGCCATATCTTTAATCGCGATGGAGTCAGCCCCCATATCCCGCATTGCGATCGCCTGTTTTACAAACAGCTCTGGCGTATGCACCGGGCTGGTGGTGTAACAGATGGTGCCCTGAGCGTGTTTACCCGCTTTTTTAACCCCTTTCATGGCGGTTTCCAGGTTGCGAATATCATTCAGGGCATCAAAAACACGAAACACATCGATACCGTTTTGCGCCGCTTTAGCGACAAAGGCTTCAACCACATCATCAGCATAGTGGCGGTAGCCCAGCAGGTTCTGTCCCCGCAGCAACATCTGCAGGCGGGTGTTTGGCAGGGCGGCACGCAGCTGGCGCAGACGCTCCCATGGATCTTCCTTAAGAAAACGTACACACGCATCAAAGGTGGCTCCGCCCCAGACTTCCAGAGACCAGTAACCCACCTGATCCAACTTTTCACAGATCGGCAGCATATCTTCAGTACGCATACGGGTAGCGATCAGTGACTGATGCGCATCACGCAGTATCACATCGGTGACTTCAATTTTCTTTGCTTGATTCATGTTTACAGTACTCACTGTAGTTTCTCCTGCAACCGCCCTGGCGGTCAGCTGAAATTAGTTTTTTGGCTATCAGACAAACGGTTATGCACGCTTAAATGCAGCGGCTTACCAGCCCGCATGGGCTGCAATAGCTGCTGCAACAGCCAGCGCCATTTCACTGGGATGGCGTTTGTCGGAATAGCTCAGCAGTTCCGGATGGTTCGGTACAAAGCTGGTGTTAAAATTGGCCTTCTGAAATTCAGGGTGCCTGAGAATCTGTTGGTAATAGTTTGCGGTGGTTTTAATACCGTGCAGGCGCATATCATCCAGTGCCCTTTGTCCACGGGCGATCACTTCCTCCCAGGTCAGCGCCCAGACCACCAGCTTGAGGCACATGGAATCGTAGTAGGGAGGAATCTCATAGCCGGTATAAATAGCGGTATCCACCCGTACGCCCGGACCACCCGGCGCGTAGTAATGAGAGATACGGCCAAAGCTTGGCAGAAAGTCGTTTTTCGGGTCTTCAGCGTTGATACGGAACTGCAGCGCATAACCCCGGTAGGAAATATCTTCCTGGCGATAGCTC
Organism: Oceanospirillales bacterium; assembly: GCA_018223185.1. Classification (GTDB taxonomy): domain Bacteria; phylum Pseudomonadota; class Gammaproteobacteria; order Pseudomonadales; family Balneatricaceae; genus Amphritea. The sequence goes on along the minus strand of JAAEYW010000008.1, from coordinate 171,042 downwards.
AGCGGCAGACCGGATGCGATCCGTAGCTGTTCACGGACAATATCCACCCCGGTGATCTGTTCAGTGATGGTATGTTCTACCTGAACCCGGGTGTTCATCTCCATAAAATAGACCTGATTACCCGTCAGCAGAAACTCAACCGTACCGGCATTCTTATAACCAACGGCTTCAGCAGCCTTAACTGCCAGACCACCGATATACTGGCGCTGTTCAGGGGTTAACTGCGGGCTGGGGGCGATCTCGATCAGTTTCTGGTTACGCCGCTGAATAGAGCAGTCCCGCTCATACAGATGCACGACATTGCCCTGGCTATCAGCCAGCACCTGCACCTCGATATGACGCGGATCAACGATACATTTCTCCATAAACACTTCAGCAGAACCAAACGCTTTGGTGGCTTCGGAGATAACCCGTGGATACTGTAGTTTCAGCTCCTGCGGCGTGTCACAACGACGGATACCGCGACCGCCGCCGCCGGACGTTGCTTTAATCATGATCGGATAACCGATCTCGTCCGCCAGCTTTAACGCTTCATCAACATCGGCAAGGTTGCCTTCTGAGCCCGGAGTGATTGGTACACCGGCTGCGCGCATGGAGTCACGGGCCTGGGTTTTGTCACCCATCTTATGGATAACATCGGAGTCAGGGCCGATGAAAGCGATTCCCTGCTGTTCACAGAGACGGGCAAATTCAGCGTTTTCTGAAAGGAACCCATAGCCCGGGTGAATCGAATCACAGCCGGTTTCCAGCGCCATATTGACGATGCGGCGTGGGTCAAGATATCCAGCCAGTGGATCTTCACCCAAAGAATAGGCCTCATCCGCACGTTTTACATGCAGGGCATAGCGGTCAGGTTCGGTATAAATCGCCACAGAGCGGATGCCCATCTCGGCACAAGCGCGGATGATACGTACCGCAATCTCTCCCCGGTTGGCGATCAGTACTTTTTTGATCATGAAACTCTCCTTTGCCTCCGGCTCGTTGCCGTAAGTGTGTATATAAATCCTAGTCGCTGTGAAAGATAAGTAGAAATTGATATTTTTTAGTTTATCTATAAGGTATTGCTTATAGATAAATACAATTGAGATAGAGTTTGTGCCACTTTCAATCAAAAAAATGACCAGTCGCCTGAGTTTTCGCCAGCTTCAGGTATTTAAGGCCGTTTATGAACTGCAGAGCTACAGCAAGGCAGGTGATTTGCTGGGGCTGACACAACCGGCGGTCAGCAGTCAGATTCGTCAGTTGGAGCAGGGCCTTGATCAGCCATTATTTGAGTATGTTGGCAGGCGTCTTTTCTATACCGCTGCAGGAGAGAGGCTTTATGAGAGTATCAATACAATTTTTATTGAGCTGTCAGACCTGCAAACCGATCTGGGGGCACTAAAAGGCCACGTTGCCGGCGAACTAAAGCTGGTGGCGGTGAATACCGCTCAGTATATGGTGCCTTATCTGTTGCGGGCATTTCTTGATCTGCATCCGCAGGTCAGTGTGAGAATAAAGGTGGTCAACCGGGCGACGGCTCTGCAACGGCTGAATGAGAACAATGATGACCTGGTTATTATGGGTATGGTGCCGACTGATAAGCCGTTGGCGTCTCTACCATTTCTGGATAATGAACTGGTGCCGGTTGTACCACAAGGGCACCCATTGCTGAAGCAACCGGAGATCAGCGCACAACAGTTTCTGAACAGTGAGCTGTTGGTGCGAGAGCCAGGATCAGGCAGCCGGCTGGCACTTGAACAACATTGTCAGCAACACCGGTTACCGTTCGCTCCAGCGATGGAGATAGGTTCCAATGATGCCCTTAAGCATTCGGTTATTGCGGGACTGGGGGTCGCCGTACTGCCTAAGCTCAGCATTCTGTCTGAACTGGAACTGGGACGACTGAAAATCGCAAAGATTGAGGGCTTTCCACTGCGTCGAAGCTTTTGTGTTGTTCATCCGCAGGCCAAGCACCCGACGCCCGCGATGCAGGCCTTTCTCGACTATGTGCAGCAAAATATAAAACAGTTTGAACGGATGTTTTTAAGTGAATAAATGCAATTAAAGCGTGGTTCAGCTGTTTTTTCATAAAAACAACGAATGTTAATAACGAAATTTGCAGCAAATCCTATAGAATAGGTCGTAATTAAAGTCAGGTTAAGGCGCATATATGAAGCTTAAGCCGTTCGTGTCTGCTCTGTTATAGCAGGGACAAGCCTGATTGAACGATCTCTCAGTTTTTGTTATTTCATCAGGATTATTAATTACATATATGATTAAACAAGCAATATTTGTACTAGCTCTGTGCCTGCAGAGCTCATGGGCTGCTGCTGCCATCGATTGGTTTAAAGATGAGAATGGCAAAACCAAATGGCAACATCTGGCCAATTTCAGTAGCGGAACCCTGATCATAATCCTGTCGATTACCGCTATCTACCTGCTGATATACAGTCGCCGCGCGCACAAAGCCAATCGTGAACTGACCACCATCAAAAATGAACTGGAACAGCGTGTCCAGGAGCGTACCGCTGCACTTGAAGAGTCAAACAGTAAGCTCATAGAGAGCAACCAACTGCTGGAGTCAGAAGTAGCGCAACACGTTATCACCTCAAACCAGCTGCGCTCATCCGAGTCCTATATCAAGGATATTCTGACATCAATGCCACTGATGCTGGTCGGTCTGGATAAAGAGGGACGGGTGACCCAGTGGAACCGGCAGGTTGAGGAGTTATCCGGTGTCCCTGCGGAAAAAGCTCTCGGCAAAACCCTGTGGGAAGCCTATCCCACCATGACGGTGGTGCCGGAACATATTCAGCAGGCGATTGAACAGAATAAAATAATCCACCTGAAACAAAGTCTGCGCAGCCTGTCCCATTATGATATTACTATCTACCCCCTGAACGGCCCTGAGCCGGGGGTCGTTATTCTGGTAGATGATGTATCCAAAGAAACCACTGCAGAGAACCTGCTGATCCATAATGACAAAATGTCGTTTATGGGCGAGCTGGCATCGTCAATGGCTCATGATATCAATATCCCGTTGCAGGCTATTCTGATGGACCTGAAACGGTTTAAAAACATTATGGCTGACAACCATCTGACACTCGAGCAGGGGGGCAACGATAAGACAGCGCTGCTGGAATCGATATACAATGATATGTCTGATAAAGGCGATCAGGTCTCCAAGATTATTCACAACCTGCTGACGTTTGCCCGCAACCGCCACTCTGAAAAACAGATGGCAGATATCGTTGATGTAATGGAACATACCGTCAACCTGGGCAAAGAGGTAATCTCGGTCTCAGAAGGGTTTATGTTCAGGCAGGTGAAACTGGAGTGGCAGGTTGAAAAAGGTCTGCCTCAGGTTCCCTGCTATATAACCGAACTACAGCAGGTGTTCCTCAGCCTGTTCCGTCATGCCTGTATTGCCCTGCAGAAAAAGCTTGGAACTGAGGGTTTCGAACCCACTATAAAGATAATTCTTTCAGAGAGTTACGATAATATGTGGATTAAGATTCAACACAATGGCATCGGTCTGACAAGTGAGGAGCAGATGAGTCTGTTTGAACCGTATTTCAGCAGCAGCCAGCAAGCTGACAGCTTTGATACCGGAGAACATCTCTCATTCTCATACTACATCATCACCGAGCAACATCAGGGGCATATGGCAGTCACTTCAGACCCTGCTGTTGGATCTACCTTTCATATGCAGCTGCCTATCGCACATTGATCCGTATAGCTGTTTTTTTTGTATCTGTAACAGATAACGCAGCTTTCTGCCGTTTTTATTGTTTTCCCGGGCGATCAGCACAACAGTGCCGGATCGTCCGATTGTTTATCGATCCTTCCTCTTATTCAACCTGGCCAGAATAAAACCCCGAATTCATCCCCCAAACCCCGATTAACGTCTATTATTGATTGAACATCAATCGACAGGCGCTCCTCTGTAAGGAAAGGGTGACAGAGGCGCGGCACTTTATCGAGGTTGATGTTTTCGACAAAACAACCGGAGTAATGAAATGGACAGAAGGAATTTTATTCGATTCGGAGTAGCCGCCACAGCCGGTGGATTAATTGTACCGAGCCTTTCTCTGGCAGAAGGCACCATGAGCGGGGCGGGGGGCATCTACTATACAAAAGATAAACCCGGGCGCTGGGCTGCGAAAGCAGGTGGACACGCACCGCTGATTACGCTGCAAAAAGCAGGCGCTGAAACAGCAGTGGAAGTTGTAACACCCCATGAAATGAAACAATATGAGCATTACATCATTAAACATATTCTGCTGGATAAAGATTATAATTTTATCGCTGAGTATATGTTTGATCCAAACAAAGACTTACAACCGCGTTCGGAATTTAAACTCGATGGTTACAGTGGCGCCTTATTTGCGATAAGCACCTGCAATAAACACGATACCTGGCTAACGATGGCTGAAGTCTGAATTACCCTTGCCAGCAGTCATGATGTCGCTGGCAATTTTCCTTATATCTGAGCATTATAAACCCTGCCACACCAAAACAGATCGCGGCCTCTGACAAATCCCCCCCTGAAAAGAGATCATCCATGCAACACCACACAGGCATATTAACAACCTGGAAAGACGCTAAAGGGTTTGGTTTTATAAAACCCTCTGAGGGAGGCAACGATCTATTTGTGCATATACGGGATTTCGGCAACATCCCCCGAAAACCACGCGTTGGCGACATCATCAGTTACCAGCCATTAAAAGATAGAGATGGGCGGTTACGTGCCGCTGATGTACAGATTGCAGGCGTCGCTCGCCGTGACCGCCAGACAAAGCAGGGCTTATCCGCAACAACACCTCATCAACAGAGATCGCAACACCGCCGCAGGGCCAGGCTTCCGTCAATTCTGTCAGCCGGGATTATCGCTGTCATTATTGGTGCCGTAAGCTATAACACACTGCCAGGCGCTTCAGAGCCAGCTCCGTCCCGTTACAGCCAGAATGCCCCTGCTGATTCATCAGCCGCACCGATCGACAATCAGCGTATTCTGCAGGCCTATCAGAACCGACAGAGCAACTTGCAGGTCAGTGGCTCGGGTGTGGTGGTTAAACTGTTGCAGGATGATCTGAATGGCAGCCGTCACCAGCGGTTTATTCTGCGGCTGTCATCAGGAATCACGATTCTTATCGCTCACAATATCGATCTGGCACCGCGCATCCCGTCGCTGAGAGAGGGTGACAGTGTACGGTTTTATGGTGAGTATGAGTGGAATGATAAAGGCGGCGTAGTGCACTGGACCCACAGTGATCCTCAGGGCCGACATACGACCGGCTGGCTGGAATATAACAACAAGCGATATCAATAAGCGATGAATTAAAAAGATAGCAGGTGAGCAGAAGAGCCAGCGAAAGAAGTGAGGGAGTAAAGCGCTATACAATAAAAAAAGGCAAGGGAGTTGTAGTATCCATACTACGCCCCCTTAATTCAGCCATCCATTTCCATGTAGCCGATGCATCCTGCAATCCGTCTGGCTACGTCGCTGAGTTCTGCAATCAAATCCCTGATTGCACTGAACATAGGTGGCATAGTAAGACCCATGCCGTAACTTGTAACTAGGACTAATTCCTATTTATACAAATACTTTCAATTAGTTAAGCATTACTGGCGCAAATGTGAATACATTCTCGCTGTCGGGGTTAACCGTCATCTCAATCCAGCTATTATCCTCTGCACCAAACACCTGAACCCGCGTGAAGTTAGCAGTCAACTGACCATCAGGGTTGTACATCGGCTTATCCATTTTGAAGAAGTGAGAGTCACCATTAATCAGCACAACCTGCCCATCATAGCTCTGGGTTTCGCTGATCAGCGTTTTAAAGAAGTCCGTGTAACCATTTTTATCATCCAGATTTTTCATAAAATCATCGTCATATCCACCATCAGAGAGCTCGAAAGGGAAGAAGATATCTGCCTGAATGATGATTGCGATACCCGCCAGTTTTTCTTGCCTCGCCGCAGTAAATGACTGTTTGAGCCACTCAATATTTTTAGCGTTGCGTGCTTTATATTCTTCGCTGGCAGCAACACAGTCTTCAGCGGAACGCTTAGACTTTTTACCGCACTGTTTTTCAGTCACAACCAGATTATTATTGCTACCGGTTACCGCCAGGGCGACAAACCCGACATTACTGGCGATAAAGCGGCTGTTCTCACTGTAGGCTTTGCCGGGTTCGCCCTGGCGTTCAACAGCGATAGGGTTTTTACCCTGAGTGGTTGCTTTGCTGAAGAATGTATTACGCAGAAATGCGAGACGTTCAAGAGGGTCATAGGCGCCATTATTGGTACGATGGCAATCGGTCCATTCATTGTCACCCAGGGTGTACAGCGTTGGCATGTCGAGCCTGTTATAGACACTGATAATGTCTTCACCAATAGCCTTGTCACTGCATTCGCTGCTGCCATTTTTAGTGTCACCGGCATACATGGTGAAATCGAGGTGATGAGCATTCATGGAGTCAATAGTCTGACTGGCTCGCGCGGCTTTTATGGCTGCGTCTTTACTGTAAAACTGATCACCCCAGAGTCCCACTTTAAGTGTTTTCAAGCCTTCCTGTGCTGTCGCGACAGGAGCGTTAGCGGCCAGCAACAGGCAAGACCCGGACGCAGCTAACAGTAGTTTTTTCCACATAATACGTTAAATCCTTAAAGTTATTCCGGCACATTATTTTAGTGTGTCTGACGTTATCCATAAGCAGGACTGACATCAATAAAATAAGCTTAATTAATGCGCGTGACAGACCCGTGACACCCGTATGACAGATATCTGAAATATCCCGGGGCGAAGCAATTCAGGTGATTGTCAGAAAATATTCTGAAGCAAGCCTGACTATACTCTATCTTCCCAATACCTTTGAAACAGGCTATAAATGTTTATCTATCATAACCTTAGGAAAGGTGATCTGACTGCTTTGCTGAGCAGCATGTTTCCGGATATCAGCGGCGACTGAGCGATAAAAAGCCCAACCGCTACGGTACGTCAGAGGGACGTGATAATTTAACCGAGGGAAAAAAATGAAAACAAAAATAATAGAACCTGCTGTTAATGCCTACCAATACCCACTGCTAATCAAAAACCTGCTGTTATCGGGTAAGCGATATCAGCCCACCCAGGAAATAGTTTACAGTGATCTGTTTCGATATGACTACCGCACCCTTTATAAACGTATCTGCAAGCTGGCTCATGTATTAACGGATGCCGGTGTGGAGGCGGGCGATACTGTGGCATTAATGGACTGGGATAGTCATCGTTACCTGGAAGCCTACTTCGCAGTGCCGATGATTGGAGCCATTTTACACCATGTGAATATCCGTCTCAGCCCTGACCAGATTCGTTACACCATGGACCATGCAGACGATAAACTGGTGCTCGTTCACGATGATTTTGTTTCCATTGCAGAGCAGTTATCTGCTGAACTGCCCGGTGTGCAAGGTTATATTCAGCTATCCGATGAAGCATCGCCGGTGGCGACATCACTAAACACGTCGGGTGAATATGAAGCTCTGCTTAAAACAGCCAGTGACAGCTATGACTTTCCCGATTTCGATGAAAATTCGGTGGCGACACTGTTTTACACCACAGGCACAACCGGCAATCCCAAAGGGGTGTATTTCACACACCGTCAGCTGGTGCTACATACAATGAGTGGCGCGGCAACGCTCGGCCTCTATGATGGCCAGCCGATGCTGCGTTCTGATGATGTCTATATGCCGATGACGCCAATGTTCCATGTACACGCCTGGGGTGTCCCCTATATTGCTACTTTGCTTGGTGTTAAGCAGGTTTATCCTGGTCGATATGAGCCCAATAAACTGGTTAAGTTATACCGTGAGGAAAAAGTGACTTTTTCTCATGGCGTACCAACTGTGCTGCAGATGATTCTGAACTGTGAAGAAGCCAAAACAACGGATATGACCGGCTGGAAAATGGTGACCGGAGGCAGCGCCCCCACACTTGCACTGGCTCAGCAGATGGCTGAAAAAGGGATTCTGTTCCATACCGCCTATGGCATGTCAGAAACCTGTCCACTGTTAACAACAACCTATATGACTCCGCCTGCCCGCACGCTTGATATGATTGATCAGATGCCGTTGCGCATCAAAGCCGGGGTGCCTAACGCGATGGTTGATCTGCGAATTGTAGACCCTGCCGGGAATGATGTGCCTCACGATGGCGAAGCCGTAGGTGAGGTTGTGGTCCGAGCTCCCTGGCTGACACAAGGCTACTATAAAGAGCCCGAAAAGGGCGCCGAGCTATGGCAGAACGGCTGGTTGCATACCGGTGATGTAGCCTCAATGAATGAGGCCTGTGTACTGGAGATCAAAGACCGGATTAAAGATGTTATTAAAACCGGGGGCGAGTGGATCTCATCGATTGAACTGGAAAGCCTGATCAGTCAGCATCCGCAGGTTTCAGAGGTCGCAGTCGTCGGCATTCCCGATGAAAAGTGGGGCGAGCGGGCATTTGCTATGATTGTCCCTGTCGCCGGCGATAAGGTTGATACCGGTGCTATTCAGGCGCATCTGCTGCAGTTTGTCGAGAGTGGCAGAATTAACAAATGGGCAATCCCTGAAAAGATGAGCTTCGTCACAGAGATTCCTAAAACCAGTGTTGGCAAGCTTAATAAAAAAGTGATTCGTCAGCAGTACACTGAGTGACAGTTCACTCTCAGAGGCTGATTCTTATACTGTTTTATTGCTCCGTTTTTTATTTCAGATGAATTGGGTATTTGACAATTTTTTAGCTAAGCTATATTAGCAATTGTTAATATTAAAAATGCTCATTAAAAATAAAAAAAGGAGCAGGCAGTATGAACACTGAGAATAAAAAAACTGTAGGCCTACACGCGTTATATGAAGATGATCCTGTCAGTGCAGACCTGAAAGTTTTCGGCCGTGTCGCCAATAAGGACAGGCGGGGCTTTCTGCGCGGTGCAGGCCTGACAAGTATGGCAGCGCTGCTGGGCGTGTCATTTATTCCCTACCACCGCAACATGCCTCAGGGACTTATTCCCGCAGCAATGGCTAATGATGTGACGCCCTTTACCATCGAAGGTAAAGAGGGGCTGACCATTCTCAACGACCGTCCGGTCAATGCAGAAACCCCTGCTCATTTACTCGATGATGCGGTCACGCCAACAAATCGTCACTTCATTCGTAACAACGGGGTTCCTCCGGTCGATGTTAACGCCGATAGCTGGCAGCTGACTATCGATGGTCTGGTTGATAAGCCGTTGACGTTGTCGATCAAAGAGCTGCAGGAAAAGTTTGAAGTGGTTACCCGGCCGGTAGTGATCGAGTGCGGCGGAAATGGCCGTGCAGCGTTTGATCCTCCCGCAAGTGGCAATCAGTGGACTTATGGCGCAGTCGCCTGTGCTGAGTGGACCGGGGTGCGTCTGGCCGATGTGCTGAAGGCTGCCGGAGTTAAACCCGGTGCCGTCTATACTGCCCATCACGGTGCAGATACCCACCTTTCCGGCAAAGAAGGTAAAGAGGCGATCTCCCGTGGTGTTCCAATCGGGAAAGCCATGGACCCTAATAATCTGATCGCTTTTGCTATGAATGGTAAACCTATTCATCCAATGAACGGTGCGCCGTTGCGTCTGATCATTCCAGGCTGGCCCGGTTCCTGTTCGCAGAAGTGGCTGCAGCGGATTAATATCCGCGATCAGGTTCACGATGGTGCAAAGATGACGGGCACCGCCTACCGTGTACCAAAACACCCTGTTGCGGCGGGTGAAAAAGTCGATAAAGAAGACTTTGTCATAATCGAGCGGATGCCGGTTAAATCCCTGATCACTCATCCGGCCACAGGATCCATGGTCAAAGAGGGGGTAGTGGAAGTGCGCGGCAATGCCTGGTCTGGTGAGCGTAAAATCACCCGCGTAGAGATCTCCATCGATTTCGGTGCGACCTGGATCAAAGCGGATCTGGGAGAGCAGCCTGCCTATGGCGCCTGGCAACGTTTCACAGCACAGGTGACTTTCCCTGTGCCCGGCTATTATGAGGTCTGGGCCAAAGCCACCGATGATAAGGGCGTTAGTCAGCCATTCGGGATCGCCTGGAACCCCAAAGGTTATCTGAATAACAGTATGCACCGCGTTGCAGTCAGAGTGAGTTAAAGGGTGATTATGATCAGACAATTCACGACAGGACTGTTACTCAGTCTGTTAGCCGGGTTTATTGGACTTCAGTCAGCCTTAGCCGATCAGGCTAACCTTGCAGCCAGGGGCAAACAACTTGCCCTGGTCTGCCAGGGCTGTCATACCTTAGCAGAAGGCGAACCGAACGGTATCGGGCCTAATCTCTGGAACGTTGTTGACAGAAAGGCAGGCTCAGTCGCCGGCTTTGAATATTCAGAGGCGTTTAAACAATTTAAAGGCAGTTGGACGCTGGAAAACCTGAAACATTACCTGGCCTCTCCCGCAGCCTTTATCCCAAATAATCGCATGGCATTTTCCGGCATCAGCTCAGAAGCAGACCGCAATGCGGTGGTTGCCTATCTGCAGACTCTGACGGCCGGAGGCCCTGCGGTTGGGGCATCGAGCAGCTTTGACTATGGAGGCCTGAAGGAGGGAGTCGGGCGGGAAGACGTTTACGCCGTCTGTTCACGTTGTCACTCCATTATGCTGGTTAAACAGCAGGGGATGAGTCGCTCCCGCTGGACCGACATGCTGGTATGGATGGTCGAAGAGCAGGGAATGGACGAACTGGCCCCGGATCAGCATGAACGGATACTTGATTATCTGGCGAAAAACTATGGCGGATAGCACATCACCAGACAGGTATTTTTATGAATGGAAGCCCATAAAGAAAACCATAAAATAGTGCGGCATTGAGAATCAAAGCGCCCCATGTTGTGCGTCTGAAGCCTTGCTTAGATGTTTTATGATGAAAACGTTTTTGGCAGATCAGTGCGCTGGCGGCCCCACCAGAAAATGACAGACAGTGAAGCACCGCTTCAGGAATCCGGATGGCTGCCTGAAGACGTGCTTTACGTTTGTCGAGCCAGTAAAAAAGCGGCACAACAACCAGATTAAGCCCCATTAGCGCGGCTACCGATACACCGCGAAAATCCAGTTGGTCATACAGTTTTAGTGTAAAACCCAGCCTGATTATAAGCACTGCAATCATAGCTGTGAGAATCAGTCCATTGGTTAACCAGACGGCAACCACTCTGGAACATAAGGCACGCAATATCAGCCACAACATTCCCCAGCTAAGGAGCCCTGTACTGAGACCTGCAATTATTTGCATCAGCAGGACGGATTGAGCGCTGTCCATTAAGTTTTTTGTCACCTGGCTACTTTTTTCTAAGCAACTATTTCAGTCATCGGGGGCTTAAGCAACTGAGACATAAGCATCCGGAACTTAACCATCCGATATTAAGGCGTTCAGCAGAGTGAGTATGTCTCACCGACGCCTGAATCGGATGCCCGGATTCTGAATTCAGAGGTGCTGACTTACTGCAGGATGTCACAGTGACACTCTCTTGTTGCTGGCACGTTATACCTGTTTATTTCGGGCCTTGCTGTTTTTCCAACAGCGCTCTGATCTGCACCAGTTGCTCCTGCAGATCGGCAATAGTCGGCTCATGGGCGTCTATCGCGGCCTGCTTTCTGACCTTTGCATGCTCTTCATCTAAAACGTTCACCACGATGCCAATCACCATATTCAGAAAGGCAAATGCAGTGAAGAAGATAAAGGTCAGATAGTAGATCCAGCTGAGGGGATAAACCCCCATTGTTTCGTACATGACATCGGTCCAGTCTTCAAACGTCATCACCCGAAACAGCGTCAGCAGTGAAATTGTGATATCGCCCCAAAGGTCCTGATTAATGTTTTCAAACAGCGTGCTACCGATCGCAGCGTAGATATAAAAGATTATAAACATCAACAGGATAACATAGCCTAGTTGAGGCATCGCTTTAATAAGCGAGTTAAGTAACAACCTCAGTTCAGGGATCACCGATACCATCCGCAGCACCCGGAAAACCCGCACCAGACGCGCAACCAGTGCCATATCAGTGTTATCAATAGGAATCAGGCTGATCGTCACAATCAGGGTATCAAATATATTCCATGGGTTTCTGAAAAAGTCCTTTTTGTTCTCTTCACCCAGAAAGCGGATAGTGATCTCGACCAGAAAGAAAAATGTGATAAACCGGTCCAGCCATACCACCAGAGACATTGCTAAAGGGGATAGTTCATAGGTTTTAGCGCCGACCAGTAACGCCGAGCTGATAATGACGATAACAACAAACAGCTCAAAAGCTTTGTTGCTGCGAAGGGCAGTGAAGTTAGTCTGAAGCAGGGTAAAATCTATCATGCGAAAACAATTCCATAATCACTCAATTCGTATGAATGAGTGTAACTGGGAGAAAGGTAACAGAAGGTGATTTTGAATGCGCCATTTTAAATAGAGACGCCTGAAAATTGAAACAGTTTTGTGTGATTAATGAGTTAAAAACTGATGAATAAAGAGAACACTCACCAAGCGTAATGGTAACGTAGGTTAATCGCTGGTCACTCTGTTTGATAAATCGCTTCGACACACCCTATCCCCCCCGATAAACAAGCGGTTTCACAGGCCAACTCAAAGAATATGTGATGCACCTCAAGCAGTTCTCTGAAAGACTATAAAGCTGCAGGTTAAATAGCCCTCATTGGGCTAGCATTTACAAAGTAAAGAGTGTGAAAACGGTCGTGTTTGAGAGAATGCCCGACAAAAGAACTAATGCAATCCATTGACCTCTTTGGCTAGACAAATAAAGCTGAAGGGGTCACAGAACGGCACTATGGATAGGTTGTCGCCTGCTGGCGCTTACGCTCGATAATGAGTGCCTGGATGGCTTTTTGAGATGTAACGAATGAAAAAGATCCCGGCTATTAGTTCCAGTGATTATTACCGCATCGAAGAGCTGATCGATATAACCAGCATTACAGAAATCCTTGAAAGTTACTATCAGGCGACCGGTATTCCTAATGGCCTTGTTGGACCGGCGGGTGAGCTTCTTACCCAGGCAGGCTGGATTGATGCCTGTACCCATTTTCATCGGGGCAACGAAGAAACAAACCGTCGTTGCGTCGAAAGCAACTGTGACCTCCTCGAACAGGCTCAGAGCAATAAAGTCTGTTTCTCTCTCTGTAAAAACGGACTTTATGACTATGCCACCCCCATCATGATTGAAGGCCACCATCTTGCCACCCTGTTCATGGGTCAGCTACTGCATGAGCCGCCTGATCTTGAATATTTTGAACAACAGGCTGAAACGTTTAATTACGACAAACAGGCGTACATAGATGCTATTAAGCAGGTATCGGTAATCCCTAAAGACCTGATTGAGAAACAGCTGGATCATATGGTTCAGGTGACCACGGTGTTGGCCGAGAACGCTCTGAGTGTTATCAGAGAACAGCAGCTGCAGCAGGCTCTTAAACATAGTAAAAAACAACGCTTTGAGATGAAAGAGCTGCTTGATAACTCACCTGCAGGTATAAGCTGGTGTGATGACGCAGGCAACGTTGAATATATTAATCATACTTTTACCCGGATGCTCGGCTATACCCTGAAGGACCTCCCTAACTTAGAAACCTGGTATGAAAAGGCTTATCCCGATCCGGACGTCCGCAGTAAAATCATCGCACACCGGAAAAACTGGGTCGCAAAACAGGCGAACAGCGATAGCATATTCTCACAGCCCTATACTGATGAAAGCACGCTTCGCTGTAAGGATAGAACAACCCGGCGAATCGTTAGCCAGATCTCGTATATTAATAAAAAACAGCTGTATTACTGCACAGATGTCACCGAAAAATGGCGCAGCGAGCAAAGAAACCTGACCCGAAACAGAATGATGGAGCGGGTTGCCAAGGAGGATCAGCTGAATAGCATAATGCATCAGCTGATAACCGATATCGAAGCCGATGACCCGGCAATTCGCTGCAGCGTCCTGCTACTGGATGCCGAAGGCAAGCACCTTTTAAATTGTGCAGCACCAAGGTTGCCAGATTTTTACAATGCGGCGATCAACGGCGTTGAGATAGGCGAGGGGGTTGGTTCCTGCGGTACTGCAGCCTACCAGGGAAAACGCGTTATCGTGGACGACATTACAACCCACCCGTACTGGGAACCCTACCGTGAACTGGCAGCCAGCGCGGGACTGAAATCATGCTGGTCTGAACCCATTATCTCTTCAACCAATAAAGTACTGGGCAGTTTTGCGATCTATCATGAAACACCCAGCACCCCCAGTGCCGATGATATTGAACAGATCTGCTTTGCGGCTAATCTGGCGTCCATCGCCATAGAAAACCTTAAAAACCGGGAAGAACTCATCAGAAGCGAACAGGCCTATCGCAGCCTGGCAGAAAACGCTCCGGATGCGATTGCCCGCTATGACCGGGATGGACAGCTGATCTATACCAACCCCAACTTCGCTGCACTGTTCACGAATAGCCAACCGGAGAATGAGGACAGTCATAACCATTATCATACCGTCATCAATCAGGTGATAAGCTCAGGCATACCCCAGCAGGTTGAGATACAGGTACCCACTGCATCAGGGCGCTGTTATCTGATGTTCAACATCGTCAGTGAAGAGAATGAAGGTGGAACAGGGGCGCTGGCCATTGGGCGGGATATAACCTTGCACCGGGAGATGGAACAAAAGCTCGAAAAGCAGGCGCGGTCAGATTTCCTGACCCAGCTAATCAACCGGCGTCATTTCTTCGAACTGGCAAACCGGGAGATGATGGTTGCCAGCCGTTATCACAATCCGCTGTCACTTATCATGTTCGATCTGGATCACTTCAAGCAGATCAATGATACCTATGGCCATGGGATCGGAGACCTGGTGTTGCAGAAAGTAGCGGATGTCAGCCAGGCCACGGTTCGTGCTACAGATATTCTTGCCCGGCTGGGGGGTGAAGAGTTTGTCGTACTGCTGGTACAGACAAATCACAATGAAGCCTGCCAAAGCGCCGAAAGGCTGCGTCAGGCGATTAACGGTGCAACCATCTCCCTGGGCAGCAATGAAGAGATCTCCGTCACAGCATCCTTTGGCGTCACGACCATACACTTTGGTACCGGCAGCAGCCACACCATCAACCATATGATCTCAGACGCCGATAACGCCATGTATCGCGCCAAGCAGGAAGGGCGTAACCGGGTGGTGTGTTCGTAGAGAAGCTGAAATGAAACTGTCGCCAAGCGGACGATAATCAGCCGAATTGAAAGAGTTCAGGACTGCATTTTCGTCTGGACAGGCTGGTCAGTAGCTCAGCTGTATTGTTAAGGGTAATCATGTTAGCCGGAATCAGGTGGCAAAAATCAGTGTGCCACTACAGTCATTATCCGATTATAGATATATCGTAGATCATCAACAGTCGAATAAGCTGTTGGTGATCTACGGAACATGAAAAAATATCGGAAAGCATTGAAACAAAGATGTACTTTGCGCATCGCTAACCTCCATATTAACTTCAACTCCGGTTCACTTGTGACGGCGCTATGAATAACTTGGGAAGCGCTTAAGTTGTAAATTCCATCCTTTTGAATGGTTCGAAGATCGCGATTTAGCTGTAACTTTATATTCTAAAGGACAAAGTATTTTATTTGATCAGGAATCAAGGAGCAAAGTACGATATAACAAGATTAGAGGATGACAGCTATGTTAACCCCAAAAAAAGTATCTTTCTTATGCGCAGAAAACCAGTCGTTCGCAGAAACCGGTGGTGTAAGTAAAAACAATGCCCACGCTAATTTTGTGCCAGCCTTTAAAGATACGGATACCGGTGAAGTTACGATATCACGCTTTAAAGATGGCCGCCCAGCCCCTTGTCACGTAATTGATGGGTTGCCAGACAAGTGGATTATTAGAAGGGATTTAAAAGGGTGTGTCATTGAATTAAAAGTCACCATTGTTTCAGGTTTTGTCAGACTCGGACGGTTTTTCAGCCGTCAAGAAGCTGCAGATTTCATGGAACATTATTATCAGTGAGATCACTGATAGCTCACACTGAAAATCAGCCCACTCAACTTATCAGTGTGAGCCTTCAGGGAGGTGCACCTCTCATTTTTTAAGATCTACCCGATCAAGTCCAACTTTCTGGCCTCAGCAAGTGCTTCAGTCCGTGACCGGACACCGAGCTTGTCATAAACACGTCTCAGATGCCATTTGACAGTATTTATAGAAAGAAATAGCCGCTCGGCAACCTGTTCGTTCTTCAAACCATCTCCGACGAGACTAAGAATCTGCATTTCCCTATCAGATAATTCCTCCATGAGCGGCGGAGTAGGACTAGCGGTAACACTCTGTCCTGCCGCCTGCATCAGCTTTTCGCAATAGACTCTACGGTTCTTGTTTATAACAGTAGGGTGTTCAGTCCACTCTGTATGCAACTGTTTTACTAGTTCACAGACTACGGGAGCTTCATCAATAATGCTACGTACAGCTCCCATCTGCATTCCCTTATCTATTATTTTGACCATCGTGTGACGGGCGGCCTCTGACTGATCAGAACGTATCAATGCCAGAACTTTAATCAGCATGAGCGCCAATTGTCTGCAGGGTGATTGATCTGCCTCGTTCAGTAGTCTATCGATTTTCAGAATGGCTTCTGAAACATCTCCGCAGTATATTTCCAGACGGAGCGGGTGAATATCTACAGAACAGACTTCAGTTGGATTGTAGAAACCGGGGGGGATGGCTGGATCGCGGTGGTAACCTGTACTTTGCGCTAGCTCGAGAGCCAGATTCGTTTCACCACTTATCAGAGCAAAGCGTATCCTCTCCCATCGCATTTCTCTGACAAGGCGCGGCAATCCCCAACTAATTCCTGCGATTTCTCCTTCTTCCAAGTAGCTGTAGGCTGCTTCCTGTTCGCCTCTGCTAAATGAAATCCTAGCTTGGGTAAGGAAACCCGCAATAATCATATCTGGCGGAATTGTGTTGTCTGAAGCATTAGTAAAATATTCATCCAGGATAACTTGGGCTTCATCAATATCGTTCAGCTCATAGAGTATTTCAGCTTCAAAACCATTAATGACTAATTTGGCGACATGAAAGGCCAATTCACTATCCTCAAACTGCCTGTAGGCTTCGTCTCTGCCAATAGTACTAAAGCGTTTTTTTACATCTAAAAAGTTTCCTCTAAGCTTTTCTCTCAGGGCAGCCAATAGGTTCGAGTAGGCAAGGCCGAAGCAGCTCCCTGACTTTATATGTGCCGCACGAGCCTTTAGCTGATACTGCTGAGAGGCACTGAGGTCATTGAAACAGATTTTGCTCAATGCAACGATATTCGCAAGCACGCCCCGTTCAAAAGAGGACTGTTCATCCAGAAACGGCAGCATTTTTTCAGCCAGTTCTGCAGCCTGGGGAACTTGATCCTTCATCACCAGAAGCAAAGATTCGAGCACAGGAAGTTGCGAATTCAGTTCAGCAGAAAGCCCTGTTTCAACATCTATTTCCCTAAGCTTTACAAGTAACATATCAGCCTGCTCA
Organism: Oceanospirillales bacterium; assembly: GCA_018223185.1. GTDB lineage: Bacteria > Pseudomonadota > Gammaproteobacteria > Pseudomonadales > Balneatricaceae > Amphritea. Next base: position 153,532 of record JAAEYW010000008.1, on the reverse strand, counting down.
CGCTTGTGCAGAAACAGGTTTGCTGAACAGATGTTGTAAAGAAGACTGGGACTTTCAATAACAATTAAATTGGAAACCTGTTCAGCCAGTTGAGTCAGAGTTCGAAGTTGTCCCTGAGTTACTAGTTCTTTGCAGGTGTCATCAAGAATGCGAATAGACAGCAGCCCATTGCCTGCAGTAATCGCATGATGAATAGCTTCGAGTTTGTAGCCCTGATCATAAAGCCAGTTTGCCGCAGCTTCATGAAGGGCACTAGCCTTTTGCGGGATGTTCTGAATTAACTTTTTAAGAAGAAACTCCCTGACTAGACCGTGCAATCGAAACCAGTGACGTTGTTCATCAAGCGGTTGAATGAAAAGTCCTTTTTCACAAAAGCTTTCTAGCTGGCTTTGAGCACCGGGTTCTCCTGTCAGATATTCGCAAAGGGGGGCATTCATACGATTGAGAATGGCTACTTTCAACAAAAATATCTGCTGTTCAAGTCCAAGATGACGAAACACTTCTTCCGTTAGAAAATCTGTTATTTCACTCATTTCCCCCGAAATACTGTTTACCCATTTGCTTGCATCCTCTACCCGGGGGAAACAGAGCATGGCCAATCGAATACCCGCAATCCAGCCTTCAGTTTTAGCAATCAGCTGACTGATAATTTCAGTATCAAATGATCCTGAAATACTAAGCTCGCCCAGCTTTCCTGCTTCATCGGGACTGAACCTGAGATGCTGATAATTTATTTCGAGTAATTCTCCCTGCAACTTAAGCTTCGACAGGTTGAATGCAGGTTTTTCTCGGGAAGCCATAACCAATTGCTTCCCCTGTGGAATATGCTGAATAAGTAACTTGAGCAGGCTGATAGAATCAGGATTATTAAGTATTTCAAATTCATCGATGAAAAGCACATCTGGCCCATTGTCAGATGCAAAAGCCTGAGCTAATAATGCGATTGCAGAATGTGGAGAGCTACTTCTGAGCTCGACCAGCTTAGAGGGGGTTTGTCTGTTCTTCTCGATAACGGCTCGAAGATAACCAAACAATCTGCCAGGGTCGTTATCATCTTCGTCAAGTGTGAGCCATGATGTATCACAGCCTGTCAATATTAGCTCCTCATGCCACTGAGACATGAGCGTTGATTTACCATAGCCAGCAGATGCTGTTATTAAAATCAGTTTTTTGTCACGATTTTGTTTCAGATATTCCAGTAATAATTTGCGCTCCAACAGCTCCCGACCCCAGCGAAGAGGCGGCGATAACTTAGTTTCTATGATGAAAGATTCAGTTTCAACTCTAGCCATTGAAGGTCTCTATACTTATTATTTTTGTTTAACTATACCAGCTATATGACTCTTTTTATGCTCATATTGTGAGCAGTTCAGATCCTTTAGTTGTTCTATTAGGTAGGAGTCAGGACGGTACCTTTTAAGAGCCAAGATGTACCTTCATCAGTGTTCAGTGGGCGGTGTATCCACCGTCAATGACAGGCTAGCTAGTATCTTCGGACGCTAGGGACAGCACTGCATTGGCTATATCCTTGGGCTGACCCAGTATTCCAAGAGCAGGTCTTTCAGGACTTTGATTAGCCTGACGGCTCCTTTGGTCGAGCCATACGGCACTGTGCCCGGGAACACTTATAAGACCTGCAACAGATAACAGGTTAATTATGGAGCCACCTTGACCTGCTGCGCCGTTAGGCTTCATTGCACGGCCGCAGTTTTCATCCCAAGAAATATCGAATCAACATTAACCTGATGAATTTTCTGAACTTCTTCTAAACTGTTATCCAGAAGTCTCCTCCGATATATATGCCGGCATTATTTAAGATATCCAATCCTCAAGGCTGTGGTTACAGCCTTGTTCCAGTCGTCTGCGGAACAAACATCATGGTGAAAGAATGAAACATCCAGGCCCTCTGTTATCAGTTCATTAGCCATCTGTTGTCCCAAATCAACCTGGATATCAGTAGCTAATACTTTTGCTCCTGCACGTGCAAGGGCTGCGGCACATTCTGCGCCTATACCTGAAGCAGCCCCGGCAACCAGAGCAACCTGATTCTTAAGTGAGGCGGTAAGGAGATTCATTGAAATCGCGCCTCATTGCACGTTGTACCTGTTGTAAGAATATGAATGAACAACAGGGCATAGACCAGATCAACCGAAACGAGTATCAACAGTTTCCAGCTTATACTTCCAGCCAGCCAGTATCCTAGCGAAAAAAGAAAAACCAGTAGTTTTCCAAGGGTTCCCAGAATGATAATGTTCCGGTTACGCTCCAAGTCCCGACTGGCCCAGTAGTAACCGACACCGAACAGAAATGCGAGTACCGCAAACAACTGCAAGAACAGCGGATGGGTTGGTAATGGTGTTATTCCCCCTATTTGGAACAGCGGCTGATATGCAAAACATAATGCAGAGGCCGCGATCCAGTTGAACAAGGCAGCTGAAAACAATAGTTTCTTAAATCGTCCAGAGTTGGCCATTTCATTAACCTCTCTCAGTGATATTGGCCTCATCCGGATTTTCACTTCTGAAAGCATTTATCAGCGCGCGGCCATTTAGCAGTGCCCATGGGACGATAAGACCACTCTGACTCTTATACTCATTCCATCCCGGGTGGCGAGATATGGAAGCATCCTTGTTATACATGTTTGGGAAAAACGTGGTAATGGCGGCATAAGTGACTATGACCCAGCCGATCCAATGGTTTGCTAAATAAGCGAAAGATGAATAGATCATGATCTCACCCAGATAATTCGGATTGCGTGTGTATCGGAACATGCCACCGGTAATGAGTCCTTTTCTATATTTTAGCGAAAAGTGCCGTTGTCCGTCGGCCGCTATGGTGGTTACGATCCCCAAGGTATGCAAGCAAACAGCAAAAAACAGATCGAAATTGCTGGGAATGACCTTCTGCGAGATAAAGAGATAAGGAATCACCCAGTACCAAGCTATCAGAACCAGGTACAGCATTACGGCTCCACCAATACTTGTTTTGGATTCAAGACGATGATCACGGAACCCTAAGTCTTTAATTAGCCAGCAATAACCGTAAATGCCGTGAATGGCAATATAGATCCAGGCACCCACTGTAAAGTTGTCGTAGTAATACATCATAAATAGAATCAGGAACAGGGTAATGATTTTGTGTAAATTAACCGACCACGAAACTTTTATACATTTCGTACCGGGAAAGTCCCATACAAGAGTGTTTTGTACAGTACTCATTATTCTGGCCCAAGCAGGTATAGACTGACTCATAATTGAATTCCTTATTTTTGTATTAAGTAATCGATGAATACTGACCGACCAAACCGATAAGCATTCATAGGGAATTAATTTGCGTATTATTCAACTGCGTTACAGAATCCCTGTTCATGAAATACCTGCAGGAGTTCCCTGTGGCCAAAAGCCTTTACTGCAGACTGAAAGCCCGCAACTTTCAGCTGGCCATTAAGCAGGCGCTGAGCACTTTCAGCACAAATATCGCCGGTAAATGTGTATGGTGCACTGAGATTGAGCAACAATGTTTTGCTAACTTGTTGTCCTTGACCATGACATACAATAACGGATCGGCATACCTGTGGATCGTCTTTATCAGGTTCGCCGGAAGACATCTCCTGACCTATCTGGTTAGTCAGTGCCTCCCGTTCTTCTGTAGTCATTCCTACTGATTTCTCGTTGAAATCTTTGATCACTTCGATAACGCCGCTGATGATTTCATCGCCAAATGCAGTAAGTACTTTACAGTTCCGAACCCGCTCATCTTGTTTCAACCAAATTGGTTCGCAGGCTCCACCCCAGGGTAGCGCCAGGTACGTTTCCATTCTGTGCGGCATTGATACGGTGTAGGCCTGATCGTTCGGCCAGGATTTGTATTCACCATTTTCAAGATAGAACTGACTGTCCTGATTACCTTGCATTCTGAGGAAGGACTTGGTTGAGGCTTCGGATGGTATGGCATTATCAATCTGATAAAGTAGTTCAATTGAATCAATCCCCACTGTTTCCAGCATTAGCTCGGCAGCCAGTGCACCGGCACACCACATATAGGAACAGGCCGGGCTCAGAAGGAGCCCCTTATCAGCAAATGAATCGCCATATTTTTCCTGAATGGCGACAGTCCAGTCTTGTTCTCCAGTGGTATCAAGATAGTGACAATTGGTTTTCAGACAGGCCTCGACAACCGGCCAGGCTACCTGCATGAAGGGACCTGCAACATTGATTACAACATCGACTTTTTCAAACAGAGGGACGAGTTCATCAAGATTGTTGCTGGCAGTAACAATTTCGGCATCAACTTTAGCCCCGACACGTTCTTCAACTACCTGAAGCGCATGTTCCAACCGAGACCTGGTACGGCCTGCCATATAGAATGGAATTTCACGAACGGCCAGGGACTCTGCAACCAGTTTACCTGTATAGCCACTTGCACCATAGATTAAAACTTTGCGGTTATTACTCATCGGTTTTTCCTCTTTTATATTGTGCTATCTTTTATTTCTGAGATTTAGGGATTGCCTGTAGAGAATTTCATATATCAACTAAACACTCGTTGTGACTGGGTATCGAACAGTTCGAGCAGGAAGCGCTCTTGGGGTTTTTCTGACGCAGTTTTAGGTATTTCATCTACTAACTGTATGTAGGTCGGTACAAAGTTTGGCTCGAGAGCTTGACGACAATGATGGAACAAAGTGTTGGGATCAAATGGACTGCTTTGTTCAGCAACAACAGCAGCAACTATATCTTTTTCTCCCGGAGCGCCAGAGCGAGCAGGAACACCGTATATGTATACATCTGATACCAGGTGATGCTCAGCAACGACCTTCTCAACAAAGGCTGTGTTTACAAAATCACCGTTTCGGCGAATACCACCGCCCTTACGATAATCAAAATAGAGCCAGCCATCTTCATCCATATGGCCAATGTCTCCCATACGCAGCCATCCGTTACGGGTTTTCTCTATTGACGCCTGTGTATTCTTGAGATAGCTGACCTTAGGAGGCGTTCCGTCAGTATTTCGGAATACAATTTCACCCTGGATTCCAGGCGGACATTCTGTGTCGCTGTCATCAAAAACTTTAACCTCAAGGGAGGAGGGGGCTTTACCAACACTGCCTATCGGTCCCAGCCCCATTGGGTTTAAAGTGAGACCTCCTTCTGCCGCGCCATAGAATTCAAATACTTCCACACCGAAACGCTCCCTGAAATCATTCCAGATCTCTTTTGGCATCCCTGCACTGATAACGTAGCGGACCTTGTTATCAGCATCGCTGGCTTTAACCGGTTCACTATAGATGGCTGTAGTCATGCCACCTAAGAGGTTGAAAACGGTACACTGATATGCGCGGGTAATATCCCACAATCTGCTTTTGGTGAACTTGCGGCTAATAACTGCTCTAAGCCCCATTTTAAGAGAGCACCCAAGTGTCAGAATCTGCGCATTTGCATGAGTCAGAGAGAGGCCTGTGTAGGGTCTGTCGTCCGGCTTTAGTCCCAGGAATGCCCCTAGACTGATGACCTCGCCAAAACGTCGGTGCGGGGAAAGGATAGCTTTAGGGTCGCCAGTAGTTCCCGAGGTGTAAAGTATCTGCATTGGAGCATCCGGGTCTTCCGACCGCACCGGAAGATCCCGAAGCTCATTACTGAGGAGCTCCTTAAAACTCAGAATGTTGCTGTTGTTACATTTCTGTGTACTCGTATCAAGGCCTACAATCCAGTCGAGTTCTGGAATCTGGCCGCGAACGGACAGAAGGTTATCCAGAGCGTAATCTGCGCACACAACTCCTCTGCATTCGGCGAATTCCAGCATATATTTCAGTTTTGAGCCCTGTACACGAGGGTCGATGGGAACAAACACCGTACCGGTGATGGACGCTGCTATCATCGTTTCAACAAATTCAGGGTGGTTTTGCATGATCAAGGCAAAACTTTGACCCTGCTTAATCCCAAGATCGTACAGTCCTGCCGCAATGCGCTGAGCATTATCCCAGAGCTGACGATAAGTACGAACCTGTTCGGAAAAATTGCCGTCTGTATCAACATGGACAAAGGTCAGTACATCAAGCTGTGGCTGAGTTTCAGCACGATTGGCAATCAAATTAGCCAGAATCAGTTCATCTCTGTTTTTCATATCAGGCCTGCTATTTGGTCAGAATACTTACTACCAGAGCTGCAGCGTCGTCATTAATGTAACCGCCGCCATTTTCTGCCAGAGCAATTCTTGCGCCTTCAACCTGACGGTTGCCGGCAGTGCCGCGTAGTTGTTCTGTAAGCTCTACAATTTGTGCAATACCCGTTGCCCCTATGGGGTGGCCTTTGCGCAGCAAACCACCAGAAGTATTGACCGGAACGCGCCCACCAAGTCTGCTATGCCCATCTTCAACAAAACGTCCACCTTCACCTTTTTTACACAGCCCCAAGTATTCGTAATAGATAAGCTCTGAGGGGGCGGATGCATCATGAAGTTCTATGCAAGACAGGTCTTGCGGACCAATCCCCGCTTCCTCATATGCCTCAGTAGCACAGGTTTCTGTGATATTGAGTTCATCTTCAACAACTGTGTCCCAGCCGCTGCGGAGTACTGAGCTGGCAACCCTGACCTGATTTTTAAGGCCCAATTGCCGGGCTTTTCGTTCACTGACCAGCACTACGGCCGCAGCTCCATCCCCGATCGGCGAACACATCGGTAAAGTCAGGGGATAAGCGATTGCTGGCGCAGCCATAACCTGGTCAACACTTAGTTGTTCCCGGTACTGCGCTTTGGGATTCAAGCTGCCGTGATATGAGTTCTTGGCAGAAACTGCTGCAAACTGGGCCTGAGTAGTGCCATATTTGCTCATATGCTCCAGTGCCATTGAGGCGTAAATATCCATGAAGATGGATCGCTTTGAACCAGCCCCCTCCATATCCACATCCATGCCAGCTGCTCGCGCTTTGTTCATGATCCCTTGTTGAACTGCTGCCAGGTTTTCAACGTCAACAGCTCCCGTAAATACTGAGAAGGTTTTGAGTTTGTCTTCGTGGAATAGCTTTTCAGCTCCAGTCGCAAGTACTACATCGTAGAGACCACTGGTAATCATGGTGCAGGCCTGGTTGAAGGCTGTAGAAGCTGAAGCACAGGCGTTTTCAATATTGATTACCGGTATCCGGCCAATACCGATTTCTCGCAGGGCGACTTCACCCGGAATACACACCTGACCGACAATGACACCCGCTGCTGCATTACCCATATAGGCGGCTTCCAGATCCTTGCCTTCGAGACCCGCGTCTTTCAGGGCCGTATTGACCGCTTCGATGGTCAGCGACTTTAACCCTCTGTCAATGTGCTTGCCAAAGTGTGTCATCCCGATACCAGCGATATAAGCATTTTGTTTCATAGGAAAACCTCATTTACCCCTCTATAGAAAGGCTATTTGCATGGATAAACTTAAATAAGTTCGTTATTGATCAGCAGAGTACCGCCTTTAATTGCGAGAATTTCGTTACATCCGTCGGCGATCATCCCAGACCGGGCATCACGTAACAGCTTCTCCATCGGATATTCTTTAGTCACTCCGTTACCTCCAAATATCTGAAGAGCGTCGCTGGCAACTTCGAAAGCTGTTTGTGTACAAGTGATTTTGGTCGCAATAGAGCCTTGAAGAGCAGGGTGGGATGCTAAGGCATTAAACTCCGTGGTGCGGCGAAGCAGGGCGCGTGCAGTTTCAACCTTGCGGAACATGTGAAACAGGCGATATCTAACATTTTGGTGACGGATAATCGATAGTCCGCCCTGTTTACGTTCATGTGCATATTCCAGGGCATGTTCGTAGGCTGCTCTGGCTACCCCAACAAACATATTGCCAACATGGACATTAGCTTCAGCTAATGTTTCGTAAACCAGTTTATTATATTGCTCAGGCCCCGCTAGCAGATGATTGAGTGAAACTTCAACATTGTCGAAATAGATTTCTCCCTGATTAAGCGCGCGTAGGCCAGTCTTATCCAGAGGCTTTCCTTTTGAGACCCCTTTAGAATCAAGGGGCACAATGACCGCAATGCCGGGGCGGGTCTGACCATTTTCTTCGTAATGACAGTACAGTGCGCAGACTTCAGCTGTTATGGCTCCGGAAACCCAAGCAGATTTTTGGCCATTGATAATAATTTTGTCTCCTTCAAATCGGGCAACACAGTTCGGGCGACCATAGCTGCCTGAGTCAGCCTGAAGACTGCCATCGGCATCAAGCATATCTGTACCATGGTCCGGTTCAGTGATAGCCCAGCATCCCAATTTACCATCACAGTAGCTTGCCATTTCGGCGTTACCAGCCAGAAGGGAATACAGGACCGGCATCTGATTAACAAGAATTGCTCCTGCTAAACCTGCATCACCCCAGGCTAGCTCTTCAGAAGCAAGAGCCAGGATTCGGGCACGCTCGAGCGGTTCCAGCTCTATCATATCCATCACGGATAGGCCTAGTTCTTTCGCCTGAGACAGAACGTCCCAAAGTTTGGAATCAGGAGCGACTACTTCTTCAGGGGAAAGCCTGTCCAGTTCAGTACCAACTGGACGCAAAACATTCCTCGCAAAACGACGGATGCCTTCTTGTATAGCAAGTTCCTCCTCACTAAGGCCGGACTCCAGACCGGTTGGCGCTAGTTGAGGGGCTAATATCTGGTTTGGGGTAAAAGTCATAATTTCAGTCCTCATTTATTATTTTTCTGGTGTTTATGCCTTATTAGGTTTGGCTCTATGAACCATTAGCTATAAGCAAAACTATGTTTCTGATTTCAAATTAGCAGAGGGCAAGGAAGTGGTAACCATCCGAAAGGATAGATTGAAGCTGTGCAGAGGTAGGGCACAAGTTCCATCCTTTTGGATGGTTTCCCGGGATGGTCTGTTTGTTAGCTTGTAAATGATCCGAATTTCAAAAAGTAATTTTTTACTAATGATAGTCGGCAATAAACTACCTCAAACGCTTGATAATAAAGATAAAAATAGAGGCAATATGATGAATGTGAGTTTTAAAAAAAAGCTCTCCTGTCTGATGATTGAAAAAGCAGTTTCAGCTGCGGCACTCTCTTTATGCTTTTCGCAGGGGGCTTATGCACTGAGTTTCAACCCTTCAGAGGAACTTCGGATCGACTGGGATACCACCCTGACATACGGGGCCAGTTGGCGTGTAGAAAGCGCGGATAACCGACTAGTTGACCCTACCGTTAACGGTGGTATTAATGTCAATCAGGATGACGGCAACCGTAACTTTGATACCGGATTGATCTCCAACCGGGTAGGGTTAACCTCCGAAATAGATCTGAACTACCAGAACGTTTACGGAATGTTCCTTCGTGGCCGGGCATATTACGATGATGTATATCACGGTAAGAATGATAATGATTCTCCCGGCACATCAAACAATCTCTCGGTTCCCTATAACGAATTCACCAAAGAAACCCGCAAGCGCCATGGCGATGAGATGGAAATGCTCGATTATTTCCTCTACGGCGGTTTTGATTTAGGAGGACACAACCTTAATCTTCGCCTGGGCAGTCAGGTTGTTAGCTGGGGTGAGAGTGTCTTTGTTGTGGGGGGAGTATCCACAGCTCAGAGCCCTGTGGATGCAACCCAGCTTGGAGTGCCGGGTGTAGAACTGAAAGATATATTTCTGCCTGCACAGCAACTTTATGCTCAGTTTGAAATCAATGACGCGCTGTCTGTAGAAGGCTACTACCAGCTTGAGTGGGATAAAACGCGACTGGTTGCAGCCGGTAGCTATTTTAGTGCGGCTGATTATTATGATGAAGGAGGTGAGCAGCTGATCATAGCGCCGGGCATGGCCCTGCAGAGAGGCCATGACACTCATGCATCGGACAATGGCCAGTACGGTATAGCCGTACGTTATCTTGCTGAAGAGTTCAATAACACTGAATTTGGTTTCTATTACCTCAATTATCACGACAAACTTCCCTATTTTGATTGGAGCCGCGCCTTTATTGATGGCACCTATTCACTGGCATACGGCGAAGATATACAGCTGTATGGCATCAGTTTTGGCACTGTGTTGGGCGATACCAATATTAGTGGTGAATACAGCTACCGCAAGGGTATGAAACTTCTGGATTCAACTCCATTGACACCAATGCCTGTTGAAGCGGATGTAAGCCAGTTGCAGTTATCAGCTATTCATGTTTTTGGGCCCAGCTATCTTGCGGATGATACTGTTCTGGTGGCCGAAGTCGGATACAACAAAGCACATGACCTTAAAGCGAGCGACCTTATGGTGGGAGACACCGATGCTTGGGGTTTTGCTACCAAACTGGATCTTACTTACAACGCCATTGCTCCTGGTATTGACCTGACCATACCTTTGGTCTGGAATCATGACCTCGCTGGTAATTTGGGGGGGGACGGGGCTGTACTTGGCACCTTCGATCAAGGCAAGGACGTTATCAGCGTCGGCGCCGAATTTACTTTTCAGAATAATTTTAAAACAGCGATCAAATACACCTCATTCCTTGGCAGCGCTGATGAGGACCTACAAGCAGATCGTGACTTCATTTCTATCAGTGCCAAATATAGCTTCTGATGACAAACCAATGAATGAGAGGTACCTAATAATGTTAACAATAAATACAACTCACAAAACCCGTAACTGGCTTGGCTTTGTTGGTTTGTCGTTTGCCGCAGTTTGCAGCAGTGGTATGAGTTTCGCCGCGGTAGATACTGAAACAGCTTCCCGACTGAAAACTGATCTGACTCCGATGGGGGCGGAGCGGGCAGGTAATGCAGATAGCTCTATTCCTGCCTGGACCGGTCAGGTGATAAATGAAAAGCTGACTGCGGATGGTAACCGCATAGACCCATTTGCTGATGAACAGCCTTTATTTAAGGTTACCGCTGAAAATTTCAAGAAATATCAGGATAAACTGACAGAAGGCCAGATAGCCCTGTTTGAAAAGTATCCAGATACCTTCCGTATGGATATTTATCCCAGCCATCGAACCCATGCGGCCCCTCAGTTTGTCTATGATAATACCTATGCTAATGCCACACGCGTTAAGCTGGATGAGTCTGGAAATAGTGTGATTGGTGCCTTTGGCGGTATTCCATTTCCTATTCCCCACAATGGTAATGAAGTTATCTGGAACCATAATCTGCGTTGGCTGGGAGAGGGGGCCTTTAAAAAATATATATCCCTGACCGTATATGATAATGGCTCTCTTGGCTATGGTGGCGGTGATCTGTGGGAAACCTACCCCTATTACGACAAAGACAGTAGTCTCGATAAGTTTGATGGCAATCTATTGGAGTTATTCCTGAGCTATAACCTGCCGACCCGTCGCAAAGGCGAGGTTATTCTGGTTCAGGATCCTATGGATCAAGCTACTACCCCACGACAGGCATGGCAGTATATTCCTGGCCAGCGTAGAGTCAGACGCGCACCAACAATCGCTTTTGATACACCCCATGGCCAGTTTAATGGTCAGGCGGTTTATGATGATTCCTTTATGTTTAACGGATCTCCTGAGCGCTATGACTGGAATCTGATCGGTAAGAAAGAGCTTTTTGTGCCTTATAACAACAACGGTTTGATGCAGTCTTTCACGCAGGGAGATGAATCGATAAAGAAGATTGCTACGCCCCATCATACAAACCCCGATTATGAGCGTTGGGAACTGCATCGTGTCTGGGTGGTTGAGGCAACCATTAAGGCAGGTCAGCGTCACCTCTATGAAAAACGTCGTTTCTATATTGATGAAGACAGTTGGGCAATTGTAGCGACAGATATTTTTGATGGTCGTGGCAACCTTTGGCGCGTGGGCTTTGCCAACCTGTTATATGCGTATGATTTGCCGGGGACCCTTATTCGTGGTACCTGGCACACAGATCTGCAAAATGGCGCATATGCCTTTAATGAGATCGATATCGAACCAATCCGACTTTATGAGGGTGAAGATCACGGTTTTTACACGCCAAGCAATGTACGTAACATGAGCCGTCGCTAAGGTTTCACTCAACAGGGCCTTCGGGCTCCTTCTTTACGGGCTGGCAGCGGCACTTCCCCTTTCCGTTTACTGCTTGCCAGCTCTGCTTTGAGGTATAACAAATGTACTTCTTTACTACTGTTAACAGATCTGTGTTCAGGTTTTGGGGGCGATTACTGAGTTTATTTTCGCTTCTGATCTGTTTTATATTAATCAGCTCAACCGCAAATGCGATGAAAGATCCTCTTCAGGATAGTTCGCCACACAGTGACAGGGCATCAAAGGGGCTCATCCTGGATATTACCCGGGCTGGCCAGCGCCTGATCGTACTTGGAGAACGCGGACATATACTGCTTTCTGATGATGAGGGGAAGCACTGGCAGCAGGCAAATGTTCCGGTACGCGTAACTCTGACTGCGTTAACCTTTGATTCAGCAGATCAGGGATGGGCTGTTGGACATAGCGGTGTGATTCTCCACACCGTGGATGGCGGCGAAAGCTGGCATGTGCAACTGGATGGTTACCAGGCAAATCAACTGATCGAAAACCGACTTCGGGCGCTGGTGGAATTATCTCCAGAGGAACGACTTGCGAGGGGCGTTTTGTATTCAGAAGACGAGCTGCGCTACTTGTTAAACGATGCAGAGCTGTTCAGTAACGAAGGGCCAAGCCGTCCGTTCCTCGATGTGACGTTTCTCGATTCGCAAAATGGTTTTGCTGTTGGCGCTTATGGGATGATCTTCCAAACCTCAGATGGCGGAAGTAATTGGCAACCCTGGTTTGATCATCTGCCTAATCCGGACAACTATCACCTTAATGCCATCAGCAGGGATGGAGGATTACTTTTCATCGGCGGTGAAGCGGGCAGTCTGTTTCTCTCTGCTGACAGCGGCAAAAACTGGAACCAGATCGAATCTCCATATGATGGTGCTTTTTTTGGAGTCAGTGCCAGCCACCGTCCGGCTGGTTCTGAAACTCTGGTTGCCTATGGGCTGAGGGGACATGCCTTTATCTCCCAGGATCAGGGTAGCTCATGGCAGTCTCTTGAGACGGGTAGCGATGCCACTATTTTCGGAAGCGTCAAAACGGATTCATTCGAATTCACATTACTTAATGCCAACGGCGAAATGCTTCGATACAACCATACCGGTCAATTTCTCGGACGTAGCTTAGCCCCTCAAAGAAGTGCTCTCAGCAGCGGGCTAGAGCTGCAGAATAGCCTGCTGTTGGTGGGTCCCCACGGTATTACCCCGCTTAGCAATTCTCAGATTGAATGGGTGGCCCCATGACATACCTCAATAACAGCACGGAAAAACAGCCGAGTCTGGCCCATCGACTGGGCGAATCTATCATTGAAAAGGCGCTGTTTAAAAAACGGGGTTTGATAGTCTCCCTTTTCATACTCTTGACACTATGGTTCGGTTATCAGGCCAGCCAGATCAGACCTGACGCCAGTTTTGAAAAGATGATCCCGACTTACCACCCCTATATAATGAACTACCTGACCCATCAGGATGACCTGAAAGGGCTTGGTAATGCTATTCGGGTAGTCGTTGAAAACCCTGACGGTGATATTTTTGAACACTCCTTTCTGGAAACACTAAAACGGGTTCATGATGAGGTTTTTTATATTCCGGGCGTGGATCGTGCTGCACTTTCATCTATCTGGTCCGCGGGTGTTCGCTGGACCGAGGTGACTGAGGAGGGGTTTGCCGGCGGACCGGTAATACCTGATGATTATGATGGCTCTGACCACTCAATTTCTCAGCTCAAATCGAATATTATGAAGTCAGGTCAGGTAGGGACACTGGTAGCCAATAACTTCAAATCTTCCATAATCTATGCTCCTTTGCTGGAGTTTGATCCTGATACCGGTAAGCCGCTTAACTACAAACAATTTTCCGAACAGCTGGAAAGTCGGATAAGGGATAAGTTTCAGTCCGACAAAGTCGTGATTCATATTACAGGTTTTGCCAAAGTGATTGGTGATCTCATTGACGGGATAACTCAGGTTGCTCTGTTTTTTGCTATCGCTGTGGTTATTTCACTGCTGATGCTGGTGCTGTATACCCGCTGTATACGTAGTGCTTTGATTGCTCTGGCATGTTCTATCTCCGCGGTTTTATGGCAGTTGGGCATTCTCAAGAGTATGGGCTTAGGGCTTGATCCGTATTCAATGCTGGTACCTTTTCTGGTCTTTGCCATTGGCGTTAGTCACAGCGTACAGATATTCAATGGCATTGTTCATGAAATGGCCAAAGATGCCGATCCTCTAAACGCTTCCCAACGTGCATTCAGGAGCCTTTATGTTCCGGGATTGACAGCTCTGATAAGTGATGGAATTGGTTTCGCAACGCTGATGGTGATTGCAATCGGGGTCATACAGGAACTGGCAATTGCCGCCAGTATTGGTGTCGCTGTATTGATTCTGACCAATCTGGTATTACTACCAATTCTCATCTCCTATGTCGGCGTCAGCAAGCGTGCGATTGCCCGCCTGGCTGCAGAAGAGGAGGGGCGGAGTCATCCATTCTGGCACTTCATGGCAAGTCTGACACGAAAGCGCCGTGCGTCTGTAGTGATTATCGCTGCGATTGCCCTTGTGGTGGTGGGTTTCGATCAGAGCAGAGACCTCAAAATTGGTGACCTGGATCCTGGAGCACCGGAGTTACGCCCGGACTCCCGGTATAATCTTGACAACCGTTTTATAACCGAAAATTACTCAAGTAGTACCGATATTCTGGTGGTGATGGTAAAAACACAACCTGATCAGTGTGCGTCCTATGAAACTCTGGATACCATGGATAATCTGCAATGGCAGCTTGAGGGTGTAACCGGGGTTCAGTCCACCTATTCACTGGTAGATTTTACCAAGATTGCCATGACGGGTATGAATGAGGGGAGTTTGAAATGGAATGCCCTCAACAGGAATCAGCAGCTGCTCAATGCGGCATCTATCCAGGCGCCTCCAGGCAGCTTCAACAGCAATTGTAGTCTTGCACCACTAGTTGTGTTTCTCAATGACCACAAGGCAAGCACATTAACCGCTGTGACAGATGCGGTTGAGCGCTTTTCTGATGTGTATAGTCATCAAGACCTGCAGTTCTTGTTGGCAGCAGGTAGCGCCGGAATAGAAGCAGCAACAAACCAGGTCATCGATAAGGCACAGTATAAAATGCTGGCCTGGGTCTATGGTGTTGTATTCGTTCTTTGCCTGTTGAGTTTCCGCTCATTGCGTACGGTGATATGTATTCTGTTACCTCTTAGTCTGACTTCTCTGTTGTGTCAGGCGCTTATGGCGCGTCTGGGAATCGGGGTAAAGGTGGCCACCTTGCCAGTTATTGCGCTGGGTGTGGGTATCGGTGTCGACTATGGCATCTATATTTATTCCCGCATGCAGAGCTACCTGGATCAGGGAATGTCTCTGGAGAATGCCTATTTCTGCACCCTGAAAACCACAGGTAAAGCGGTTGGCTTTACCGGAGTGACGTTAGCGATCGGAGCAGGGACATGGTTTTTCTCACCTATCAAGTTTCAAGCCGATATGGGGATATTGCTCACCTTCATGTTTCTTTTGAATATGGTTGGCGCACTGACCTTACTGCCAGCTCTTGCCGTGTTTATTGGGCCAAAACAGGCTAAGCCTGTTCCGTCTGGATTATCATACGGTCAGGGCACTGTATAAATGGTTAAACCGACGTAGTCAGCGCCGAAGCTACAACTGCAGTGAGTTCGCACAGCTGTTGAGATGGTTTAATATACGCGCACTAACCGTGAGGAAGATGGAGTACAGTTAGGGCTCGGATTTACGCCGGCGAATATATAACTGAAGAGCCGGTTGCGGTAGTACCGCACGTCCGGATCTGTGTGGGGGGGCGGTACAGGTAACTGACCGTCCGACCATGACTCATGCTGCGTGAAAAGATCGATCAGGATGATCATGTGGATCTGAGCAACGAGACCCTGAACCACTACCGCTTGTCTAAAATCCGCCAGCAGGATCTGCAACTAAAAGAGGAAGCGGTCTACAGATAACCTGACTAACGACGACATGCTCAACTACGCTCGTACGGTGGCTGACAAAGTAGGGGAGAACGAAAAGGTGATGCACCAGATCAGAAACAATTCGTCGGAACAGGCTTTTCTGGGTGACTTCCCATTGGCACTGGATGAAGCAGTGATGGATAGCTCTGATGCACACCAGAATCAGAAGATGCAGTATCTGAGTAACGTTCAGGTAGCCCACGGATTTGCACGGGTAGTGTTTGATATACTTACAAACAATCACAAGTTCTAATTATCAATAGCTTATAGAAACAATATGATAATTCACGTTACTAAAAAAATGGCTGGAAAATTAAAGAAAGCAGGCTTTGAAGTGCCTGCTAAATCAGAAAGAAAGCCATCTCGACTGGGCGGGTGACTTGCACGCCCAGCGTCTGAGTCAGTACATCTGAGCCCCCAGGTATTCATTGCTGCTAAACCTCTTGCCCCTTAGCACTTGATGCCCGTTCCATATTATCCGAATCCACATACAGTTCATCGGTGGTTCTGATGCTGCCGTGTCCCAGGTCTGCCTGGACGTGTGCCAGATTGCGGCCTGCAGCGACTTCCATTGACGCGCCGGTGTGCCGTAACCAGTGCGTGGTGGCGGCACGCAGCTCTGAGGCCTCAACGTCAAAGCCATCGGTTATAAGGGAGTGACAGCCTTCGTTTAACGCGACTTCGACGATATTACGTAACTGACGACTGCCAATGCCGCGGTTTTTAACCCGGGATTCGATGACCGGCTCAGCTGAGTCTTTAGAGGGAAGGGGAGTCAGGCCTCGGTGTTCGCGGTAGCGCTTAAGAAACCCGATATATTCGTTGGAGATTGAAACATCCCGCTCTTTAGAGCCTTTGCCATAGGCCCGAAACCACCAGTTGCCTTCGTGATCCCGATGAAAATGAGACATCACAGGCAACCAGTTTGGCCGTTCAGACAGCTCTGAGATCCGTAATTTAAGCGATTTCAGCGTCGCTATCACGAAGAGTGTCCGTTCATGCTGTGAATCATCGTTAGCCAGCGATTTTGCAGAACTGAGCAAATATTCCCATTGCAGCTCAGACAAGCGCCGGGCGGTATTGATGCCGGTTTCTTGTCGCAGATAAGGGCAGTTCTTCTTAACGATCGGAATCTGATTGCCCGGCGCATAGTCTTCCGCCATCAGATAATTAAAAAACACACTCAGATTGGAGAACAATCCCTGCCAGGACTTAGTGTTAAGGCGTCCTTTTCCTGCGCCGGCAGAACGGAAAGGGCGCCAGTTAGTGTTGGGCTGACGCACACCGTTTACAGTAGCAAAACGCCTTTCTATGGTTTCAGTCTGCCAGTGTGGATCGGGGCTGGCGACGAAGTCTGTATATTCTTCGAGATCACGTCTGCGCAACGCCACAATGGATTTCTTTTTTATTAACCAGGTCCAGAGTAACAAACGCTCGGCATCACCTCTGAACTTTTCATACGTGTCCTGGCTCTTTTTACTGTAACTACAGAGAAACTCTTTAGTGTAGCGATAATCATCAAGTGCACCCTCAACATCAACACTCAACACGAAGGCTTCAACAGCGGGTGCCTGATCCGGAAACACAACATTTCGGGGGATCTGGTTAAAGTGTTTGGCAGAGTCGAACAACGGTAAGCCGGGAAAGTTTTTGGTTGCCACAGTGAATTATGAGCCTTAAAAAGTTTCAGGAGATATGCGCATGATTATATGGATAGACTCTCTCAATTACCAGTAGTGTCTACTACTGGTAATCTATAAGACACCAGAAAAAGCACCCTGGAACAGCGTTAAATATATACATTTAAGATAAGCTTTATCGTCTTGTCTGGATCATCTGTATGGGCCGTCTGGATCGTATGGACGGTCTCGCCCATACACAATCAAGCCGCAAACAGCTCATTCAACAATCATTGCTGGATTTAGATTTAACTTGCTCAGAGCTGCCATTCGTTACTCACACAAAATGATTCAGTCAGTACTGCTGACAACAGTATGATCCGACGACCTGAGTGAACGCTGTCAGCCGACAAAAACATTTGTGCCTGGTCGCTGTTAAACGAAGTAAATATAACAGTATTGAAAGTTACACTGCAGCAAACTCATCTGAACAGATACCCGCTAGATTTCACAGATCGACAGGTCACCCTTAAATCTAAAATATAAGACGCTGTCCGCACGCAAATATCCCGATATAAAACTGAGCCTGAACTTTCTGCCGTGATGTAACAGCCAAGGAGATAACGAACAATGATTCCCGGGTTCAGAAAAGCATTCGCAGCCTTACTGATAGAACTGAGCATCAAACGTTTCTGGTTACGGCGAGATGAGATCCGGTAAATGATAGCGGTATTTGTCAGCGCAGGAGATTTCATACAGCGGCAGGATTACCCACAAAACTGAATTCTTCAGCATTCTCCGCACGAGATTTTTGCGCTGTAGGTTTAGCGTTTGCTGTGAAAGCGCAGCCCTTGTAAGACTCGATACGGGTAAAGCATAGCCCTTGTTATGAAGTCTCAGGCGGGTGTTGCTGTCGTCCATCCTGCAGATCTGGCGTATCGCTCTCATAATTATTCTATTTAACATAATATACATTATACGTAGTTGTATATTTATAGAGATAGCAGTCATTCTGGCGGCTTAGTGATAGCTAAGGCTTACTTCGATATATACCGAACGTGATAAAAACAGCGTGCGCTACGTGAAAAATCTGAAGGTTTTGGCAGTAAACACCACCAGAGATGAATCTCCGCACATAAAATCCGCACGAAAAAAAACAGGCGATTATTAGTCGCCTGCTCTGAGTATTTACTGTCTGAGATTTGCAGAGATTGTTATGAAATATGAAAAACAACTCCTGCCATCAGGATATCAGGATGGGCTGCTCGGGAGATTCATAGCTACAAACCAGGTATGGAGAAACGGCCACCAGTTCACGCGTCTGATATGACTGAACAATCAGCTCCTGAGCGCCACATGTTTTATCGATTTTGGCGAGCACCTGGTAAGGCGCCCCCCTGCATAACAAACGCCGGTTGCTGCTATAAAAATCTGCATCAAGATATATTTCATCACCGACGTGAATTTCACGCCAGAGAAAATCAGCTTCAAGAATGAGCTCAGACTGATCCTGATCGTACATAGATTACGCCTCAAATTGGCACGCGAATAATATCGGGGCTGAATGAATTATTCAGGCTTCCACAATATTATGACGTATCGCAATATGTACAAGTTCAGAATTATTATTGATACCCAGTTTGCGCAGGATATTGGCGCGGTGAGCATGTACGGTTTTAGGACTGAGGAACATCTTTTCGGCTATCTGAGCCGCAGCTTGTCCCTGAGCGAGACAGGAGAATATCTGAAATTCACGCTTGGTGAGTTTGCTAAAAGGAGAATTGCTGTCAGCAGCACCCGGAACCAGCATTTCACGAATGCTTTCTGCGTAGTATGTGCGCCCTTCTGACACCTCGTAGACCGCCTTCAGAAGCTCGTCAGGTGCGCAACGCTTAGTCAGATAACCGGAGGCGCCCGCCTGAACCACATGAGCTGGAAACGGCTCACTTTCCATGACGGTCAACACCAGGACTTTTGCATCAGGGTCTTTCGCCCGGATTACCCGTATCGCTTCAAGCCCCCCGTAAATCTGGACGCCATCGCCACCAGAGGCATGAGTCGGCATGGACAGGTCCATGATCACCACATCCGGACGGACGGCAAAATATTTCTTCACCGCTTCCTGGCCACTACTGGCTTCGGCAACGATATCGATGCCACTGTCATTATCCAGCAACCGCTGAAAACCCGCCCTGACGACCGGATGATCATCAACCAACAATACCTTGATAGCTCTCATTTATAGCTCAGATCCATTTGAATATTCTATCGACGGGCCAATTATACTGATCGCTGAGCAGTAATGTAGCGTTTAGATCAATTGTTGCTGTCGTTGCCAATAACACTGTCAGCTCCGAAGTACACGCCATGAGTATCGATATCCAGCGCCACAGCAGGAGATACGTCATCAGAACTCACCACAACAGGCATAGCAACAAGCTCGTCACTGTAGCCGATAAGCTTGATGCCCTCCTTCTTACAATGCATCAGAACTTTCTCCAGTGCCCTGATAACAGCAGCCTGACGCGTACTCAGATGGCGGTCACTTGGCTGATCGTCGGATGGCTTTTTACTGGTAACCTGCCGGGTAGCATAGCCCTGCTCATCAACCAGCTGCAATGTAATACCTGCCAGTTTTTCTTTAACCAGCACGACCTTGGCAAGATTGAAAACTGGCTCATCTGTACAGCAAACAGCTCCGTCAGGATCACAGTTTTTAATCCCTTCAAGAATCTCCTCGTACGATGAACCCTTATCCAGATACGTATCCATAGTCTCTAATATTCAAGTAGTTATGACTTTAACTTAAAGCTTTCCAATAAAGAGTGAAGCCGCGCAATCTCACTCTCTTTTTCCATTAACCGGGCCTCAAGAAGCGAGTCAGCACTCCCCGCACTGAGCTTATGCTCCATCTCACGGTAGCGCATATCCTGCTGACTGATTACCTGCTCCAGCTGATGTTTTTCCTTGATACCCTGACGCTCAATTTCCAGCAGAGAGTCTCTGAGTTGACGGTTTTCATCCTGCAGAATCTGGTTATGCTTTTCAAGCCTTAAAGCCTCTCCTTCAAGGTACTGATTTTTATGCTGATACTCCAGCATTTCCTGCTGGTGATTGCCGCCACCGTTACGCTCAAGCTGCTCAAGCGTAATTTCAAACCCTTTAATCTGACGCTTTAAGTCCCGGTTTTCAGCCTCCAGACGCATCTCGCGTTCATCCTGCATCAGCTGCTTTTTCTGCTGCTCAGCGATGGTTGCAAGATAATGCTGGTTATCATTAAGCAGCTTATCAGAGAGATCCTGAAGGCGGCGCAGGTCGTCACGATCTTCCGTTGTGCGTCCTTCCAACTCAGCTTTTAACTCCAGATAGCGCTGCTCTAGCTGCTCTCGCTGATCGGACAACTGGTGTTCTGCATACGCCAGCGCCTGCTGCCACAGCGTGTTAGCACTATTAAATACCGGCTCAGGTATATCCGGACGGGCATTCTGCTCAATCAGCCGCTTACCCAGTCCCTGCCACCAGTCATTCAGTGCTTTATTGATTGTGGTCAGACTGCCTGACCCCAGCTCGTTTCGCACCATCTGCTGAGTAGGCTTTCGCCCCTGTGCCAGCAGATTATCAGCAATCTCAAATACTTTTTCGTAGGTCTTGGAAGTCATAGCAATGATATTAAAAATACATAATACATATTGAGTACTTATCTTATATCAGCGACAACGCCCCCACCAGTTAAATCCACTCAGGCAACCACAAAATAGTGACCCCGGCCTTTGCGGATAAACGCTGATTCTTTGATTTCCGCCATTATCGACTTATGCTGAGATAAAGCCAATGCAGCAGAAGGAGTATGCCATGACTATCAGAGTCGCGATTAACGGGTATGGTCGTATCGGTCGCAATATACTCCGCGCCCTTTACGAATCAGGTAAGAACAGTCAGATTAAAATTGTTGCAATCAATGACCTGGGTGATAGCCGGGTTAATGCGCACCTCACTGAGTTCGATAGCGTACATGGACATTTCAGCTACCCTGTCAGCGCCGAAGACGACACGATGAAGGTTGCCGGAGATAGCATTAAAATTCTGAGCGAGGCCGACCCCCATTCCCTGCCGTGGACTGAACTTGAGATCGATATCGTCTACGAATGCACCGGCCGGTTTACCACCCGCGAAGCCGCTTCTGTTCACCTTGATCGAGGTGCTAAACGGGTGCTGGTTTCCGCACCGGCAACAAATGCCGATGCCACTATTGTTTATGGCGTTAACCATTTAACCCTTAAGCCAGAGCATAAAGTTATTTCCAACGCTTCCTGCACCACCAACTGCCTGGCTCCGGTGGCTAAAATCCTCAATGACACCATTGGCATCACGCAAGGCATCATGACCACCATCCATGCTTATACCAATGACCAGCACCTCTCTGATGTTTACAGTAATGATATCTATCGCGCCCGGGCGGCAACACTGTCAATGATTCCCACCCGCACTGGCGCTGCTGAAGCGGTAGGCATTGTCATGCCGGAACTCAAAGGCAAGCTCACAGGAATGGCTGTGCGCGTGCCTACCGCCAACGTTTCACTGGTTGATCTCTGCTTTGTACCGCAGCAAAAAACCTCAGTGGAAGAAATTAATCAGCTTATGAAGGAGGCATCGAAAGGCAGCATGAAGAGTATTCTTGAATACAATGAACTGCCGCTGGTTTCCGTCGATTTCAATCACCACTCAGCCTCGTCAATTTTTGACAGCACTCAGACACTTGTAATGGATGGACTGGTGAAAGTGTTTGCCTGGTATGACAACGAATGGGGGTTTTCCAATAGAATGCTGGACACAACACTGGAGCTTTTCAGCAACGAGTAGCCTGAACCCCGCTGGATACCTGGTTCCGGGGATTGGCTAAAGTATTCATAACTGATCAGTTGATCAACAGCTTCCATCTGGTGAGGGGCACCAGATGGGTATTATAAATTAGCAACCGAAAGAAAAAGCGGGTAACTGGATAATCCTGACACCCGCTTTTTTATACGAAGATTAGCTTTCTTTATCCAGAACAGCCTTACGCTTTTTATACTCATCTTCGTCAATCTCTCCCCGGGCATATCGCTCTGCCAATATGTCCTGGGGAGAGGCTTTCTCTTTATTGCTGTCCTTACCTGAAATAAGTCTGACCAGAAACCAAATGACCAGTACCAAAATCACCAGCCAGAATAACATTCCTGTTCCATGACCAAACATGTACCATCCTGAACCGTCATTCCACATGACTATCTCCTTATCTCCAATAAAAAAATTGCGTACTAAGCATTTACCTCAAACCAAGTCACCATCCCCGCGGCCTGATGCTCAATCATATGGCAATGTATCAACCATTTTCCCGGTAACCCGGCCTGAAAGCGGATCACAACTTTTTCACCTCGCTCCATCAGCAAAGTGTCGTGCCATACCCCCTCCTGATAGCGGCCAGATTCGGCTTGAAAGTGGTGGCCATGCAGGTGCATCCCATGAGGCCATCGGGTGTTATTGTTCATCTCTATCTCAACCACATCCCCCGATCTTACCGTAAGCAGAGGCTCATCCGGTAAATTAGCAACACCGTTAAATGCCCAGATCTGCTTATGCTGGATGAGATCTCTTACCCCCATGCTTTTGTTCTGGTAGATCGCCTTACGCAAGCCGCCCATTGCACCACCTTCTATCATCAGTTGTACGTAGTGATCTGCGTTTCTATCAGACAAATTCAATAAAGGGTTCTGAGGCAACGCCACAGGTTTATCGCGACGAGTCGCTACGTTGGTTGATAATACATCCCAGAAAGCGCAAGCAAAGCGTTCCTGGGTACTGACCTCGTATATTGGTTTCTCTCCCTGCCAGTCAGTGGGTATATCTACTATCAGATCATAGCGCTCTGCGGGAGCCAGGACCAATGGCCCCTCCACCCGTACAGGTTCAGCCAATGGCTGACCGTCCTTTGCACAGATCAAGGCATCTACCCCGGAAAACTCTGTGGCCATAATTCTTGAATTAGCCACATTGAGCACCCGTACGCGATTTCTTGAACCAGCACGCACTTCAATCCTTGGTTTGATCTGACGGTTGACGGTAAGCACATTGCCCATTCGTCCGCCATGAGACCACTCATGCATATTGCCTAAAGACTCAAGATCCAGCTGAGCATCACTATTAAGACGCCAGTCATCCATGACAAGGAGATGATCCTGATCCACCGGATATTCCGTGCTTTCCTCTACAATCAGAGGCAGATATAGCCCTCGGGCCAGTTGCTGATAGGTATTGTGGTGAGTATGCACCCAATAGGTACCCGCATCTTTGGGCACAAAGCGGTACACAAACTCTTCTCCCGGTTCGATCGCTTGCTGAGTAAGGCCGCTGACACCATCCATCGCGTTGTCGATACGCAAGCCATGCCAGTGCAGGCTTGTCGCTTCTGGCAGATGGTTTTTAACAACAATCTCTATCGGTTGATTCTGTTTCAGCCTCAATACTTCCCAGTCTATTCCCCACAGTCTGATCGGCTGGTAAGAATCACCAAACCATGCCCGCTGTTCAGGCTGCAAAGTCAGTTCAATTCTCTGTCCGGCATAAACCAGTCGTGCCTGAATACCCAGGGGTAAAGCACATAAACTGGTTGCAGCCATTTTTAGGAACGCTCTACGTTTAAGGGGCATCACCCACTCCAGATTTACATTTTGTGTTCACGGCGAACAATGCCATTTTGCTGTTGCACCTCGCGAATGAACTTCACTATGGCTGTCATATCAGAAAATCCTACGTCGGATTGTGGAGGCATATCGCCGTAGGGCCAGTGATGACTCTTAACGCCATTGCGTACAGCAGAGTAGAACGCCCTGCTGGAATGATGTCCCGGGTTATAGATATCGTGGATCAGAGGTGGACCCTCAAGGGTTCCTTCACCATTATTGCCATGACAGCTCGCACAGCTTTTGTCATAAGCCTGCTGCCCCTGTTTCGCAGCTGGTGATAATGCACCCACAGTGACATTAACATGGCCATTGAAGTGCTCAGCCAAAACTATCTGGCTATTCAGAATAGCTCCCATCACCATGATCTTTATTACCGATTTGCGCATATTCATCGTTACATTTCCTTAAAACTAATTATCTGCGACAGACCTGACAGTATTACGCAGGCTGTCTATAGTCAGTAGCTCTGGCAGTAAGAAACCTTCGACAGCAGCTTGACCGGGCCTTCTTCTTGCCAGGATCCCACAGCACCAACACCTGAAGTGGGGAAAATCAATGCAAGCAAACAAAGTAAGTGTCTCAGCACGTTTCGATCTTCTTGTTACTGGCCCTGTTTAAGGTTTTCCAGGGCCTGTTTCAACACACGAAGCGGCTGAGCACCATGAACCGCGATGATAGCTCCGCTGGCATTATGGCGAATAAAGTTCCCGGGGGTGCCAGTTACGCCGCCTGCCTGCCCATTAGTAAACTGCTGTAACACTTTCCGTTTATATTTCTCACTATTTAAACACTGCTTAAACGCCTCCTGGTCGAGGCCAATTTCAACAGCAAGCGGGGCGAGTTTATCGATCGGGAAACCTTTTCCGTTGGAACGGGTTCTCTCATAAATCAGGTCAGTGTATTTCCAGAAAGCATCATTCCCGCCCAACTCACCCGCACACTCGGAAGCCTCAGCCTGCTTCTGTGCCCCCGGGTTATGAAAATTCAGAGGAAAATGCCGATAGACCCAATTCACCTCAGGGTTCTGTTCAATAAACTGCATAGCTGTTTTGTGGAAGCGCTTACAGAATGGGCATTCAAAATCAGAATACTCAATCAGGCTGAACTCTGCCTTCTGCTCACCGCGGATATAATCAGACTCCGAATCTACTGCAGAAACATTTGCCATACGATCTTCCTGGGCCTTTTTCTGCTGTTCCGCTTGGGCCTGATTATGTTTCTCAATGAATTGCAGAATTACTTCCTCAACCCGGTTCTCAAACGCCTCACTCTGCATATACTCCTGCCACTTCTGCGACAGTTTTTCATCCATCTCATCAGCTTTCAGCCAACCGCTAAATAACACCAATAAAATAAGTCCAGATACTCGGATAATCCTTAATTTCATTATCACTCTCCCAGCTACACTTCAGCCCGCAGCCGATTCACTGGGACGCTCAAGCAGCCAAAATTCAACAAGACGCCTTGCAGTAAAAACCACAAATCCGTTAATTACGAACTTAGAGACAAGCCCCGGGGAGGATGGAAGACGGAGGAAGGAAAGCCAGACCGGATGAGTTCAAGATCTTTCTTAGACCAGATGAATGAATTGTGATCATCCCAGAGGTCGGGTATTGAAAATCCGGGATATACCCTCGCTTCAGTTACGTTTAGCTGTTCACAGAGCTGATAGCCATCATCACAGTTTGCCGTTTCAGCAGGATGGTTTAAATCCGTCATTACTCCAGCGTCCATTCTGCACTGATCAGATATAGCAAACACGTCAGTCAATCCCGCTCCCGTTAACAAAACGACTAACATAGCTAATTGTAAGACCATTCGTTTCATGTAGAAGCTACCAGCAGGCCAATGTCCCGAATATCAAACACGAACCATCTATTGTAGAGAATACAACCCGTTTAGTTCCCTTTGATCAACGGCAATCAACTGATCAAGTACTCTATAAAATAAAGCTTCCACAGGGAGGAAGGTCAAGTCAAAAAGCCACTTTTATAAATACAAAAGCCTGATGGGAGTGCATATCAATTAAAAATTTCTGATGACCTTCCCCATGATGGAAGCAGTAGATTGAACAACTATTGGAACAAAAAGGCGACGCTCGCTTTACAATGCATAGGCTCTTTAATTAGTATCAAGCACAAGCTGACCAAAAAACAAACAGAACAACAATTCGGTCTTAGGTATGATGACTTTCTTAAAACAGGCAACAATCCTGCTTCTGATGCTGTACATCCAGCTTCAGCCAGTGCAAGTGCATGCAGTGATTCTGGACGCCGAACAGGATGGTCATGTTGCGGGAATGCTTAGTCATTCTCACAACTATAAAGTGGATGAATCACTTCATCACTCTGGTGCCGGGGATCACAGTTCAAACTGTCACCCTACTCATACCTTATCGCCGCCTACAACCTATGCCTCAGGTATGCATCTTTCACATCAAACAGCTTCTGAGCAGCAGATAGCCGGACTACTCTCCGTTCATATCGCATTAGACCCTCCTCCTCCTAAACTCGCTTGAGTCGCTTGTATCGTTTTAAGTGTGTAAAGGGTCTGAGCAGCGCCTCAGGACTCATGTATGTTTATGGAGTGTATAAACAATGAATAAGATGATTACTGCTGTTTCTCTGGTACTTATGGTATCTGTTTCTTCACAACTGGTTATGGCACACGGCGGTGCTACAGGAATCGTCAAAGAACGTATGGATCTTATGGATAACATGAAAGATGCTGTTAAACAGCTGAAGGCTATCTATAAAGGTGATGTGGAATACGATCCCGATACCATCAGAAATGCCGCATTGGTTATTCGCGATCATTCTGGTGACGCTATGTCCAGGCTGTTCCCAGAAGGCAGCCTGGAAGGTAAATCCGAAGCAAAACCAATAATATGGAAAGAGTGGAATCGGTTCAGGACTCTGGCAGACGACCAGAAGAAAATTGCCCAAGGCCTATACAACGCAGCGCAGAATCGAGGCACCACCGCCGGTGGCAACATGATGGCACAAAGCATGATGGGCTCCGGTTCAATGATGGGCAATAGCAAGCAAATACAGCAGAATATGACCAATCCAGAGCATCTGGGTAGTATGCCTTCAGACATGGTATTCAAAATGCTGACGGATACCTGCTCTTCTTGTCATACCCGTTACCGTAACGATAAAGATAAGTGAGGTGATAATATGAAAAAGACCTTACTCTATTCCGTCACATTAACGGCACTGACTGCAACAGCATGGGTCAGCTTGCCTCTTTCCGCCAACATAGACAAAACACAGATTAATGCCAAAGCAGGAAATGTTGCACGGGGGGCGTACCTGGCCAGAGCTTCAGGCTGCATTGCCTGTCATACAAATGTTGAAGCCGGAGGTCCCGCACTTGCAGGCGGAGCACCGCTAAAGACACCGTTTGGAACTTTCTATGCGCCTAACCTGACCACAGATAAGCAGCACGGCATAGGTAACTGGACGCTGGAAGATTTTGCCACAGCACTAAGGTCGGGGGTTTCGCCAGAAGGAAAGCCCTATTATCCGGCCTTTCCTTATAACTTCTACACAAAGTTAAGTGACCAGGACGTTGCCGATCTGTGGGCAGCCTTCCAGACTGTACCTTCCGTCAACAAAGCCAGTACACCTCATGAGCTAAGCTTCCCGTACAGTGTCCGTGAGGGACTGAACCTCTGGCAAAGTTTGTTTTTTAAAGCAGGCCGTTATACGCCTGCTGAAGGTCAGGAAGAGCAGTTCAACCGGGGTAAGTATCTGGTAGAAAGTGCTGCCCACTGCGCCGCATGCCATTCCCCTCGGAACCTGTTAGGCGCACTCGATGAAGATAATAGCTTTGCAGGATCTAAGTCAATGTTAGAGGGAGAAGGCTCGATCCCGGCAATTACCCCAGAGGCATTGAAATCAGCTGGATGGAGTCAGATCGATCTTTCCTACGCCCTGAAGTCCGGTATTGAACCTGATGGCGATGTCTTCGGCGGAAGTATGGCCGAGGTGGTCCGTGATGGAACAGCTTTTCTTCAGAAACAGGACCTGGATGCGATTGCCCATTACCTTTTGAATCGGAAATAGCAGTCATTAAAAAGTCCCTGACAGATTGATCTGTCAGGGACTTTTTTAATTAAGCTTATGCTTAACCAGCCATGCAATGCCCAACAGAGGCAGAAACACGGTCAATATTGCCATCAAAATCAGTGCAATCATGGAGTGTTCAAATACAGACAATGCTTATTAAACAATATCAAACATGTCTGCATTATCCTGGTAGAAAGCCAACGCATATTCCAGCGCCCCAGGACTTGCGGCCAGCAATGTGAAAACAGCGTCCCCTGCCTCAACCCTGCTACCCACATTTTTATATAACCGTATGCCGGCTACAACATCTTCCGGGGCCCCCGCCAGCTTAGCTAAGCGCGCCAGACGACGGCTATCGATAGCATTAATAACGCCATTTGCAGAAGCATACACAGCTTCCTTATAACCCGCGTCAGGTAAAGTTTTTACTACTCCCTGCGCCTCAACTATGCGCTGAAACTGCTTGAAAGCCGTTCCAGTATCCAGTATGCGGGTAGCTTCTTTATTGGCCGATTCCATTCCTTGATCCGCAGCCATATCCAGTAAATTTGATGCAAGCTGTAACGCCCTGTCACGTAAATCCCTTGGTGCTTCAGGAATAACCTGTAAGACCGCCAGCACATCACGCGCTTCTTCAACCGGACCAATTCCCTGGCCTATGGGGCAGCTGCCATCAGTGATCACACAACGAACCCTCACATCTAAAGCGTTCCCCACCTGCTTAAAAAGATCCGCAAGTCTTACAGCATCTGCTCTGTTACACACTTTTGCCGTGGGCCCCATCGGTATATCAATTAAAATATCAGTAGAGCCTGCGGCAATTTTTTTTGATAGCACTGAGGCTACGAGCTGCCCTTCAGCATCCAGGTTCAGTGCGCGTTCTACACGAATTAGCAAATCATCGGCAGGACTTAAATTAACAGCGCCTCCCCAGGCCAGGCAGGCTCCTGTAGCCGATACTACCCTTTTCATATCAGCAAGGGTAAGGTCAACATTAGTGAAGGTTGACATTGTATCGGCTGTCCCGGCAGGAGACGTAATTGCCCGTGATGAAGTCTTAGGTATTACAAGACCCGCTGCGCTGACGATAGCCACTACAACAGGTGTAGTTCTATTTCCCGGTAAACCACCAATACAGTGCTTGTCATAGATTCGAGTCTGTTCAGGCCAGCTCAGATGCTGACCACAATTTACCATAGCCCGTGTCAATGCGACTATTTCTGACAGCTTCAACCTATTGCCGGCACAAGCACTCAGAAAGCCGGCAATCTCTATATCTGTATAGCGATGAGCACATACATCAGTAATAATTTCTGTGATCTCGCTTTCCGTTAACGTTCCCCCATTGATTTTCTTACGAACGAAACCGACAGAATCAACAACTGATGCATGGGTAACCGTCACATTATCGTTAGCATTGACCCCCAATCTCATCCAGGCAATATGGGATAAGCCAATAGACCCTACCGGCATCTTCGATATATCCACCACGTTGAGCGTCGCCGTTATCTTTTCTCCCTCATATTGAATACAAACTCGAGAGCTTGCAGAGAAACCTTCAGCCCGGCAGATATGACAGTCGTCACGCATATAAGCCACCGGTTCCTGATGTGTGTCTATGCCCATATTGATCACGTTCATCTGATAAGGTTTATGCATTATCAACTCCTGTTTTCAGCATGAACTAATCCAATTGATCTCGTTTATTTTTTTGTGACAATGCCAAGGCTCATACTTATTATTGCCTGCCACATTCTGATCGACAAAACGGTAATAACCCTCCTTGAATCGGCTCCGCCAGTCATGGCTTACTTCAACGCCATACTGATGAAAGAGCGCTTCAAACCCATTAATATTTAACCGAGGCGCATCATAAGTATGATGTAAAATCTGCGGTTTCTCTTCGTAAGACACCGAATCAAGCCCATATACCTTGTCAATTTCCTTAACAATTTTTTGCCATTGTTCCATCAGATACTTTTTCTAACTTCAGGTGTCTTACGACTAAATTAACCTCAGAAGCTCCTAATCAAGGACTTTGATCACTCATCTTCTTCTCTGTCCTTCAAAAACTTAGTCCGAATTGATCTTCACGAAGCTTCATTAAGCCCGGCCGTGAAACACGCTCTGCTTTTGTATACCCTGATGTCTCTGGTTCTGGACCTGATGCTCAATCATGTACCTTCCGGTCTGCATACTTTCCATATGTTTTTGCATCATTCGCTAATGTCCCATCATTCAGATACTACTCACATTTTGCTGCCTTTCCTTTTGATCACCATGCTCTCCGATGCAAAACCGGGAGTTGTAGTCAGAACCCAGTAGTCAGAATCCCAATCTCCAGAACGCTGGCTAGGATTTGTCTTGTCATGTGTCGCTCTTTAAGTTCCCGGTTCTTGCTATTAGGCTGAGTGAGATTGATTTATATAAAAAGCTTCGGAATAAACGCCGGGGTAGAGACCATATAACGGCGATATTCTTCACCAAATTCAGCCAGCGACTGTCTCTCTTCATGTCTGGCCAGTCTCACATACACCCAGATCAAAACCGGAAACATCATGACGGTTGGTATCGTAGGCCACTGTAGTAAGAAGCCAGACATAATCAGGATAAATGCCAGGTATTGTGGATGCCGACAGCGGGCATACCATCCACTACGGATAAGTGTTCTGCTCTGTTGAGCGTTATGCAAAATCCGCCAGGCCGATGCAAGTAGGAATAAGCCCAAAACAATGATCAGATTGCTGACTAAATGCAACGGATCAAAATGAGGATTACCCTCAAAGCCGAACAGGAAGTGAAGTAGATGACCATTATCATGAGCCAGAAAATCGACTTCAGGGAAGCGACTGGTCAACCAGCCTGATAGAAAGTAGATGGTCAGCGGAAAGCCATACATTTCGGTAAAGAGTGCCACCACAAATGCTGAAAACGCTCCAAGGCTACGCCAATCCGTCGTGGTCTGAGGTTTGATGAAACTGAAAGCGAAAAAAATAAATATTGCGGAGTTAAGGATTACCAGTGTCCACAAACCATATCCGCTTTCATCGTGCATGGTTTCCCTCCCTAAGGTCCACGCTCGTCTTTGACTTTCTTTTGACCCGCCTCATAACCGCGCCGATAGGATTCATTATCTTCCGATGTAGAATTATGCGTCCGCTCTTTTTGATGGTGCCGATGGCTATGCCCATGATGCATAAACAAATGCATTAATGGGCAGAGCAACAGGATGAGGAATGGCAGCCACTGCACCACATGCTCACGATGTTCCATCAGTAGAAAGTAACTGGCCGCACCAATCATTCCCAATACGGCAAGACCTTTCGGGCTGAACCAAAACAAACAATTCTTCGCCATTTTCACCCTCCGAAGATTACTTTTTAGCTTCTACCACTAATTCACCACGATACATCTGCATCTGACAGGTGAATGCGTAGTTGCCTGGAGCGCTGGGCAGCAAGCTGATATTGGTTGCTTTATTCAACGGCAACTCCTGACTGATATCAAAATCATCGAATACAACAGTTGCAGCGCAGGGCGATGCATCCTTACGGAGAAAGCTAAGCGTTACTGGCTCACCAACAGTGACCCGAATATGAGACGGCTGATAAATCCCATTCTCAACGATAATATTAATGACCCCTTCTTCAGCACTGGCTTCTTCTGGCTTATAGAACCAGAACCACCAGGCAATCAAGATAATCAACAACAACCCCAAGAAGTTAATAACTAACATGTCCTGTTTTCCTGATTAATGCTCTTGTGCCTTAAACAAACGTAACCGATTGGCATTGCTCACCACAGTCAGGGATGAAAATGCCATCGCCGCACCCGCTATGACCGGACTGAGCAGCAGGCCGAAAAATGGATATAGCACACCGGCGGCAAAGGGTACGCCTGCAACGTTATAGATAAAGGCCCCCACTAAATTCTGCCTGATGTTACTTAATGTCGCTTTACTCACGGCAATGGCGTCTGCAAGACCGTGCAATGATCCGCGCATCAGTGTTACATCGGCGCTCTCAATTGCCACGTCTGTGCCGGTACCAATAGCAAACCCAACATTGGCCAATGCCAGAGCAGGCGCATCGTTAATACCATCACCGGTCATACCGACAATCTCACCCTGCTGTTGTAACTCAGCCACCTTTTCCGACTTGTCCTCGGGCAATACCTCAGCAAAAAACTCACTGATACCCGCTTTGGCAGCCACAGCCCTGGCAGTGACACGATTATCTCCCGTCAACATCACCACTCGAATACCGTTGCGCTGCAGTCGCTTAATCGCCTCGATAGAGTCCTCCTTTATCGGATCGGCCACAGCAATAATGGCGGCCAACTGTCCATCAATTGAAAAATACATTGGCGTTTGTGCCTCAGATGCCATCCGCTGTGCCGTTTCAACATGCGTATCAATATCAACGCTGAAACGCTGCATGAGCTTTTCATTGCCGAACAACAAAGCATGTTGTTCCACCCTGCCCTGTACCCCGTGACCCGCTATGGCCTGAAACTGTTCCACAGGTGAAAGAGTAAGACTTCGTTCCTGTGCTGATTCTAATATTGAAATCGCCAACGGATGTTCAGACCCGGCTTCAAGACTCGCCGCGAGCTGTAAAACTCTATTCTCATCGCCTCCACCGGTCAGATACACCTCTGTTACCTTTGGGGCTCCCTCTGTGATCGTGCCGGTCTTATCCAGGATCATGGCAGTGATCTTT
Source organism: Oceanospirillales bacterium (assembly GCA_018223185.1). Classification (GTDB taxonomy): domain Bacteria; phylum Pseudomonadota; class Gammaproteobacteria; order Pseudomonadales; family Balneatricaceae; genus Amphritea. Next base: position 120,396 of record JAAEYW010000008.1, on the reverse strand, counting down.
GATGCGGTCTGAAGTGCTTCCCCATTTCGTATCAATACCCCAGCTTCAGCCGCCTTACCTACCCCAACCATTACAGACATCGGTGTAGCCAGTCCCAGGGCACAGGGACATGCGATAATCAACACAGTGGTTGCAGATACGATAGCAAAAGCAATAGCCTGCTGTTCAGGACCGAAATTAAGCCAGGCTAAAGCGCTGATCACCGCGATTATCATGATCGCGGGCACAAAGTAGGCCGAGATAACGTCGGCCAGACGGCCGATCGGTGGTTTGGAGTTTTGGGCACGCTTTACCATACTGATGATCCGGGCAAGCGCCGTATCCTTACCGACACGGGTTGCCCGAAATACAATGGAGCCGGTCTTGTTCAGAGTCCCCGCAACAACTTCACTATCGACTGTTTTTTCGACCGGCATAGGCTCCCCGGTCAGCATGGATTCATCAATTGAGGTATGACCATCCACAACGACGCCATCGACAGGGAGTTTTTCTCCGGGACGAATCCGCACCAGATCGTTCAGCAGCACCTGCTCGATAGCAACATCGACTTCCAGATTATCCCGAATCACCCGGGCTGTTTTAGCTTGCAAGCCAATCAACCGTTTAATGGCTTCAGATGTCCTGCCGCGCGCTTTAATTTCCAGAGCTAATCCTAAGTTAATCAGGCCGATAATCATCGCGGTAGCCTCAAAGTAAACATGTCGAGCCATATCGGGAACCACTTGAGGAAAAAACACAACAACCATTGAATAGACCCATGCCGTCCCGGTACCTAAGGCTATCAGCGTATCCATATTGGCACTGTGATTGACGAATGATTTCCAGGCCCCGATATAAAAGTGCTTGCCGGAAAAAACCATGACGCCAAGGGTGAATAAACCGACAACCAACCAGGCGAAGCGCTCCGTATTGGTATTCACAGTCATCTCACCGATAACAAGACTGTAAATCATCAACGGAATACCCAACGACAACGCGATGCTCATCTCCAGCATCAGACGCTTGTAGTATGCCCAGTCAGCTTCCTCTTTCTCTTTTAGCAGATCGCTCTCTGCCTCACTGCCAATAACTTTGGCGTTATATCCTGCCGCCTCAACAGCTCTGATCAGCTGATCATCTGTAATATCAGCAATGACTGTTACGGTTCGTTGCGCAAAATTCATCGAGGCACTCTGCACTCCCCTGACACGTCTGAGTGCATCTTCAATCTTGCTTACGCAGCTGGCACAACCCGCCCCTTCTATAAGAAGCTCATGGGTTGTGGCTGTATGCAGCCCGGCTTTACTATCCGAGTGATGGCATGCTGAGTGGGTATCATTTGCTGAAGAAACCATAGTTCACACCGCTTTAGCGTCATTTGTTTCTATGCTTTAAGGGATTCTCAATTTCAGAACCTTCACGTTATCTCCTTACTTCAGGTTAGACCTTGCCCTAAATGGAAACAAGCGGAGTAAGGTTGGTAGTCACACTGAAACCTCCCGCTTGCATCGACGTAACCAAAGCACCTCAAGCAAGAGGATGATTAATTGACGTGGACTTAACGTTTTTATGATTAGTATCGAGTCGTGACAGAATCTCGATTAGAAGAGTTCAGATTTGATATTGAGTGGAGATATTATCTTCGTCGCACAGATGATACCGACGCCTGATGCTGTCAAGGCGTTGTATCTGGTCAGGGAACGGGGCTGAAGTTGTGTGGTGACGGGAACTGAAATTGCTCGACAATCGTGTATATAAACTTAAATGATTCTTTGATTTTTAAACTAAGGAAATATAGTACTTCAAACCCAATCTGACAGTTACCCATTTTGGGAACGGGTCGCCGGGTTCAGCTTAAGAACGTTTCATTCCAGTGCAACACCTCATCACAGGAGTCACCCCATGGCTCATCACTACCGCAGCAAGAGCTTTTCAAAGATAAGGTCGGAGTCCAGAAAATCGATTGTTCGTCGTTTTTATAAGAAATAGAGAAGTAGAATAAGAAGAGTAAATGGCAACCCTCAGGGGTATGCATAAGATACCTCTGTATGAATCCATCATATTTCAGACACAAAAAACCAGCTCTCGCTGGTCTATATCCAATACAAGATTGGAGCGGAATATCGGGCTCGAACCGACGACCTGAACCTTGGCAAGGTTCCGCTCTACCAACTGAGCTAATTCCGCTTATCGTGTTTTTTTACACCAGATCAGATGATCTGTAAATGGTGCCCGGAGCCGGACTTGAACCGGCACGACCTTTCAGTCGGGAGATTTTAAGTCTCCTATGTCTACCGATTCCATCATCCGGGCAAAGCAAATATGGAGGCGCGGGTCGGAATCGAACCGGCGTTCACGGAGTTGCAGTCCGCTGCATGACCACTCTGCCACCGCGCCTTTGGGTAAACCATACATACCTTTCAACCCTGCCTGAGCAGGACTGGAGCGGAATATCGGGCTCGAACCGACGACCTGAACCTTGGCAAGGTTCCGCTCTACCAACTGAGCTAATTCCGCATGCTTCCGAAGAAGTGGTGCGTATTATAGACAGCTCATCTTTTATGTCAACAACTTTTCAGCTGTAAAAAAATGTAATCAGATTAATAAGTTAGATCTGTATACCGATTGATCAGATATCGTCTGTCAGGTCCGGCCAGGCGGCTTTCAGATAGACGTACATAGACCAGAGCGTCAGCACTGATGCGACATACAGCGCTCCGATACCAATCCATGAGAACATAGTATAGGGCACCGAAGCCAACATGATAAAAATAGACAGCATCTGCAATGCCGTTTTTAATTTACCGACATATGAAACGGCAATATTTGCCCGCTTACCCAGCTCGGCCATCCATTCACGCAGCGCTGAGATAACAATCTCCCGACCAATAATGATAATGGCTGGTGCGGTAATCCAGAAAACCGAGTAGGTATCAACCAGCAACACCAGCGCTGTAGCCACCATCAGTTTGTCGGCTACCGGGTCCAGAAACGCCCCGAACGGCGAGGTCTGATCCAGCTTACGAGCAAGATAACCATCAAACCAGTCAGTAATCGCCGCGAACGCAAATACCAGGGCTGCCGCCATCGGCCCCCAGGCGTACGGGAGGTAATAGACCAATACGAATACAGGAATCAGAACAATGCGTAGCAGAGTCAGGATATTAGGTATTTTCATTGACGTTCAGTTTTCCTGTTGCAGCGGGACATATTTGGCAGTGTACACTTTGCCATTAAGGATCAGGATGCAGGGTAGCATAAATATCTTCGGCAATTTTGCGGCTTATAGTAGAGACTTTTCCAATTTCTTCAATACTTGCGGTCTCAATCGACTGAACGCTGCCGAAATGCTTAAGCAGCTCCCGGCGCCGTTTAGGGCCCACCCCCGGAATACCTTCGAGGGAAGATTTACGTCGCGCTTTACCTCGTCGGGCCCGGTGGCCGGTAATGGCAAATCGGTGTGCCTCGTCACGGATATATTGAATCAGATGCAATGCCGGCGAATCAGACCGCAAAGCCACTTCAGCTCCGCTATCCCCCATAATCAGTGTTTCCAGTCCGGCTTTCCGGTCGCTGCCCTTGGCAACACCGACGATTAAAACCTCATTGATCTGCAGTTCAGACAATACCTCAACCGCCTGAGCAACCTGCCCTTTACCACCATCGATCAGCAGAATATCCGGCAGCTTACCCTCGCCTTTTTTCAACCGCGTATAACGGCGCGTGAGCGCCTGATGCATGGCGGCATAATCATCGCCACCCGTGATGCCTTCAATATTGAAATGACGATAATCGGACTTCAGGGGGCCGTTGCGATCAAAAACAACGCAGGAGGCAACCGTTGCCTCGCCAGAACTGTGGCTGATATCGAAGCATTCCATCCGCTGAGGAATTGCATCCAGCTGGAACGCCTCCTGCAGAGAGAGATAGCGGTTGTAGATATTCTGCTTACTGGCCAGATGGCTCTGCAGGTTCTGCTCTGCATTGGTCTGCGCCAGTTTTTGCCAGCCCGCTTTATCGGAACGCACTTTGTGAACCAGACTGACTTTACGCCCGCTACGCTCACTCAGCGCCTCTTCAAGCACTTCACGATCGGCAGCCTCGTCGACTGTAATCAATACCGGAGGGATCTCCCGGCCACTGCCCAGATACCACTGAGCGATAAATGCCGACAGAAGCTCCTGCGGTGTTTCTTCAATACTAAAGCGCGGATGATACACTTTGCTGCCGATTATCCGCCCCCCTCTGACAAACAGCATATGCATACAGACGGCTCCGGACTGCAGCGCACAACCGATCACATCGGCGTCACCACTCTGGCCACTGACATGCTGCTGTTCCTGTACCTGCTGCAGGCTGGAGATCTGATCCCGATAGATGGCCGCATCTTCAAAATTCAGTGCCTGGGATGCCAGATCCATCTGCCCGGCCAGCTCATCCATAATTTTGCTGTTTTTCCCTTCCAGAAACATCATCGCATGACGAATATCGGTCTGATAAGCTTCCGGCGTGGGAATACCTACGCAGGGACCACTGCAACGTTTTATCTGATATTGCAGACAGGGCCTTGAACGGTTTTTAAAAAAGCTCTCTTCGCACTGTCGGATACGAAATACCCGCTGCATAATCGCCAGACTGTCGCGTACGGCACCGCTACTGGGAAAGGGGCCGAAATAACGGCCTTTTTGTCGTTTTGCACCACGATGAAAACGGACAGCGGGATATTCCTGTTCGGTGGACACGAAGATATAGGGATAGGATTTATCATCCCGCAACAGAATATTGTACGGCGGACGATTAGTTTTGATCAGGTTCTGCTCAAGCAACAGCGCTTCTGTTTCGCTGTTGGTGACTGTAACCTGTATATCCGCAATACGACTGACCAGTGCCTGAGTCTTGAGATTAAGTCCCGTGGGACGAAAATAACTACTGACCCGGTTTTTCAGGTTTTTAGCTTTACCAACATACAGAATTTCACCACTGCTATTGAACATCTGATAGATGCCGGGCCTGCGAGTCAGTCGTGAAAGAAAGCTCTTACTGTCAAAAGACGGACTATCGCCCTGTTCTTCCTGTTTATTCAGTTCAGCCAGTGAGTCACCGTTGTCAGGATCAGTGCTGCCAGCGTCTTTATTCTGTATATCATTCATGCGGGTATTTTAACTGTGCGCCGTCCTACTCCTCAAGAATATTCAATAACTTATTGGCATCCATATGATAATGGGTCGCTTCTGAATGAATTTTTTCCAGTTGTTTGCGGGTGCCGTCAGATATACCGGCGCCACGAGACAAACTGACCTCCAGATAAACACTGATCTCAGCATAATAATAGAGTCGGGCATTGAAGCTGCGCGCACGTTTTAACTTAGATAGCGAGATTTTAGCGCCATTAAGCATAATGGTATTGATATCAGAATCACTCATGAGAGGGTGACGGTCTTGTTCATTAGGCTGAAGATCAAACTGATTACCGCGTGTACGTGTATTTAGGGCCATGAGACATCCCGATTAAAGTAGAGTAGAGTTAAGGGTATCGTATCACTTTATGAGCTTTTCACATCATTGTGAATATATGATTTATGAGCACAAATCGTCACTATAGCTCTGATCACCCACCTGAAGGTTTTATTTCAAAGCGGGGTTTACTTGAGTCAGGATCAGCTTACCAACAAGAGGTTATCCGTGATCTTCACTGGCTGATCTATAGCCCCTCGTTAATGACACCACCCGACACCGAGTCGTCTGACTGGCTTTTTACTGCTCCGGACATTGATGCGCAACTTGCCATACTCGACCAGAACCCCCTGCCACTCATTAGCCAACTACGCCAGCAAGCTCAGTTCAGGCTCGGATATTATTTCGAGGACCTGGTGCGACTTTACATAAACATATTCACCCAGCCAACTGATTTAAAACATAATATTCAGGTATCAAGAGACAAGACGACCGTAGGAGAATATGATTTTCTTATGGCATTGAAAAACGGTATCAAGGTGCATATTGAGGCCGCTGTAAAGTTTTACCTGTGTACATCTGATGACATTCACCACTGTGACCTGAAGGATTTTATCGGCCCCAACCGCTCCGACAGACTGAACCGGAAATGGCAACGACTCACCGGGCATCAGCTACAACTGTCAAAAACAGAGGCCGGAAAAAACCAGGCAGATGCACTTGGTCTGTTGCCAGACCGCCATTCACTGCTAATGCGGGGCTATCTGTTTTATCCCTATCATCAGTGGCAGCAATATACCCCTCCTGCTCCCATCAACCCTGAACATCTTAAGGGGTGGTGGATCAGAGCAGCTGAAGCGGGATCGCTGGGGAGTGATTATCAGTATGTTATTCTGATGAAACCCCGCTGGATGGCTTTGGCGCGCTGCTGTTTTCAGGAAACGCTGTCAAATACCGAACTGACAAAAATGACTGACAGTATTAGCACACCGATGCTGATCGCCCGGTTACGGTTTAAGGATGGCCTCTGGCGTGAGACTGACCGGGGCTTTATCGTACCGGATAACTGGAATATGCAGCCCTGACAGGTGCTTAAGCTTAACCATTCTGAGGTGACATCCAATCGTCAGCGCTCTCGCCAGAGCAGACGACAGGCACAAAAAAGCAGCCCAAATGGCTGCTTTTTCACAAAATCTTTGTATTACTCAGCGCGCTGAGCAGCTTTCGCTGCATCCTTTGCCATACACTTACGCAGATAGTAAATTGCTACGAAGGTACCAACAACCATCGCGGCAACGATTGCCATGCTGGGAACGAAAGAGATCATGCTGTATTTATCGGCCATAGAACTGTCCTCATTGGTTACCGTAATAATTAAATACGGATAATTTATGTGGTTATATCTGTTTTAGTTATAAGGCGCGATTATAGAGCATCCTTTCTCAGGCACAATAGCCAGAAAGATGTATTAATAATTTTCAGGTGAGTTGAGCTGCACCCACCTGCCCGAACTAGGACTCCAGCCGCTTAACCAGACTGGAAGTATCCCAGCGGTTGCCACCGAGTTTCTGTACGTCCGCATAAAACTGGTCAACCAGCGCTGTCACCGGCAGCTGTGCGCCGTTGCTACGCGCTTCATCAAGGGTTATTTTCAGATCTTTACGCATCCAGTCGACTGCAAAGCCAAAATCAAACTGATCGTCAATCATCGTCTGATGACGGTTGATCATCTGCCATGAACCCGCAGCACCGTGCTGAATAACGTCAAATACAGCGACAGCATCAAGCCCGGCCTGCTTGGCAAAGTGAACCCCCTCAGCCAATCCCTGCACTAAACCTGCGATACAGATCTGATTTACCATCTTCGCCAGCTGACCACTGCCTGCCGGCCCCAGTAATCTGGCGGATTTTGCATAACAATCAATCACCGGAGCGACACGCTCATACACCGGCTGCTCACCGCCGATCATAATACTGAGAACACCATTCTCAGCACCGGCCTGGCCTCCTGACACCGGAGCATCAAGAAATTCAAATTTCTGTTCTGCCGCAATAACAGCCAGTTCACGGGCCACTTCAGCAGATGCTGTGGTGTGATCAACCAGAATCGCGCCCTGAGCCATACCGCTGAATACTCCCTGAGTGCCTGTTACCACCTGACGCAGGTCATCATCATTACCCACACAGGTAAACACAATCTCTGCTTCACGTGCAGCGTCTGCCGGAGTGGTCGCCCGACTTCCTTTAAACTGCTGGCACCATTGTTCAGCTTTCGCGGCCGTCCGGTTGTATACGGTGACATCATGACCCGCATTTGCCAGATGTCCCGCCATCGGATAGCCCATCACTCCCAGGCCGATAAATGCAACTTTCATAGGTTTTCTTCTCCACCCAAACGCTGACTATTGTTATGATCACTTTATTCTATGCTAATGGTATATATACAAATACCACTAATTTTCAGGGTCATACAATGCATTTTGGCAAATATAGTCAGGGGCCAGCCGCCGTCATTGTCAGTCTGTTACTGATACTGCTTTGTAGTTTATCGCCGGCCGTATCGGCGACTGAAACGTTCTACGACAACCTTCAGGTGACCGACCTTGAGGGCAACAGTGTCGATCTTGGACAGCATAAAGGAGGCCTGGTACTGATTAACTTCTGGGCGACCTGGTGCCCACCCTGCGTTAAAGAGATGCCCTCGCTGCAGCGGCTACAGCAGCAGTTTGATCCCAGTGAATTCAGGGTTGTGCTGATCAACCTTGGCCAGACAGCGACAACGGTTGACCGTTTTCTTAAGGAGCAATCTGTTGATTTCAGCCTGCCCGTTTATCTCGATAGCAAAGGCCAGGCGTTTACACAGCTGAGCATTCAGGGGATGCCTTCCAGCTTCCTGGTTGATGCAACAGGTAATCAGATTGAAGTCATTATGGGAGCACGGGAGTGGGATCACCCCGCTAACATCAAAGCGGTGCGTCAGTTGCTCCAGCCATCAGCGGAGAATTAAACAGAACCGACAGATAAATTGACAGAGGGAAAAGATAAACCGGCAGGGATCAGATCGCTGCGTTTAGCTGGTCTGCTTAGCGGGTCTAAGGAAGCGGTTGTAGTAAAAACTGCTTTAAAGCGTTTTTTTACATATTCCCCTCAAGCGGGCACCCAGCCGAAAACCGGAGCCCGGAAAAGGCATTCAGACCGATAAAGCCCCTGAATGCTTTTTCCGATGCAGGGAGTGCAGCTTTGACAGCGCTATCACTCAGCGCTATCACACAGCGCTATAGACTGCTTCTGCGGCTGCGATCGCCTTTCCAGTTGTGATATTTGCGCCCATGGCTGAAAGGGTGTTTTCCAGCGCGCTGAGACAAAGCAGCACATTTTTCTTGTTGCAGGCAGCCCCCATCAGGCCGATACGCCAGACTTTACCGGCCAGGGCTCCAAGCCCCGCGCCAATCTCAAGACTGTAATCGGCCAGCAACCGGCTACGAACGTCGGCCTCATCAATACCTTCCGGTACAAACACAGAGTTAAGTTGCGGCAAACGGTAAGGTTCTTCCACCAGGAAGCCGATCCCCATCGCCTCCAGACCATCGCGCAGGGCGTTGTGATGATGACGGTGGCGAGCCCAGGCGTTCTCCAGCCCCTCCTCTTCCAGCATCACCAGCGACTCATGAAAGGCATACAGTGAATTTACCGGCGCAGTGTGGTGATACGCGCGTTTAGCCCCGCCACCCCAGTAGCCCATCACCAGTTTCTGATCCAGAAACCAGCTGGGTGTTTTGCTCTGGCGCGCTTCAATCACGTCAATAGCACGCTTATTGAAGCTGACAGGCGATATACCCGGCGGGCAGGAAAGACATTTCTGAGTACCGGAATAGACCGCATCAATGCCCCAGCCATCCACATCCAGCTCACTACCTCCCAGCGAGGTCACTGTATCGACAATAGTGAGTGCGCCATGCTTCTGTGCAATCTGACACAATGTTTTAGCATCAGAAAGAACCCCGGTTGAGGTTTCGGCATGAACAAAAGCCAACACTTTCACATCGTCGTGCTCAGCAAAGGCGGCTTCGACTTTGACGGGGTCAACCGGCTTCCCCCAGGCATCCTCGACCATCACGGCGACACCGCCGAAGCGTTCGACATTCTCTTTCATCCGACCGCCAAATACGCCGTTCTGGCAGACAATCACTTTGTCACCCGGCTCAACCAGATTAACAAAACAAGCCTCCATACCGGCAGAGCCGGGTGCGGAGATTGGCATCGTCAAAGGACTTTCGGTTTTGAATGCGTACTGCAGCATCTGCTTAACTTCATCCATCATACGGATAAACTCAGGATCGAGATGGCCGATGGTGGGACGGGAAAGGGCCGCCAGAACACGCGGGTTCACATCCGACGGACCAGGTCCCATCAGAGTACGCTGAGGAGGATAGAAAGAGGTGGTCATATCCGTTGCCTTTATATCGTTGTTATAGTGGGTATCTGATAGCGTTAATGATGTTGCGGCCTGATCAGACTGCTTCGTCCGCGATAGTCTGCACAATTGCCATGACCATCTCAGCAGAATGCTTAGCAGCAACAACCAGGAACTGATCAAATGACAGATTGGACTCTTTGCCGGCAATATCTGATAAGGCGCGGATCACAATAAATGGAATATCAAACTGATAACAGGTTTGTGCAATCGCAGCCGCTTCCATCTCTACGGCTTTCATAAACGGAAAATGCTCCCGGGTTTTGGCAACCCGCTCAGGGCAGTTCATAAATGAATCACCGGTAGCAATCAGACCTTTAACTGTTTTGATGCCAGCCATATGGGAGATGCAGCGTTGTGCGACATCGGCAAGGAAACTATCTGGAATAAAGGCGGCGGGTAATCCTGGCACCTGTCCATGTTCATAGCCAAAAACGGTCACATCGACATCATGATGACGAACTTCAGAAGAGATCACCACATCGCCGACTTCCAGTTCAGAGGCAAAGCCGCCTGCAGATCCGGTATTGATCACACAGGTAGGCTGAAACTCTTGCAACATCAGCGTTGTACCGATCGCTGCATTCACCTTACCGATACCGGATTTAAGCAAAACCACCGCTATACCGTGCATGGTTCCGGAGTAGAGGGTATAGCCGGCAATCGTATGCTCCTCACGCTCCTCCAGTGTTTGTTTCAGCAGTTCGACCTCTTCATCCATGGCGCCGATAATACCGATTTTAAGCTGATCAGACTGAGCGTGCAGGCGCTCAGAAAAGGAGGTGTTGTTGGTCATTCAGGTGATTCCATCACGGGTAGTGTAAAGTGCATCAATTTTAAGGGTTAAGGATACGCAAATTACACTGGCGGACAATAGCCTAAAAGCAGAAAAAGATAATAAAACCATCAGTTTTATTCGAGTGATGCACTACCCGGGCAGGATGGCAGCTTTAAGCGTATAAATTGTGTATAGATCTGCCGTCAGCGTCACCCACATTGAAACCGCCTGCTAATGCAAATACCCGCTTAAAGCGGGCTGTCACTACGAGAGATACAACTCTCATCTGCGCTGGATATTTGCGGCGCCGGATATAGCCCCTGCCAGCCAAACTGTGTAAAGAGCTGGTCGACCCAGGGTGACACCGGAGCGTTGATCTCAATCGGCTGATGAGTAAATGGATGAATAAATTCAAGCCGGGTTGCCATCAACAGTAACCGGTCCAGGCCGAAAGTGTTGCGGAACATTGTATTATGCTTACCATCACCGTGCTGAGTATCGCCCACCAGGGGGTGGAAGATGTGTTTCAGATGGCGACGAATCTGGTGTTTACGCCCGGTTTCAGGTTTCACCTCAACCAGAGAATAGCGTGCGGCCGGGTATTTGCTGACAGGAATAGGCAACTCAACGGTTGCCAGCCGGCGATATCGGCTCACAGCGTCCTTTGCCGGTTTATTCGGGTTGGCCATCTTATCGGCAACCTTATCAATAATCTCTTTCAGCGGATAATCGATTACCCCCTGCTCTTCTGTATAGCCACGGCACACGCACAGATAGGTTTTCTGAACCCGGCGTTCAGCAAAACAGAGATTAAGCTTATTGGCAGCCTCAGACGTTTTAGCAAAAATGAGAACACCAGAGGTAGGCCGGTCAAGACGGTGTACGGTATACGCTTTAATTCCCATCTGTTCGCGAATCAGCGCAACTGCATTAGGCGCACGACGCTCGATTGGGCTGGGGTGCACCAGCAGCCCTGCCGGTTTATCGATAGCGAAATAATGCTCATCTTCAAAAACAATATGGATGGAGTACATCGTTATAACTTACCTGCTCTGTTCAAGGCGCGCAGCTTAACAATAAATCATCTGATTGCCTATGAACCTCTATAATATGAACCTATACAAGATGATCCAGTCATACTTATTAACACGTAATACCTGTATGCTTGATATATTGAAAAAAACCTATATATATAGGGTAACCGAATAACTTAAACGGCACCTAAAGCCTTAATATTCAGAGGGATAAGATGCGTAATATCGATACAATGACCGTCCGTTCAGAACCGTCAGTTCTGGCAACCAACAAGGTGATAAGAAACACCTACATGCTGCTCGCCATGACTCTGGTATTCAGCGCAATGACCGCAGGCATCTCTATGGTCATCAATCCTCCGGTAATCTTATCTATAGGAGCGCTGATCGCCGGCATGGTTTTAACCTTTGTTATATCCAAGAAACAAAATAGCGCGGCTGCATTACCCCTGGTTTTTGCGTTTACCGGCCTGTTCGGCTTTGCTCTGGGTCCGATTCTCAATACCTATCTTGCTATGAATAATGGTGGTCAGATCGTTATGACGGCCATGGGTATGACCGCTGCAACCTTCCTGGGTCTGTCTGCATACGTACTGACCAGTAAAAAAGACTTCAGCTTTATGGGTGGTTTCCTGGCTGCCGGCTTAATGGTCTTGCTGGTATCCATGGTGGTACTGATCGCCCTGCCATTCTTCGGAGTTCATATTCCGGCACTGCATCTGGCCTTTTCTGCGGCAGTCGTGCTGCTGATGTCCGGTTTCATCGTTTATGACACCAGCAACATTGTGAACGGCACATATACCAACTACATCATGGCAACAGTCAGCTTGTACACAAGCATCTTTAACCTGTTTGTTCATCTGCTCAGCCTTATCGGTTTCATGAACGACGACTAAACATTTGAGTTTAGTTTTCACCTGCTGAAAACAACACACAAAGCCCTGCAATCCTGATAAGATTGCAGGGCTTTTTTAGTTTACAGAAATCAATACATTATGATTTTTTCAATTGTTATAACCGGAGCCCCTTACAGCTCCCAGGCATCAGCCAGCGCATTACAGTTCAGCAGAAGCGCACTGAAACTCGGCCACAGCATTCATCGGGTGTTTTTTTACGCCGATGGTGTCCATAGTGGCTCAGCTCTGGCTGCCCCGCCTCAGGATGAAACCAACATTCCGGCTGAATGGGCCGAGCTTGCCCGTGAGCATGAACTCGATCTGGTTGTCTGCATCGCGGCCGCTGTCAGGCGAGGTGTACTGGATGAAAATGAAGCCCGTCGTTATGAAAAAAAGGGCCATAACCTGAGTCCCAATTTTAACCTCTCCGGACTGGGGCAGCTGGTCGAAGCCGGCATCCTGTCTGACCGCGTTGTGACGTTTGGAGCCTGATAATGAGCGATAATAAAAAGTCATTCCTGATTATCAATCGTAAAGCCCCTTACGGCAGCAGCGCCGCCCGCGATGCACTGGATGTAGCACTTACCATCTCTGTCTTTGAGCAACCCCTGAGCCTGCTATTCATAGAGGATGGAGTGTTACAGCTACTGCCGGAACATAACGCCGCAGCAATTGGTCAGAAAAATCTTTCTGCAAATCTGGCGATGCTGGAGATGTATGATATTGATCAGCTATATGTTTGCAGCCAGGCTCTGGAACAACGGGGTGTCCGCCCAGCCGACATCAAATTAAATATTACCCTGCTGGATCAGCGCGGTATTGCCGCACTGATCAAACAACAGGATCAGGTTTTGAGTTTCTGATTATGACACTTCATCTGATTAACAAAACGCCATCGGAAAGCAGCGCACTGAGCAGTAGCCTGTCAGCCGTGAGCGAAGGTGATGCCCTGTTACTCATTGAAAATGGGGTGTACGCCGCAATGCCCGGCTATGCAGAGTTGTTTACCCGCCTGCCAGGATCTGTGCAATGCTATCTGTTGGAGAATGATGTCCAGGCCCGCGGCCTGAAAGACCTCAATCAGGAGTTTCGCCACATCGACTATGACGAATTTGTCGAGTTGAGTTGTCGCTACAGCAAAGTGGTGAGCTGGTTCTAGTATGGAAAATTTACATGTAAACGGACAGATAATACCCGTCGATAACGAAGGTTATCTGCGCAACCTGGAAGACTGGAGTCGCCCGGTTGCTGAACAGCTGGCGCAACAGGAACGGATTGAGCTGACTGAAGCGCATTGGGAAATTCTGCAACTCTTGCGTAATTTTTATCAGACCTATGAGATGTCCCCGGCAATGCGCCCTCTGATAAAAGCGATTACCTCAGAACTCGGTTCAGATAAAGGCAAAAGCATCTATCTGATGTCCCTTTTTCCAGGTAGCCCGGCGAAGCTTGCCAGTAAAATAGCAGGCCTGCCAAAACCAACAAACTGCTTATAAGGGAGTCTTTTCGATGAGAATAGCTTTTCTCGGAATCGGCCTGATGGGGCAGCCGATGGCTGTAAATCTACTTCAGGCGGGCTTTCAGCTGACCCTCTGGAACCGCACCCGAAGCAAAGCCGAAGCCCTTATCAGGCATGGCGCTGATGTTGCTGAGACACCGGCACAGGCAATAGCTGATGCAGATATCATAATTACCATGCTGGAAAACGGCCCGATCGTTGATCAGGTGCTGTTTAACAAAGAGCTTCCCGCCAGCTTTAAACAGGGCTGCACGGTGATCGATATGAGCTCTGTGCCCCCGCAACTGGCCAAACAACATTTCGCCCGCTTCAAAGATATCGGCGTTAACTATCTGGATGCTCCGGTGTCTGGAGGCACTGTAGGCGCACAACAAGCCTCCCTTTCTATAATGGCGGGGGGCGAAAAAGCGGTTTTCGAAAACTGTCAGACGATATTTAGCGCTCTCGGTAAAGCGACCTATATCGGTCCTGCGGGCTCGGGGCAGCTGGCGAAATGTGCCAACCAGGCGATTGTTGGAATCACTATCGGAGCGGTAGCAGAAGCACTATTGCTTGCAGCAGAAGGCGGCGCCGACCCGGCGGCAGTCCGCGAGGCCCTGCTGGGCGGATTTGCCAGCAGCAGGATTCTGGAGCTGCATGGACAGCGCATGATAGACCGGGAATTTAATCCAGGTGCGACATCGCGTGTTCAGCTTAAAGACCTGCGTACGATTCTGGATACTGCACAGTCTGAGGACCTGACTTTGCCACTGGTACAACAAACCTTCGATCAGTATCAGGAACTGGTAGACAAAGGGTATGAAGAGGTTGATCACAGCGGCTTGCTGCTGCAACTTGAAATGCTCAACGATAACCGGACACTGAATGATAAACCCACCACCTCACCCTACAATCAGCCAGACCATCCATAAACCAGATCATTAGCCGGGAGATAAGTCATGCCAGATTTTGCTGTAAACCTGAGTATGCTATTCACAGAGGTACCTTTGGCAGAACGATTTTCCGCAGCAGCAGAACATGGATTCAGCAAGGTCGAAATTCAGTTTCCTTATGAACTGCCTGCCGCTCAGATTCTCGACCTGCTGCGACAAAATAAACAGCAACTGGTGCTCTTAAATGCCCCGGCTGGCGACTGGCTTGCCGGTGACAGGGGTATCGCCTGTCATCCTGGCAAGGTTGCTGAGTGCCGTCAGGGAATCAGTCTGGCCATCGATTATGCAAAACAGCTTAACTGCAATAATATCAATGTGTTATCAGGCATATCTCCTGCTGGTTATGATGAAAATCTAGTTAAACAAACCTTTATCGATAACCTGAAATTCTGTGCTGAAGCCTGTGCTAAAGAGGATATTCAGCTGCTTGCTGAAGCAATCAACACGCAGGATATTCCGGGTTTCTTTCTCAACAACAGCCGCCAGGCGTTTGAGCTGTTTCGAGCCGCTGGTCATACCAATATCAAATTGCAATATGATATCTATCATATGCAGATTATGGAGGGCAATCTGATTCAGACCTTGCGAAATAACCTGGATAAAATTGGCCATATACAGTTTGCAGATGTTCCGGGAAGACATGAACCACAAACTGGTGAACTAAACTTCATCAATATTTTTAAAGCTCTGGATGATATGGGATACTCAGGTATAACAAGCCTGGAATATAATCCCTCTGTCAGCACAGCCCAAAGCCTTTGCTGGCTGAAACAGATAGCATAAGAGAGTAACCTATGGGTCTTGAAGACGCAGCTACACAACTACAGCAGATCCAGTCAGAACTTAGCACTGAGGTTCAGCAACAGCATAAAAAAAATGGCGAATCTCAGGAGGCTTATCGTAAGTGGGCAACCTTTTCGATTGCTGATGAGCTATATGCCATTGATGTTATGCAAGTCAAAGAGGTGCTGCGTTTTACTGATATAACGCCTGTTCCGGGTGCCCCGGAGGGTATTCTCGGCATCATTAACCTCCGTGGCAGTGTCGTTACTGTAATTAATTCCCGGACACTATTTAAACTGGAAGATAAAGAGATCGATCACAACACCCGCATAGTGGTTGTTGAGTTTGATGGACAGGAGGTTCTGGGAATTCTGGTTGACGGAGTGGATGAAGTTCTCAATTTGCCGGAAAGCGAAACAGAGCGCGCCCCCGGGGTAATGCGTGAAGACTCCCAGCGTCAGTTTGTTCAGGGCGTTTGTTACCGGGATGATCAGCTTATCATTCTGCTGGATCTGGACCGGATGCTGGCGGGTTTCAAAGCAGTACAACCCGAGCAGGAACAATAACAGAGCCCGCCTCCCGCTCAGGAGGCTGCGCCTCGGGCCTGCCATACGATCCTCGTCAAAATATATGCAATAAAAAACCCTGGACAATGCCGGGGTTTAACAGCTGCTGCTTTTCTCAGAATTACACTGTTACTTCCTTCTTAGCAAAGCTATCCTCTACCGTTTCAGTCGCAATAATCTCTCCCTGATGCTCCCACATACGACGTTCTTCATCTGTCGCTTTAGGTGAGAACAGCCCTGTCTGGGCATAGATCAGCCCGATAACAGGTGATATCCAACAGGCAAATGCCAACGGAATATACAGCAGATTTTCTATATTGCCGTCCGCAATACCCAGCCCCAGCGCGCTGATGACAAATGCACCGCCGGCATTCCAGGGGATCAGCGGCGAAATAAGCGTGCCGCCCTCTTCAATCGCCCGGGAAAGGTTTAGCGTAGAATACCCCATGCCCCGATAGATAGGCGCGTACATACGACCCGGCAAAGCGATTGATAAATAGGGATCGCCGGCAACAAGATTGGTCGAAATAGAGGTACAAACTGCCGCTGTCTGTACACCTTTAAACCCTTTAATCCGGGTCATAATGGATGCAATAATGGCTTCCAGACAACCGGTCTTCTCCAGAGCACCACCAAAGCCCAGTGCAATAAGCACCAGAGAGATGGTCCACATCATTGACTGTATACCACCGCGATTCAACAGACTGTCGATAGTGCTGATACCAGTATCAATGGAATAACCACTATTCGCAAAGGTGAGCAACTGATGGATACCTGCCCCCTGGGTTATCATCGCAGCAACCGCACCCGCCAGCACCCCGGCAAACAGCGATGGAATGGGCGGCATACGCTTTACAGCAAGCACAATGACCAACAGCGCGGGCAACAGAAGCCATGCTGAGATAGTGAAGTTCGACTCAAGAGCCGTAGTAATCGCAGTAATCTTCTCAAATGAAGCCCCCCTCTCCATCAATCAGAGTAAATCCCGCCACCAGATAGATGGTAAACGCGATCAGCATAGCGGGTATTGTAGTCGGCATCATGTTTTTGATATGCGAAAACACATCGGTACCGGTAACCGCCGGAGCAAGATTGGTTGTATCTGACAGAGGCGAAACTTTATCACCAAAAAAGGCACCGGACACCACTGCACCAGCGGTCCAGTATACCGGAATATCAAAACCTGCCCCTATCCCCATCAGTGCAAGACCCACTGTTCCTACGGTTCCCCAGGACGTACCAAGAGACACAGATACAACCGAGCAAAGCACCATAGCAGCCGCCAGGAATATCTGTGGAGACAATAACGTCAGGCCATAATAGATCAGCGTTGGCACCGTACCACTGGCGATCCATACACCAATAATCATGCCTACGCAGATCAGAACAGAAACTGACGGCAGTGAAACATGAATTACATGGAAAACACCCTCTTCTATATCTTTCCATTTAAGGCCCAGCCTGATGCCAACTAAACCGGTTATCGCTAAACCGATTGCAAGCGGAATGTGCGGGGTAAAATCACCAAAATAGAACAGCTGCACACCCAGAACAAGCAGGGTGAGAACTACGGGAATCAGAGCTAATGCCAGCCCTGGCTTTTTCACGTCAGAAATGTGTGAACGGTCATTCATAAATGTACCTCTCTTCTGACAGATATCACAACATTCCACCCATCAGACTAAAGGTCTTTTAGACTGTTGTTTATGAGGTATTCCTGTTGATCAAATCTGAATATTATTTTTGTTAGTCCAACAGGTTAATTATTAGACAATTAGCCTGGAGGATGGCTCTAAAAACCTATATTTAGTCATATAAATGGCTATATATGCGCTTTTATAGAGTGATTGAGACTAATCATAGCCAAAAGAGTTTTTTGAATATCGAGAAAAGAGCAGGCTCTGTCATGAACGGTCAGTCAATTCAGAGCCGGTGTGCAGGTTTAACGTCTGACTCAGCCGATATGCACGGCAACTGATCTTACCTGGTGACCGTGGCGATGCTCCCAGCAATAAACACCCTGCCAGGCTCCCAGCATCAATTGCCCAGCCTTTACCGGAATCGATAGCGTGGTTGCCGTCAGGGCTGCTTTGATATGTGCCGGCATATCATCCCGGCCTTCGAACACATGGGTATAAAGCGGGTCACCCTCAGGCACCAGACGGTTCAGCCAGTTTTCCAGATCATGCTGAGCGCTGGGGTCTGCATTTTCCTGAATGGTCAGACTGGCGCTGGTATGCTGAATCAGAAGGCTGCAGAGGCCCTCTTGCACCAGACTTCTATTGAGTAAATGCCTGATCTGATCGGTAAATTCATATAACCCCTGCCCCCGGGTTTCTATGCTGATTATCTCTACCATCGGTATCAATCCATCAAAAAAAAACCCCGCCGAAATGATTCAGGCAGGGCTTTATTGAGTGTGTCAGAAAAACCAGGTATCAGAGCACCCGGTTGTTATTAAGGAACTTACTTTCCTGGCTTGGTCCTGTACCATCGGCATAGAGAGTCACTCCTGACTTCAGACAGATAGTCAGATTCATGTGAGACTCCTCAGTTTCTTTTGGCAACAGGTGATCGACTACTGCCTTTTCCTCAAGCAGTTCAAGCTCTGTAGCCGTGAGCTTCTTGCGACTGAAATCGCTAATCTCCAAACCATGCACAATCTGATAACGACCATAGTTACAACGTACCGGGAAGGAGAAGAAAACCCCTTTCTCAATGCCATAACTGCCATCGCTCAGAATACCCATACTGACAACTTCGCCCGGATCAGTACCCTGAGTCCAGTTATGCATCTGGTCAACAATCGCCTGGGCTGCAGAAGCAGCACTGGATAAGCCTCGCGCTTTAATAATCTCGCTGCCACGCTCCTGAACCCGGGGAATAAATTCATTACGATACCAGGAAGTATCAATCTGTCCCATCGCTGGCTGACCGAACACTGTGGCATGATGAAGATCCGGATACTGAGTCGGAGAATGGTTGCCCCAGATAATGATATTCTGAATATCACGGGCAGTTACGCCACACTGACTCGCCAGCATACCTTTAGCCCGGTTATGATCCAGACGTGTCAGACAGGTAAACTGAGAGGGGCTCAGGTTCGGTGCATTACGACTGGCAATCAGAGCATTAGTATTTGCAGGGTTGCCGGTCACCAGCACTTTTACATCGCGGTTGGCAAAGTCGTTAAGCGCCTTACCCTGACGGGCAAAAATTTCAGCATTCACTTCAAGCAGGTCGCTCCGCTCCATACCCGGCCCACGTGGACGCGCACCGACCAGCAATGCATAGTGACAGTTACTAAAGCCTTCTTCGACGTTATCGTGGAGAGTAATCGTATGCAACAAAGGGTAAGCACAATCTTCCAACTCCATGGCAACACCACGAAGGGCTTCCATGGCTTCTGGAATCTCAATCAGCTGAAGAATAACCGGCTGATCGCGCCCCATCATCTCCCCTGCAGCAATTTTAAATAACAGGTTATAACTGATCGCGCCTGCAGCACCAGTTACAGCAATCCGTACGGGTCTTCTCATGGTTTATTACCTTTTGTTATATACTTATGAGAGCAAGCTCTTATACAAAAGTATAAATCAATGGGTTTCGGATGTAACTACTACCCAATGAGGATTATTTATAACAGATTGATATATCATTAGAATACAGCAAAGGCTCGCTGTCAGATTGACAAAAAACGACCCCAACGCGACAACGAAAAGTGCAATATTGAGGAAGCACAAACCAGCATGTCAGGCTTCTGCTTTTAGCCGGGCCGAATTCCCTATCAGACCAATAAGCGTCATCACACAGAACCCTGCCCCGACATAAAAGGTGACCGATGCACCGAAGCGATCCCACAGCAATCCGGCAATAACGCTCGCCAGCAACATGGCAACACCGCAGGTTAGATTGAAGAGACCAAACGCTGTGCCACGCAGGTCTGCATGTGCCGTATTGGCCACCATTGTTGCAAGCAGCCCTTGTGTAATCCCCAGATGAAGCCCCCAGAGAGAAACGCCGAGCACAACAAACAACCAGTGATCATTGAGAGCAAGCACCAGATCGGCAGCAATTAGTACGACAAGACCAATAGCCAGCAATTTACTATGGTTCATCCGGTCAGACAGCCTGCCAATCGGGTATGCTGAAAGAAAATAGATCAGACTCATGAGCACCATGACCAGCGGCACCAGGGCTACAGGGATTCCCCCTTGCAGGGCCCGCAATACCAGAAATGCCTCACTGAACCGGGCCAGCGTAAATAAAGCACCAACAGCCACGACCCACCAATAGGATTGACTGAGCCGTAAAAGACTCTCCCGGCGAATCGGATTACTGCGCGGATTATCTCTGCAAGGTGCGGACTCATGCAGGCCGAAGACCAGCAAACCGACAGCAGCGAAGGCAGGGATGGTAGCAACCCAGAAAACCGCGCGAAAGTCGTTGGCCCACAACAGCATCAACGCCACCGCAAGCAACGGCCCGAAAAAGGCTCCCACAGCATCAAGCGATTGTCGCAAGCCAAACGCAGCCCCGCGCAACAGCGACGGGGTGATATCAGCCACAAGTGCATCACGGGGGGCACCACGAATCCCCTTACCTATCCGGTCGAGCATGCGCGCCGAGAACAACGTTCCGATCCCTGGCGCAATAGCAAACATTGGCTTCGATACCGCAGCCAGACTGTAACCCAACACGACCAGCCCCTTACGCCTGCCCAGATAATCACTCAGAGGGCCGGAGAAAACCCTGACAATCAGCGCTATAGATTCGGCCAGCCCTTCGATTAGTCCAACCTCTAAAGCGCTGGCACCCAGCGCAGTCACCATAAACATCGGCAACAGACTGTGGATCATTTCAGAGGATACATCCATCAGCAGGCTGACAAAACCGAGTATCCAGATCCCTGTCGGAATCTGACTCAGAGAAGATCTTGTGCCATCTGTTTGCATACAGCCTGCCTGATCCTGTCGTTACAGGTGCTATTCATAGAATAGACAAAAATACATTAGCAAAGGCATATGACGTTCAGAGAACAGTGAATGGCCCCGTAACCGGCTGAACACTGAACAGGAAAAACACCGTTAATGCGTCTGCCTGAGAGCTTCAGTGTAGTCGTGATTGATACTGACAACGTTGATGATAAACAGACAGGTGCGTCTTATAAACCGCGCTGATAGTCCTGTCGCAGAAACACCCGTTCAGGCGTTTCAATTGCGGTACGCAGCTGCATAAGCATTGCATCAAGATCCCGGTTAAGGACACCTTTCAACACCAGGAAGTTAGAGGCGTGATCGCTGCGAAATATGGTGCCCTTAAGCCTTAGATCAGAGAGAAACATCTCCATCTCCTGAAACAGCTGGCGTTGATTCAGCGGGGTAAAATCATCACCAAACCCTTCTGAGACACGCCGGTTTCCGCGCCGGGAAAACAGCACCAGCGTTGCGAGGTACTCGGGCTGAACCGCGTTAATCAGTTTTGCCGATGCCCGGGCATGCTGCTCACTCATACGCACACCACCCAGACCGTTGATCAGCATTACAGATGTTTTAATCCCCGCCTGTCTGGCTTTAAGCAGCCCGTCAACTGTACTCTGAAAGGTCTCCCCTTTGTCGATACAACGCAGCACTTCATCATCGCCACTCTCAGCGCCCACGTAGATCAGCGTCAGACCCAGGTCGCGAAGCGACTGCAGCTCTTCCACTGTTTTATGTTTGAGATTGGACGGCAGAGCATAAGCAGACACCCGGGTGACGCCGGGCAGATGGGTACGAATAGCTTCCAGAATGGTTTTCAGGCGCCGGAACGATAACACCATCGCATCACCATCGCCGAGAAAAACTCGTCTTACGCCGGACAATTGCTGACCACAGCGAACGATCTCATCAAGCAGCAGGGTTTCACTTTTAAGCTTAAATTGCTTCTGAGGATCGATATACATCTCGCAGAAAGTACAACGGTTCCAGCTGCAACCATTGGTCACCTGAAGAATAAGGGAGTTTGCCTCACTGGGCGGACGAAACAAAGGCTCGATGTAGCTGACTGGAGGGCTTACCGGAGACCCGCTCATTGTCAGCCGCTGACCGCTTTATTAAACATACGGTCGAAGTTATTACTGGTTATCTCTGCGACCTCTTCAATGCGAAGACCTTTAATATCGGCAACACACTGCGCGACTTCAACAACATACTGCGGCTCATTGGACTTACCCCGATAGGGCACCGGGGCCAGATAAGGGGAATCTGTTTCAATCAACAGGTTTTCCATCGGCACCTGACGGACAACGTCCCTGAGCTCAGCAGCATTACGGAAAGTAATAATTCCGGAAAAAGAGATCATGAAATTCAGGTCCATCGCCTGTTGCGCCATCTCCCAGTTCTCGGTAAAACAGTGCAGCACGCCAGCAACCCCGGTATCAACATGCCGACGCAGTATGCTGATGGTGTCTTCACGGGCATCGCGGGTATGCACAATGACCGGCAAGCGCGATTCAGCTGATGCCTTCAGATGGTGTACAAAACTTTCCCGTTGCTGCTCGACTGTGTCCTTCTGGTAAAAATAATCCAGCCCGGTTTCACCCAGAGCAATCACGTTTGAATCAGCAGCATAACCGAGCAACGTGTCAATCTCAGGCACCCCGTCTGAAACATGAAGCGGATGAACCCCGGCGGATGCGTAAACGTTATCGAATTGCTTAACGATTTCCAGCATCTCTGGCAATGTTTGCAGGTCGATCGCAACACACAGCATGCGGGAAACATCTTTATCTGAGGCAGCATCAATGACTGACTGAAGGCCGTTATCACGGGCTGACAGGTCGAGCCTGTCAAGATGGCAGTGAGAATCAACAAACATGGGGTAACTCAGAATTACATCGTATTGGTGCGTCGGCCCGAATTCAGCAGTGTCGCAATATAGGTTTCAATCTTGGAGATCAGCGTAGCATCATCCTGAGACAGCTGAATACCGATGCCCGGTATACGCCCCCCCTGAGCTGCCCGGGGAGTGACCCAGATAACCTTCCCGGTGACCGGAATCTTGTCGTCTTCATCAATCAGACTCAGCAACATAAACACCTCTTCGCCAAGCTGATAGGTTCGGGTAGTAGGAATGAATAACCCGCCATTTTTGATAAACGGCATATATGATTTATAGAGATCCTCCTTGGTCTCAATTGCCAGGGAGAGAATTCCATGACTCATGCGGGGTACAACTGACATAGGCCGTATAGCCTCCCTAGTACTTATTTCATCCTAAATTCAGACTGGCTTATATCTTACTATCGCTTTATGCCGCTGTATATCCTGCCAGGCCAGTTAGTTTGCCCGCGGCAGAGAATACCAGTCATTCAGAAGTTTCTCCATTAGCAACTGCTTATTCGGATTACGGCGAAACATCAGATCTTTGCGTGCAGCCTGCACCTGGTCAGCAAAACCATAGAGCTTACGACTGCTGACTTTACGGGCCAGTGCCAACAACATATTTTTGGCATCGGCGTGTCTCAACAGTTCAGGGTCGGCCTGCCCCTGTGAAGACCGGGCGATATCGACTGTCCAGCTATAGATCCAGCCAAGCACCAATTCAAGATCTTCTTTATACAGCGACTGCGCCACCTCCACAGAACTGCTTCGACTCTTAAGGATATCTGCCAGCCCCTTGAGAACTTTAGCGCGCAGACCCAGAAGGTCATCTTGCTTATACGCCAGCGCTTGCAACGGGGAGTTATGAGCGATGACTAAAAGCTGAGCCGCTTCTGAGGCGTCAACCTCAAGCTGAGTGGCAACCCACTGCGTTGCCAGCGATACATCCGCTGGAGGCATATCAACCCGTTGACAACGACTCTTAATGGTCGGCAACATCTGCCCCAAACGATGAGTCAGAAGCATCAGCAATGTGTTTGAGCCCGGCTCTTCCAGCATTTTTAGCAGAGCGTTAGCCGCATTGATGTTCATACTGTCGGCAGGATCGATAATCACCACCCGATAGCCACCCTGCTGCGCGGTAGAATAGATAAAATCTGTCAGTTCACGAATCTGATCAATTTTGATCGGTTTCCCCGGCTCATCAGGCTTAAGCTGATAGAGATCGGGATGACCACCGCTGCCGGTCAGCTCGCAACTGCGACACCGACCGCAGGCAGCACCTCCCTGCGGATTTCGGCAAAGCACATAGTTAGCCAGTGCCAGCGCGAAGCAGGCTTTACCGGTTCCCTCCGGGCCATTAATCAACAGCGCATGGGGAAAGCGGTTCTGAGCTTTCAGTTCTAGAAGGTATTCCCACCGGCCTTTCAGCCAGGGTAATACTACCGGTCGGTCCTGCCAGAGTGAATCACTCACCAGCTTGCTCCTGAAGATAACGTTCAAGCACAACAGCGATCTGCTGCTGCACCTGCTCCAGTGTGCCTGAAGCGTCGATCACTGCAAAGCGTTCCGGGTCTGCAGCAGCACGTTCCAGATAAGCAATCCTAACCTGGTCGAAGAAAGCCACCCGCTCATTTTCAAAACGATCCAGATCACCCCGCTGACTGGCACGGGCCAGACCTATCTCAACAGGCAGGTCGAGCAGGATAGTCAGATCAGGCTGCAGACCTCTCTGAACCATGGCTTCAAGCTGGCTGATCATCTCTTTGCTGAGCCCCCGCCCGCCCCCCTGGTACGCGAAGGTGGCGTCGGTAAAGCGATCACAAAGCACCCAGCGCCCTTCAGCCAGCGTCGGGCGAATGACCCGCGCAAGGTGTTGTGCGCGCGCCGCAAACACCAACAATAACTCAGCATCGTCGGCAACATCCTCATCACGGTTGGCCAACAGCAGCTCACGTACCTCTTCGGCCAGCGGTGTACCGCCAGGCTCGCGGGTTAGCTGATAACTGATCTGATGCTGCTGCAAGACAGACTCTATAAATCTGAGATTAGTCGACTTTCCAACCCCTTCGGTACCTTCCAGTGTAATGAAACGGCCTGTACTCATGCTTTCCAACTCATATAATCAAACAAATACTTAAGGGGTCCGGAGTTATTGATCCGGACTGGAGCGATAATCACTCCGACGCTTTAACTGATACTGCTTAACCGCCCTGTTATGCTCTGCCAGGGTTGCCGAAAACTGATGACTGCCATCTCCTTTTGCCACAAAGTACAACCATTCCCCCTTCTCCGGGTGCAAAGCAGCCAAAATCGCTTCCCGCCCCACCATCGCGATCGGCGTAGGAGGCAAGCCGTTGATAGCGTACGTGTTATAAGGAGTGGGCCGGCGCAGGTCTGCACGACGGATATTACCTTTATAGCGATCCCCCATACCGTAAATCACCGTGGGATCAGTCTGTAACTTCATACCTTTATGCAGCCGTTGAACAAAAACACCTGCAATAGCGGGTCTCTCACTGCTCAGTGCAGTCTCTTTTTCCACGATTGAGGCCATAATAAGTGCTTCATAAGCAGACGTGTAGGGTAACTCTTTAGCCCTTTCCTGCCAGGCTTTTTCCAGCTCAGACAGCAGCAAGGCATTGGCTCGTTTGAGAAGATCAAAATCACTCATACCCCGGTGAAACTGATAGGTGTCGGCAAGAAACATCCCTTCCGGGTGTTGTCCTTCAAGCCCCAGAGAGGCCATCAACTGGGCATCACTCTGATTCTGCAGTGTGAATTTTATCTGCTCATTCGCTTTAAGTTGTTCTCGTAACTGACTGAAAGTAGAGCCTTCTATGATGGTGAAATTATATGTAATGATTTTTCCTGCAATCAACTGAGCCAGCAGGGTTCGTGGTGTAGTACCGGGAACCAACTCATACTCGCCCGCTTTCAGGAGATGACCTGCTTTGTTGATGCGAACAAAAAACGCAAACCAATCCGGCTTTTCCATAACCCCATCAGCAGCGAGCCGACCGGCAACCCGGTTAAAGCTACTTCCCGACTCAACCATAACAATCCGCGGCTGGGTCAGATTCAAAGGGGTATCGAGATATGACTGCAATGAACGCCAGCCACCATAGGCAAATGCAATAACCACAACCAGCGTTATTACAAAAGAGAGAACAACTTTACGCACTAATAAATTCCTTCAGCTAACAACCGGGACTGCAACATACGGGTTATCGGTCCAATGGACCATTCAGGGTATCGCTTCTGATCCGTGATAAATCCGGTCACCGGCCAGATAGCGATAATACTGTTACAAACAAAAATTTCATCAGCATCAGCCAGCGCATCGGGTGTATACAAGCCTTCACTTACCGCTATCCCGCACTGCTCAGCAATGCTGATCACTCTTTGCCGAATAATCCCTTTAATGCCACAACGATCCAGCTGAGGGGTATAGAGAACGCCTCCCTGTAACCAGAACAGATTACTCATCGTTCCCTCAGCCAGGAACCCCTCGCTATCAAGCACCACACCTTCGCGAATCCGGGTATCATTCCACTCTGCCCGCGCCAGCACCTGCTCAAGACGATTGAGATGTTTAATACCAGCCAGCTGAGGCGATAACGCAAGCCGGGTCTGACATTGGGTGACCGTAATACCCATCTGAGATGGCTGATCAGGATATTCAGGAAAGGGGGTCAGCTGAACAATTCTGTTGATCGGAACAGCCTCATCGACCGCATATCCACGCCCACCACATCCACGGGTGATGGTTATTTTCAGCACCTGGCGCTCTGGAGCATTCTGTTGCAGCCGGAGAAGCTTTGCCAGATCCTGCTCAAGTAGGTGTTGAATATCGACAGGCAGAGGGATTGCAAGACGTTTAGCGCCGTCTCTGAGGCGGTCGAGATGAGCCTGCCATGCAACCGGTGCCGAAAGGTTAACGGCGATGGTTTCGAACAGACCATGCCCATAGGCAAACCCCCGGTCAGTGACCGGAAGTGAGTGCTCTGACAAACCATTAATGAGGATACAGGATCTCATAGGGAGGACGGGCGCGCACAGTACGCGCCCGTATACTCAGATCTTACGGAATACCAGGGTACCGTTGGTACCACCGAAACCGAAAGAGTTGGATACCGCAGCCTCAATTTCAGTTTCCTGAGCCGTATGAGGAACATAGTTCAGGTCACAGCCTTCAGACGGGTTATCCAGGTTAATGGTAGGCGGAGCCACCTGATCCCGGATTGCCAATACTGAAAAGATCGCTTCAACCGCCCCCGCAGCACCTAACAAGTGGCCGATCATAGATTTGGTTGAACTCATGCGAACATTATCAGCAGCATTGCCTAATACCAGCTTAGCAGCATTGGATTCGGCAATATCTCCCGCAGGTGTTGATGTGCCATGGGCGTTAATGTAACTAATCTGATCCGGATTAAGCCCCGCATCTTTAATTGCATTTGCCATCGACATCGCAGCACCCGCACCATCTTCCGGTGGAGATGTCATATGATAAGCATCATCACTCATACCGAAGCCAACCAGCTCAGCATAGATTTTTGCACCACGGGCCTTAGCGGCTTCGTACTCTTCCAGCACAATCACCCCGGCACCATCTCCAAGAACAAAGCCATCGCGGTCTCTGTCCCATGGCCGGCTGGCAGCCTGAGGATCATCATTACGGGTAGAAAGTGCCCGCGCAGCAGAGAAACCACCGACTCCCAAAGGAGTAGTTGCCATCTCGGCACCGCCGGCAATCATCACATCCGCATCGCTGTTCTGAATCATCCGGGCAGCAAAACCGATATTATGGGTACCGGTTGTACAGGCCGTAGTGATTGCAATATTTGGCCCTTTGAAACCATATTTGATCGCCAGATTACCTGAGATCATATTGATAATACTACCGGGCACAAAAAACGGCGAAATCCGTCGCGGACCACTTTTATTAAGAATATCGTGGGTCGCCTCAATCATCGGCAAGCCACCAATCCCTGAACCAATTGCTACACCGATGCGGGGAGCATTTTCTTCGGTCACATCCAGCCCGGCATCTTCAACTGCCTGAATAGCAGCAACCATTCCGTACTGAATAAACAGGTCCATTTTTCGGGCATCC
The DNA here is from genome assembly GCA_018223185.1 of Oceanospirillales bacterium. Taxonomy (GTDB): domain Bacteria; phylum Pseudomonadota; class Gammaproteobacteria; order Pseudomonadales; family Balneatricaceae; genus Amphritea. Next base: position 91,999 of record JAAEYW010000008.1, on the reverse strand, counting down.
TTAGGGCTCATATAAGCACTAAGATCAAACTCTTTAACAGAGGCGGAAAAACGGGTACCAAACGGCGTAGGATCAAAGTGGGTAATTTCTGCTGCGCCACTCTTGCCGTTAAGAATACTGGTCCATGTCTCCTGGACAGTGCTGCCTACCGGGGTCAGCATCCCCATACCAGTAACAACGACTCTTCTGCGAGACATCAAAATCCTCCTGGTTTACCGGTCTAACAAAAGAAAAGCCGCACTATATCACTATAGTTGCGGCTTCTCGGTAATCTGGGTGTGTCGATTACTGATGTGCGTTAATGTAATCGATTGCCAGCTTAACAGTAGTGATCTTCTCTGCCTCTTCATCAGGAATTTCAGTTTCGAATTCCTCTTCCAGAGCCATAACCAGCTCTACAGTGTCCAGAGAGTCTGCACCCAGGTCTTCAACGAAAGAAGCTTCAATAGTCACTTCTTCTTCTTTCACACCAAGCTGTTCAGCAATGATTTTCTTTACGCGCTCTTCGATGTTGCTCATAACTCTTCCTATTATTTATCGACATCCACACCCGAAGATGTGAACAGGGATTTTATTAGAATCCGCCGCTATGGATCAAGCCTGACGGCGACATTTCTCCAGTGAGCTGCGGCTCATTATCAACACTTTTGCAAAAAAAACAATTCCCTAGGGAAAATCTTTACGACATATACATGCCGCCGTTGACATGAATCGTGTCTCCGGTGACATATCCGCCAGCATCGCTGGCTAAAAAACCAACAACAGCAGCGATCTCTTCAGGCTGCCCTAAGCGGCCCATCGGGATCTGTTTTTGCAGCGTTTCCTTGTGCTCTTCCGGCAACCCGCTGGTCATATCGGTGTCGATAAAACCGGGGGCCACACAGTTAACCGTGATATTACGTGAGGCCACTTCGCGAGCCAGCGCCCGACTAAAACCTTCCATGCCTGATTTTGCCGCGGCATAGTTTGCCTGGCCAGCGTTACCCATTGAAGCAACAACAGATGAAACATTGATGATGCGACCCCAGCGCGCTTTAGTCATGCCGCGCAAACAGCCCTTCACCACCCGATAGACAGATTTGAGATTGGTATTCAGAACAGAATCCCACTCGTCCTCTTTCATGCGTAACATGATGTTATCACGGGTGATGCCAGCATTATTAACGATGATCGTTACCGCACCAAACTGATCCTGAATACTTTTCAGCACTTCTTCAACGGATTCATTTGAACCTACATCAAGACATAAACCAGTACCACTTACGCCTGCATTTTTAAGATATTCTGCAATAGCAGCTGCGCCATTGTCACTGGTCGCCGTTCCAACAACGACAGCACCCTGACGACCCAGCTCAAGCGCGATCGCTTTACCGATACCCCGAGTAGCACCCGTAACCAGTGCAACCTTGCCTTCGATACTCATATTCTTTTCCTTTAATTCAGAGATTACGCGCTGAGCGCCTTCTCAAGACCAGCAGGGTCATTGATTGCAGCCACTGCAAGAGTACGCTGAACCTTCTTATTCAGACCAGAAAGAACCTTACCAGGACCACACTCAACAGTACTTTCTATACCCTGCTGAATCATATTCTGCACCGAATCAGTCCACAGAACCGGACTGTAAAGCTGCGCCAGCAGGTTTTCAACCAGCTCATCCACACTGGCAGGCTCTTTGGCTGTAAAGTTCTGAACAACAGTAATTTCAGGCATGCTGATATTGATTTTCTTCAACTCTTCAGCCATCTGCACTGCCGCTGGTTTCATCAGCACACAGTGCGAAGGAACACTGACCGGCAAAGGTATAGCCCGCTTCGCGCCAGCCTCTTTGCAGCCTTCAATAGCTCGTTCAACCGCCGCCTTATTGCCGGCAATGACGACCTGCCCCGGACAGTTAAAGTTAACCGGCGAAACCACTTCATCACCTGCCGCCGCAATACAGGCCGCCTCGATTGCATCATCAGCCAGACCAAGAATTGCTGCCATTGCACCAGTACCGGCCGGAACCGCCTGCTGCATAAATTCACCGCGCAGCCTGACCAGATTCACTGCATCTTTAAAATCAATCGCACCGGCACAGACCAGAGCGGTATACTCCCCAAGACTATGCCCCGCCATCATTGCCGGCATAGCACCACCCTGTTGCTTCCAGAGACGCCATAATGCCACACCTGCAGTAAGCAGAGCAGGCTGAGTGCGGTCGGTTTGATTCAGATCAGCTTCAGGACCATTCTGAGTTAACTCCCAGAGATCATAACCGAGCACTTCAGAGGCTTCGGCAAAGGCTTCCTGAATAACAGAGTGTTCTGCGGCCAGTTCGGCCAGCATGGCCAGGTGCTGAGAGCCCTGACCGGGGAAAACAAAAGCGAGGGGTTGTGGCATTGTTACCTCAATGTACAGATAAACGCATAACAATTTAAAGGTCGTAGTTTACAGGAATCGCTATGAATTAAAACGTTTGTCTTTGTGTTCAGATATTTATTGAAACGTCAGCCGATCTGAGACTCAAGCTGACGATTGATACTACCAGGAACATCCATTCTGACTTCAGCAACAGCCTGATCAATGGCATAACCAAAGCATTTCCGGTTTGCAGAACCGTGGCTTTTTACCACAATACCCTGCAATCCAAGCAGGCTCGCACCGTTACGCCGGGCAGGATCAATATGGGCACGAATCTCCTCAAGCACAGGACTCACAAGCACAGCCATCATGCGGCGCAACAGAGAGCGGCTGAAGCTAACCCGCAACTGACGACCAATCAGACGCGCTACCCCTTCACTGCTCTTCAAGGCAATATTACCGACAAAACCATCGCATACGACCACATCCACCTTGCCGGTAAATATATCATCACCTTCAATAAAGCCAACGTAGTTCAGCCCGCCATGCTCACGGATAAGACGAGATGCGAGCTTAACCTGCTCATTGCCTTTAGTCTCCTCGGCTCCGACATTCAGCAATCCTATACGCGGCTCTGAGATCGCCTCAACAGCCCGGGTCATTACCGATCCCATGATGGCAAACTGCAACAGATGCTCAGCACTGCAATCGACATTGGCTCCGAGATCCAGCATATAACTAACGCCACAGACAGAGGGAATAGCTGTAATAATTGCCGGACGATCAATCCCCGGAAGCATCTTCAGTGTAAACCGGCCTAACGCCATCAGTGCACCGGTATTTCCTGCACTCACGCACGCCTGAGCACTGCCTTCAGCCACCTGAGTGATGGCGCGGAACATCGACGTGTCCGCCCGCTTGCGTAACGCATGAGAGGGTCTTTCATCGTTGGCTATAACGTTCTCAGCATCAATAATTGTGAGACGCGACAACAGGTCTTTATCAGAACGTTTGCTCAACACCTTAGCTAATAACGGTGCGATAACAGCTTGCTGACCAACCAGTTGCAGGGTCAGCTGAGGATGACGCCTTAAAGCGTCCACTGAGGCGGGAATAACAACGCGGGGACCGAAGTCCCCGCCCATCGCGTCAATCGCGATGCAAATGCCGTCAGACAAGCTTACTCGTCGTCTTGCTGTGCAACAACCTGCTTACCACGGTAGAAACCGTCAGCACTTACGTGGTGACGACGGTGAGTTTCACCAGTAGTTGCTTCTACGGAAAGAGTTGGGTTGCCCAGTGCATCGTGTGAACGACGCTGTCCGCGACGTGAACGAGTTACTTTGCTCTTTTGTACTGCCATGGGTATATAGCTCCTATTTCACTTATCAGCCTTCAGTGAGGCTAATACACTGAAAGGGTTCGGTTTATCAGTTTCATTGTCAGTCGTAGCCGCTTCACCGAAGGAAGTCTGCACGCTGCAGTCATTATGAAATGGCACAATAGGAAGCGATAGAATCAACTCCTCTTCCACCATCGGCAACAACTCCAGCTCATCACCCGCTACAATCAGATGATCATAGTACCTGGGTAGATTCTTTGCATGCTCCTCAGTAGGAGCAATAGCCAAATTGAACTTCGCTTCGACGTCGACCTCAACTGGCTCGAGACAGCGCTGACAGGCCATATAAACCTTAGTATCAGCAGTGCCTTTAATTGTACGGATACGCAGTTCATCAAGATCAAACTGCAGATCAACAGAGACTTTTCCCTGCGAATCAGTCAGCATTGTGACCAGATTCGGCAGCAGAGCAAGCTCGGCGTCACCTTCAATCCGTACTCCCCGATCAGCAAGCTTACGCGGGTCAATTTTCTTTGGTAATGGGGCGTTCGACATAAGCGCGCAATTCTAGGGATCAAAAACCAGTCTGTCAAAGGAAATAAGGCTTTTAAAGCGAAAAAAACAGGCTAATATCTGCAGCTTAGCGCAACTCTTACTGTTTTGGAGAAAATCAGGCATGACCCGACTAATTCTGGCGTCCAGCTCACCTTTCAGAAAAGCAATTCTGGACAAAATCAACGTCACCTACGAGGCTGTATCTCCAGATATTGATGAAACACGTTTAGATTCTGAATCGCCACAACAGTATGTCGCCCGCCTGTCCAGAGAAAAAGCTGAAGCACTGCAGACAGACTACCCTGACGCGCTGATTATCGGCTCAGATCAGACTGCCATTATAAATGGTGAAACCATCGGCAAACCCGGAAACTTTGAAAACGCATTCCGGCAGCTGTCCGATGCTTCTGGTCAGAAGATTACGTTTCTGACCGGACTGTCTTTGCTAAACAGCCACAGCGGTGCCTGCGAAACAGAGCTCGTTCCGTTTCATGTACATTTTCGCACCTTAACCCCATCGATGATTGAAAACTACCTTACAGCGGAGCAGCCCTATAACTGTGCCGGCAGTTTTAAATCAGAAGGGCTGGGAATCGCCCTGTTCGACAGACTTGAGGGTGATGACCCTAACACCCTGATTGGACTACCGCTGATTCGCCTGATTCGGATGCTTGAAAACCAGGGCCTCAGAATTATCTGAGACAATTCCGGAGACACTGATCTGAGCGGCTCAATATTGTGGCCAGGAGGTTAAATATAACGCGCTTTTTCAGCTCCAGTGATCAGCAGACTAAGATCGGATAACCTCCTTAACCTCCTTAGTACTTACAACTAGTTACTGCCAGCTCTATACTGCCGTCAGTTATAACACCGCTTTCTGCCTTAGTTACATCAGAGCTTAGTTACAATAGGAGATTAGTTACAATCGTGTGCCTGGTCACAATAGAAGCCTGGCCACAATAGAAGAGAGTATCGCTGGATGACCTGATCGCCATCGTTACTGAAAAACGGGCGCTGCAAACCGCAGAAAAACCGGGATTGGTGCTACATCTTCACCCGGTCGATATTCCGCCACCACAGATCAATACATTCTGGCACCGACGCTTTCATCAGGGCACCGGTAACACAGGGCTCAGACACCTGATTTTTGAGTTTTTTTTCAGAATAGAAAATCAGAGGGTATCAGGTAGCGGCGCACTGACCGGGCGTATAGCTTCTTCGACTAACCAGTCGGCAAACAGTTTGGTGTCCGGATGCAGCTCAATGCCAGAGCGTTGTACCAGATAGAATGACTCCCCGGCCTCTACCCGCTGATCCAAGGGTACAACTAAACGCCCCTCCTTTATCAGACTATCAACCATCGAAGTCCGGCCCAGCGCAACCCCCTGCCCCAGCTCTGCAATTCGCAGAGATGCCAGTAAGGTATCAAACTGCATTCCTCTGGAAGGATCGACCCGACCCTCCCCTACCATTGATAGCCAGTAACCCCAGCCCTCCTCATAACCCAGCACGTGCAACAGCGTGTGTTGAGCAAGATCAGCACTGCCTCTGATCGGAAGACGATCAGCCAAAGCAGGTGAACAGACCGGAAACAACTCATCCCAGGTAAGCCGGTGGGTGATAAGACCTGGCCAGCGACCATTACCCCAACGGATCTCCAGATCATCTTCATCATCAATATCCTTAACCCAGAGATTACTGATATACCGGATATCTATGTGCGGGTGATAAGCCTTGAATTCGGCGAGCCTGGGAGCCAGCCAGTGAACAAAGAAAGAGAGACTGCCGCGAATCTTTATGGGCGGGTTGTCACTCTGACTGAACAGCTCAGTCGTGCCCGCCGCCAACCGGGATATGGCATCCTGTACCACCGGCAGATAGGACTGCCCCTCTTCGGTCAGGGCAAGCCCACGTGGCAAACGCTTGAACAGAGTCACCCCCAGATGGTCTTCTAACAGACGCATCTGCTGACTGACTGCGCCCTGAGTCAGACAGAGCTCCTGAGCGGCGTGGGTAAAGTTCAGTCGCCGGGCAGACGCCTCAAAGGTACAGAGCCAGTTTAACGGGGGTAACGCCTTGTGATTCATTGCCAGTTCCTAAATATCCGCCCGGACGGTTGCTGCAGCTCAGGACAGTGCTTTACCCGGATAGGCTATCAGAGAACCTGCCCAAGAAAGCGCTGTAAACGTGAATTAGAAGAGCTGAAGAAGCGATCTGGCTGTTCTTCAAACACCAGCTCACCCTCTTCCATAAATACAACCCGATCAGCCACTTCCCGGGCAAAGCCCATTTCATGGGTTACTACTACCATGGTCATGCCGTCCGCGGCAAGGGTCTTCATGACATCAAGAACCTCTCCCACCATTTCAGGATCAAGGGCGCTGGTTGGTTCATCAAACAACATAATATCAGGCATCATCGCCAGTGCCCGGGCGATAGCTACCCGCTGCTGCTGCCCGCCGGACAGATGAGATGGAAAGTTATCCATCCGGTCCGCAAGGCCAACTTTATAGAGCAGTTCACGCCCCTCCTCTTCTGCTTGCTGCTCAGGCTTTTTTAATACCTTACGAGGCGACAGCATCACATTACCAAGAGCCGTTTTATGCGGAAAAAGATTAAAAGACTGGAATACCATTCCGACCTTTTCACGCACTCTGTTGATATTGGTGTGCTTACTGTTCAGATCAAAACCATCCACCACAATAGAGCCACTGGAAATGGTTTCCAGTTGATTCAGGGTACGCAGGAAAGTGGACTTACCCGAACCGCTCGGGCCAATAATCACCACCACCTCACCTTTCTCTACCGTCAACGATACTTTTTTAAGTGCATGGCAGCCATTGGGATAGATCTTATCGACATCGATGGCGACAATGATGCTTTTATTATCTGCATTAGTCACTGGCAGCTAACCTCTTTTCCAGCTTTTGAATTGCCCAGGACAGCGCACCTGTCAGCACCAGATATAACAACGCCACGGCAAACCAGACTTCAAATGGCGCAAACGTGGAGCTGACAACTTCACGTCCCGCTTTAGTCAGATCGGTTATAGAAATAACGGAGACCAGTGATGAATCTTTTATCAGATTGATAAACTGTCCCGCCAGAGGCGGCAGTGTGCGTTTGAACGCCTGCGGTAAAATCACGTAGATCATAGCCTGCACATAGTTCATGCCAAGGCTGCGGGCAGCTTCCATCTGCCCCGGATTGATTGACTGAATCCCGGAGCGCACAATCTCAGCAATATAAGCCCCCGTAAACACCGCCAGTGCAGCAACTCCGGCGGTAAACCGATCCAGATCAAGAACAGTACCGATAAAGAAATAAAAGATAAAAATCTGCACCAACAAAGGCGTACCACGAATCAACTCTATATAAGTGACTGACAGGTATCGCAGTGCCGGGTTGGATGAGAGACGTGCAAGCCCGACAAACAGTCCGATAATCATCGCAAAGACCAACGAGACTGCTGATATCTTGAGGGTCATGATCAGCCCCCAGGAAAGCGGACCCAGATTCCAGTGTTCCTGCCGGGCAATAATATCGCCCTCAAAAACAATATCACCTTCACTGACGTGCAGATCATCAAAGTTTTCCACGACAAATGGATCATCACCATAGTCAGAATCAAGGGTAATACGATGGCGCTTCTCATCCACCTGAGAGACACTGCCATCAAACGGGGCACGAATCTCCAGCGGCTCGATACTGATAAGATACTGGGGGATACGTTCCCAGCGCCAGGTATAATCAATGGCCTTACTGGACACATAGATGCCAACGCCCAAGCAAAGCATAATCAGAATAAAAACCGCTTTCCAAAAAAGCTGGTTATGTTGCGTCTGCATTACAGAACGATTCCCCATGACTGATTTCTAATAATGACGACTGCCTTCGTTAGCAGACTTACAGTGTCTTACCAAGGTTTAACGCAGAGGAAACGGGTGGCGCATCTCTGCGCCTCCACGAGGTATAAAACACGATGTATAAAAAGAGCCCGCTCACTGAACAGTTTTAATCCAGCTATCACTGACAAACCATTTATTGTAGATCTTTTCGTAGGTACCATCGCCTTTAATCTGAGCCAGGTAGTTATTCAGGAAGTTAAGGAAGTCCGGATCACCTTTACGCACGGCCATACCCAGAGGTTCATAGGTAAATGATTGATCCAGGTGAATCACTTTGCCGACATTCTGTGATGAATAGATTGCGTTGTACGGCAGGTCATAAATAAAGGCATCTGCGTTTCCATTGATCACTTCAAGAGCCGCCTCTGATTCAGTTTCAAACAGATTAAGCTTAGCTTTGCTCATATATTTTTTAGTTGCGTAGTCTGAGGTTGCACCAAGCTTGGTAGTGATGCGATACTTTTCATCATTCAGGTCTTTATAGGTTTTAACTTTATCCTTTAGCGCAGGGCTGAGGAGAATGGTCTGACCAACAATAATGTAAGGATCTGTAAAGTTAACTTTCAGGTTGCGCTCAGGATTAATCGTCATACCTGAAATGATGATGTCACACTTACCGGTCAGCAGTGCCGGGATGATTCCATCCCAGGCAGTGTTTCGCAGATCCAGTTTTACATCCATCGCTTTGGCCATGGTTTTGGCGATATCGACATCAAAGCCAACAATGTCGCCCTTCTTATTTCGCATATCGAACGGCATATAACCCGCTTCCACACATACCTGCAGTTCGCCACGCTGTAACACTTGATTCAGGGCCGATTGTTCCCACAGTTCAGTGGCAGATGCACTATCTGCCCCGGCCATAAATATCATTGCGGCCGCTGCTATCATTTTTTTCATTCTCAGATCTCTCATGTTTAACGTATTGATAATTAATCGACGGATCATTGCGCAGATAGCGCAGGCAGAAAGCGCGCTATCTTAACGACTTCGAACAGCGTTCGCACCTGACTGCGCCAGGATAAAATCAAACCAGGCAAGCAGACCGATAGCCGGAGCAGATCATTCTTGTTGTCGGCGCCTTACCGCTGCAAATGCCTGTGTCAGATCTCCCAGCAGATCATCCGTTTCTTCAATCCCAACGGAGATGCGCACCAACCCTTCTGATATCCCCAGCGCTAACCGCTCCTCTGGAGTATTTTCCACATGACTGGTGGTTCTCGCCGGCCCATAAAGCGTCTCAACGGCACCCAGATTCCCCGCACAATGTGCATACTTCAGCTGTGGCAGTAACACCTTCACCGTCTCCATTCCGCCATGGACAACAAAGCTGACAATGGCGCCAAAGCCCGTCATCTGTTGGCAGGCTATTTCGTGATTGGGATGCTCTGGTAAACCCGGATAGTTGACCGATGCGACCAAAGGTTCGGTTAACAGATACTCAGCGATTCTCTGGGCACTGCTCTGCTGCTGACGTATTCGTAGCGCCAGGGTTTTGATTCCCCGGATAATCATATAGGCGGCAAAGGGGTCTAGTGTTGCGCCGTTAATTTCCCGGTAATGACGCACCTGACTGATGAGGGACTCTTTACCGCACACCAGACCACCCAGCACATCACCGTGACCACTGAGAAACTTAGTTGCACTGTGAACCACCAGATCCACACCCAGCGATAACGGCTGCTGATTCAAAGGGGTCGCAAACGTATTATCCGCGATCACCAGTGCGCCTGCCGCCTGTGCAGCTTTCACAAGCCGCTTGATATCAATAATTTTCAGGGTTGGATTAGTGGGCGTTTCAAGATAAAGAACATCGCAACCCATGGTGATCTCACGCTCAATATCTTCATGATCAGCAGTCTCACAGAGACAAACGCTTACCCCCATTCGGGGGAGAAATTCTTCAAAGATTTTATTGGTTCCACCGTAGCTATCCTTCGTCGAAACGACTCTTTTGCCATTAGATAAAAAGGTATATAGCACACTGCTGATTGCTGCCATGCCACTACTGAAGGCAACGGCAGATTCCGCATTTTCAAGGGCACAGAGCTTTGCTTCCAGTGCCTCGACCGTTGGGTTGCCCATACGGCTATAAATAAACCCCGACGCCTCGCCAAGGGCTACGTTATACCAGTGGTCAATATCGTTATAACTATGCGCAGCACTCGTCACTATAGGGACCTGGGTAGCATTGTAAGGATGCTGAACCTGCTCACCACCCCACACAGTCTTTGTGCCTGCACCCGCTTTTTCAAGCTCATTCCCGATGGATCTGTGTTTCATTCATATGACTCATATAATAGATTGAAATGGCACCATGAACGGCGTGGAACCAACAGCTAAACCAATATAGCCAAAAGTTTAAGCATCGAGTAGCCATCTTATCTGCGGCTTAGGGTCTGTTTTTTTAATGGCTAATAACTAATTAGCATTATTCAGGGGGAATCAGGCTAATCCTGTTTGAATCCTTTTTCCGTGAGGATAGAATTGCGCCAATTCTGAATTGACTGGATAAAAGTGCTATGAGAAAAGTCACAATACTTGATGGCGGGATGGGCAGAGAGCTTGAGCGTCTGGGTGCACCATTTAAACAACCGGAATGGTCAGCACTGGCGATGATGGAAGCGCCCGAGATTGTCAAAGAGGTGCACAAGGCTTACATCGCTGCCGGTTCTGAAATCATCACCACCAATAGTTACGCGCTGGTACCTTTTCATATCGGTGAAGCCTGCTTTAAAGAACGCGGCGCAGCGCTGGCCGAGCTATCGGCAATCGTCGCCCGTGAAGCCATTAATGAAACAGGCAAAGATCATGTGCTGGTCGCCGGATCGGTGGCACCTCTGTTTGGCTCCTACCGTGCAGATCTGTATCAGCCTGAACGGGTTGAAGAGATTGCTATCCCCCTGATCACTGCGCTTAACCCCCATATCGATATATGGCTGAATGAAACTCAGAGCCTGATTACAGAATCTCTGGCAATCAAAGCATTGGTTGACCGCATCGACACTGACCACAAACCGTTCTGGGTATCCTTCACGCTTGAAGACGCTGAAGCTACAGAGCAGCCACTACTCCGTTCTGGTGAAACCGTGATTGCGGCGGTTCAATCGATGGCTCAGGCAGGCGTTGATGCGATCCTGTTTAATTGCAGCCAGCCGGAGATCATTGCCGAAGCGATTGAAGTGACCAGGCAGGAGCTGGCTCACTACGCTAAAACGATCAGAATTGGCGCCTATGCAAATGCATTCCCGCCTCAGCCGAAAAATGCCACGGCCAATGACGGGCTTGATGAACTGCGTGCTGATCTGACGCCTGTCACCTATCTTCAGTCGGCACAAAAATGGAAAGAACTCGGCGCTGATCTGATTGGCGGCTGTTGCGGCATTGGACCGGATCATATCCGGGTACTGAGTGAAACACTGACCTGACAGAGCCTTCTTCTATCAGGTTAAACCTTCCTCAGGAAAGGCCGGTACAGCTCTGTACCGGCCTTTTATGTATGAGATTTAGGGATGAGATTTAGGGATGAGTACGACCAATCAATTCACTATCTGAGCCAACAGGTATCAATATATGCTACCTTTTTTCTCCAGATTCAAAACATCGCCCAACGTGATCAGAATCAACTCCATCAAATAACTTAACGATGGAACTGAACATGAAAAACACTAACCTTAACCGCCTCGTAGAACAGGTCTCCGCCACGCTTCAGGAAGGCGATATTCTGTTTATCTCTATAGATGCCTTCCTGTATAAACAGGTTGCCAGGGGCACGGGGAGCTGGTGCTCCCATGTTGGCTTTGTTGTAAAGGACAATAATCAGTGGATGGTGATAGAAAGTAAGGTTCCGTTCGTTAGTACAACCCCGTTACGTAAATTCCTCAGCCGAACCTGTAATGGCGAAGCAATGGTGCGCCGGCTGAAACAACCTCTCTCTGTTACAGAGGTTGACCGGCTAAAACGATCTGCAGACACGCTGTCCGCAACACTCTCTACCACGCTGTATCATCTGGGATTCGATTTCAATTCTGAGCGTCAGTTCTGCTCTAAGTTTGTGCATCTGGTGTATAAAGATGCTTTAGGCATTGAGTTGGGCAAAGCACAGACACTCGAGCAGTTACTGGAAGAAAATCCTCAGGCATCGGTAGGTTTCTGGCGCTGCTGGTTTCTGGGGTTTATTCCCTGGAAACGTCAGACACTTACTCCGGCAAGTCAGATTAATGATACTCAGCTGAACACCATATACTCTTCCGTATAAACGAAATATTCATGCATGCTTTTGTGGCTTCACGTTATCCAGCATACACCTCTGCTCATCTGTGGACGATTCAATCTGGAGGGTGGCATGCGCTATACCATAATGATCATGAAGGTGTTGCTGCTGATCACGCAGAAAGCGGTTATCCAGTTCATTAGTATTGACCACGAGGTGGACTGTCAGTGCGATCTCAGTGGTACTTAATGGCCAGACATGCAGATCGTGGATACGTTCCACTGACTCCAGACCGGAAAAGTATTGCTTCAGCTCAGGGATATCAATCCCGTCCGGCACCGCATCCAGTGCATAGTTCATGGAGTCTTTCAGTAAACCGAGGGTTCCGGCCAGAATGACAGCTACGATCACCAGACTGATCACCGGATCGATCCACAACCATCCTTTAAACATAATAAACAGACCTGCAACGACCACACCAAGCGAGACCACAGCATCAGCGGCCATATGCAGGAAGGCGCCCTTGATATTCAGATCATCCTTCTGACCGCTAAAAAACAGCAGCGCAGTCAGTGTATTAATAACGACGCCGATGGACGCTACCACTATCACTGTCATCCCCTCTACAGGCGCAGGATCGGACACACGATTAATCGCTTCCCAGGCGATCCCGCCCAGCGCAATCAGCAACAGAATAGCACTGCCGAGAGAGGCCATAACGGTAGCTTTACGTAAACCATAGGTCCTTTTTTCGGTGGCGGCTTTTTTAGCCAGATAACTTGCGCCCCAGGCAAGCACCAGACTAAAAACATCACTCAGGTTATGTCCTGCGTCAGCAATCAGCGCAAGGGATTCTGATAACGCCCCATACATCACTTCAATCACAACAAATATGAGATTCAGGGCGATACCAATCGCAAATGCGCAGTTGTAATTTGTGACCTGATGACTGTGGTTATGACGATGGTTATGACTCATACAACTCCTGAACGCGCCCGACTTTTCCCTGAATGGCTTATCTCTTAATGGCTTGTCTCTGAATGTCTTACACCGGTATCATTTAGCGTTGAAAGCCTTTGCAACAAAGATCTTCCTTAATATGTCAGTACAGGCCCTATCATTTCAAGCGCAATATACCGCCAAAACCCGTTTTAGTGGCCAGATTGGGGCTCATTACTTAGCAGAAAAGCTGTGCGTCATGATAACCTGACAGATTAATAAACGTATTTATTAATCTTCCTCTTCCATCAGAGTGGCATAAAGCAGCAGATGAAAAAATTAGTCCGGGGAAGCACCTACGCGATCGTTATTCTTTTCATAAGCAGCATCTTTCTGTTTCCCGCTAATCAGCAACAGGAGAAACAGGTAAAGCCTCGGGTAATTTCAGAGACTCAGACCTATAGTTTTTCGAAAAACATCAACCCCATACTGGAGACCAAATGCCTTGCATGCCATTCGTGTTACGATGCGCCTTGCCAGCTGAAAATGGAGTCATTCCAGGGTATTGATCGCGGCGCCTCAAAACTTCGCGTCTACGACGGCGGCAGACTCCAGGATACACCGCCTACCCGTCTCTATATTGATGCCCAGACACCCGGGGAGTGGTACAAAAAAGGCTTCTATTCAGTACTCTCGGAGTACAGCCAGAAAGGGGATACATCTACACCACCGCTGATGCAACGGATGCTGGATCTGGGCCAGAATAACCCGTTACCGGAAAATACCCGGGTGCCGGACGATATTCAGCTGGGGTTTGATCGTATCAACTACTGCCCGGCACCGGGAGAGTTTGATGACTATGCCGACAAATTCCCCCACGGAGGAATGCCGCTGGCGGTTTCAGGTCTGAATAAAAATGAATATAAAACTCTGTCCACCTGGCTCGAACAGGGCGCTGAGATCGACTCTCAACCGGTCGTCATCAGTGACGAGGATCAGTTGATGATCAGTCGTTGGGAGGCCTGGTTAAATCAGAGTGATAAACGCTCAAAACTGCTATCCCGTTACCTCTACGAACATCTGTTTCTGGGACATCTGTATCTGAACAGCGTCAGCCACCCCGACGACTCAGGCAACACAGCCCCCCGGTTTTATCAGCTTATTCGGTCCTATACCCCGCCGGGAGAAGCGCCTGAAATTGTGCCGACCGTCCGGCCCAATGATGATCCTCATAAGCTATTTTATTACCGGCTGGCCCCCTTACCCGGCACCATCGTACACAAAACCCATATAACCTACCGTTTTGACTCAGAAAGGCTTAAGCGCTATCAGCAGCTGTTCTACAGTTCCGGCTGGAAGGCAGAAACACTCCCCGGCTATGGTTATCATGACAGATCTAACCCCTTTATCACCTTTGCTGCGATTCCGGCAAAACTCCGATACCGCTTTTTGCTGGATGATGCCCGTTTCTTTGTCAGAAACTTTATCCGCGGACCTGTCTGCCGAGGGCAGATCGCTACGAACGTCATCCGCGACCAGTTCTGGGTGATGTTTGAATCCCCGGTTTCTGAACTCTATAGCAACAATCCACAGTATCAGTCATCGGTGAACGACTATTTGGGCTTGCCTGGTGAAAGGAGCTCGCTGCTGGATTTCGGCAGTCAGTGGTACACCTATAATAATAGGCGAAACATGTATCTGGATATGCGTCAGAAAGCTTATAAGCAGGCATACCCATCCGGCGCAGCACTGGATCAGATCTGGGACGGAGATGGAAACAATAATAACGCCTTTTTAACGGTCTTCCGACATCACAACAGCGCATCCGTGACCAGCGGCTGGCAAGGAGAGATTCCCCTTACCGCCTGGGTTATGGGCTACCCTCTATTGGAAAGAACCTATTACGAACTGGTCGTTAACTTCGACGTGTTTGGCAGCGTTTCCCACCAGGCACAGACCCGTCTCTATTTCGATCTGATCAGAAATGGCTCTGAAACCAACTTTCTGCGTTTTATGCCCGCGGCATCACGGCAGGCAATATACGCAGACTGGTATCAGTCCTCGGCAAAAATTAAGGCAAAAATCACTTACCACAATCTGGATACAAAAACGCCCACCAATATTTCCTTCTCCGGCCAACAGCCCAAAGAGGAACTATTACAGACACTGCTAAACCGGTATCCAGCCCTGACCGGCACAGACATCATACACCGCTGCAACACCTGCAATGACCAGAAAGGCTTATCTCCCGAAAAGCGTTCCAGCCTCGCACTTAAAAAAATTGCCGCCAAATCGGCATCAGCATTAGCGGCAATAAAGTGGCTCCCTGAGGTCAGTTTTGTTCGTATCAACCTGGATGAAAACTCAGAAGGCCAGGCGTCTGGTGAAAAATTTCAGGTTTACACCCTGCTTCGTAACCGTCGCCATAGCAGCGTCGCCTTTCTGTTAGGGGAATCGTTACGTTATCAGGAGGATCTTGATAGCCTGACTATCTTGCCAGAGCCGGTTGGCAGCTATCCCAACCTGATTTTTCAGCTTAACCAGTCACAGCTGGATGAGTTTGTGACATCGTTTGAGAATGTCGATTCCGACAGATCATTCAACCGGTTTGTAGAACGCTGGGGGGTTGGGCGGATGAGTCCGCAGTTCTGGCAGGTATTTCACAGTTTCAGAGACTATATGCAGTTGACGAACCCTCTGGAAGCCGGAGTGTATGACATGAACCGCTATGGTCACTGGTAGACAAATGCCGGGGCTGAATGCCAGTTCCGGTTTCGCGGGGGTATTAACTCACGAGGTCTGAACAAGTATTTATCATTTACTAATCCGGTCTCCCATCAGGGAGACCGGAAATTTTACAGCGGTATAAAGAGTTCAATCAGCAGAACGAATCCATCGACTGGAGCAGTCTCAGATAGGCGCGGTCTCAGATAGTCGCGTTATTACCCTCTGCGCTTAATTAGCGTCTTATGGCTGTTTATCGAACACTTTTACACCTTCCGGTATGGTGAACCAGTCCTGTTTTTCACTCACCCAGACATGAGCAGTAGGTTTGATAATACTGGTATCGGAAAGATTGGATGGCTTGAGCTTAATTTTGTCAGGCTCAGCAGGATTAAAATGGTAGATGCGGTTACCGCAGGTCGGGCAGAATTTAGCAGCGCTGGTATTTCCACTATCCGCTAAGCGGCTCCATTCTGCCATCTCACCTTCAAATTCGACATCAGAGGCATTCACCATCGCCGTGATACTGAAGGCGCTGGTCGAGAGCTTCTGGCACTCTTTACAATGGCAAGCAATCACCATCATGGGCTCTTTTAAAAGCCGATACTTTACCCCGCCACACTGGCAAGAACCTTCTATTGGATAGGTCATACTGTTCGCCCTCTTTGTCATCAATTAATAAACATCGCTTACGCCCCACACGCCTCGCGATATGCCGGTAGTGTCAGCGTGTAATACAGCTGCACAAATGGCTTGTCTTCAACCGCTTTATCCTCTTTATGCGAGTAGTCTGCGCCAAGTTTTTCAACTGCTCTGACAGATCTGATATTCTCCTCAGCAATATGAAACCAGACAGTATCAGCATAATCAAAAATATGGTTCAGCATCAGCGCTTTCATCTCGGCATTGACCCCTTTTCCCCAGCAGGCCTGTTCAATAAAGGTAAAGCCTATCGCAATTTCACGCAACTCAGGGTTCCAGTCATAATAGCGGGATGAACCGATCACTCTACCTGAGCGATTATCGACAACAGCCAGAGCACCGCCACTACTAATTGCGCCGTTAAAAAAACGTTGCTCAAAAATATCACGCTCGTAGCGCTGCGAGTCGGGATGCATTGCCCATATGACAGGATCGGAAGCAGCCTCATACAACGCATCAAAATCCTCTGCCAACAGTGGACGAAGCGTTATCATTTTTCCTGTCAGTGTTGGCTGAAGATAGGTTCCTGTCATGCCAGACATCCTTTTTCATAATTTTCGAGGCAGGTCACGAGCAAAACTATATAAGCTCAACAGCCTCTGTTTCAGTAACGGTATGCGCCTCTGCCCGCTCGATGATTTTTAACAACGTTGTCTGGATAACCTCATCCTTTCTGACATCGGTTTTGGCAGTAAACGACTGTTCCTGAGGCTGTGCTCCCTCCTCAACAACAAACTGAATTACAACCCGGGTGGCGCAATCTGCGGCCTCCCCTGAATAGCTCAGTGAAATCAGCGGATAACCCCTGAATCCCTTTTTAACGTGTTTTTCGATACGCTTTCTTGCTTTATCCAGATTCATAACCAGCCCTTGTATTAAAAACAGCATGAAAAACTATATATCAGAACGGATCTCTTTACTCCATTTGTGCCGGTTAAATCATGCCGGGCCGTCAGCCTTTCAGAACTGCAACAGTCATATCCGAATAATACAGATGTACATAAACAGTAACATCAGCCTGCCCCACCCTGAATTCCAGAGATAATGGCAGGTAAAACAGTTTGCATGCACCATAACAGCCAACACAATAACTATGTCACCTGACGGGTAGCCCGGGTACAAAAAAAAAGGTTCATCGCGTTTTACCGGGAAAGGATTCCATCGTGGTAGATAGTAGTGGAGCTATATATTGCAGGGGCCCTTAGAATCTAAAACAGACTCACCGCAGAGGACACGGAGAGCACAGAGAAACCTGATTAATTGTGCTTCTCCGTGTCCTCTGTGCACTCTGTGGTAAACGATTTTTTTAGACCTCCGCCAGTTGGTTTTGGCGTGGGGTCCTGCAACGATAGGGTATCCCCAATGAAAGATTGCTCTGCAGGGTTCTTGCCTGGAGAGCTCGCCAAACGGGCTTAACAATGAAGATATCGATGTTTCTATATCCTTCCCCATAACCCGCGAAGAACCAAAAAAAGCGTATAGAAGCGATATAACGACCTGTCGCGCTTCAATCGATACCACCACTTAACAGCGATAACCTGATGGAAGCGCAGGCCTGGATAGACACTGTGACCTGAATAGAAACTGTTACCTAAATAGAAACTTTGATCTGAATAGAAAAGACAAATCGGAAAAGAGGATTGAAGTAACAAACACAGACCGGTATTTAAATCTCCTACCCGATCGGTGCAGATAAGACTTATTGAAAATCAATTATTCTGAGCCGTTAACGCTATCACTGGCTAATTCAGCAGGTTGTTCGATCTCAGCATCTCCCCTTCAAACCGCTCAAACTATTGATAGAAATGCACCCCATAATAGATACAGGGCGCTTCCGATAACTCTCAATCAGACCGGTTTAAACCTTCATGTTCAGGCACTTACTTTATCTATCATATGGCTGATCACATGACTGTGCTGATTCTGAGGGCTGAACATAACAATCTCGGCGTCGGCGGTGACTTTTACATTGTGACCCGGCGGCCAGTAAAACAGATCGTTAGCGCTGACGGTTTCCTGTTTACCACTGGCGTCAGTGGTGGTCAGCTCGCCGTTAATCACAAAACCCCAGTGTGGACACTGACACATATCACCATCCAGCCCCAGAAAAAGCGGCGTAGTATCGACACCGGCCGACAGACTGAAGTACTCACCACTGATTTTCCCAAGCCCGGTGGCGTCGCCAAATTCAGTTTGCTGACGAATCACAGCCCCTGGGATCTCCATCTTTACATCAATATCGTCTTTAGCTATTCGCATGCGGATTTACCTTTATTTATCGGCTAAATGTATGCCTGCCGGATCGTAAACCAAGCCATAACCTGCCTGGTAAATATCGGGTAGTCTGTTTGGCGCATTTTGCTGCCGCAGCGACTTAGCTGTGGGGTTCTCTGTGAAACTGATCAATGACAAAGGGCGATTCAGTTACAAACACTGTGACAGTCAGTTTCAGCTGTCTTCTTCCCGGCCTGCGAAACAATTAAACTGTTGTAATACAGATAAATCTCTATTCAGTTCTGTGTTCAGACGCGAAGAGTGCCCTTTGTGAATAGTGCCCGTGGTTCAGCAACCTAATCAGGTTGTTCTAACCTAACCAGCTTAGGCCATAGATGTTTAATTAACACGGTTAAACCCACACACAGATAATAAAAAAGCCCTTCGCGCTTTACCAGGAAAGGATTCCATCGTGGTAGATAGTCGTGGAGCTATATATTGCAGGGGCCCTTAGAATCTAAAACAGACTCACCACAGTACCCAGGGGGCTATGGTAAAACGCTTTTTAGCGTCAAGCGTTCAGACCTCCGCCAGTTGGTTTTGGCGCGACGTCCTGCAACGATAGGGTATCCCCAATGAAAGATCGCTCTGCAGGGGTTCTTGCCTGGAGAGCTCGCTAACCGGGCTTAACCATGAAGATATCGATATTTCTATATCCTTCCCCATAACACGCGAAGAGCCATAAAAAAGGCCGCTGCATCTCTGTAACGGCCTTTAGATTCAGACTTTGATTTTCAGCGTAATTGTACTGAGTTGTTGAGGCCCAGCTGGGTGGCTATGGTTTTACCAAAGGTAACGCCAAGCCGGTCAATCAACTGCTCAAGTGGTGAGCCTTTAGGTGTGTAGTCCACCATTTTTTCTGCCCCGACAATATCTCTGGCAACGTAACTGCTGCTGCCGAGACCATCGATCAGCCCGAGATCCAGTGACTGTTCGCCTGTCCATACCAGACCGCTGAACAACTGGTCATTCTCTTTCAGGCGATCGCCCCGCCCTTTACGCACCTGATCGATAAACTGATTATGGGTGGTGTCCAGCACCGTCTGCCAAAAAGCGCGATCTTTATCCTGCAACGGTGAAAACGGATCAAGGAAGGTTTTATTCTCGCCAGAGATAAGATTACGACGCTCAACCCCGACCTTCTCCATCAGATCGACAAAACCGAAACCGGAAGATACCACGCCAATGGAGCCCACAAGACTGGCTTTATCCGCGTAAATTTCATCGGCAGATGCGGCAATGTAGTACGCTCCTGATGCGCCGATGTCCAGGATAACCGCGTAGACTTTTTTCTCAGGATGAAGCGCCCGCAGACGCTTTACTTCATCATAGACATAGCCCGACTGCACCGGACTGCCGCCAGGGCTGTTGATTCGCAGAATAACCGCTTTGCTATCCTCGTCACCAAAGGCTCTGCGCAGCGCGCCAATAATATTATCGGCACTGGCATCTTCACCATCGGCAATCACACCATTCACCTGAACCACAGCGGTGTGCTCTCCTCCCTCATCCATATCAGGGGAGAAAGAGTCCGCGAACAGGTAAATACCGAGGACCACAAACAGATAGCCAAATGTCAGTAGTTTGAAAAAGATCCCCCAGCGACGGGCTGCACGCTGCTCTTTCTGCAGCCCCATCATGGTTTTCTCTATCAGTCGCCACTCTTTAGTTTTGCTCTCGTTTGGTTTTACAGCTTCAGTTTCCTTGCTGTTTTCAGCTTCCCAGGGATTTGAGCCCACGCAGTTCTCCTTAATATGCCTAAAAAATTTAACGTAGTTGAATTACGAATGATTCAGTGATGCCTGAGTTAACCAGCTTTCCAGTTCAGGAAAACGGTGCATCACCAATACCGGATTGTACGGTCTCAGGCGGTCAATATGATGCGCACCATAACTGACTGCAATAGTATCCATACCTGCTCTGACACCCATTTCCAGATCAAATTCAGTATCGCCGATCATGACCGCATCAGATGGATTTAAACCGGTCTCTTCAAGAATCTCTTCAAGCATATGCGGATGAGGTTTAGAGGTGGTTTCATCGGCACAACGGGATGTTTCAAACAGATATTCAAGCCCCGTATCGGTAAATATACGTTGCAGTCCACGACGACTTTTGCCGGTGGCAACCGCCAGCCGGAAACCTTTCTGCTTAAGGTTAACCAGTGTTTGCTCCACCCCCTCAAACAGCGCCGCCGGCGTCTCGTCAGCATGCAGATAATAATGACCGTAGCGCTCTCGCAATTGCGGAATGAGGGCATCGTCAACCCCGGGAATCAGCGCCTGAATCGCTTCCGGTAATCCCAGACCAATGATGTTACGCACAGCCTCATCAGTCAGCTCTGGCTGATTCAGATCGCGCGCGGCTTTTTGCATACTGGAAACGATCCGTGCAGCTGAGTCAATGATGGTGCCGTCCCAGTCAAAAATAAGTAACTTGTACAAAATAGATATCCAAAGCTGTTATTCGTAAAACCCGTAAACAGATCTTACGTTAATAGCACAATAAAGATAACCTTAGCCGTTAAAACCACTTAATTTTCCTGTACCAACGGGCGGATAAGCAGTTCGCTGACATCCACATGTGCCGGTTGAGTGAGCGCATACAGAATGGCGTTAGCGATATCCTCAGGCGTGAGATTGAGCATATCTTCACCATACATATTGTCTTTCACGGCAGCACGGATCTTCTCATGAACAATACTGTCGGCCAGTTCGGTATCGACAGCCCCTGGCTGAATATCGGTAACCCGCACGCCGTATCGGATAGCCTCTTTACGCAGGGTATCAGAGATCGCCCGTACCGCATGCTTGGTTCCGGCATAGACTCCGGCGCTGGGATAGGTCAGACGGGCTGCAACCGAACTGATATTAACGATATGACCCTGTTTACGCTCAGCCATGCCGGGATAGACCCCGTGAATCGCATACAGCACCCCTTTAATATTGGTATCGATCATCTGCTCCCACTCATCCACCCGGCCATTGATGATAGGACTGATCGGCATGGTTCCGGCATTATTAATGAGGATATCGACACCGCCCAGTGAAGCGATCATCTCAGCCACGGCCTGCATACCCTCACGGTCAGATACATCGACAGTGGCGATAGTGACTTTGCGCCCCAGCGCAGTTATCTCTTCCGCCAGCTGCTGAAGCCGGTCTTCACGCCGGGCACTGATCACCAGATCGGCACCTTCAGCGGCTAACAACCTTGCTGTTGCCCGGCCTATACCGGAACTGGCTCCGGTAACCCAGGCAGTTTTACCTGATAGTTTCATAACACTCACTCTGATATTTGTCTGAATAATGAATAGCAGTATACCGTTTCCAGAAACACAAAAGCCGCCAGTGAAATGTCATGGCGGCTTTATCAGAACGGTTTTACGGCTCTTTATCAGCGGTTTTTGAATACCGGTTTACGTTTTTCTGCGAAAGCGTTCATCCCTTCTGAACAATCCTCAAAGGCGAAAGTGGCTTCAAATGCCCGGCGCTCGAAACGCAAACCATCTTCGAGCGAACAACTCACCGCCATGTTAACACTCTCTTTAATCAACATAACCGCAGGCTGTGACATTGAGGCAATCTTAGACGCTGTTTTGAGTGCCTGTTCGGCCAGAGCCTCAGCGGGCACAATACGGGCAACCAGGCCCGCCCTTTCAGCTTCCTCGGCATCCATCATCCGGCCGGTCAGGCACATCTCCATCGCCTTAGCCTTACCCACCGCTTTGGTCATCCGCTGAGTGCCTCCGGCACCCGGCATCGTGCCAATAGCGATCTCTGGCTGGCCAAACTTAGCCGTATCCGCGGCGATTATAAAATCGCAGGCCATGGTCATTTCACAACCACCGCCCAGCGCGAAACCAGCAACCGCGGCAATAACCGGCTTACGGGCATCTTCAATGGCTCGCCAGCAATCACGCTGAATCCGGGGAAAGTCTTTACGGTGCAGATCGGCAAAGGACTGATCCTTCATTTCCTTAATATCAGCCCCCGCAGCAAACACCTGTGCGCCACCCGTGATGATGATACAGCCGATGCTATCATCCGCTTCAAACCGGTCGATCGCCTCACCCACTTCGCGACATAACGTTTCGTTAAGCGCGTTCATCACGTCAGGACGGTTGAGCGTAATAATCCCAACCCCCTGTGTCACTTCCGTCAGAATGCAATGGTAGTTCATAACAAGCCCTTGTCCGTTACTCTTTCTTTTCAGCCGTTTTTCAGGCGTGCTTGCGGCTCTGGATAACGCGGAAACGATTCGCTACATAAGCCAGGTCTGACAGTGAAGCGTTAGCTGCCGGGTTACAGCCGGTGGCATGGAAATCACTGAATGCCGCACTCTGATTAACATAGACACCCGCCGTCAGGTTGATAGAAAGCGCAACCCCGGCATCCAGTGCAGCCTCTTCAATCTGATCCAGCACTGCAACACTGGTCGAGTAACAGCCCATGGTAATCGCACCGTGATTCTTAACGGCCTTGTGAGCCAGTTCGATTGAGTGGTTCGTACTGTCAGTGCGTACCAGGAAGCTGATCGGACCGAACAGTTCTTCCATATAGGCATCTTCTTTATCCGCATCAACGGCGATCAGCAGTGGACTGCGCATCCGCCCCTCTTTAAACCACGGATTCTCAGGACGGTCAGATTCGCGTACCACTGTACCGATCTTTTCACCCAGTTCGCGGGCGCTGTCGACTCGCTTATCAGTAACGTCGGCCTGAATGCAGCCCAGCACCATCCCTGCACGCTCCGGATCAGAGAGAAAACGGGTAATGCCGGTGCTTAGCGCTTCGGCAACGTCATCAAAGCTCTTGTGGCCCTGATCTGTATCGATGCCCTCAGCCGGGATAAAGATATCCTGTGGCGTGGTACACATCTGGCCGGAATAGAGACTCAGCGTAAACGAGAGGTTCTGAATCATCCCTTTAAAATTGTCGGTTGAGTCGATGATGATGGTATTAACACCGGCTTTCTCAGTGTAAACCTGTGCCTGATGACAGTTCTGCTCCAGCCAGTCGCCGAACGGGGTATTACCGGTGAAGTCGATCAGCTTCACTTCGTCTCGCTGCGCCAGCTCTTTGGTGCAGGGGTGAGCAGGATCGGCATCGATAACCATCGAAACGATATGCGGCGGCAGGCCTTGTTCACTCAACACTTCCTGGGCAATTTTTACACTGATTGCTGCAGGCAGAATGCCGGCAGGATGTGGCTTAACCACTACCGGGTTGCCGGTAACCAGTGATGCAAACAGACCCGGATAGGTATTCCAGGTCGGGAAGGTTGAACAACCGATCACCAGAGCAACACCGCGTCCGGCAACGGTATAGGTTTTTTTCATCACCAGCGGGTCATGCTTACCCTGAGGCTTCGTCCAGGTTGATGCTGCAGGCGAATGTGTCATCGCATCATAACCATAGGCTACCGCTTCAAGACCGCGATCCTGAGCATGAGGACCGCCTGCCTGGAAAGCCATCATAAAGCCCTGACCAGAGGTATGCATCACGGCATAACCAATCTCGAAGCTGCGCTGATTGATTCGCTTGAGAATTTCGAGACAGATCCCTGTACGACCTTCAACACCAATATCACGCCACACTTTGCGTGCTTCATTCATCGCCGGCAACAGAACATCAATATCAACAGTGGGGTATTTTATGCCAAGATCAAAGCCATAAGGGGACACCTCACTACCTGCCTCACCGGCGATGCCTGGCATATCCAGGGCAAAAGAACCATTCAGATGTGCCTTAAATGCTGCCTGCCCGTCCTTATCGGCGGTTTCACCATATTTGCGTGGGCTTGGGCTTTCTGCATACGCACTGTAATAATCACGGGTACGGATCGCGTTCAGCGCGGCATCAAGTTTTGCTTTGTGCAGATCAAACAGGGTTTGGCTCATACAAGATTCTCTTTCTTTTATTTGGCCCGGAGGGCTTTATCTCTTAGCAGAACGGCCTGTTATCAAACTAAGTCGTTCTGCCTGCATAGGTTTTATAATGGTTAAAATCGCCCAGCCCGGTTGTTAGGTGACTCTGTTTCCCAGTACTTAGTTTCCCAGTGCTTAATTTCAGATCTTAATTAAAGCAGACTTTGTTACAACCGGGGCTTAACTAACTGACGATTTTCTATATTTGTAAAAGATACACCAAACAAAGTGATACGAAAAGATAATTTATCCATATTATATTTGTATCCCTTTGTCATTTTACGGTAACCTGTGCATTACTGGTTAAAACGATGATGCCTGTGTTTGCAGGCATGCTGACAGAACCGTGAAACTCTCAGTTTTCTGGTTCACAAACCGACAAAGAGAGTTCTCCACTAGAATAATAAACACTAGCCTGAAGCGCTTAAGCTGACAGCCACTTTCGATACCCATTATGCTGAGATAAACCATGCCCGATTATCAAGATATTCTGGTCACGGCGCCTGATTCAGGCGTAATCACCATTACCCTGAACCGCCCTGAAGCACGTAATGCTCTGTGCAATAACCTGTTGCGTGAGATAGCAGAGACTCTGGACTCCACCATCAACGATGACAGCATCAAAGCCGTGGTAATTACCGGAGGCGAACACGTTTTCGCCGCTGGAGCAGACATCAAAGAGATGGCGGAACTGGATGCGGTCGGGGTAATGAATGATATTCGCCCCAGCTACTGGCGGCGTATCGCACAATACCCCAAACCGATTATTGCTGCAGTGAACGGCTTCGCTCTGGGTGGAGGCTGCGAGCTGATGATGCACTGCGATATTGTTATAGCAGGTGATAATGCTCAATTTGGACAGCCAGAGATAAACCTGGGAATCATTCCCGGTGCTGGTGGCACGCAGCGATTACTCAGAACCGTAGGCAAATCAATGGCGATGCAACTGGTGCTCTCCGGTGAATTCATCAATGCAGAGCAGGCCCGGGACTTTGGTCTGGTAAGCGAGATAACCATCCCTGAAATGAGTTATAACCGGGCGTTGAAGCTGGCAAAGAATATTGCCCGAAAGCCCCCCCTTGCAGTACGCCTGGCAAAAGAATCGCTGCTGAAAGCGTATGAGACAACACTGGAAACCGGACTCAATCTGGAGCGCAAATCATTTACCCTGCTGGCAGCTACAGAAGATAGAAACGAAGGCATCGCAGCCTTCATGGAAAAACGTCGACCTGACTTTCGAGGAAAATAACAAGATGTCATATAACAATATTGAGTTTGAGATTACCCAGGGAGTCGCTGTCCTGACACTGAACCGGCCGGAAAGTCTCAACAGCTTCAACACTGAGATGCATGCCGAGGTTCGCGATGCACTTAAGCAGGTCAGAACAGATGAGGCAGTTCGCTGCCTGCTGATCACCGGTAATGGCCGGGGCTTCTGTGCCGGTCAGGATCTCAGCGACCGGGCAGTAGATCCGGATGCCGAGGTACCGAATCTGGGTGAATCAATCGAAAAAAACTACAACCCCATGATCCGCACTATCGCCTCACTGGAGATGCCGGTAATATGCGCTGTGAATGGTGTAGCCGCGGGCGCAGGGGCTAATATTGCACTGGCCTGCGACATTGTCGTGGCATCAAAAACAGCCAGTTTTATCCAGGCGTTCTGCAAGATCGGTCTGATTCCCGACTCCGGTGGCACCTGGACACTGCCCCGCGCAATCGGATTCCCACGCGCCATGGCGCTGTCGCTGCTGGGTGAAAAACTCTCTGCGGAACAGGCTGAGCAATGGGGCATGATTTGGAAAACATACGAGCCTGACGCATTAAAAGATGCGGCACTCGCCATGGCTAAGCAGCTGGCCACCCAACCCACTAAAGGCCTTGCACTGATTAAACGCGCGCTGCAGTCCTCCGCCAACAACAGCTTTGATGAGCAGCTTGATCTGGAAAGGGATTTGCAAACGCTGGCGGGACGTACAGACGATTATCGTGAAGGGGTCAGCGCATTTATGACCAAACGCGCACCACAATTTACTGGTAAGTAACGGAGTAAACAGATATGAGCCGTTTTACAAATGACTCAGTCATCGCCGTTATCGGTGCAGGCACAATGGGTGCCGGAATTGCACAGGTAGCAGCAAACGCAGGCCATCAGGTACTGCTGTATGATGCCGCAGAAGGCGCAGCCAAACGGGGTATTGATAATACCGCGAAAGGACTGGCTAAACTGGTTGAACGAAACAAAATGACCCAGTCGGATGCAGACGCCCTGCTATCCCGCCTGAACCCTGTTGATGCATTAACCGATCTGGCATCGGCTAACCTGGTTATCGAAGCAATTGTCGAACGCCTGGATATTAAGCAGCAGGTTTTTGGTCAGCTGGAAGAGATCTGTGCTGAGAACACAGTGATAGCTACCAATACCTCCTCGATATCAGTAACCGCCATTGGCTCTACACTGAAACGACCACAAAACCTGGTTGGTATGCACTTCTTCAACCCCGCGCCGATTATGAAGCTGGTAGAAGTGATCAGCGGCCTCGATACCGACCCTCAGATTGCTGCGGATATCTATGCGCTTTCTGCCAGCTGGGGTAAGCAACCGGTACTGGCAAAGTCGACGCCTGGCTTTATCGTTAACCGTGTCGCCCGTCCCTTTTATGCCGAAGGTCTGCGGATCTGTCAGGAAGGCGGTGCCGATATCGCCACTATCGATGCCCTGATGCGTGAGTGCGGCGGATTCCGTATGGGGCCATTTGAACTCATGGACCTGATCGGCCATGA
This sequence comes from Oceanospirillales bacterium, assembly GCA_018223185.1. Classification (GTDB taxonomy): domain Bacteria; phylum Pseudomonadota; class Gammaproteobacteria; order Pseudomonadales; family Balneatricaceae; genus Amphritea. Next base: position 64,289 of record JAAEYW010000008.1, on the reverse strand, counting down.
CGTCAACTACGCGGTAACCTGCTCGGTCTTTTCTGCATTCTATAATGATCAGCGTTTCCTGCCATCACTGATGCAGAAAGAGCTGGTAGATGCCGGTCATCTGGGTCGTAAAACCGGACGTGGATTTTATGATTACAGTGACAATGCGGTTAAACCCGCAGCGAAAACGGCAGATCCCTGCCCGGCGCCCGAATCAATCACCGTAGAGGGTGAGCTGGGCGTTGCAGAAAGCCTCGTCCCACTGTTTGAACAAGCCGGCATCAGAGTTAACCGGGTTGATAATGATGAAGTGGAAGGGATGATCACTGTAGGCGACGCCACGGTAATGCTGACAAACGGTCAGTTCACCACGATGAGAGCCGGTGAAACCCTCCGTCCGGATCTGATCAATTTTGATCTGGCTCTGGATTATAACAGTGCATCCCGCATAGCACTGGCGCCTGCAGATCAGGCATCAGCCGAAGCCGTTCAGGCGGCCGTTGGTCTGTTTCAGGCGATCGGCAAGTCTGTCAGCATTATTGATGATATCCCCGGCATGGTGGTAATGCGTACGGTCTGTATGCTGGCCAATGAGGGATTCGATGCCGTAAACCAACAGGTCTGTGATGAACAGGCGGTTGATATCGCAATGAAAGGTGGCGTGAACTACCCCTGCGGCCCGATTGAATGGGTAAATAATCTCGAGCTGAGCTATGCGCTGGATGTTCTGGATAATCTGATGGATGCTTACGGTGAAGACCGTTACCGGGCATCGCCCCTGTTATTAAGAAAAGTGGCCGGAGGTGCCTGAGATGAAAACCAGTGAAATGACACCGCAACAGCTGGCTGAAGCCTGTAGTGAGGCACTGCACAGTGGTGACCAGGCGGCTCAGGCGATGGGGATGACCATTGAAGAGATCGCACCGGGTTATGCCAAACTATCGATGCCAGTGCGAAAAGATATGCTCAATGGGCATGCGATCAGTCATGGCGGTTGTATGTTCACCTTGTGCGACACGGCATTTGCACATTCGTGCAACACCTACAACCGGTCAACCGTTGCCAGCGGCTGCAGCATTGAATATATCGCCCCCGGCTTCGAGGGTGACGTTCTGACCGCGGTTGCACAGGAACGCAGCCGCAGCGGTCGTACCGGCGTTTATGATATAACCCTCTACAACCAGAAGGGTGATGAGCTCGCCTTCTTTCGCGGCAAGAGCTATCAGATCAAAGGCACATTAATACCGGAAGACTGAGTCTTTATTCAACAGCATAAAGGCCGCGTTTGCGGCCTTTTTTTATCAGGTAAGTCGTTCAATACTTAAAATCAGCTTTCACTCAGCTCAAGCTTTTCAGGCGAGACAAGAATGCCATTGTTATCGGCGTAAACATAATGGCCTGGCTTGAAGGTCACACCTCCAAACGTCAGGTCTACATTCAGCTCCCCAATGCCTTTCTTATCGGTTTTCATCGGGTTTGCCCCCAGCGCCTGAACGCCAAGATCGAGTTCTCCGATCGCATTCACATCACGTATACAACCATAAATGATAATCCCTGACCAGCCATTAAGAACCGCCTTTTCAGCCAGCATATCACCCAGCATTGCGCGTCGCATAGAGCCGCCACTGTCAACAACCAGAACACGCCCTTCACCAGGCAAAGCAACCTGTTCACGGACCAGAGAGTTGTCTTCAAACGCTTTCAGCGTGACAATTTCGCCACCAAAACGTTCACGACCACCAAAGTTACCAAACATCGGCTCTACAACCTGTACCAGATCGGGAAACTGGTCACAAAGTTCAGGTAATAAATCGTCCACGAGTATGCTCCTTAAATTAAACCGTTAACGGGTCTGTATAATCACTTATCTTACGTGTTTTTGCACTTGCACCATAGGCGGAAAAGATGACATTAAATAGTAAAAAGATAACTATCAAATACACTGCCCTTTAAACTGCCGTTGTCATAGCTGATCAGGGTAAGCTGGGGCAACTTGTCTATCAGTTCTTCCGGTTGTAAGCAAAACCGTCCGGGAAACCCTGTTTGCCGGTGATGGTCCGGATTGAAGGTGATAATCAACAGGCGGGCACCGGGTTTCATCAGCTCAGGAAGCGTGCCCAGCAGCGTCTGATCTGGCAGATAACGCACTATAACAATATTATCAAAGCGGCCCAGCTCGCTAAGGGCATCACTGTCGTTCAGGTCAAGCGCCTGGGTTTCCACCTCAACATTCAAGTCAGCAGCAAACTGTTGCAGGCGCCTGAGCCCTTCAACAGCAAAATCTACCGCAACCAGATGATGCCCTGCAGATGCCAGATGCAGCGTTGCGGCACCATCACCACAGGCCAGATCAAGCGTTCGCCCAGGGGACAAACAACCCAGAGCCTGCTGCAGTTCAGCGGGTAATGCCGGTGCCGTATCGGCCTTGTCAATATATCGGCTGTTCCAGTGGTCGGCCCGACTCATTGAATGACTCCCCAAAAATGTATAAAGAGATACTGATAACGCGTTACTATATCTTTGTTAAACGGCCTTTATCCAGAACCCGGACTGAAAATGGAACAATATAAACTAATCATTGTGACTCTGTTTGTCGTATTGGTGTTCGCACCCGTCACATGGCAGGCGATAAGAAGACGTAAACTTAATCCTCCGCCGATGGCCCGCAATGATCGTAAACTTTATCGCCTATGGCGGTCAGACCCACTTTCGTATGAACGGCAGTACGGTGAAATGGATCGTAAATACCTGCAGGCTCAACACGAAAAAAACCGGATTACTGATCAGTAATCCGGCTCTGAACCCACACCTGTCAGTATCTTCAGGCTAAGCCGTTTTCAGCAACTGCAGCAATACCTGCAAGGGATGCTGCAACTGCTGTTCATCCAGCCGTTTAACCTGACTGCGACAGGAATACCCGGTCGCAACCAGCCGCCCCTCATTCGCAGGATCGTTAACCACCTCTGACCAGCTCAGATCATAGATCTTTCTGGAGGTATCATAGTTTTCAGTCTCGTGACCATAGGTGCCTGCCATGCCACAACATCCGGTTGCCTGCAGTTCGAGAGTCTGCCCCAGCGCCTGAAAGATTTTTTTCCAGTCGGCAATGGACGCAGCTGCTGAAGTCTTTTCAGAGCAATGCGCCATCAGCTTATAATCATGTTTCGGCAAGCCCTCGGCTTTCTGATTTAACAGATCACAGTGTCTGGCCAGCCATTCCTGAATCAGCTCAACCCGGATCTGCTGGCGAATCCCATCGTCGACATATTCCTGCCGGTAGGTCAGGGTCATTGATGGGTCAACACCAACCATCGATATACCGCTGGTTGCCAGTGCCTGTAGCATCTGAGTATTCGCGTCCGCAGCTTTATTGAAGGCCGCCTTAAAGCCATGCACATGTAGCGGCTTACCGTTTGGTTTAAACGGTGCTATCAGGACATTAAAACCTGTTTTACGCAGCAGATCGATGATATCCAGCACCAGCTGAGTTTCGAAGAAGCAGGTAAAGGCATCCTGAACAATAATCACCGAGTGTTCGCGTTGCTCAGGCAGAATCGCAGATAAATTGTCCGGCGTGGCAAATTTTATTCCCCGCTGCTCCATCCCCTGTTTCAGGGTATTGGTACAGATCGCCGGGCTATCCACCATCCCTACCCAGCGCCGTAAAGCCGTGCGCATCAGGGTATTATTCATCATCCAGTTATAGGGCGCCGGAAAACGCGACAGATAGGGAATCATATATTCAAGGCCACCGATCATATAGTCCTTCGCCGGACGCAGATAACGACTATAGTAAGCCTCAAGAAAACGCGAACGAAAGTCTGGCACATTCACTTTAATCGGACACTGCGCGACACATGACTTACAGGCCAGGCAGCCCATCATCGCCTCATGTACCTCGTTGTTAAAATCGTACTCTCCCTGTTTCTTATTCCAGCTGTTCTTTATGCGCCCGGGCAAGCTGGTGATGAAGGACCCATAACGGGCTTTTTGGCCCTCACTGACGACATCAACGCCCTGCAGAGACATCAATCGCAACCATTCACGAATCAGCGATGAACGTCCTTTTGGCGAATGTTTACGCTCGCGAGTGGCCTTCCATGAGGGACACATCGCATCGTTCGGATCATAGTTATAGCAGGCACCGTTACCATTACAGAACATCGCCTGGCTGTATTCTTCCCGGGCCGCTGCCGGAATCTGGCGATCATACTGACCGCGGGTAGGCACTTCATCAATTTTCAGCAGTTCGGCGCCATCAATCAACGGGGTACAGATCTTCCCTGGATTGAGCTGGTTAGCGGGATCAAAAGCCCCCTTAATGATCTGCAGCTGAGGGTAGAGTTCACCAAAGAAAGCAGGCGCGTATTCAGAACGGACTCCTTTACCATGCTCTCCCCAGATCAGGCCATGGTATTTCTGCGTCAGGGCCACCACACCATCGGAGATAACCCGGACCAGCCCCTCTTCCGCCTCATTTTTCATGTCGATTGCGGGACGTACATGCAGCACTCCCGCATCCACATGACCAAACATGCCGTAGGCCAGATTGTGGCTGTCCAGCAGCTGACGAAACTCCTTGATATAGGCAGCCAGATTTTCGGGTGGTACTGCGGTATCCTCAACAAACGGGATGGGACGTTGCTCACCGACACCATTACCCAGCAGACCAACGGATTTCTTCCGCATCGCCCAGATCTTATTAACTTCAGCCGCACCGAAGGTAACCGTATAACCGAATGATCTGCCCGGCTGGCCAGATACGCTGTCCAGATGTGCGGTCAGCTTCGCAACTTTGTCTCTCAGCTCCTCTTCATCATCGCCAGTGTATTCAATCAGGTTGATCCCCTGAATAGCCGGTTCCCCCTCATTATGAGGAAAGTAATCTTTAACGCTGTCCCAGATAATATCGTTCATCGCCAGATTCAGAACTTTAGAATCAACGGTTTCGATTGAGGTAGGCCCCCAGGCCATCAGTTCAGCGGCATCTTCAAGAGAATCCTGAAAACCAGCATACTTGAGGTTGACCAGCGCCGAGTATTTCGGAATCGGCAGGACATTCAGTTTTGCTTCCGCGATAAAAGCCAGCGACCCCTCGGCACCACAGAGTACTGAATTGAGATTAAAACGCCCCTCTTCGTCACGGATATGGGCCAGATCGTAACCCGTGAGACAGCGGTTCAGTTTAGGAAACTTTGCGTCAATCAGATCACGATGCTCATTAAAAACCTGATCAACGGTTCGGTGAACTTCGCCTACCCGGTCATCCCGGCGCTTTATCTCTTCCAGCTCCTCGTCACTCAGGGGTGCTGAGCTCCACAACGTGCCATCCAGAAAAACCGACTTCAGCTCAAGCACATGGTCTCGGGTCTTACCGTACATACATGAGCCCTGACCGCTGGCATCAGTATTAATCATGCCACCCACCGTTGCCCGGTTGCTGGTCGAAAGCTCAGGGGCAAAAAATAATCCATAGGGCTTCAGTGCAGCGTTCAGCTGATCTTTTACCACTCCCCCTTGTACCCGCACCCAGCGTTCCTCAGCGTTGATTTCAAGAACCTGGTTCATATGCCGGGAAATATCAACAATCAACCCATCCGTCAGCGACTGACCATTAGTACCGGTACCGCCGCCACGGGCACTGAGTACCACGTCTTTAAAACGCGGCTCCACAGCAAGGCCTGCCAGCAACACCAGATCTTCGACTGATTTTGGAAATACCACACCCTGAGGCAACACCTGATAGATACTGTTGTCTGTAGACAGTACAACCCGGCTTGCATAATCAGGATTAACTTCACCCTCAAAATGACTATTTTTCAGAGACTCTATAAAGTCCAGATAGAGTTTCTGGGTGACGTTAATTTCGGCAATACGTGGGATCATCGTTCAACCTATGGGATCTTGGCGGTTATATACGGTGTCATAATGCAGAAATATCATTTATCATTCAAACGATAAAATATTATTAATTAACAATTAATAACGATAAATGAATACAAACCTTTCTATCAGACACCTGCGTGCCTTCACCGAGGTAGCCTGTTGCGGTAGCTTCACTCAGGCGGCCAACCGGCTGCACCTGACCCAGTCAAGCCTCACGGCAACGGTTAAACAGCTGGAACAATCAGTTGGGCTGACCCTTTTTGACCGGACAACCCGCCGGGTATTACTAACCCTTCAGGGAGAGCAGTTTCGTCCGGTTGCTGAAAAACTGATCTCTGATTTCGATACGGCCATAAGCGACCTTCAGGCGATCGCCGGACAGCAACTGGGACAGGTAGCGATCGCAGCGTCACCCTCCACAATCAGTCGTCTGCTGCCCCCCGTTATTGATGATTACCGTAAACAGTTTCCTGAGATTGCGATCTCCCTGCGGGATGACAGTGCCGGACAGATTGAACAACGGGTGTTAAACAATGATGTGGACTTCGGTATTGGCGCAAACCACTCAGCGCATCCCGAGCTTAACTATCAACCGGTTCTGACTGACCGTTATGGCGTGGTTGTTCCGGGCGGGCACCGCTTTTGTGGATCGGAGTCAGTTCAGTGGCAGGCACTGATAGAAGAAGAGTTACTGTTTCTCTCGGCCGATACCGGTATTCGGGCGCAATTGAACCAGTTTCGTCAGGCGGGACAGCTTCAGCTGTCTGATCAGAAAGCGATACTGGAGGTTTCGAATCCGGCCGGCATCGCCGCGCTCATTCGTCAGAGAATTGGAATATCAGTACTGCCAGCCCTGGCCTCCAGCACAGAGTCGTTCAAAGAGCTGGTGTTTATCCCACTGGTTGAACCGCAGATGCACCGTGAGATCTGCCTGGTCAGCCGTAAAGGACGGTCACTGAGCCCTGCCGCGGCGACCCTTTTAAGTTTTGCCCGGCAACACTTCGTCACAATGACATTGCCAGCCTATCTGGAAAGCACAGGCCAGCAACCGTTATCCGGTCAGGATTGATAAAGACGACAGTTTTCACCGTCCAGCGCATTAATCTCTCTGATCAGATCGAGATTGCCGCGAATTTTTTTCATCTCAGAACGGTGTTCCGATTTAAGCTGCTTACGGATCTTGCCTTCGATAAAGCGCTTAATCTCCCGCTCATCCTCAAGAATCAGTCCGGGTACCGGCACCGGCTTACGGCTCTCCTCATCCATCGCCACCATCGTGAAATAGGAGGTATTGGTATGTTTCACAATACCCAGCCGGAAGTCTTCCGAAATAACTTTAATACCGATCTCCAGTGAAGAGTTGCCAACATAATTGACCGATGCCGACAGCGTCAGCAACTCTCCCACCTCAACCGGGTTAAGAAAATTGACTGAATCAACCGATGCGGTTACACAGTAGCCTTTAACATGTGAAGCTGCGCAGGTATAAGCGATCTTATCCATCAGCGACAGAATTACACCACCATGAACCTTTCCACCGAAATTAGCGTAGGAAGGAACCATCAGTTCTTTCAGAACCGTTTGCGATGACTTCACTGTCCGGTATTCGCGATCACTCATTATTTAAACCTATCAGATTATTATGTTATTGATTTCAGATAATACATTTTTAGCGCAACAATTCAGACTAAAAAGGAAAAATTAGCGGTGTAACCGTCAAAGTTATCAGCATTGATATAATGTGTAGCGGCAGACCCACTTTAACAAAATCGATAAAGCGGTAGCTACCCGGCACCAGCACCCGCATATTCACCGGTGAAGCTATCGGGGTCGAAAACGCTGTAGATGCAGCAATTACGACAGTCATTTTATATCAGCTGTTTAGCTGCAGGTCTGAGCACTAAGTACACGCCGGCAACAGTCACACCGATAGCGACCACCTGTATTAAGCTCAGCCCCTCACCCAGGAGAACCCAGGCTTCCAGAGAGGTCACGGGGGGGACGAGGTAGAAGTAACTGGCTACCCGGGCTGCCTCACCCTCCCGAATCATAAACATCAGCAACAGAATTGCCGAAACCGATAAGCCAAAGACCAGCCAGCCCAGTGACAAGAGCAGCGTCATATTCCACTCAACCTGACGTTCTTCAAACAAAAACGCCAACAGCGCCATCGCCACAGCCGTTGAAAGATATTGCCAGATCGACCCGGTTAACAGATCGACCTTGCCACCAAATCGCTTCTGATACAGTGTGCCAAACGAGATCGCAAACAGCGCAATAATGATCGAGACAACCGCTTCAGGTCTGAAAACAGCTATCTCACTATTATGGCCATTGAGAAGAATGACGACCACGCCGACAAGCCCCATAACCAGACCTGCCCATTGCACTGTGCGCAAACGTTCGCCAAGCCACTGCCAGCCTATCAGTGACGTCAGCAGGGGCTGTAGTCCGACAACAATGGCAGCGATTCCGGCAGGCATCTGCCACTTGATAGCCGCAAATACACCGCCGAGATAGCAGGCATGCACCAAAAACCCGGTCACGGCCTGATGACCGCCCTGCCGCAAAGTCGGCCAGCGGGAACGATAGATCAGCGCTAACAGGGTAAATACTGCCAGCGTCAGCAGCATCCGGATAAAGAGGAGATAGAAAGGCTCGATATAGGGCAAAGCGTACTTCGCCCCGATAAAGCCTGTGCTCCAGAGCAACACGAACAGAACAGGAACCCATTGGGTAAAACGGGAATGGCTCACACAGGTCACCGATCTTAAAAAACGTTACTGTACTTGTTGTCTGGTTGAAATTCTAATGTTTAAAGACAACTGCGGTTAGTGATCGTTGCCATCATAGATCCACATCGGCTCGGTTTTTCCTGCCCGGCTAAAACCAAGCGCCTCATAGAAGCCTATCGCATCACCATCAGCGGTCAGCATCTGCTGATGAAAGCCCTGGTATCGCTGCTGCATCACCTGCATCAACTGTTTACCAACCCCCTGCCCCTGATATTCAGGGGAAACCAGCAGATGCGGGTAGTAGACCACCAGATGGCCATCGGAGATCGCGTTACCTAAACCAATCAGTTTCCCCTGACGCCTTGCCGTGACAAGCGTATGGGAGCCCAGTAACGCAGCCAGCAACTGCTGAGGTTTCTCTGCTGCAGACCAGGCATTATCACGGTACAGCTTAATCACCTCATCTTCCTGAAGCGTGTCACTGACACTTATCTCTGTATTTTCCATATGCACTTAAAAAATCCTTTATTAACGGCTTATTACTGAAAGATTAAGATCAGCTCAAAAGAATAGAATAGCCTGGCTAAAAAAAGAACAGCCGAACCTGAGTTCGGCTGTTCTTTTTCACGTGACCATTTTTACGTAATCATTTTCACGTAATCAGTTTTATGAAATCAGCGACTTTCGTTATCCGGCTTACCGGCATCGACATCGGGGCTGTTATCAGCTGTTTCAGCATTGCGATTATCAACCGGCCTTTCACTGTGCCTGTCGATTGAGTCTACCCACTCCCCCTCCCGGGACTGATCACCGCTACTGATTGCATCGACAACCTCTGAGGCAGCTTCAGGGATGTTTTCAACCACTGCAACGGCAACGTCTTCAGCGCTCTCAGGAGAGACCTCTCTGAGACGGTTAACCAGTTCAACAGCATCCTGAATCTCGCTCGCTGGCTCAGCATTCAGACCGGTATTGTCTGCCTGATAACTCTCATGCAATAGCCGGGCAACCTCTGCAGCAACATAGCGGGCGCTTTCCGGCACGGCTTCGACAATTTTCACCGCCAGATTGAGTGACATCTCCGGCGATAACTCAGACATACGGGTCAGCCACTCAATCGCTTTCTCATGCTCATCCACCATCTCTTCGGGTTTATCAGCAGTAGAATCGTCAACGACACTCTTAACCTCGTCGCTGTCAGCCGCCGTTTCAGGTTCATCTTCAGCCGCAGAAAGATACTCTTCAGTCACCTCAAACATAGACTCAGGTACCGCTTCTACAACGGTTGCAGCGACATCCATCGCCTGATCAGGCGCCGCTTCAGAAAGCCTGGAGACCCACTCAACCGCATCATGATAATCACTCTCCTCTTTTTCAGACGTTTCGCCTGAGGCCGCAACAGAACGTTCATTACCGGTCTCATGCTCGTAGTGAGACATGTACTCTTCCGTCATTGCCACAGCCGATTCCGGAACTGACTCAGCAACCGTCACTGCAATATCAAGTGCCTGATCCGGATTAGCATCCCAGAGTTCAGTCGCCATATTCAGCGCATCGGACTCACTGGTATCATCTTCACGGTCGGCCGGGCGCATGGATTCGCGCTCTTCAGCAATCAGGCGGGCATAGTATTCGGCAACCTGAGTGGCTGATTCAGGCGCTGATGCGGCAGCAATACGTGCCATTTCGATGCGCATCTCAGGAAAAACCCGGCCAACTTCGATGGCAACCGGCACCACCTGCTGGGGATACCATTCAGCCAGTCGTGAAACCAGGTCTGCGGCAAGTTCAGGTTTGGCTTTTACAATGGCCTGAGTAATCTCCAGTATCTGATACGGCGCCGCTTCCTTCATAACCTCATACAGGCGCATGACATCAATGCCCGGAACTTTAGCCACGGCTGCAGCCACTTCAGTACCTCTCTCCGGATTCGTAAGAGTCAGCGCACGCGCCAGTTTAACCGCAGCAGCAGGGTCAGACTCAGCAATGCTGATCGCAATTTCGGCTTCTGAGCTCAACTGGGGTTCAGGCTCTGTATATTCAGTTCGTGGGTCAAGATGTACTGACGTTGTCAGCGCCTCACCCTGCATAACGAACCCTTCCTGATCGGCCACTGGCAATGCCTTACTGACAGTCATACGATAGATCGTAAACAGCGCCAGGAAGGTCTGTGTAACCGCGAGAAAATAAAACAGACTCGAGCTGCCAAAGGCTGACATAACCAGAGACGCAGTATAGGGACCAATAGCGCCTCCGATACCAAATGCCAGCAGCATACTTCCCATAGCCGAAACCATTTCAGATTTTTTCAGCTTATCGAACGCCTCAGCCACACTCAGAGGGTAATAACAGGCCACCATACCCGATGTCAGTCCACACAGAATAAATATGCTGGTCATCTTTTCCATCGCCGCTAATGGCACAATCGCAATCCCCAGCACAGATGAAAGCAACAATAGTCCTAACAGGATTGTCCGCCGGTCGAAGCGATCGGAAAGTGCCCCGACCGGAAACTGCAAACTAAACGCGCCTAAGATAGCGCACCCCATAAACAGCGATAGATTAAAACCGCTGATATGATATTCGGCTGCGAATACGGGTAACAGGTTGAACAGTGCAGAATACACCGCGCCTGATGTTAAGCAGGTCACGACACCCAGAGGTGATATCCGGTACAAAGAGAGAATAGACATAGGCGCGACGGTCTCGATAACCGGACCTTTCGAACGGCTGAAAAGCACCGGAAGTGTCGCCATGCAGAACAGAATGCCCACCAGGACAAAGAGCATATCATCAGAAGGCTCAGCAACCCCCATCAGGAATTGTCCGCCAAACAAACCACCCATAATACAAGCGTTATAGACAGCAAGGATTTTACCCCGGGTTTCTTCGGTGGCGCTGTCACTGAGCCAGCTTTCCATCGCTGTCAGCAGGCAGGCGTGGCTGAAACCCAGAAAAACTCTCAGGATTCCCCATAGCAGTGCATTGGCATCCAGTGTGAAAGCCAGAATACAGATCGCTTCTATCGCAAGACTGCCGGCAAACACTCTGATATGTCCGACCCGTTTAACCAACTGCTTACTGTAGACAGCGCCAGTCAGCATCCCCACAAAATACATCGACAGCACCATACCGATGGTATCGGTAGAGATACCCTCCAGTCCCATCCGTGACGGAACCAGAATATTCATCAGGCCGATACCCAGGTAGAGGATGATGCAGCTGCTAAACAGGGCAATTAGTGACAACAGAGCTTTACGCACGAAGATTTCTCTCTTCAACAAATATGATTAAACAGATAAAAAAAACGAGCATTAACCCGCCTGAAAAAATAAAAAAGCCGGCTTAATAGGCCGGCTTGTTAATGTATCAGTCTAACACCCAAAATCGGTCATATACAGCCCTAAAGTGACGATTCAGATCAGAATAAAAGGCCTTTTCTCTAAATATGGCTACGCCCCTAATACAGCGACTGTTAACCGGGAAACGCAAATCGCATTTTCCTTTTCGTCGACGATGCGGATATCCCATACCTGAGTTGAACGACCAATATGTACGGGTGATGCGGTACCGTAAACATGCCCTGTGCGGATTCCGGCCAGATGATTTGCATTTATCTCAAGACCGACACACTTCTGGCCGGGTTCTGCAGCCAGTTGTGCCGCAACGCTGCCAAGTGTTTCAGCCAGTACGACTGATGCTCCCCCATGCAGAAGCCCCATCGGTTGATGTGTTCTGCAATCAACCGGCATTGAAGCTCTGATATAGTCAGGGCCGATCTCGGTGATTTTAATTCCCAGGTGATCAATGAGCGTGTTTCTGGCGAACACCTGCAACTCATCAACACTCTTTTCTGTTTTCCAGATTGACATAAATGCCTCCTATGCAAAGCGACTAAACTATCACCTCACTCACCACCGGAAAATAACATTTAGGGTCAGTTTAATATCAGAACAGCTCACACACCCGTCACAAAACCAGTGTCAGATAACCGTTCGGATAAGCCCCAGCGTACTGACAACAATAAGCACACTGCCCAGCGCCCGGAAAAACACTTTGCTTTCAGCACCAACCAGCTTTTTGTGCAGCCGTTCGCCAAGCAGGTGGCCCATAAATGCGCAGGGCAACAGCCACAGATGATGTATCAGTTGCAGATCAACACCCGCGATAATGAAAGACACCATCTTGATAAGCACCAGAATAAACCAGAGCACAAACAGTGTATCCCGGAGCTTCTCCCGGCTTACATGAGAGGCAAATACCGCTGCAATCAGCGGAGCACCGATCAGAGAGGTTCCACTGACATAGCCGCCTAATATTAAAAACAGTATATCCAGCCCACGACTATTACTCGTAAAAGGCCGGTTGAAAATATAGCTGAGCGCATATGCAATAACGATGCAGTAGATGATACTGCTCATCAGCGACGCAGGCAGGGTCAGCAGTCCGAAAATACCGATCAGCTTAGGTACAATCATCACCAATAAAGCAAAACGCAGATACGTCCAGTCTATGGTAGAGACGCTTCCTCCTGTGTCCGGCACGGCCCTTTTAACCCGCTGACGGTTCTGCCAGGTAATCAGACACGAAAAAAACATCAGATGCACACCGATGATGGGCAGAAATACCAGCGGGTTATCGACCACCAAAAGCAGAAACGGCAAGGTAAGAACGGCCCCGCCAAAACCAAGCCCGGAGCGAACGAAGCCACTCCAGATAAACAATAAAGCGATTAATATATATTGATAAAGCTGCAGATCAGACATCAGGATATCTTAGACAGTGGAAGAAAAATCATCCGCAAAGGACGGAAAACGTGTCGGTCATCACGTGTTGGTCATCAATAGACCGGACCAAACCGATTCACACAGGTAAGATAAAGCCGGAGGTCTAATTCAAGCTGATGATAGTCCGGCTCCATATGCTGGCACAATTTATAAAAAGACCGGTTATGCTCTTTCTCACGGATATGCGCAAGCTCATGAACCACGATCATTTTTAAAAAAGGTTCCGGGGTCTGCTTAAACAACGAAGCGATACGAATCTCTTTTTTTGCCCGCAACTTATTACCCTGAACACGGGATACATGGGTATGTAACCCCAGGGCATTGTGGATCACATCAATGCGGTCATCATATTCAACCTTGCTGAGAGGCGCTGATTGTCGCAGGTAACTGTTTTTTATTTCCTGTGTGTATTGGTAGAGCGCTTTCGAGTTTGAAACACTATGGCCTGGCGCATAACGCTTACGCAGATAGTCAGGCAGTTTCCCTGAGTCGATCAGGTTTTGCGCCTGCTGTTGCAGCTCAGCCGGATACCCGGCCAGAAAATTGCTTTTGTCGCTGCGGCTCATTGGCCATTCTCCAAAAGTTTACGTAACGCCTCCACCCGCTTACGATTCACTCCCAGATCTGAATACCCCACCCGGGATGAGGAACGGACATGAATAACCCCTGCATTGGCATCCCGCAGCAGCTCCAGGTCATCCACGAACCCAAACACAGAGGAGCTGAACTCGGCAGCGAGATAGTCCTGATCAACCGTGATGATCTTTCCGCCTGAACGCTCTACCCCGGCGGTTACAGCGGATAAACTACTGACACGTAGCGCTATCGGTTTTATATAGTGTTCTCTATTAGTGAAATTATCACTACAGACGGCATTCGGCTTAGGTCCGCAGGGTGCTAATCGTCCATCGATCAGCCCCGGAGCTTTCTGGCTACGCGACAAATAACCCTGAAAAGCGAAGTAGCCAGTCACCACCAGAACCAGTGCCACACCGATGTAAATAAGCTGTTTCATAAACCCCCGGGTCGATTACGATAAATGCTGGAAACGTATACAGTTAGTCTGAAAATAGTGAGCTAAAACTAACACCAAATAACCCTGATAACCACATAGGGTAATAAAATCCAGAGTAGTATAAACTAGCCCGCTTTCTAAATACTAAACGAGTCATGAATGGTGCTCAGCCCTCAACTGATCAACTGGCTTCTACTGAGTTTCCTGATAATCACCTGGGGTACCTCATTTATGGTGACCTCAATCGCGATTGAGGGAGGCTTGTCGGCCCTCACCATAACGCTGTTGAGGATATCACTGGGCGCAGCGGTAATAACGTTATTTACCTATTCAAGAGGCTTACGCTTACCCCTCTGCGCTAAAAGTTGGGGGAGCTTCATGATACTGGGATTGTTTGGCAGTGCACTGCCATTTCTGCTGATATCCTGGGGACAGCAATCAGTCACATCAGCAACAACGGGCGTACTGATGGCGATTATGCCCTTTGTAACCATGCTTATTGCCCACTACTTCGTTGAGGGCGAAAAATTTAACCGCTATAAAATGGCGGGCCTTATTTTCGCCTTTTCAGGGGTCACTTTTATACTCAACCCCTTTGCCGCAGGCAGTGTGGATCTGGCCGGAGCACTGGCAATACTCGCGGCAGCCAGTAGCTATGCGCTCAATACCGTGCTGATACGACTACTACCGAAATTCAATCCGTTAATCGCCGGCTCAGGCATGTTGCTTTGCGCTCTGCTTCTGATATCCCCTTTTGTTTTATCTGACGCAACAGCTATCGCTGATGAGTTGCGTTATAACGCCCAACCCAGTGCAGTTATCGCGGTTATCTGGCTCGGATGCATGCCGGCAGGTGTCGCTTCGATCGTCTACTTTGTTGTCGTCAACCGGGCGGGCCCCAGCTTTCTGTCTAACTGTAACTTCCTGATTCCGGTGGTAGCCTATTTTGCCGGAACCCTTATTCTCGGAGAAACGGTCACATCAAACAGCCTGATCGCGCTTGTCGGAATTCTCACTGGAATCGGTCTGACCCGTGTTGTCCGGTGACCGGTGGCGATAAATTAACGCCTCTTTATCCCGGAACAGAAAACGCTTCTCCACCGAAGCACCCAGTGCTTCAGCAAGTTTTCGTGACGGCATGTTTTGCTCAAAAATCAGACTGATCAGATGCAACTGCGGCAGAAATTCAGCAGCCATCTCTCTGACCGCTAACGCAGCCTCATACGCATACCCTTTTCCTGAATGCCCGGGTATCAGAGACCACATAATCTCAGGTTCGGGCCAGTCTCCGGGATACCAGAGCCCGACTATTCCAACCACGGTGCCGCTGTCTTTCAGTTTCAGCGTATAGGGGCCATAACCGTGAATTTCCCAGTGACCGATCAGCGCGGCCACGATTCGCCAGCTTTCACCCTCAGTCAGGGGATGCCCTGTTGTATAGCGGGTCGCTTCAACATCTTTATAAAAATGATGCAACGAGGGCCAGTCTTGAATTGACACCCTGGCCAGATCTAAACGACGGGTACTGATTAATTCCGGAATTTTATATGCCACACTTTATCCCTGATGCTGACGATTGGATTTACATCCTATTCTATTGAATACAATGAGTTGATACGAATAGAAGTTGAACAAACTACGAACAGATAACGGTATAAATATTATTATCTGCGACCACCAGACGAATCATCACAGATTTTACCGACGTTATATGCTAAAAAAACACCTTCACAGAATTAGAGATAGCGTTATGGCTCAGACAGCAGCACTGGTACAAACCCTGAAAAAACAGCTCAAAGCACAGGGAAAGACCTACCTCGATGTTGCTCAGGCACTGGATCTGAGTGAGGCATCCGTCAAACGACTTTTTTCTGAACAAAACTTCACTCTTCACAGGCTTGAGCTTATCGCAGAAATTGCGGGGCTGGAGTTAACCGGACTGTTCCGGCTGATGGCGCAGGAACAACAGCGTCTGACCCAACTGACCCGTGAGCAGGAACAGGAGATCGCATCGGATCTTGAACTGTTACTGGTGGCGGTCAGTGTGATTAACGGTTTCGCCTTCAAAGATATCATCGCCCATTACGATATTTCCGAACACCAGTGTATCCGTAAGCTGGCACAGCTCGATCGCCTGCGGATTATCGAACTGCAGCCAAACAACAGAATAAAACTGCTGATTGATCCAAACTTTACCTGGTGTCCCAATGGTCCCATTCAGCAATTTTTCCAACAGAAAGTAGAACAGGATTTCTTTCAGTCCCGGTTTGATAAAAAGCATGAGAAGCTGATCGTACTCAACGGTGTACTGACCCCTGAAGCCAATCTCGCAATGCAGAAAAAAATGGAACGAATTGCTGAAGAGTTCAACAGCCTGATCCGCGACGATTCTCCCCTGCCGATGGATCAGAAGCATGGCAATACCATGGTCCTGGCAATCCGGCAGTGGCAATACAGCCTGTTCAAGAACTACCGTAAAAACTAACCTGACGCCGATACCCGGCTTATCTTATTCAACCATACGTATCATTATCCGCTACCTTCGGAATTTAACTCCCCCCGGCACCACTCAGACCCCATGATCCCTCTGACTTTCAACAAACGCTATTCAGAGGACTGTTATGAACATCAAAACACTCTCGGGCACCCTGGCCCTGAGCACCCTGCTGACTCTGGCAGCAGCCCCACCGGCTAATGCCGCAGGACTGCTGAAACCGGTCAACTCAACTATCCCTGAGCTCAGCATCCGTGAACATCATGTCAATGTAGTCGTTGAGCACAGTTATGCCGTGACAACCGTTGAACAGGTATTTCACAATCCGTCGACGCAGGCATTAGAAGCAATATACAGTTTTCCGGTACCTGAACATGCAGCCGTGGGTGAATTTACCTACTGGATTAATGGGCAACCGGTAACCGGTGAGGTGGTTAAGAAGCAACAGGCCCGACAGATTTATGAACAGGAGAAACAAGCCGGACGAGAAGCGGCACTGGTTGAGAAAGACAGCTATAAAACCTTCGATATCAGCGTTACGCCGGTACAACCGAACAGCGATGTACGCATAAAACTGGTGTATATACAGCCAGCCCATCTGGATTCCGGTGTCGGTAGATATGTCTATCCGCTGGAAGATGGCGGTGTCGATGTGCAGAAAAATGCCTTCTGGAGCCGGAATGAAGTGGTCGATGAAAAGTTCAGCTTCGATATGCGACTTGCCTCGGGTTACTCCATCGATTCTGTCCGCCTTCCCCAGCATACACAGGCAGCAATCCAGCAGGTCAGCCCTGACCAGTGGCAGATCAATATGGCCAGCCAGGCCGGTGCGCTGTCGCAGGTGGTGCTCACGGATGATCAGCCCGCCCTGTCCGGCCAACAGCCACCTACTGAACAGATTAATAATGCGGGCATCGTCCCCGCAGCGAGTCTGGACAAAGATATTGTCGTTTACTGGCGCCACAGTCAGAACCTGCCGGGCAGTGTCGACCTGATCAGCTACCGTGAATCAGAGGCGACTCCCGGCACGTTCATGATGACGGTGACCCCCGGTGACGATCTTGGCGCTTTGCAGGGGGGCCGCGACTGGGTGTTTGTGCTGGATGTGTCAGGATCGATGCAGGGAAAGTACACAACACTGGTTGAGGGTGTTCGCCAGGGCTTAGCCAAGCTACGTCCCGATGACCGCTTTAAAGTTGTTTTGTTTAACAACTCGGCCACCGATTTCTCTCATGGATTTCAACCCGCGACTGTCGAGGTGATTACCCCCCTGCTGAATCAGCTTGTTCAATATCAGCCGGGCAATGGTACTGACCTGTATTCGGGACTTACACAGGGGTTGAAAGGACTCGATGCTGATCGCAGTACAGCGATGATTCTGGTCACCGATGGGGTTGCAAATTTAGGCGTAACTGAGAAGAAGCGTTTTCTTGATCTGATGGAAAAAGCCGATATCCGCCTGTTTACCTTCGTCATGGGCAATAGCGCCAACCGCCCTCTGCTGAACAGCATGACAGAGGTGTCTAACGGATTTGCCATCAGCGTATCCAATGCCGACGATATTGTCGGCCAGCTGATGCAGGCCACCAGCAAGATGACCCACCAGGCACTGCGACAGGTTGAACTGAAAATTGATGGTGGCAGAGTAACAGACCTGACACCGGAACAGATCAAC
Organism: Oceanospirillales bacterium; assembly: GCA_018223185.1. GTDB lineage: Bacteria > Pseudomonadota > Gammaproteobacteria > Pseudomonadales > Balneatricaceae > Amphritea. The sequence goes on along the minus strand of JAAEYW010000008.1, from coordinate 45,718 downwards.
ACACTCTACCGGGGCGAACAACTCACGATACTGGGACGTTACCATAAACCGGGACCCGTTCAGGTCACCCTGACGGGTAAAGCCGGCGAGCAGATCCGCAGCTATCACACAGAGGTTAATCTGCCCCAACAAAGCCTGCTGCACCCGGAACTGGAACGGATCTGGGCCTTTGCCAGTATCGAAAATATGCAGGCTAAAATGGATTACTTAGGCGCTGATGAAAGCAGCAATGCTGATATCAAACAGGCGATTACTGATCTTGCTATTCAATATGATCTGGTGACCGACTACACCTCGATGCTGGTAGTCAGGGAGGAGGTTTTTAAGCAACTGAATATCGAACGAAACAATCAGCTGCGAACCGAAAAAGAGAACAGTGCCAGGCAGCAGCGACTGCAACAACCAAATAGCAGTCAGCGTGCTGACAGCCAGAAACCGATGTTTAATCCGTCACAACACAGAGCCACCCTCGGTGGCAGCGGCTCAGGCGCTGTGGGACACTGGATTTTACTGCTGATCGGCGTTTTGCTGATGGTTCAGTACAGCAACCGCCACAATCGCAAAAAGTCGTGAGACGCAGATGAACGCAATCCGCATAAACGCTCGCGATAACCGGTTAACACCTCCCGCAACTGCGGGAGGAATCCGCCGGCTACCGCTGATAACACTCAGCATACTGTTATTGAGTCTGCCGCTAAGTCTGTCTGCTGAGCTGTTTCAACTGGGCTATTTCGACCGGACAATGATAGAACAGGGGCAGTGGTGGCGGCTGATTAGCGGGCACCTTTGTCACACCTCAGTCAGTCATCTGAGCTGGGATCTGCTGGCATTTTTGGTTGCCGCCGGTTATCTGGAGTTGCACTCCCGAAGCGTGTTACTGGGGTCGCTGCTGACCGGCCTGATCATCCTTGATGCACTGCTTCTGTCCCCCTGGTCGGGCGTTCACAGCTACGCCGGATTATCAGGACTGCTGTTTGCCCCGCTGGTTATCAGCCTGTATCTGTTTGCGAAAAAACAACACGCATTAAGTGGCTGGTTACCGATGCTGATCTGCCTGGGAAAGCTGATCTGGGAACAGCTGAGTCAGCAGGCACTGTTAAGCCAGAGTCCCTGGCCACCCTATCCTGCAGCGCATATTGCAGGGGCTCTCGCAGGCTTACTAACGGTGATATTGTATCTTAGAATATTGAATCTTAGACAAAACGGAGACGATTACAGCATTAAAACAACGCAACTTCAGCAGCGGTGAGTGGACGAAACTCACCCGGCCTGAGGTCGGGGTCCAGCATTATTTCACCGATGCTTTCACGGTGCAGTGCCGTGACCTCGTTATCAAAATAGCCAAACATCCGCTTCACCTGATGATAGCGCCCCTCATGGATCGTCAGACGGGAGTTATAACAATCTATTCGCTCCAGCGCTGCCGGGCGCGTGGTGATATCCTCGTAACGAAAATAGATCCCCTTACGAAACACCTCTTCCGCTTCAGTTGCGACAGGATCCTTGGTGGTAACCCGGTAGACCTTGGCAATTCGCGATTCAGGCTGTGTCACCCGGCGCGACCAGTTGCCATCGTTTGTCAGCAGCATCAGGCCCGTGGTTTTAAGGTCCAGACGGCCCGCCAGATGAAGTCCCTGACGCAGCCGTTCCGGTAACAGATCGATCACAGTCTGGTGCTCAGGATGCTCTGTAGAACTGACCACACCGGCGGGTTTATTAAGCATCAGATAATGGCTCTGTGATTCTTGCAGCAGCTGCCCGTCAAGTTCCACCCTGACGAACCGGTCGATCTCAAGGTTTGCCTCGGTGGTAACGTCACCGGCAACACGGATGCGCCCCTGTGCCAGCAGCAGTTTCACCTGCTGCCGGCCATAGGAGGAGTTGATCTGAATAAAGCGACTCAGCCGCATCGCACTGTGCTGCAAACACCGGAATCAGCCTGTTCACACTCCGGCCCGTTTTGCTGAGTCACCACCACCCACATAGATAACGGTATAAATTTAATGGGCAGAATTATCTTCATTCGCCAGGAAGAACCAGGTGTCGAGAACTGAATCAGGATTCAGTGATACTGAACTGATGCCCTGCTCCATGAGCCATTTCGCCAGATCAGGATGATCAGAAGGCCCCTGACCACAGATACCGACATACTTACCCTGCGCTTTGCAGGCTTCAATCGCCATCGCTAACAACTTACGTACCGCATCGTTACGCTCATCGAACAGATGAGCAATAACGCCAGAATCACGATCTAAACCAAGGGTCAGCTGAGTCAGATCGTTGGAGCCGATGGAAAAACCATCAAAATATTCCAGGAACTCATCGGCCAGCAGCGCATTTGAAGGGATCTCACACATCATGATGACACGCAGGCCGTTCTCACCACGATTCAGGCCATTTTCTGCCAGCAGATCGACGACCTGTTTAGCTTCGCCGACGGTACGCACGAAAGGTATCATCACTTCCACATTGGTGAGTTTCATCTCATCGCGAACCTGTTTCAGTGCCCGGCATTCAAGCTCAAAACACTGGCGGAACGATTCAGCGATATAGCGACTGGCGCCACGGAAGCCCAGCATCGGGTTTTCTTCATGTGCTTCATAGGCGGCTCCACCGATGAGGTGTCCATACTCATTGGATTTAAAATCAGACATCCGCACAATCACTTTCTTGGGATAGAACGCTGCTGCCAGCGTAGATATGCCCTCCACCAGCTTCGCCACATAGAATTCAATCGGGTTGGCATAACCGGCAATACGCCGTTCGATTGTGCGCTTAAGGCCATCTTCCTGCTGATCAAACTCAATCAGTGCTTTAGGGTGGATACCGATCATACGGTTAATAATGAACTCCAGACGGGCAAGACCCACACCGGCATTCGGCAATGACTGAAAATCGAATGCCCGGTCAGGGTTACCCACGTTCATCATGATATCGAATGGCAGTGGTGGCATTGAGTCGACCTTATTGGTCTGATGCTCAAAATCAAGCCGGCCTTCATAGGCACGTCCCGTGTCACCTTCGGCGCAGGATACTGTGACCTCCTGCCCGTCCGACAGTCGTTCGGTGGCATCACCACAACCCACAATCGCGGGTATTCCCAGTTCACGGGCAATAATTGCAGCATGGCAGGTACGCCCCCCGCGATTGGTGATAATGGCAGAAGAACGCTTCATAACCGGTTCCCAGTCAGGGTCGGTCATATCCGTTACCAGCACATCACCGGGCTGAATTTTATCCATATCGCTGAGGTTTTCGACGATACGTACCGGCCCGCTGCCGATACGGTGTCCGATTGAACGACCTTCCAGCAAAACGTTACCGGTTTCAGTTAACAGGTAGCGCTCAATAACGGTTGTTTTATCACGGCTTTTAACTGTTTCAGGGCGTGCCTGAACAATATACAGCTCACCATCATCACCATCTTTAGCCCACTCGATATCCATCGGGCGGCCATAATGCTGTTCGATAATCATCGCTATTTTTGCCAGCGACTGCACATCATCGTCATTAATGGAAAACTTCATCCGCTCTTCGACCGGGACACTGACGGTTTCAACAGCACGGTGTGTTGTCCCTTCCGCACCGTAGACCATCTTGATCGCTTTACTGCCCATACTGCGGCGCAAGATGGCAGGCGCACCCTGTCTCAGGGTCGGTTTGTATACATAGAATTCGTCCGGGTTAACCGCACCCTGCACCACGGTTTCACCCAGGCCATAGGCTGAGGTGATAAACACCACATGCTGAAAACCGGATTCAGTATCCAGCGTGAACATAACGCCACTGGCTCCGGTTTCACTGCGAACCATGCGCTGAACACCAGCAGACAATGCGACTTCATGGTGTTCAAAACCATGATGCACCCGGTAGGAGATCGCCCGGTCATTGTAAAGCGACGCGAATACCTCATGAATGGCCGCTTTAATATTGTCCAGTCCACGGATATTCAGAAAGGTTTCCTGCTGTCCTGCAAAGGATGCATCAGGGAGGTCTTCAGCGGTGGCCGATGAGCGGATAGCAACGGCCAGATCATCATGCCCGCCCATGTCGGAATAGGCCTTTTCAATAGCCTTGTCGAGTGCGGCAGGAAATGGCGTTTCAAGAATCCACTGGCGTACCTGACTACCGGTAGCCGCCAGAGCATTAACGTCTTCAGGGTCAAGCTGAGCCAGCGTTTCATTGATCTTCTGGTCCAGCTTATTGTGTTTTAAAAAATCACGGAATGCAGACGCTGTGGTCGCAAACCCACCGGGTACCTTAACGCCGGCACCGGACAGTTCTGAGATCATCTCGCCAAGTGAGGCATTTTTTCCACCCACCTGCTCAATATCATCCATACCCACCTGATCCAGACGAACGATATAATCCTGCAAAGCCGCGCACTCCTTAAAATTGTCGTTATAAGCCGCATCATACTGTAATTCTTTGCCAAGGTCAGTGTGTTAACGAATATCCGGCTTTATTCAATAGTTGGCTATACAGCACGCGCACATCCCGTAATAATAGTCGCTGATAAATACAATTTCATGACGCGAGACAGCTTAACCTTATGAAAAGAACAGCTTTTTTTATATCTGATGGCACAGGCATCACAGCGGAAGCTCTGGGCAACAGTCTGCTGGCACAGTTTGGTTCGATTGAATTCAATAAGGTTACCCTGCCCTATATCGACACCATCGACAAAGCCGTTAAAGCGGTCGAAACCATCGATCAGACGGGTATAGACGATGGGCAGCGACCCATTGTATTTGATACGGTCGTGGATGAAGCCACCCGTGAAATCATCGCCACCAGCACCGCCTATAAAATTGATGTATTTTCGGCGTTTCTGAAACCATTGGAGCTGGAACTCGGCAGTCACTCTTCATACAGTGTCGGTAAGTCTCACTCAATCAATGAAATTAACCGATATATGGATCGCATTGAATCGGTAAACTTTGCCATTGATAACGACGATGGCGCCCGGACTCAGCATTACGATAAAGCCGATATTATTCTGACCGGAGTCTCCCGCTGCGGTAAGACACCGTCCTGCCTCTATATGGCACTGCAGTTTGGCATCCGTGCAGCCAACTACCCATTAACCGATGCAGACCTCACCCAGACAACCCTGCCTGAAGTCCTGATGCCCTTCAGAGATAAACTTTTCGGGCTGACTATCGACCCGTTTCAGCTGGCGTCGATCCGTCATGAACGTCGCCCAAATAGTCGTTACGCGTCACTTGACCAGTGCGAGGATGAGGTAAGGATGGTCGAGCGGATGTTTCGCATACAGAAACTGCCCTACATCAACACCACCCGCTTCTCGATAGAAGAGATAGCCACCCGCATTATCGCTCAGATGGGGCTTAAGCGCCGCATCAGTTAAGTCACATCACGGCTGACCCTGCCGCGGCTATAAGAGAACCAGGCAGCCATAAAACTGTAGCCACAGGCACTGACAAAACCTAACTTCACCACCACGAGAAGATCCGGATAGCGCTCTGGCCTGATCTGCTCACTGCCCAGCAAAACACTCATCAACAGCATAATGATCGCCATACTGAACATATTGCCACTGGTACGCGCCAGATTCAGCAACGCGGAGGCAATACTCAGCCGTTCTGTGGCGACTGAACCCAGCGCCGCATTATTATTCGGGGTCGAGAACAGACCAAAGCCCAATCCAAGCAGCACCAGTGCAACAATGACATGGTTGAGTGAGCTATCGGCCTGAAGAAATACCAGTACAGCAAAGCCCGCACTGAAGAACAAACACCCAATCGTGGCAATCAGGCGGGGCTCAAAACGGTCAGACAAACGTCCGGCAAGCGGTGCCAGACAAGCCATAATGAGCGCTTGTAACAGAATCATCTGCCCCGTTTCGCTGGGAGACAGGCCTTGCAGATATTGCAGATAAAGACTCAGCAGAAACAGTACAGGATAGTGCGCCGCATACATCAGAAAACTGGCCAGCAGAGAACGGTTCATCACCCTGTTCGCCGCCAGCACACTGAAGCGCACCAGTGGAAACTCACAACGATTCTGTTGCCGCACAAACACAAACACCAGCGCTATACCCGCTATCAGCATCAGCCAGTTATAGAGGCTTGGCAGGCCCGATAAACCAAACAACAGTAGTGTGGCCAGGGCAATAAACAGCAAAGACCCGAACCAGTCCAGCGGATCAGACTTTCTTTCAGCGTTGCGATCATTCCTGATATAGACAAATGCCAGCACCAGAGCAACCAGAGCCAGGATCACCGGCCCCCAGAACACACTGCGCCAGCCAAGATGTTCGGTCAGCCAGCCACCGAAAAGAGGACCACAGGTGAGTCCAAGATACACAGAGGTTGCGGTCAGACCGAGTGCGGTGCCGCGGTTAGTCCCACTGAAGACTGCGGCAATAATTGCCATCGCGGTTGCGAATACCAGACTGCTGAATAATCCCTGCAGCACCCGCACCAGCAGTAAGAACTCAACAGAATTAACCGCAAAAATAACCAGTGATGCGAGCGAGAAGCCCAACACGCCGATGAGATAGATCGGTTTCCTGCCAACGGCGTCGGCCACCCGGCCCGCTGGCAACAGAAGCACAATACTCCCCCACAAAGTGGCAGTGGGTATCCAGCTGAGCAGCACAGCATCGGCATGCAATGCATCCGCAATAGCCGGCAGAGCCATATTGACCGAAGACAACGACATCGGCACCAGAAACAGAGCGATACAGATACTGATGAGTACGAACCAGCGGGCCCGGGGATTTTCCTGATAGAACGAATTATCTGAATATGCGATCACAAAGACACCTTTACGTAAGGCAAAGAAGTATAGCAGGTGATAATTTATATATTCATTAAATTCAGAGCAGCGCGAATTCAACTCCCGGGTACCGGTTCATCCGGTTAACGCCCCCCGGCCAGATCAATAAAGCTTCCGGTCGTATAAGAAGCCGCCTCCGACAACAGCCAGGCAATCGCCTCAGCGACCTCTTCCGGCTTACCACCCCGACGCATGGGAATAGAACTTTTCAACCGTTCAATCCGGTTAGGTTCACCGCCAGAGGCATGCATGTCCGTATAAATAAATCCCGGACGAACTGCGTTCACCCGGATGCCTTCAGCCGCAACTTCTGAAGCCAGCCCCCGTGTCAGCGTATCTATCGCACCTTTGGTGGCCGCATAATCAATGTACTCCCCCGGCGACCCGGTGCGTGCTGCAACGGAGGAGACATTTACAATCCCCCCGCCGTCACCTCCATGACGGGCAGACATACGCTTCACCGCCTCGCGACAACAGAGAAAATAACCGGTTATATTGCTGATTAGCAGATGGTTGATCCTTTGCGCATCCATCTCATCCAGTCTGCACTGCGGCATCAGAATACCGGCATTATTAACCAGTGCAGTAATCCGACCCAGATCGTGATCCACCCGATGAAAAAGTTCGTATACCTCCTTCTCCTGTGACACATCGGCGGCAACAGCGATAGCGTTAACCCCTTCGCTATGCAGCTGATCGACCACCGCTTCGGCGGCTCGCCGGTTGTTCCGGTAGTTAACGCAGACGGCATACCCCAACCGTCCGAGCGTTAGTGCGGTTGCTGCACCGATCCCACGACCGGAACCGGTAACCAGCGCAATTTTTTGAATATCCAATGGCGGCCTCCAGCTATTGTTATTTTGATAGAGGAACATGAATGAATTACATACTACCCAGCCACCCTTAAGCATATAAGAAAAAACCGGTTTTCGCCGTATTGCTGCTTATCACATAGTTGCAATGAAAAATGACGATCCGGGCCTTTTTTCGAGAGCAACGGGAGAAAAAACAGGAGAGAAAAACGCTCCGGTCAAATGTAGCGGGATATTACAAATCTGTGTAATATCCCTGTTCCAGAATCAGGCGGATATATTGAACGAATTTTCATTTGATCATCTGTCAGAACTGCACTGCCGTAATCAGGCAAACGCTGACACTCTGGAACGTTATTATTAATCGAATTTAGAAATACAGGACAGTATGCAATGAGTCTTGCTGAAAAGGTGTTGGCAGTAAACAATGATCTGCCGATCCGTACCGACCTGCCGGTACACAGTGGTAAAGTACGTTCCGTTTACTGGCTTACCGAAGCCGACAGTCGCCGCCTGATCAATGAAAAAGGTTATGATGTCGCTGAAGATGCGCCACTGGCAATCATGGTAATCAGTGATCGCATTTCGGCGTTCGAATGCATCTGGCATGGCGAAGGCGGTATGAACGGCGTACCCGGTAAAGGTGCCGCTCTGAACGCCATCTCCAATCACTGGTTCAAACTGTTCCGTGAACACGGCCTGGCTGACAGCCATATTCTGGATATCCCACATCCGTTTGTCTGGATCGTTCAGAAAGCTAAACCGGTTATGATTGAAGCGATCTGCCGTCAGTACATCACGGGTTCTATGTGGCGTGCCTATGCCAAAGGTGAACGTGAATTCTGTGGCATTCAGATTGCCGATGATCTGCAGAAAGACCAGAAACTACCTGAACTGCTGATCACCCCGTCAACCAAAGGAATCCTCAAAGGCATTCCCGGTGTACCTGAAGTTGACGATGTGAATATCACCCGTGATGACATCATCAATAATCACGAAGCGTTCCACTTCCGCAGTAAAGACGATATCGCTGTATACGAAAAACTCCTCAAAGAGGGTTTTGACGTGATCAGTGCAGAACTTGAAAAAATTGATCAGGTGTTTGTCGATACCAAATTCGAATTTGGTTATGTCACTGATGCATCTGGCAATGAAAAGCTTATCTATATGGACGAAGTCGGTACACCGGATTCATCCCGTATCTGGGATGGCCCCTCTTACCGCGAAGGCAAAGTGATCGAAAACTCGAAAGAGGTCTTCCGTCAGGAACTGCTGAACTACTTCCCTGACCCCGACATTCTGATCAATAAAGATCGCATGGAAGAGCGTTACGCACTGGCAAAAGACAACGCCCTGCCAGCGGCCCTGCTGCAGAAAGTATCTGACACCTATGTCGGTATTGCTGAAAAAATTATCGGTGAGAAGCTAACCCTTTCTGATAATCCGAAAGCAGAAATTATCGAGATCCTGCGTAACGATTACGGACTGATCGACTAACGACAGCCCGGCTCATCAGTTTCGTAAAAACGCCGTATAACCCTATACGGCGTTTTTTTATGCCTCATTTTCATCTCTTAAACAGACAACCGGCTCAGCACCGTCAACTCTCAGCTCAACCGAGATCGGCTTACAGCACACCTGACAATCTTCAAAATACTGCTGATCGCCAGCGGTACAGTCCACTAACAGCTCAATCGGCTCGCCACAATAGGGGCAGTTTCGTGAAATAGTTTCCAGGCTTTGCATGATCGGCACCTCACTCACTAAAGTGTATTGCTGCAGACATTTTTAATGCCAGCAACAGTGTTCAGAAGGCTACGCATTCGGACTAACAGGCTCTGACAGTCAGAGCTGATAGATAGCTAAGTTCTAATAAGAAACTCTGATAGCTAAGTTCTAATAAGAAGCTCTGATAATAAGCCCCGCCAATCGCCTATGACAACATGTCCGACTATGACTCCTCAGCCCCCTGCAATATAATCATCCTTCAGCTTAGCCGGATTTTCCCGATCACGCTGGCCTGAGATCACCCCGTTAACTGACTGTTTATGTACATGGATACGTTATGACCTTTACCGCCTGGCTCTCTCTGCTTGCCGTCTGCTGTCTGGGAGCGATGTCACCCGGCCCCAGTTTAGCCGTGGTGCTTAAGCACACCGTTACCAATACCCGAAGCCATGGTCTGGCAGCCAGCTGGTTTCATGCCGCGGGAGTTGGCCTGTGGGCCTTTGCAACGATTTCAGGCTTAGCCATACTGGTGGCAGAATCGGAAGCGGCTTTCAAGGCCATAACCTGGCTGGGCGCAGGCTACCTTGCATGGATAGGGCTTAAAGCGATCCGCGCCGGAAAAGCGTCCGCGTTCAGGGTAAACACAGGCAAAAGCGTGTCTGTCATAACAGCGGGTATTGAAGGGGCAGCCATCTCACTCCTCAATCCAAAGCTGGCAATCTTCTTCATCGCCCTCTTTTCACAATTTGTCAGCCCGGATGCAACCTTGTCAGACCAGCTGATTATGACCGCGACCGCAGCACTTATCGACGGCCTCTGGTACAGCATCATGGTGTTTCTGCTTTCCCACGGGCCGGTACTGAAAACCCTGCAACACCGCAGTCAGTTGGTTAATCGGCTGACCGGAGGGATTCTCATTGTTCTGGCAGCCCGGGTTGTGACTCTCTAACGCAAGCCAGACCGCCGCTACGCGGCTAGCGAGTGGCTCGACGCGACTTCGTCGCTTGCTAGAAAAAGCCATGTCTCCATGGGTTGGGATGAGATAAGGGGAAAGAAATAAATCTGTCCTCTTTTTTGTGATGAAAAGGGCTTTGACCCTTTAATGAAGTAACGGGAGCCTGCATGTTATTGTCCCGTTGCCTTGGTTTGCTAGCTGTTTTTCGCCAAGGCTAATTTTGCGCCAAAGCCAATAAATACAACACCCGTTATTGAGTTTAGCCATACTTTAAATTTAGGGTGCTGTGTTGCGCTTTTTACTTTGGTTAAAGTGAACACCATAGCTGAAAACCATACGACATTGACTAATGAATGCGCAGTTACAAGCGAATATGCACTTAGAGCACTGCCGTCTACAGGCATAAATTGCGGAAAAGCAGCAAGATAAAAAACTGAAACTTTGGGATTAAGAGTGTTCGTTAAAAATCCTTCATAAAAAGCGTTTTTCAATGAAATTGGATTTTTCGGGTGCTCTACAACTACATTAGTTTCTGCTGAACTTTGACTTAAAGCGTTTCTGAGCGCTTTTATACCTAGCCAAATTAAGTAGGCTGCTCCCAGCATTTTAAAAACGAAAAAGGCGTTCGCTGATTGTACTAAGAGGATGGATATGCCAAAAATTGACAGAGTGCCATGCACATAGAAAGCTCCGACAAAGCCCGCAATATTAGCAAAACCAGCTCGATGCCCCGACAAAGGAACTGTTTTAGCAATAAGAAAACCATTCGGGCCAGGGGAAACGACAAGTAATGTTGCCACTGCGATGAAGGTAAGAATATTATTCAAATCCATTTCGTTTTCTCCGAAAAAAGAGCTATGAAAAGGGCTTGCCCCCTTTAATTTGGTTAATCGGCTGACCGGAGGAATTCTCATTGTTCTGGCAGCCCGGGTTGTGACTCTCTAACGCAAGCCAGACCGCCGCTACGCGGCTAGCAGTGGCTCGACGCGACTTCGTCGCTTGCTAGAAAAAGCCATAGTTCAGTGGATTGGGATGAGATAAGGGGAAAGAAATAAATCTGCCCCCTCTTTTGTTTCAGTTTTGTCAATCCCTATGCCACCATGACCGACCAGTTGATTATGACCAACTCTGCGGCGCCGGTCGATAGCCTCTGGTACAGCATCATGGTGTTTCTGCTTTAACATGGCCGGTACTAAAACCCTGCAACACCGCAGCCAGTTGGTTAACAGACTGACCGTAGGGATTCTTATTGTTCTGGCTGCCAGAGTTGTGACACTGTGATTACCTGTGACTGTTAACCCGATACAACCACTCTACCTGGCGCGGTTTGATAGGGCGTATGAGCTATGAAAAGGGCTCTGCTCCTTTAATTCTGATTATTCCAAGCGACCATAAATACCTATATACTAATTTGATCATATACAGTTGATATAAAGGGATATAAACATGGAACGTAGTTTTGTAGCTCGTAATTTGAGGAAATGTATCACTTATGAAGACCTTATCAACCAACCACTGTTAAACACTCCCGAGAAATGCCTTAACGTTTCACAAGAGGCTGCTGATCTTGTTGATGACAATAAAGTTTTTATAAATTCTATCACCGAAATAACTGTTAATAATAAAAAAGCTTTTGCACCCAAAACAATACCTCACAACCTTATAATTCGACTCCTATCAAAAAATATCAGAGACGCATATAACATCAGGGTAAAAAGCAGAGAGTCTATAACCTCAACTCTCATAACTTTTTTAAAAGAAACATCTTCATATAACATCCATCGACTAGATATAAAATCTTTCTATGAAAACGTAGACAGACAAAAGATAAAAAACAAAATAAAATCAGACGGAATACTATCTAAAAAAAGCACTACCCTTTTAGATCTTTTTTTTAAGGAGCTAGAGAAAATAAATTCTCAAGGACTACCTAGAGGCCTTAGTATAAGCGCAGTATTATCAGAATTAACATTAACAGAAGTAGACAAAAAAATAACCGAAAACGACGAGGTTTTCTTTTATTCTAGATTTGTAGATGACATCGTAGTAATAACCTCCTCTTCATTAACAAACTCAAATATTTTTACATTAATTTCAGAAAACCTACCACCAAATTTAGAACTGCATAAAATCGGAAATAAGAGACATTTTGGGAATATAAGCAAATCAAAAAAGCTTGAGGAAAAGCCTATTCCACTAAAGACTTTCGACTATCTTGGATATGATTATACTCTATACAACAGCCTTTGTTGTACCGATAAGATTTTAGATATTGCAAGGCGACGAGTAGACATAGATATTTCCCAAAGCAAATCAGAAAAGATAAAGCAACGACTTATAAAAAGCTTTGTACATTACATCAATTCTAGTAAAACAACTCTAGATTACGAACTATTAATCAAACGGTTAAAATTTATAACTGGAAACTATAATTTAGTTAATGCAACCCCAATAAGTTCACCAAGCATTAAATCTGGAATATACTACAACTTCCCTAACATAAACCAAAATAAACAGCTCGAATCCTTAGATAGATTAATAAAAAGCTTATTATTTAACAAAAACAGCAACCTTTCGAAAAGAATACAAACAAACATACCCATATCAAGCAGAAGAGAGCTTTCACACTTTAGCTTTAAAAAAGGATTTGAAGAACGCACACATCATAAATTTTCTTACATGGATTTTCAGGAAGTCAAAAAAGCATGGCTATAAAAAAACAAAGCATAAAACTAAGCGATTTTTATAGAATATTAGTTTCTGAAACCTCTCCAGTTGATACACCCATAATATTCACAAACAACTGGCTATATCAAAACATAAAAAACAAATCTAAAAAGAAAAAATGCATTCAAGACTGCATAGGGTTCTTATTTGAAAAATTGAGCATTGAGCCTGACACAATGCCAATGCGATACAAAATACGAAAAGATGAAACCTCTTATAGACATATGGGAATAATTCACCCATCAAGTCAAGTAAATTTCATTGAGTTCTATAAGAAATACTCTCCGCAAATACTATATTATTGTGATGCAAGCCCATTTTCCATTAGAAGGCCTGCAAAAATCGCATCATCGTATTACCTTAAAAATCGACGTGGCCACCTTAAGGCGCCTAAAGGAAGTAGTGCACAAAGAATATCAGACGAGAAAAAATTTCGACATGCAACCTCTTACTATTCATACGACCGCTATACGAAACTATATCAATTTTTTGAAGATGAAGAGTTTTTCAAACTAGAAGAAAAATTCACAGACTTTTGGTCCATCGATATCTCAAAATGCTTCGATAGCATTTACACTCACTCTATATCATGGGCAACTAAACGAAAACATAACGCAAAGAAACATATTACTAATGATGCTTTTGGTGATGCATTTGACAAGCTGATGCAACGATCAAACTTCAATGAAACAAATGGAATAATAATTGGAAATGAAGTTAGTCGAATATTTGCTGAAGTAATACTTCAAGCTGTTGATAAAGAATCAGTGCAATCTTTAGAAAAAAAATCCACCATCATCGGCGTTGACTATGAAGTTAGAAGATACGTAGATGATTACTTTATATTTGCTTCATCAAACATAATCGCTCAGAAAGTTTATAATGCAATAGAAGACAGCTTAAGAAAATTCAAGTTATATATAAATAAATCCAAAACAAAGAAACAAACCAAACCATTTGTTACAGGCATTACAAGAGCAAAGCTTGATACATCAACGGCCTTAACAAATCTTTATGATTTATTATTTTATAGAGTAGTTGATGAAGATAAAATAAACACGTTCGTTAAAAGTTCAAAAAAAGACATCATAAGAAACAAACACCTCGTTATTAATAAGTTCGTTAATAGTATCAAGTCATCTAGCTATCAAGATAGTGATGCTTATAATGTAATGACAGGTTATATTATTTCTGCACTCGCAAACAAATCCATTGAGCTATCTTCAACTACTCCTAAAGAAATTACATCTTACGCATTTATAACCTACAGAGACGCATTTCTTATTTTACTAAGAATAGCTTTCCACTTATTTAGCGTTACTCCTTCATTTGCAAACAGCTTTAAATTAAGCACGTTATGCTACACATCTTTCGTTTTTTTTGAAAAACATTTTAAAAACGAAGAAAAGACAATTAAATTAATGATAAACAATTTAATAAGAGAGTTCTTTGAAAGCGGAAAATGCCAGCAACTATTATCTAAAGATGACACATACTTTCCTGTAGAATTAGCAAACTTACTCTTCATTTCAAGAGTTATGGGTAGCGACTATCTATTAACCCAAAAACAAGTAAAAGATATTTTTAATTTAGAAAACATAAAAAAAAGATCTTCAGACTTCCTACAGCAGGAAGAAAACTCAGACTACTTTCAGTTAACTTCTCTCTTGTATTACATAGGTGATGAACCCAACTATGAGAGCATCAAGAAAGAAGCTATAAAATTAATCAACCAAAGATTGAAAAATTTGAACAATATAGCTAAAGACACAAAGCTATGTTTACTTTTCCTCGATTCAATGTCATGCCCTTATATTGACTCAAAAGACAAGAAAAACTGGACAAAAACATTCAGCAAAATCCTATATAAAAAAGATATTTCAGAATCCAATTTACAAGAATTACTATCTGCCTTATCAGACGAACAATGGTTTATTTCTTGGAACTATTTGGATTTATGGAATACTTTAGAAAAAAAAGAGTTGATTTTCGAATATTAGATGCTTAAGGTATATCACTTGGAACTCGGACAGTCTCATTTCAGGCATTTATGTCGCAGAATAAGGTTACTACTTGAGTATCAACCCTATTCTTCCTACGTATCCATGGCCTCTAATAGCACATGATGGTCAGCTAATGTCCTAAGACAGTAGATGATGTACAGGTGAAGTTAGAATTGTTGTTGATATTACAGCGGCGCTACGGCGCACACACCTTATGAGACATCCGAGGTCCTCCTCCTTATTTGTAGCTAAATTCATTATTTATATCTAAAGACATTGCATTAAACATTTTCTCACAGGTATCGACTGCATCCCAAAACCTGTACAGCTTGAGTTACCTTCATACTCAAAGTTTTATTGTTTTTTCGCACTATGAGCCAGTCACGCGCTTTGCCTTTTCTAGCCAGTCGCGCAGCGACGTTCTAACCACTAGCCAGCGGCGTAGCCGCGATCTAGCCACTTATTCTTTTCTTAGCCCCATAAAAAAAGCCGATGCTTCCGCACCGGCCTTTTATCTAACGAAGTAAAACCTGAAATCAATCAGGCATCTCAACGTTGTGGTAGATATCCTGGACATCTTCCACATCATTCAGCAGTTCCATAAACTTCTCAAACTGCTCCAAATCTTCACCGGCCAGTTCGACGTAGGTTTGAGGGATGAAGGTAATCTCTTCTACCTCAACCTCAAGATCCGGATACGCTTCATGTAGCGCGGTTTTAGCCTTGAAGAAGTCTGTATTCGGCGCGTAGACGGTAATGTTGCCATCTTCACTCTCGATCTCCGCAACATCGACATCCGCTTCCATCAGCAACTCAAGAATTTCATCCTCATCGTCATGGGGGAAAACAAACACGGCACGATGATCAAACATATGTGCAACAGTGCCCTGACCGCCCAGCTTTGCTTTACCTTTATTGAAAGCCACCCGGACATCACCGAAAGTACGGTTATTGTTATCGGTCAGGCAATCGGCGATAACCATACAGCCACCGGGTCCAAAGCCCTCATAACGTGTTGGCAGGAAATCCTCACCACCGCCGCCTGCGGCCTTGTCGATCGCTTTTTCAATAACGTGGGCTGGTACCTGATCTTTCTTGGCTTTTTCGATGAGACGACGCAGCGACAGGTTACCCTCTGGGTCGACACCACCGTTTTTGGCAACAACATAGATCTCTTTGCCGTACTTGGCATATACCTTGGATTTAGCTCCCTGAGTCTTAGCCATGGAAGCCTTACGTACTTCAAACTTTCTTCCCATTGGAAAATCTCTTTCTTACATTAAGGCAGGGGCTCATTCTAAACGCTCACCCGCCTAAGCTCTAGTGTGTGCATCCAAATTGTTAACAAATGGATCAGTTAACAGAGGATTGTTTGATCAGAATACAAAAAACGCGCCGTGGGCGCGTCTTTACATATCATTGATATATATCAGTCTTCAGCCGCCGCTTTCGGAGCGTCCAGATTTTCATAGATAAGGATTGGATCAGAATCACCATTGATCACACCCTCATCGATAACAACCTTGGAAATCCCCTTCTGAGACGGCAGGCTGTACATAATATCCAGCAGATTCTCTTCCAGAATGGAGCGCAGACCACGGGCACCTGTCTTTCTTTCAAGCGCCTTGGTAGCAACCGCTTTAAGCGCATCCTCACGGAAGTCCAGCTCAGCCCCTTCCATACCGAACAGCGCTGAATATTGCTTGGTCAGCGAGTTCTTTGGCTCAGTCAGGATCTGAATCAGAGCGTCTTCATCCAGTTCAGTCAGCGTAGCGATCATCGGCAGACGGCCAACAAACTCAGGAATCAGACCATATTTAACCAGGTCCTCAGACTCAAGGTCTGCCAGAACGTCGGTGATTTTACGGGTCTCTTCCTTGCTGATAACAGCCGCGTTGAAACCGATAGAGCTTTTCTCGCTACGATGCTTGATCACCTGATCAAGACCGGCGAATGCACCACCACAGATAAACAGAATATTGGAGGTATCAACCTGCAAAAATTCCTGCTGTGGATGCTTACGGCCACCCTGAGGCGGAACTGAAGCAACAGTACCCTCGATCAGTTTCAGCAAAGCCTGCTGCACACCTTCACCACTCACGTCTCGCGTGATAGACGGGTTATCTGACTTACGGGAGATCTTATCGATCTCATCAATGTAAACAATACCCAGCTGGGCTTTCTCTACATCGTAATCACACTTCTGCAACAGCTTCTGAATGATGTTCTCAACATCTTCACCCACATAACCGGCTTCGGTCAGCGTGGTTGCATCCGCAATGGTAAACGGAACATTGAGCATTCTTGCCAGGGTCTGAGCCAGCAGGGTTTTACCGCTACCGGTCGGGCCGATCAACAGAATGTTACTCTTGCCCAGCTCAACATCGGTATCACCGGCACTCTGCTGAAAACGGAGTCGCTTATAGTGGTTATATACCGCAACAGACAGTACTTTTTTGGCCCGTTCCTGACCAATAACGTACGCATCCAGATTCTCTTTAATTTCAGCCGGAGTCGGCAGGCGATCACCCTCTTCCAGGGTCTCTTCCGCGTCCTGAATCTCTTCTTTGATGATGTCATTACACAGATCAACACATTCATCGCAGATAAAGACAGACGGGCCTGCAATCAGTTTTTTAACTTCGTCCTGGCTTTTACCACAGAAAGAGCAATACAGCAGTTTGCTGTCATCACTTCCTCCTTTACCGTTGATATCGTCGGACATTCAACTACCTCTGTTTGTCCCGGCCATGCCCGGCCCGGACCTCTGATTTCTTTCTCATATCAAGCACATTATAGCGGATAATGCGCACCGCTTGAATCAAACGACAAGTGCGGTGCGCTCTGTACAGACACGACAGAACCCTTAGCCACACTCAGTCAAAGCAGTATTAACGGCTGCTCATCACCTGATCGATCAGACCGTAAGCAACTGCCTGCTCAGGAGACATAAAATTATCCCGGTCGGTATCTTTGCTGATAGTCGCCATATCCTGACCCGTGTGGTGAGACATAATTGTGTTCAATTTATCACGAATCGTCAGAATTTCCTGAGTGTGGATCTCGATATCGGTTGCCTGCCCCTGATAGCCGCCCAAAGGCTGGTGAATCATCATCCGGGAATGCGGCAGACAGTAACGTTTACCCTCGGCACCGCCGGTTAGCAACAATGCGCCCATGCTGGCCGCCTGACCAATACACATAGTGCTGACATCAGGCTTGATAAACTGCATGGTGTCATAGATAGACAGTCCGGCAGTAACCGAACCACCGGGTGAGTTTATGTACAGGTGAATATCTTTGTCCGGGTTTTCCGACTCAAGAAACAGTAACTGGGCAACAACCAGGTTAGCCATATGATCTTCTACCTGGCCAACCATGAAAATAACCCGCTCTTTCAGCAATCGAGAGTAGATGTCGTAAGAACGCTCACCACGCGCTGTTTGTTCAACAACCATGGGTACCAGACCACTGCTAGTAATTACTGTAGGGCCATTATAAAAATCCGACATAGAATTCTCTCCTAAATCCTAAACAACGTGTTTACGACACGT
This sequence comes from Oceanospirillales bacterium, assembly GCA_018223185.1. Classification (GTDB taxonomy): domain Bacteria; phylum Pseudomonadota; class Gammaproteobacteria; order Pseudomonadales; family Balneatricaceae; genus Amphritea. The sequence continues at coordinate 27,135 of JAAEYW010000008.1, read as the reverse complement.
CCAGAAAAAAAAACGGCGGCCGACCTAAGCCGACAGCCGTTCTTTTATAAACGCAATTAAGGCAAAGGGCAATTATGCCTCTTCTGATTCTTCAGCTGCAGGTGCAGGTGCTGCAGGCTTGATTGCGTCTTCATAGCTCAACTCAGTTTCGCTTACCTTAGCAGAACTCAGCAGCTGATCCATAACCTGATCTTCCAGAACAAGATTCTTAATCTGGTTCAGCATCTCCTGGTTACTGTAGTACCAGTCGATAACTTCCTGAGGCTCCTGATAAGTGGCAGCCAGTTCTTCAACAGTCGTGCGTACACGATCTTCGTCTACTTTCAGCTCGTTCGCTTTAATAACCTCAGCAACCAGCAGGCCTACTTTCACACGCTTTTCAGCCTGTTCAGAGAACATCTCTTTAGGCAGCATATTAGGATCGATATTAGCGTTTGCACCACCAAACTGCTGGATAGCCTGACGACGCATTGCGTCGATCTCGCCATCAATCAGAGCCGCAGGCACGTCAATTGCGTTAATCTCTACCAGCTTGCCGAATACTGCTTCTTTCAGCTTGGATTTAAGAGCCTGAGTCAGCTCACGCTCCATGTTTTTGCGAACTTCAACTTTGAAGCTATCAACGGTCTTCTCTTCGATACCGAACTTAGCGAAAAACTCTTCGTTCAGTTCTGGTAATACCTGAGCAGATACCTTGTTCACTTTAACATTGAACTTAGCATCTTTACCTTTCAGGTTTTCAGCGTGATATTCCTCAGGGAAAGTGACGTTAACCTCTTTCTCATCACCGGCTTTAGCGCCTTCCAGCTGAGCTTCAAAGCCCGGGATCATTGTGTTGGAACCCAGCACCAGATCCATACCGGTAGCCGTGCCACCATCAAACGCCTCACCATCAACGAAACCTTCGAAGTCGATGTTCAGCTGATCGCCTTCAGCGGCAGCTTTATCGGCTTCTTCAAAAGCAGCCTGCTGCTTCTGCAGAGTTTCAATCATCTGATCCAGGTCAGCATCTTTAACCTCAGCGGAGTTCTTAACAATCTCAACGCTGGAGAAGTCAGCCAGTGCGATCTCTGGGTATACTTCAAAAGTTGCGGTGTAAGAGAAATCCTCACCCTCTTTGTCGTTTTTAAACTCGACATTAGGGCCGCCTGCAGGCGTCAGGTTTTCCTGCTGGATAGCTTCGTAGAAGCTCTGCTGTACAACTTCACCGATCACTTCCTGACGGATGCCCTGGCCGTAGCGTTTTTTAACCACTGTCACCGGCACTTTACCAGGACGGAAACCGTCCAGTCGAACAGTACGGGCGGTCTGCTGAACACGCTTAGCTACGTCGCCGTCTACACGGTCAGCAGGTACTACAACAGTCAGCTGACGCTCAAGACCAGTAGTGGTTTCTACGGATACTTGCATGGAATTCCTCACAAAATTATTTGTATCGTTACAAATCTGAAAATTGACCCGCTGTTTACCCTTATGTATGAACACAGAGCCCGTCACAACAGGTGCCAGAATTTCTAAAGGCGGAAATTGTCCGGGAAGCGGCACTATTAGTCAAGTGAAAAGCGTTGAATATCAACGTATACAGAGCAAACATACAGATCGCATTCAGATGAATTAATATCAGAAAATAAAAAAGAGAATATATAACAGAGGGAAATGGGGTGGACGATGGGGCTTGAACCCACGACCGCCGGAATCACAATCCGGAGCTCTACCAACTGAGCTACGCCCACCACAGGCATACTTTCTGAGAAAGTAAATGGTGCGAGTGGGGAGACTCGAACTCCCACACCGTAAGATACTGGTACCTAAAACCAGCGCGTCTACCAATTCCGCCACACTCGCATAAACTTTCTTTTGTCACATCACATGGCACAGAGTACCACGATACTGATGACTATGTATTGGGGTGGACGATGGGGTTTGAACCCACGACCGCCGGAATCACAATCCGGAGCTCTACCAACTGAGCTACGCCCACCGTAGCAATACATCTTTTGTCAGACCTTTTTGGCGCGCCCGGCAGGGGTCGAACCTGCAACCGCTCGCTTAGAAGGCGAGTGCTCTATCCATTGAGCTACGGGCGCCTGACACTGCCCGACCTTGTCAGAAGCACTATCTGCAACGAGGTGCGTCATGGCCCTCCCTTCAAGGTGGTGCGCATAATATATATCGCTTCATACTCCGTCAACACCCTTTTTTAAAATTTTAACAAAATAAGACACTTAGCAATCTTCTGTTACGGCTTACCCGTTAGTTACTTACCGGTTAGTAAGTAGTGCTAATGAATAATAATCGTAATAGTCGCGCGAATGAAAATGTGGCGTCTCTTTTTACAACGCGGTTTTACACCGCAGTTTTACCACACGCTGCATGGGCAGTGCCTTAAAGCTTATAGATAGACAGACGCATACATACATACATACATACATACATACATAAAGAGTTCCTGACGCATTTCCCCTTGGAGGATAAGTGCAACCGTGAGACAATCCGCGCCATCAAAAAATGACTGAGGAAAACATTCGGAAGATGAGCGCTCAGATAATTGACGGCAAACAAATTGCCCAAAATGTTCGCGAAAAGGTTGCCGTGGGTGTGAAAGCCCGAATTGACGAGGGCAAACGTGCACCTCGCCTGGCGGTGGTACTGGTTGGCTTCGATCCGGCCTCTCAGGTATATGTCAGAAACAAGAAGAACGCGTGTAAAGAGGTGGGCATCGAGTCAGTCTCTTACGATCTTCCGGCTGAAACCACTCAACAGCAACTGCTGGATCTGGTCGATGAACTGAACGGTGATGCCAATATTGATGGCATACTGGTTCAGCTACCGCTGCCAGGTCATCTGGAGGCGAATGAAATCCTTGAGCGAATCCGTCCGGAGAAAGATGTCGATGGTTTCCATCCATTTAATCTGGGCCGTCTTGCACAGCGACTTCCGGCACTGCGCCCCTGTACTCCTAAAGGCGTCATGACCCTGCTGCAATCAACCGGCGAACAGATTCGCGGCAAAGATGCCGTGATTGTAGGTGCGTCCAACATTGTCGGCCGGCCCATGACGCTTGAATTGTTGCTGGCGGGCTGCACAACCACGACAACCCATCGCTTCACAAAGGACCTTGCCAGCCATGTACAACGTGCTGATATTGTCGTTGTGGGCGTTGGTAAGCCGGGCCTTGTCAAAGGCGAATGGATTAAACCCGGGGCTATTGTTATCGATGTGGGCATCAATCGCCTTGAGGATGGACGTCTGGTTGGCGATGTCGACTACGATGTGGCCGCACAGCGGGCTGGATGGATCACTCCGGTGCCTGGCGGAGTTGGCCCCATGACCGTTGCAACACTGATGGAAAACACTCTGGAAGCGGCTAACAACCTCAACTGAGATTAGCTGTTTTTTAAAAGGCCTTTTATCCCTCATCCGCTGAGAATAAAAGGCCTTTTTTATTGGCTACAATCTCCCTGCTCACCCCACCAGCATCACATTCCTCACCCGGATTTAAACATTATCGCCGGCCAATCAAATAAAAACGGAACCTTTTGAGGGAGTTAATATCACTATTTCAGGATCGTTTCAGGTTACTATGGGACTATCATCTGACGCTTAACCTATACAAATCAGCACTCAGCGCAGAAACATAAGAACGCAGACTCATCGCTGAAACTGAAAATTTTTAAACTGTAGAACGAAACCGACAGTCATCATCTGCTGAGCAAACCTGTTATGAATAGAAACAAAATCACTCTGATCGTTATCATTGCAGCCCTGATCAGTGCGTTTTTCCTGCTGGACGCAGGCAGTTACCTGAATCTTGAATATATAAAGTCACAACAGGATAGCTTACAAAGCTGGGTAACCGACAACATCTTTACAGCCGTGGCAGCGTTTATGCTGATCTATATCGCGGTAACCGCCCTCTCCCTCCCCGGTGCGACGGTTATGACCCTGATGGGGGGCGCTGTGTTCGGGCTGTTCAGCGGATTACTGCTGGTCTCTTTTGCCAGCACCATTGGCGCCACCCTGGCATTTCTGATCTCCCGTTACCTGTTACGCGAGCCTCTGACCCGTAAATTTTCGAGATATATCACCCCCATCAACCGGGGTATTGAGAAAGACGGCATCTCCTTTCTGTTTACTTTGCGCCTTGTACCGCTATTCCCGTTTTTTGTTATCAATGCCGTGATGGGGCTGACCCGTATGAACGGGCGGACATTTTACTGGGTCAGCCAGTTGGGCATGCTTCCGGGCACCGTTGTTTTCGTCAACGCCGGCACCCAGCTCGCGGCTATCGAACAGCCCGGAGACATTCTCTCTCCTGCCGTGATTCTCTCTTTTTGTCTGCTCGGAGTCTTCCCATGGATAGCCCGCCTGATAGCCGATCAGCTCAGGCAACACAAAGCCTACTCGGGATACACAAAACCACGCACGTTTGATACCAACATGGTGGTCATCGGTGCCGGCGCCGGCGGTCTGGTAACTTCCTATATCGCTGCGGCAACCAAAGCGAAAGTCACCCTGATCGAACGCCATAAAATGGGCGGTGACTGTCTGAATACCGGCTGTGTTCCCTCCAAAGCACTGATCCGCACCACTCACTTTCTGGCAGATATTCGTGACGCTGAACAACTTGGCATCCGCAAGGCCGCTGTTGAATACGAGTTCGCAGAGATTATGGAACGGGTACAGAGGGTCATAAAAACCATTGAACCTCATGATTCCATCGCGCGCTATGAATCACTTGGGGTCGATTGCATCACCGGTGATGCGTTTATCCGTAATCCCTGGACAGTCGAGGTTAATGGCAAAACCATCACAACCCGCAACATTGTCATCGCAACCGGAGCGCGCCCTGCAATGCCTGACATCGCTGGCATTGAACTGGTTGATCCTCTGACCTCAGATACAGTCTGGGGACTTCGGCAGCGCCCTGAACGCCTGCTGGTACTGGGGGCCGGCGCTATCGGCTGCGAACTCGGGCAGTGTTTCGCCCGACTTGGCAGCGAGGTTTCAATACTCTTTCGCGGTAATCAGGTGCTTACCCGGGAAGATCAGGATGCCGCCGCTGTTGTCGAAAAAAGGTTACGACAGGATGGTATCCATATCTGTTCGGGTCATATTCCGCTGCGATTTCAGGTCACCGCCAAGGGCTATGAACTGGTGTGCCGCCATAATGACCAGGAAAAACGTATCGGCTTCGATAAACTTCTGGTGGCTACGGGCCGTACAGCCAATGTCACCGGTTTTGGTCTGGAAGCGCTGGGCATTACGGCTAAGCCAGGTGGCACCATTGAGGTCGATAACTACCTGCGAACACGGTTACCCAATATTCTCGCCTGTGGAGATGTTATCGGCCCCTATCAGTTTACCCATGCCGCCAGCCATCAGGCCTGGTATGCGGCTGTCAACGCTCTGTTTGGTCAGTTCAAAAAGTTCAGAGTCGACTACCGCTTAATCCCGTTTACCATCTACACCAGCCCTGAAGTTGCACGTATCGGGCTGAATGAGAAACAGGCTATTGATAAGGGCATTGCCTATGAAGCGGTCCGTTACAACCTTGAAGAGCTGGACCGGGCGATCACCGATGAAGCGGCCTATGGCTTTGTGAAGGTACTGTTAAAACCGGGCAGCGATAAAATTATTGGCGTCACTCTGGTGGGGGAACACGCCGCAGAGATGCTGCCCGAGTTTGCCCTGGCGATGAAAAACAAGCTGGGCTTAAACAAGATCCTCGGCACCCTGCATGCCTACCCAACTCTGAATGAAGCGAATCGTTTCGTGGCCGGAGAGTGGAAAAAGAAACACGCACCGCAAAAAATACTCGGCTGGCTGGAGAAGTTTCACCGCTGGAAACGCGGTTAGACTGCACATCAGATACACACGAAACTGAACTAAAAAAAGCCCGGAAAATCCGGGCTTTTAATTTAAAAACAACAATCTAAGCTTTAAACTTAAAGCTTAGCAATACCACTATTCCGATTTTTGATTAACCAGAATAACCTTACGATGCGGGAATGGTATCTCAATATTGTTTTCACCCAGCGCTTTCTTAACCTGTTCTGGAACAGAGTAAAGCAGATCGAAATAATGCTCCCCCTTACAGAAAGGCCTGACCAGAAAATCAACTGAGCTGTTATTCAGCGTTTCAACTTCAACAAATGGCGCTGGGGTTTTCAGCACATATGGATGGTTATCCAGCACCGACTGAATAACAGCCCGTGCTTCATCTGTGCTCTCATCATATGCCACACCAAAATGCATATCGACACCACGCACATCATAGTGGGAGTGATTGACAATCTGATCACCCCATATCTGACTATTGGGAACGATAACTTGCTGATTATCAAATGTCTGCAGAACCGTGGTAAACATATCTATCTCGGTCACTTTACCGAATCGCCCTGCCGCATCGATGAAGTCATTCACTTTATAAGGACGGAAGATCAACAACATCACACCAGCAGCCAGATTCGACATTGCCCCCTGAAGCGCCAAACCAACCGCCAGACCTGCAGCTCCCAACAACGCGACAATGGAAGCGGTTTGCACACCGAAACGATTCAGAACGGCAATCACAACGAAAGCGATAATCAGATAACGCGCCACACTACCCAGAAATCGAAACAGTGTATCGTCCAGATGTTTATTCTTTTTACTAGCCCCGACAATAAGCTTATTGACCTTACCCGCAAACCACAGACCCAACAGCAAAATAAGAATTGCAAGCAGAATATTACTGGCCCAGTCAAGCGCCGCTGGAAAGTATTGGTTGATATCAATTTCATCAAGCAGATTCGACATCTTAGTCTTCCTTATTAAATGATAGATCCATAGAGTGCTTTACTTTCAAAGCATTACGCAGTGAATAACATGGTCCATCATGAGTCAAGCCAACAAGGTTGCTATTTATTTCTCATATAATTGATTTACGCTGACTCCCTCAGCCAGAATATTGTACGATCTGTAATTCAGATCGTTTATTTATCCTGTTACAACCCATTTTCTATATTAAGGACTCTTGTGAGCAACACCTCTGTCTCGTTAACGCTCAGATTGCGGCTCTGGAAAAAAATTAAGCCCCTGTTTGAACTGAGCGATCATAAACGCCCACTGGGGTTTCTGGCGGTATCAGCATTTTCTGTAACCCTGCCCGCACTCGTTGGCGCCTGGATAGATCAGTTTTCAACAACTATTCTGGCCTGCATGGGAGGACTGGTGATTCTGTACATGCGTCAGACAAACCTCTCCCGACGGATGATGATACTATCTACCTGCGCCTTCGGTTTTGCACTGAGTTTTGCGCTGGGCGTGTTAACAAGCTTCGACCAGTACCTTTCTGCAGCAACCCTCACCCTGACCGTTTTTCTGGCAACAGCTATTTGCCGTTTTTACGCTTTACCGCCACCCGGCACGTTGTTTTTTATCGTGGTCGCCTGCCTTGCCAGAACCCTGCCATTTGACCTGTCACTGGCCGCAGAACGCACCGGTATTCTGATGTTCGGAGCCATGAGCGCCTGCCTGCTCGCCCTCACTTACAGCATCTACCAGGTGTATATTTCTAAAGATTATGTCAACCGGCCGACCGAAGAGGTGGACAACAACATAGTCGTTATCACTATTGAATCACTGGTGATCAGTTTGTTTGTCGGAGGCGGTTATCTCCTCGCTATCATGGCCAATCTTGACAACCCATACTGGGTGCCCATCTCCACTGCTGCAATTATGCAGGGGGCTACTTTCCGTGCGGTATGGCACCGGAATGTTCACAGAATTATTGGAACAACCATTGGTATGGCGATCGCCTGGGTTATCTTTTCACTGGCACCCGGCCCATGGGAGCTGGCATTACTGATTTTTGTCCTGAGTTTTTTTATCGAGATTCTGATAACCCGCAACTACGGTCTGGCGGTGTTATTTATCACTCCACTTACGGTAATATTTGCAGATATAACCATTACCGGAACAGACACAAGCCATCTGATGCTTTCACGCCTGCTGGACATCATCCTGGGCTGTTTTATAGGTTTGGTTGGCGGCTGGGTAATACATCACCCTGAATTTGTCAGATTAGTGAATAAACAGTTATCAAAGCAGTAGACAACCCGGCACGGTAAATGTGTTAGAAACCTGATAAATGTCAGCAAAAAAGGGGCTCACCTTAACGGCAGCCCCTTTATTTAAGCTCTTAATTGAGCTATTCAGATCACAATCAGCTCCAGCCAGAGACTGCTTTTACCTCCAGAAAGTCCTCCAGCCCCCAGACACCGCCTTCACGACCATTACCCGACTGTTTATACCCCCCGAAAGGTGCGCCCGCACCTAAACTCGCACCATTGATCTGCACCATCCCCGCACGCAAACGGCGGGCGACCCGGGCGGCTTTAGCGCTATCCTGAGTCTGAATATAGTCCGTCAGACCATAGGGCGTGTCGTTGGCAATGGCGATCGCTTCCTCTTCAGTATCAAACGGGATAATGGTCAGCACCGGGCCAAAAATCTCCTCCCGGGCGATCGTCATCTGATTATTAATATCCGCAAACACGGTAGGCTTCACAAAATAACCCGTTTCAAGCCCTTCCGGCTTACCCAGACCGCCCGCCACCAGACGACCGCCCTCCTGGATACCTTTTTCGATCAGCGCCTGAATCTTGTCAAACTGCATCCGGGACACCACCGGACCGATATGCCGGCCCTCTTCCCCTGCACGATCAACCGTGGTTTGACTGGCAACCTCAGCGGCAGTCGCAACCGCCTGTTCATAGAGGCTGCGCTCCACCAGCATACGGGTGGGCGCATTACAGGACTGACCGCTGTTATTGAAGCAATGACGCACACCCCGAACCACCGCCTTATCATCGGCGTCGGCAAAGACGATATTAGCCCCTTTACCGCCCAGTTCCAGTGCCACTCGCTTAACGGTATCTGCGGCATTCTTAGAGATAGCAATGCCGGCACGGGTAGACCCCGTAAAGGAGACCATATCCACTTCAGGATGACCTGTCAGTGCAGACCCGACACCCATACCATCACCATTTACCAGGTTAAACACACCCGCTGGAAAGCCCGCCTGATCGATCATCTCAGCAAACAGCATTGATGAAAGTGGCGCAATCTCCGAGGGTTTCAACACCATGGTGCAGCCCGCGGCCAGCGCAGCAACCACTTTCAGAGTGACCTGATTCATCGGCCAGTTCCATGGAGTAATCAGTGCGCAAACGCCAACCGGTTCATGCAGAATACGATTATCCGGCGCGTGGGGACCTAACGGCTTCTCAAACTCATAGTTTTTCAGAGTGCGGATCAGGCTTTTGATATGCGCAGAGCCGCTGCCACATTGTGCCGTGCGCGCCAGCGCAACCGGCGCCCCCATCTCAGAAGAGATCGCCGTAGCCATCTCCTCTGAACGCTCATTGTAGATTTCCTGTAATTTTTCAAGCAGCGTCAGACGCTCCTCTTTTGACGTTTGGCTCCACTGATCAAAGGCACGTCGTGCCGCGGCCACTGCCGCTTCAGCATCTGCTTCACTGCCCAGAGAGATGACAGCGCAAACTTCCTCAGTCGATGGGTCAATCACCTCAAAGTCGTTACTTTGAGCCGGGGCAGTCCACCGGCCATCAATATAAAACTGACGTTTATCAGACATCTTTGCTTTTCCTTTTTGTACTAATTTCAAAAACACAGAGACAGGTATAGCCCTGATAAACATCATAGTGCAAGCGGCAACACCAATAACAATAAAAAATGACGTCTGTTACTGTCATTCAGGCGCAAGGTTACTGACTTAATTCACGACAGCGCTTTTTCCATGCAGGAGATATCAGCCACCCCGAACACAATGGCCGGGATGCTGACGTTCTGCTTCCTCACCGATATCACGTCATCGCCACACCGAAAACAAAAAAACCTCCTTAAAAACCACACGCTTTGCATCCGGAATAAGCGAATACATTCGCACGGACTGTTAAATAGTCGTAATCCTAAATTTCTTATCCCATAAACCGTTATATCTATTGTAAAGAGCTTATACAAAAGTAGAAAATAGCCGCCTTATAAAATTTTGATAACGAGAATAACAATGCATTATCTGTTACTGGGCCTGATTATCCTCGCCTTTGTACTGATCGTCTTTGAGGATGTTGTTCATCTGAATAAAGCAAAGTCGACACTGTTTATCGGTACTCTGGTCTGGATTTTAGCCTTCGTTTTCCCCGAAAAATCACCTCAGGCAATACAGGAAGCGCTCAATGAGCAACTCCTCGATATTGCTATTCTGTGGCTGTTCCTGATGGCCGCTATGACCTTTGTAGCCTACCTCAACGAAAAAGGTCTGATTACCCAGCTGGTATACCGACTATTGCCGAGCGAGCTGAAGCTCAGCACGCTGATGATTCTGATCGCCCTTCTGGGTCTGATGTTCTCCTCCCTGGCAGACAACATCACCGCATCGCTGATTATGTTATCGCTGCTGGCTTCCCTGAAGCTGCAAACCAGGGACACGCTGAAATTTGCAGCTCTGATTGTATTTGCGGTTAACTCCGGTGGTGTATCGCTGATTACCGGCGATGTAACCACCCTGATGATCTTCCTGAACGGTAAAGTATCGATTCTGAATCTGCTGCTTCTGATCCTTCCGGCAATAACGGGTGTTGCGGTTCTGGCTCTGATTCTGATGCAGGGCTGCAATGAGGTGATCACCCTGCCGAAATTCAAACGACCAATCGCTGCCGGCGATAAACTGATCGCAGGACTGTTTTTGCTGACTATTATCAGCACTCTGGCGATGAGTGTGCTGTTTGCGGTACCACCGGTGCTGACCTTCCTGTTTGGTCTGGCGCTGATGTTCATCGTCCACCGGATTATTTTCAGGAAAGAACAAAACCCTAACGTGCTGGAATATGTTCGTGAAATTGAGTTTGATACCCTGCTGTTCTTCCTTGGTGTTCTGCTCTTAGTGGGTATGCTTAAAGAGCTGTCTGTACTCGAGCTTCTGCCGCAACTCTACACGCTGATGCCAGCAGTAGTGGCCAACTATATTATTGGTATTCTGTCTGCTTTCGTGGATAACGTGCCGCTGACGGCAGCGATCCTGCAATCCGATATTCCGATGACCAAGGGGGAATGGCTTGGCCTGACCTACGCAGTGGGTGTTGGCGGATCGATTCTGATTGTCGGCTCGGCAGCCGGTGTAATCGCTTTGAGCAAGCTGGAAGAACTCTCTTTTATCTCCTACCTGCGGTTCATTCACTGGCTACTGGTCGCCTATACCTGCGGCTATCTGGCAGTGATGGCGCTGACTAAGCTGGTTCTCTGACAAAGCGACAGAAACCAGCCCTACAAAGTCGTCAGCGGGATCAGTTATCCCGCTGACTACGAAATGCCCCCGGACTCAGCCCAACCCGTCGTTTAAAAAAACGTGAGAAATAAGCCGGGTCTTTAAAGCCCAGATCATACGCGATCAGTGAAGCCGGAGCGGCCGTGTAGATAAGAAACCGCTGCGCTTCCAGGATCAGCCGGTCCTGCAACAACTCACTGACATTTTTTCCTGCCACCGCAGCACAGGCCCGATTTAAACCAATTGGAGTTGTATTCAGCATCTCTGCATACTGATTCGCCGACAGATGATCCCGGTAGTGCATCTCAATCAACTGACATAACTCTTTATAGCGCTGCTCATAACGACTGCCTGCATCAGAACGACTGTAGGCTGAATGTAACTTACGCCCGATACGGATCAGCAGCGAGAACAGCAACCACTCAAACATCAGCGCTTTAGCAGGCTGATTATCAAAATATTCCCGTCTCAGATCCTTAATCTGCTGATCGATAAGGGCCTGATCAGGATCATTTGCTGACAGCGGAATAATCAGCGCTTTACTCAACAGCTCCTCTTTAAAAGGAAAACGCCGCTGGAACTGCTCATCCAGCATCAGCAACTGTGACACTGTCACCACCGCCCCTTCGGTGGCATCCTGATCAAACTCAAAGCCATGCACAACACCTGCAGGAATAGTGATCAGACAAGGGCCAGTTTCCGTCTGTTCCAGTCCATCTATATGAATTCTGGCACTGCCCTTACGCACGTAGATGATCTGAAACATCTTCGGATGGGTATGGATATTGATGGTCCAGTCAAACAGTTCTGCCCGGGTACGGATATCCTCAATATGAATAAACTCCGGATCACCCAGGGATTGCTCTTCACTGTAGAGGGAATAGGTTGATATTAGCCGTTCAGTCCCGGCATCACTGTTAGTTTTATTCATCATTTCTATCGCCAACCGCATTTTTAGATAGCTTAACTGTTCTAAAAGTACAATGCTTTGCTCTGTATATCCATTTTTTATGTATGTTATTACACCTACACTGACTACAGATCCAATAACAAGAACGAACATAAGTCTGAGGAGTGCGAATGTTTAGATTTGATCCTTACTCACCCGAGATTGATGCTGACCCATTTCCGGCATACGCCACACTAAGAGCTGAATACCCCTGCTTTTGGAGCGAAGACATTGAAATGTGGGTGCTATCCCGCCATAAAGATATTGTCATGGCGCTTAACGACTGGGAGACCTTCTCTTCTGCCAAAGGCAATCTGGTGAGTGAACTGCCAGGACGCCAGGGCTCAACGCTGGGCACGACAGATCCACCCCGTCACGACCGTCTGCGCGCACTGATTCAAAAAGCGGTGACCAAACGTGCTCTGACTCATATCCTGGAACCTGCCCGGGCTACAATGCATAAGCACCTTGAGGCACTGAAAGGTCGCGACCAGTTTGATTATGTGAGCGAACTGTCTTCCAGGTATACGGTCGACCTGATCGTCTACCTGTTTGATCTGCCGGACGAAAATCTGCAAACCGTACGTGATAAAGCGGTGCTGATGGTGCAGACCGATCCGAAAACCAAGCAAAAAGGCCCTGAGCATATCGAAGCCTTTGAGTGGATGCAGGATTATGCAGCCAGGCTGGTAGAGGATCGTAAGAAAAACCCCGGCGAAGATCTGCTGAGTCAGTTCATTCTGTCTGAAATTGATGGAGAAAAACTGACTGACAAGGAGATCCTACTGACAGTAACGACCCTGATCATGGCAGGCATTGAATCACTCTCAGGCTTTCTGACGATGCTGGTTAAGAATATTACTGACCACCCTGAAGTGCGGGATGCACTGGTAGCTGATCCCTCCCTTATCCCTGATGCGATCGAAGAGAGTCTGCGCTTTAATACCTCTGCGCAGCGCTTCCGTCGTTGCGTCATGAAGGAGACGACCCTGCACGGTCAGACAATGAAACCCGGTGACTTTGTTATCCTCGCCTATGGTTCAGCCAACCGCGATGAGGAAGTATTCCCCAATGCGGATGTATACGACCTGAGCCGCAAACCCAAAGGCCATCTTGGCTTTGGTGGTGGTGTACACGCATGCCTGGGCACTGCTATTGCACGTCTGGCCTGCAAAGTACTTTTGGAAGAGCTTCTGATAGCATTCCCAAATATATCTAAAGTTGAGCAGGAACTGCGCTGGATGTCTTCCACAAACTTTCGCAGCCCGCTGGAACTACAGGTAAAAATTTAAACCTTTATATAATCATAAAAAATGCCAGCCTCTGGAGTTCAGAGGCTGGTGGTATTTTAAGGACTGTATCTATGCCAACCGTTAATTATATAAGTTTCGATGGTCAGCCTACCCAGCTTGAGCTGGCCGAGGGTATGACAATTATGCAGGGCGCCGTTATGAATGGCATTGAAGGTATCGAGGGTGAATGCAGCGGCTCCTGCGCCTGCGCGACCTGTCATTGCTATGTAGATGATGCATGGCTGGCCAAACTTCCAGAGATGTCTGAGAACGAAGATGAGATGCTCGACGATACCGCCTCTGAACGTAAACCTAACAGCCGTCTGAGCTGCCAGATCAAAGCCACCGCTGAGCTGGATGGCATCGTCATCCATATGCCTGAGGAACAGGAGTAATGAGCGGCGTTATCATTGTTGGCGGCGGTCACGCTGGCTACCAATGCGCTGACTCACTCAGACGTTCGGGCTACGAAGGTGCAATTACTCTGGTTGATGGTGAAGGTCATCTGCCTTACCAGCGCCCACCACTGTCAAAGAGCCATCTGCTCAGCGATACCGGCGAAGAAGCGCTGCTGTTTCGCACTCAAGCTTATTATGATGATCACGCTATCAGGCTGAAGCTGGCCCATCGGGTCACAGCGATCAGTCGTGCTGAAAAGCAGGTTAAGCTGGATAACGGTGAAACCCTTGGCTATGACAAACTGGTCATCGCTACCGGCGCAAAACTGCGCCAGCTGGACATGCCCGGTTCGCACCTCAATGGCGTCGGCTATATTAAAAGCCTGGATGATATCCGTTACATCCAGACACACCTCAATCAGACCGACGAGGCGGTTATCATCGGCGGAGGCTTTATTGCGCTGGAGTTTGCCGCCACAGCAGCAAAACTGGGCAAAAAGGTTACGGTACTGGTGAGGGGTCAGCGCATTCTCGCGAACGCTGTCACCCCTGAACTGTCTCAGTATATGCTCGACATCCACCACCAGCATGGCGTCGATATCCGCTTTGGCGCTGAGGTTGACCATATCGCCGATGATGGCAACGGCAATGTTGAGGCGGTGCGTCTGAAAGATGGTACGCTACTGCCCGCTCAACTGGTGCTGGCCGGTATCGGTGTAACGGCAGATACCGAACTGGCGGTTTCAGCTAAACTGCAGTGCCACGATGGTGTGGTGGTTGATGCTCAGTGTCGCACCAACGATCCGGATATCTTTGCTGCCGGTGACTCAGCCCGCTATGACAACCCATTCAGCGGCACTGAGATCCGTCTGGAGTCAGTTCAGAATGCGGTTGATCAGGCGAAGGTGATCGCTCAGGTGATCACGGGACAGGAGGCTGAATACCACTCAGTGCCCTGGTTCTGGTCCGATCAGTACGATATCAAGCTGCAGATGGTGGGCATCCACGAGGGTTACACCCATTTCTATCAGCGGGGCGAACAGGAAGAGGACAAGTTCTCACTGTTTTTCTTTCGTGATGAGCAACTGATTGCGATTCACACGGTTAACCGGCCTGCCGATCATATGGCCGGTCGCAAGCTGATCACTGCCGGTATATCACCGACTCAGACACAGATAGAAGATGCCGGTTTTAAACTGAACAGCTTGCTGAAAAAATAGCCGCTGACCGACAAGAGAAACCCGTTTTGGCGGGTTTTTATTCAATGCCTTAGCGCTAATCATCCGCCAGAATCACATCCACTGAGAACGGCCCCATACCAAACACCAGCTTATAAAACTGCAACTCTTCCGCTTTGAAAAACAGTTGATCCTGACTACTCAGATAATCAAACTCTTCGCGTATTCTGCGAAGATTATTTTGTATCTGCAGCGCGCTGCTTTTGCTTATCAGCCGACTGGCGGTTGTAAATGCATATTCCGGCTCTTTCTCATTATCTATACAGTGCGCGATGTAGCGTCGGTTAACCCCTTTAATCAGGTCTGACAGCGCCCCACCCATTCGCCAGCGGATCGGTAAGGGCACACAAAAACGAAACCGATCCCCCGCCTTCAGCTCAATAAGACCCAGCTTCTCCAGCGCTCTCAGATGCAGATAAAGGCGGGCCTTATCAATCGCCATCAGCGTTTGCACTGAAGCTATATCCAACTGAGACACCAGCAGAATAAGAATCAGAAACAGGTGCTTATCTTCAGCCAGTGCCGTTTCAACAGACTCGGGCAAAAACTCCGGTATCTGCCTGAAGCGCTGCTGCATCTGTATCAGCTCATCGATGCTCAAACCGATAATGGTACAAATTTCAAAAAGCCTGCTCATTTTGCAGTCTTTCTCTTTGAACAGCCGTTTAATTGATAACTCACTCATATCCATCTCTGCAGCGAGCCTGGCGTAGGTGTACCCCTTTGCTTTTAACGCTTGCCTGAGCAGCGTAAACAGATTCTCACGCTGCTGATCGTCATCAGCAGGGACACTGGATGGTTTTATATCACCACGAGCAAGATCTATCATTTAGCTACCTGATTCGCCAATAAAGTATCAAAAAAAGACACCTGGAATTAATTGAATAGAAATAGGGATCAAATATAACACAATCGAGCGCTATCAACTCAGGGAGCACCTCATGCACACAACAATTCAAACCGTCTTACGCAGCACGTTAGCAGTGCTGTCACTATCGTCCCAGGCTGCAATTTCAGCACCGGAAATATCCTGGAGCCTGGAAGGCTTCGACGAACCGGAATCGGTTTTAGCCCATCCGACCAAACCATTACTGTACGTCTCGAATATCAACGGTAGTCCGACAGAACTCAATGGCAAAGGCTATATCAGCTTACTATCCAGTGAAGGCAGAATAATCCGCCATGTCTGGGCTACCGGTATGGATGCCCCAAAAGGCATGGCCACAGACTCGAAGCATCTATATGTAGCGGATATGCAGCAACTGCACATTATTGATATTGACCGGGGCGTATTGGTTAAATCGGTTAAAGCAGACAGCAGTGTGATGCTAAATGATGTCGCCATTGATGACACAGGCGTTGTCTACATCAGCGACCTGCTCGGAGGAGGCCTGTACCGTTATCAAAATGATACTCTGCAGCAGTGGGTCACTGGCGAACAAATACCCCACCCTAATGGCCTGATATTTAAAGATGACGAACTGATTGTCGCGTCCTGGGGAACAGGGATCAAAGACGACTTCACCACAGAGACACTGGGTGGACTGTATGCAGTCAACAGAGCGACAGCAACGCTGACTCCCTATAAGGATGCTCAGCAGTTTGGCAATCTGGATGGCCTTGCTGCTGCAGGTGATTCCCTGCTGATCAGCGACTGGATGAATGGCAATATTTTTGGATACAAAGATAAAACAGTTCAGTTGCTCTTCAATGCTGGCAAATATGCAGCGGACATCACGGTTAAGGGTGATCAGCTGTATGTGCCTATGATGTTTTCACAACGAATTGATACATATAAGATTGAAAAGTAAACGCCCTGAATATAAACAAACACATTAATTAATATATGCAAGACTATGTTATTGATAGTTTAATTATAAAAAACACATTCTTAACATCGATCTAAACCCTGTTCATTAAAAACTACATGCAATACTGACAACAGCTAATGCCGGCGTTACCAAGCGTAGCGCCAGCTTGCCTATGTGATCGCCTCCCCTCCTCATTCAAGCCTTTATAAACACTCAATTGCCTGGTGAAACTGATCATGAAAAACAGCAGGAAAAGGCACTCCCATAAGCGCAAACAACTCCCATATAAACCCACGCTATCGGACTAATGAGGATATCCAATTTAGTCTTGTGCTGAACGACTGCTATAAATTATAGGGCGGATTACAGATGGCACGGCTGTTCTCATGATGGTCTGCGCAGCCTCAGAACACGTAACAGTCTCAGATAAGTCGCACCTGAATCATGATGCGCAGCTGCTATTAATTATCAGGCAGTCGTTGATTTAACCAAGGAGGTTATGATGAGTGATAAGAACAACACCCCGACTGGCAAGTGCCCTTTCATGCATGGATCAAGAACACAGATGAGCGACCGGGGCACCGCCAATCAGGACTGGTGGCCTAACCAGCTGAACCTTAAAATTCTCCATCAGAACGCTCCTCAGATCAGCCCGCTGCCTGAGGGATTTTCCTATGCCGATGAATTTAAAAATCTCGATCTGCCTGCCCTGAAGCAGGATCTCTACAATCTGATGACCGACTCTCAGGAGTGGTGGCCCGCTGATTATGGTCACTATGGCCCATTCTTCATCCGTATGGCCTGGCACAGTGCAGGCACCTATCGTATAGGTGATGGCCGGGGCGGTGCCGGCTCGGGTTCGCAACGTTTTGCGCCACTGAACAGCTGGCCGGATAATGGCAATCTGGATAAAGCCCGCAGACTGCTGTGGCCAGTAAAGCAGAAGTACGGCAATAAGATCTCCTGGGCCGACCTGATGGTTCTGGCAGGCAACTGTGCACTGGAATCAATGGGTTTAAAAACCTTTGGTTTTGGCGGCGGCCGCGAGGATATCTGGGAACCCGAAGAAGACGTTAACTGGGGGGCAGAGCAGGAGTGGCTTGGCAATACACGTTACACTGGCGAACGCGACCTTGAAAATCCACTCGCGGCGGTACAGATGGGCCTGATCTATGTGAATCCGGAAGGGCCTGACGGCAATCCGGACCCGCTGGCTTCCGCCCGGGATATCCGCGAGACATTTGCCCGGATGGCGATGAACGACTATGAAACGGTTGCCCTCACCGCCGGCGGCCATACCTTTGGTAAAACCCACGGTGCCGGAGACCCTGCTCAAGTCGGCCCGGAACCGGAAGCCGCGGGTCTTGCTGAACAGGGTCTCGGCTGGAAAAACAGCATGGGCACCGGCAAAGGAGCCGATACTATCACCAGCGGACTGGAAGGTGCCTGGACGCCAACGCCCACTCAGTGGGATAACAGCTATTTCGATACCCTGCTTGGATATGAGTGGGAGCTGACAAAAAGTCCTGCCGGTGCTCAGCAATGGACACCGACTGACCCGGCGGCTAGTGACACCGTTCCGGATGCCCACGATTCATCCAGACGCCACGCGCCGATGATGTCGACTGCCGATATGGCGCTACGGGAAGATCCTGAGTACCGCAGGATATCGGAGCACTTTCACAAACATCCGGATGAGTTTGCCGATGCCTTTGCCCGTGCCTGGTTTAAACTGACTCACCGCGATATGGGCCCCCTCTCCCGCTATCTGGGACCGGAAGTACCTGCAGAAGAGCTGATCTGGCAAGATCCCCTGCCAGCGGCCGATCAGGACAAGATCATTCACGCCCGTGATATTGTGGTACTGAAAAGCGAGATTCTCGAGTCGGGCCTGTCGATATCACAACTGGTATCCACGGCCTGGGCTTCTGCATCCACCTTCCGGGGCTCCGATATGCGTGGCGGCGCCAACGGTGCACGGATTCGTCTGGCGCCACAGAAGGACTGGGAGGTCAACCAGCCAACAGTGTTAGCCACTGTGCTGGATACCCTGGAGGGCATTCAGACCCGCTTTAACGCGGCACATGGCGACACACGAACCGTGTCACTTGCTGATCTGATCGTATTAGGTGGCTGTGCCGCGATTGAACAGGCAGCAATTGATGCCGGACATCCGGCAACTGTGCTGTTTACACCGGGACGCACCGATGCAACCCAGGAACAGACCGATGTTGACTCTTTTGCACCGCTGGAACCTGTTGCTGATGGTTTCCGTAACTACCAGAAAGCACGCTACAGCATCTCAGCTGAGGAGCTTCTGCTCGATAAAGCTCAATTACTGAAACTGTCAGCCCCCGAAATGGCAGTTCTGGTTGGTGGTCTGCGGGTCTTGAATGCAAACACCGGCCACACTCAGCATGGTGTCTTTACCGATAAGCCGGAAACTCTGAATAATGACTTCTTCGTAAACCTGCTCGACATGAGGACAACCTGGAAGGCAACCTCGGCAGATGAACAGCTGTTTGAGGGTCATGACCGCAACACTGGCGAGCTGAAATGGACCGCAACACGGGTTGACCTGATTTTCGGCTCCAACTCCCAGCTTCGGGCCATTGCCGAGGTCTACGCTCAGAGTGATGCCGGGCAAAGATTTGCCCATGACTTTGTATCTGCCTGGAACAAAGTGATGAATGCAGACCGTTTTGACCTGTCCTGACCTGTAAATATCAAAAAAACTACTAAGGGCAAATTCAACTATTGAATGCGCCCTTCGTTATTATTAAAGACAATGCTTTGAGCAGTGCCAGAAAAACTCTATAAGATCATTCATTAACCTCATAACACCCCTTGCATGCACATCTCCTGGCGTGCATTGTCTTCGGTTGATGACGTGCTGCGGGTACCCCCAAATATCGTTCTAATAACCGGTTCACATCCTGAGGGAATAAAACATCTTATCTACTCAACCCCTTATAACCGGAAACGGAGCCCACATAAAAAAGCTGACTCATCACAGCTCATCACATAGGCCCCGGCCATCTATTAACCATCAATATGGTTAATCTAAGTTACTCCCTGTTATAAACAAAAAAAGGCCGGTTAGAAAACCGGCCTGAAAAATGTTCACTCAAAGCTCGAAGGGGTGAACTAAGAATGAATACTGATTTTTACTTCAGAACTTAACGCGCATACCTGCAAGATAGCCCATTTTAACGCCGTCTTTATCAGTATCAGCGACCTCAGCGAATACAGAAACGTTCTTCTGAGCCGGGAACTTGTACACAACGTTAGCGTACCACTCAGTTTCGTCAGTTGAACCATCATCAACCTTAGTCAGACCCAAGCCCAGATCAGTAGTATCAGCAACCGGTACAATAGTCATCAGGTTATACTGATCAGTCTCAGTTGTACCATCATCAGATTTACTGTAATCAACACCAAATTCTGCAAAGCCAGCATCAAAAGAAGCGCTTACACCCCAAACATCAACATCACCGGAAACGGTTGGATCTTCATCAAAGCTCTGGTAAGCCGCACCAAGATTCACACCCGCGACAGAAGTAGACAAGAAGATATCAAATCCCTTACCGTCAGCACTGTCTTCACTTGCAGCCTCAAGTTCAGTCGTTGCAATAAGTGTAAAGTTATCCATATTGACGTCTACACGCACAACATCATTACCTGATGTTGCTGTTGCATCAAACCGGTCTTCCTTAAGTTTGTCTTCGATCTGAGCGTCAACACCAAAGCTATCTACAGCAAAGTTCTGCTGACCAATCGAAACTGAAACGTTACCAAACTGCAGACCAACATAGGCCTCTTCCAGCTGGCTGCCATTATATCCAGACTTAGCATCTGCAGAATTCTTATAACCGAAGTCCAGCTGACCAAATGCTTTCATGTCATCACCAAGATCGTAGATAACAGAGTTTTTCAGTTCAAGGTCATCAAACTCAACATCCAGTTTCTGATCCGCACCAGCATCTTTGCGAAGCTGTATTTGAAAATCACCTTTCAATTTATAAGTCAGACCTTTGCCTTCGTAAATAGTCGCAGCACTTGCAGAACCTGCAGTAGTCGCTGCAATAGCAGCAGCCAGAATAAGCTTTTTCATTTCTTTCTCCAGTTTAGAAAATATAAAAAGTAAAATTAAGTTGAAGGCGTTCCATGCCACCTCATAAAGAAATAAGGCAAACATCCAAAATATAAAATTATTTATCAAGCACCCAGGACTTAAAACGCATTTTTGTTTTATGATCAGCTTGAAAATACCAGTAGCGAAGCATGACTTCGGGAAGATTATTATTTTCAGATAAAACAGAAGTCACAGCAGAAATATTATCGTCAGAAATATAACTATCAGCTTTTACAGAAACAGCTCCACCCTTACGATTAAACTCCTTAAGTTCCTGCTCATAATTCCGACTGAGCTGAAACCCTTCCCTGATAAGAGGCTGTGCCTGGTAATCAATAGATTCACCAGAGCTACCTGTAAGAATCCAATACTTACCATTATCGAATTCCTTCAAATCATCCATTTTTTCAATTTCAGGCGCCGAGAGTAAGACCAAATCATCGTGAGCCCCAAATAACAACACATGCGGATTACTACTCTCTATCTCAGTATCACCGGCTGATTTCATCTCTACAGAATATCGAACAAGAATCTGGTTATCCCCATTCAGTAGTTCGACAGTATTTTTACCTGCCCCAAAAAAACCACCACTGAATTCAGTTCCGTTCACTGAAATAAGTTCAATACCAGAGTCAACGGTTAACTTAACAGAAGCCATGACCGAAGCCGAAAATAAAAATATCGAACAGAAAAATAATTTTGAACTAAATCGCATTACCGCCACCTAAAAACCTTGCCCTGAATTCATTGGCAGCGATAATAGTAGGCAAATATTACAAACAAATTACTTAATTATTAATAAACAAAACCAATTCATTACAAAACCATAAAAACATCAAACATTAAGATTTGATGATATTTTTATTACCAGTCACGCCCCCAACACTGTAGACAAAAACCTATCTTGACAATTAGATCTTATCTAAGAACAAAACTAAATTTAGAGAGTACTAGCGTATAGTGAAGTTCG
Source organism: Oceanospirillales bacterium (assembly GCA_018223185.1). Classification (GTDB taxonomy): domain Bacteria; phylum Pseudomonadota; class Gammaproteobacteria; order Pseudomonadales; family Balneatricaceae; genus Amphritea. The sequence continues at coordinate 5,010 of JAAEYW010000008.1, read as the reverse complement.
TGCATGACGATGATACAGAGAAGCAATATGAGCTAATCCTGTAAGCACTGCAGTAACAAAACCTACAGCCGATTGAAAATCCGCCCATCGGTGCTGTAATAACCACCGTCAGTTCAATAGCAGAAACGACATCTTGATGAAGTTTATCCGAGTCTTTTCTCGACTGTATTGCCGTTAAAATCCGCCACGACAAACAAATAATTAACAAAAACTGGTTACCTGACCGCAGGGTTATTCTGGAAGGACATAAGAGTTACCAGGCCTGCGACTTTCTGAAAATGAGGGTATCTGGCTCTGATTAAACGTACTCACGAAGCTTCAGAATAAAAACATAAAAGGCATACTCATTGCCTGTATCAATGGACGGAAAGGCTTTCCCCATACAATTAATGCCGTTTCCCCAATTCAAAGGTCCAGCTCCGTTTGTAGTGGCGTTTATCTCAGTGTTCTCTATTGAGAATATACTCACTAATATTTTTTACCGAAGGTTAAAAAAATCTAAGCCCTTTAATTTACACCAGCGCCCGTTCTTGTTTGCTATGACAAAAACGGATAACGCTCGTCACCAGAAAAAATTCGTTATACGCAATCCGGCGACACTCAGAAAACATATTATCTGAGCTCACCAGTGGCAAACCAATGGGCACAGTCGGAGCCAAGCTCTGACTGCGCACGCTGCTCATACTGCTTATTCTGTTCGGCTGAAAGCACATCACGCCACCGGCCATTCTGGCCTTTATGAATAAAGGTTTGTGCGCCGCCATCCCAGAACGCCCCACCAAGTGGAACACTCTTTGTCGCATTGGCCTTCATATAGTCGAAGCTACAATGCTTTAATACGCTCTCCCATTTCGATTCGTCAACGGGCGTGCCAATGAATTCTGCAATGCGGCGAATCTCACCAGGCATGTCTGACTTCAGATTTGCAAAGTGAACCATGTGCACATTCGGCAAATGCCGAATCGCCCACCAGGTGCGGGCGTTGTCCCACAGCGACCAGAATGGATAGCCGTCTTTTTCCAGCCAATCGTCGAAATACTGCGAGACAGACGCGCAGGGAGGCCCTATCTCCGGGCCAACCCTGCCTGGCGTATTGTTGAGAGCATCATACCAGGCTCCGTTGGCATTAAGATGATGATTATAAAGACTCCAGACAACATCACGCCCGTCCCGACCGATGTAGATGTACTTTGCTTTTTCTGAAAAGACCAGCGCATCCACAGGTAAGTGAGTTTTTAAAAATCGACGGTGCGTCTGCGCCTCAACCGCCGGCAACTTGACTTCTTTCGGAGGAACTCGCAAATCCATCCAGGGTGACATCTCAGCAACCTCCACCCCCTCCTCTCCGGAAAACAGCAACTGGGACACAATTTGCTGCATCCAGGTCGTGCCGGATTTTGCATAGGTGGAAATGATAATATCGTCGTCGCGGAATACAAAATCATTCCAGACCGTCGAATCAAAATGGTGGTTGTGAAACTCTCTCGTCTTCACAGGAAACTTAGATTCAGTCATCAGGTCATCTCCTTGTCTACAGGTTGCATATAACAATGTATTAACAAGCCCCGCAAAGTACGCTACTAATACAGCTACAACCAAAAGCGTATCAGAGAAGCGGTCAGTGACAGGCGCCTTTGATTGAGCACGCTAAGACAACCACAGCCAGAGAGGAAAAGCGGATTAACACTATTCATTCTGAATATCCGCCCGGACGGTCTTAACAACATAAGCTGAGCAGGCTTAAAGCAAAATTATAGACTACGTCAGGGGTGCTCCGGTGAACCATTGAACAGCTCTATATCGCACACCGGATCGACTGTCGTAGCGTTTGAACACAGGATGCTTTATGAAATACTAATTGATATTTATAAAATCAAGGGGTTAATCAATCACACTCACGTGACTCAGAGTTTGCACCTTCTGGTTAAGTGCTTACCAGAAGGTCACAGTGAATACTGAGATGGTGGTCATCCAGAGCTCATAGCGACGTCTCTTTTCCCAGACCTTTCAACTCTTCAATAACGCTCCGGGGCAGAGGCGTAATCTGCCCCACTTCCGGCCAGTTGTTAGACGTTGTCAGGGTATTGAGGCTTTCAATCCGGTTCTGGTCCAGTGGATGAGATTGCATAAACTCGATGCCATCGCCTGCCCCTGATGCTTTATGCCAGGCACTGATAGTGTCGAACAGATCGGTGGCACCACGGGTATGGCCATAGAGTCGATACACCGCCTGCAGTGCTTCTTTATCAGCCTCTTGCTCCATTGTCCGACTGAAATGCAGCAGGGTATAGACACCCGCCTCGCCCATCAGATCGAGGTCTCTCCAGCCCAGTATCAACCCTAAAGCGCTGCTGATTGTCACCCCGCGAGTCAGGCTGACAATCGGGTCACGGTGTTTTACATGGGCAATCTCATGGGCCAGCAACATTGCCAGTGCGTTCTCATTGGGCAGTTTTTCAAGCAGGCCCCGAAACACTATGACATTGCCCCCCAGGGTCGCGAATGCGTTAACTGTATTCCCTTGCGAGTAATGCAAGGTTATATCAATACCGTCAGGCAACGCCATCACGTTAACGACCCGATCAGTCACCTGCTGCAGGTAGGCCTCCACCTCACCATCACTCCCCTGTTCAACAGGAAAAGAGGAGGCCAGTTTACGCTCCATTTCGAAGGGGATACAGGGTGCCATAAACCCTGCTGACAGACCCAGAACATAGACCCCGGCAACTATCAGAACAACCGCCCCGCACAAAAGAACCGCCAACTCCCGAAGGGGATGAACATTCGTGACGTTTATCCCTTCAGGAATATCCCGGTGTTCAAATTTCACGACCTGTTCCGCTGTCACTGGCGATAAGCGCTGTGCCGTAGGCGAGCACCTCTACCGATCCGATGGCATTCTTTCGTCCCTTAGAGATGGAGGCGGTTTCGTATTTAACGTTAAACACATACTCAGCCCCCATCGCGTACGCCTGCGCTTGCATGCGCAACAGGGATTCCCGCCGGGCACGATCCAGCAGCGACTCATAAGAGGTAACCCTGCCACCCAGAAGGTTACGCAGCGCGGCGATAAAACGTTTAAAGTAGTCCACCGAGATCACCGTATTACCGGTAACCAGACACTGATTAAATAGTTTATCGGTTGGGGGAAAGCGACTGGCAATGATCGGCAAACCGCTGAAGCGCTTTTCGCGTTGAATTATCGACTTGTAATGTTTTCTCTCTGCCATCTGACCGGCCAGATAGCCCAGAGTCATCAGCACCAGAAATATGATCAGATTCGTCATTATGAGGATTACTCCAGGATAACCGCTGAACCGTAAACATAGATTTCAGCAGCACCCTGCGCCACTGATGAGGTGGAAAAACGGACATTGAGTATCGCGTTGGCACCTATCGACTGCGCCTGCTGCGTCATCCGCTCCATCGCCTCTTCACGGGATTCCTGCAACAGCTCGGTATAGCCTTTCAACTCGCCGCCGAAGATATTTTTAAGCCCCGCCATAATATCGCGACCCACATGTTTGGCGCGGACTGAACTGCCCTGAACCAGGCCGAGATGGGTCTTAACTTCTTTTCCCGGTAGTATTTCCATATTACTGATAAGCATTCTGATCTCCTTTTCTTTTAACTGAATAACACACCCAGTATTAGCCGTGAAAAAATTATATAGACTAACCCGCCGTTAATATACGCTCAACACCGACCACTGGCCAAGGTATACGCAGATTGAGAAGCGGTTTGTATCTGACTGGATAATCTAGTCAGGAGTCTGCTCCGGACGTTCATTGCGCATCCCCTGAGGCCGAATGCTAAACGACTTCAAGTCGCGGCCACCTCAGCAATCAGATTACGCAGCCACTGATGGGCAACATTGTGTTGCAGCAGAGGGCTCCAGGCCATCTTCAGCTCAAAATCAGGAATATGGAACGGCGGTTTTTTTATGATCAGCCGCGGATTATCAGACTGAGCGGTGGCGGCACGGGTCGGCACGGTAGCGATGAGTCCCTTCTGCTGCGCCATCAATACCGCTGACTGATAATGCCGGGTAAAGACGGTAATCTGCCGCTTATACCCCTCTTTTTCCAGCGCTTCATCGACCCACCCAAGACGTTTTATATCTTTGGGTGTAATTCCCATCCCTGCGCCCATACCGGTCTTACTTACCCAGACATGTTTTGCCTCAAGATAGGTTTCCAGACAAAAGTCGTGCGATATCGGATTATCAACGGCAAACAGACAGGAAAAGCTGTCGGTCCAGAGGCTTTTCTGATGAAACGACTGGGGCATCGTATCAAACCGGTTGATAACCAGATCAACCAGTCCCTGCTCTACCTCGGCAAAACTCATATCACTGGGGGTCATGATATCAAGAACGATATTCGGTGCCTGCTTGCGCAGCCGTTTAAGCAACCTGGGCAGCAAAGTCGATTCACCATAATCACTTGTCATAATCCTGAATACCCGGTCACTGGTACTGGCATCAAAAGCGCTGCTGGGTTCAATAACCTGCTCCAGCGATGAAAGTATCTGCCGTAACAGCGGCTGAAGTGTCTGAGCACGTTCGGTTGGCGCCATCCCCTCACTGGTTCGTACCAACAGCGGGTCTCCCAGAGTTTCTCTTAAACGACGCAGGCCGTTACTCATGGCAGGCTGAGTAATCCCCAACAAACTGGCCGAACGGGTGACATTCCGCTCCCGCAATAGCACATCAAGATACACCAGGAGGTTAAGATCGATCTGATCAAGTTTCATATATAGCCCGCCATTACTGTTATCCAACACCTATATTCATCAAATGAATACTCTATATAATAGCCATTTATTTCCTTTATGTTAATCACAGGCATAGAATAGATTTCATACCAAATAACAGAGCAGCACACATAGCTGCCAAATGAACGAGAGAAGGAAACGCCATGTCTACTCTGACTAAAGATATCGAAACAGTTGCTGCACTGAAAGAGACCTACGGCTCTGCCTGGAATGCGATCAACCCTGAATACGCTG
>JAAEYW010000007.1 GCA_018223185.1 Oceanospirillales bacterium | reverse complement strand
GGATGACAGCAACGGTCATACCACGCCGGTCGCGGTGGATCTGACGGAGCTGGATTGGAACGGAACTCCGCCTACCGCAGATGATAAAAATCTTAATACAAAAGAAGATACGCCGATTATTGTTACTTTGAGTGGTAATGATATTGATGGAGATCTAGCGAGCTTTAAGATTGCTATGCTTCCTGATAATGGAATTCTTTACCGGGTGTATGAGGGGCCAGGAGACCCTGCTAATGAAATCTATGTGGCAGGTGAATCTATTACTGCGACTAGTGGTCAGGCCGATCTTGTTTTTGTACCTAATGAAAACTTTGGCAGTAATACTGCTATCACCTTTAATTATACGGCTACTGATGCTGAAAATGGTGTTTCCGAGCCTGCGTTGGTTGAAATTACAGTAGAGCGTGTAGCTGATACGGTAGGCGATAGTCTTGATGCTTATATAGGAGAAGAAACAGTCGTATCAGTAGATTTAGGTAATACAGATAACGCCATCATTACAACAGCTGACGGCACTTCAAATGGTGAGGTGACAAGCATAGAATATTCTGATGGAACTATAATTACGCCTGAGTCTGGAACCTATCTATATACCAGTACGGGTCAGGGACTGGGTATAGGTACAAATGGTGACTTCAGGATTAATGAAGGAGATGCATTAAATGTTGATCTACCCACTTATCTCACTGAAATAGCACTTGTATTTAAAAATGCGTCAGGCCAAACCTTTACATTTACAACCATGAATGTTGATGGTTCTCAAAGTGTAATCGAGTATACATTCTCAGGTGGAGCTAACTCTCTGAGTAGTTTTACGCTTTCTAGTGATATTCCATTTAATGAGTTTAGCTTTGAGGTTATAGGTCAAAGCCAGGGAGGTAATGGTTCAACCCTTGTATCGATTGGTACCGACTCGGTCACCCAGACATCTTATGTATATCCATTGACAGCGCAATACGATTTAATTGATATGGATGGCAGTGAGTTAATCAGTGAAATTACTATTTCGGGCTTCCCTGCTGGTACTGATATTTTAATCTATGAAGCGGATAACGATGGGGTGACTGAGGTTACTGACAATGGGGATGGTACATGGACTATACTGCCATCAGCCTTTACGGAAGTTAATGGTGTATACACTATCAATGACCTTGTCATCCAGTCAGCCTCTCCACTTCCAGACGGTTTTAAGCCTCAACTCGAGATAACATTAAGTGATGGTATTGATACATCTATTTCCATCCAAGGAGGGACAGAAGTAACAGAGCTTGTAGGAGGAGATGGTAATGACCTGTTGATTGGGAGTGATATCGATAACATCCTCAGCGGAGGCGTCGGCGACGACATTCTGATCGGTGGTGCCGGTAACGATATCATGACCGGTGGTGCAGGCTCTGATAGTTTTGTCTGGAATGGGGGTGATCAGGGTACGACTACCATTGTCGCGCAGGATCATATTACCGATTTTACTGTGGCAGATGACAGTCTCGACCTCTCAGACCTGCTGGACTCCCTTGGTATGACAGATGTCGGGGTTGTAGAGAGTTATCTGAGTCTGGCTGATAATGGCTCTAATCAGGCTGTACTGAGCGTCAAAGATAGTGTGAATGGCAGCGTGGTGCAGGAGATTGTTCTGGATAACGTCAATATTCAGGGCTTGAAAACTGATTTGAGTCTTGATCCCGGTGCAACCAATACAGATCTGCTGAATCAGCTTATTGATCAGTCTAAACTGATAGTTTGATCGTGGACGGGTAGCTCCTAAGAGAGCTGCCCGTTTTTTTGTTTATTGGCGGATACCGAACAATCGTTTGTATTAACGCTTATCGGTGATTTAATTTTATGATCTATATAAAAATAAATATTTCCTATCGATCTGTTTTTTTCCAAAAAGGCGATAAAAAATAGTGACACAACAACAGTCAGACTGGATTTTCGGTACCAGCCGTGAGCAGTTTGTTGATCCCTTACTGGATGCTCTGGTGCTTTTGGGTAAGTACTATGGCACGCCTGTCTCTGAAAACTCTCTCAGCAGTGGCTTGCCCCTGGTTGATAACTGTTTAACCCTGGAACTGTTCCCCCGTGCGGCTGAGCGTGCAGGTTTGTCTGCACGGCTGGCAGACCAGCCGTTGTTAAAGATACACGAGCTGCTGTTACCCTGTGTGCTGCTGTTAAAAAACCGTAGCTGCTGCATTCTGATGTCGATCGACCATCAGGCTGGTACAGCGCGTTTATTGCAACCGGAGAGTGGCGACGGTGAGGTAGAGCTCGGAATAGGGGACCTGGAGAAGATCTATTCAGGCCGCCTGTTTTATATTCGCAAGAAATATCAGTTTGATCAGCGCAGTCCTGATGTCCTGAATACCCGGGAAGGGCACTGGTTCTGGGGAACCTTTCGAAGTGCAATGCCGATCTACAGAGATGTGTTAATTGCGTCCCTGTTGATTAACCTTTTCGCGGTCGCATCACCATTGTTTGTGATGAATGTCTATGACCGGATCGTGCCGAACCTTGCGTTTGATTCGCTATGGGTGCTGGCGATCGGGGTAGCACTGGTCTTTGTTTTCGATCTGATCCTTAAACATCTGCGGTCATATTTTATTGATATTGCAGGTAAAAAACTGGATCTCCAGTTATCTGCAAAAATATTTGCCCGGGTGATGGGAATCCGGCTCGAATCGCGGCCGCTTTCTGTCGGGGCCTTTGCCAGTAACCTGCAGTCATTTGAAACCATTCGTGAATTTATTACATCGGCGACGCTGGGGGCACTTATTGATCTGCCTTTCGCGTTGTTGTTTTTGTTTGTCATATGGATAGTGGGTGGGCCGCTGGCGCTGGTGCCGCTGTTCGTGATGGTCGTTCTGGTAGGCTACAGTCTCTATATTCAAAAGCCATTGGCAAAGCAGATTGAGTTAACATCCAAGATCGCCTCACAGAAGCAGGCTACGCTTGTAGAAGGTCTGACAGGGATTGAAGCGGTTAAGATCAACGGTGCTCAGAGCCAGTATCAGGTTATCTGGGAGCAGGCTGTCAGTAAGATGGGGCAGCATGATATTCAGACCCGTAAGCTGGCTAATGGTGCGTCAACGCTTTCTGGCTTCCTGCAGCAGATGATGACTGTTGGCATCGTTGTGGTCGGTGTTTATCTGGTGGCTGCGGGTGAGTTGAGTATGGGAGGGATAATTGCTGCTGTTATGCTGAGCGGTCGGGCGGTACAGCCCCTGGCGCAGTTGTCGCTGCTTGCAACCCGATATAATCAGGCTAAGGCATCAATGAGCCTGATCAATCAGGTCATGGATATGCCTGTTGAAGAAGAGGAGGGTAAGCGCTACGTCAGTCGCCCCAAACTGAAAGGCAAAATTGAGTTCGATAAAGTCAGCTTTGCTTATCCCGGGCAACAAAGTTATGCCCTGCATGAGGTTAGTTTTTCTATCCAGCCTGGTGAGAGGGTTGCCCTGATTGGCGGGATTGGTGCCGGTAAGAGTTCCTTAGAGAAACTGATTCTCGGTTTATACCAGCCGACATCAGGCGATGTGCGGATCGATGGCGTGAATATCGCTCAGCTGCATCCTGCAGATTTGCGGCGTAATATTGGTTGTATCACTCAGGATAATCATCTTTTCTTTGGTAGTATCCGTGACAATATTGTCATGGGCGCGCCTTTTACCAGTGATGAAAACCTGCTACGCGCTGCTGAGTGGGGTGGGGTGACAGCGTTTACCAATTATGACCCTGAAGGGCTGGAGCGGCAGGTGGGTGAAGGTGGTCGACAGCTTTCAGGAGGGCAGCGCCAGGCTGTTTCTGCAGCCAGAGCAATTGTGATGGACCCGCCTATATTGCTATTGGATGAACCCACCAGTCAGTTGGATCGTAAGTCGGAAGTCAGGCTGATGACCCAGTTAAAATCACTGGACCGGAGCAAAACCGTGATTTTGAGTACGCATAAATCCAGTCTTCTCGATGTCGTTGACCGGATCATTGTCCTCGAAAATGGGCGTCTGCTTGCGGATGGTCCTAAGGCTGATGTGGTTAACTGGTTGCGCGAAGGCGTGAATCAACAGAAGGCGAAAACGGAGGCTCAATCCTGATGGGTGATATGCACACAGATCAGGTGCCGGTTTCCACTGAAGAGAACGCTTCAAAGGTAAATACTGCGGTGAGTCCAACGGCTGGCGCAAGGCATGGCAAAGCAGTCGTTGCAGATGGTCTGCATGACTTTATCGATAATGCCGCTGCCAGTGTGTTGCTGGACACTCCAAAAAGTTCACGAATTCTTCTTTGGGGGGTGGTGTGTTTTGTTATTACCGCAATTGTCTGGGCATATTTTGCACAGCTGGATGAGATCACCCGTGGCCAGGGCAGTGTGATTCCTTCTCAACAGATTCAGGTAGTACAGTATCTTGAAGGCGGTATTCTCAAAGAGTTGTATGTTAGAGAAGGCGATAAGGTAGAAACGGGTCAGCCCTTGTTACGCGTGGATGAAACGCGGTTTTTATCAGACTTCCGGGGTAAGGCTCAGGAGCAGGCCTATCTGGAAATTTCGATTGCCCGGCACCGGGCTGAGCTGGCCAGCATCGTTATCAGTGATGAAGCGGTAAACAGCGACTGGCAGGGTCAGGTTAAGATCGTTCCTCAGCCGATATCCATAGATACCGATTGGCAGAAACGTCATCCGGATCTGTTAGGTCGGGAACAGTCTCAGCTTGAAGAGTACTTGCGTAATCTGAGTAATCAGCTGGAAATCATCGGCCGTCAGATTCAGCAGGGAGATCAGGAAGGGAAAGAACTTGAGTCTAAAATCAGCCACCTTGATCGCTCTTATAAACTGAGTCTTCGTGAACTGAAAATGACGCGCCCATTGGCGGAGCAGGGTATTGTCCCGGAAATTGAGCTGATCAAGCTCGAAAGAGACCTGAATAGCTATAAGCAGGAGCTTGAAGGCGCTAAGTTGTTACTGCCTAAAGTACGATTAAGTATTCAGGAGTCGGTTGCGAAACGTCGTGAAATCGCGTTAAATGCCCGCAGTGAAAGTCAGCAGAAACTGAACGAAAATCTGGCTGAGCTGAATCAGAAAACGGAAGCGCAGGTTAGTTTGCGCGATCGGGTTGACCGGACTACAGTTGTATCTCCGGTGCATGGCACAATAAAAACAATCTCGGTCAATACTATCGGCGGTGTTATTCAGCCGGGGATGGATCTGATCGAAATTGTACCAACAGAAGATCATTTGTTGATCGAAGCAAAAATCTCGCCCAAGGATATTGCATTTTTGCGCCCCGGGCTGAGTGCAGTGGTTCGACTGACAGCGTATGATTTTTCAATATATGGTGGTTTGAAAGGTACTCTGGAACATATCAGTGCAGATACCATTGAAGATGAAAAGGGTAATCTGTATTACCTCATCAGAGTCCGAACTGATAATACAGATCTTGGACGGGGAGGAAACTCTTTGCCAATTATTCCCGGCATGATGGCGACAGTCGACATTATGACGGGTAAAAAAAGTGTACTAGATTATCTGCTTAAGCCTATATTTAAGGCTCAGCAACAAGCTTTAAGAGAACGATAACGTTTAGATGGACTTTATCCGGGGGGAACGGTTCTATGGGAAAAATTAACAGGGTTGGCGTATGTGCGCTGACAATGATAGCTTGGTCAGGCACAGTCGCGTCACAGACTTTGGTTGAGGCAACTTCGTATGCAATTGGCAACTCTCCTGAAGTGGCGATTGTAAAAAGTCAGTATCTGAGCCGTATCGAGCAGATAGGCGTTTCCAGAGCAGGCTATAAGCCAAAAGTGGATCTTGCACTCGGCTGGGGAGGGGAGTGGACCAACAGTCCATCCACCCGGGCAGCGACCGGAAGTTCCGGTTATGTCGATCTGGAGCGTTCAGAAGCGTCACTGACTCTGAGTCAGTTGTTGTATGATGGCTTGCGTACTAAAAATGATAACGACCGGACGACAGCAGAAGCTGAAGCTCAGCGTTATCAGCTATGGAGTGTGGCAGAGAACACCACTCTTGAAGTCGCCGATGCTTACATGACCGTGATTAATGCTCAGGAAGCATCTGTTCTGGCGGCTGCTAATCTCGAGTCGCATATCGAGATTCTTGACGGTATTCGCAAACGTTCTGAGCACGGACTGGGATCAGCTTCCGATCTTTCTCAGGTTAAAGGACGCCTGAGTCGGGCGCATACCAATTACCTGGCAACTGATAACAATGTTCTCGATGCTAACGCCCGTTACTACAAAGTAGTTGGTCAGGAAGCAAGCGGACTGGTTAAACCGACACCTGTTGATCAATATATGCCGGTCTCTTATGAGCAGGCCCTTGAAAGAGCAGGTAAGGTGCATCCGACATTGTTGTCTGCACAGTTTGATGTGGATGCGGCTGTTGCTCAGTTAAAAGGCAAAGATTCCAATTTCCACCCTGATGTCCGACTGGAGCTGGGAGGTACATGGAACAACAATCTGGATGGTGCAGTCGGTTATAATAATGACCTGACAGCCATGATTCGCATGCGCTATAACCTGTTCAACGGTAATGCTGATTCCTATCGTAAGAAAGAAGCTTATTATCAGTTGATGGAAGCCAGTGCTATTCGGGACCGGGCACAGCGGGAAGTGGCTGAGGGAATGAGTCTGTCATGGAACGCCTACCAGTTGCTGGAGCGGCAGATGGAGTTTCTGGAAGCTCATGTAATCGAAGCCGAAAAAACACTGGATGCTTATAAGCAGCAGTTTAAGCTGGGAAGGCGTACCCTGGTTGACCTGTTGGATGCTGAGAACGAGTTGTTCGAAGCACGTAAGGAACTTATCAAAGCGGATAAAGATCGCATAATGACTCAGTTCAGAGTGCTGAATGCGATGGGTGAGCTGTTAACTGTGCTTAATCTTAATCGTGAGTCTATCCTGACCAGCGAAGACCAGTCAGAGATATCCTCTCTGCGTAACTGAGTTCCTCACAGCTTGCCATCAGGCTGCGGTCAGTTTTGACCGTAGCCTATTTGCAGGCTGATTATTCTGCTGTTATCCGCTATAATCGCCGCCTTTTTAAACTGCTTCCAGAAAGTGTATATGAGCGAAGAACTGGCAAAACAACAGAAAACCCGGCTAAACAAGTTACAGAAGCGTCTGCGCCGGGAAACCGGACGTGCTATCGAAGATTTTAATATGATCGAAGATGGCGATAAGGTGATGGTGTGTCTGTCCGGAGGCAAAGACTCTTTTGCCATGCTTGATATTCTGATGAATCTTCAGAAAAGTGCTCCGATCAGTTTTGAACTCGTTGCTGTAAACCTGGATCAGAAGCAGCCTGGCTTTCCTGAGCATGTTCTGCCTGAGTATCTGGCTCAGATAGGTGTGCCGTTTCATATCGTTGAAAGAGATACATACTCGGTTGTTAAAGAGCTGGTACCCGAGGGTAAAACCACGTGTGCATTATGCTCCCGTCTGCGTCGCGGAACCCTGTATGGTTTTGCCGAAGAGATCGGTGCGAATAAGATCGCCCTTGGCCATCATCGTGACGACATACTTGAAACCTTTTTCCTCAACATGTTTTATGGCGGCAAACTCAAGTCTATGCCACCAAAACTGGTGAGTGACGATGGTAAGAATATGGTCATCCGCCCTCTGGCATACGCTCGTGAGAAAGATATTGCTGCATATGCAGGGCTGCGTGAGTTTCCCATTATCCCCTGTAACCTCTGTGGTTCGCAGGATGGTTTGCAGCGTCAGGTCGTTAAAGAGATGCTGCAGGACTGGGATAAGCATCATCCCGGCCGCATTGAAACCATGTTCCGGTCTCTGAGACATGTGGTCCCCTCTCACCTTGTGGATACTGAGCTTTTTGATTTTAAGGGACTGCAGCGCGGCTATCCTCATGGGATTGCAGAGCCTCAGGCGGCGAATAGTCCGGTGAAAGGGATGCCGGAAATGATCGATATTCTCTCACTCTGAACGGATGCGCGGCCTCATGAATATCTGGGTTGATGCAGACGCCTGTCCTAATGTCGTTAAGGAAATTCTGTTTCGGGCAGCAGAACGACTGGGGGTTAAAACCGTTCTGGTTGCGAATCAGTTTCTGCGGACGCCCCCATCGGTTTTTGTCAGTGCGGTGCAGGTTCCAGCCGGGTTTGATGTCGCTGATAATTATATCGTACAGAAATGCATTGTCGGTGATCTGGTGATAACTGCAGATATTCCTCTGGCCTCTGAGGTGCTTGAAAAAGGCGCGCATGCGCTGAATCCCAGGGGGGAGTTCTATACTCCGGAAAACATTCGTCAGCGGCTGAATATGCGTGATTTTATGGATCAGTTGCGCAGCTCCGGGATCGATACAGGGGGGCCTGCAAAGCTGACACAACAAGACCGTCAGCTGTTTGCCAATCAGCTGGACCGGTTTCTGGCTAAACAGTGTCAAAAGTAAATCCCTGAAAACTATTCCCTTCAACTTTTAGTCTTAAAATAAGGGTTATCCTTTATTTCTTGTTAGTTTTGCTTTAGCGTTTCCTCTAACTAAAACAAAAACTGAGGTTGCTATGAGTGACACACTACTGGTCCGCGAAGACGCTGACGGGATCTGCACACTGACACTGAACCGTCCTGAGGCTTACAACTCCCTTTCAATGGAACTGATGCAAGCGCTTATCAGTACGTTTGATGCTATCGCTGAGGACAACTCTGTACGGGTTGTGGTATTGCAGGGCAGTGGTCGTGGATTCTGTTCCGGGCATGATCTGAAACAGATGCTGGGAGAGGGAGAAGAGGCGTACTATCAGTGTACCTTTGAAACCTGTTCAACATTGATGCAGAGGATCGTAAACCTGCCGGTTCCGGTGATTGCTCAGGTTCATGGCGTAGCGACAGCTGCGGGTTGTCAGCTGGTCGCCAGTTGTGACCTCGCGGTGGCCAGTGACACATCACGTTTTGCCACGCCAGGGGTCAATATCGGCCTGTTCTGTTCGACCCCCATGGTGGCTTTGAGCCGTTCGGTGAGTAAGAAGCATGCGATGGAGATGTTGTTACTTGGCGATATGATCAGTGCTGCAAAGGCGGCTGAAATAGGTCTGTTGAACTGGGTAGTCCCTGAAGAATCACTCAGGCAAAAAGCCCTCGAAGTGGCGGGTAAAATTGCTGCCAGCTCACGAAAAGCGATTTCAATCGGTAAGCAGGCATATGTAAGGCAGATAGATAAACCCCTTGAAGAGGCTTACATTGAGTGCAGTCGGGTGATGACTGAAAACATGCTCACTCATGATGCTGGTGAGGGGATTGATGCCTTTATTCATAAGCGAAAACCAGAGTGGCAGCACCGCTGATTATCCAGCTCCTGCGTTGTAAATTTCTGCGGAATACGCTGATTGACGGCGGTTTAACTGTCCCGGTTCATCTTCAGGAATCTCACAATAGTGAGAAAAGGTATGGAGTGATCTGTGAAGGACTTTTATCTTTTGCCGGGTTCGGGCAGGATACGCTGGTGCATCGATAGGAAGGGGGCAGATACAATGTTGAATCGTCGTGCAGTCATTAAGGCGATTGTCGCTGGCGGGACTCTGGTTGGTGCGGGGGTGTTGATGCCTCGTCTGGCAATCGCTGCCTGGAATAATGCAGCATTTGTTGCACAGAGTCAGGCTGAGGCTATAAATGCATTGCTGGGTGGAAAGCCTGTGGCAAGTGATCAGGTGGTTCTGCAGGCGCCTGGCATTGCCTCTGATGGGACACTGGTTCCGGTTACGGTAAAAACCTCGCTAGTCAATGTCGAGTCTATCAGCTTGTTTGTTGAAGCTAACCCCAACCCACTAGTGGCTGAGTTCATCATTCCAGAGGGCACTGAGCCGTCAGTGTCTACCCGCATACGAATCTATACCTCGTCGGCTATTACTGCAGTCGTTAAAGCAGATGGGCAGCTTTTGAGTAACTATCAGGAAACAAAAGTGATCATTGGTGGTTGTTAAGGTTCAGGGGACCGGCTTAAGCTGCCAGTTAAGGGGAAATAGTTAAGTGCTGAGTGTGAAGGAATTAGCATAGGAAACAGTAATGGCTAATATCATTAAAATTAAGGCCCGAGTCCTCAACGGTATGACCGCGGTTAAGCTGACAGTGGCGCATGGAATGGAAGATGGGCAGCGCAAAGATAAAGCGACAGGCGAGCGTGTTGCCGCAAAATTTTTGCGCGAAATTAGGGTGATGTATGCAGGAAATACAGTTTTTGCTGCGAATCTGAGTGCCTCCATTGCTAAGAATCCCTTTTTTGCCTTTAGTTTTTCTGGCGGAGCAGAGGGGGAATCTTTAACGATTAACTGGGTCGAAAATACCGGTAAGTCCGGTAGTGAAACTGCAAAAATCGGCTAGATCATCAAACCTTTATCTAATATCTGACCACGTACTGCTCTTTGTATTGCCTGGCCGTAGCTCAATAATAAGCTGCAGTCTGCAGTGGCACCTGATCTTTATCCTCATCCGTTCGCGGCGACGACGGGAAAGCGGTTCTACTCAGCCTGTCCATCCGCTAGAATGGGCGCACAAATGAGAAGGAGAAAATTGTGAACCGAGTCGCTTTATTGTCCTTTCTGAGCACATTCGCGCTGGCTGGCTGTAATGCAGCTAATGTCCAGCCGGATATCTCTCAAGCGGCCGCGCCGCCGGCAGAGCTGCGGGATAGTTCGCTGACAGATACTATCGATCAGTCCGCACAGTTCGACCAGCTGAATGGACGGATCACGCTGTTACAGGAGCAGTTTCTTGAACTAAAAGTTCAGAACAGTTCGGTTGCTGAACGTGTGCAGCTTTTACTGACACAGTTTCAGGTGCTGGCGCAGGAGGTTAAACGTTCTGCTGTTTCGAGCTCAACAACGACTGAGCCAGATCCCGCGCTGAGTGAGATGATGCAGCGGCTGGATCAACAGTTAGTTGAGTTACAGCAGATTGCTCCGGAGCTGGGAGGTGGTGATCCGTTTCTACTCGCCAGTTGCTACACCGCTAAAGGGCAGTGGGTGATGATTCGTTACAACCGGTTTTCCGGAGAGAGCTGGATCTCTGCTGCGAACGACTGGCAACCACTCGACGAGGAGCAGGCGCCGCCAATCTCGTCCTACGATATACAGTTGCTGCCCGCTAACAGTGATGTAAAAGGCTATGTCGCGGCCCGTATCGACCACAATAGTGGCAACAGTTGGTGGCTGAATCAGAATACCTGGATTAAATATCAGCAGTAAGAATGCAGAAAAGATGACACAACGAACCCCTGAAAGCCTGATCAGTCTTTTTAACGGACTTTTCAGTGAAACATTGAATACTGAACTGGTAAAGGGCGATGACGAGCCGATCTACCTTCCCGCTGATGCTGACCATCCAAAGCACCGTGTAATCTTTGCTCACGGTTTTTTTGCCAGTGCGCTGCATGAGATCAGTCACTGGTGTGTTGCCGGTGCGCAACGACGCCAGCGGGTTGATTTTGGTTATTGGTACAAACCGGATGGACGGACCGCGCAGGAGCAGGCTGAGTTTGAGAGGGTTGAGGTTAAGCCGCAGGCGCTTGAGTGGTTACTCTCGGAAGCTGCGGGTCATAAATTCCATTTCAGCGCCGACAACCTTGGTAGTGATATCGGTGCCAGTGAGCAGTTCAAGGAAAATGTACTGTCGCAGGTGAAGACCTATCTTGTTGATGGGGTTCCTGAGCGTCCTGCGGCACTGATTAAAGCGTTGCAGCGCTATTACGGAACTGATCCGCTTCATCCCGAGCGTTTCTCTCTGAACGGAAAATAAAAAAAACCGGCAGAGTATGCCGGTTTTTTTATCCACTTAACGTATCAGGGTGTTTGCTTTTTCATCCCGTTATGCATCTGAGTATTACTCATGCCAGTCATGACATCCATCACTTTAATGGCCAGCTTTTCTGAGCTGCCATCGCTGAAATTCAGTGTCAGGTCGATAGTTTCATCTTTAGCCAGGTTCTGTTTCAGGCCGATCAGCATGATATGAAGGCCTCCGGGTTTCAGTTCTGCCTGCCCGTTGGCCTGTATTGTGATTTCAGGAATTCTGCGCATTTTCATCACCCCGCCTTCCTGGGTGTGAGTATGCAGCTCAGCTGCCTTAGCAACAGATGTGGATGCTGAAACCAGAGAGACCGCTTCATCGCTATTGTTCTCCAGGGTCATAAAGGCAGCGCTGTTGGGTTGTCCTGGCGGCACAGCACGAGCATAGGGATGATCAACCCTGATCTCGGCCAAGGCTGAGGCAGACAGGGTCAGTGCGGCAACCAGCGTAATTAGCTTTTTCATAATGGTTTTATCCATAACAGTTTTAGTGATAACGGTCTTCTTCGTAACATCCTGTGTTGTATGTTCTGGTGATTTCTCTGTACTAAATGAGGGATTCACAGCAGGGCGTTTATCTCAGTTACGAGCTGATCAGGCGGTGTACCATGAGCCATGGTTTTACTCAGTGCACCCTGTTTGTTGATCAGGTAGATCCGTGAAGAGTGATCAACCGCATAGCCGATGGCTGAGTCCTTCATATTGACGATGCGGTAGAATGCCCCATATTGAGAAACGACCTGATCAATCTTTTCACGACTGCCGGTGACGCCGATGAAGGATGGGTGAAAGAAGGCGCTGTATTCCGCCAGATGTTCGGGCGTATCCCGGTCCGGGTCAACGCTGATAAAGATGGGCTGAATCTGTTTCCGCTGATCGGCATCCAGGTTTTTCATTGCCTGTGATATCACCGCCAGAGAGGTAGGGCAGACATCCGGACAGTGGGTATAGCCGATATAGATCAGAACAACTTTTCCTTTAAAGTCGTGCAGCGAAACGTCTCCATTAACACCCTGTAGTGTGAAATTTCCCCCCAGCGTTTTCAGCATTGGCTGATCAGTCGAGCTGCTTTTTGGAGATAACATATATGCCGTGACAATGCCTGCGAGCAGGGCCAGAGTCAGAAGGAGCAGGTTGCGTAGTGTTGTCAGGTTGTTTGCCATTATTTTGCTCTGAATTCAAACCAGGTATTTAGGGGGCCGGCAGTGGTTTCTGCCGAGACCGTCAGTCTCCATAACATCTCTCCGGTGGTGCAGACCGCCAGTTCACCCTGACCACTGAAAACCCCCGGCTTGCTTTCGACAGCTGTTAACGGGGTCTGATTGATGCCCATATACATTTCACTGCCTTGCAGGCTGATCATCACGTTGCTGGCTCTGGCTCCAACGATACTGACCTGGTAGTTAAGCGGCGCCATAGAACTGGCAGGCCGGGGTTGAATATCCAGAGTCAGGCTTACCTCTCCCATATGGACCGTGCAGCTCTTATCGTTGAGATTACAATTACTGGCAATTCCCGGTGCTTCAGCGGAAGGTAAACTGAACATTGAAGACCCCAGCCATACTGCCAGAATAAAGCCTCCTAACAGGATCAGATACAGGTATTGTGATCTACTTTTTTGGGTTTCAGGCTGAGGCATCTCGGGGTATTTCCTCTGTGATGAATTGTTACCGATCCCGGTAAGGATCTGAATGTGGCAAATTGTCGCATTATCAATGAATTAGTGAAATGTTTGTCGGTTATAGTGTGCTATTGATTGGGTGTTGTATCGGCAGTTGTTTAAAATGTAAACGTTATGGTTCTTCTATAGTTCTGATATATAAGAGTATTTACCATTTCTGGAAGTAACAGAGGAGGTTGCAGCAAGCTTGCAGGCTAACCTCAATCCAGGTCAGATCTTTTGCTTAAGTATAAAGGCTTGCTGTATTGCGGTAATCTCTGTTGCTATGTCGTGACTAGAGATTGATTTGCCTGAACCGATATCGCACACTGGAGCGAACAGAATTTGACGGATCGGAATAATGGAGTGGGATAAGCTTCTGACAGCTAAGCGTTATGGCCATGAAAACCTGACCCCTGATGAGGTTGGACGAAGCCATTTTCATAAGGATCATGACCGCATTGTTTTCTCCAGTGCATTTCGGCGACTGGGGCGTAAAACGCAGGTGCATCCGCTCTCACTGAATGATCATATCCATACCCGTCTGACCCACAGTATTGAGGTGGGAAGCCTGGGACGGAGTCTGGGTATACGGGTAGGTGAGCTGTTACAGGATCAGTTGCCATCATGGATCAGCCCCCACGATCTGGGAACTATCGTGCAGTCCGCCTGCCTGGCACATGATATTGGTAATCCGCCATTTGGACATGCGGGGGAGTTTGCTATTCGGGACTGGTTTAAGCATGAGGCCCCCAAACGTTATCTTGAAGAGTTGTCAGCAGCTGAGTTGCTTGATCTGCAAACCTTTGAAGGTAATGCGCAGGGGTTCAGAGTAGTTACCCGGATAGAAAATCACCTGTTTGACGGTGGCCTGAGGCTGACCTACCCGACACTGGGCACTCTGCTGAAATATCCCTGGACGGTGGAACGGGCGGGAAATAAAGGTAAATTCAGTAGCTTTGGTACCGAGCGGGAAATTCTTAATGCGCTGGGACGGGAGCTGGGCCTGGTTAAACTGGGAGAGGACTACTGGTGCCGCCACCCACTTGCCTACCTTGTAGAGGCTGCAGATGATATCTGCTACGCAATCCTTGATCTTGAGGACGCAATAGAGCTGAATATTCTCGGCTTTAACGATATTAAACCGATTATGCTGCAGATCTGTGGTGATCTTAACTATGAAGATCAGATTTTTTTCACCCAGGCGTCAGCGCGTCGCAAAATATCCGCACTGCGCGGCATGGCGATGGAAAATATGGTTGAGTCGACCGTGTCTGCCTTTATGGCTAATTTGTCACTGATTATGGCTGGCGAGTATGCCGGTGAGTTGTTGGCTGACGGTCATCCGGATGTGTGTGAGGGGCTGGCAAAGGCTAAAACCCTGGCCAGTGAACGGGTGTTTCCGGATAACCGCAAAGCAGAACTTGAGGTGGGTGCTTACAGTACCCTGGGAAGTCTGCTGGATTCTTTTTGTGCTGCCGCCTATGAACAGCATACACAGGCTCGTGATCAGATGAGTTATCGTAGTCAGAAGATCATCAGCCTGATGGGGATTCACAGCCCTGATCCGAAGTGGCCTCTGTATCAATCCTATATGCGTGTACTCGATTTTATCGGTGGAATGACCGACAATTACGCCACCTACCTGTCTCGTCAGATAGGTGGTTTGTCAGTCAACTAACAGAATTCTGTAATCAATAGGGTATCTAGTCGTGTCAATGCGTGATCAGCTGAGTAATCTGGTATTTTCTACTGAGAAAGGGGCGCTCTGCCCGGGTTGTAAAGAGTCTGTTGATCAGTGTATCTGTGATCAGTTGTCCGATCAGGAAAGGCTGGATAGTCTGGATGGAATTGTCCGGATTCGCCGTGAAACCTCTGGCAGAAAGGGGAAGGGTGTCACCACTATCAGTGGCGTGCCGCTGGCAGAGAAAGAGTTAAAAGATCTGGCCAAAAAACTCAAACAGCAATGCGGTACGGGTGGTTCGCTCAAGGATGGAATTATTGAAATACAGGGTGATCATCGGGAAAAACTAAAGCAGCTGCTTGAGCGGCAGGGCTTTACCGTCAAGCTGGCGGGAGGCTGAGATGGCAGCACCGAAGAGGAAGAAAGTGTGCAGGTTCTGTCTGATGATCCGTTTTATGTTGCTGTTTCTGGCGGTTGTTGCTGTTTTCCTGTTAAATGGCGTTTATCAGTTCTGGAACTGATTTTTCTTGCACCGGCAGGACGCCGGTGATGCAAAACAGGGAGCGAATGTTATGTGCAGGTTTATGAAATTTTTCACGGTATTCCTCTGTACGCTAGCTGCACTTTTATCTTCTGCGTCTGCAGAGATTCTTCATTATACCGATGCAGACGGGCGAAAAGTCTACGTCGATAGCCCCCACAAAATTCCTCCTCAGTACCGAAAGACCACTCAGCAGGTCGATGTTGTGCTAATGACGGAAGAGGAAAAACTGGCCAGTCAGAAAAGTCGTCAGCAGTTAAGTGATGACTATCTCAGAAAACAGCAGATACGAGCGCTGGAAAAAAAACTGGAACAGATGACAACGCCTGTCAGGGTTCTGGGCAACCAGGTATTGGTTCCGGTCAGTGTCATCTGGCGGGGGCGAAAGGCCCGTCTGCATCTGCTTCTGGATACCGGAGCCAGTATGACTGTGCTCCATAAGGGCGGCGTCAGCTCACTGAACGTTTCCAGTCGTGACTCCGGCTATGCACAGGTTGCTGGTGGCGGGCTGATCAAAACTGAAAGAGTGGTGTTTGACCGGATAGAGCTGGGGCCCTACCGGATTGAAAATAAATCCACCGCTGTGATTGAAACCAGCGGACCGCAGCCGTTCGACGGGCTTCTGGGAATGGATATTCTGGGTGGTGGCCGCTACAACATCGACTTTGAGAAGCAGCAGATTATCTGGGCGCCGGAAAAGTATAAGGAGTTTACGTTAGTGCTTGAAGCGTTGAAGCATCCTGAGACTCAATCCGTTGCTGTCGGGAGTGATAAAGAGTAATCAAAAAAGCCCGCATGTAACGGGCTTTTTGTTGAGGCTGTGGACTTAGTTAAAGTTCTAACTCGGCCAGTTTCAGGTCGAGAGTGGCTTTGAGCAACTTATAAAGGCGGATCGCTGCATCGATCTCCTCTTTACGGTTGGTCAGGCTCTCGATATTCAGACCCAGAGGGATACCCAGACCGCCGCAGGCTTCCAGAATCTGATCCAGATTGTTGCGGCAGATGCGGATGGATTCCGCCAGCGGGTTATGCGCATCCAGAATCCGGTGGCGGGTTGCCTGGGGTACAGAGATCCCCAGCCACTCCATAAATTCCAGGGTTTTAGCGCTACCGCAGGGGGTGAACGTCAGGATGATCCGTTTGGGTTCAACACCACGCTCTTTACATTCCCGGGCATAAGAGCTCAGCAGATCAATGGTGGCCTGCGGGTTATAGACCGCTTGCGAGACGAAAAACTCACACCCCTGAGCGCTCTTTTCCAGCAGGCGCAGATGCTCATTCCCCTTACTGGCATGGCGTTCGGCGATAGTGACACCACCCAGATTAAAGTCGAGACTGTGTTCCTTCAGCGCGCTATAGGCTTGTGGCAGTGTTAGGGTGATATCACCGTCGGAAGAGGGGCTGCCAACCAGAACGATATCTCTCACGCCATGCGGGCACCAGGCTTTGTCCAGCCAGTCATTAAAATCATCTTTATTGCGCTGGGATACGCTTTTATACGTGATTATCGGGCGTCCGGATTTCTCTCGCAGAATTGCTGAATAGTCACGGGGATCATGGGTATTCATAAATGGAAACGGACGGGGCTTGTCGATACGGCTGCTCTCATCCTGAATGTCATAGACGATGACACCGTCATAATCAATCTGCTGCAGACGTTCTAGCAACTTATTACCGATCTCGGATAACTGCTCCATAGAAACAGAAGACTTCGGCGGGGTAGTGCCAATAAAATAGACGCCGCGCTTTGGGTCAGCGAATTTCTGTTTCAGTTGTGAGTTACTCATCTGGGTATCCGTCAGTTTGTTAGATATGTAATGTGTCGCTGTTTCAACCGCGGGTGGGGTTGTTTAAGCAGGATCTATTCTAACAATGAATCTCTTTCATATGTTTAAGTTATAAGGTGAAATTTTTTGTAGTTAGTATGAGCCGATTTAATGTCAGCTGAAATACAATAAAGATAACAGTGTGTCAGTGAGAGAAGGATATATCGTGAGTAATAAGAAACCGGATCTTAAATCGATCCAGACACTATTGGACAGTGATCTTAAAAAGTCGCATTCACTGCCTCCGGTGCATCAGTGGAAGCCAGAGTTCAGTGGTGATCTTGATATCCAGATTACCCGTGACGGGCGCTGGATACATGAGGGTGGTGAGATTAAAAGAGCGGCAATGGTAAAGTTGTTCTCTACAATTTTGTGGCGTGAAGATGATCGCTATTTTCTGGTCACTCCGGTTGAGAAGGTCGGGATACAGGTAGAAGATGCCCCCTTCTTTTTCACCAGCCTTGAAGTGCGACAGGGTGAAAAGGGGCAGGAGCTGGTGTTTACCTCATCCACCGATGATGTTGTTATCGCGTCAGCGGAACACCCGCTGCGGGTTGAAACTGATCCCGATACCGGAGAGCCCTCTCCCTATCTGATGGTGCGTTATGGTATGGAGGGGCGCTTAAGCCGTAACGTTTTCTATCAGCTGGCAGAGCTGGCTGGGGAGCGGAATGGATCGTTTGGCGTGGAAAGTTGTGGCGGGTGGTTCAGAATCGGTTAGTTGGCTGGCAGCCAGAGCGTCGCAAAAGACCCGTTCTGGCAACTGATCCTAATTATACAGTTGCAACGGCTGCTCCTGCAGGGCAAACAGCTGCTCCCTCAGTTCCAGAATATGTTCGCTCCAGTAGCGTACAGTGTTGAACCAGGGAAAGTTGTGGGGAAACGCAGGGTCTTCCCAGCGGCGGGCGATCCAGGCAGCGTAGTTCATAATCCGCAGGGTGCGCAGGGTTTCAGTCAGTCTCAGCTGGGCCGGATTAAAATCGCAGAATTCGCTGTAACCTTCGATGATTTCAAGTAGCTGTGCCTGCTGACTGTCCCGATCACCGGACAGTAGCATCCAGATATCCTGGATGGCCGGAGCCATACGGGCGTCATCAAAATCAACAAAGTGTGGCGCGTTGTCCCGCCAGAGCATATTGCCGATATGGCAGTCACCGTGAACCCTGATCCGGTTGATCGGTTCACAGGCCTGCCAGTTTTGTTCCATCAGTCTGAGCAGGTCAGTGGTGAGTGTGTCGTAGGAGGTTTTCAGTTCAGCGGGAATAAAGTGCTCGCTGATCAGTTTTGCACTTTCATGGCCGTAACTGGCGATATCAATCCCGGGTCTGTGGATGAATGGGCGGCTGGCACCGATAGTGTGAATCCGTCCGAGCATTCGTCCCAATATGAACAGGTTGTCCATATTATCCAGTTCTGGTGCATGTCCGCCCTTGCGGGGAAACAGGGCAAACATAAAGTCACCATAACTGAACAGACTTTCGCCATCGCGTTTCAGTGGTGCAACGACCGGCAGTTCCTGTTCTATCAATTCAAAGCAGAACTGGTGTTCTTCCAGAATCTGTTCTCTGCTCCAGCGGGCCGGGCGGTAAAACTTAGCGATCAGAGGCTCACTTTCTTCAATGCCAACCTGATAGACACGGTTTTCGTAGCTGTTAAGACCAAATACCCGTCCATCACAGAGATAGCCCAGGCTTTCAATGGCGTCCTGAATAAAGCTGGGTGTCAGGTGTTCAAACGGGTGCAGTGTTGTCATCGGTCTACCAGTTTTTGAAAGGGTGTGTGAGCAGGTTAGAATTATAATAGCGTTTATCGCCGGTCACCTCTTCGGTAATCCAGTCAGGCAGCTCAGGTCTTTCATCTTCACTGTCCAGCTCAACTTCTGCAATGACCAGACCTTCATTGTCACCGGTAAAAATATCCAGTTCCCATAGATGGGTTTTGTGAGTGATGAGGTAGCGGGTTTTATCAACGACCGGGCCTTTGCAAAACTCATCCAGCATTTGCCGGGCATCTGTAACGGGAATCTCATATTCAAACTCACTGCGGGAGAGGCCCTGAGTTTCTCCTTTCAGGGTCAGAAATGCTTTCTCGCCCATGATGCGAATACGTACGGTTGTGTTGTCTGTTGTCTGAATATAGCCCTGACAGATGGTCAGGCCCTGTTCTGGCAGGTCAACTTTATCCATATTCACGAGAAATTTACGTTCAATTTCCTGGGCCATTTTGTTTCCTCAATAAAAAAGGCACTCTCCAGTGCCTTTAAGATAACTAAGATAAACCATTAAAGATAACTTTAAGAGTACTCTTACATGATTCGCATGCCGGGCTGAGCGCCCTCATGAGGTTCCAGAATCCACAGGTCTCTGCCACCCGGGCCTGCTGCCAGCACCATTCCTTCGGACATACCGAACTTCATCTTTCGTGGTGCCAGATTTGCCACCATGACAGTGAGTTTGCCTTCCAGGTCTTCTGGGTTGTAAGCGGATTTAATGCCGGCAAAGACATTGCGGGTTTCGCCGCCCAGGTCCAGTGTCAGCTGTAGTAGCTTATCCGCGCCTTTAACATGCTCAGCTTTGGCAATGCGGGCCACCCGAAGATCAACTTTGGCAAAGTCATCAAAGGTAATCTCATCGGCAACCGGATTTTTCTCCAGTTCCGTTTTCTCTGCCGCAGGTGCTGCAGGTGTTGAAGCTGCGATTGCTGCCAGGGTTGCTTTGCTGTCTTCGATCATGGCATTAACGCTGTCTTCATCAACGCGCTGCATCAGAGGCTTAAACTTATTGATCTTGTGGTCCAGCAGGGGAGTCTTAATCGCGTCCCAGGCAAAGCCGTCAATATTCAGGAATGCAGCAGTGTCTTCAGCAACCTGAGGCAGCACCGGTGCGAGATAGGAGATAATAACCCGGAACAGGTTTATACCCATGGTGCAGCAATCCTGAACCTGCTGCTCTTTACCTTCCTGCTTTGCCAGAACCCAGGGCTCTGCTGCATCGATATACTGGTTAGCTTTGTCGGCCAGATGCATGATCTCCCGCATCGCTTTGCCGTATTCCCGTGCTTCATAAGCGTTTGCAATCAGCTCGCCGGAAGCGATCGCTTCATCATACAGAGCGGGCTCTGTCAGTGAGACAGCCAGTTGGCCATCGAATTTCTTATGGATGAATCCGGCGCAGCGGGAAGCGATATTGACGACCTTGTTCACCAGATCGGCATTTACCCGCATCCGGAAATCGTCCAGGCTGAGGTCGATATCATCAATACCCGATCCCAGCTTTGCGGCAAAGTAATAACGCAGGTATTCAGGGCGCAGATGCTTCAGATAGGTTTCCGCCATAATAAAGGTGCCGCGAGACTTCGACATTTTCTGACCATTTACAGTCAGGAAGCCGTGGCAGAACACTTTAGTCGGTTTACGGAAACCGGCACCTTCCAGCATGGCAGGCCAGAAGAGCGTGTGAAAGTAGGCGATATCTTTACCGATAAAGTGGTACAGCTCGGTATCGGATGCTTCATTCCAGTATTCATCAAAGTCGACTGCGTTTTTATCACACCAGTTTTTGAAACTGGCGATATAGCCGATTGGGGCATCCAGCCAGACATAGAAATATTTGCCCGGCGCATCGGGGATTTCAAAGCCCCAGTATGGCGCATCGCGGGAGATATCCCAGTTTTGCAGGCCCGATTCAAACCATTCGTTGAGCTTATGGATCATCTGTTCCTGTACACAGGTGTCGACCCAGTTACGCAGGAACTTTTCAAAATCACCCAGTTTGAAGAAATAGTGCTCAGACTCTTTCTCAATCGGTTTGGCACCGGAGACTGCAGAGTAAGCATTCTTCAGTTCAACCGGGCTGTAGGTTGCACCGCAGGCTTCACAGGAGTCGCCGTACTGGTCCTGAGCACCACATTTGGGACAGTCGCCTTTAACAAAACGGTCCGGCAGGAACATCTCTTTTTCCGGATCATATGCCTGGGTGATGGTCTTTTTCGAGATATGACCACCGTCACGCAGACGGGTATAGATCAGCGAGGCAAAGTGTTTGTTCTCTTCCGAGTGAGTGGAGTAGTAGTTATCAAACCCCACCATAAAGCCTGCGAAATCACGCTGGTGTTCCTGGCTCACCTGACTAATCAGCTCTTCTGGCGTAACCCCCATCTGGTCTGCTTTCAGCATAATCGGGGTGCCATGGGCATCGTCCGCACAGACATAGGTGCAGTGGTTGCCGCGCTGGTTCTGGAAGCGGGTCCAGATGTCAGTCTGGATGTACTCTACCAGGTGACCCAGGTGTATCGGGCCGTTGGCATAGGGCAGAGCGCTGGTAACAAGAATCTTACGTTGTGTGTCAGTCATGATTCGGAGCAGGTCTAGGTTGCAGAGATAAGCGCGGAATTTTACTCCTAAATGACTGAAATTACAGCAAGGAAAGGGGATCTTTTTTATCCGGGTCCGGGAATGAAAGCTGTCGATTTATTCTAACTATATTGGGTAACAACGATTGGACAGTTTTTTTTAAAAAGGCTAAAACCCCATAAGAAACTGTTAATTGTAGGTTTGAGTGCCGTATTGATGTGCGTATTCATCACCTGTTGAGGCTGCCTCGCAGGTGTAATTTAAAGTCTACGGCTCTTTTACTGGTTGAGTTAATGCCGGGATATGCCGGCAATGCCGCAGGCATATCCAGTGGTGGTCAGGGCAGTTATGACGCGCAGCATGAATATCTGCACAGGTATCTGCAGAAATCTGTTAAATTAATTTTTGAGTGAAGCTATCGCAAATGTAGGGCGCGGGTGGGGGCGCCGCTCTATTGTGCGTATGGAGAGGGTCATGTTCGAATATATTCTTAAGGAAGATAAAATTGCGGTGCTTTGGTTCGGCAAACCGCTGGCTGATCTGAACAATGCCCCTGCAGAGCTGAAAGGCAAGGTCACAATGAATCAGGCTAAGATGCCTGATCAGGCCATGGAGATGCTCGAACGGAGGAATTATCAGGTGATTGTTGTTCAGCTGAGCCAGGATAATTTTGAGTTTCGTTATAACTGGTTACGCAAAGTTGTTGCTAAGTACCCGGGTATTATCCGGATTATGCTCAATGACGGACTGCAGAGTTATCAGGTAGCCAAAGCATCTGAGCTTTGTCACCGTTCACTGCTGTTTACGTCCGGTGTTGCCGAACTGTTCCATGAGGTCGGGCAGAGCCTGCGTCTCATTCAGTCGAGTAATAAAGCGGTGATCAGGGAGTATGTCGGAGCGATCGAAAGGTTGCCCTCTCTGCCGGGTGTTTATGTTGCGCTTAACGATGCACTGGCATCTGATACAACCGGGGCTGCTGAGATTGCTGCCATCATTGAACGGGATCCGGCGATGAGCGCCAAAATCCTTCAGTTGGTGAACTCTGCATTCTTTGCGCTCAGCAGTAAGGTTTTTAAAATCAAAGATGCGGTGGTGATTCTGGGGGTAAGACAGATTCGGGATCTGTTTCTGGTGTCGCGTATATTTGAACACTTTCCTCAGGACCGGAACTGGTCCGGGTTTTCCTTCGAAAACCTGTTTGATCGCTGTATGGTGGTTGGCCGGTTTGCCCGGGCGATCTGTCGCGAGCAGCGGGTAAGTGCTGATATCGCCGATAAGGCGTTTCTGGCCGCACTGCTTCAGGATATCGGTATGCTGGTGATTGCAACCCGTGAAGCGGAACATTACAGTGCCGTGCTTCAGGAAGCGGCGATGTTGGATCATCCTCTCTACGCGATTGAAAAGCTCCGGCTGGGTGTTACGCATATGGAGGTCGGTGCGTATATGCTGGGACTCTGGAATCTGCCGCCAGAAGTGGTGGAAGCGGTTCTCTATCACTCTAACCCGAACGCAACTTCCAGTGACAAATTCACCCCATTAACCGCGGTTCACCTGGCAGATTCTATTTTGCCGGATGTGGTTAATCTTAATAATTGCCGTATCAGTAGCCGGATCAATGAAAAATATCTGACTCGTCTGGGGTTGCAGCATAAACTTTCCCGCTGGCAGCAGATGTCTGAAGATTTTGCGGCGCAACTCTATTCCGGATCAGGTAATGGTTTTTAAACCAGTCCGTAAACGTGAGTGAAAGCTTGGAGTGATCGGGGCAGGCTGATAGAATGCCCGGCCTGTTTTTGATTCTATATACCGAGGTTTAGATGGCGCTGCCTGTTGTTGATCCGTCCCAGTATGATGCTCAGCTGAGCGAAAAAAAAACTGAAATTGAACAGCAGTTTGCCGATTTTATTCTGCCGGATATTGAGCTGTTTGAGTCGGTAAAAACGGCCTATCGCCAGCGCGCCGAGTTTCGTGTCTGGCACGAAGGCGATGATCTTTACTATGTGATGTTTCAGCCGGGTGATAAGCATCAGCACAGCCGACTGGAAAGCTGCCCGATGGTGTCCGAACCGATTCAGCAGGTGATGTTTAAGTTGCTGGATTATCTGCGCCCCAATGAGCTGCTGCGTCGCCGTTTGTTTCAGGTGGATTTTCTCAGCACTCTGTCCGGCGAGATTATTATCAGTTTGCTGTATCACAAATCGCTTGATGAGGCCTGGATTGAGGAAGCCAGAAAGCTTAAACAGCATTTCGGAATCCACTTTATAGGTCGCAGCCGTAAAACCAAGATCGTGCTGGATCAGGATTATGCGATAGAGAAGATGCCGGTCGCCGGTCGCGAGCTGATTTATAAGCAGGTAGAGAACAGCTTTACACAACCCAACGGTGGAGTGTGTGTAAAGATGCTGGAATGGGCGGTGGATGTTACCCGTAATGCCGGGGGGGATCTGGTGGAGCTGTACTGTGGCAACGGTAACTTCACCATGGCACTGGCCGATAATTTTGACCATGTCATTGCCACTGAGATCGCTAAAGTCTCTGTCAATGCGGCGCAATTTAATATTGAAGCCAACGGTGTTGATAATGTAAAAATTCTGCGGATGTCCAGCGAAGAGTTTTCTCAGGCATTGCAGGGCGTGCGGGAGTTTCGACGCCTCAAGCAGAGCAGTGTTGATCTGGCCAGTTATAACTTCAGTACTGTGTTGGTGGATCCGCCAAGAAGTGGTCTGGATGATGAAACCGTTAAGCAGGTCGCTGAATACGATAATATTGTCTATATCTCCTGTAACCCGCAAACACTGCAAGACAATCTGAAACAGCTGACTCAGACCCATGTGCTGCAGCGTTTTGCACTCTTTGATCAGTTTCCATATACCCATCACCTCGAGTGCGGTGTTTATCTGACACGGAAGTAAGTTTGTCACTGGTTTGAGCTCAGCTCAGACCGGTGTATATGGACTTTGGGTATTATATTTCGCTACTCCTGTTTAAGCAGTGGTGTTGCTATAACGATAAAAAGATACTTTGGGAATCATTTTATCGGGAGGTAGTATTATGCTCAGGGCTATGTTTTCAACGTTGATGGTTGCGTCGCTGACCATTTCAGTGGCTCATTCATTCTGTCAGGGAGAGTAGGATGTCAGCACTTCTTCGTATCAACGGGTTTCTGGCATTCATTGTCATCGCTTTTATCAATGCTTTTGTCGATCTTGGACATAAGATCATCATTCAGAATACGTTGTTTAAAGCCTATGATGGCGATCTGCAGATCGTCCTGACCGCGGTGGTTAATGGATTAATTCTGCTGCCGTTTATTATGCTGTTCACGCCGGCCGGATTTCTTGCCGATAAATATCCTAAAAACCGCGTGATGCAGTTTTCTGCCTGGGCGGCTGTCGGCGCAACGCTGCTGATTACTCTGTGTTATTTCCAGGGCTGGTTTATCACTGCATTTGCGCTGACGTTTATACTGGCGTTGCAGAGTGCATTTTACTCGCCGGCTAAGTATGGCTTTATCCGTGAGCTGGTAGGCGAAGAGAATATTACTGAAGGTAACGGCTGGGTTCAGGCGGTCACTATGATCGCTATCCTGTCGGGTATCGCTGTCTTTTCGCTGCTCTTTGAAATCCGCGTTGAAGGGGCTTTTCAGTTAACGCCTGAGCAGAGTCTGCAAAAAATCGCTCCGTTAGGCTGGTTGCTGGTGATCGGCTCTCTGTTCGAGCTGGTACTGGCCTACCGCTTGCCTCAGGTCCGGGACACCGACCGTCAGGTCCGTTATGACTGGCATGCTTACCGCACTGGCAAGACGCTGACCCGCAATCTGTCGATGATCTACCATAACCGGACAATCTGGTTATCTATTATCGGTGTGGCGCTGTTCTGGTCGGTGAGTCAGGTCATGCTGGCGGTTTTTCCGGCGGTTGCAGAAACCCATCACGGTATTCACAACACCTTTGTCATTCAGGGCACCATGGCGCTGGCAGGCGTGGGGATTATGGCGGGTTCAGTGCTGGCCGGACGCTGGTCTCCTCACTATATCAATATTGGCCTGATTCCTCTGGGGGCTGTCGGTGTTGCTGCAGGGCTGATCCTGCTTCCGCAGACCTCATCTGTGCTCTATCAGGGGATGGTGTTCTTTCTGATCGGGCTCAGCGGTGCGCTTTTAAATGTGCCGCTTCAGGCGCTGATTCAGTTTAATGCCGGTGGCAATGAGACCGGTAAAGTGCTGGCGGGCAGTAACTTTATTCAGAATATCGCGATGCTGGGTTTTCTGTCTCTCACCGTACTGTTCGCCTGGGCCGGAATTGATGGGCTCTGGTTGCTCTGGTTGCTTGCACTACTGGGCGTGATTGGTGCTCTGTGCGCCATTCGGATGTTGCCTCAGGCACTGGTGCGGGTACTGGTGGCCGGCTTAATTAAACGTAAATATAACCTCCAGGTGCTTGGTTTTGAAAACCTGCCCCGTGCAGGCCAGGGGGTGTTATTGCTGGGCAACCACATCAGTTGGCTGGACTGGGCCATGATTCAGATGGCGTGTCCCCGTCATATTCATTTCGTTATGGAGCGTTCAATCTACGAACGCTGGTATCTGAAGTGGTTTCTGTCTATGTATCGGGTGATTCCGATCTCCAGAGGCCATAGCCGGGATGCATTACAGGCGGTTGGTGAGCTCATCAGTGCCGGGCATGTCGTGTGTCTTTTCCCGGAAGGTGCGATCAGTCATACAGGTCAGATTGGTGAGTTTAAAAAGGGGTTTGAGCGGGCCTGTGAAGGGGCTGATGGTGTTATTGTTCCATTCTATCTGCGTGGGTTATGGGGCAGTCGCTTCTCCCGTTCGACCGATAAGATGAAGATGATTCGCCGGGGCGGCTTAAAGCGTGATGTTATTGTTGCCTATGGTCAGCCGATGCCGGTGAACAGCAGTGCTTCAGCGGTCAAAAAGAAAGTTGCTGAGCTGTCGATTCATACCTGGGAACGTTACACCCGGACGTTCCGGCCACTGCCGCAGAGTTTTATGCGTACGGCGCGGAACGCTATGTCCGATATGGCGATCAGTGATGTGCAGGGGGAGCCGCTGAGTTATCGCCGCTTGCTAACCGCTGTGGTGCTGTTCAGCCAGCGGTTGAAAAGGACGCCGGGTCAGCGTTTGGGGTTATTGTTGCCGACGTCCAGTGCCGGAGCAATAGGTAATCTGGCGGGGCTGTTTGCCGGCCGGACACTGGTCAATATCAATTTTACCGCCAGTGAACCGGCTCAGTTGGCTGCGCTGGAGCAGGGTGAGGTGCAAACCATCCTTACGGCACATAAGTTTGTCAGCAAGCTTAAAGCCCGGGGGCTAGATCCTGAGGCGTTGTTTGAGGGGCGTCAGGTAATTTACATGGAGGATCTGAAAGCAGGGATCGGTAAAGCTGAAGCGCTGGTGACAATGTTCTTATTGAGTGTGCTGCCAACAACTCTGTTGCAGTGGTGGCTTGGGGCGGGTACGAAGGTGGAAGATACCGCCGCAATTTTGTTTTCCTCCGGCAGTGAGGGGGCGCCCAAGGGGGTGATGCTCAGTCACCGGAATATTCTCGCCAATCTGCGTCAGATTGCCGATGTGCTGAATATCCGTGAAGATGATTGCATTATGGCGACCCTGCCGCTGTTTCACGCCTTTGGGCTCACCGTGACGACCTTTTTACCTCTGATAGAGGGGCTGCCGGTGGTGTGCCATCCGGACCCGACTGATGCAGTGAATATAGGCAAAGGGGTAGCCCGATATCGTGCGACGATGATCTGCGCGACATCCACGTTTTTGCGTCTCTATACCCGCAGTAAAAAACTCCACCCGCTGATGTTTCAGTCGGTTCGGGTGGCGGTTGCAGGGGCAGAAAGACTCGATCCAGCAGTGCAGCAGGCATTTGAATCCCGCTTTCGGGTGCCTGTAGTTGAGGGATATGGTTCGACAGAAACCACTCCGGTTGCCAGTGTTAATCTGCCTGATTATCTGTCCGTGGATGGCTGGTTTGTGCAGGTAGGTACTCGTCCGGGTACTGTGGGGATGGCTCTGCCAGGTTCGACATTCCGTATTGTTGACCCGGTTACGCTTGAGGAGTTGCCGGCCGGTGAAGATGGTCTGATTCTGATCGGCGGCACGCAGA
Organism: Oceanospirillales bacterium; assembly: GCA_018223185.1. Lineage (GTDB taxonomy): Bacteria > Pseudomonadota > Gammaproteobacteria > Pseudomonadales > Balneatricaceae > Amphritea. The sequence continues at coordinate 166,692 of JAAEYW010000007.1, read as the reverse complement.
TTATGAAGGGTTACCTGAATAATCCGGAAAAGACCGCCGAGGTGATAGTCGAACTGGACGGTTTGCGCTGGTATAAAAGTGGCGATAAGGGTCATCTGGATGAAGATGGTTTCCTGACTATCGTTGACCGTTACTCGCGATTTGCCAAGCTTGGTGGGGAGATGGTCAGTCTGGGGGCGGTTGAACTGGAGATCAGACAGCACCTTGCGGATGATGAGTCGGCTCTGGTGGCGATCAATCTGCCGGATGAGCGTAAAGGTGAGCAGATTGTGTTGCTGGTGACTGCCGATATTGATCCTGAAAGTTTCAGGCGCTATCTGATCAGTGAGGGAGTGCCGCCACTGATGTTGCCAGCCAGGGTTTTTCGCGTTGATGAGATTCCGTTGCTGGGTAGCGGTAAAACCAACTATCCGGCGGCGAAAGCGGTTGCAGAGCAATTGATGGGTGTTGCCTGACCCTATACGCCGCTCTTTATCGCGACTGTGATGTCGGATGCTGTTGTGTAGTATTGGTGTTCTGTCAGTGTTTAATGCATAATTCCTACTAAATTAGTTGGTTATTATTCGGAATACAGAAAAGCCACAGGCTAAGGTGTTATTTCATGAAAAATATTAAAAATATTGTTGTTGTTGCGTCCGGAAAAGGGGGCGTGGGAAAGTCTACAACAACGGTAAATCTGGCTTTGGCGATGGCTGCGGAAGGGTATCGTGTCGGTGTACTGGATGCGGATATCTATGGCCCTAGTATGGGTACGATGCTGGGTGTGCCGGTGACAACCCGTCCTGAGCCTGTCGGGGAAAACGCGATGAAGCCCGTTAAGGCTCATGGCCTGGAAGTGATGTCGATCGCCTTTCTGATTGATGAAACGCAGCCGATGGTTTGGCGTGGGCCGATGGCCAGTGGTGCTTTGCAGCAGTTACTGACTCAGACTGAATGGGGCGATCTCGATTTCCTGTTTGTCGATATGCCGCCGGGTACCGGTGATATTCAGCTGACGATCTCTCAGAAAGCGCCGGTCAGTGGTGCGGTTATTGTCACCACGCCGCAGGATATTGCTCTGCTTGATGCCCGTAAAGGAATTGAGATGTTTCGTAAGGTAGACATTCCGGTGCTGGGTATTGTTGAAAATATGAGCGTGCATATCTGCAGTGAATGCGGTCATGCTGAAGAGATCTTTGGCGGTGGCGGCGGTGAAGACCTGTCCCGCGCTTATGATGCCCCGTTGCTGGGTCAGTTGCCGCTTAAAATGTCTATTCGGGAAGCGGTAGATGGCGGCAAGCCAACACTGGTTGCAGACCCTGAAGGCCCTGAGTCTCTGATTTATCGCTCGACGGCCCGTCAGATTGTCGACGCACTTGAAAGTCGGAGTGGCGTGCAGCAGGCGATGCCGAATATCTCTGTTAGTCAGGACTGATCAGACGCTGATCCGGTATCCCGGAGTGATAACGACAGACCGCATTTTTTTTCTGAAAATGCGGTTTTTTTTTAGCAAAAACGATATTATGTGCGGCCGCACAAAATAACAGAGAACTGGAACTGAAAAGATGGGTATCAAATCAGACACCTGGATTCGTCGCACTTCATTTGAACAGGGCATGATCGAACCGTTTGAACCGGGTCAGATACGTCGTCGTGGAGACGAGCGACTGATCTCCTATGGTACGTCCAGCTACGGTTACGATGTTCGCTGTGCAGATGAGTTTAAAATTTTTACTAACATCAACTCATCAATTGTTGACCCGAAAAATTTTGATGATGGTAGTTTTGTCGATGTGAAGTCTGATGTTTGCATCATCCCGCCCAACTCTTTTGCCCTGGCGCGTACCGTTGAGTATTTTCGCATCCCCCGCGATGTGCTGACGATCTGCCTCGGTAAGAGTACTTATGCCCGTTGCGGTATTATCGTTAATGTGACACCACTTGAGCCAGAGTGGGAGGGACATGTAACGCTGGAATTTTCCAATACAACGCCTCTGCCTGCCAAGATTTACGCCAATGAGGGTGTTGCTCAGATGTTGTTCCTGGGAGCTGATGAGGTGTGTGAAACGTCTTACAAAGACCGCGATGGCAAATATCAGGGGCAAACAGGAGTGGTTGTTCCCCGTACATGATTGAGCCAAGCGACAAAATCCAGAGTTTCTGGCAGCAGGTAGAGCAGACGATTGACCGGCTGCTCACCAGTGAGTCTGAAAATCAGTTTGATAACGAATCACTGTTACTGGAATACAGTAAGAGTCTGAGAAATATCGATGCTAACCTGACCTTTCACTTCGAGCGTGAAGAGGGTGAGGGTAATGTTGAGATGATCTTTGGTTGCGACGGTTATCCTGAATCAATCACCTCTGTTTTAACACTTGTGGGGGCGGCTCCGGATATTGGCGGGGTCAGTTTTGTGGCATTTAATAATCGCTATGATCCGGTGCCTGCTACCGTTAATTTCGGTGATGAACAGTTCCAGTTGGATGAGTTCTGGTTTGGTTACCGGATGGAGTCCGGGCGCTACCATCTTGATATCTACATGCAGGATCTGCCGGCATCGCTGGATATGGAGCCGCGCATTGAAGCGGTGATGATCTATCTGGATGCTTTAATTGGCGAATACGACCTTATGACCCGGGTTTCAACCCTGGACTGGTACGACCTGCCGCCAGATCCGGTGGATTATGCATTGCAGCCCTTGTCTGAGCTGCGTAACTGTTTTGATCAGCAGCGTAATCAGATTAGTCCGATCGGGCTAACGTATCATTGATATAGCGTTTCTGGTTCAGTTATTTCAGTTGTCCGACAGTATATAGATGTTTCCCTCTTCTTCATCTTCGTCAGTAAAAGTGCACCAGGGTATCTGACTAAACATGGTCCATCCTCTTGTTTGTCTTGATCTGCAGAGGTATGAAATCTGGCCCTTTACTGAAGATTTCTGCCTCTTAACACTGCTTCGGCTGAGACTGTTTAAACATTAGTATAGATTATAGATTGGTCGGTTTTAACGAAGATCGGCTAAAGTTAGTTATATAGGTAAATCTGTAGTGAGCTGCAGTGCGGAGACAGAGATGAGTCAGTTATTAACCAGGTTGATAGAGCGGGTCAGGGCAGATTACCTGGTTCTTATGGAGCAGGATGATGGTCGTCACCCCTACACCACTGCTGAAAAAATCTGCAATGAGCGTCTCTATCTGAGCGCTGATGAGCTGGCTCCGATCATTGCTGAGGACCCGACATTGCTGGCTGCTCGCCGGGGTAATCTTATTGCCAGCGAGAGTGAGCGTGGAAATCCGAGTGTGGGTATGATCATTTCTGCCAATATTGCTGCGGCGATGATGGAGGGGCTGGTTGATGTTGCTCTTGATCATGGCTGGCTGACAGTGGATGGTGACGGGCGGCTGATGCTGAATGCTGATGAGTTGAAGCTGCCTGAGCCGCTGGCGGCTAATGTGGACTACAGCGTGTCTGAGACTGCCCGTGAAAACCTGTTGTTGCCGGGGGAGAGCCGGTTGACCCGGGTGATGAACAGTGCTGAGTCAGCTTTTGTCGAACGACTCGGTGATGAGCCTCTGGACGCCTATTCACTGGCGCTGCAGATTGCATCTGAGTATTCATTATTTGCCCCTGATGATATTGCCCCGCTGGTGGAAGAAAATCCTTTGTTATTAGGGTTGCGGGGTGATGGTATGGTGGATGAGGAGATGTTTGAGGGAGATCCTCCGGCGGGTATGATTGTCAGCGCGCATCTGACCCAGATGGTGGTTTCCCAGTTGTTAGAGCTGGCTGTCGAACGTGGAGTGCTGGGTAGTGACAGCAGCGGTCATCCGTTACCTCCGGGCGACGACAGCGCAGGTCCGCTCATTCACTGATTGTTTGCTGGCTGGTATCAGGCATTCTGATCTCTTTCCTGCTGGTCAGCTTTTTGAAAAATCCTTTTGCGACCGGTCCAGCTCACCGATATCTAATAGCGGGGCTGCGTCCAGATGTTGTGCATTAAGCATAAATGCGATCCGCTCCAGGCTGGAAACGATCATTGATTGCTCCCAGTTCTGCATGTCCTCGAAATTTCTGACAAAAATATCCTGTTGTGTCGTGGGAGCGCCTTTCATTAGTTCGGTCCCTTTTTCTGTCAGGCTGACCCAGACTTTTCGTTTGTCCTCTTTGCCCCTTTCGCGGCAGATCAGTTCTTTCTTTTCCAGACGGTCCAGAATGCTGGTCACTGTTGCCTGGGTCAGTACCATCTCTTTTGCCAGCTCGCCGGTGGTTAGCTGAGTATTTTCACGCAGTGTCTGCATCACCATCAGTTGTGGTGGGGTGACCCCTGTGCTGCGGCTGATGTCCTTATCCTGCATATCAGTAGAGCGAATAATCTGACGTAGAAGTACCAATGCTTTCTGGCTGTTTTCCATGACCGGTCCTGACTGTATTTTGATTGGTTATTCTACGGATATTTCATATTTTTTTCCATGAAATGCTATTTTTTCAGGCATGATAATTTGAATTTCAAAGTATATTTTTGAGGCTGTATTCTAAATAACCGTTTATATAGGTTGTTTAACGCTGCTTAGTATGTTTTATAATATAAAAGTAATTAGCAAAGCTAAATAAATGTAATTCTAAATATTAGAGGGACAATGGATATCTTAAGCGTAATTTTACGCACCCCCACAGCTGCTGATGGTTATGCAGTGAATCAGCTCATCAACAATATCCCGGAACTCGACAGTAACTCCTGTTACTGCAACCTGCTGCAGTGCAGCCACTTTTCAGATACTTCGATACTCGCTGAGTATCAGGGTCAGGTGGTTGGCTTTATCAGTGGCTATCATAAGCCTCAGTCACCTGAGACGCTGTTTGTCTGGCAGGTAGCAGTCTCCCAAAATGCCCGTGGATGTGGACTTGCAACGCAGATGTTGTTGCAGCTTCTGGCATCAGACGCAAACCGTTCGGTGTCACATGTTGAGACAACAATTACCGCAGATAACGTTGCTTCATGGGCCTTGTTTACGCGTCTGGCAGACCAGTGCAACGCTTCTCTGGAGAAAGCTCTGATGTTTGATCGTGCAACTCATTTTAATGATAAGCACGACTCAGAGCTCCTGGTCCGTATCGGTCCGCTTCATCATTAATATTTCGTAGTTCTATATATTATTCGTTAATTCCTAAATTAAGAGTGCTGTTATGAAAATTTTTGAACAGATTGAATCTGAAGTTCAGTCGTATGCCCGTTCGTTCCCCCGTGTCTTTAATAAAGCCCAGGGAGAATTCCTCTATGATGAAGATGGTAACCGCTATCTTGACTTTCTGGCCGGTGCCGGAACCCTGAACTATGGCCATAACAACCCATTGTTCAAAGAGAAATTACTGGAATACATCCATGCCGACGGCATCACTCACGGTCTTGATCTGCATACTAAAGCCAAAGGCGAGTTTCTCGAGACATTTAATGAAAAAATCCTTAAGCCAAGAGGTCTGGATTACGTGATGCAGTTTACTGGTCCTACCGGAACCAACGCTGTTGAAGCGGCCCTGAAGCTGGCACGAAATGTCACCGGTCGTGAAAATGTCATCAGTTTCACCAACGGCTTTCATGGTGTAACGATGGGGGCTCTGGCTGCGACCGGTAACTCGCATCACCGGGGGGCGGCTGGTGTCAGTCTGAGCGGTGTCAGCCGGATGCCGTTTGACGGTTATCTCGGGGATGATATCGACACTACCGTGTATCTGGATAAAGTGCTGTCAGATTCCAGCAGTGGTATCGATAAGCCAGCCGCTGTCATTGTCGAAACGGTTCAGGGTGAAGGTGGTATTAACGTTGCGTCTGTGTCATGGCTGCAGCAGCTGGAAAAAGTGTGCCGCAAGCATGAGGTGTTGCTGATTGTTGATGACATCCAGGCCGGTTGTGGTCGAACGGGCACCTACTTCAGCTTTGAAGAAGCGGGTATTAAGCCGGATATTGTAACCCTGTCTAAATCCCTTGGGGGGTATGGTTTGCCCTTCGCTGTAGTCCTGTTCCGTCCGGAGCTGGATCAGTGGAAGCCGGGTGAGCATAACGGCACTTTCCGGGGTAACAACTTCGCTTTCGTTACCGCCACCGCTGCGATTGATCACTATTGGGCGGATGACGTCTTTGCCTCCGATATTCAGCGTAAAGGCAGCTATATCAAAGCGCGGCTGGAGGGGTTTGTTGAAGAGTATGGTGATGGCAATTTCTCTACACGGGGCCGGGGGATGTTTCAGGGTATTAACTGTGTCAGTGGAGAGCTGGCAGACAAAATTACCACCCGGGCGTTCCAGAAAGGCCTGATTATTGAAACCAGCGGTGCTGATGATCAGGTCATTAAGCTGTTCTGTCCTCTGGTTATCAGTATGGAAAATCTGGCAGCCGGTATCGATATTCTCGAGAGTGCGATACGTGAGGTCTGTGCCAAAGAGGATAGTTTCCCCGAGCAGAAAAAGTATTTTGACCAGGTTTCTCTGGCCAGCTGAGCATGACGGAGCAGGGTCTGATTTATCTCTTAAGAAGAGAGGGGGGCGGGTGCTACTCCTACTCCCCGAGAGGCTTCAACGGTGTCTCTACAGGCTTCATTGCCTCAGTGGGGCGGGGCTGATCCGGATGATGTCCCGATCCCGGCCATATCGGCTGAAGTCGGCGCAAAGCATACTGATTGCGGCTGATGAGGTCGTTACCGTCTCCGGCAGTGAGGATATGGTCATCACCCTGAAGCCCGCGTCAGAAGCAGAAGTAAGAAAACTGAATATTAAGGAAACAAAATGATTGTACGTGATTTAGCAACAGCCGAGCAGAGTAATCGTCGAATTGTATCTCCCGATGGTAACTGGGAAAGTACCCGGATGCTGCTGAAAGATGACAATATGGGATTCTCATTTCACATCACCACCATCTATAAATACGCTGATTTTGGCATGCATTATCAGAACCACCTGGAATCGGTGTACTGCATATCGGGTGAAGGTGAGATAGAAACGGTACCGGATGGTAAGAAATATGCGATTAAGCCGGGCACTCTCTATATTCTTGATAAAAATGATAAGCATATTTTACGGGCGTTTGAAGAGATGCAGATGGCCTGTGTCTTTAACCCACCGCTCAACGGCAAAGAGGTTCATAACCCAGAAGGGGCTTATGAACTGAATGCGGAAACAGTGACGGCCTGATTATGAATGTGAAAGGAATGTTTATGCCGGGTGAGCAAGATACTGAAGACTTGTACCCCTCACGACAGGGTGTTCATCAATTTTCACAGCGCCAGGACCCAACGGTGTACGCGCCAAAAGGGCGGGTTGCGCCCATCTCTGATCAGCAGATAAATGATTATGCTGAGCAGGGGTTTATGGTGCTGGAGGATCTGTTTTCTGCTGTTGAAGTGAAGTTGTTTCAGCAAGAGCTGGAACGATTAAGTAACGATGCTGCGGTAAAACAGTCGGGTGAAACCATTACTGAACCGGAAAGTGGTGAAGTGCGGTCTGTTTTCAGAGTGCATGAAAACAGCCCTCTGTTTAAGAAACTCGTTGCGGACCCTCGTCTGGCAGAGCTGGCACGATATATTCTCAATGATGATGTCTATATTCACCAGTCTCGCCTGAACTATAAGCCGGGCTTCAGGGGTAAGGAGTTTTACTGGCACTCAGACTTCGAGACCTGGCATGTCGAGGACGGTATGCCCCGGATGCGGGCGCTGAGTATGTCGATTACATTGACGGAAAACTTTGATTATAACGGTCCGTTAATGCTGATCCCGGGGTCACATCAACAGTTCGCAGCCTGTGCGGGAGAAACCCCGGATAATCACTTTAAAGCCTCGTTGAAAAAGCAGGAGTATGGCGTGCCTTCGGATGATCAGTTGAAGCTGATGGCGGAATCCGGTGGCATTGTGAGCGTCAAATGCAAACCCGGCAGTGTGATCGTTTTTGACTGTAATGTGATGCATGGTTCAAACGGAAATATTACGCCGGAACCGCGTTCCAATGTGTTTTTTGTCTATAACGCACTGAGTAACCGGGTTGTTGCTCCCTTTTGTGACCAGCCTCCCCGTCCGGAATATATCTGTAGCCGGGAAAATATCACGGCGCTTCCTGTTGCCGATTGAGCTGTGAGCCGCCCAATGCGGCTCTTTTTTTAACCGGTCGTTATATCAGCAACAATCTTATAATCTGAAAAACTTGAGAGTTATGCATACTATAGAAAAGATCGGCGGCACATCGATGTCTGATTATGTGTCGGTCCGGGATAATATTATTTTTAAACCTTCGAATCCTGACACGCTCTACCAGCGGGTGTTTGTCGTCTCAGCCTATGGCGGAATAACGGATAAGCTGCTGGAACACAAGAAGAGTGGTCAGCCGGGTGTTTACGGCCTGTTTGCCAGTAGTATTGAAGATAAAAGCTGGTTGCAGGCCCTGGAGCAGCTTAAATGTGAGATGTATGATCTGAATCTGCAGCTGTTCGGTAAAAGCGAGCTGTTGATCAGCGCGAATAATTTTATTGATGAGCGTCTGCAGGATGCCCAGAAATGCCTGTCTGATCTGCACAGCCTGTGTATGCACGGTCATTTCGCACTGGATGCCCATCTGACTACCGTTCGCGAAATGTTAGCCAGTATTGGTGAAGCTCACAGCGCCTGGAATATGGTTGAGCTGCTAAAACGTGATGGGGTTAATGCCTGCTATGTCGATCTGACGGGTTGGGACACTGACCGTCATATGTCACTTGATGAGCGTATCCGTTCTGCTTTCCAGTCCATTGATCTGGATCGACAGTTACCGGTGGTGACCGGCTATGCCCACAGTGAAGATGGGCTGATGTCCTCATTTGACCGGGGGTACAGCGAGATGACGTTCAGCCGCCTGGCGGTGCTGACCAGTGCGCGTGAATCGGTGATTCATAAAGAGTTTCACCTGAGCAGCGCCGATCCCCGCCTGGTTGGAGAGGGTAATGCGGTGCCGATCGGGCGGACCAACTATGATGTGGCTGATCAGTTAGCCAATCTGGGCATGGAAGCGATCCATCCGAAGGCAGCCAAAGGTTTGCGTCAGCATAATGTTCCGTTGCGGGTAAAAAACACCTTTGAGCCTGAACACACAGGCACTCTGATTACCGGTGACTATGTCAGTGATACCCCACGGGTAGAGATTATAGCTGGCTGCAAAGGCGTCTATGCTCTGGAGCTGTTTGATCAGGATATGGCCGGGAATATCGAAGACTATGACCGGGAGATACTGGGCCTGATTAAGCGCTTCCGGGCGCGTATTGTGTCAAAGGATGTCAATGCCAACACCATTACACATTACCTTGCCACCAACCTGAAAACAGTCAAGCGCATCCGCTCCGCATTAGCTGAAAGGTTTCCCGAGGCTGAGCTGGATCAGAAAAAGGTGGCCATTGCCTCTGCCATCGGCAGTGATATGGAAGTGCCGGGGATTCTGGCAAAAGCAGTCTCCGCTATTGCAGAAGGCAATATCAGTGTACTGGCCATTCATCAGTCGATGCGACAGGTGGATATGCAGTTCGTGATTGAAGAAAAAGATTATGATACCGCCGTTAAAAGTCTCCATAAGGCGTTGGTGGAAGTACATGATCATGGGCGGGCGATCTGCTTGGCGGGCTATCCCGCACAGCCTTTCAACTGAAATTTCACCTGTAACGTTGATCTGGACTGAAGCAGGAAGATGGCTAAACTGTTACAGGGAAGAAAAACAGAGATCTTTTAAGCAGGCCGCGGGGTACAGTATTCAACGGGTGGCGTGGGTTGATGGCTGATGAGTCTGTATGACGGGCGTATCGCACTGGGTCATTCAGGGAGTTTATCATTCAGGAGTAGATATATGTCTCAGGTGAATCTGCGTATTGATCAGATCCATGAAGCGATAGAGCGACAAGACGACGTCACGCTGAATAACCTGCTTGCTGAAGTCAGCAGCAGCGAAACTGCCCGGCTTATTGAGGCTTCCACCCCGGAAAACCGCTCGGTTATATGGGCCTGTCTGGATGTTCAGAAACGTGCCGGCGTTCTGAAAAGTATCCATGGCAATGTTCGTCAGTTTCTTATCGAAAGTACTCCGCAGGATGCCCTGTTAGAAAGTCTGTTCCTGCTGCAGCCGGATGAGCTGGCGGATATCGATGAGGACCTTCCCGGCACTGTAATCAATGCGATGATTGCCGCGATGGATGAACTGCGCAAGCGTCGCTATAACAGCGTTAAGCATTATCCTGACAATACGGCTGGTGGACTGATGGATACCGATGCAACCGCTGTCAGGGCCGATGTATCCATACTTTCAGTGCTGCGTTATCTGCGTTTGCTGCGGAAAAAAGAGGGTGAAATGCCCGAGCAGCTGGATAGTTTAATGGTAGTGGACCGGACCAATAAGTTGCTGGGTGTTCTGCCGCTCAGCGAAGTGGTATCGCTGCCGCCTGACACTCTGGTTGCCGATATTCTGGGTGAGAGCTTTCAGGCGATCCCTGTGGACGCCAGTCAGGAGCGGGTAGCCCGGATCTTTGTTGACTGTGATCTGTTGTCAGCACCGGTTGTTGATCATAACTATCGTTTATTGGGCCGCATAACCATTGATGACGTGGTTGATGTGATTCAGGAGCAGGCCGACGATAAAATGTTGCGCTCTGCCGGTCTTGAAAGTAACGCCGATATGTTTTCACCGGTATTAACCAGCGCGTACAAGCGGGGGTACTGGTTGGGAATCAATCTGATTACTGCGTTTGTTGCTGCCTGGGTTATCGGATTATTTGAAGCAGTGATTGAGCAGCTGATCGCCCTGGCTGTGTTGATGCCGGTGGTCGCCAGTATGGGGGGGGTGGCGGGGTCACAGACCCTCACCATTGTTACCCGGGGACTGGCGCTGAATCAGATCGGTCGAAGTAATATTGCGCAGTTGATTGCCCATGAAGCCTCAGTTGTGTTTCTTAATGGTGTGGTCTGGGCGTTTGCAGTGGCTGCCATCGCGTTGTACTGGTTCGGCGATCCGATGCTCGGTATCGTGTTTGGCGTTGCGCTTCTGATTGTACTGGTGACCGGTGTGATTGGCGGCATCTTCATTCCGTTGCTTTTACAGCGCATGTCTATTGATCCTGCAGTTGCGGGTAGCGTGGTCCTGACAACGTTTACCGATGCAATTGGCTTTTTTTCCTTTCTGGGGTTAGCAGCACTGCTTATCTGATTCCGCTTTTCTCTGGACCCCTGAGGCAGCCCTGAGCGTTGAGTGCTAAGCTAAAGTCAGGTGATTAAGCAAGCCGATTATACGCGGATAAATAACCCTTAAAAAATACCAATCAAAGAGGTGGGGATGGAGTTTATTACGTCTGGCGAAACCGTTAACTGTGTCCGGGTCTCGGATGATCCCGGTACCGGCAGGGAGAAGAAACAGGTCGTTATATCGTTTAACGCTCAGGTTGATCGGGTTGCCCCTCATGTTGCCGCGGTACTGACCGGGGAGGAGAGGCAGCAACTTGAAAGCTGGCTGACCGACAGAGCCCGTCTGAAATCGGTGTTAGAAGAAAAATCAATTGAAAGTACTATTCTGGAAACGCTTCCCGCATTAATGATACAGGCCGTTCAGGCGCTGGATACGTTGCCAACGGTTGACCGGCAAACCTATGAGGCGATCAGGGTCAGCGTTAAAGATCTGACTGATGCACTTGAGCGTGCAGAGCCGCACACCGCGTCACGTTCGGTTGAGTTTGATCAGATGCAGGGTAATGAGGAGCTGAAAGAGCGCCTCGATGTCATTCGTGACGACCTTGAAAAAAGAAAGTAGGCTGATACCTGAAATAGTGTTTTTCAGCCCGCTCGTGTTCAGCTGAGGCAGTCCACTTCAAAATCATGTTTTAATGATGACCGGTGGAGCAGGTTGTCAGGCGAGTGAGTCTGGTTTTATTCCCCGGCTACAGTGATTGTCTGCTTGTTTAACAGGGTTAATAGCATATCCCCTGTCATCGGCCTGGCCAAAAGGTAACCCTGTATCATCGGCGAGCCGAACTGTCTCAGCAGATCAAGCTGGCTCTGGGTTTCCACACCTTCCACGACGGTTTTCAGGGATAGAGAGTTCGCCAGCGATATCATTCCCGACACCAGCGACTGAGTATCTTTGTTAGTTTCCAGGTCATCAATAAATGACTTATCGATTTTCAGCCGCTGAACCGGGTATTTTTTCAGATAGCTGAGGGATGAATACCCGGTACCAAAGTCATCTACTGCGATATCGATTCCCATCGACACGATCGATTCCAGCTGCTGATAGATTTTCTGCTCATCGAGTAACAAAATGCTCTCAGTAATCTCAACAATCAGGGCGGATCCGTTCAGTTTCAGAGCCGTCAGTTCACTGGTCAGATGTTTCTCTACATCACCTCGCAGAAACTGCGAGCTTGAAATATTCATACTGACTTTAGGCGCGTTTGTGCAGCTGTCCGCAAGTTGTCTGGCAAACCGGCAAGTCTCCTGGATGACCCATTTACCGATAGAGTGAATCAGAACCGACTCTTCCGCGATAGCAATAAATTCATTGGGCGAAACCATGCCGCGCTTGGGGTGTTGCCAGCGAATCAGTGCTTCGATGGACTCAATTCGGGAACCATCGACTGACCATATTGGCTGGTATAAAAGATAGAACTGATCTCTTTCAAGCGCTTTGTAGAGATCCTGCTCGAGCTGGCTGCGACGTTGTGAGTCTTCGTTCAGTTGCTGGTTAAAATATTCCCGGGTGTTGCGGCCTTTTTGCTTCGCTTTATACATAGCGTTATCCGCATTGAGTAGCAGTCGCTCTGAGTCTGAGCCATTATCGGGGTAGATGGCGATACCGATACTGCAGGAAATGTAGGCTTCATTTTTTTCAAGCTGATAAGGATTCACAAGACTCTGCAGAATCTTCTGGGCGATACCCTCTATGTCGGAAACTCTGGCCAGTTCAGGTATAACCACTGCGAATTCGTCACCACCGATACGGGCAACGGTATCGCTTTTGCGAATGCAGGACGTTATTCGTTCAGCAACCTGTTTCAGTAACAGATCGCCAGCGCAGTGGCCAAAGGTATCGTTAACGTATTTAAACCGGTCGAGGTCGATAAATAGCAGGGCGGTTTTAGTCTGGCTGCGATCCGACAGTGCAAGCGCATGTTTTAACCGGTCTTCAAACAAGTGACGGTTGCACAGGCCGGTCAGCGTGTCGTAATTTGCCTGATGAATAATGATCGCTTCATCATGCTTACGCTGGGTGATATCACTGAACAGAGCGACATAGCCTTCAAGCTCACCGGCGGGGTTAAAGCGGGAAGAGATGGTAAGCCATTGAGGGTACACTTCGCCGTTTTTACGCCGATTCCAGATCTCTCCTTCCCATGCATGATTGTCTTCCAGTTTGCGGTAGATCGCCTGATAGAAAGCGGGCGTATGGATGTCTGACTTTAACAGTGCAGGTGTGTTTCCCAGTACCTCAACTTCGCTGTATCCGGTTATCTGCTCAAAGGATTCATTAACCATCTGAATACGGTTTTGTTGATCTGTCACCATAATTGCTTCAGCTGCAACACTGAATACTGCTGAGGCCAGCCGGAGTTTTTCCTGAGCTTTTTTCTCCTCAGTTATCGGTTGCTTCAGGGCAATGTAATGAGTGATCTCACCCTCCTCATTGATCAGGGGGCCGATAGATGATCTTTCCCAGTATAAACTGCCATCTTTATGCTTATTGTGAAACTCACCCTGCCAGGTTTGTCCCGCTGTCAGTGCGTCCCACATTTTTGTGTATTCGATATCAGTGGTTTCACCTGACTTAAGCACTCTGGGGTTCTGTCCGATAACTTCATGTTTACGATAACCGGTCACCGTTTCAAAGCATTCGTTGACGTATTCGATAACCCCATCGGGATTGGTAATCACAATAACTGTCGGGCTGTGTTCGACCACCTTGGACAGCAGGGCAACCTCGGCTTTCATCTGCATGGCTTTGCGGCCGTTGCGAACCACGAACAGTGCACCGCCAATCAGAATGATAACCGACACGAGCAGTATCATCAGCAGGCTGTGTTTCTGTTGCAGCCACAGCGAAAAAGAGCCCTGATGAGCAACGACAATAGCAACGGCCAGTGGGTATTTGGTGAGTAATCTGATTGCTGTTGTGTTGAGAGGAATAGCGCCGAACGAGTTATTGACCCTGTGTTCATCAGCGCCTTCTGACAAAATAGCCTTCAGATGAGGGATAACATACTGTCGGTTAGGTCCGAATAAGCCCTGTTGCAACAGAGTGTTGCCATCGATGTCAGTCAGGAAAATGCTGTCGCTCTTTTCCAGCTCAAGGTCGCCGATATAGCGGGTAAGATAACTTGGATTGAAGGTCGCGATAATGAGTAGCCTTTCCCCCTGATGAGAGTGTGTTTCAATGGCAATGGGGATAAGCTTCCGCAAACTGCCTTCATCCGGAAAGGTGCCTTCCGCGGGCAGAAAGCGACCTTTAAGGGCGTTGCCTATAATCAGTCCTAAAGAGTATGAGCTGCGGGTAGATTGATCCAGACCTAAAATATTGAGGTTGATATTGCCGGGCGAGGCGGTGCGGGTATCGACAAGAGTCTGATCTCCTCTGACGACCACAATCTGCCTCAGCTGAGGGGCAAACTTCAGAATCTTCAGCGCTTTATCACGAATTCTCTGAGTGTGGCCCTGGCCCAGATCTCCGTCGATCAGGTCGTCGGACAATGACACCAGGCTGACTTCGAGGCCTTCCAGCGTTCGGGTGACCGTACCCTCAATCATTCGTGCATACAGTGCGGATCGTTCAGAGCGTTCCTCAATGCTCTGCATAAAGCTGAACCAGAGTACAGTAACGAACAGAAGAGTGGTCGTTAACACTCCCCCGTATACCCATCTGGCAAAGGAGGGGAGCTTCTTTTGAGAACTATTTTTCATAAAAATTATAACTCGCATCAAAGAAGCGGAATAAACACGATCATATCTTAAATTAAGGCTTGAAATGAATGAGTGCATAGAAGTTAATTGATTTTTGACAGGAAAAACGGACATAAAGACGATGACCAACAGCCTTAAAACAATGCTCTGCGTGGCAGTATCTTTTCTGACGATATCAATTAACAATGTCACGGCAAGTGAGCGATCTGACAAAATAATTGCTGCAGGAGAGATCCGTGTTTGTATCTGGCCGGATTACTTTGCCATCAGCTATCGCAACCCGCGAACTCAACAGTTGGAAGGGATCGATATCGATATGGCGCATGAGCTGGCCCGTTCTATAGGGGTCAAACTGGCGTTTGTGGAAAGTTCCTTTTCCAAGCTGGTCAGTAATCTGCAAAACGATGCCTGTGATATCGCGATGCATGGTATCGGTGTCAGGGATAGCCGTAAGCCTTTTATGGAGTTTTCAGCGCCTTATCTGGCAAGTGGAATTTATGCTGTCGGGACTAAGGACAATACAGAGGTAGCCCGTTGGAGCGATATTGACAGGGAAGGGGTGGTGGCGGTTGTCCAGAAAGGCACCTATATGGAGCCGGTGATAAAACAGACCTTTCAGCATGCCAGCGTGTCAGTGGTTGATAGTTTTAAGGCCCGTGAGCAGGAAGTGCTGAGTGGCAGGGCTGATGTATTTATGACGGATTATCCCTATGGAAAGCGCATGACGGCTTTGACTCAGTGGGCGGTTTTGTTTGCGCCGCAAGCGCCATTGGCTAAAACCTTTTATGCCTATGCGGTGCCAAAAGGTGAGATGGACTGGTTAAATGAGGTCGACGATTTCCTGGTGACAATGAAAAAAACCAATAAGCTTTATCAGTCGGCAGAAAAAAATGGCTTAAGCGAAATCGTGGTTAAAGACTGACAGTCGGATTATCAATCGATCTCAGTGAGGTAAGAAAAAAGGCTGATGTTGTGTGACATCAGCCTTTTTAGTGTTCAGAACCAGAGCGTCAGAAGAGAGTGCTGTTCTGTAACGCGCACTTACAGCGTTCTATTTAGCCTGCATCCACTGATCCAGACCGATAATGTCATCCGGGCTCAGAGTGCCGACCTGCTGTTTAAAGTTGAACAGGTTCTGGATGTAATCGAACCGGGCATTGGCATAATCCCGTTGTGCTGAATAGAGCTGCTGCTCTGCCTGCAACACATCAACAACATTTCGGGTGCCTACGTTAAAGCCCTCTTCGGTTGCTTTCAGGGCCGTCTCGCTGGATAGAATGCTCTGCTTACGGGCCGCTACGCTCAGTACATTAGTCTGCAGGTTACGCAGCAGGTTGCGGGTCTCCTGAATCACACCCCGGAGAGTATCGTCCTGAGTGTAACGAGCTTGCGCAAAGCCGTAGCCGGCCTGACGGCTTTTAGAACTGGTTGCGCCACCGGAAAAAATAGGCACTGACAGCGTAAGACCTATCTGATTGGTTTCTTCCCAGTCATTGTTGCCGGTGGGTTTACCTTTATCCTGGTCGTAACTGGCGGTCAGCGACAGTGTCGGCAGATGTCCGCTGGACGCCGCCTGAGACTGGCGCCGGGCCGCTTCCGTGTTCGCCTGGGCGACTTTCAGTGACAGGTTGCCAGCCTGAGCTTTTTTAATCCATGCCTGTGGCTCTGTCGGACTGATATTGTCTACCGGGTACTCTTTAGCCAGAGGGCTGATGGCGTCTACAGGCTGGCCTGTGAGACGCTCGAGTTCCTGAAAACTGTTGTCCAGATCGCCTTCCGCCAGAATTCTGGAAACCTTGGCATTGTCGTAACTCGCCTGAGCTTCCTGAACATCGGTAATGGCGATCAGACCGACTTCAAACTGCGCGTTCACCTGATCCAGGCGGCGTTTGATCGCCCGTTCCTGAGCCTGTGATGTTTCCAGCGCTGTCTGTGCCCGTAGCACACTCAGATAACTGTTAACGACCCGCAGAATCAGATTTTGCTGTGCCTGATCAAACTGCAGGCTGGCTGCTTCAGATTGTGCCATTCCCTGTTTGTAGGTAAACCAGGATGATGCAGAAAACAGTGGCTGGCTCAGGCTCACGGTATAGCCATGGTTGTTGTAGTCAGCGGTTTCAGCCTCGATCCAGGTGGTGTTTCCGGTTAATGAGATACTCGGGAGTAAGCCCGCCCGGCTTTGCGGCAGCGCTTCTGCGCCCGCTTTCGCGCTGGCCTCAGCTGCTTTGAGTTGCGGGTCCTGATCAAGGGCTTGCTGATAAATATCTGTCAATGCTCCTGCGCTAACCTGCGGAGCAATCAGGGCACAGCTGATGGCTGTAGCCAGCAGAGTACGGTGTATTGTACGTTGAGTTGCTTTCACTGCTCTGATCCTTGTTCCATAAGTTGATAGTCCGGCTCTACTTTTTTGAACAGACGCCGTCCCAGATAGCTGTAAACCGTTGGTACTATGAATAAGGTTAACAGGGTACCAAAGGTCAGACCACCCACAATCACCCAGCCTATCTGTTGCCGGCTCTCGGCACCGGCACCAAAGGCGATTGCCAGCGGCACGGTGCCCAGCACCATTGCCCCGGTGGTCATCAGAATAGGGCGTAATCGCATGGTTGCTGATTCAATAATAGCATCCTGAAGCTCGCGTCCCTGATCCTGCAGCTGGTTGGCAAACTCCACGATCAGAATACCATGCTTGGTGATCAGACCGATCAGGGTGATCAGACCGATCTGACTGTAAATGCTCAGGCTACCGCCGGAGAAGTACAGCGCAAAGAGACCGCCGAACAGCGCCGGAGGCACGGATAGCATAATGATCATCGGGTTACGGAAACTCTCAAACTGTGCCGCCAGAACCAGAAAGGTGAAGACCAGAGCCAGCAGGGCGGTTACCATCAGGCCGCTACCGGACTCTTTAAACTCCCGTGACTGTCCGCCGAAATCGTACAGTGTTTCCGGGCTGATCTCAGCCATCTGTTGTTCAAGAAAATCCAGAGCCTGCTTCAGGCTGTAACCGGGTGCCAGAATTGCCTGAAATTTAACTGACTTCATCTTATCGAAGTGGTTCAGCTCCTTAGGCGCGACACTCTCTTTAATATCCACTACTGAGCTCAGCTGCACCATGTTGTTATCGTCAGTGCGCAGATAGAGATTGCTCAGATCACTTGGATCACGTCGCTGGCCGGGCTCCACCTGAAGGATAACGTCGTACTGCTCGCCTTCCTTCTTAAAGCGGGTCACACTGCGGCTCGCCATATAGGTTTCGATACTGCGTCCGATCAGATTGATATCCAGTCCCATCTCGGATGCTTTATCCCGGTTCACATTCAGTGATAGTTCCGGTTTATTCAGCTTCAGGTCAATATCCGGTTGAACAAAGCCCGGGTTTTGTAAGATGCGTGCCATCAGCTGGTCGGAGATTGTTTTCAACTCAGCATAATCGGTATTCGATTTGATGATGAACTCTACCGGCCGGGAGACGAAACTCTGTCCCAGGGAAGGGGGGTTCATGGCAAACGACATGGTGCCAGTGACTCCACCAAACAGCTGAGGCGTCAGTTCGGCAACAATACTCTGCTGCTTCTGTGTCCTTTCATCCCAGGGTTTCAGGCCAAGGAAGGTCATTGAGTTGGTTTCAGTGGGAAACCCGACGATAGTAAAATAGCGGTTGCCAGCAGGCTGTTTTGCAATCATTCCTTCGACCTGTCTGGCATAGCGATCAACATAGTCGACAGACGCACCATCAGGTGCGATAGACATCGCCAGGATTGTCCCCCGGTCCTCTACCGGCGCCAGTTCCTGCGGTAACTGAGTGTATAGCAGACCGGCACCGCCAAGGCTGCCAGCCATAATCAATACAGCCAACAGGCGTGAGCGCAGCACTTTTTTCAGCAGCGACTGATAACCGTTGGTTAAACCCAGAATCCAGCCCTCAATCAGGTTGAAGATTGCGCTGTGCCGCTTTTCATGATGCAACAGACGCGAGCACATCATCGGTGACAAGGACAGGGCAATAAAGCCGGAGACCAATACGCCGCCCGCCAGAGTCAGGGCAAACTCGGTGAACAGCTTGCCGGTACGGCCAGGGGTAAAGGCCACCGGAGCAAATACTGCGACCAGTGTCAGCGTGGTGGCGATAACCGCAAAGCCGATCTCTTTACTGCCTTTAAACGCCGCCTGGACCGGTGACAATCCCGCCTCAACATGACGGTAAATATTTTCCAGCATGACGATCGCATCGTCGACCACCAGACCGATTGCCAGCACCATCGCCAACAGGGTGAGCGTATTAATACTGAAGCCCATCAACAGCATCAGGGCAAAACCGCCGATCAGTGACAGAGGGATGGTTATAACCGGAATCAGGGTGGCCCGCAGGTTTCTCAGGAAGAAAAAGATAACCGCGATAACCAATACGCTGGCTTCAAAAATGGTTTTGAAAACAGACTTGATTGACTCAGAGATAAACACTGAGGAGTCATAGGCGATTTCAACATTAACGCCTTCGGGCAGGGCTGCTTTAATTAGTGGCAGACGCTCCTGAATACCGTTTGAGACATCCAGCGGGTTAGCTGTTGACTGCTTTACAACCCCCAGGGCGACAGCCGATTTACCTTTAAAACGTGATTTGCGGCGCTCATCTTCTGGGGCGATCTCCACCCGGGCAACATCGCGGACTCTGACCGCATAGTTGTTGTCATTACGGATAATGATATTTTCAAACTGCTCAATGGTGTTCAGATCAGTTTTCGCCAGGACACTGAACTCCCGCTGATCACTTTCGATACGACCCGCAGGAATCTCAACATTCTGACTACTCAGCGCGTTTTCAATATCCTGTGGAATGACCTGATAGGCCGCCATCCGGGCTGGATCCAGCCAGATCCGCATGGCAAAACGACGGTCACCAAACAGCATGACGTTAGCAACGCCATCAACGGTTTGCAGCGGGTCTTTGACCATCTTATCTGCAATCTGAGAGATCTCCATCATGCTGTGGTTATCGGAAGAAAGTGCCAGCCAGAACACTGGCTGTGCATCCGCTTCAGTCTTTGCCGTGATGGGTTCTTCAACGTCATCGGGCAGAGCGCCACGCACCCGGCCGACACGGTCCCGAACATCGCTGGCCGCATCGTCAGGATCGCGGGTGAGTTTGAAGGTGACTGTAATCTGGCTTTTTCCCGAACGGCTGACTGAGCTGATATAATCAACCCCCTCAATACCGGACAGGGAATCCTCGATAATCTGGGTGACCTGGGATTCTATAATCGATGAGCTGGCACCGGGATAGTTGGTTTCAACCGTTACTACAGGGACGTCGATTTTCGGGTATTCCCGAACCGTCAGACGGTCGTAGGACACCGCGCCTACCAGTAATATCAGCAGACTCATAACAGTCGCCAGTACCGGTCGTTTGATACTTATTTCAGAAAGGATCATGCTCAGGCTCCCGGTTGTTCAGCCGAAGGCTGAGCTGATTGCTCAGCAGTGCCATCAACAAAGACAGGCGTGACAGGTGAGCCGGGGAACAGTTTGATCTGACCCGCAGTCACGATTACCTGGCCTGCATCCAGACCGGCAATAATATTAACCTCTCCATCACGACGCAGGCCCAGCTCTACCGGAGCCATGGCAATTTTTCCGTCGCTGACCGTCATGACGAAGAAACTGTCGTTCTGAGGGATGATCGCTTGTTCAGGCACCATCACCGCGTTTTCGTTAGTGCGGGTGATGATCTGAATTCGTGCAAACAGTCCGGGGCGTAACAGGTTGTCACGGTTTTCGATCTTTGCCCGGATAGCGATATTGTGGCTGCGTTCATCAATGCTGGGAGCGATAGCGTAGATGGAACCGTTGAATGTTTCGCCCGGCAGCGCGTCAACCTGAATCCTGATCTGCTGCCCCGTGTGTATATTGGCCAGCTGATTTTCCGGAACCCGGAAGTCAACCTTCATGGTATTGATATCGGCCAGTTCAACCAGGTCCTGACCCACAGTGACGTAATCACCGGGACTGAACTTACGCAATCCGATCACGCCGTCGAAAGGTGCTTTGATGGTCATTTTGTCCAGCTGAGTCTGGGCGACCTGTTGTTGTGCCTGATCGACCTGAAGCTGTGCCAGAGAAGAGTCCATATCCTGTTGTGAACCCACCTTTTTCTTTACCAGGCTGGCCGCCCGGTTATAGGCAATGCGGCTCAGGTTAACGCGGGCTTTACTTTCCTGCAGCTGGGCTTTGTACAGCGATGATTCAAGCACAATCAGGGTTTCACCTGACTGAACGGTAGCGCCCTCGGTGAAAAGAACCTTTTCGACGCTGCCACTCTGCTCCGGGCGCAGGATGATTGATTCATTCGCGCTCAGGCCGCCGATCGCTTCGATCATATGGGTGAGCGGCTTGCTCTGTACATGGATTACCTCAGCAGGCAGGCCCTGGGCATGAGTCACAGAGGTGCAGATCAGCATCAGGCTGAGCAGTGTTGGGGGCAAGAACTGATTAAACTTCATTATTATCTCCATCCTTAGGGTTAGCTACAGGGTTTTCCAATGGTGCATAGAGTGTAAATATAGTGTCAGCCACTTCGCGTAGCGGGGCGGTTGACGCTTCAACTTTGGTTCGTAGCAGGGCTCCCTGCCAGCTATCCCAGAATAACTGGGCGATAGCCCGGGCGGGAAGATCGTTGCGGAAGCTGCCCTGTAACTGGCCCTCTTTGAAACTTTCTTCGATACAGTCGATAACGCGGGTGCAGGACAGGCTGATAATTTCGCGGAATGAGTCGCTGGCATTGCCGACTTCACCCATCAGGTTGGTTAATAAGCAACCCGTTGCATCGGGGTCGTTCTCGTAATCAGCGATGAACAGGTTAATCGCAAGGCGAAACCGCTCAAGCAGATTGCCTTCGATAGCGTTGGTACGTTTATCCCATTTTTCATCTTCAAGCTGATGGCTGTATTCGAGTATTTCTACTGCAAACTGCTCTTTACTCTCGAAGTAGTTATAAAAAGAACCTTTGGGTACCTGACAGGTATCGAGGATCTCTTTCAGGCCAGTGCCGTGATAGCCCTTTCGTTTAAAAAGCTCCATTCCTGTTTGCAGGATCTTTTCTCGACAGTGTTCGTTTCTTTTGGGGCGGTTCATCTTGATTAGACCGGTCGTCTTAAAAGTAAAAATGCAATTATAGTCCTGGTCAAATGAAATGCAATATTGTTTAGATTAAAGTTTTCGGTGCAGTCGAACATGACTGGTGTTGCTGGATAACGCGGGACGGAGGGGGGAGTATAAAAAAGCCGGGACAGGCCCGGCTTTCTGAAAGTTTGAGAACTTAGTTTTTAAGCTTAGTTTTCAAGCGCTGTTTTGATCCGGCTGATCGCATCCGCCAGAATATCCATTGAGGTTGCGAAAGACAGACGCATATTGCCTGGTGCACCGAAAGCTGAGCCCGGAACCAGTGCTACACCGGCTTCCAGCAACAGGAATTCCGCCAGGTCGATATCGTTTTCAAACCGGGCATCGTTGTCGATGATCTGCTGAAAACTTGGGAATGCGTAAAAGGTTCCGTCAGCAGGGATGCAGTCAACACCGTCGATTTCGTTGAGTTTTTCAACGACGAAGTCATGACGCTGTTTGAACGCTTTGACCATCTCTTTGACGCACTCCTGATCGCCATCGAGTGCCGCCTGAGCCGCAACCTGAGAGATCGAGGTCGGGTTGGACGTGCTCTGAGACTGGATCTTTTTCATTGCGCCGATCAGTTTAGCCGGGCCCGCAGCATAACCAATCCGCCAGCCGGTCATGGAATAGGCTTTGGAAACTCCGTTCAGCACAATAGTCCGGTCATATAGTTCAGGACATACATTCAGGATGTTGATGAATGGTGTGTCGGTGAACAGGATATGCTCATACATGTCATCGGTTGCGATCAGTACATCTGGGTACTTAGTCAGCACTTCGCCCAGTGCTTTAAGCTCAGCCTCAGTGTATGCCACGCCGGTTGGGTTGGATGGGCTGTTCAGTACCAGCAATCTGGTTCTGTCTGTGATCGCCTCTTCCAGCTGAGCCGGAGTGATCTTAAAGCGGGCAGCCTGTGTGGTGGTCACAATGACAGGGACGCCTTCACCCATTAGCACCATATCCGGATAAGACACCCAGTAGGGAGCCGGGATAATAACTTCATCGCCGGCGTTCAGCAGTGCCAGTGACAGGTTGAAGAAGCTCTGCTTACCACCACATGAAACCAGAATCTGATTGGCTTCATAGTCAAAGCCATTGTCGCGCTTAAACTTAGCGATAATGGCTTTTTTCAGGGCTGGCGTGCCGTCAACAGCTGTGTATTTCGTGAAACCGTTGTTGAGGGCTTCAATTGCAGCGTTTTTAATGTGATCCGGGGTGTCGAAATCGGGTTCGCCTGCACCCAGGCCAATAATATTCTTACCCGCAGCACGCAATTCAGCAGCACGGTTAGTCACTGCCAGTGTCGGAGAAGGTTTAATGCTGTTAACGCGATCGGAGAGTTGCATTGTCCTAGCCATATCCTCTGAAAAAATGTGGTGCTAAACCATAGAGTGTTCAACCGGCAAATGATACCGGAATCCTGAGCGAGGAAAAATCATTTTCATCGCTGAATCAGGTTAAAAACAGGATTTATTTCAACAAAGAGGCAACTATTTTATAAATAGCCATTCACTCTTTTGTTGAATGATCCTTCAGCAGAAAAATTTTCTTACAGGTATAATAGTCTGTTTAAGTTTTTAGGTCGTACAGATCAGCTATGAAGCAACGTTTTCAGATTAAGTCTAAGTTTCAACCTGCCGGTGATCAGCCTGCCGCGATTAAAGGTCTGGTTGATGGCATTCATGCCGGCCTTGCGGCTCAGACCCTGTTAGGGGTAACCGGTTCAGGTAAGACCTTTACCATCGCCAATGTGATCGCTGAGCTGCAGCGTCCGACCATTATTATGGCGCACAATAAAACACTGGCGGCGCAGTTATATGGCGAGTTTCGCGAGTTTTTTCCGAATAACGCAGTTGAGTACTTCGTTTCCTATTACGATTATTATCAGCCAGAAGCCTATGTGCCGTCATCGGACACCTTTATCGAGAAGGATGCATCGATTAATGAGCATATTGAACAGATGCGTTTGTCGGCAACCAAGGCGCTTCTCGAGCGTGATGACGCTATTATCGTAGCGACTGTTTCAGCGATCTATGGTCTGGGTGATCCCAAGTCCTACCTGGGGATGATGTTGCATCTGGATCGCGGTGATGCTGCTGATCAGAGAACCATCCTGCGCCGGTTGGCAGAGCTTCAGTACACTCGTAATGATATTGAATTGCATCGAGGCACTTACCGGGTGCGCGGGGATGTGATCGATGTCTTTCCGGCAGAATCAGAAAAAGAAGCCGTACGGATTGAGCTGTTTGACGATGAAGTTGAAAACATCAGCTATTTTGACCCGTTGACAGGCGAGGTGTTGCGCCGGGTTCCACGGGCTACGATCTATCCAAAATCGCATTACGTCACTCCGCGGGAAAAGCTGCTGTCGGCGGTTGATATGATTCTTGAAGAGTTGCATCCCCGGCTGGAGCAGTTACGCAGCAACGATAAGCTTGTCGAGTTGCAGCGGCTTGAGCAGCGGGTAATGTATGACGTGGAGATGATTAAGGAGCTGGGGTATTGCTCCGGTATTGAAAACTACTCCCGTTATCTGTCGGGCCGGGCACCGGGTGAGCCACCTCCGACGCTGTTTGACTATCTGCCGGACGATGCGTTGCTGGTGATGGATGAATCTCATGTCACCATTCCGCAGCTGGGGGCGATGTACAAGGGCGACCGTTCACGTAAAGAAACGCTGGTTGAATACGGTTTCCGGTTACCCTCAGCACTGGATAACCGGCCGATGAAGTTTGACGAATGGGAGCGTCAGGCGCCACAGATGATTATGGTCTCGGCCACACCGAGTAAGTATGAGGCCGCCAACGCCGGTCAGGTTGTAGAGCAGGTGGTAAGGCCAACCGGATTACTTGATCCGCTGGTTGAGATCCGTCCGGCACGCACTCAGGTGGATGATCTGCTGGGTGAAATTAATACAGTTGCCGCTAAAGGCGAGCGGGTTGTCGTGACTGTGCTGACTAAGCGGATGGCGGAGGACCTTACCGAATACCTCGATGAACATGGTGTGCGGGTGCGCTATCTGCATTCCGATATTGACACGGTTGAGCGGGTTGAGATTATCCGGGATCTGCGGATTGGCGAATTTGATGTGTTGGTGGGTATTAACCTGCTGCGCGAAGGTATCGATATGCCGGAGGTGTCGCTGGTGGCTATTCTGGATGCGGATAAAGAGGGATTTCTGCGTTCAGAAACCTCGATGATTCAGACGATCGGTCGTGCCGCACGGAATATCAATGGCCGGGCAATTCTGTATGCCGACCGGATTACCGGTTCAATGCAGCGGGCGATGGATGAAACCGAACGGCGTCGCAATAAACAGATCACTCACAATGAACTACATGGTATTACACCGGTAGGCATTCAAAAATCGGTTGCGGATATTATGGAGGGTGCATCGTCGATTCCGGGTCGTAAAACCAAATCGGGTCGCAAAGTGGCAGAGGCGGTTACAGAGTATCTGCCTGATGCTAAAAAGCTCAGCTCTGCAGAGCTGGCTAAGGTGATGAGCCGTCTGGAAGATCAGATGTACGAAGCGGCCAAAAATCTCGAATTTGAAAAAGCTGCGCAATACCGGGATCAGCTGGAAAAACTCAAGCACAGTGGTTTGTGACAGTGGATTTATCTGAATATCTCTCTGAGTTTAACCGGGCCACAGGGAAAGCCTCTGCATGGCGTTAAACAGCAGGCCCGGACTAATCTGGCCACTGTTGTTTGTTATACAACTGTTTGAAACATAAGAGATCCTCAGTCTGAGTAGCGTGATACGTGAGAACAGGAGTAACTTTCTGAAATGGCGAGTATATTAAGTAAGCAGACATTTGTTAGCAGGCTTTTTCCGGAGCAGGATTGTCGCAATAGCTAACATTGCTGTGCAGGTCTGGTTATCAAACATGATCAGGGGAGTACCCCGATATGTTCAGAACCATCGGGCCTGTGTTGGCAAGGCTTTGATGTACGTCATGTGCACCTCTGGTGAGTAAATGATAAACAGGGGACACCTCAGCATCGGGTTGAACTATAATTCAGCGTTGAATATTGACAGGTAAGGGGAATCATAGATGTTTACATTGTGTCAGAAGGGTGCACGCTGTTTCATCGGGTCAGCCATTTTGGGGTTGATGGCCACAGCCACATCCGTACGGGCAGAGTCCGTTGATATCGTAGGGACGGGTGACGGCATGGTGATTATGCAAGGGCTGGCCGATGCCTTTAAAAAACACAATAGCGAACATACGATTACCATTCCACAGAGCGTGGGGTCATCGGGAGGTATCAAGGCTGTAGGACAAGGTCATTATCTCCTCGGGCGGGTCGCACGGACGATCAAAGATAAAGAGAAACCTTACGGGCTTGAGTATCTGCCGATTGCCAGATTTCCAGTAGTGTTTTTCGTCAACCCTGACGTCGATGTGACTAATCTTTCTGTTCAGCAGGTGCTGGATATCTATTCCGGAAAAATTACCGACTGGAAGCAGGTCGGTGGTCGGGATGGCCGGGTGCGTGTTGTGCGGCGTGAGGATGGTGATAGCTCATTGAATAACCTGCGTAACACCCTCCCCGGTTTTAAGGAACTGGTGATCACCCCGTTGTCGAAAACGACCCACCTGACGCAGGAAACTTTCGAACTGATAGAAACCAAATCGGGAACCATCGGTTTCGGCCCGTATTCCGGAACATTGGCCGCTAATGTGCGGGTATTGAATATTGATCATAAAAAACCGACCGATGCCGACTATCCAAGTTTCGGCGTTCTGGCTCTGATTTTTAAGCCAGAGAACCGGCAGGGGGTCGTAGCTGATTTTATCGACTTTATGGACAGTGATAAGGCTGCGCAGGCGATAAAAGATAATCATGCTACTCCCTTTTAACGCTACAGAAGCCGATAGGGTCAGCCGATGAATATGAGCCTGAGGAAACGCTTTCTTCTTATCCTGACTCCCCTGGGCATCATTCCTTTGTTGCTGGTAAGTCTGATAATGTTGATAGTGGTTGACGACTATATTGAAAGCAGTAGCCAGGCGGTTATTGATAACGTTCTGGAGGAGGTTGTCGAGGATCTGGAGCATGACCTTAATGTATGGGAAAGGTCCTTTATCAGTGCGTTTGACCAAACAGATATCCTTCTGCAAAGCTTAATTCATCGCAATGATTTTATTTCGTACCTCGATAAAGCGCAGCCGGAGCCGCTTAATAATGTTCTGAAACAGTTAACCGCGGACGGGAATTATGATTTCGCGATACTGCTCGATCAACACAATGAGGTGCTGGCGAGCTCAATAGAGGATATTGATGATCGTGATGTAGCTGCTTATATTGGGTCATCGCCACTGGGCTCCCGTCTCGTACATATGGATCATACCGCTGCAGATATTCCGGATGTTCGGGAGTTCGTTTTCTACGAGGATCAATTGCTGTCACTGTTAAAGTTGTCCTCAGAGCGTTCTGAACGAGGAACTGTCTGGGGCCGCTATGTTGTAAAAACCGTTTTAGATGATTTTGGTGAATTCAAAGGACACCTCCTTGTTGGGGAGCTAGTGGATGCGAACTCTCCTGTGATAACGATAACCGCCGAGACCACAGAAGGCGTTTTCATTAGTTTTGTTGATGGGCGGGTGTCTTTTACCAGCGGTTTTAGCGCCGCGTCAGATCTGACCAGAGAACAACTGCGTGTAGCGGAGGGCTCTGAAGCCTCTTCGCTGACGGTGCAGACTGAGGACGCTGTCGAGTACCGGTTGATGTGCTCGTGGCTGGATGGCATAACAGGGCAGCCCGTCGCTCTGATCTGCGCAGGCCTGTCGCTGACCGAGGTCAACAACGACATCGCGAGTCAGGTCAACGAGGGCGAACAGGCGAAATATTTTTTTCACGCAGTCCTGTTGATATTGGTTGTAGTGACCATTTTCGTTATTCTGTGGGCGGCGTTCCAGCTCAGCGCGGGCATTGCCGGCCCGGTGAAACATATGAGTGATGCGATGCTTCGTCTCGCCCACAACGAGAAGGATGTCAGGATCCCGGATTCGGGCAATATTACTGAGCTTGAAGAGCTGAGTCAGTCAATGATCCAGTTTCGGGATCACGCCCTGAAACGGTTTGAGGCAGAAGAGGAGGCGCGCATTGCCAGCCTCGCGAAAACGGAGTTTCTGTCATCCATGAGCCATGAGTTACGCACGCCGCTGAATGCCATCATCGGCTTTTCTCAGTTGCTACAGCTTGATGCAGAGACCCACCTTAACGACGAGCAGAAAGAAAATGTTGAGCATATCGTGCGCGGTGGTCAACACCTGCTTGCGCTCGTCAATCAGGTGCTTGATCTGAGCCGCATTGAAAGCGGCAATCTGGCCGAAGAGTTAACCACAACGCCGGCCCGGCAGGTGATTGATTCGGCCCTGCAAATGGTCAGGGCACAGGCCAGAGCGCATAATATTTCGTTGGTCGACAAGACTCAGGAACAGGAACTGCCACTGTTGTGGACCGATTACCGTTGTCTGGTTCAGGTGCTGATCAACCTCTTGGGTAATGCGGTGAAATATAACCAACCCGAGGGGCGTGTGATAGTGGAGGTCATACGACAACCGGGGGAGATGTTGCGTATTTCAGTGACGGATACCGGTGTCGGCATCCCTGCCGACCAGGTTGATAAGCTGTTTGTGCCCTTTGAACGACTGAATCACGCTAACAGCGTGCTCGAAGGAAGTGGTGTTGGCCTGTCAATCTGTAAGCAGCTAATGACCGTTCTTAAGGGAGATGTCGGCTATGACTCCAGTTATGCTCCGGGCAGCCGTTTCTGGATCGATATTCCTTTGAGTACCGAGGTTACGCGCACCTGCGAAACAGAGCTGAGCTGAGTCAGCAGGAAGTGGAATGGCCCCCCGATGTCAAATACGACACCGATGACGGTAAATGTCTCACGACGGCAGATTGCATAAGTGGTGAGGCTGCGCCACTTATAAACTCTGCGCGACAATGGAATTCAGCTCTCAAGGTTCAGCTCTCAAAGTTCAGCTCTCAAGGTTCAGTTTTTAAGGGGAGTGAGCTAGACAGAAAACACGGCTCAAGGCCGTGTTTTATGCTCAGCAGGTCTGGCTTATGATTTTACCGTGTTGATCTTAGCTGATAGATTTCTCCGGAGACAGGTAGTCATATCCCAGATCTCTGGCCACCGCCTCACAGGTGATGTTACCTCTGTGTACATTCAAGCCATCGCGCAGGTGAGGATCATCAAGCAGAGCCTGCTTATAACCCTTGTTGGCTAACGCCAGTGCAAACGGCAGGGTAGCATTGGTCAGCGCGAAGGTTGAGGTGCGGGCAACGCCGCCGGGCATATTGGCAACACAGTAATGGATAATACCCTCTACCTCGTAGGTTGGATCCTGATGGGTGGTGGCGTGAGAGGTTTCAAAACAACCGCCCTGATCGATCGCAACATCCACCAGTACTGAGCCATTTTTCATCTCTTTGAGCATTTCACGGGTAACAAGTTTAGGTGCGGCAGCCCCTGGAATCAGCACCGCCCCGATTACCAGATCTGATGCGGCTACTTCATGCTCAATTGATTCCACACTGGAGTAGAGCGTCTTCAGGCGTGGGCCATACTGTTCATCCAGCGCTTTCAGGCGGGGGATTGATCGATCCAGAATCGTGACATCAGCCCCTAAACCTATTGCCATACGGGCTGCATTGATACCGACAACCCCCCCCCCGATTACGGTAACTTTAGCGGGTGCGACACCCGGTACACCGCCCAGCAGAATCCCCATCCCCCCCTGAGACTTTTCCAGCGCGTGGGCGCCTGCCTGAATAGCCATCCGGCCAGCCACTTCACTCATCGGTGCCAGCAAAGGCAAGCCTCCCTGAGCGTCAGTGACCGTTTCATAGGCGATTGCGATGCAGTCGGACTCAATCAATAAGCGGGTCTGTTCGGGATCCGGAGCCAGGTGAAGATAGGTGAACAGCAATTGCCCCGGACGCAGCATTTTACACTCATTGGGCTGAGGTTCCTTTACCTTGATAATCATCTCAGCCGTGGCAAAAATCTCCTCCGGTGTGTCGATCAGCTGTGCACCTGCAGCTTCATACTGCTGATTACTCAGCCCGATAGCTGACCCGCTATCGCGCTGTACCATTACCTGATGACCATGGGCAACCAGTTCCCGCACTCCGGCAGGCGTCATTCCCACCCGGTATTCATTATTCTTAATCTCTTTTGGTATACCGATCAGCATAAACAGCACTCCTCTGAATGAGATAATACGATAGTCAGTTCATACCTTTAACTTAGCACCGGTTGTACAGTTTTTTCCTTTGAATAGCGTATTTATACGGAATTTTTGTGAGTATCCGGCCGGAATTTCAGAGATAAAAAATAGTGTTTTTTTCTGATTTACTGCTACAGCTATTCGTCGCAGACGGCAGATCACGACAGCTAGCGGATGGCGGGCTTGCGAAGTTTCAGCATAGAAACAGATAAGATAATGAAAAAACAGTGAAATAGGCTTGCACCTTAAAAGCAAAACAATATAATACGCATCACTTCAGGACTATAGCTCAGTTGGTTAGAGCGCTACCTTGACATGGTAGAGGTCGGCGGTTCGAATCCGCCTAGTCCTACCAGATACAAAAAAGAAACCGCCTCCTGGCGGTTTTTTTGTGTCAGGACTAGCGGATGAGAAGCGCAGGTTCGAGCCGAGCGCAGCGAGACAACATCGGAGCCTGCGACGATGGCCCGAAGGGGAATAATCCGCCCGTACTTTCTTGAGAGTTACCAGATACAAAAAAGAAACCGCCTCCTGGCGGTTTTTTTGTGTCAGGACTAGCGGATGAGAAGCGCAGGTTCGAGCCGAGCGCAGCGAGACAACATCGGAGCCTGCGACGATGGCCCGAAGGGGAATAATCCGCCCGTACTTTCTTGAGAGTTACCCGATACAAAAAAGAAACCGCCTCCTGGCGGTTTTTTTGTGTCTGCAATACGTGCTCAGGAACTGTCGATTATACCGGTGCCTCTTTATTCGAACACGATGCCCTGAGCCAGTGGCAGTTCGCCGCCGTAGTTGATGGTGTTGGTGGTACGACGCATATAGGCTTTCCACGCATCTGAGCCGGATTCGCGCCCGCCGCCGGTGTCTTTCTCACCTCCGAAGGCTCCACCGATCTCTGCACCTGAAGTGCCGATGTTGACATTAGCAATACCGCAGTCAGAACCGGCCGCTGACATAAACACCTCAGCTTCCCGCATACTTTCAGTGAAGATTGCAGAAGATAGGCCTTGTGGTACTTCGTTTTGAATCTCGATCGCTTCTTCGATGTTGCTGTAAGTCAGCACATAGAGGATGGGGGCGAAGGTCTCTTCGTGAACCACTTTAGCGTCATGTGCGATGCTGACGATAGCCGGACGAACATAGTAACCACCATCCGGTACCCCCTCAGTTACACGCTCACCCCCGAAGAGGATTTCGCCACCCTGTTTTTTTGCTGCGCTCAGTGCATTTTGCATCGCATCAAAGCTGCGTTTGTCGATCAGCGGGCCAACCAGAGAACCCTCGACACTGGGGTCGCCGATGGGCAGGGACGCATAAGACTTCCTGATCCGCTCAATCAGATCATCCTTGATGGAGGCATGAGTAATCAGACGGCGCAGTGTGGTACAACGCTGACCAGCCGTACCGGCAGCAGAGAATACAATCGCCCGCAGTGCCAGGTCCAGGTCTGCGGTTTCGGAAACTATCATGGCGTTGTTGCCCCCCAGTTCCAGCAGCGAGCGACCCAGACGCGCGCCAACCGTTTCGCCAACACTACGACCCATTACCGTAGAGCCGGTTGCCGATACCAGCGGGAAGCGCTTGTCCTGAGCGATCAGTTCGCCAATATCACGATCACCGATGATGACGCTGGAAATACCCCGTGGCATCTGCGGCATAGTATCCAGTGCTTTTTCAAGGATTGCCTGACAGGCCAGTGCACACAGGGGGGCCTTTTCTGATGGTTTCAGAACCATAGCATCGCCACACACCAGACCGATCATGGTGTTCCAGGCCCAGACAGCCATGGGGAAGTTGAATGCGGTGATCACCGCAACCGGGCCCAGGGGGTGCCATTGTTCCATCATCCGGTGGCCGGGGCGCTCACTGACGATCGTTTTACCGTGCAGCTGACGGGACAGTCCGACTGCAAAATCACAGACATCGATCCATTCCTGCACCTCGCCGAGTGCTTCAGGCATGATTTTACCGGACTCCAGAGTAATGACCTTGGCCAGATCTTCTTTGTGTTCCCGGGCGAAGTTACCGATACGACGGACCAGTTCGCCGCGCAGTGGCGCCGGTGTGGTGCGTAGATGTTTGAAGGCTTCCTCTGCGTTTTGAATCACCTTTTCAAGCTGCGCCGGAGTGGCATTTCTGAAGCGGGCGACTTCTATGCCATTGATGGGCGAATTGACTGAAAACTCATGCCCTTTGCCGGTTTCACGCAGGCTGTTGCCCATCACGCTGTAATAGACGTTCTCTGACGTGAGTGAGGTCAGTCCCAGATTTTCGAGAAAAGTCATGTTCATGGTAAGCCCTTATAAAAACGATTATTCGACTCCATAAGCTTAGCTACCGAAATCAGTATAAAAAAATACTAAATATCTGGAGGGGGTATCGTTACAGGCTATATCGTTTATTAATGGCTATAGGCTATTCTATGGTCTTTCAGGTTATGACTATATGAGACTGTTATGGATTTTCGTTCACTACGTTACTTTGTTGCTGTGTATGAAGAGCTTAGTCTGAGTGCTGCATCGAAGCGCTGTTTTGTTGCCCAGCCTTCTATCTCGGCGGCTATTCAGCAGCTGGAATCTGAACTGGATTGTGCGCTGTTTGTTCGTCACTCAAAAGGGGTGACACCCACCCCGGAAGGCACCCGTCTCTATCCTGATGCGCGCAAAGTGCTGGGTGATATTCAGTCGATTAAACTACAGTTCCAGGATAAACCTGAGTTTCTGCCGGTGCGACTGGGGCTGATGCCGTTTTTGTCGGGTAAACGGGTCGGCAGGGTGATTAAAGCACTGTTTCGGGAGATACCGGGGCTGGATCTGACTCTGGTCGATATCGCCGAAGCGTCTGATCTGCGCATCGTGTCCGGCAGTATTGTGGAACCTGAAGAAGCATTTCATACGTTATGGACCGATCGCTATGTGCTGGCTCTGCCCAAAGGGCACCCGCTGGCAATCCACGACACCATAGACTTTGAGCTGCTGAATAATCTTCCCTATATCAGCCGACGGCGGTGTGATTTTAATGATGCCTGGACGTTTCTACTGCAAAAACGCGGCATTATTCTGAACACTAAGGCGACCGTACGCACCGAAGAGTATGCCCTGGATATGGTGGCGGCGGGGCTGGGGGTGTCGGTGGTGCCGGAGCAATCCACCGATGGCAGAAAGGATATCATTATTCGTGAGGTTAACGGCCTGCAGTTGGAGCGGGTGGTTGGACTGGCCTACGCTCGTAATAAACCGTTGCCCCCTTTGCTACTCTCCGTTATTGAGAGTGTTAAGCCAGAACTTGTCAAAGAACTGGCCGGGCCGTTGGAGCGCTAGCCTGGTCATCTTTAAATGATGCGTTGATACAGATGGTACAGATCGGCCCCCCGGGCAAAATATTGTGTCCGGGTGCGCCGGGCAGTGATCGGTTTCAGTTGCGTAACAGGGATGCACATCTCTTCCAGCGGCATCCCTGTCAGATGGTCTGCCAGTGACTTACCCATTATCGTGCCCGGGCCGATGCCGCGACCGCTGTAGCCAATACAGGCGGTCAGGCCTGGTGCAAGACTGTGAAGGTGAGGCAGGTGATCGTTTGAAAAAGCGATTCGGCCGGACCAGGCATGGCTCCAGAAGTCAGGGTTGTGACTTATCTCTGATTGCTTAAAACAATCCGGAAATAGCCTGGATAGCTGGTGGCTGGCCCAGCTTTGTAAAAATTTATTTCCTGTATCTGTTACATTGCCGATGCTGCCAATGATCAGACGTCCGGAATTGTCCAGACGGATCGATGACATTACCTGACGGGTATCCCAGCAGCCGTGCTTTTGTGGCAGGATCTTTTCCAGCAGCTCTGGGGCCAGCGGACGGGTGGCATACTGGAAAAAACAGAGTGGAATAAACGACTGTTGCAGAGGTTTGTGAAGGTGGCCACTGTAGGCATTGGTTGCGATAACGACCTGATCGGCAATGACAGAGCCGTTGGCAGTATTGACTCTCCACTCTCCATCGCCGCTATTGCAGAGTCCGGTTACGGCTGATCCGGTATAGATTCTGGCTCCCAGCGATTGCGCGGCGTGTGCCAGTCCGCGGGCATAGCTGAGCGGTTGAATCGTCCCTGCGCGAGGGTCAAACAGGGAACTCCTGTAGCGGTTTGTGCCGGTGAGCCGGGCGGTTGTGGCCTGGTCTTTTAATTCAACCGGGGCCCCCCGAACCAGCAGCTGATGCGCTCTTTTTAGTAAGATTCGGTCACCCCGCGCTGAATGAGACAGGTGCAGGGTACCGTTGCGTACCGCCTCACACTCAATACCAAAACGCTCAATGAGATGAAATACCAGGTCGGGTGCTGCTGCTAACTGAGCATTGAGCCGCTGGCCACAGGTTGAGCCTAATGTTGCTTCAACCTCATCAGGGTTTACCCATAAGCCTGCATTCACCAGCCCGACATTGCGTCCAGAACCACCGAAGCCGATCTCTTGTGCCTCAAGCACGATAACATCAACGCCTTTTTCAGCCAGATGAAGCGCTGTTGAAAGGCCAGTGAAGCCTCCGCCAATAATTACCACCGTTGCACTTTTTTGTCCCTGAACCGAAGTTGTGAGCGGGGCCGGACTTGCACTTTCTGCCCACAGAGAATCAGGGAGTGTGCAGCGGATATCGTGATGACTGTTCATGGCAGGACTTCCTTTAACATCATGTTACTAATCCGAACGATCCACTGAGTTGTATTCTGGGCACTCTGTCAGTCTGATGAAACGGGCAGAGGATCAATCAATGGTTATACAATCTTTTCGTGGCTCTTTTTTAAGATCATATTCCCGGCACAGATTGAGCAGAAATACTGTTTTCCTGACGCCCATACAGGCATGGGCTATAACCTGAAATGGCGGTCACGAATAGCAGCAGGCTGTTTTGGTATCAGTCCGGCAGGGCGATAGTGGCACCTGCCCGGACTCAGTGTTTATACGCGGTTGGTTGATTCGAAAATTTTGTCAGCATTATTGGCTATAAACCCATCAAACAGCTCACCTTCTGCATTTTTATAACGCATGGCGAATTCATAAAAACAGGTGGGAACTGTTCTTGTCTGGCCGCAGCTGAACCTGATCTCTGTCTGATCCGCCATTGTTGACGACTGCACCAGAAGGTCTTCTGGCTCCCCTTTGATAGCGCCGCCCGCCTGATTGATCGGGAACTGGTGTTGTTCCAGCAGATCGATAACCTGCTGCATATCCTTCAGCGACTGTAAGTGATTCAGACTGACGGTAAAATGGTTAACTCTCAGACCCATACTCACCAGCCAGGCAGCGTATTCACTTTCGTCTGACAGGGTGTCGTAGTCAGCGGCTGTGATCGGCTGCCAGAGCAGTCCCCGGGCAAATATCTCCGGGCCATCAACCGCGCCGGGATCGATCTGGGCAACAACAGACTCAAGAATGCGCTGACTCTCTTCACTCAGACGGTGACGCATCAGTTCACTGACAAAAATTCGTGGCGCATCCTCGTCAGGGTGGGAATAGCTGCGGGCAACCAGCTTCTTTTGCTCAAAGGTGTAGTGATCCTGCAGTGTGTAACCCATTGCCAGAATCACCGGCTGCAGATGGTCCAGATCGACGGGGGAGTCAGAGAACGTTCTGAACGCCACATGGTCATTCACCACTGTTTCGCCCAGGCGGGTGAACAGGTCATGGATTTTCAGAGCCTGAGGCGCAATATCAATATAATCCTGCCACAGCATTTCAAAAAAATTTTCGTAGTTCATTGCTTATATCCAACCAGGTATTCAATGGGCTGACTGATGCTATAGGCTGAGCTGTATCAGCTCTTTTTAAATCAGTCCTGTGCTTATCAGAATAGAAACAAACTTATTGGCTTGCCTGGTATAAGTACAATATTGCTTTTTGATATGGGATATACACTCAACCTATGGGTGTAGTCAGGCTTACACGAATGTAAGCATAGAGTACTATGCACAGCAGTCTTTATATCTGCGCCCAGCCAGTTAACCCCCTTGTCCCAAAGGTTAATCGCTTAACAACAATGGTTGTTTAGTGAAGCTCAAACAAAAAAAGCCTGCAAATGCAGGCTAAAGGGTGGATGGTGAATGGGTTTAAAGGGACTATTCAACTCCCAGAATCAGGTTCGGCAGCCATAGAGAGAGTTCGGGTATATAGGTGACAGCCAGAAGGGTAGGTAACCAGGCGAAAGCGATCATAAAGAGTGTTGGTTTCATCATCTGATTGATGCGCGCGCCGCCCAGTTGACCTCCGAGATACAGTAGTGGTGCGGTTGGCGGAGTGATGTTGGCCATTCCAAGGTTGACGCCGACAATGGCGGCGAACTGGATCGGACTGACCCCAAGTTTGATTGCCAGTGGCAACAGTATTGGGGTTGCCAGCAGGACTGCGCTGGCATCATCCATCAGCATACCGATGATGATCATAAACAGGTTGATCATTAACAGAATCAGAATTGGATTGTCGGTAATGGAGGTCAGAAACTCCATGATGGTACCTGGCAGGTCTTCCATGATATACAGACGACTGAGAATCATCACGGTGTACAGCATTACCATAATGACACCAGTGGTGACGGCTGCTTCCAGAATGGCCCGGATGAAATTTCGACCATTCAGCCCTTTATAGATGAAGAACCCCACCGGTATTGCATAAAGAACACCGATGGCCGCAGCTTCAGTGGGCGTTACGATACCACCGTAAATACCACCGATTAATCACAATAAATCCTGCGGCTGGCTTCCTGTCTATATTTTAGGGATGCAGAGTGTCATATTTCTTTCATCACTAACCCTTACGCTCTCTCCCATATCAGTCATCGGTTGGATTGCTGGCTGGAGCATTCCGCAGCTACACTACCTGAAGGGGTGTATGTTGCCCGGGATGGGATGCTGTTTGAGATGGAAAGGGATCGTTGAGACAGATAATGACACTTGAACCGGGAATCGCCGTAATCCTGTCAGTGATGATGCATGTCACCTGGAATCTGATCGCCCGCTATCAGTCTTCCGTGGCTTTTCCTCTGTGGTGGGTGTTACTGGCGCATCTGGTAATTTTTGCGCCCTGGGGGTTCTGGTTACTGTTGACGCAGGTTGACTGGACGCTCTCCTTTGCTTTGTTGCTGTTGATCTCAGCGTCTGCCAACGTGATCTATTTTATGGGACTACGGCAGGCATATCATCATGCACCGGTCGCGCTGGTTTACCCTCTGGTGAGAAGCTCTCCACTCCTGATAGCGATCTGGAGTGTATTGCTGCTGGGGGAAACGCTGGGAACCTGGGCCTGGGCTGGCATTACTGTCAGTGTTGCCGGTTTGATTATCCTGGCATTAAGTTCCGGCTCAACCGCGGATAAGCGGGCGCTGCCCTGGGCAATGACGGCGATGCTGGCAACCAGTATCTACTCCCTGAGCGATAAAGCTGCGGTTGCCAGTCTGGATAGTTTTGGTGCCATTGTCGGCTTTATCTCTGTGGGCTATCTGTGTTCCTGGCTGGCGATGACGTTTATGCTGTATCGTCAGACCGCTGACTGGCGCCCCCGGCGCTGTATAGCTCCGTTGGCGTTACTTGCCGGAGGGCTCTGCATCGGTCTGGCCTATGCACTGGTGGTGTTTGCGATGAAGCAGATGCCTTCGGCAGTGGTCGTGGCCTATTCCAATGCGGGGATTATTGTCGCCTCGCTGATCTCAATTATTTTCTTTCGTGAACATATTGCCTGGAAGCAACGGATTCTGGCGGCTGTCACTATTCTGACCGGTATCGTTATGATCTATCAGGGGTAGTCGGGCGGTCATGACTCAATGTTATTACTGAATAAATAGTATGGATAAACGTGAATCGCCGTGGCAGATTTTTGTCATCTTTTTAAAGCTGGGACTTACCTCGTTTGGCGGGCCGGTCGCTCATCTTGGGTATTTCCGGGAGGCATTCGTGGTCAGACATCGCTGGCTTTCCGAGCAGGCTTACGCTGATCTGGTTGCGCTGTGTCAGTTTCTGCCCGGGCCTGCCAGTAGTCAGGCTGGTCTGTCTATCGGACTGTCCCGGTCCGGATATCGCGGTGCCCTGGCTGCCTGGGCAGGGTTTACGCTGCCTTCTGCGATAGTTCTGGTGCTGGTGGCCTATGGTTACCAGTCGCTGGGGCAGATTCTGCCATACGGGGTGCTGGCCGGACTGAAAATTGTCGCTCTGGCGGTTGTGGCTCAGGCCGTATGGGGAATGGCTAATAGTCTGTGTCAGGGCACACTGAGAATCAGTCTGATGCTGTTGTCTGCCTGTGTCGTGCTGGTGAGTGGTTCGATTCTGAGTCAGCTTGGGGTCATGATGATTGCCGCTCTGATAGGACTTTTTCTTATCAGGCCCGATAGTCCGGGGGCAAACGATGGTTTAAACATAGCTATAAGCCGGAAAGCCGGCATTTTATGGCTGATGGGTTTTTTCCTGTTACTGACGGGCTTGCCGCTGATGCAACAGCTATTTCCGGGACAGCTATTAGCAATGATTGATGCTTTTTACCGGGCCGGGGCTCTGGTATTTGGTGGTGGCAATGTGGTGTTGCCCCTGCTACAGGCCCAAACGGTTGCCAGCCACTGGGTCAGCGCTGATGCTTTTCTGGCCGGGTATGGAATGGCACAGGCTGTTCCCGGACCACTGTTTACTTTCAGTGCGTTTTTAGGCGCATCGATGCAGCAGGAACCTGCGGGTATCACGGGTGCCATTATTTGCCTGCTGGCTATTTTTCTACCCTCATTTCTGCTGGTATTTGCCGCTTTACCTTTCTGGCAGGGCATCCGTTCCAGTCATAAAGCCCGGTCTGCGCTCGCCGGAGTGAATGCAGCCGTCGTCGGTATTCTGTTGGCCGCACTGTATGACCCGGTCTGGACCAGCAGTATACATAGCCCCGGGGAGTTTGCTTTTGCTCTGGTGGCCTGCGTTGCACTGGTTTACTGGAAGCTCAAGCCCTGGGCGGTGGTTATTGGTTCCGCTGTTGCTGGGGCATTTTTGCTGTGACTGCTCCGCCTGTTGTCATGTGGTATCGATTTTTAAGAATTTAACGATGATCAGTAACACGCTCGTTTAGTGAAACTGAGCAGATGCCTTTTGAAACCAGAAATGACCGTCAGCGTGTGGCTGACGGTTAAGAAGACCTGCCGGAAGCAGGTCTGGCAGTGTCAGTTCTGCACTTCAGTCCTCAACTTCAGTCTTCCACTACAGGCTCACGCCTGTAAACCAGGCGGTTATTTACATCGCGGCTCTGTTTAATCCGTTCACCATGGTCAATGGTATTGTTCTGTTTTGCCATCCGGTCATAGAGCAAAACATTAACCGTCGCTGCCAGATTCATGCAGCCGATAGTGGGGACGTAGACAACCGCATCGGCGATATCGACAACAGACTGATCAATCGATCCATCTTCCGGGCCAAAGATGTAGAGTGCATCTTCCGGGTGCGTAAACTGGGGCAGGGGGGTTGCGCCTTCGGCCAGTTCTACGCACACCAGTTTTTGATGCTTGCCCGCCAGTTCTGTAAATGATTCTACAGGCGTTAATGGAATCTGATTACTTATGTTTCGGGTATCCAGATGATACTTCGCCGCTTTCTCAAACCGTGTGCCGCTGTAATAGATCGCCGATGCGCCATAGCAACCCGCTGCACGCATCACTGCGCCAACGTTAGACGGGCTTTTTGGATTACACAACGCGATGGCTGCTGAACCTTTGTTTTCCAAGATAGAGTCCTTATCTTAATTCATTCACGCGTCAGCCAAAAATAGACCAGCCGGTGTGCTGTACCAGTTTCTCCAGCGCTTCGGTACCCAGTTTGCTGTTGCCCACTTCATCCAGTCCCGGAGACCATACCGCAATAGACGCTGTGCCCGGTGCGATCGCTAAAATACCACCGCCAACGCCACTCTTACCTGGCAGACCGACCCTGAAAGCGAATTCACCTGAGCCATCATAGTGACCACACATCAGCATAAGCGAGTTAATTCTTCGGGCCCGCTGAGTCGATACCACCCGGGTTCCTGTTACCGGGTTGCGACCATTATCCACCAGAAAAAGTCCCGACCGGGCCAGCTGTTCAGTGTTCATCGCGATAGAACAGTGATGAAAATAGGTGCCCAGAACACAATCAACCGGGTTTTTTATACGGCCGAATGACGCCATAAAGTGTGCCAGAGACGCATTCCGGTCACCGGTGAGCAGTTCTGACTGGGCCACTTTTTCATCGATGCCGATGCTGTCATCGTCTGCAATAAAGCGGACAAACTGGAGAATCTCTGCCAGCGTCTCTTTCGGCTGGTGGCCCATCAGAATGGCATCGGCGATGGCAATGGCGCCGGCATTAATAAAGGGGTTTCTGGGTTTCCCCTGTTCATGTTCCAACTGGACGATGGAGTTAAACGGATCGCCCGATGGCTCACGTCCTACCCGCGACCATACCGCATCTCCGAGTTTGCCCAGCGCAATCGTCAGGGTAAATACTTTGGAGATACTCTGTATCGAGAACAGCCGTTCGCTGTCACCAGAACTGAATACCCGTCCGTCTGCCAGCGCCACCGTAATCGCGAACTGGTTGGGATCGACACAGGCCAGTTGCGGAATATAATCCGCAACCTTGCCTCTGTCATCACTGGCGCCAATTGTGGCGACAATCTCATCTAAAATTTCTTGCACAGTGTCTCCTTATCGCCGACGTGAGCGCCCCGATGGTTTTCCCCGGCTGCCACGGCTATTTCTGCCACGACCATTGTTTTTGGGCTGGGAGAAGTTCTGATTCAGATCAGGTTCGTAACCGGGCAGCCATTGCTGCATCAGTTGGGTATCGAGAATCTTATGAATCTCATCAAGTAACCAGGTTTCGTCAGCACTCAACAGTGTAATAGCAATGCCGGTTTCTCCGGCGCGACCTGTGCGCCCGATGCGGTGGATATAATCTTCGGCGTTATAGGGCAGCTCATAGTTGATGACATATTTAAGCTGCTGAATATCCAGACCCCGTGATGCAACATCGGTGGCAACAAGTACCCGAATTGAGCCGTTTTTAAACCCGTCGAGCGCCCGTTCACGGGCACCCTGTGATTTATCCCCGTGGATCGATTCTGTTTTTAAACCATCCTTACACATCTCTCTGGCGAGATCATCTGCTGCCTGTTTAGTGCGGGTAAAGACCAGCACTTGCTGCCAGTTTTTTGAACCAATCAGGAATGAGGTTATCTCTCGTTTACGCTGCTTATCAACCTCGTAGGCGATCTGCTCCACCTTACTCGCGGCTGCATTTCGCTGATCCACCTGGATACGGGTGGGATCGGTAAGCAGTTTCTGACTTAGTTTAAATACCGCATCATCAAAGGTTGCAGAGAACAGCAGGGTCTGACGGGTATCCGGCACCGAGCGTAAGATCCGCCTGATATCATCAACAAAACCCATATCGAGCATGCGGTCGGCTTCATCCAGTACAAAGAACGCCAGCTGACTCAGGTCAATTGCGCCGCGGGTCAGAATATCGATCAACCGGCCCGGCGTTGCCACCAGAATGTCGACCCCCTTTTCGATCTCGGTCAATTGATTATTGATGCTAACGCCACCATAGGCGACTACCGTGCGATGGGCTGAATGACTGCCATATTCCTTAAAACTGCCCCCCACCTGCTGAGCAAGCTCCCGGGTGGGGGTCAGTACCAAGGCCCTGACCATCGTTTTATTTATCGATGGGGCAGGGGCGTTTGAGTCCGTTAACAGGTGCAGAATCGGCAGAGCAAACGCCGCTGTTTTTCCGGTGCCTGTTTGTGCACCCGCCATTACATCCCGGCGCGCTAAAATAGCCGGTATCGCTTCCCGTTGAACCGGAGTTGGCTGGCTGTAGCCTTTTTCCTCGACGGCTTGAAGCACTGAGGGGTGTAAACCAAATGACGCGAAACTCATAACCGTGCCTTAATGTTTGAATAGGCGCGAGTTTAGCAGATCGGTTATATATTTGCGGCTGAAAAATACGTTGGAGCGTGATGACGAACGAAGCCGGGTCTGGGTTGAATCTATCCTGACCCGGCGGATACTTACAGGTAGCTGAGCAGAATCCCCACTGTCTGATGAACCTTATTAACCCAGACTTTACTGCGTTGTCTTTCCATAATACCGAGGTGCTCAACGTCACCGTCTTTCAGATGTGCTGCAGCCCAGAAACTCAGCCCGATTTTTTCAATCTTTTGCATGGTTGGAGCGTGCAGAGCTGGAATATAAAACTGATATACCGGCATACTTTCCCGGTCTGAATTCTGTAGCTGGGTCAGCGCTTCAATAGTGGAAAAATCGGTGCCCCTCCCCTGATTTTTAGCAACAAGAACCGTAAACTGATCGTTGTATTTATTCAGAAAGTTATCCAGCAGGTTAACTGAATCGGGACCACTGTCGACGGCATACCAGTATGCCAGTTTAATACCCATCTCTTCACACATTTCAATCACGCCGTTTTCCTCAATCCAGCGGTCGAGGAAACGTTCACTTTGTGCCGGCAGGTCAATCAGGATATTACAATCCTCCTCTAATGCCAGTTCCATGATCTGGTCGATGCTTTCAAAGTGATCGAGGTTGATGGGCCGGGTGTAATCCTGGTAATAACGACTCAGAGTCGGGTGTGACTGGTCTGCATCCAGACCGATATAGGGCATAGAATTGTCCAGGAAATATTGAGATAGCAGGCGTGACAATACCGACTTGCCTACACCACCTTTTTCGCCACCTACAAAGTGAATCATGCTCATGAATTCTTTACCTGTGATAATCGTTTTTTGTGGAAACCGGAGTATAAAGTGCGCTAATGAACGCAGTATTTCAACCTATTGTATTGGTTGTTTTTTTTATTGAGATAAAAACAGAGTGATTGCCCAAAAAAGGGGCGTATATTCTGTGGTGAACCCCACTTGAGGGCGTTAATTAATTAATCCAGGATTGAGACGATGGTTAAATTCTGAAACGGGCTGGCGATGCCTGTGTCTCAGAATTTTGTACGATAAAGCAGGTATCTGATTCTGGATACTGATTGTATTCGAGGTGGCGGCCGATACTTTCAATAGTTAGCTAAAACTGATGCTTTCTACCCGGTTACGGCCATTCATTTTGGCCTGATAAAGTGCCTGGTCGGCTTTATCGATAAGCGATAACGGAGTCTCATCATCTGTCGGCAGGGTTGAGCTAACCCCCGCACTGATTGAGATGTAGTTGCTGGCTGCTGATGACTTATGTGAGATGCCCAGCTGATTTATTTTTTCGCGATAAACCTCTGCCAGCTGTATTGCCGGAGACAGCCTTGTATTGGGCAGCAGCACGACAAACTCTTCTCCTCCGAAGCGGGCGCAAAAGTCGGTTCCCCGTTTTGTTATGAAAGATAACTCTTTCGCTATCATTTTAAGGCAGTCATCACCCGCTAAATGACCGTAGTGATCGTTATATTGTTTAAAGAAATCAACGTCGATCATAATCAGCGACAGGGGCTGTTTTTCCCGCTGACATCTGTTCCATTCATATTCAAGCCGGGTGTCGAAGGCTCGCCGGTTAGCAATACCCGTCATACCGTCCTGTACGGCTAATTTCTCAAGCGTCTGGTTAAGCTTCTTAAGCTTTTTTTCACTTCCTAATAGTTCCGCTGTACGAAGTGAAACCTCCAGTTCTGCACTTTTCTGAGCGCTTATATCTGTAATATAACCGCACCAGATGAAAGCATTGTTTTTCTTTCGTCCTGTCGGTTTGGAGTTAATCAGAACCCACTTTTCCTGACCGGATGGCAGCATGATCCTGACCTGTAAAACAAAAATGTCATTTCTTTTCGTTGATTTAA
This sequence comes from Oceanospirillales bacterium, assembly GCA_018223185.1. Classification (GTDB taxonomy): domain Bacteria; phylum Pseudomonadota; class Gammaproteobacteria; order Pseudomonadales; family Balneatricaceae; genus Amphritea. The sequence continues at coordinate 122,531 of JAAEYW010000007.1, read as the reverse complement.
CGTCTTCAGCCATGAGTTGATCAATATCGTCGGGATGAACGATTGCCCATAAGCGTTCAGTGTTGGCAATAAAATATTCGGGAGGGTGACCTAATATATCGAGAGATGTCGGGCTCATATACAGAAGTTCGCTAGTCCCGTCTGCGTAGAGAACATATTCATAGAGGACTGCCGGCATTGTATTAAGAAAGTCCTGCAGCATCTCTTGTGTAAGATCCATATGCACTTTTATCAAGTTACTCTCCGATATACGCTCACAAGCTTCATATGCATTTTTTTGAATGCATTAACACTCAGGTTACACCAATTCGTGCAGCGTTAGTTACCTGCTGTTCCGGGCAGGAGATCGGCAAATACAAAGTTATCACGGGAAAGAATCTCGCCGACGGTGATATCTATTTTGTGCCGGAACATGGGGCCATCAAAAACAAAGCTATGAAATTCGCGATTCTCGCCGCAGGGATCAACCGAATCGGGCAATCCGTCAATAAAGGTCTGATCATACTCTCTGCCTGCTAATTCAGCCGGGGCCTGCTTCGGATCAACACAGGTAATGACGGTTTTCAGCCCTCCGTTCAGCATCTCTCTTGATAACGGCCCGGTGGGGATCTGCCATAGCGGGAAGAGCGCTGTAATACCGGTTCCTGCCAGATTACTTTCTCTGTAGGCGCGAATATCCCCAAGGTATAGATCACCAAACGCCATACAGTTGATACCCTCGTTTTGCATCCTCTGTATAAAGTTACCCATAATCTCTGCATAGTCTCCGTGGCTACAGGGGTTAGGCAGATCAATAATCTCCAGCGGTAAACCGACACTATTGGCCTGGGCTTTAAGTAATTCAACCCGTACACCATGCATCGCTACACGATCAAACTCTTTATTAACGGTGCAAATCAAACCTTTCAGTTCGATCTCCGGATCATTCTGTCGTTGTTACAACGCCCACGCACTGTCTTTGCTACTGCTCCATGACATCAGGTTTTTTTTCTTCATATTTAGGCACTTAGGTAAGTGTTTTTTGTCTATGCTAGCAGATTCTGTTGGCTTTCTCCCGATGGATATATCAGGAAGTTACAACTGTCTGCCAGTGTTCCTGGTTGAGAAAATTTCAGGAGAATAATCGATTGCAGAAATATAATGTTTGTATATCGTTAAATAACGATTTATATTTCGCTGTATCGCGATTAATGAATATAGTCGCTTGTTTTGAGTAGAGGGTGAGACGTAATCAGATGAGTACTGCCGAACTTGATGAGATGATCAAGGCCCTGTCACATCCGGTGCGCAGGGATATTTTGAACTGGCTGAAACAGCCCGAGAAATTTTTTTCCGATCAGCAACATCCACTGAGCTTTGGCGTGTGTGCCGGTATGATCGACCAGAAAACCGGGTTATCACAGTCCACGGTCTCGGCTCATCTGGCCACCCTTCAGCGGGCCGGTTTTATCCGCAGCAAAAAAGTAGGCCAGTGGAGCTTTTTTACGCGTAATGAAGAGGTTATCCAGCAGTTTCTGTCGTGTTTAAACGAGCAGCTTTAACGGGTTAGTCTTTATTTACAGTCTTTATATACAGCCTTTATCGAATAACCTTTGCAGGAGGTACCGTTCCGATGCCAACATTATCTGATCCAGTTAGTCTGGGTGATCTGACCCTTAAAAACCGTGTTGTTATGTCGCCTTTAACCCGTTGTCGTGCAGATGAGGGCCGGGTGCCAAACCGGTTGATGGCTGAGTACTATGCTCAGCGCAGTAGCGCCGGCCTGATTTTATCTGAAGCGACCTCTGTGACCCCGATGGGTGTGGGGTATCCTGATACACCCGGGATCTGGTCTGATGAGCAGGTCGAAGGCTGGAAACTGGTCACTGATGCCGTTCACCGGGCGGGTGGTGTTATTTTTCTGCAGTTGTGGCATGTAGGGCGTATATCTGATCCGCTCTATCTCAATGGTGAATTGCCGGTTGCTCCCAGTGCAGTTCGTCCTGCAGGCTATGTAAGTCTGGTTCGCCCTAAGAAAGAGTATGTACAACCCCGCGCCCTGACTCTGACTGAGATACAGGAGGTGATAGAGGCCTATCGTCTGGGAGCGATTAATGCCAAAACTGCCGGTTTTGACGGTGTACATATCCATGGTGCCAATGGCTATCTGCTGGATCAGTTTCTGCAGGATAAAACCAATCGTCGGGAAGATGAGTATGGTGGTTCTCTGGAGAATCGTGCCCGGCTGCTATTAGAGGTAACCGATGTCTGTATCGGTGTCTGGGGTAAGGATCGTGTGGGGATGCATCTGGCTCCCCGGATGGATGCTCATGATATGGGGGATTCCAACCCTGTAGAGACCTTCAGTTATGTTGCCACTGAGCTGGGTAAGCGGGGTATCGCTTTTATCTCGACCCGGGAGTATGCGGCCGAAGATAGTCTTACGCCACGTTTAAAGGAACTGTTCGGTGGACCGGTGATTGCCAATGAGAAGTTCAGTAAGGCGCAGGCTAATCAGTGGCTGGCCGAGGGTAAAGCGGATGCGATCGCTTTCGGAGTGCCATTTATCGCTAATCCGGATCTGCCAGACCGTCTGGAACTGGATGCCGAACTTAATTCACCACGTCCTGAGCTGTTCTATGCTCACGGAGCGGAGGGCTATACCGATTATCCGACGCTGGCTTAAGTCAGTCTGTTAAGGTCTGAAACGCACCGGGCTTGAAGTGATCCCAATAGTCGGACAATAAATCCCGGGGCACTTCAGGCGCGTGCGTTTTTTATATTGTTATTGATCAACCGCTGAAGCTTCTTCGAGTGTTGGTCTGAAGTCATTACAACTAAGTGAGAGTATGGATCAGAACCTCTTTGCCGCTATTGAGTGGCTGCAACTGTTTGGCAGTACCCCTCTGGAAATTATTGCGACCGTCAGCGCCATTCTGGGCGTTATACTGATTGCCCGGCAAAATATTCTTGGCTGGCCGCTGGGTATTCTCTGGGCGGCTGTTTCTGCATGGCTGGCGATTACTGAGTGGCAGCTGGTTTCTGATGGCATTCTTTATCTTTCCTATATCCCGATTCAGCTGTATTGCTGGAGGGTCTGGATCAAACGGGGCTCAGCAGTAGAGCAGGGGACGTTTGTGCCCGAATGGATGTCACCGAAGCGGCAACTGTTACTGATTGTCGCTGTTGCGCTCTGTATTCTCAGTTGGGGGCAGGGTGTCTCTTTACTGGCTGACAAAATCAGCTGGATTCCTCAACCCTCGCTGTTATGGCTGGATTCTGTCACTACCGTATTAAGCTTTTTTGCGCAGTTTCTCCAGGCCCGTAAACGGATGGAAAACTGGGTTGGCTGGTGTATCGTCAACGTTCTTGGCATCTATATCTACTGGATTAAAGATGCGCCTATCTACTCATTTCAATACGCTATCTTTCTGGGGCTGGGGATTTATGGTTGGGTTCAGTGGCACAAATCGCAGAGACTTCAGTCGTATGCAACAGGAAGCTGCTAGTGCGAATTGTGATTACAGGCGCGGAATCGTCCGGTAAAAGTACTCTGACGGAGTATCTGGGCAGAGCGCTGAATTTGCCCTTTGCGCTGGAGTATGCCCGATATTACCTGGAACAGCGTGGTCCGGAATATGATCTGGAACTGCTGAGCCGTTTAAGCGTGCTGCACCAGCAGTATCAACAGACTGAAGTCAGTTGTGATGCGCCGCTGGGTATTTTTGATACCGATCTGATCAATTACAAGATCTGGGCAGAAGAGGTTTTTGGCTGTTGCCCGGAAGAGATTAGCGCCGGGATCGCCCGGGAATCATCTCATGTCTATCTGGTGTGTAAGCCTGACCTTCCCTGGGAGCCAGACCCGTTGCGACACAACCCGGATGACCGGGAGCAGCTCTATCAGCGTCATCTGCACGAAATTAAACGATTAAACCGTCCTTTTGAAATAGTCGGGGGGCGAGGAGAGCAGCGTCAGGCGGCTGCGGAAGCGGCGGTTAAACGCCTCGTGGGGCTGAAAAATCCTGGCCGTCAGGCATAAAAAAACGCACCCGTGACAGGTGCGTTTTTAGAGGTTCAGACTACGATCAATCAGAAATCAAATTTTGATGCAGTATAGATCTTGAATGCTTTTTCCCAGACTTCGCCAACTTCACCGTTGCCGACTGGTTTGCCGTCAAGTTTAGTCACCGGAGCGATCTCCTTAGAAGAGGAGGTGATCCATAGTTCATCAGCGTTGCGCACGTCGTCCATTGTCACAATGCGCTCTTCAACTTTCAGAGAGCCATCAGCTTTGATGCTATCGATGATAATGCGACGGGTGATACCCGGCAGGATCTGGTTATCCTGGATTGGCGTGATAATAACACCATCCTTAACGATGAACGCGTTGCATGAACTGCCTTCGGTCAGCTCACCTTTTGCATTGTAGAGCAGCGCTTCGTCGTTGCCGGTAGAGTAGCCTTCCTGAAAGTGGATAACGTTACCCAGCAGAGCAGTAGACTTGATATGGCAACGCTGCCAGCGCAGATCTTCAGTAGAGATCATGCTGTACTGGTGTACCTGGGTACGGTCAGCAGGCTCAGGATCTTTGATGCCGAAAGTGAAACAGAAAATGGTTGGTTCAACACCTTCAGGGTAAGCGTGGTAGCGCTTAACGTCAGTACCACGGGATACATGTACGTATACACCCAGATTCTCGCCCAGATCGCTGTTTTTCGCGATCAGGTCATCCAGCAGGGTTTTCCACTCTTCAGCGGTGTGATTGTTTTTGATTTCAATCGCAGCCAGGCCGTTGATCATACGGTTGATATGAGGCATCAGACCTACAGATTTACCGTTGTAGTATGGAATAACTTCGTAAATACCGTCACCAAACAGGAAACCACGATCCAGTGGAGAGATGCGGGCTTCTGCCAGTGGCAGGTATTCGCCATTCAGGTAAGCAATGCTCATATTAACCTTCCTTAAAACGGGTTATGGACTTTGTCGGCGACTGCCATGGTAAAGATACCCGTGACAGTATAGCTGTATTGCAATGGTCCGAATTATTTGACACTGAGATGCTGTAAAAAGTTGATCTTGAATCGATCTGAGGACAGCTTCCGGGTCACGTGATAAAGCAGTAAACCGGGCTAAGCTTGTGACTGTGAGCCTCTGGTTAACTGCAATCTGACTTTTTGGGTTGGCATCAGTTTCTTAGAAAAGTGGAATAGTTGCAATAGCCGGAAAAAGATAAGATAAATAATCTGTTTTTATAAAAAATACAGAGCAATTTTTTACATTTTAAGAATATATAGCTATAAAGTCTTCTTGATGTGTGCCTTTGAAGGCGGTGTTGTTTTGTGATCAGTGGGAGCTGACAATAATTTCCCTGCCGCTTTGGGCCAGTAGCTGCGGCAGAATACGGTCATCATCGAGGCGCCAGCAGGCGCAAAATGCCAGTTCCGGCGGTTTCGGACCGGGACTGAATTCTGCCAGCCGTCCCTGTTTCAGGTGAGAGCGGATCACCGGTTCCGGCAGTAGCGCCATTCCGGCACCTTCCAGCGTCAGTGTAAGCAGATTGGCTACTGAACTGCAGGTGTGAAATACCGGCATCTCCTCCAGTGGCCTGAATAGTTGCTGGAGATAGTCCCAGGGGCGGGTATCCCGAGGAAAGCTGAGAATCGGGGATTTTCCCAATTCGGCAATACTGTTGACCGGGTTTTCAGCCAGCCTTTGGGGGGTGGCGACCCAGTGCTGTGGATAGCTGCACAGTGGTTCTGTCACCAGTTCGGGCAGGTCGCTGTGCCCTGCAACCATCAGGGCAAGGTCCAGTTCGTGCTCCTGAAGCTGACGCGTGAGCGTCAGGGTAACATCACTGATCAGCTCAAACGACATCAGCGGGTGTTGCTGCTGCCAGTTCTGCAAGAGCGGGGAAAGGTAGAGGTGCGCCAGGGTGTCCGTAATACCGATCCGTAGCGTGCCTTTTTGTGGATTCTCATCAGTGATCTGCTGTTTCATTTCCTGACTGATTGCCAGGAGCTTCTCAGCGTAGGGCAGAAGCTGAACTCCCCGGGAGGAGAGTCGTGTGCCACTCTTATCCCGGATAAACAGCTGGACTCCCAGCTCCTCCTCGAGCGCATGGATTCTTGCTGAGATTGCCGGCTGAGTTGCATGCAGTTGCTGGGCGGCAGCATGAAAACTCCCGAGACGGGCTACTTTAACAAAGGTGTTCAGATTTCTCAGACGCATGTTTGCAGGGCTCAGCAGATATTAGCGTCAACTATATAGGAGCCGAGTTTTAGTTAGAAGTCTGGATTCAGATACTGATTCAGATATCGTATACCGGATTAGCAATGGGTTAGTGGCAACCGGGTAGAGAACTTGATCTCTTCCATGGCGAAACTGGATGTAACGTCGGTTAATCCGTCGACTTCGCTGATCAGCTTTTTATAGAAGCGGTCAAACGATTCAATATCCCGGGTGGCCACCCGAAGCAGATAGTCCCACTCTCCGGCCATGCGGTAACACTCCATCACCTCTTCAAACCGGTTCACTGATTCAGCAAAGCGCGTCAGCCAGTTTTCTTCATGCTGTCGGGTTTTTATATGTACAAAGACTGAAACACCGGCACCTATTTTGCTCCCATCGAGCAGGGCAACCCGGGCTTTGATGATGCCACTTTGTTCCAGCCGTTTAATTCTTTTCCAGCAGGGGGTTGTCGATAGGTTAACCCGCTCTGCTATGTCAGAAACCGGCAGCGTGACATCCTGTTGCAGAAGTTCAAGAATTTTCTGATCGATTGAATCCATAAAAATATAATCTTTAAATAGTTATAAGTAAGTAAAATTATTCTACATAGTGCTGTTTTTAGCCACCAGAAAGTAAAAAAGATCTCCGCCGGCAAAAGTATACTGTGTGTATTAAATAGCTGATTTTAAGGAGTAGACACTTATGAGTGCCTGGACAGAACTGGCGGTGGCGCGTATCAAGGCTGATGCTCAGCGCTCTGCGGATACCCATCTGATTAAGCTGGAGATTGCGGCCCTGCCCGGTGTTGATCTTTACCTGAAAGATGAGAGCAGTCACCCCACCGGAAGTCTGAAACACCGGCTGGCGCGCTCTCTGTTTCTCTATGCGTTGTGTAACGGTCAGATCAGTCAGGGGACCACCGTGATTGAAGCGTCTTCCGGCAGTACTGCGGTGTCGGAGGCCTATTTTGCCCGTATGATAGGAGTTCCCTTTGTGGCGGTGATGCCCCGTACAACGGCCACAGCAAAAATTAAGCAGGTTGAGTTTTATGGTGGTCGTTGCCACTTTGTTGATTGTCCAACGCTGATGCATGAGGCTGCAGCAGCGTTGGCCGGGGAGTGTGATGGCCATTTTATGGATCAGTTTCGTTTTGCTGAACGGGCCACCGACTGGCGTGGGAATAGCAATATCGCTGAGAGCATTTTCCGGCAGATGAAACTCGAGTCTCATCCGGTTCCTGCTGCCATTGTCATGAGTGCCGGAACCGGCGGTACGACGGCAACTCTGGGGCGCTATATTCGCTATAAGGGGTTTAGTACGACATTGCTGGCAGTGGACCCTGAAAACTCAGTTTTTTATGACGTATGGCGGTCCGGTGACCGAAACATAGCGATTAAAACGGGTAGTCGGATCGAGGGGATTGGACGTCCCCGGGCAGAAGAATCTTTTCAGCCCACAGTAATCGACCGGATGATAAAGGTTCCCGATGCTGCGTCTGTTGCAGCGATGCTCTGGCTGGAGCAGTTTAGCGGGCGCAGAGCGGGAGCCTCCACCGGTACAAACCTGTGGGGCATGCTGACGCTGGCTGTCAATATGCATCAGCGGGGAGAGCAGGGGTCGCTGGTTACTCTGATTTGTGATGGTGGTGAGCGTTATCTGGATAGCTACTATGATGAGGCGTGGGTGGCGCAGAACATTGGTGATATCTCCGGGTATCAGTCGCAGCTGAGAGAGATGTTGGCGGAATAGATTCAGGATTAGAAAATAAATAGTCTGATTTATCGCTATCGCTATCGCTATCGCTATCGCTATCGCGGCTGGAAGGCGCTCCTGGATTTAGGCATGAGGAATATCAATTACGGTGAGCGGCCAAGGGGGGGGAGCCCCTTCCAGGGGCGAAGAGAACAATCACGGCAAGATGCCGCTTGTTGGCTACGCGTTGAAGATTAAGGGTGGTTTGGTTGCGATCATTCCTCGGTATTCGCATAAAAAAACCGCCATCGGCGGTTTTTTTAAAGCACTCTAAACTCAGGCGGTATAACCGATCAGTGACCGTAGTCCGGCGATAACGCTGTCGCCCTCTTCCAGAGGAAGACCATCTTCTGTCAGCTGGTTGATACGGGTGACACCATCAACACTGCCAAGCTTTGAAAGATATTCGATAATTGCCAGCGGATCGATTTCGCCCAGCAGATCCCGGCCGCTCCATAAACTGAAGAACGTAATCAGACCGTAGGCGCCCCAGTTGGATACATCGGCGATCAGCAATTCATCGACACGGGTCGCAGCCGGTGTAATATCCAGCCCTTTGATCGCTTCGGTGATGTTACCCATACCGATTTCGTTGCCGCCGTCACCAATGCCGATGGTCGGGCATTTAGCATTGTTAACAAAGGTGTCGAAGCAGGCCGTGCGTGCACTGATGCTTTCGCCACGCATATTATAGTAGCCGCCGTCTTCAGCCTGTCCGGGACGTTCAATCGAAAGCACCGCATCAGGGTTGTAGTTGTACAGGGCTTTGAACGCCTCAAGAGTGCGTTCCTGGTGTTCACCAACACGGATCTCATGGACACGGTATTTATCCATCAGTGCCTGAGAAACCGGTGGTCCACAGACGATTACCGGGGTGGCACCGAGTTTTTCCAGCGCATCGTAAAGCGCGATTGCACCCAGCGGTCCATCGGTTTCAAAGGTATCAACAACCGGGAAACCTGTGCCGATCAGTACATGGCCTTTACATTTATACAGGGTGCGTGCAGCCCGAAGGTAATAGCCCGTGGACAGTGCCGGCTGAACCGTTTTCATACCGCGAAGGTTGCGGGACACTAACAGATCTTCTACCTGTTTGCTGAGTGCGGCTTCATTAATCTGATTTTGTGACATCGAGAGTTCTCTCTGTTTCAATTCTGTTCGTGATCCGGTGCTTTGCAAAGACCGGAAATAATGTATGGCCGTTATAGCCCTGAATTAATCAACTGATTCCGGTTCGGTGTTGTTAAACCGGATATGCGCCAGACAATGAAGGTTATGGGCATCGTCAATGGTAATCTCATCGAATGATATCCGTGAACCGGGTAGCAACTGGGCCATGCGGGCGGTATCCATTGCGATCATTGAGCCGATCTTCGGATAGCCGCCAATGGTCTGGCGATCATTCAGAAGCACGATTGGCTGGCCATCGGCAGGGATCTGTATCGCACCGTGACAGATGCCTTCTGATAGAATGCCGTCAAACGAGGGCTTTACTTCAGGCCCTGCCAGTCGGTAGCCCATGCGATCCGCCCGGTCGGTAACTTTGTATTCACTGCTGAAGAACAATCGTTTCTGATAATCACTGAAGGCGTGTTGCTGATAACCGGTAATTACCCGCAGGGTAATATTGTCTGCATAGTCCGGACGGTGTTGCTCAGGCAGGCGATAGCCTTTGTGTTTTACCGGCGCCTGGCAGTGCAGGTAGTCCCCTTGCTGCAGTTTTTCACCGGTAAAGCCGCCGATCCCTTCACGGGTTACAGTGGCGCTGCTGGAAAAGCTATGGGCTACCTGAAAGCCACCGCTCACCGCCAGATAGGCGCGGGCACCCTGAGCCGAAAAGCCAACTTCGATCTTATCACCGGCCTTTATCTTATGAGCGTGCCAGCGATCCTGCTCAATGCCGTTGATCTTCAGAGGCATTTCAGCGCCAGCCAGAACGATCTGTGCATCGGTCTCTGCTTCCAGCACCAGCCCGCCAAAGCTGATCTCCAGTGCCGTGGTGTTCATCGGGTTATCAACCAGGCGGTTAGCCCACTTGAATGCCAGTGCATCCAGAGGACCGCCGGTGGTCAGGCCGATACGGTGATGGCCAAAGCGTCCGGCATCCTGAATCAGGGTCATCAGGCCGGGTTGTACTACTTTAAAACCACTCATCTGATCTCTCCCAGCTCGCCGCCCAGGGCGAAAAACTCATCCCGGCTGATCGGATTAAACCGGATCCGGTCACCTACCTGTACGGGCATGGTCGGATCAGCTTCAGGATTGAACATCCGCGTTGGGCACAGACCAATAAGGTTCCAGCCACCGGGTGAAACGGCAGGGTAGACGGCGGTCTGACGGTCAGCGATGGCGATGGCACCGCGGGGGACTCTGGTTCTCGGTGTCGATAGCCGGGGGGCTGCAATGCGCTCGTCTACTTCACCAAGATAGGCAAAGCCCGGTGCAAAACCGATAGCATAAACCCGGTATTCCATCTCACTGTGTATTTTTATGACCTCCTCTGTACTGAGATCTGCGCGCTGCGCCAATGCTTCAAGATCTGGGCCGGATTCCGTGCTGTAGTAAGCAGGCAGAATGACTAAATTACCTTCTCTGTTGTCGCTTTCGCCCAGCTGGCTCAGTACTTTGCGGATACCGCTGCGGATTTCCAGGTGGTCGGTTGCCAGCTGATCATAGATGACCAGCAGGGAAGCGTAAGAGGGCACCATATCAATCAGCTTGCCGCTAAGCTCTGTTTCCAGAATGGTAACTGCCTGCTGTACCTGCGAGGAAACCCGGGGATCTGTTTTTTCACCAAAATAGATGATCAGGGCGTTTTCGCCCGCTATTTCGATGCGTATCTGGTCAGTTGCGATACTCATTAACGAATCAACTCACGAATTTCCTGGATAGCGTTTACGCCGTCCATGTTGTCGCCGTGGACGCAAAGAGTATCAGCCCGCAGAGTGAGTATGTGTCCGCTGACTGTGGTAACGGTACCCTGTTCTTTCAGCTGCTTAACCTGAGCCAGCATCTTCTCTTTATTATGGACTGCACCGGGTTGAGTTCGTGCCAGCAGTTTACCGTCATCGTCATAACAACGATCTGCAAAGATCTCAAACCAGAGTTCAAGTCCTATACTGTCGGCTTCCTGCAGATGCAGGTCAGCCTGAGGTGTGCTTTGCAGCATCAGCACCAGCGGGCGGTGATATTCAGATATCGCCTGCATAATGGTGGCACGCACAGCTGAGTCGGCCATCATATCGTTGTACATGGCCCCGTGGGGTTTGACGTAAGTCAGTGTAAGCCCCTGCGTCTGTGCCATGCCATCAATGGCCGCAATCTGATAATGCACTACCGCTTTCAGTTCGGCTGCGGTTGCTTTGATACTGCGACGGCCAAAACCCACCAGATCGGGATAGCCAGGGTGGGCGCCGATGGTGACATTGTTGGCTTTTGCCAGGGCCAGGGTCTTTTGCAAGACCAGTGGATCACCGGCATGAAAACCACAGGCGATATTAGCCTGGTCGATATGTGGCATAACCGCTTCATCAAGGCCCATTTTCCAGGAGCCGAAGCTTTCACCCAGGTCACAGTTAAGACGTAAAGACATAATCAGTTCTCCTCTTACAATACAGCCAGACGGCTGTTTGGCAGATCGGTAATCAGCATATGGCCTGGGCTGTGAGTGATACAGAACTCAGGTTTTGCCTGTTCGATAGCTACCTGAGGTGTTACTCCACAGGCCCAGAATACCGGCAGTTCGCCCTCTTTAATGGTGACGGCATCGCCGAAATCCGGGGTGTTGATATCGCGAATACCGATCTGGGACGGGTCGCCCAGGTGTAGCGGCGCGCCATGTACAGAGGGGAAACGGGTGCAGATCTGCACTGCACGGATCGCATCCGCAGCCTTCATCGGGCGCATGCTGACAACGGTGGTGCCACTGAAACGGCCGGCGCTTTTACATTCGATATTGGTGCGGTACATCGGCACATTGACACCTTCGGTGATATTCCGGACTTCCAGTCCGTCTGCGATCAGGGCTTCCTCAAAAGAGAATGAGCAGCCCAGAACAAAGGTCACCAGATCATCGCGCCAGTAAGGTTTCAGGTCGGCGACCTCCTCTGTGAGAACACCGTTTTTGTAAATACGGTATTTAGGCACATCGCTGCGAATATCGATATCCTGACCAAGGTCGGCAAGCATAAACTCACCGGGCTGACTGGACATACCGACAATCGGGCAGGGTTTAGGATTTTTTTGGCAGAACTGCAGAAAATCGTTTGCCCACTCTTTTGGCATGATAGCCAGGTTTCCCTGTACGAAACCCTGACCATATCCGGATGTATTGCCGGTAAACTCACCGCTGCGAATCTGCTGGCGGATTTCAAAAGGTGTCATCTCTTTGTTCATCGGTATAGCCTTAGTCTGCGAGCCGCTGAGCGGCGATCTTGTAAACTTTCACGTCATTCTGATTTTCTGCAAAAAACCAGGCCGGAAAGCGATAGCCTGACAATTGAACCTTTGAAGTGTTTGTCAGGTTATGTATTTGTTCTGCAAGGTAACAGCTCAGACCCTGCAGATATAAGCGGGCGCATAGCACTGATTAGAGCGCCGAAGAAAGTGCCGAACGGCAGGGAACGGAGTGGCTGCTCAGGATCGCTGGTCAGCCAGTTAACTGATTTATCTGCAGATGCCGAGATAGTCAGTTAAAAAAACAGTTGGCTTACTGTGTAGCCATCCATTGTTCAACCTGAGTTTTACTGCGGCCGAAAAAAACGACACGAGCCGTCGAACTCAGGGCACCGTTATAGCCTATATTCCGACGGTAAACCCACCAGCTGTTTGCGGCTTTCTCAATGATTTCGTCAACGTGACGTAGTTGCTGAAATTGGTCCAGCGGCATCATTGTGCTCATGGTATTTGTCGTGCTCCTGATAGAATCATCACTATTATCAATATACAAACTATTGTGGCGCTACAGTTGATAGCTGTCTAATGAATAATCGTTTACATATCTGATAAATTTTCTTTATCAGATTGTTTTCTTTCTCAGGCAGTTGTGTTGTTAAGACTGTTACTCTGGACGAGGCAGCGAAGGTCTCAGGATATTTTTTCCAGGGTTTCACTGACCCAGTTGAGGCTGTCCTGATAAGCTTTGTTCAGTTGCTGGACTGAACAGGTGTCGGGCAAAGAATTCCAGTCACCAGTAATAAAGCTGTCTACTGTTGTTAATAGTTTTCCGTAGTCGCCCTCACCATGCCGAATGGCTCTCTGGATATCATCGCTCAGAACAACCTGCTGCAGAATCTCTTCTCTGGGCGTATTCAGAAGTGCATCAAGCCCGGCGAATATGCCCATCGTAAATGCGCCTGAGCCGGATAAACCGGGGTTGGTATCGGCCAGATGTTCGCACATTCTCGCGCGTATCAGCGTGTGACGGGTGAGTTCGTCCGGTTTCGCTGTTTCGCCGGAAAGTGCTATCAGCGCACACCAGCGCTTGATCTCCTGCACACCCAGCAAGACGATGGCTTCCTCAAGACTTTCGATCTTTCTGATCAGATTGAACAGAGGCGAGTTGACGATACGGATGATTTTAAATGTGAGTTGTGGGTCACTTTTCACTATCTGCCCGATCGCAGAGGTTGTCACATTGGGATCTGCTAAAAGAGACAGCAATTGAACCATGACAATTTTGCTGGAGCTGAGTTTTCGACCTTCAACCACCTGTGGCCGGCAGAGGAAGTATCCCTGAAACAGTTTAAACCCCAGTGCTTTGCAGCGATTAAACACTTCCTGAGTTTCTACCTTCTCGGCTAGCAGAGTCACTTTAAAGGGCTTAAGCAGCTCGATATGCTGAATCAGTTGCTGATCACTCAGATGTAGCAGATCCAGTTTGACGATATGTACCATCTCAAGAATCGGATCATATTCAGGGCTATAGATAAAATCATCCAGTGCCATTCGGTAGCCGGCATCGATAAAACGCCGTATATCCGAAATCAGCGTAGCATCAACTGTCATGCCTTCAAGAATCTCAAGGACGATATGCTTTCGGGATATTTCAGGAATATGGCCTGATGCCAGCATCTCTCTGGTCAGGTTGATAAACGCAGGCAGCGTTGTCAGTTTGCCAGCCTTACAGATACTGGTGAAGTTATTCAGTAACACCTGAGAAGTGGCGCTGTTACCATCTGTTATCAGAGAGTGTTGCGGGTTTTCTGTGTTCCGATACAACAGCTCATAGGCAACAACACTGAGGCTGGCATCGAAGATTGGCTGGCGCGCCATTAATATATCTTGAGGCATTTCTTTCTCCCAATAATAGCCGCGTCAACCTTTGAGAGTTCTTGCTGTAAGGATTTGCTGCCAGAATTCCATTATAGCTGTTTTGTTTTAATCATAAATTTTCTCTATCACCAGATTGGGTTTTTGGTATCGGCTCTGGAGCCCGTGTCGCACCCGCTTTTACCCCGGAGAGCTGAGTGATGATATTCACCATGATCCAGACTTGCATCCGGGTCTGGCGGGTTGTTACGGCGTATACAGTTGTTATGATTGGGGTTGTAGCCTTAATCATGAAGGACTTAATTACATGAAATTGTCAGTTATCAGATCTGCATATTTAAAACCACGCATTGTGCAGGCAGCAGGACTGGTATTGTTAACGCTTGTTTCACCGGTTCTCCTGGCGTTTGATTATTTTGTGGTAAACCGTGACGCTGACATATATTCGGCACCGGGCGGTAGTGAGGTGTTAACCCGTCTGAGCAAGGGTATCGTATTACTTGAAATAGACAAAAAAGAGCCCTGGTCGAAGGTGTTTTTTCTCTCTCCCGATAAACAGTCGCTTAAAGGCTGGATGCTGAGTGAGAGCCTCACGAGTCAGCGTCAGGAAGAGCATAGCCCGCTGGCGGCTGGCCCTAAGCTTACCGTTGCGGTTAATAGCCTCAGATTAAGAAAAGGTCCTGGTGTTAATCATGTTGCGGTTGGAACGCTCAGACGTGAACAGCAGGTGACAGAGTTGCAGCGGGATGGGGGCTGGGTCAAAGTTGAATATCGCCATGACTCTGGCAAAGTAGTGGAAGCCTGGGCCGCAGCTCGTTACTTTCGGTCATCTGCTTCGCAGATGGTTTTCAGAGATGAGTCTGTTATAAGCAGTAGCGGAAAAACGTTCAGTCTGTTTCGGGTAACCGCAGCCAATGTAAACCTTCGATCTGGTCCCGGAAGCGGTTTTCCGGTTGTTGGCCGGCTGAGCTTTCCGCAGCAGGTGGAGGTGTCTGAGCATCAGAAGGCCTGGAGGAAAGTTCGTGTGCCGGGCAGTGGGGATGCGATGTCTGGCTGGATGTCACAACACTTTCTTGAACAGGTGAGATAAACGGGCTTAAGGGGAGGTAATCCCGTGCATTCAGTGAGACCGGATAATGCAGATTCGAAGGTTGATGTGAAAAGTGAGCATTAAAAAGGCTGAACAGTGTTCAGCCTTTTTTGCGCAGAGAGCGTTATTCCTCTTCAGCGATCTCTTCTTCAGGTTCAGCCATCACCGGGACGCCTGAGCCTTTTTTGTTGGTTTGAATATCACGTATCTTCGCCAGCTGCTTGTCTATTTTATGAGCCAGAGAATCCAGTGCAGCAAACAGATTATCTTCGCTGGCTTTAGCAAACAGATCTTTACCAGTAGCGTGTACGGTGGCTTCAACAACTTCCGCTTTACCATTGCTCTTTTCAATAGTGACCTGGGCACTGGTGATAACGTTGTAACGTCTCTGACTCTCCTCTAACCAGGCTTCAATTTTTTCTCGTAATGCAGGAGAAACTTTGTCATTTCTATTAGTGATATTGATATTCATGATGTAACCCTTACTGCAAACTATGCTTGATGTCACACCTACAGAATGCTCTTATTGAAAATAATTGCAATAGTGTCGAGAAAAAAAATCAATCCATTGATTTAAAAGAAGTTATCTATGGTAACTTTGCCGTGTAAGTTGTTTTTAGCGGATCCGGTTTTTAGTCAGTTGCTCTTGTTCGCGAGTTGGCTGTCTAATAGCCGTTTGACTCTCAACAGATTCTGATACGCAATTTCGTAGTACTGGGGGTTAGCCGAAATGGCTTTTTGAAAGAAGTCGGCGGCACGCTCATAGCGTTTGGACAGCAGGCATACATAGCCAATATCGTTATAGGCTTGCGGGGTGTCCATGGCCTGCTCCAGTGCTTCAAGGGCTTGCAGGTACTTTTCCTGGCGCGCATAGACCAGGCCGAGGTTTTTCCATCCGGGTTGATAGGCACTATCGACCTGCAGCGCACGGGTAAAATAGATCTCGGCTTGTGGCCAGTTGCTTTGCAGGTAGTAGGAGTATCCGAGATTATTAAGAATGATTTTGTCGTTGGCTCTGCGTTCAAGTGCAGCCTGATAGTTCAGACGGGCCTCGTCAAACTTGCCTTTCATATCGTAGATAATGCCGAGGCCGTTGTAGGATTCAATTGCCAGGGTTGAATGCGTTGTTTCTGTCGGCTGGTCAGTCGCCTGTGCCGCCCGCTGTTTCTGCTCGAGGGCAACAGCCTTTGAAAACGCTTCCAGTGCCAGATCGTGCTGCTTCTGGCGTAACAGAATCAGGCCGCTGCCCTGATGAGCAGCGATCAGGTTCTGGTCTATGAAAAGTGCTTTCTGGTATGCCAGGTAGGCTATACGGTAATTTTTGCGGGTATAGTGGATGTTGGCAATCTGTATCAGTGCATCGGTATTCTGATTATTAAGTTCATAGGCGCGGATATATTCGTACAGTGCCCGATCAAAATCCTGTTCACTCTGCGCTTTTCGGGCTCGCTGCATTGCTTCTTCAGGTGTTTTCGATTGTTGCTCGGCTATATAGGCCAGGATCGGCTGCCCTTCATAGAGCTCAGTGTGTTCAGCGCTTATCTTTGAGCTGGTGGGGTTTGATGAACAGGCTGTCAGGCTGAGTAGACAGCTGATCATGATAACCCGGAGCCCCATGGCATATACGGATGGATTGAGCTTGCTATCAGACGTCCACATCATCCCGTTTCCTTATTTTAATACCTGAAGAGTTCAATGTTGCCAGTTTTCAATAGCCTGTTAAGCATAGCCGTTATTTTTGTCAGCGTGTTCCCCATACAGCGAGTACCCCTAATATGGCGGGTCCCACCATGACCAGGAAAAAGGCTGGCCAAAAGCAGAATGTCAGGGGAAAGATCATTTTCGTTGCGATTTTAGCGGCAATTTCTTCGGCCTTCTGTAAGCGCTTATCTCTGAACTCTTCCGAATAAACCCGCAGGGTTTCGGCAATACTGGTACCGAAGCGCATGCTCTGATCAAGTGAGGCGACCAGGCCGCGAATATCTTCCAGTCCTGTACGAATCGCCATGTTACGCATCGCTTCGATCCGGTCCACCCCGACCCGGGTTTCACGGTTGACCTGATGCAGTTCGTCAGCCAGCACCGGATGGCTGACCTGGATTTCGTCGGCAACCCGTTGTATCGCAGCCTGCAGGCCTAGTCCTGCCTCTACGCAGACAACCAGCATGTCCAGGGCATCGGGGAAGGCGTTACGCAGTGCCCGCTGGCGTTTTGCAATCAGCTTGTCCAGTACAATGCTGGGTAGCATTATGCCGGTAACCAGAGCGATGATGAGCGCCGCGATTATCTGTCTGGAGGTGAGTTCAGGAAAGAACTGCGAACTAAACAGGACGATCGCCGGAAACAGGACTGCGGCAAGCAGGCGTAAGGCATAGAAATCCGAGATCGTACTGTCCGACCGGAAACCAGCACTGGCCAGGCGCACACGACTTTTTGAGTCCTGCCAGCCAACTTTGGAGGCCAGTGAGTGACTAAATGATCTCTGTTGTTTATTCGCCCGGTTCATACTGCCTGTCGGGGTGTCACCATGAGCGTTTTTTTTCAGCGACGTGATACGCAATCGCACAGGATCGATCAGCCCCAGAATGAGGAAACCGAAGCCCAGGCACAGGCCCAGCACGGTCAGCGCTGAGAGCGTAATAAAGATGAGCTGTATATTGGCGTCATCGGTTACGACGCTGTTGATGAGTTCAAGAAGGTATTCCATGGTGTCCTCCTATACTTCTATTCGTAAAATACGGCGTATCCAGTAGATGCCGATAAGCATTGCAATAAAGGCATACGTAACCAGCTTTATTCCGGAGGGATTTTCAATCAGCATCGGGAGGTATTTGGGGTTGGTCCAGGACACCACAATCACCAGAACAAAGGGTACCAGGGCCAGAATCCAGGCTGACATTCGTCCCTCTGCCGACAGTGTTTTAACCCGACGCTGAAACTTGAAGCGACTACGGATCACCTTGCCGATCTGATCCAGAATTTCTGCCAGATTACCGCCGGTTTCTTTCTGAATAAGTATGGATGAGACCAGTGCCATCACGGGGATGCTCGGTACTCTGTGAAGCATGCCGAGCATGGCCCTGCGCAGGTCATTACCGTAGTTCAGATCGGCAAAGGTTATCCTGAACTCCTGACCGACAGGGCCTTCCATTTCATCGGCTACCAGGTGCAGCGATTCTGAAAACGGGTGGCCCGCGCGAAGGGCGCGTTTCATTATATCGATAGCATCGGGCAGCTGCTCTTCAAAGATAGCAATACGCTTATGCTTTGCCTGCATGATCTTGAAAAAGGGCAGAAATACACAGGCAAAGCCGGCTACGGCGATGATAACCGGGTTTCTTGTCAATACCCAGGCAATGACGATGCCAGCCAGAGTGAGGGCAATGATGCCAAAAACGACCTGATAGGCGCGATACTTGTAATCCGCTTTTTCCAGCAGGTCAGCCAGGGATTCCATGCCCGGGAGTGTTTCCAGTGTGCGTTCCAGCGGGGACAATGATTTCAGGTACTTTTTGCGCAGCAGGGAGGTGATAACAGTGGTATCCGCATCCGGCGCCAGTTCGTGAATACGTTTCTGTAATCTTTTCCGTGCTTGCCGGTCTTCCCCGAACACAGGGATTGTCAGCCCCATCATCAGGAGAAACACCGCCGCAAATACCATTGCGCCGAATATCATAAATTGATCAGACATATCGTGCCTCCAGTTTCTGTTAACGGAACTCCGGTAACCCCCTAGTTTTCATCGAACAGGTGGTAATGGAGTTCAATGCCGCGTTGTTTCAGGTGCTCGAAAAATGCAGGGATTATGCCGGTAGCCCGGTAACGGCCGATAACCTTACCGTTTTCATCAATCCCCTGACGCTCGAACCGGAACAGTTCGGTCATGGTGATGATTTCACCTTCCATCCCGTTGATTTCCTGCAGGCTGACCATGCGGCGCTGGCCATCCTCCATACGGGCAATCTGAATGACGATATTGATGGCCGAGGCGATCTGTGCACGCAGGGTCTTAGTTGGAAAATTAACCCCGCTCATGGACACCATATTTTCGATTCTGCCTAACGCATCCCTGGGGGTGTTGGCATGGACAGTGGTCAGCGAGCCATCATGGCCGGTATTCATCGCCTGCAGCATATCCAGCGCTTCGCCACCGCGCACCTCGCCAATAACTATGCGATCCGGGCGCATACGTAAACTGTTACGTACCAGGTCGCGCTGGCTGACGGCGCCTTTGCCCTCAACATTCGGCGGCCGGGTTTCCAGGCGCACGGTATGGGGTTGCTGTAGTTGCAGTTCGGCGGAATCTTCAATTGTCACAATACGCTCATCCTTGGGAATATAGCCTGACAGGATGTTTAGCAGTGTGGTCTTACCAGAGCCGGTTCCGCCGGAAATCAGTACGTTGAGACGGGTTTTAACGATACCTTCCAGTACTTCAGCCAGCTCTTTCGGCATGGAACCCAGCTCAATCAGTTTGTCCATGTCCAGGCGTTCGATAGCGAAGCGTCGAATAGACATGGTGGGACCATCCAGAGCCAGCGGCGGAATAATAGCGTTGACCCGTGAACCATCCTTGAGTCGTGCATCAACCATTGGCGATGATTCGTCTATACGGCGGCCCACGCTGGACACGATACGATCGATAATGTTCAGTAAGTGATGATCATTGTTGAACTTTATATCGGTCTGCTCCAGCTTGCCGCCGCGCTCTACGAAAACGCTCTGCGGGCCATTGATGAGGATATCCGAGATGCTCGGATCGGCCAGCAGAGGCTCCAGCGGCCCCAGTCCCATGATTTCGTCTTCAATCCTCTTGATGATCTGGTGTCGGGTCGCCTGGTTGCAGGGGATCGATTCCTGCTGGATAAGCTGCTGGCATATCTCTCTGATCTGGTTCTTGGCTTCGTTGGGTTCAAGGTTGTCGATTAGCGACAGGTCCATCACTTTCAGAAGTTTGTCATAGATGCGATTTTTCCACTCTTTTTCCAGTTTACTGGTGTTCGAGAAGGAGTGGCTCTGTACGGCTGAGTCGATACTGTTGTGCTCATCGGCTCTCTGTTTTGTCATTTCATCGAATTGCATCGTCTTATGCTCCATTCAGTCTTGAAAAAACGCGTGAAATGAACCCTCTGTTCTGTTCCGGGAATCCGTTAATCAGCTGATGCTGCAAGGTCAGCAGTGAGCGGGTGAGTGCAGAGCGTCGGGCAATATTGTATAACGGCTCGCCTTTGTTCAGACTTTCAAGTACATGCGGATAATCATTGGCAATGGTGACCAGGTGCTTGGCGTGCAGGGTCTCCCGGATATCCGCAATGGATACCTGAGTGTTTTTTTGCACGCGGTTAACGGCAACCACGATCTGGTCATCAATAATCCCCAGCTCTTGTTGCAGCATCTGCATCAGATGAGAGGCATCTTTAATATTGATAAAATCCTGCTGTACGACTACGACGATCTGCGTGGCCTGGGTCAGTACCGCTGCCGTGGCCTGATCAATCGCCCGGGGAACATCGACGACCAGCTGACTGCAGTGTTTACGCAGGATTTCGAGTAACAGGGCGATGCGGGACTCAGGAATCTGGCTGGGCATGCAGAATTCATTCAAGGTGGCGCCCATCACTTTAAGGCCGCTGGCATGTTTCAGCAGGTAGGCACTTAAGGCGGTGGCATCGAGGTCATCCACGACTTTCAATGCTTCGATAACGCCATTTTCCGGTTTGATGTCAAAGTATTGCGCCAGGGAGCCAAACTGCATATCCATATCCAGCAGGATTACCTCTTCGCCTCCGACAACCTGCATCATATGGGCAATATTGCAGGCCATCATCGTTGCGCCGGAGCCGCCCTTAGCATTGATCACTGCGGTGAGAGAACCCTGCTCGGCGAGTTGGACCTGGTACTTTTCGGTCTCCATTCGGGTCACGGTCTTTGTCAGTTCTTCGATATTGACCGGTTCGGTCAGAAAGTCTCTGGCGCCAACCTGCATCCCCAGACGCATCATATCCGGGTTTTGCGAATCGCCGATGATCAACAGAGGGGGGCGCTCCTGAGGCGTATGATCACACAGCGCGGACAGCTCGCTCTGCCAGCGGTCGCTGAGGTGCAGGACCAGAAGGTCGGGCAGGGAGTCCACCCCGTGTAGCGGGTCAACGTGGCCGTTTACAACGGTTACACACTCCAGGGAAATATTGTTGCCCACGCCGTCAAGATTTGACCTGATATGTTCCAGCATCAGTGAATCGCGGCCGGATATGAGAACTTTAAATTCGTGTGCAGAACGCCCCAGGCGTTTAAGGTTATGATGTTCCATCATTTATGCTCCCGTGCATTGCACTGTCCAGGCACCAGCAGGGGTAATCCCCAGGCTTTCGCTCGGAAGGGTGGTGGTAAAGCTCGATGCGTCGAAGGGATCGAGAGGCAGAAAAGGAATCAGCAGTTGATACTGAAAATTCTGAATATTAGTTCGCACATAGAGCACTTGTTCCAGTGTCGCGGTTGGTGTAAATACTCGGTCAAGATACTGAACATTGACGTTTTCGGGGGTCAGCCCCGATAATATCGTGCTATTGAACACGGCGGCTTGTCTGACCTTGTCAACCTGCGCCATTGGGCAGACAGCGGCTAACCTGGCGGCTCGCCGAGTGACTTCATCCAGTACATTCCAGGTAAACAGAAACCTGCCCATCTCGATAATGCCAAACAGCACCAGAAAAAATACGGCGCCAATCAGGGCAAACTCAACGGTTACCAGGCCGGCTTGTCTGCATTTCTCTTTGCTGCTCATATTTGCCTCCACCCTGGTCATTTGTGCCTCAATTACCGGCGTTAAAAAGTTAAAGTAAGTACTGTTTTAAGTCAGTGCTATATAAAGTAATCGCCGTTATAAGCGCGGCATCGTTACGCTGGCCGTCAGTGGGACGGCCAGCTGAATGCCCTGCCATAAAGGAATCACCAGGGCATCTGGAAATATTATCGGGTCGTAGGTGTAGGTCGCCGTCACGCTGACTTCGGTGGCACCGTCTACGATATTAACCGGATTAGTTGCGCTTACATCAAAGCCGGGCAATAACGGAGGTGTCGTATCTGTTACGATCTCGGTTCCATAGCGCACCAGATTTTCGGCGCTGGTGTTAACTGCCGCTATCTCTGCCAGTGAGTCTGCGGCCCTGATATTGGCCGATAGAAAACGGGCACCGTCCTGTACCGATTTTGTTAGTGTGTTGTACTGAAACAGAAAGCGTCCCATCTCACCGCCGACAAAGAGCAGTAGCAGCAACACCGGCAGCGTAATGGTAAACTCAACGGCGGCCACACCGAGTTGCTGCCTGCGGGAACGCGGGCGCTGTACCGGTTGATGTTTCAGCTGATAGAAAATGTTCATGAGTCGTTACCATCCGGATTTCGGTAGAGCACAATTCGCGTGGCGCCGCCGCCCTCGGTTATCCCGGTTGCAGGGGGGGTGCATTCGTTCAGGAAGACCCCCTGCAGCGAACCGGACTCGGTTTCTGTCCCACCGGTCTGTTCGGCCGGTGCCGTTAGCAGAAAGCAGCCAAACCCCAGTGTTTCTATGGTGTCATTACCTGTTGCTGTGCCGTCGCAATTGCCGACAGGTACCTTGACGACGCGGCGCTGGTATTTATGGTTACTCTGTACCAGTGCATTTGCCGGGTTGTTGTAATAATGTGCGTAGTTGCGCGGATCAAGGCATGCGGTCGGCCCGCTGCCGTCGGGTATTCCATCGGTGCCGGTGCATGGAAACGAGCCCGCATCATTGGCATAATCGGGAGGGTAGAGGTCTTCTTGGCCCTGAAGAGGCCCGCTGTAAAGGCCAAAGCGGGTATTCAGCCCCGAAACCGTTGGGCCAACCTTATTACCGGGTGCCAGGTCAATTACAAAATTCTCGCCTTGCTCGCCGCAACTGGGTGCTTCAGCAAATGCATAGCGGATATCGTTAGCTCCCTGCAGGCCCGGGATGTCAATCAGGTGGAAGCTGCCGGTACCGACATCCTCATCCGGGCCGCTGCCGGAGCCGGTTTTCAGGGTGACCGTATCCGCTGCCGCATCGAACTCGGCCCCCCGGCCTCTATCAAATTCAAACTCCTTATAGCCCGTAACCGAGTCCGGGTCCTGCTCGCCCTTGCAGACCATCACCGGAATCAGGTCGCATGCGTTAGCGGCGAAGCCAAAACCGGCGACGGCGACCGCTGCAACTTTTTTGTCATCGAAGCCGACAGCTTTGATCAGAAAACTGGTCAGCGGTATGACCGGTGATGAGACCTTGATGTACTGTGGCGGATTGGCGGTGGCTGCCACAAATGATCCAGGCATCAGGTCCTCGGAGAAAGTGACGGTCGGAACCGGTGAGTCACTATTGAGTTCGCTGGATAAGTTGGCCGTAAACGCGGCGATGGCTGCATTCCTGGCATCTTCCATCGGGGTTGCTGATACTGAGGTATGAAGTGCTTGTGCGCCGCTCAGCGCAGCTGCATCCACAGCGTTTTGCAGACGGGTTTTATTCAGTAGCAAATGTCCGGTATCCAGCGCCAGACCCACTATGCCGACAAGGGCTGCAATGCCGATCGCAACCACGACTGCAATTACCCCTTTTTGTGTCTGCTGCGGGGGAAGGGAGCCTTTCCCGCAGGATTTGTACGTTTTCATGTGAGTTGCCTGCTGGTCACCGGAAGGATGGATTAGTCTCACCCTCCATCCGTGACCGCTATGTTTAGCTGCTTAATTCCCGATATTTACCTGTATTTCATTTCTGACGGCCTGCGGCTTGCTGATATCCGAGCGATAAGTCGACAGGATATTCACGCCGGTGGGACCATCCAGCATGCCATGTATTTTCGTACCATTCTCTTCGCTGGCCAGAGGGTTAAGCGTTTGTTGTTCTGCCAGCGCATCAACGCTGGCACCCAGTTTCATCTGGTGTTGCGGCTGAGGTGCTGAACAACCCGCCAGCATAACGAGGACGAAGAGTGATAGAGTTATGGTTGATCTGTTCATTATCCTTCTCCTAGTTAATCGAGTGGCCGTAGCTGCTTTCCATACCGCCGGAACGCCCGCCAATCGTTGGCGATGGCGGTGCGGCAAAGCTGGTGGCGGGCAGATCTGTTGGCGTTTCACCGTTACCGTTTGCGTTTGATTTGGCAGTCATGGTGTCAGTGGTGGCAGCGCCTGACGAGCTGTCAGACTGCGTCTTGTTGTCGGGGCTGCCCAGGGTTTTACCGAGGATGTAGAACTCAAAGTCACTGGGCTCAACAAAGTTATCGGTTGGCAGCGGGATAGAGCCGCGGTCAACGGGTGTCGCCAGCTGCGGGGTAACCAGAATCACCAGCTCGGTTTCGCCCTTTTCAAACTCCTGGCTGCGGAACAGATTACCGAGCACCGGAATATCGCCAAGCCCCGGGAATTTATTGATCACTTCGCGCATGTTTTCATTCATCAGGCCTGCAATGCCGATGGTCTGGCCATCGGCCAGTTCTACCGTCGAACTGGCGGAGCGCTTGGTCAGTGCCGGAACAAAGAACCCTGAACTGCTGCCGGTACCAAAAGAGATACTCGTGGCCGATGTCAGCTCACTGACGCTGATATTGAGCTTCATATTGATACGCTTAGAATCCAGCACCACCGGGATAAATTTCAGGCCGATACCGAACTCCTTGAAATCGATAGTGATGCCATCCTCATTGGGCACCGGAACCGGGAACTCACCGCCGGAGAGGAAAGACGCCTCCTGGCCAGACAGGGTGGTCAGTGTAGGTTCTGCCAGAATTTTGGCGGAGCCATTCTCTTTAGCCGCATCGAGGGCCAGGCTGAAGAGAAAGTTGCCATCCAGATAACTTGCAAACAGGCCTTTGTCCAAAATTGACAGGTCATTGGGTGAAAATTGATCGTTTACCGGCCCCCAGATACCACCTTGGGTAAATAGGGGGGTAGCGTCTTCTGCATCAGGAAACTTGGCTCCCCCACTGACAGCACCGATCTGGAAATGGTTACCAGAGTTGAAGGCGTTAAATTTGATACCCATCTTACGGCTGACATCGCGGGATACTTCTGCTACCGTTACTTTCAGCATCACCTGCTGGGCTCCGCCAACTCCCATCAGATTGACCACACTGGAAATAGCCTCAGTATCATCCTTGGTTGGCGGGGTAAAGCTGTTGGCAATCTCCATGGCGGTGTTCATCTTGCTCAGGCTGGTGACCTCACCACTGAGTACGATGGCGCCCTGAGATGAGTGAACCTTGATATCTTCGTCGGGCAGCAACTGAAACAGCTTGGCCTTGAGGGTATTCAGGTCATGGGTGACCTCAATATCGAAGGCGCTGATGAGTTTATTCTTGCTGTCCCAGAGCAGAACATTGGTCGTACCCAGGCCCCTGCCCAGAACATAGAGCTGATCAGAACGCATGATCAGGATATCTGCGATATCAGGGTTGCCGATCGAAACTTTCTTCACCGGCCGGTTCAGCTTCAGAATGTGGGACTTATATAAAGGTACCCAGATAGTTCTGACCTGTTGGTTGTGGTCGGTAAGTTCATTGAATGAGTCCAGCGTGGTGGAGCGTGTCAGCTCTTGTGCTGAGACCGGGTTACCTGAAAGCAGGATCATCAATACAACCAGGACCCCCAGATAACGTATGGGATATTGTGTTAAATATTGCATGATTATTCCCTACCTCTTCTCTGCCTTGGCCTGTTGCTGCAGGCCTTTTCAGGGTAATGACTGCAATCTATCACCCGGTAAACGGTTCGCTGTAGTTACAGGCTAACTTTACTTTTCTGTGCGTCGGTGCCCCGTATAATGGTGACGTAAGAGTCACTGCTCACGGTCCTGACCCGGGGCTTGGGCTTGCTCTTGTCTTCCGGATTGCGAAGACTGAGTTGTATCGGGCCTTCGTCGCGCGCTTTGACGATTGTTTCTGCTTGTGCCGGAGTCACTTCCAGAGTGACTGCGCGCACAATGACAGGGTCGTTTTTCTTAGCCCTGGCGGTCTGGTCAACGGCAAGCACCTTAAGGTCGGACAGAATGGTGTTGGTATAAGAGCGCTTATTGATCTTGCGGCTGGCCAGTACATCGACCCGGTTGCCAGGTAGCAGGAAGCCGGCTACGCCGATGACGTCGTTGACACGTACGGTGACGGCGCGCATGTTGGGTTCAATTAATGATGCCAGCGCGCTGCCGGTCGCTATTTTCGAGAAACGGGCCGACATCAGAATCTCACCGGGGATGATGTCAGACTGTGCGATCATGCCCACTATTTCATCGGTTTGCCTGACGGCGCCTTCAGGAGCATACGCTTTGGGCATTTGTACAGTAGTCAGGTGTCGTGCTTCGACTTTCTGGCCATACATAATTTCCAGTGCCGCCGTGACCACAGACTCTGTGTCAGTCGGTGTGCTTTCTGCGATGACCGGAGTCTGGTGTTTGAGCCAGCTGTTAGCCATAAAGGCTGCGCCAAAGGCAAGCAGACCCGACACGAGAATGAGTAGCAGTGTTCTACCTTTAAACATGGTGACCTCCTTACAACCTATCCGTTATGGATCGGCTGCCCTTCCTTCTGTTCTAGTTGTACGAAATAGCTTTCCCAGGCCCAGTCAATCAGTTCTTTTGACAGCTTGGCGGGGTTTCCCAGGTAAAGCGCTTTGTCCTGTGCAATCCCCAGCAGGTCTCTCGGATGGCACGGCAGCAGGGAACAGTGTTTCCGCTGGTAGTGGTGGTCAAAGAGATAATTGAGAATGTCCTGATCGAAATCGATCTGCTTTTCTGTGCACACCTGCTTCCAGATCTGGCTGAACGCCTCACTATCCAGCGTATCGAAGAAAATTTTGTGCCCGATGCGTCGCAGAAAGGCGGCATCGCCCAGCTCCAGCGGATTGATATTGGTGGAAAAAATGAGAATCTCATCAAACGGGATCTCAAAGTTGTGACCATTGCCGAGGCTCAGGTGATCGCGTTTCTCTTCCATCGGCACGATCCAGCGGTTAAATAGCGCTACCGGAGCGACTCGCTGGCGCCCCATATCGTCGATGATGTACATGCCGTTGTTGGCTTTCAGCTGCAGTGGCGCACGGTAAATCTTGGTGGCCGGCTCGTATTGCACTTCCAGCATATCGAGGGTCAGTTCACCGCCGCTGATCACTACAGGGCGCTTGCAGAGTTTAAATCTGGGGTCGTAGCCTTCCTGAAATAGCAGGCTGCCTGATCTCTCGGTATCTTTATTCGGTGAAGCCGAAACATGCACCAGCGGATCATATAGCTGGATAACGCTTTCATTGACCGAGATTGCATGCGGAATCAGGCACAGGTCTGTTAACAGGCGTGTCAGACGTTGGGTAATATAGGTTTTACCGGTTCCCGGAGGGCCATAGATCACGATCGAGCGGCCGGAATTAAGCGCCGGGCCAAGTTGGTCGAGCAGTGAATCTTTGATGACAATATCCTTAAAGGCTTCCTGGGTCTGTTGTTGCTTAACCTTGACGAGGTGTACTGACTGGGCGGCGACAACCTTCTCATATACTGAGACGGGCACTGGCGCAGGCCCTATATAGCCATTTTTGTTGAGTGCTTCATGGGCGGCTACGCGACCCAGGTCCGTGAGGCCGTAAAACAGCTCCTGCCCGTGTCCTAAACGGGGGAGTACTTCGAGACGCGCTTCCTGTCTCAGGTAATTCAATATCTCCTCAATGATGGCGCCCGACAGGCAGGCCCGGTTGACCAGCTGAGAAATGGTCAGAGCACCGGCATCGTAGAGGTGTTTACTCACCAGTTCAGTCAAGAACTGTTTGCTCAGGTGGGTTTCTTCAACCGTTTTAGGGCGCGGTGCCAGCGCGCTGAAGGGCGATACCGGCTGCTGTTTAATTGCCCGCATGGTCAGATCGTGTTGTTGCTCATTCATAAAACACCTCCGTCGAAGAGAAATCTCAGATAGTCGCTTAAATAGTAGAAGCTGAGCTGCGATTGATGAGCGAGTGTCAAAAGAGTGCCTGCCATGATGGCCAGCGCATATGGAAAACGTAATGCAGCGGTATCGCCGGGTTGCGGCTTTTCATAGATCAGCTGTCTCGTAAAGCAGAATGTTTTTACTATGCGGTAATAGCGTTTCAACAGATTCGGCAGGTCGCCTTTAAACAACACCCATGCCAAGGCAAGCAGGCAGCCGGCGATCAGGCTCAGGGATGCCGCCAGTATTGCCAGCTGTGGGCCGAGGAGACTGCCCACGGCGGCCATCAGTTTGACATCGCCCGCGGCCATGCCGCCGGCGATATAAAAGGGGATAAAGATAAAAAAGCCGATCAGCATACCACTGAGCGCGGTAATGCTGCCTGCCCAGCCATCCCACATCACCTGAAAAACTGTGCCGCCAATGAGTATGGCGAGGCTGATCAGGTTGGGAATGATGTGTTTAATGATGTCCCACACGGTGGCAAAAAAGAGCAGGAGCAGTAAAGACAACATCAGTAAATCAGATGTGAGCGTCGGTTGCATTATACTGCCCCCCCCATTGGCTAAATTAAGTGATGATTCGTAGTAATATCTGTGCAGCTGGTTCAGCCTATGAAATCACTGCTGTAAGTTCAGCAATGGCTGCCCCGACAGCAGTTCCCAGGTCTGTAAAGGCTGTGACGACCGCCAGGCCTACCAGGCTACCGGCAATGGCATATTCCACAGTTGTCAGGCCCTCTTCATCTTGGATAAAGCGCTTAACCAGTGTTTTGAATGTTTGAATAGACATGTTTAAGTCCCCGATTTTAAGTCTGTGTTACTTCAAGGTTCCTGAAACCCGAGGTTTTAACGTCTCATTTTGGTGACAGGCCGTATACATAAAATTAGACATGTGTAGGGAAATCTGATAGGACTTTTTTGGAAAAAATCAGGACTATTTTAAATAGGGCTGGTGACATATCTGAGGATTATGAAAAAGATTCAACTGAATTAATGGCGCATATCTCAGAGCATTATCTAAGCTTAGAGGCCAGAAGGGTGAATTGATGGGAAGTTCTCTGTAATCGTTCACAGGGCTCCCTTTTTTACACATGGAAAGCCATGGACGGTAAGAGTTTAAGGGTACTTTTATGTCCACTGATCTTACACTCAGCTGGATCGATCTGAGAGTTTCTACAGAGCGTTCTGAGCTGTTGCGACAGTTTCAAAATCGATACCAGGTGTCGTATTTAAGACGTTATCAGCTGAACAGTGAAAACAGCTCATCCTATGAAGCTGATGTCATATGCTTTGAATATGATTATCCCGATATTCCCAGTCTTAATTTACTGCAGGAGGTGAGGGAAGCATTACCCAGCTGCCCTATTGTAATGTTTACTGAACAGCACTCCGAAGCACTGGCGGTATGGGCATTCCGGACCGGCGTCTGGGATTATTTTGTGCTGCCTCTGACCGAAAACGGTATTGATGAAGTTTTCACGTCCATTAAACTGGCGACCGAGGTGTGTTTCTCTCAGAGGCCGCAGTTTAAAAAATCTGTCCATGTGATGCTGCCGGATGAGGTGCGCTTCAGAGGGGCCCCCGGAAATGAAAAATTGCTTCAGCCTGCAATCAGCTATCTGGAAGGCCACTTTCGGGAAAAAATTACAGAAGAGCGTCTGGCGCTGCTCTGTAAGATCAATGTGAGTCAGTTTAGCCGTACCTTCAGGCAGACCTTTAATGTGACATTTCAGGAGTATCTGGTGCGATTTCGTTTGAATGAATCGGCCCGGTTGCTGCGCAATCCCAGTGCGTCGATCGCAGATATTGCTTATCTGGTCGGGTTTAATGATCCCTCTTACTATGCCAGAGCGTTTAAAAAATATTTTGGGGTGACGCCCTCCCGGTATCGACAGTGTTTGAAAGGCGACCGGGCATCTTTAGATCAGAGTGATCAGCTCTTACGTATCGCCTGATATTATTTTTAAGAATGCCTGTCTGGCACTCAGTCCTTGGACAGGCAGCTTTTCTCTGCGCATAATCGACCTGCCTGTTTTCAGCATAAGCCTTTTGCTGTCAGGCAGGTGGGGCCTGAATATAGTACGAGTAAATCTGTTTGAATTGTAATCAGTTAATCCCCTCAGTCTGTTTCCATTCATCCATAAGCGGCATCAGCGCGGTCAGTCCCGACTCCAATCCTCATCAAGTCATATAAATAAGATGTTTTCCATCTGGCCTGCGAGTAGAGGCAGAGAAAAGTAGCAGGTTATAAAATGATGCCAGGAGTCGTTGTCTTTTTTGATAAAGATTTCATGGTGCTACCGGTAGAAATATTTTGACCCGTATGGGTATTTGTCACAGTATCAATTTTATCCACTTAAAGTGACGTTATAACGGATAAGAGTCAATGGCCAAAGAGAGTAAAAAAATATCGACCTCGGCGCTGGCTAAAGCATTAGGCAAAAGCAGCCGTCAGATGTTTACTGAACTTGAAGCTCTGGGGTGGATCAGGCGGGAGCAGGAGCAGTGGCACCTGACGGCCAAAGGGGAGTTTGAGCAGGGTAGTTATCGTGATAGCGAGCGATACGGCCGCTATATTGTCTGGCCGGAAAGTGTTGAAGAGCACCGGGCGCTGGTCAACCCTGAAGATCGGTTTACCGGTGCCAAAGGGCTGGGCCTGAAAACCGGAATATCGGCGTCGCGAATCAATCAGCTGCTGGCGGAGCTGGGGTGGGTAAAACCCAGGCTGAAAGGGTGGCAGCTGACAGAAGCGGGGCAGGCGCAGGGGGGGATGCAGAAAGAGGATATTCAGACAGCGATCCCCTATGTGTTATGGCCCAAAACGCTGCCTGACAACATTATTTTTAAGCGCTCGCTAAGGGCTTTTGTTGCGCCTTTGGCTGAGGTGGAACATTACAGTGGTTGCCGTGCGATGGATGGTCATCTGCTGCGTTCGGAAGCGGAAGTAAAAATCGACAACTGGCTGTACCTTGCCGGTATCCCCCATGCCTGTGATAAGCGTTTGCCGCTGGATGCATTAGCCAGAGCCGATTTTTACCTGCCAGGGGTGCGGTTATTTATTGAATTCTGGGGCAGTGAAAATGATCCCTCCTATCTGGCGGATAAGATGCATAAAAAAGCGCTCTATGAGGCTCATGATCTGGCTGTTATCGAGTTGCAGGAGGGGGATCTGAATGAGCTTGATGAGGTGTTGCCCCGCCAGTTACGCCGGTTTGGCCTGGAGTGTTGAGAGGGCGTGTTAGTGGAAATACACAACGCCCCCTGAAAAGCATGGGCTGCGTTCAGGGAACCGCCATCCCCCGTTGAACAAACTCTATGTGCGACATCCGTTCCATCCAGGCCTTTACGTTGGGAAATTCTTCCAGATTAATTTCCTGCCACTCAAAGCGGCATGTCCAGGGGTAGATGGCAAAATCGGCGATACTGAGGTCCGGATCAACAATAAATGTATGTCCGTCCAGTTGTTTATTCAGTACTCCCCAGAGTCGCCGGCTTTCTTCGCGATAGCGATTGATCGCATAGGGGATTCTTTCGTTGGCAAAGCGATTGAAATGGTGAGCCTGTCCCAATAAGGGGCCAAAGCTGCCCATCTGCCACATCAGCCATTGCAGGCATTCCAGCCTTTTTATCGGTTCAGTTGGTAAAAAGTTGCCGGTTTTTTCAGCGAGATAGAGAAGAATTGCACCACTTTCAAACAGGTAAAGCGTTTTTCCATCGGGGCCTTCGTCATCGGAAATAGCCGGAATTTTATTGTTCGGGCTGATAGCCAGAAAATCCGGTTTAAACTGATCGCCTGCCTGAAGGTTGATTGGGTGAACCACGTAGGGCAGTGCCGTTGCCTCCAGCATAATAGATACTTTGCGGCCGTTGGGGGTTCCCCAGGTGTACAGATCGATCATGTATGAGTCCTGTCTTTATTGAAAGGCGAAGTGGTTGTAGATATCTATCAGCTCATCCTGACTGAAAGTGACAACTATAAGCTCCTGCCCAGGGGTTATCAGGTTCGGGTTTTGTCCGAGTATTCCTTTATGATAATTGTATACATACGTATCTTTTACTTTCTGATCCAGAATTGCACCGAGAAATGAACTGCTACTATTAGGCAGGCGTTCATCTGCTGCCTGAGGTATATCTGCACTGATCAGTTTGGTTTTCAGCTGTATTCCCCGGGAAAAAGTATCAATAAGACCACTTTGAATGATGCCCCACAGCCCCTGTTTATCTGAGTCGGTGACGCCGTGAATATAAAACAGAGTTCCTTCCGCACTATCCGGATTATTGAGCAGCTCCTTCAGTCTGATCTGGTCGGCCATAGGGAGTTCGCTGGCAGGTATGACTCTGTGCTGAGGGTCTGCAGAGTTGCCTATCTGCTCCAGATTAATACCGTAGGTGGTTACACTCTCACCATTTACTGCTTCGGTGGTCGCCGATGCCGTTGCAAGATCTGTTGGCAGTTTAAGTAACTGATCCTGAGTGACAAAGTTGTTGGCCTTGTCGATTTCGATCGCTTGTTCGGGCTCAGAGGTCAGGTTGTCAATATGACGCTGTGCGGCCATTTTCGACAGCTCGTCCTGCTTTATTTGAGGGGGTGCTGCCTGCTCCGATTTCTGCAGAGGAGGATTGATGTACAGATAACCGGTAACACCGGCTACCGCCAGTATAATTAAAATCAGAAAGTTCCGCATTTTTCCCCCGTTAGAAATTATGGCCAGACTTTATGCATATTAAAAAGAGTGGTTTATTTTTATAAGGTTCAGACTAAAACAGATTTTAGCTATATAAAAGTTAAATTGTTTGCCGATAGTGGTCAGTATATCTTCTTCTGCAGTCGGCAGCTGGAGCGCTTCTCTTCTATAATGGTGAAGTTGTGACGTGGGTTTAATGGGGTTGTTTATGACTGAACAGATTGAAGAGATTCTGCAATTCTGGTTTGGTGAGCTTAAACAGGGATTTCCGGTGACCAGTCGAAAATCACTGTGGTGGTTTGGTGATGAGGCGATGGATCGTCAGCTTGGCGAGCTGTTTGGTCATCAGGTCAGGCAGGCGCTCTGGGGGCAGTTGGATGACTGGGCCGGACAGCCGCGTGGCAGGCTGGCTCTGATTATCCTTCTGGATCAGTTTACCCGCAGTATCTATCGGGGATCTGCTGATGCTTTTTCCGGAGATTTCAGGGCCTCGCAACTGTGCAGAGAAGGTATTGAACTTGGGCATGATGTTGCCCTTGAAGGCAGCGAAAAGTTGTTTTTCTATATGCCGCTGGAACATGCTGAAGATCTGCAGGCACAGAATCTTTGTGTCTCTCAGATTGAGGCGATGCTTTCTGTCACTCCCCGTGAACAGCGGCATCAGATTGATAATGCACTGGACTTTGCCCATGAGCACCGTAACCTTATTGTCCGGTTTGGCCGTTTTCCCTACCGAAATAAAATACTTGGGCGCTCCTCAACACCTGAAGAGCTGGCTTATCTGAACCAACCTCATAAACGTTATGGGCAGTAGATATTTGCATCAATCCACAAAAAAGTATTTACTAAACAGAAACATGGGTGTCATTGAAGGAATGAGAAGGTGATAGATACCAGGCAGACTGAAATCCGCAGCCGGATTCAGACAATTGTAATTCTGGTGGTTTCAATTCTGGTTTTTATAGCCTTATTTATCGGTATTCGTTCCTATGAAGAGCGGGTTGCTGTTCAGGCTATTCGGCTGGCTATAGAGCACAGGGTCGATCAGGTAGATTATGAGGAGGCGGGTAAGGCTAAAGATATTGATACGCTCTGGTCTGTGTATGGCCCGCAGAAGGAACTCACTGAGGAGGATTTTTATCGTCTGGCGAACCCGATCGTTGATAGTTATCACACCTATCTGCCTCTGTTTATTGCTCTGATGGGCGGTGTACTGAGCTTTGTGGTACTGGGAATGGGCATCAACACAGCCGTGCGTGCCCGGCACCTTCGTAAGGTGCTTGAATCGAAGGATGTTGAGCTAAAACGCAGCCAGGAAAAGCTTGCTTCGGTTGCTGTGACTGATGAACAGACAGGGTTGGCCAATGGACGACACTTTAATCAGGTTCTGTCGACGGAATGTCGCAGAGCGGTCAGGGAGTTCAGTCCGTTAACGCTTATGCTGATTGAGCTTGATAAATTTGAAACTGAACAGCTCCCGGACGGTTTTTCTGATCAGCAGGCGTGTTTGGTTGCTGAAGTGCTGAAAAGTGCCATTTCACGCCCCGGGGATCTGGTGGCCCGGATAGACACCAGCCGCTTTGCCATGTTGTTACCGGCAACCAATGAGCAATCGCCGGTGCTGGCTGACCGGCTCTGTCGTGACATCAATGATATTGAACTTGCGGGGCATAAGCTGAGTGTCAGTATCGGAACCAGTACGATGCAACCTTCTGCTCTACTGACCGCCGACTATATTCTGGCACAGACCGAAGCTGCTCTTAACGAGGCGATCCATAACGGTGGTGGGCTGGTACGGGCCATAACAGAAGATCCTCTCGATATTTCTGTCACCTTTTCTAACTAGACTTTTTTCTGCTAAGCCTGCTTTCTGCAGGCTTTATTTTGCGGCGCAGAGGCAACCGTGAGTAATCTATCTGATCGTTCCGAAAAATATGAAACCGATTCTGACAGCCGTCCCACAACCTGTCTCGCTGACCGGCTGGTGGCTCATCGGGGCTACGCATCCCGTTATCCGGAAAACTCTTTGTTGGCGATTGAAAGAGCTCTCGCCAGCGGAGCGAAGTTTGTTGAAGTGGATATCCAGCTGACCGCTGATCTTGAGCCGGTACTTTATCATGATCGTGATATGGCGCGACTTTCCGGTGCAGATAATAAAATTCAGCTACTGACCTATGATGAGTTAGAACGCTATAGCCTGCATAACCCCGTGGCGTTTAGTGATCGCTTTGAAGATGAGCCGATCTCCCATCTTCAGCATCTGGTAAATCTGATGTTGCACTACCCTGAGGTCACCTTTTTTGTTGAGTTCAAGCGGGTGGCAATCGAAACATTCGGGGTTGAGAGCTGCGTGGAAAGGTCGTTGCCTCTGTTAGCGCTGGTTAAGTCACAGGTGGTGCTGATCAGCTACTCCCGGGCTCTGGTTGACCGGGTGCTTTCGGATGGCTGGCAGGCTGGGTGGGTGTCGGATCAGTTTCCGGACAGCGGCTGGTGGCAGAGTTTTATCCGGCCGCCGCACTACCTGATTCTCAACTATACCTGTTTGCGTAAAGTTGATCTTCCCGCTGAAAAGCGTGGCTGGCCAGAGGTCAGTGTGGTGTTGTATGAAGTAGCGGATGCTGAACTTGCCCGTACTCTTTTTGCCCGGGGAGCCGATCTGATTGAAACATTTTCGATCTCCCCTATGCGCCGGGCTCTGAGTCAGGATTAGTTATTCAAGTGAGCTCAGATGATCATGAAATGCTTCCAGCCAGGACTGGTAGCGCTGCTCTAATCGCTCATTCGCTTCAGGATGAAAGGTTTTTTCTGGCTGTATATCCCGGACACTGTTAGGTAATACCTGCCAGGCGGCACCCAGGGACGTGATCTCTTGTTGCTCATAGCGCTGCACTGGCAGGCCGCTCAGATCAGCAACTCGCTGACAGAGGGAGTTGAGTCGGCTGATCCCCCCGCCAATGATGATCTGCTTTGCGGGAGGGAGTGACGACATCGCTTTGATGTTTCGGTATATCAGGAAAACAATACTCTCCATTACGGCAACCAGACGGGCTTCAGGATCGTTACAGTCGTTGATCCAGCAGGGTCGTTCCAGTGATTGCCAGTACGGCGATCCTACTCCCCCCACCATATTCATAAACAGCGGCGGATCAGTGCATTTTTCTGCCCAGCTATCGATATCATGAGTGTCCGGACGACAGATATTAAATGCCCAGTCCAGGGCGTTTGCCGCGCCATTGATGGTGGCTTCAGCACTGTAAAGAGGCTGTTTATCTGAGAGGATCAAGTGGTGCAGAATCCGTTCCTGAGGATGGAGCCCCCGTTCGCTCAGTACCCGGTTCATAAAGCCGCCGCTGCCCAGGTTTATATAGAGGTTATCCTGTGACGGTTCGCCAAACGCAAAAAGTGCCGCGGCCTGATCGCCGCTGACAAAGTTGAGGGGCAGGCTTAAACCGGGGAGCTTCAGCGTACCAAAATTGTATTTGCTCGGGCGAACTTTTGGCAGAAGTGAATCAGGTAGTTTAAAAAGGTCCAGAAGTTCGGGATGCCAGTCTCGGTCTTTCAGAGAGAAAAGCATTGTTCTGGCCGCAGTCACGCCGTCAATCAGATCGGGTTGCTCATGCACCAGCTGCTTGATAAGCCAGGCGGCAACAGGACCTCCGCGGACACGGTGTTTAGCGGTATTAAAGGTCATATGTTCCATACACCAGCGCAGTTTAGACGCGGGCAGATGGGCATTGGGATAGAGGCCTGTTAACTGGCGTAGCATGCTTGCCAGGGGCATCAGATCATCAATGTAATGAAAGCCCCGCCGGTCTTGCCAGCTGATTATCGGAGTCAGCGGCTTGCCGTTATCTGCGTCCCAGCAGAGCATGCTGGAACGTTGTGTTATCAGGGCTGCAGTTCTGAGCTTAGAGCGGTCTTCGCGTTTCAGTTTACTGACCGCTTCCAGTGCCGCCCGTTTCAGGGATATAACGATATCGTCAGGTTGTTGTTCAGCGCGGTTGGGTTGTGTAAACCGGGTTTTTACCTGTACTTGTCCCTGGCTGAGGCAATTACCACTGCGATCAAAAACCATCGCCCGGCTACTATGGCTACCCTGATCCATGACAAGGCATAAGTCAGAGCGCATCTGTTATCCCCATGACTTCAAAAAACGGTGTTTTATTTTCATGATGCTGAGATCGACTCCATACAATGTTTCTCCGGTTTCCCTTATACCCTGACACACAGACCGTGTAAAATTCAACCCAGGTGAAGTATAAGGATAGAACAGTGAACAGCATACAGCCGGTGTACGAAATAATTGTGTCTGCACTGAAGAATATTCAGCAGCGGGGGCACCGGCAACTTTTGCTGCTCAGCGGTCGTCGCGAGTGGTGTCAGCAACAGATTTCAGGCCTGACTTACCCTTCTGCCCGTATAGTCTGGATTGGTGATGCCGGGGTTGGTCTGGTACCGCCTGCGCCTTTTAAACCAATCAGTGCGAAACAGACTCATCAACTGCTGGGGCAGGAAAACGATTGTATTCTGTTTGATTGCTGGAGCGGTTTTAACCCCAATGGTTTTGGTCAGGTGGCTGGCACACTGGTGGCAGGGGGGATTTTTGTTCTGATCACCCCTCCTGTATCAGCATGGCAACTTTTTAATGATCCGGAGTATGACCATATCGCCGTGGAGCCTTTCCGTACGGCTGATGTTGGCCGTCGTTTTATCCGCCACCTGCAGAACGTTATTGCGACTGATGCTGATCTGATTCAGTTAGCTGAGGGGCAACCGTTACCGGACCTTTCATCATTAACCACTGCAACGACCCCGGAGCCCCATTCTGATGGTCAGGGGGCGTTGGAAATCTCTCCTGTTGCTATACCCTTCAAAACCGTGGATCAGGAAGAGACGGTTAAACGGTGTCTTGGTCTTTTCCGGCAACCAAGGGCCGTGCTGGTGCTCACCGCCGACCGGGGGCGGGGGAAAAGTGCCGCGCTGGGAATCCTCTCCGCGGTAATCATGAAAAGGGGTTTAGCTGAAACAGGAGATGTCTGGAAAAGCACTGATGCTGAGTGTTCTGGTGACATTAATGGCCACGTTGAGATTATATTAACGGCGCCATCCAGGGGGGCTGTGCAGTCGGTTATAACGATGCTGGAGACGTTGTTACCCGCTGGCCTGCTGGAGCATCAAAGGGATTGCTGGGTCTTTGGTCGGAACCGGTTAAGGTTTATGCTTCCCGATCAATTGTTGCAGCAGCAACCAGAGGCCGACCTGTTACTTATTGATGAAGCCGCCGCTATCCCCGCGCCGGTATTGTTAGGCCTGCTGGAGTATCGGCGGGTTATCTTCGCCTCAACGCTGCATGGCTATGAGGGGACCGGGCAGGGGTTTGCAGTGCGTTTTATGCCCTATCTTGACCGCATTGTCCCTGAACGGCAGCTGCTTACTATGCAGCAGCCGGTGCGCTGGGCTGAAGATGATCCTCTGGAGCGATTTACCTATCAGGCACTGTTGCTGGATGCCGAGCCTGCAACTCTGAGCTTTTGTCCGCGGGACAGTGCTGCTGTCCGTTTCAGAAAACTGGACCGTGATCAGCTGGTAGCCGATAACGAAATGCTGAAGCAGCTTTTTGGGCTGCTGATTCTGGCGCATTACAGGACCACGCCCGGCGATCTTCGTATACTTCTCGATAGCCCTAATATTGAGGTGTGGGCGGGGTTTATCGGGAGTGAGGACGAGTCTCAGCTGGTCGCAACCGTGCTGCTGGCGTATGAGGGACCGATTAACAGAGACCTGGCCGAGGCGATAATGGCTGGCTCCCGGCGGCCGAAAGGTCAGTTGATTCCTCAGACTCTGCTGGCTCATTGTCATATACCGGAAGCGGCAGAGTGTCGTGGAGTTCGGATAATGCGTATCGCGGTGCACCCTCAGCTGCAGCGTCGTGGTATTGGTAGTGCACTGTTGCAGGCGATCGAACAGGGCTGTTCCGGTATCGACTGGTTAGGTACCAGCTTTGGGGTAACGGCTGATCTGTTATGTTTCTGGCAGCAGTTTGGTTTACGACTGCAGCGGCTTGGCCATAACCGGGATAAAGTCAGCGGAACTCATGCCGCCGTTTTGTTGCGGGGAATCTCCACCGCCGGAGTGTTGTTGCAGCAGAAAGGTACCGAAAAAGCCAGGCTGCAACTGCAACGGTTATCTGCTTCAGAAACGGGGCTAATCAGTCGAGAGCTGCTTGATGTATTAGTGCTATGAGCGATCCATTGCACTATTTAGCCCGGTATTCGAGATCAGACCGGTATTTTTCAGGCTGACCGGTCTCTAATATTTCTACCGGGTCATTCACACTGATGATGCCGTTGTTCAGCGGGATCATATTCTGGCCGAAATGGGCTTCACCATCACTGCCTTTACGGTATCGCTTTAACACACTCAGTGGCTCACGATCAGGATTGCGTTCCAGCGTTGTCGGATTGGTAGTGGTAAGGATGCAGCGGCCGCAGGGTTTAACGATGGCAAATTCGGCCGTGCCGATTCTTATCTTTTTCCACTGGTCTTCTTCATAGGCGGCGGTGCCGTGGACAACGAGATTGGGGCGCATCTGGTTCATCTGAACCGGATTGCTGCAGCGGCTGCTGAGGTCTGCAAGAGATGCTTGCGAGATCAGTAACAGCGGATAACCATCGGCAAATGCTGTCTGATGTTGTGGGAAGTGTTTCAGTGGCCGGTTTGAGTCAGTACCAAAAAAGAGTAACCGGCACTCCTGACCAAGATAGTCACTGAACCAGCGATCAGCGATGCCGGAGCAGTGCTGTGCTTCAATATGATCCTTCCATACAGAGACGGTTTGATAATGGCTGCTGAATTCGTGGTATTTCAATTGCAGATCAGTTTGACCCGGTGCCGAAACGATCAGCCCCCTGGCTGTTAGCGAGACCCTGATATGAAGTAACTGAGGTCGGGTACGCGCGGTTAAGAATTTTCCCTCAGTTGTGCACAGCACAAAGCGCCGGTCAAATTCCAGACCGAAACGGCTTACTGTGGCGCGGGACAGATGTAAACCAGCTGTAGACTTAATTGGATAAACAATTATATCGGATAGGTGTGAGTGCATTGTTGTTTATGTTCTTGGGTCAGGTATGAGTATTGCCAGCGTTATGTAAGCTGTTACTTTCCTGTAACGAGAGCAGGATTGCAATCGCTGCAGACAATAAGAACAGAGGTTGGGCAAAATAAAGTGCCCCTGAGGTGAGACTCAGGAGAACAAGGCTGAATATGATCAGTGCAGCCGTTAACGCATGCAGCAGCGCATCATCCTGACAGAGTCTGACACTATAGAAGATCTGTCGGCATAGCGCTGCAAATAACAATAGCGCTATCACAAGGCCGACTAAACCTGTTTCCATAAACAGTTGAATAAGGCTGTTATGAGGGTGCAGGAATTGTTTGCTGTCTCCTCCGGTGTGAATAAACCAGGCCTCCATACCTTTGCCAAACCAGACTGATTCTTTTCCTGCATTGAGTGCATTTTGCCACAACGTGACACGCCCGTTAGATAAGTCAGGGACAGAATCCTGCGACAGCTGCGCGGCTTCGACTGTCTGAAACTGGTGCTGGATCCGATTGGGCCCGTTCCAGTCGTAAACCGAGCTGATGGTTGCGAGTAGTGTTGACAGGCATGCTGAGAACAACAATCTCTTGCCAATATGAGGGAGATCTTTTCTGCTTGCGACTATAACCAGTATGACCAGCCCGGTTACGGTCACTACGAATCCTGTCCTGCTGCCAAGCCAGATCAGAAAGCTGAAATTGAGAATAAAGGCAAAGTTCAGTGCGATTTTTTTAACCCGGCTGCTGTCATGCATCAGAAGCAACGTGGCTGAGGTCAGCGTGGCTGCACTCACGGTAAAACCCGTATGGCGAATATTGGCCGCAAACAATGCATTTTTGATCATATAGTCAGGCCCGACCTCAAGAATCAGGGCGTAAAAATAATAGAGCAGGGCGATAACAGAACTTGAAATCAACAACGTATAACAGAAAAAAACGACGCCGTATGCGGAGACCCTGAGGAACGTTAAAAGCACCAGAAGGTAGAGAATATGGATGTATAGAGAGGCTGTTTTAATCACTGAAAAATCGGCAAGGGGGTGTTCGGAATACCAGCTATCAAGTGCCGCCAGCGTCGGTATAGATAAAAAAAGCAGGGTTAAAATCAGAATGTAAGAAGGTATTTGTAGCCGCAAACGGCAGCCTTGGCGGAGCAGGAAAAACAGCGCACATGTGATAAAGATGATTTCGAAAGTTGATACCTGTAACAGACTGATAAATACCTTTGCGCTGCCACTGAAGAAGACTGCTGCAGTGGTAACACTAAGAACTGCGGTGAGAAACCGGTCGCATTGTTTGTCAGTCAGCTGCTGGGTTGAAGTCATCGTATGGCTATCCGGAATCAGACTATTCTAAGTAACCCCGCTCAAAGCTTGTCAAAGCTCAGAATCGCTTATTGCCAGTAAAA
Organism: Oceanospirillales bacterium; assembly: GCA_018223185.1. Classification (GTDB taxonomy): domain Bacteria; phylum Pseudomonadota; class Gammaproteobacteria; order Pseudomonadales; family Balneatricaceae; genus Amphritea. Next base: position 81,063 of record JAAEYW010000007.1, on the reverse strand, counting down.
GAGCTGTTGGCAGATCTTATATTTACTATAGTGTAGTAGAATTCAGCCATTAGAATTTTGCCTGATCAGGAGATCAATGGAAATTACACCGCAACGTTTGGTTAAACTTGCCAATATGCCGATGCCTTTTGGTAAATATAAAGGGCGAATTCTGATGAATCTTCCTGAGCCCTATCTGGTGTGGTTTGCGGGTAAGGGGTTTCCGGAGGGCGAGCTGGGAATTCTGCTGCAGATTCTTTATGAGGTTAAACTCAATGGCCTGGAGGATGTTCTCAGGCCGTTGACGAGTTCGCATAAATGATGTTTCTGAATGCAGCTTCAGTCTGGGCGTGGTTGCTGCGTCTGGGGTTGTAGCCCATATTTTCTTCCAGATATATTCAGGGAGTTTCCGATGAAAATAATGACTTTTTTGTTCACCGTATCCCTTCTGGCTTTTATGCCGGATAGTTCAAGTGCCGCCTCTGCACAAGAGATTGATGCGAAAGTGAATCAGGCTCTGAAAGAGTTTTATCGTCACAGTCCGGCAGGAAAAGAGCTTGCAGGCAAAGCTGTGGGGGTGCTGGTCTTCCCTGATGTGATTAAAGCGGGAATCGGTATCGGTGGCGAATATGGCGAAGGCGCGCTGAGGGTTGGCGGTAAAACAGCGGCTTATTATAATGTGGCATCAGCGTCTATAGGCTTTCAGCTGGGAGCTCAGATTAAATCAGAGATTCTGCTGTTTATGACCCATAAGGCGCTTGAGCAATTTCGAAAAAGTGATGGCTGGGAAGCCGGGGTCGATGGCAGTGTTGCTCTTGCGACTGTTGGCGCAGGGGGGAAGATCGATTCAAATACGGTTCAGCAGCCTATTATCGGTTTTATCTTTTCCAATAAGGGATTGATGTATAATCTCAGCATTGAGGGTTCGAAGATAACCCGGATTGACCGATAGCAGGACTTAATAACTTAGTTTCAGGCAGGAGCTTCTTATGCGTAAGGGTATGATCACTTTTCTTGTAGCCACTTCATTGGCCGCAGTCCCGGTGTCTGTATTGGCTAAAAAACCGGAGAGTGCAGGTAATGGTGAGCACCGTAACGAGCAAAGGGCTGAGCATCAGCAGTCTGGTTCAGAATATGAGCATCGGAAACAGGAAAAGCATTCAGAGCAGATCAGCAGAGAGGATCGTCGGCGTATTCAGGAGTACTATCAGAGCAAAGAGAGGGACAGCAAGGACGTAAACCCTGGCGGAGGTAAAGGAAAAGACAAGCAACGCGCTCTGCCCCAGGGATTGCAGAAAAAGCTGGACCGGGGTGGTCAGTTACCTCCTGGATGGGAGAAGAAAGTCGTTGCGGGCGAAGTACTGGATGGTGAGCTCTATCGACACTCTGAGCGTCTGCCTTACGATCTGGACCGGGAATTAGGCCGGGCAGCTGGTGAGGAATATCGACGCATAGGTAATAAGGTTGTAAGAGTGCTGGAAGGCGATGCAACCGTTATCGATGTTATTGATATCCTTGATACTACTGGCGTTTTGAAATAACTAGAAATAACGAATAGTATGACTCCTGCAATTGAGCTGGCCAAAAAGGCAAAAATCAGTTTTAGCGTACATGAATACCAGCATGACCCTAAAACTGATTCTTATGGAGAAGAAGCATCGGTTGCACTTAATGTTAGCCCGGACCGGGTTTACAAAACGTTGTTGGTTGCAATCAATGGGGATAATCGTCAGCTCGCCGTTGCGATTGTTCCTGTGTCGGGCCAGTTGAACCTTAAGGCCGCATCGAGTGCTTTGAAAGCCAAAAAGCTTACCATGGCGGATCCGCAACAGGCGCAACGCAGTAGCGGCTATCTGGTGGGCGGGATAAGCCCTCTGGGACAGAAAAAAAGGTTGCCGACCCTGCTGGATGATTCCGCCCGTCAATTTGAAACGATTTTCGTCAGCGCCGGAAAGCGGGGGCTCGAGATCGAATTAAAACCTGTTGATCTGCTACAGCTGACCAACGGGTCAATGGCAGGAATAGGCCGCTAGATATCTTCTGAAAGCGGATGATTAGCGGCTGTTTTATTGTGTTTTTCTAGCTGTAAAAAAGGCCATCATTGATGGCCTTTTTTGATCAGTTCAGGTTTTACCCGGCTTTTTTGTGATCAATATATTCTTGAGCTTTACGCCCGGGTTTAAACTGGGACGCTTCTAAATTGTGCTTGTTCAGCAATTTATAAAAATCGGTCCGGTTTCGCTGGGCAATCTTTGCTGCCTGGGTCACATTTCCTGCAGTGATATGCATTACTTTAGTGAGATAGCTTCTCTCAAAACTGGACCGGGCTTCGTTGAATGACGGGATGACCCGGTCCTGATTGGCTATTGCCTGATTCACCAGACCTTCGCTGATTATCGGGGCACTGGACAGTGCAACGGTCTGCTCAACGACATTTTCCAGTTGGCGAACATTGCCGGGCCAGGCCGCCTGAGCAAGGATATGCAGAGCGCCCGGTGAAATACCTTTGACTTTAGGGTTGTGCCGCTTGGCAGACTGTTCAACAAAGTAACGGGCCAGCAGCGGAATATCCTCCGGGCGATCCCGCAGTGGCGGAAGATCCAGATTCACGACATTGAGTCGGTAGTAAAGATCTTCGCGGAATTCACCGTCCTCCATCGCCAGCTCAAGATTGCGGTGGGTCGCGGATATCACCCGGACATCAATCTCGATAGAGCGGGTCGAGCCAACAGGACGTATCGTGCGCTCCTGAATAGCCCTGAGTAGTTTGACCTGGAGAGGGGGAGGCATATCGCCAATCTCATCGAGAAACAGCGTTCCGCCTTCCGCTGACTGAAACAGTCCCTCATGCTGGGTGACTGCACCGGTAAATGCGCCTTTTGCATGACCAAACAACTCTGACTCGAGCAGTTGTTCCGGTAGTGCGCCACAGTTAATCGCCACAAATGGTTTATCGCAGCGATCACTGGCATTGTGGATCGCCTTCGCCATCAGCTCTTTACCGGTGCCGCTGGGGCCGGTGATCAGGACGCTTACATTGGACTTGGCAACCCGCTCAGCCTGACTCAGGCGCTCATTCATCAGCGGGCTCTGGGTCACGATAGCGCTACGCCAGCTATCATCCTGTGCATGTGCTGAATCCAGTGCTGAGTTGATGGTACTCAGTAACTGCTCTTTATCGATAGGCTTTGTCAGAAAACCGAAAATACCTTTCTGAGTTGCCTCAACGGCATCCGGAATAGATCCGTGCGCGGTTATGATAACTACGGGCAGAGCCGGGTGGTCTTCCTGTATGGCAGAAAAAAGTGCCATGCCGTCCATGCCATCCATGCGCAGATCGCTGAGAACAAGGTCCGGGACTTCATGTTTAATCCGCTGCAGTGCTTCAGCACCTGAGTTCGCGGTATCAATACGATAGCCAGAGGCACTCAGGCGTAAGCTCAGGACTTTCAGGATACCCGGATCATCATCCACAATCAGGATACGTTGCTGAGTAGACTTCATAGTTGTTCTCCTCTCTGTCTATCTATCTATCTATCTATCTATCTATCTATCGGGACAGATCTTTCTCAATGCGAGTTAATGCTTCTATTTGCTGTCTGAGCTTATCCCGTTCGGCGGAAAGTGCTTTGCGCTCAAGATCAGCAGTATTCAGTGCGCGCTGTAACGTCATAACCGCCTGTGTGTACTGATAGCGCACCAGCAGGTATTGCTCTGCATCACATTGGGGTGTTTTATCCAGATCAAGCTGTTCAAACAGCTCTATGGATCTTTTTAACTGGGCCGTTGTATTGTCGGGCTGGCTGAGAAGCATTGCCTGAATGATTATCTGATTATCATCTTTTGCCTGCTTCAACATGGCCGCTTTTTCCTCTGGCCGGGATTGTTGATATTGCTGCTCCAGCATCATCCATTCACCCATATCGCCAGTGATACAGGTGAAGCCGTTGTCAGGGCTCGGCAATAACTGCGAAACCTGACAGCCGCTGAGGGCGATAACTGTAAATACTGCTAACAGCGTTCTACGCATCGGAAATGTGTCCTTGATTCGGAATACTGATCATAAAACTAACATAACCATCCTGATTGTTGTGAAGATCAAGATTACCACCCATTGCTCTGACTGCTTCCCGGGCAATGCTCAAGCCTATGCCGGACCCTTTTACTGAGCCTTGCCGCTTATTTACGCCCTGATAGAAGGGATCAAATAGCTGATCAAGGTCTGTTACAGGTATCTCAGGCCCTGTGTTGCCTATCTCTATTTTCAGATTTTCATTTTCTGTTGTCAGGGTTATTTTCAACAGTCCGTTTTCACTGCCGTAAACTGACGCATTTGAGATCAGGTTACTCAGTGCCCTTTGCAACAACCCCTTTTCGACTGCCCATGGATAGTCCTGTTTAGGCAGTGTTACCTGGATCTGTTTCTGTCGGAGCAGCAGCTGATGGGAAGCCAGCGACTCCTTGATGACAGGCAGGATAGGTTGGGTTTGCAGCTCATGTTCGCCTCCGTGCTGTAATCGGTTGTAATCAAGTAATTGTTCAATCAGTGACTGCAGAGAAAGGCTGTTTTCCTGCATCAGGGTGATGATTTCTTTTTGATTCCCGGTCAGAGGGCCGGCAAGTTCCTCGGCCAGCAGATCGGTTCCCTCTCTTAAGGTTGTCAGCGGTGTTTTTAGCTCATGGGACATATGCCGTAAAAACGCCTGCTTTTCCTGTTCGAGCAGTTGGAGATGGGTTTCCAGCCACTCCAGTTGCTGGTTAAGGGCAAGAAACTCCTTGGGTCCACTAAAGGGTTCTGACATATCCATCTGGCCATGCCCCAATGCTTTTATTCGCAGCATGAGTTGTTTGACAGGCTGAGTTATCCGGATGCTGAAAAACAGGATCAGGATGGTGGAAAGCGTGATCAGGAGTCCGGCCTGAAGCCAGAGCAGATTTTGCTGCTCTTCTGCTTTAGCATTGAGAAATTCCAGTCGTTGGTCGAGTTTTTTACGTGTTTCGTCATAGAGTGTCTGAGTAAGAGGGACCAGTTCTGTGACTTTGTCGCCAGTTTCTTTATCCAGTGGCGACTCTTCAATCTGTGCGATCAATGTAAAAATTGTGTCTATATTACCCGAATCAATCAGAAAGCTGTGGAGCTGAAGCAGTTCTTTGTACTCAGAGAGCTGGGAGCGAAAACGCTCTTCAATCTCGCTCTTTTTAAGTACTTCATACTGTCGCGCAGAGCGGACAAGATCTCCCGACAACTCTCTGAGGTGCTGGCTGCGACTGAAAAAATCCAGAGCTTCTTTGGCGTGCTCGCGCCCCTGGCGAGATAACGTCACCATAGAGTCTGTTGCCTGGTAAATAAGAATTCCCAGCGGTGCAACTACTAAAACAAACGCCAGAACCACCAGTTGCATTAATGACCGGGTTTGCAGCGAGGAAATCTTCTCAGTATTCAAGTTATTTATAGCGTAACGTTTCCTGAGCTATTGTATGACATTAGATAATTCTCAGTGCTGTGAGCGTCAGAATATTTCTCAGCCCTTTGATCTCCTCCTGCAGAGGCTGGATCTCTTGCTGGTTCAGAACCCCGTCATTGTTGATATCCAGTTTGTGAAAACTGTTTACCAGTGACGGATGCTGGCGCATCTCTGTAAGTGAAACTTCATTGTCACGATTTCTGTCCAGAGACTCAAACATTGAGAGTGAACGGGTTATTTTAACCGGAGCCTTGTCTTCAGACAGTTCAGCACGGATATGTTCAATTACTTCTGTGTTGGATAGTCGCTCCAATGATCTTTCAGGTTCAGCCTGAACCAGTGTTGCAGTAAAGGCCATCGCCAATAGTACAGTTGCCGCACGCATCTCTATCTCCCGGAAATTGCTGGTTAACTGTTAATAAGCAATTACCGGGCCGTGATTTAAAAAGTTCTTATAAAACAATAATATTATTTTATTCTGCAGCCTGTTTAACTCACTATAGTATGAACTAACTTTGGATTATTGTCTCTTAAAAGAGACTCAGAAAAGGCCTGAGTTCGTCAACTTCATATAAAACAATAGCTTACATGGTTATGGATTTAAGACAGGGGGTGTTTGGCAAATAAAACTATTGCTCTGTGGTTCCTGTTGAACCGGGTTGGTTAACCGGCCGATTCCTTCAATCTCTATGGTGACCTTATCTCCGGGTTTCATATAACCTCTTGGTTTCATTTTTACACCCACTCCGCTACAGGTTCCTGTTGCGATCACATCTCCTGGTTTAAGGGTGCAGACGGATGATAGTGTGGCAACGAGCTGATAGCAGTTGAAAATCAGATTGCGAGTGTTGGAGTGTTGGCGAAGTTCATCATTCAGCCAGGTTCTGAGCTCCAGGTTGTGAGGATCCAGACTATCCGATGTAACAATCCATGGCCCCATAGGGCCATGGCTGTCAAATGACTTTCCCAATGTCCAGGTGGGAGATTTTATCTGCCAGTCCCGGACGGAAACGTCATTGACGATGGTGTATCCCGCAATTGCTTTGGGCGCATCTGCTTCACTAACGTTCCGGCAGTGTTGCCCGATCACCAGAGCCAGTTCGCCTTCATAATCCAGCTTATCAGAAATATTGGGCCGGTAGATGGGAGCCCCCGGACCGGTCACGCAGCTTGACTGTTTATTGAACAGGGTCGGAAACTCCGGTGTTTCAAGGCCTGTTTCTGCTACATGGTCTGCATAGTTCAGGCCCACACCGATAAACTTTTCAGGTTGAGGAATAGGGGCAAGCAGGGTTACCTGATCCATATTCAGGGATGATTGTGAATTTTTTTCGAGCTGTTCCAGTCTGGGTTTTAATGCATTCAGGCGGCACAGCAGGTCAGGCATAGAGTCAGAAAAATCATCGGCCGGAATTGGAATTATCCTCTGCTCTTTTACTATTCCCAGTTGTTCTTTTCCGGAATGTAGAAATCGTGCGAGTTTCATAAAGAGCCGTTCCTGATTGTCTGAAAGTGATCGTTATTTTAACAGAGTTTAAAACCATAGTTCAGTGGTGGTAACGCTTTCAGATGCGGTCGTTGCAGAGTATGCTAAGGCTCGTTTATTTATCAATGAATTGCCAAGCCGATGATTCGAAATGCCGTTTTTATAACCGCTTTTGTTGCGCTGCTGACACTTGCCGGGTGTGCGGCAAAAAAATCCCAGCCTTTAACAACACCGGTTTCGTTGCAGACACTTGCTGGTGTTATTGTCGAAAGGGCTGGCGTTCTGTGGTTTCAGCCCTGTTATGAACGACTCTGGTGGCAGATACAGGATAATACTGAGCAGCAGGAGCTGACTGGCTACTACCGTCAGTTTTCGATGCTCAGTAATGAGGAGCTTTATGTTCAGTTGCAGGGGGGCGTTGATCCGCAACAGGATAATAAATTATGGGTAAATAGCATCGACACTGTGGGTGGTACAGCGCAGACCTGTAGCTTTCGCCTTGAAGGGCTTCAGTTCAGAGCCGCGAGCAGTGATCCTGTCTGGGTGGCCGATATCATGGCAGGACAGGTTACGGTGAAAAGCGTTAATCCTCTGGGCAGCTATAGTTTTCAGACCGTAAACGAATCAGAGCAAGCCGATAACGCTTCCATTAACAAAACTGCGGAGGCGGATGTTACTGAAACTGATGCTACTGAAGCGAATGGCACTGAAGCGGAGAGTACTGAAACGAATGGTACTGAAGCAAATGGTACTGCTGAAGCATCTGAGCGTTCCGGGGGCGGCACTGGTTCGGATGTGATTGCGCTATATCGTGAAACAGTGCCGGCTAAGAAGCCTCTGCAGATAAAAATTATTCAGAAGCGCTGCGTCGATTCTGAAACCGGTACGCTACTCCCTTTCACTGCTGAGATGAGTTTATTCGGGCGGCTTTATCAGGGGTGTGCCAGGAAAGGACACCCGGTCAACAGTGAGATAAATGGCTTTTACTGGTATCAGCCTGAAGGGAGATCGCAGGTGATGTTTAAGCTTTCTTCCGACCAAAGGGTTCAGCTGGTGACGCGGGATTCCAGAGGCAAGGCCGTGGCGGAGCGAGGGCGCTGGCAATATCTCCAGTCGGGCAAACTGATATTCAGTATGCGTGATGCCGGACAGCAGGAATATCTGATGTTATTCACACGGGAATCCGATGGCCGCCTGGTATTGCAAACCGGCTCTGAGCATCTGGTCAGCTATGGCGCTGCCTTTAAATTATGGCGACCTTCCGGACTGAGTGGCGGCCAGTTGCTGACGAAGCTTTCAGCTGGAAGGAACGCTGCAGCGCCAGGTTCGTTAACAGCAACGCTTCTGCCTGACAGTGCTTCAGAGGCGTTGCAACCGCCGGCATCATCACCGATTCAGACTTCATTGACAGAGTCAGTGTTGATAGACTCCCGGGTTCAGACTGCGGATATTGATGATGAACTGCTGAATGAAATTATTGTTCATGAAACTGACGAGCCCCTGAAATAATCAGTAATATAAGGACGCTTAAAGCTTTTTTAGCAGTAGGTCTTTGGCCCGGTTTATCTCTGCAGCAAGATAGTCGCTGCCGCCACGGTCCGGATGAAATTTTTGCATCAGTCGGCGATGCGCTTCAATAATCTGTTCCTTTGATGCTCCAGGGTCAAGCCCCAGAATCTGATACGCTTTGTCGGTCTCAGAAAGTTCCGGGTTTTCGCTCGTTTGGTGTGTTGTGTCATCTTTGCGCCAGCTATCGCCAAACCGCTTATCCAGATAGGTTTCGAGTAGCCGGGCCGACTGCTCATCGGTTTTACGGCAGTAGTTCAGCAGTTCGATAAACTCTGATTCACTGAGGCTACTCAGTTGTCGTCCTTGCAAGGGGCCTTCAATCACCTCACCCTCAAGTGAACTGGTGTCATGATCCAGTCGCATCTTCAGAATACGACTGTTGACCTCCGATGTATTACCCCGGCTCCTCTGCTTATTCTGGTAATGTTGAAAGAGTTTTGCTGCAAATGGCAGCAGGGGGATAAGTCGCCGGGCAAAAGGCAGTGAGATCGCCAGCAATGCTCCGATCAGGTTTAGTTTACCCGTCACCAGCAGATAGAAGACCGCAGCCGCTAAAACGCCTGTGAGCAGCATCATGTTAGCCTTGCGCTGATCCGCAGGTGATTTGCGGCGCAACCAGAGAATCCAGCCCAGCAGGATTAATCCGAGCAGTATAAGAACAATTGGGTTCAATAGGTTGATCCTTACTATTTAAGCTGATGGGTAAGTTTCAGAATATCCGGATTTCCTTTTTTTGCATATTCGAGCAGTGCCCGACGTCCTCCGGTTGCATAGACAGCCACCGCGCTGAGTAACGCTTTCAGAGTGGCAGCGCTGCTATTATCGAAACGGCAATAGGCTCCACCCGATAGTCTGGCCATCTGTTTGAAGGCGCGCGCGGCTGTGATGTCACGTCCCTCCTGAAAAATAAACAGAGGGGTCGAATGGATGCCCAACTGGCCTGCCAGTTGACAGAGGAAATCAACGGGCTCTTCAACGCAATCGCCAATAAATATGATCGCCTGAACCGGGTGTTGACGGGTTTGTTTCAGACTGTGTTCCAGCAGGCGGGCTATCTGGGTATGTCCGCCGAGACACTTAACGCTATTCATACGGCTTAGCAGGCTGTTGGTATCCTGCAGCCATTCGCTGGCGCTGAACTGGTTCATACCGCCATAGTGGCAGAGCTGTACGGATAATTTACCCAATTCGCGGGTTTGCAAAAACATTTCGCTTTGAAGGTGACAGGCATGATCCCAGGTTCTTTCCCGGCTTGCCGTCGCATCCAGAGAAAAAATCAGCCGGGCGTCACCAGGTGCCGGCACAGTGAGTTGCTGCGCCTGTTGCAGAAATTCTTCAATCTCATTATGACTGGATACCGTACTGACGGGGTGTTTATCGCTCATATAGCTTCAGACCTGATGTTTTTTGATCGGACAGAGATGGCTTCTTATCAAAGTCTGGCAGAAAAAAAGGGGCCTTGCAGCCCCTTGTTGTATCGAAAATTAAATTGGTAAGTTCTCCCTGCCAATATAACGGGCCTGTTTTTTCTCTTTCAGGTAGTTCATATCCACCAGAACCAGTCCGTCAACACAGAAGTTAAACTCAGCATCTACGCCAAAATCAAGGAAGCGTACGCCTCCCTCTTCACAGACATCAGCATACTGCTTGTACAGGGTTGGTACAGCGCAGTTGAGAAAATCCATCTGCTGCTTCAATATTTTAAAATCCTCTTTATAGTCGGTGCCACAGAACAGTTGTTGCAGATGAGCTAAGGCCTCTGGCTTAAGAGCATAGGGCGTGAATGATTTGCCCAGGCTATCTTTGTCCGGGAAGTAGAGGCTGTAAAAGTAGACCAGCAGGTCTTTGGCGTGTTGTGGATAGCTGTTGCTCAGACTCACCGGGCCGAACATGTAGCGAACTTGCGGATGGCGTTTAAGGTAGGCGCCAATTCCATACCAGAGATAATCCAGGCTGCGCTTGCCCCAGTATTTTGGTTGCACAAAACTGCGGCCCAGTTCGATACCCTGTTCGAAAAATTGTTGCATCGCCGGGCTGTAACTAAACAGTGTCGAGCTGTATAGCTGATCATCTTCGTTGTTATGCATCTTCCAGGCCTCCGCCAGGCGGTAGGCACCGACGATCTCCAGCTCCTCCTCATCCCAGAGAATCAGGTGGCGATAGTGAGAGTCATAGCGATCAATATCAAGCTTTTCACCGGTGCCTTCGCCAACGCAGCGGAATGAAACTTCCCGAAGCCGGCCGACTTCACGCATCACTGCCGAATCTGCCTGGTAGTCAAACAGGTAGATTCGCTTACCATCGGCGGTTTCTCCCAGAAGTTCTGATTTTCTGAGTTCTTTTTTCAGCGCTTTACGATCCTGGGGGTGGGCAATGGTTTTCTCAGTTTTGAACAGCGGGCTCTTGCCTCTGGCCAGACGATAGAGGTGCTTGCGTACCATCTTGCACTTTTCTTGCCCTGAGACCGGTAGTTTATCCAGTTGGCTGTAAGGTATCGGTTCACCCACTTTAAACTTCAGGTTCATGGAGCGTTTATTGAACATCTCTCTGGGCAGTAACAGTGCAGACAGTGCGCGGTTGATGCCTGAAACGGTGTAGAACAGAGAGGAGTTTTTTCCACCGATAAAAACTGGCAGGACCGGACTGTTGGTTTTTTTAGCAAAATGGAGGAAGCCCGGGTTCCAGTTACTGTCTTTGATACCGGTTGCTCCGGCCCGGGAAACCTCTCCCGCGGGGAAAACGATAACGGCTTCTTCGTTGTGCAGTGCGTTATTGATATTGGCAATATCCTGCTTGCGGGTTGCTCGGTTCAGGTTATCAACCGGGAGCAGTAAAGGGCTCAGTTGTGAAAAGGATGACAGCATATCGTTGGCAACAATGCGCACATCCTTACGGATCTCACCAATCATTTTTAACAGCGCCAGACCATCAAGAGCGCCCAGAGGGTGATTCGCAATAATCAGAACCCTGCCACTGGAGGGGATGTTCATCAGGTCTTTATTCGACAGGTTGTAAGTGAAGTTGAAGTAGTCCAGAACCCGGTCAATAAAATCAAACCCCTGGCAGTTATGGTTCTCCTCAAGAAATGCATTGACCTCCTGCTCATGAAACAAGCGACGCAGCATAAATAGCGCTGTTTTTCGGATGATCGATGGTTTAGAGGCAAAAGTGGGGTATTTTTCGGAGATGACCTGTTCGACGTTGACCACTGTGTCTGACCTATACTGTTATTGTTCACATGTGGAATTTATGTGATTTTGATGACAGCAGGTTGGCAGAAACGTGACGATCTGGTTACAGGTGATTGTGTGTCTGAGCAGGGGGGGGTTAATCTAGCTCGAGTGAATCTTTCCAGGGATCCTTATCCTCTTTGCGTCGGCCATGGTTTTTGCGCCTGCACGTTTCAAAACGAATCAGATCCCTGCGATCTTTCCGTTTACGACGATCAGTACCCGATCGTTTCTCGGTATAAAGCTGATCATGTTCAGTGGTTTCTGTTGTCTCGTCTGTATTCATAACAATTTTCTCTGTTAAAGATTGAACAGGTTATATATGAGTTTCAGCTTAGAACTGTTTTTGTGTTTTTTCGAGAACTCCCGGAGTCAGGCGAAGAATCAATGATGTTCAGGTTGATCTTTTTGGGTTTTAAGCTTGACGCTAAACACTATAATCTTCTAAGTTAGCAGTCTGGAATTTTAAGGTTCAAGTGCATCTAAGGGAATAGGCGTTTTTATGGACAGTCTGAACACGACGTTTGCCCGTCGGCTTCTCATTTCTCATCTTATCACCACTATCGAGCGACCCAGCGTACCTGTATTAATGGAAAAAACAGGCTGGCCGCGTCGCACCATTCAGGATGTGATAAAAGCGATTCCCGGTATGGGCGTTAATATCTATTTCAAGCAGGATGGCCGGCGTAATAATGATGGCTATTATGTTATCGATCACTGGGGGGCTATCAATCCGGATTGGCTGACTCAGAATATTGATAATGTGAAGAGTACGCTGCAATTCAATTAACTGTTTTTTTATACAGTATTTCGTAGTAGGCTTAGGATAAACGCACTCTTCTCAGTGTTATTCCGGGCCTGGCAGTGACTGATACACCTCAACGCAAAATAATTCATTGTGACTGCGATTGTTTTTTTGCCGCAGTCGAAATGCGGGATGACCCCTCTCTCAGTGAGATTCCGCTGGCCATTGGCGGTGCTTCTGATCGTCGGGGGGTTATCTCTACCTGCAACTATCCGGCCCGTAAATTTGGTATCCACTCTGCTATGGCGACGGCCCATGCGCTTAAATTGTGCCCGGGCCTGAAGGTGATTCCAGGAAATATGGAAAAATACCGGCAGGCGTCGGCTGCCATCATGTCGATCTATGGAGACTATACTGATCTGATTGAGCCTCTGTCGCTGGATGAAGCCTATCTTGATGTAACCGGGTCCACGATAAAGGGCGGCAGTGCCACTCTGATCGCAGAGGAGATTCGGCAGCGGGTTAAACAGACTGTTGGGATCACTATCTCGGCAGGGGTCGCGCCGAATAAGTTTATTGCTAAAATCGCCAGCGACTGGAATAAACCCGACGGCCTTTGTGTCATCACTCCGGATCAGCTGGAATCGTTTGTGCTGCAGCTGCCGGTCAGGAAAATCTACGGTGTTGGTAAGGTTACCACGGCGAAGTTACATCAGATGGGGATTGAGACCTGTGCCGATCTCAGAACGTTAAGCATGGCGCAGCTGGTAGACCGCTTCGGTCGTTTTGGAAAGCGACTTTATGAGCTGAGCAGGGGAGAAGATGATCGCCCAGTCAGAACCAGCAGAGAGCGCAAATCAATCAGTGTGGAGCACACGTTCTCTGCGGATCTGCCTGATGTGGCAAGCTGTCTGGAGCAATTACCGACTATGCTGAATGAACTTGGCACGCGTTTTACAAAGTATGCTGATCAGCGGGAGATAGCTGGTGGTGTGATTAAGCTCAAGTTTTCAGATTTTAGCCAGACAACGGTGGAGCAGAGTGGTACGGAGTGTTCATTAGCACTTTACCAGAACCTGTGTCGTGAGGCCTGGGAGCGGGGCAAGAAAACGGTACGGCTGATTGGCGTTGGTTATCGGCTTAAACCAAAGAGCCGGCAAATGGCCGTACAGCTAAAGCTGCTTGAATAATATGGCCGGCCGGAGGCGGGTTTCTGATGGATAATACTGATACAGCCGATCGTGCTTTGACGAACGGTGTAATCGCTGCATTTATCGAACGCATGGATCTGCTGCGCCCCGACCCCGATTATCTGGACGACGCTCATGGTCTCTATTGCTGTCGTCTGGCGCTGGATGCGCTTGAGCAGGGAAACTACGGCGTTGGCGCGATTCTGACTGATCCTCAGGGTGAGGTGGTGGCCCAGTCAGAGAACCGGGTGTTCAGTTCAGGCCATAACGACAGGGATCAGAGTTGCCGGGCTTATAGTCGGGCTTATAACAGCAGCGCTCATGCTGAGATGTTGCTGATTGATCAGTTAGAAGAAAGTCAGATACCTTACCCACCTGAACAGCTTACTATGCTGGTGACCCTTGAGCCCTGTCCGATGTGTCTGGGGCGTCTGCTGTTATCGGGAATAGGTTCAGTTCGATATATTGCCCGTGATCCGGAAGGCGGGATGCTGAACCATATGGACAAACTGCCGCCTGCCTGGCGAAATCTGGCTCAGCTACAAAATCACTATCAGGCGCATGTGTCTGAACCTGTCCGTCAGCTGGCCATGGATATTGGCTCAGCCAATCTTGCCGCTTTGAGACATAAACTGTTAAAACAGATCCGTCCCTGAACCCTGTTTTGTGCGGCTGCACAATGCTATAATCGCGCTTTTTTTGCCGCCCGTTCTCTATTTTAAGTTCTTTATTTTAAGCTCTCTATATTTTCAGGAAAGTGTTCTCATATGCTGCAGTTGATTTATAAGCGTTCTCAAAGCATGAAATCCGACGTGCTGTCCGGGCTGACCGTTGCTCTGGCGCTGGTGCCGGAAGCCGTAGCCTTTGCTTTTGTCGCCGGAGTTGAGCCTCTGGTCGGTCTTTATGCCGCTTTTATGGTGGGTCTGATTACCGCTACGATTGGCGGCCGTCCCGGTATGATCTCGGGTGCTACCGGTGCGCTGGCGGTGGTGATGGTCAGTCTGGTGGCAGAGCATGGCATTGAATATCTGTTCGCCACGGTTGTTTTAATGGGAATTTTTCAGATTCTCGCGGGTACCTTCCGTCTGGGTAAGTTTATTCGTATGGTGCCCCATCCGGTGATGCTCGGATTTGTAAACGGTCTGGCGATCGTTATTTTTCTGGCGCAGATGAAACAGTTTCAGGTTGCCGATGCTGATGGCGTGCTGGGCTGGATGCAGGGGCAGCAGTTGGGAGTAATGCTGGGCCTGGTTGTGCTGACGATGGCCATTATCCATTTTCTGCCTAAGCTGACGAGCGCTGTTCCTTCTACGCTGGTTGCTATTCTGGTGGTAACCGGGATCGTTATTGGTCTGGATATCGATTCAGCCCGCAGCGTACAGGATGTGCTGGTCGATATGACCGGTAATCCTGCTGCAAGCATTGCAGGCGGTCTGCCGCAGTTTCATATTCCGATGGTCGATATCAACCTGGAAACACTCAGGATTATAGTGCCGTATGCCCTGATTCTGGCAGCGATAGGTCTGATTGAATCGCTGCTGACACTGACGCTGATTGATGAAATTACCGAAACCCGGGGTCGCGGCAATAAAGAGTGTGTGGGGCAGGGCGTTGCTAACGTGGTAACCGGTTTCTTCGGCGGCATGGGTGGCTGTGCCATGATCGGTCAGAGCATGATCAATATCGGCTCCGGCGGTACTGGTCGTGCATCAGGGATCTCTGCGGCATTGTTCCTGTTATTCTTTATTTTGGTTGCTTCCAGCTGGATTGAGATGATTCCTGTCGCAGCGCTGGTCGGCGTCATGTTTATTGTGGTAATTGGCACGTTTGAATGGGCCAGTATCAACCTGATGCGCAAAATTCCACCCTCAGATGCAATTGTAGTCGTCACCGTAACGGTCGTGACGGTACTGACTGACCTGGCGATTGCCGTTATTGTAGGTGTTATTGTCTCGGCTCTGGTGTTTGCCTGGAAACATGCCAAGCACATGCGGATTGAAACCAGCATTGAGCAGAATGGCTTTCTTAAAGTCTACAGACCTCATGGCCCGCTATTCTTTGGTTCAGTGCAGGCGTTCCGCGATAATTTCACGCCGAAGTTCGACCCACAGGAGGTGATTATCGATTTTGCTAACTGCCGGGTAATGGATCACTCCGGTGTTGAAGTGATCGATTCGCTGGTGGAGCGATATGAGAAGGCCGGTATTGATATCCATATCCGTCATCTGAGTAATGAGTGTATTCGCCTGCTTGAAAAAGCGGGTAGTGCGGTTGAGATCAACCGGGATGAAGATCCTGATTATAAAGTGGCTGACGATAAACTCGGCTGATCTGCTACTTGTTATATCCTGAAAAACCGCGACAATAGTCGCGGTTTTTTATTTTATATGGATTAGAAAATGGAAATTGGTCTGATTATCGCGTTTATTGTGCTGGGAACCGTTGTCGGCTTTCTTGCGGGACTGCTGGGTATTGGTGGAGGTCTGGTGATGGTGCCGGTGCTGACATCCCTGTTTATCTGGCAGGGTATTCCTCAGGAGCAGGTTGTGCATCTTGCTCTGGGTACCTCTATGGCGTCGATTATAATTACCTCAATTTCCAGTATGCGTGCCCATCATAAAAGGGAAGGGGTGTTGTGGCCGGTGGTCAGACGGATCGCTCCCGGTATTGTGGCCGGTGCATTTCTTGCGACTTTTCTGGCCTCGGTACTCAGTTCGGCATCGCTCGGGATATTTTTTGCGTGTTTTCTGGTGTATGCCTCCATTCAGATGTTTATGAATATCAAGCCAAAGCCCTCCCGGAATCTTCCCGGGACACCGGGTCTGTTTGCCGCAGGCAGCGTGATTGGCAGTATCTCGGCACTGGTTTCTATCGGTGGCGGTACGCTGACGGTGCCCTATCTGAGCTGGCACAATATTGATGTTAAGAAAGCGATCGGCACCTCCGCAGCAATCGGTTTACCTATATCAGTAGCCGGTTCAATTGGCTATCTTGTGAACGGATTATCAGCTGATCTGCAGATCGATTATGTGTTTGGCTTTATCTATCTTCCCGGCGTGATTCTTATCTCAATGATGAGCTATTTCATGGCGCCTGTCGGAGCCCATGTCGCTCACCGGTTACCAGTGCCGGTGCTGAAAAAAGTGTTTGCGGTATTGCTGTTAGGGCTGGCAATTAAGATGATCAGTTCGGTTATCTGAAAGCGACGTTATTCATTCAGCAGACATAAAAAAAGAGCTCCGGGTTATCCCCGAGCTCTTTTTTTAACAGTTCTTGCTTTCACCCGCCTGCGCTAAAACAGGTCCATACTGTAACCTCTTCGCAATCCCGAAAGAGGCTTTCCATCCATGGAAATTTAGTGCGAAATACCAGTCAGCATCCTGCTAATAGGTAATATCCTTATCGCGTTTACACTTCCGTGTTTCCCAGCCTGTTCTTCAAATCCATGAAGTGTGTCGATCCAACGGAGGCTAGTATCCTCATGTTGTGACTGTGTGCATATAGGAAAAAGTCTTAATTTTGTCCCGGCGGTGCGACTGATATGTCTGAAACCGGTGACAGCTTGTCACTCGGGTCTCAGGTCAGACTTTTCGCTGTTAGTGCAGGTTGCCCGAAGCTGATTCCTGACCAGCCATGAACCATAAAGTTACGAATGTTACTATGGTCGCTACCCTGAGGATTCTCAAGTACATCATTGCGATAGAAACGACCAAAGCAGTTAAGGGTTTGTTGTTCTGACAGCTGATTTATCTGTGCGAAAGCAAAGATTTTGCAGGAGCCCTCGTTGGTTCCTGCATCATTGACCAGATCGCCGTTTGTAAAGCGGGTTGGGGTGTAGTCATAGTTGGCGGCGATAACTGCAATGGTGTCTTCAAAGTCATAGCCGTTATTGTTATCAAGTTTTTCAACGAACTGCTGCAGATTCATCGGGACTCCTGTTTTGTTAAGCCCCTTTTTTCAGAGAAAAACACTCTGGAGAAAAGGGGTGAAAAGGTTAATAAATAAAAGGCAGCTCATTCCTGTTGCTGAAGCAATGCATGAACAAGCTCGGTGTTTGGTACATCAATGTTTAACTGAATGGCTCGTTGTATCACCGCGCCGCTGATGCCATCCAGCTCCAGAGGCCGTCCTTTCTCCTTGTCGACCAGCATTGATGTTTTGATGGCATCAAAGCTGCTGATCAGCTCAAACATCTCATCTACATCCCGCTTACTGAGTATGACATCATCGGCTATGGATACCGCCGCGACTTCCTGCATCATACGGTATACGGTTTTACCGAAGGCAGGGTGTGATGTCAGCGAACGGGTGTCGAGTCTGGTTAAAGCGGACAGAGGGTTTACGCCATTATTGATCAGAAGTTTGCGCCACAGTTCATGACGGATATCCGCACTGAGTCGGGCAGGAATACCCGCCTGATTTAATGCCTCAGCGAATGGCGCTAATGCTTCAGGGCTGAAAATATGCTCACTGTGGTGATTTGGCCAGCTACCCATTACCACCTGAGCGGGGCCTGTGGCCTCAATCTTGCCCGGTGCGATAATGTGACCTCCGATTCTCACTGCCAGCCCTCCCAGCGTGCGAGAGCGTCCCAGTGCCTGTTCAATTAATGGTTCGTTATCGACACCGTTTTGTAGTGATAAAACTGGCACCTCAGCGGTTTTCAGCCAGGTGCTTAATTGTTGCAGGATAGGGGTTGTAGCGCCTGCTTTGAGAGTCAGCAGGATAAGGTCGAAATCAGCGCACTGGTAATGGCTTTGAAGCGTATCAATATCTAAAGCGTTAACGGCCTGGTTAAAGCTGAGATCAGGGTGCGTCACCTGCAGACCGTTCTGCTGCAGCGCCTGAAGATGCTTGCCCCGGGCCAGGTATGCTACCTGATGGCCCTGAAGCTGAAGTCTGGCGCCGTAATAGCAGCCGATTCCACCGGCACCGATGAAGAGAAAACGCATAGTGCTACCTGCTCATTTCAGTTTCTGGATGAGGGTAGCACTTTACCTGAAAAGGTGACGATTTCCACCCGGGTATCTGTCGCCAAAAAAACTTCAGCCGCGTGAAATACCCGGTTTACCGCGTGCCGGACGACGGTTGCCCGGTTTAGCCGGGCTGTTACCGCCGGTATTCGAGCGACTGCCGCGGTTCGCCGGTTGCTGGCTGGTGCCTGAGGATTTGCTCTGGGCAGCTTTTGGCTGTGCCGGTTTACGTTGCGCGGGTTTACCTGCTGCCGGGGTGTGTTCCTGACGGTTTCCGGCGCTGGCGCGATGGCGCTTATTTTTACCCGCAGGCTTGTGGCCACGGGCAACATCTGCAGAGCGCTGGCCATCCTTATGTTCGCTCTGAGGTTTGGCTCTTTTCGGTTTGTTCGGCTTGCGTTTGCGGCTATTAAGACTGGACTCGGGCAGGTTGTGCAGAGGCTGGAAACCCAGCACCTCTTCCCGATCAAGTACCCGGCCAATCAGATGTTCGATATCCGACAGCTGATCAAATTCATCTGCACTCACCAGTGATATCGCCTGACCGCTGGCGCCGGCGCGCCCGGTACGACCGATCCGGTGAACATAGTCTTCTGGTACATTGGGCAGATCAAAGTTGACAACCTGTGGCAGCTGATCGATATCAAGGCCCCGCGCGGCGATATCGGTTGCTACCAATACCTGAATTTTGCCCTGTTTAAACTCCAGCAGGGCTTTGGTGCGGGCTCCCTGGCTCTTGTTGCCGTGAATTGCCGCAGCATTAACGCCACTCGCATCCAGGTGCTTACATAACTGGTTAGCGCCACGTTTAGTGCGGGTAAACACCAGCACCTGATGCCATTGGTGTTCCTCGAGCAGGTTGCTGAACAGTGCTGATTTCTGCTTCTTATCAACCGGACAGATCCACTGTTTCACATTGGTGGAGGTCGTATTACGCGGCGTGACCGAGATCTCTACCGGGTTATTGACCAGGCCTTTGGCAAGATTACGGATCGACTCAGAGAACGTGGCTGAGAACATCAGGTTCTGACGCTGTTTAGGCAGCAGATTGATGATCTTTTTGATGTCGTGGATAAAGCCCATATCCAGCATCCGGTCTGCTTCATCCAGCACCAGTACTTCAACTTTGTTGAATTTAACGGCGTTCTGATTATACAGATCCATCAGACGGCCGGGGGTGGCGATAAGAATATCGACACCTTTGCGCAGCTGCATCATCTGTGGGTTGATGCTGACACCGCCAAAGACAACGGCTGAGCGTAGTGGCAGATGTTTACCATAGTCCTGAACGCTTTCAGCAACCTGAGCGGCCAGTTCACGGGTCGGGGTGAGAATCAGTGCACGGATCTGATTGCCGTGGGCACGTTCACCACGGCTCAGCAGTTCCAGAAGAGGCAGGGTAAAACCGGCGGTTTTACCGGTACCGGTCTGGGCGGCGGCCATCAGATCCTTGCCCTCCAGAACGGCCGGAATCGCCTGAGCCTGAATGGGGGAAGGGGTCTCGTAACCTTTATCGGTAACAGCATCAAGTATCGGTGCCGACAGGCCCAGATCAGTAAATTTCATGCACTCTCTCTATAAACAGAATTGTCAAAATGACGAGCGCGAAGGATACAGGAAAGGCAGAGCGAATGGCAGTGATTATCCTTTCGCGATACAACTCAGTTGCCATACCTCTACCGCGCCTTCAGTGAGATTGGCGATCACATTGGGGCCCATCTTGTTAAAATCTTCACCGAGTATCTGAGACGGTGAAATCTGCGGTGCTTCAGTTTTTTTCTCTTTTTCTTTCTCGGCTTGTCGCTGACGCCATTGCAATGCCTCTTCAGACCAGTTTTCGGCGCGCTTGAGTTGAAAACCACTTGCCTGAAGTAATTCGTATAACGCCGTATAGCTGATCAGATGTGATTGATCTGCGCTGCGCGCCCAGGGCACCGGGTAGTGCATCCGCTGTGGGTCCGGACCTTCAAGTACTTCATGCAGCAGTAGCGAGCCTTCATTATCCAGAACTCGGTGACACTCCTGCAGACAGCGTGCTGTATCCGGAATATTAAGTAAGCTGTGTTGAAAAATAATGCAGTCAAAGCTGTTATTGGTAAAGGGGAGCTGCTGGGCGTCGCAGGTAATAACGGGCGATGCCGGTATGCGGGTCAGGCGAGTGATCGCGCTGTTCAGGGCATTGAAGCGGTGGGTGATATCAATCCCGATGATTTCTGCGCTGCACTGGCTGCGGATCATCCGCATCAGTCCGCCCGCTCCGCTGCCGATCTCCAGAATGCGCCCGGGTTGGATCAGTTCCAGCTGCTGCAGTAACTTTTCGGAGGCTTTGATACCGCCGATATGCAGCTGATCTATCGGTGCCAGCTGATAGAGTGTCGGACCGTCGGGATAGCGTTGGTGAAGCTGATCCAGCAGGGAGGTTTCTTCCATGTGATCACTGTAGTGCTGATCTATATCCATGTTGATTCCAGACAGGTCAATAAAAAAAGGCTCAGCTTTTTTTTAACTTCAAGCTTATAACCTGACGTTAACGAAAGCTGAGCCCTGTGATTTTAGCGATTAAACGACCTGTCAGATATCATCCAGGCCCAGTTCTTTGATAGAGATCTCGCGCATCTTGAATTTCTGAATCTTACCGGTCACGGTCATCGGAAATTCGTCAACAAACTTAAAGTAGCGTGGGATTTTGAAGTGAGTGATCTGTCCCTTACAGAAATCTCTGAGCTGCTCTTCGGTAACGCTGTCAGAGTCACCCGACAATTTAACCCAGGCAATCAGCTCCTCACCGTATTTTTTATCCGGCACACCGGTGACCTGGACATCAATGATATTCGGGTGGGTGTAGAGAAACTCTTCGATCTCTTTCGGATAGACGTTCTCACCGCCACGGATAACCATATCTTTAATCCGGCCAACGATCTGGATATAACCCTCTTCATCCATCGTGGCCAGGTCTCCGGTATGCATCCAGTGGCTTTCATCGATGGCACCCCGGGTTCCCTCTTCATTGTTCCAGTAGCGGATCATCACACTGTAACCGCGGGTACACAGTTCACCGATCTCGCCCCGTGGTAATATCCGCCCGGTGATCGGATCGACAATTTTGCTTTCCAGGTGGGGCTGGGTACGGCCAACGGTGGTGACCTGTTTCTCGAACGGATCATCTGCCCGGGTCTGGGTGGAGACCGGGCTGGTTTCCGTCATGCCGTAAGCGATCTGCACCTCTTTCATATGCATTCTGGAGTTCACCGCTTTCATGACCTCGGCAGGACAGATAGAACCCGCCATAATGCCGGTACGCAGGCTTGAGAGGTCGTAGCTTTCGAAGTCCGGATGCTCCAGCTCGGCAATAAACATGGTCGGCACACCGTACAACGCGGTGGCTTTCTCCTTCTCGACCGCTTCCAGAACCGCCTTAGGCTCAAAACCTTCGGTGGGATAGATCATGGTTGCGCCATGAGTCATACAGCCCAGGTTGCCCATCACCATGCCGAAACAGTGGTAGAGTGGCACCGGTATAACCAGCCGGTCCTTGTTGGTAAAGTTCTGACTTTCAGCGACAAAGAAGCCGTTGTTGAGAATGTTATGGTGACTCAGGGTAGCCCCTTTGGGGAAACCCGTGGTTCCGGAGGTGTACTGAATATTGATCGGGTCATCAAACTGCAGGGTTGCCTGAATATCTTTAACCTGCTGCAGATCCACTTTGTCGGCTTGTTTAACAAAGGCGTTCCAGCGCCACATACCCGGGTGCTGCTCATCTGACAGGTTGATAATGCATTCAAGGGTTTTCAGTTTTGCTGACTTTAGCTGGCCGATCTCGCAGCTGTTCAGTTCCGGTGCCAGTTCCAGAAGCATCGCGGTGTAATTAGACGATTTGAAACTGTCGGCAGTAACCAGATATTTGGTGCCGGACTGATTCAGTGCATATTCCAGCTCATGCAAACGGTAGGCTGGATTGATATTCACCAGAATGGCGCCAACCTTTGCCGTGGCAAACTGGGTTATTGTCCACTGGGCTGTGTTGGGTGACCACATTCCGATGCGGTCGCCGGGTTGAACACCCACAGCCAGCAGGGCGCGGGCACACTGTTCAACTTTCTCTTTCAGTTCGGCGTAGGTCCAGCGAATATCCTGATAGTGAACGATCAGCGCATCATTCTCAGGATAGGTGGCGCAGATTTCATCAAATTTATCGCCGATCGTCATGCCCAGCAGGGGAGTGTTGCTGGTACCGCTGGTATAACTGGGTTGTGCATTACTCATTGCTTCATCCCTTCATTATTTTTATACATTGAGGGTAGTCAGGTGCCGGACGGTCATTCATTCAGCGGAACCAGTCCGGAACCTGTTTATCTCAGTTGTGTGCTTCTCATCGCTAACTGTCGGTCAGTTAGCGGGCCTGCGAGTGGTATTCAGGGTTTGGCTGCATATCCACCGCACCGGCTACCCGGTTCGTCATGTTGTAGAATCCAACCACATTGGCAATGTCCCAGATATCCCGGTCGCTAAAACCGGCATCACGGAGCGCCTGGCGGTCACTCTCTTCGATACAGTCTGGTGATACTGTCATCTTAACAGCAAAGTCCAGCATTGCCCGGTGACGTTGTGACAGATCCGCAGCGCGGTAGTTAATCGCAATCAACTCACCCAGCGCCGGGTCACCGGAGTAGTTTCTTACCGCTGCGCCATGGGCTGCGATACAGTAAAAACAGTGGTTTTGAGATGAAACGGCTACCGCAATCATCTCCCGCTCAAGAGTGGTCAGGTTGCTATCGCCGAACATCAACTCATTATAGAAGCGGGAAAACACCTCTAGCTGAGCAAGATTCTGACTGTAGGCTTTGAGGACATTAGGAATCATCCCCAGCTTTTCATCGCAGACATCGAAATATTTTTTAACGTCATCGGGCAGCTCTTCCCGTGACGGATAGTGCAGATCCAGCGCGGTAATATGATCAGGTTGAGACATTGTATTACTCCGTATTATTTTTGTCCGTCAGAGCAGATAAGCAAAGTTGATAGCAGGGTCCAGAATCAACTGGAACCCGGTTATTTATCTTATATTAGGGTAAACCCTTACTTTCTTTCAAGAGGAAAGTTTTAAGACAGATATTTACCTCTGCAGCGTACTTTTTGTATTTATTGACAACCGATGGCCAGAGCCACTTTAGAACCGCTGGTTCGACCCAGTTGTTGCGTGATCCAGTGTCCTGTTTGTGCCAGTTTGTTCAGATCGACACCGGTTTCGATGCCCAGTCCGTTCAACATATAGAGCACATCTTCAGTGGCCACATTGCCCGAAGCGCCTTTGGCGTAAGGGCAGCCACCCAGGCCTGCAACGGATGCATCGATTACTGTGATCCCTTCCTCGACAACGGCATACAGGTTAGCCAGCGCCTGCCCGTAAGTGTCGTGGAAATGAGCGGCCAGCTTTTCGACAGGCACTTGTTTGCTCACGGCTTCCAGCATTCGTTTAGCTTTCATCGGCGTGCCGACGCCGATAGTGTCGCCCAGCGAGATCTCATAGCAGCCCATATCCAGTAACTCCCGGCTGACCGCAGCCACCTGAGCCGGGTCAATCTCGCCCTCATAGGGACAGCCCATCACCGTGGACACATAGCCACGAACACGGATATTGCTGGCTTGCGCGAGTTCAATTACCGGAGCAAAACGTTCCAGGCTTTCGCTGATAGAGCAGTTGATATTCTTTTGGGTGAAGGCTTCTGAGGCAGCACCAAACACGGCTACCTCGTCCGCTCCCGCGGCAATTGCCTCCTCAAGGCCTTTCAGGTTGGGGGTCAGTGCCGAGTAGGTAACGCCGGGTTTACGTTTGATACCCGTCATTACAGCGCTGGCATCACCCATCTGTGGCACCCATTTAGGCGACACAAAACTGGCCGCTTCTATATGGGTCAGGCCGGTTTCACTGAGCCGGTTAATCAGCTCAATTTTGATCGCTGTATCGATCACAGGTCCGGGTTCGTTCTGTAAACCGTCCCGGGCACCCATTTCAAACAGACGCAGGTGTTTAGGAAATGCCATACCTATGCCTCCGTTACTTCCAGAGAGATGAGTTCAGCACCGTCTTCAACCAGGTCACCTTCGGCGAAATAGATCTCAGCCACTATGCCGTCATGAGGCGCTTTGAGACTGTGTTCCATCTTCATCGCTTCCATGATGACCAGGGTTTCTCCCGCTTTAACCACTTGTCCCGGTTCAGCCAGCACTGCCACCACGGCTCCGTTCATCGGTGCCATCAGGCTGTTGTCACCGGCATGGTCATCACTGCCAAAGGTTTCCCGATGCTGCTCACAGATAAACTGCTCGCCTTCGTGGAACAGTGTCAGATGGTCGCCATCGTTGTACAGGTGAACGCTGAGTCTGTGGCCGTTGATAACAACGTTCAGCAGGTCATCATTCAGCTGAGCTGTGACCTGATAGCTGGCATCATCGATCTGAACCACATACTGACCTTGAGCACCACTTTCCAGAATACTCAGCTGATAGTGGGTATCAGCATGTATCAGTGTCAGTGGGCGGGCATACTCGGAGTTAAGTCGCCAGCTGTTCTGGTAACCAAACGGTGAATACGGGTCATCCGGGTTATTGGCTTGCTGCTTGCTTTTCTCGCTGAAGAAGCAGGCGGCCATTACCAGGCAGAATGCACTGTTCAGATTGCTCGCCGGGAACAGTAAAGCTTCATGTTTATCAATGAAACCGGTATCCAGGTCCAGTGCTTTGAAAGGCGCACTGCCAGCAAGATTGCGCAGGAATCGCAGGTTGGTTTTCAGACCGCTGATACGGTATTCCTCCAGAGCCTGTTCCATCCGAGCGATGGCGCGGTCGCGATTATCATCCCAGACGATCAGTTTGGCGATCATCGGATCATAGAATACGCTGACTTCGTCGCCTTCAACGACGCCGGTATCAACCCGAACGTGCTGACTTTCCTGTGGTGTACGCAGATAGCGTAAGGTCCCGGTAGCCGGGAGGAAGTCGTTATCCGGGTCTTCGGCATAGACCCGTGCTTCCAGCGCATGGCCGCTGATACGAATCTCATCCTGCTGCAGCGGCAGAGGTTCACCGCTGGCAATGCGCAGTTGCCACTCCACCAGATCCTGTCCGGTAATCATCTCGGTAACCGGATGTTCAACCTGCAGGCGGGTATTCATCTCCATAAAATAGAAGGAGCCATCTACGTCATACAGAAACTCAACCGTACCGGCACCGACATAGTCGATTGCCTGAGCTGCACGAACGGCGGCTTCACCCATCGCTTTGCGTGTTTCATCTGCCAGGTTGGGCGCAGGGGCTTCTTCGATTACTTTCTGATGGCGACGCTGCACTGAACAATCACGTTCTGCCAGGTAAACGCCGTTACCCTGCTTATCACAGAACACCTGAATTTCAACGTGGCGTGGCTGGGTCAGATAGCGTTCAATCAGCATATCCGGATTACCAAAAGCGTTTTTAGCTTCACGGCAGGCGGATTTAAGTGCCTCATCGAACTCATCGATCGAGTTAACGACCCGCATGCCCTTACCGCCGCCGCCAGCGACCGCTTTCAGTAGCTGAGGGAAACCACAGCGGACAGACTCCTCTTTTAACACCGACGGGGTCTGATCTTCGCCGTGATAGCCGGGCACCAGTGGGACCGCTGCGTGAGACATAATCTCCTTAGCGGCCGACTTGGAACCCATCGCTTCGATAGCGCTGGTAGGTGGCCCGATAAACTCAATCCCGTTATCAAAACAGGATTTGGCAAACGCCGCGTTTTCTGAGAGAAAACCATAGCCGGGATGAACTGCCTGAGCGCCGGATAGTTTAGCGATCTCCAGAATTTTGTCGCCGCGAAGATAGCTTTCATTGCTGGGCGCAGGTCCGAGCAGAAATGCTTCATCGGCCATCGCCACATGACGGGCGTTTTTATCGGCTTCAGAATAGACAGCGACACAGCGAATACCCAGACGGTGAGCGGTCTGAATGACCCGGCAGGCGATTTCTCCACGGTTAGCGATAAGTATTTTATTAAACATGGTGTGCCTCCGTGTCGAACTCGCCTGCACGCACTGCGTGCGTCGGCATGCAATTTGGCTTCGCCGCCAGGTTGCTGCGCAACTGGTCCCCACGGTTAGCTATAAGAATTTTATTAAACATGCCGCTTACTCCTGAATCCAGTTCGGTTTACGCTTTTGCAGGAAGGAACTCAGTCCCTCCTGACCCTCTTCGCTGACACGGATATCCGCAATGCGGCGGGCGGTGTCATCGATCACTTCAGCGGTGATCTCTTTCTGGCTTACGGCATAGATAAGTTGCTTCGCAGCTTTCATCCCCTGAGGGCTGTTTTTCTGCAGCGTGGCGATAAACCGGTCGCAGGCTTCGTCAAGTTGTTCGACGTTTTCCACCACCTGATGCACCAGGCCAAACTGCTCGGCGGTACGGGCTGTGAAAAGTTCTGCTGTCAGGAAATAGCGGCGTGACTGACGTTCGCCGATAGCACGCACGACATAGGGGCTGATAACCGCGGGAATCAGACCGATTTTTACTTCTGAGAGACAGAATGAGCTGCTTTCAGCGGCAATGACAATATCGCAACAGGCTGCCAGGCCGACCGCGCCACCATAGGCGGCGCCCTGAATCAGGGCGATAGTGGGTTTGCTATGGTTGTTCAGCAGCTCCATCAGTCGTGCCAGACGCCCGGCATCGATCATGTTCTCGTCATGGGTGTTGCTGGCCATCCGTTTCATCCAGGCCAGATCAGCCCCGGCGGAAAAATTCTTGCCCCGTGAACGCAGCACCAGAACCCGCACTTCAGGGTCTTCATGAGTGGCTTCCAGACGGTGGATCAGCTGCTCAATGACGCCATCATCGAAGGCGTTGTGTACTTCAGGGCGATTGATTATCAGCTCTGCGACGCCGTTACTGCTCTTTTCCAGTAGTACAAACTGGTTATATTCAGTTGTCATTTGCAAACTCCCCATTACATCCGGAATACGCCGAAGTGGGTGTCACCCACCGGCTTATTGAGTGCGGCAGACAGGCTCATGCCGATCACGTCACGGGTTTGCTTTGGATCAATTACCCCATCATCCCAGAGACGGGCAGATGCGTAGTAGGGGTGTCCCTGATGCTCATAGGTATCGATGATCGGTTTTTTAAACGAAGCTTCATCTTCAACAGACCACTGCTCACCGTTGCGGTCCATATTGTCCCGTTTAACGGTTGCCAGAACGCCCGCCGCCTGTTCACCACCCATCACAGAAATGCGGGCGTTGGGCCACATAAACATCAGGTTAGGGCTGTAGGCCCGGCCGCACATACCGTAATTACCGGCCCCGAAACTACCGCCGATCAGCACAGTGAATTTAGGCACATCGGCACAGGCGACCGCCATCACCATCTTGGCCCCGTGCTTGGCGATACCCTCTGATTCATACTTCTGACCGACCATAAAGCCGGTGATGTTTTGCAGAAACAGCAGGGGAATTTTTCGCTGGCAGCATAGTTCTATAAAGTGCGCCCCTTTCTGTGCGGACTCACCGAACAGGATGCCGTTGTTGGCGATAATACCCACCGGATAACCGTGAATATGGGCAAAACCGGTGACCAGTGTTGTGCCGTAGAGTTTTTTGAACTCATCGAACTCAGAGCCATCGACGATGCGGGCGATCACTTCACGAACATCGTAGGGTTTTCTCAGGTCGGTGCCGACAATGCCGTAGAGTTCATCGCTTGGGTAGAGTGGCTCTTTTGGCGCCTGGGTTTTAATGTTGATCTCTTTGCGGCGGTTCAGGTTTGCCACACAGGTGCGGGCAATCTCCAGCGCATGATGATCGTTTTCAGCGTAATGGTCAGCAACGCCGGACACTTTACAGTGCACATCGGCACCACCCAGGTCTTCAGCGCTGACGACTTCGCCGGTCGCCGCTTTTACCAGTGGTGGTCCGGCCAGGAATATAGTGCCCTGATTGCGCACGATGATCGACTCATCTGCCATCGCCGGTACATAAGCGCCCCCGGCTGTACAAAGTCCCATCACCACAGCGATCTGGGGAATCCCTTTGGCAGACATCCGCGCCTGATTATAGAAAATGCGGCCGAAATGATCCCTGTCCGGGAATACGTCATCCTGTTGTGGCAGGTTGGCACCGCCGGAATCCACCAGGTAGATACAGGGCAGGTGATTCTGTTCTGCTATCTCCTGAGCCCGCAGATGTTTCTTCACGGTCAGCGGGAAATAGGTGCCGCCCTTTACGGTGGCGTCGTTGGCTATAATCATGCACTCAACGCCGCTGACGCGGCCGATACCGGTGATGATTCCGGCAGCAGGTACGTCATCGTCATAGACCTTATACGCGGCCAGCTGGGATAGTTCCAGCAGTGGTGAACCTTCATCCAGCAGGGCGTTAATCCGCTCTCTGGGCAGCAGTTTTCCACGGGAAAGGTGGCGTTCCTGGTATTTGCTGCCTCCCCCCTGATGGATCTGTGCTGCTTTATCACGCAGGTCAGTTACCACTGAAGCCATTGCGTCATAGTTCGCACGAAACTCGTCCGCACGCGGGTTGATTTTTGTTTTTATCGTTGCCATTGCTTCTCTCCGGCGTCACTCTTTAGAGCAGTTTTCAGAACAGTGGGTTGCATCGTTTATCGATAAGCCACTGACCCGTTGATTGCGGCTAAAAGAACGCCTTGTCTGAATTCGTCATTATTCATAGTGAAAAAGTGGGGCGGTGCAGAACACCATTCCCCTAAAGTCCACTGATGGAAAACTGGGTTACTTATTCAGGAATAGCTCACGGCCGATCAGCATCCGGCGAATCTCAGAGGTGCCAGCACCGATCTCGTACAGTTTGGCATCACGCAGCAGGCGGCCGGTTGGGAACTCATTGATATAGCCGTTTCCGCCAAGCAGCTGTATTGCATCCAGAGCGATTTTAGTCGCCATCTCTGCGGTATACAGAATGACCGCTGCGCAGTCCTTGCGGGAAGTCTCGCCCCGCATCGCTGCCTGAGCGACGGTATAGGCGTAGGCCTTGGATGCATTCAGCAGCGTGTACATATCGGCCACTTTGCCCTGTACCATTTCGAATTCACCGATCGCTTTACCAAACTGCACCCGGTCGCGGGTATAAGGAATGGTGATATCCATCGCTGCCTGCATAATACCGAGCGGGCCTCCGGCCAGAACCAGGCGCTCATAGTCGAGGCCGGACATCAGCACTTTAACTCCGCCGTTCAGTTCGCCAAGAATGTTCTCTTTTGGTACCGGGCAGTCCTGAAATACCAGTTCACAGGTATTGGAGCCACGCATACCCAGCTTATCCAGTTTTTGATGACGGGAGAATCCAGGGTAATCACGTTCAACGATAAAGGCCGTTATACCTTTAGGGCCTGCATTCACATCGGTTTTCGCGTAGATAACATAGGTATTGGCATCCGGACCGTTGGTGATCCACATTTTGTTACCATTGAGAAGGTAGTGGTCACCGTTGTCGCGGGCTGTCAGCTTCATTGAAACGACATCGGAACCGGCATTCGGCTCGGACATCGCCAGTGCACCAATATGTTCACCGCTGATCAGTTTTGGCAGGTATTTGGTTTTCTGCTCATGGGTACCGTTACGGTTAATCTGGTTAACACAGAGGTTAGAATGTGCACCGTAAGACAGACCGACCGAGGCCGATGCGCGGCTGATCTCTTCCATCGCCACCATATGCGCCAGATACCCCATATCAACGCCGCCGTATTCCTCTTTCACCGTGATGCCCAGCAGCCCCATATCGCCGAATTTACGCCACAGATCGTTAGGAAATTCATTGTCATGATCGACCTGTTCGGCGCGTGGGGCAATTTCCTGTGCTGCAAAACTGTTTACGTGCTCCCGCAGCATATCCAGAGTTTCACCGAGTCCGAAATTAAGTGAGCTGTACTGTGCAATCATTTTCTGTCCACCTGGCTTAGGGAAGCGGAAGGGCATGTTGTGAATTTTTGCCTTTGCCGTTTCCGGTTTACGATTATTTTTGTTGGTCGTTTAATAGCTATTGTTATCGGTTAATGTGGTTGTATGGTTGTAACCGCCTATGCCGACTTCTCTGTCTTTGTTGTTTCTGTGAGATCGTTCATTGCCTCCCGGCAACGGCTCTCTGCGCTGTCCAGTTCCAGCTGAAGCATTGCAATATCATTTAATTGCTGCTCCAGAGACTGTTTTTTCTCTTCTATTTTGGCCATCAGCAGTTGCAGCTGTTTCATGCTGCCTGTCGGGGTTTCATCCCAGAGCGCAAATAGTTCACGGGTTTCAGCGAGTGAAAAGCCCAGTCGCTTGCCCCGCAGAATCAGTTTTAACCGGACTCTGTCCTGAGCACTGTAAATCCGGGTCTGCCCGCGGCGGGTGGGAAATAACAGCTGCTGGTCTTCATAAAAGCGAATGCTGCGAGTCGTTACATCAAACTCGCTGGCCAGCTCACTTATAGAAAAAGTACGTATGTTCATAATCTGCTTCCTGACGCTTATGTTAGTTAATGTAGCGGAAGTTTACGTAAACGTAAAGGGTGTTTCCGGAGTTCATGGAAATGTTACATTTCGTAGGATTGTTTTTAACTTATTGATAATAAATAACTAATTTGTATTTTGGGTGGTGTTTTGTATGAGGGTTATACTAAAGTAGTACTTGTTATCCTGTAGGGGAAATTGCTAACTTGGCTGCAAGGCTTATTTGGGCAGTAATTATTTTTGCCCATTCGATAATAAAAACAAATATATGTGAGGCTGGTTCTGCATGAGTGCCGACTACGTTCTCGAAACCAGGAATCTGGTTAAGGAATTCAAGGGCTTTACCGCCGTTGACGATGTAAATCTTCAGGTTGAGCGGGGAACAATACACGCGCTGATCGGGCCTAATGGTGCCGGTAAGACAACTGTATTTAACCTGCTGACAAAATTTCTGACACCCACCCGAGGCACCATTCTCTTCAACGGTAATGATATTACCGATATGAAATCTGCTGCGATCGCCAGAAAAGGCATTGTTCGCTCGTTTCAGATATCTGCTGTGTTTCCACACCTCTCTGTTATTGAGAATGTGCGTATCGCCCTGCAGCGTAAAGAGGGCAACAGTTTCCACTTCTGGAAATCAGAAAAGGTTCTGGACAAACTTAATGATCGGGCTATTGAGCTGCTTGATGAGGTTGGCCTGAAAGAGTATTCCAATGCTGTCACTGTTGATCTGCCTTATGGTCGCAAGCGGGCGCTGGAGATCGCTACCACGCTGGCGCTTGACCCTGAAATGTTGCTGCTGGATGAGCCGACTCAGGGTATGGGCCACGAAGATGTGAGTGTGGTTGCTGATCTGATAAAAAAAGTGTCTGCCAACCGTACCATTCTTATGGTTGAACATAACCTGCATGTAGTCGCTCAACTGGCGGACAAAATCACGGTATTACAGCGCGGCGCAATTCTCACCGAGGGTGATTACGCAACCGTCTCTCAGGACCCGCGTGTTCGTGAAGCCTATATGGGTGTTGAAGCAGATGACGAGGTCGCGAATGCCATTGCTGCAGACGCCGCTGCGGCTAATGCTGCGAAGAAGGAGGGCGTTGCATGAGCTCAACAGGTGAAAAGCTGCGTATCAATGATCTGCATGCTTACTACGGCGAATCCCATATTCTTCATGGCATCGACATGACCATTATGCAGGGGGAACTGGTGACTCTGCTGGGACGCAACGGTGCAGGACGGTCCACCACGCTTAAAGCGATTATGAACATGGTGGGGCGTCGTACCGGCACGATCAATATCAATGGTAATGAAACCATCGGTATGGCGGCCCATAAGATCGCTCATCTAGGGGTGGGTTATTGCCCTGAAGAGCGGGGTATCTTCTCCAGCCTCAATGTAGAAGAGAATCTGATGTTGCCACCCAATGTTCGTTCCGATGGTATGAGCGTTGAAGAGATTTATGACATTTTCCCCAACCTGGCTGAGCGTCGCTATAGCCAGGGGACGCGCCTCTCCGGTGGTGAACAGCAGATGCTGGCGATGGCACGTATTCTGCGCACCGGTGCCAATATTCTGTTGCTCGATGAGATTACCGAGGGCCTGGCGCCGGTGATTGTGCAAAAGCTGGCTGAGGTTCTGGTGATGCTCAAGGAGCGCGGCCTGACCGTTTTGCTGGTTGAGCAGAATTTTCGTTTCGCTGCACCCATCGCCGACCGTCACTACGTTATGGAACATGGCCATATCGTTGAAGAGGTCAGAAAGGATGAGTTGCAGGCAAAAACGGAACTGTTGAATACCTATCTGGGGGTTTAAAACCCGGATAAACATTGAAGTAAAAAGCTCTACAAATGACGTTCGATAAAAATAAAAAGTTCTCAAGCAGGAGTGACAAAATGAAAGCAATGAAGAAGACCCTACTGGCAGCCGCGATGAGCGTGGTCGCAGCCACTGGTGTTCAGGCTGCAGGCGTCTCCAATGATGTAGTTAAGATTGGTGTTCTGGCGGATATGGGTGGTGTGTATGCCGATATTTGTGGCCAGGGCTGTGTAACCGCTGTTGAAATGGCTGTCGAAGATTTTGGCGGCACTGTACTTGGCAAGCCTATTGAAATTGTCAGCGCTGATGATCAGAACAAGCCGGATGTAGGCTCTGCGAAAGTGCGACAGTGGATTGAAGATGAAAATGTTGATGTGGTAACTGGTCTGGTAGCGTCTTCTGTAACCGGAGCCGTAACCAAAGTGCTGACCGATGCCAAGAAGATTGCTCTGATCTCGGCTTCTGCAAGTAATGCTTTCACCACTAAAGCCTGTTCTCCTTACAATGCTCACTGGACCTATAACGTAGCGGCACTGGCAAACGGTACTGTTAAGCAGATGGTTAATTCAGGTAAGAAGAAGTGGTTCTTCATTACCGCTGACTATGCGTTTGGTCACGCTCTGGAAGGTATTGCCACTAAGGTTATCGAATCCAGCGGTGGTGAAGTGGTCGGTGCGGTTCGTGCGCCTCTGGGCACTACTGACTTCTCTTCCTACGTGCTGCAGGCACAGGCTTCTGGTGCTGATGTGGTCGGTCTGGCCAACGCGGGTGCTGACTTTGTTAACTCACTGAAAACATCAGCAGAGTTTGGTCTGACTGAAACTGCAGATGTTGCCGGATTGCTGGTATTCACGCCTAACGCTCAGGCGCTTGATCCTGCTATCGCTGCAGGTATGAAGGCCACTACCGGTTTCTACTGGGATATGGATGATCAGACCCGTGAATGGTCTGCCCGTTTCAAAGCGCGTCACGGTGCTATCCCTGCAATGCCGCACGCCGGTGCTTACTCTATGACCATGCACTACCTGAATGCGATTAAGGCTGCCGGTTCAGATGATTCAGATGCGGTTATGAAGCAGATGAAGGCCAGCAAGCCTGATGACTTCTTCGCCCGTAATGCTTACCTGCGAAACGATGGCCGGATGGTACATGACATGCTGTTGGTGAGCATTAAAGATGCGGCCAGCCGTAAGTCTGCTGATGACATCTACAAGATAGAAAGTGTTATCCCGGGTGATGAGGCATTCAATCCGATGCTGCCTGAGTGTGATTTCAAGTAATTCTTGATAAAAGCTTGAAATCAGGAGGGCAGTGTAGCGCCGCTGCATGCCCTCCGGTCTTTTCTGAAAGCTAGTCTGAAAAGATAGTCTGAAAGGTCTGTGTGAAATCGGCTTGAAGGGGACGATTTCATACAACATCTTTGCTTTTCTGGGTGATGTTATGGCGACGATATTTGGTATAAATTTGTTTGCGCTGTCGGGACAGCTGCTGGTGGGGCTGATCAACGGCTCATTCTACGCACTGCTGAGTCTCGGCCTGGCGATTATTTTTGGTCTTTTGAAAATTATAAACTTCGCGCAGGGCGCGATGTATATGCTTGGCGCCTTCTTTGCCTGGATGGCCCTGAATTATATGGGCATCAACTACTGGTGGGCGCTGATTCTTGTGCCGCTTGCTGTTGGTCTTCTGGCAATCCTGATGGAACGGTTTCTGGTGCGGCCGATCGCGAATGAGGATCACCTCTACAGTCTGCTGCTGACCTTTGGTATCGCACTGGTGCTACAGGGTCTGTTCACACATATCTATGGTTCTTCCGGTCTTCCATATCAGATTCCGGCTGAGCTCAAAGGCGGTACGAAACTGCCATTTATGTATCTGCCCAACTACCGTGCATGGATTATCGTCAGCTCGCTGGTGGTCTGTTTCAGCACCTGGTGGGTGATTGAGAAAACCAAGCTGGGCGCCTATCTGCGGGCCGGTACGGAAAATCCTCAACTGATGCAGGGATTCGGCATCAATGTTCCGCTGATCACCACGCTGACCTTTGGTTTTGGTGTGGCACTGGCTGCTTTTGCCGGGGTGCTGGCGGCTCCTGTGTACTCCGTGAGCCCGGAGATGGGTTCCAATATTCTGATTGTAGTGTTTGCGATTGTTGTTATCGGTGGCATGGGCTCAATTGGTGGTGCGATTCTGACCGGACTGATGATGGGCGTGGTTGAAGGGCTGACCAAGTTCTTTTATCCGGAAGCATCTACCACCGTTATCTTCCTGTTCATGGTGATCGTGCTATTGGTTAAGCCTGCCGGTCTGTTTGGTAAAGAAGCATGAGCCATCTTGTAGGGGAGAAATGACATGATGAAAATGAAAAAACTCTATCTGTTTCTTATTTTGTTGGCTCTGGTTGCACCGGCTGTTGTATACCCGGTGTTTCTGATGAAACTGCTGTGCTTCGCGCTGTTTGCCTGTGCTTTTAACCTGTTGTTGGGTTTTGTAGGTCTGCTGTCGTTTGGTCATGCTGTTTTTCTGGGAACCGGTGGCTATATAACCGGCTATCTGATGCTTAACACCGGACTGACGCCTGAACTGGGTGTTCTGGCGGGTACTGTGGGTGCAGGTTTGCTGGGAGCGGTCTACGGTAAGCTGGCCGTTAAGCGCGAGGGGATTTACTTTGCGATGGTTACCCTGGCACTGGCTCAGCTGGCATTCTTCTTCTATCTTCAGGCCCCCTTTACCGGCGGTGAAGATGGACTGCAGGGTGTCCCCCGCGGAGAGCTGTTTGGCCTGATCGATCTGAATGATAATTTTGCGATGTACTACTTTGTACTGGCGATCTTTATCTTTGGCTTCTGGCTGGTTCACCGGACGGTGCACTCACCTTTTGGTCAGATTCTTAAAGCGATCCGTGAGAACGAACCACGGGCAGTATCTCTGGGTTATAACGTTAATGACTATAAGTGGGTCGCTTTCATTATCTCTTCTGCGCTTGCGGGGCTGGCCGGTTCTACCAAAACACTGGTATTTCAGCTGGCCTCGCTGACCGATGTGCACTGGCATATGTCGGGTGAAGTGGTGCTGATGACACTGTTAGGTGGCATGGGGACTATCTTTGGCCCACTGGTGGGTGCCGGGGTGGTTATCTCCATTCAGAATATGCTATCGGGTGGTGAGCTGGGTAACTATATCCACATCATTATGGGCATCATCTTTATCGTCTGTGTGCTGGCATTCCGCAGCGGTATTGTGGGTGAGTTCCAGAAACTGGTTAAGAAAAACTTCGGTTAATGACGGTTAAATTTAAAAGGGACGCAACTCCGCGTCCCTTTTTCATGTCAAAACTGTATTGTGTTGAAAAATTGTGTTGCCGGATTGGAGTAAGAAAATGAGTCAGGATTCAATTGTAATTGTCAGCGCTGCCCGCACACCGATGGGGGGCATGATGGGAGCGCTGAGTGAAGTGCGCTCTCCTGATCTGGGTGCCACTGCGATTAAAGCAGCGATTGAGCGTGCCGGTATTCAGGGCAGTGATATTGATGAAGTGATTATGGGGTGTGTTCTGCCCGCAGGGCTGGGTCAGGCGCCGGCGCGCCAGGCAGCGCGTGCTGCTGGCGTCGCGGATGCGGCCGGGGCTACCACGGTTAACAAAATGTGTGGCTCCGGAATGAAAGCGGTCATGCTGGCCCATGATCAGATCGCCGCGGGACAGGTCGATATTATGGTCGCTGGCGGTATGGAAAACATGAGTCTGGCGCCTTATCTGCTACCTAAAGCCCGTGCCGGAATGCGCATGGGGCATCAGCAGGTGATCGATCATATGTTCTTCGATGGTCTGGAAGACGCTTACGAAGGTGGCCTGATGGGCAGCTTCGCGCAGAAGAGCGCCGATGACTTTAATATCACCCGTGAAGCGATGGATGATTTTGCCATTGGGTCTCTGGATAAAGCGCTGGCCGCGATTGAAAGCGGTGCGTTTAAAGAGGAGATTGCCGCTGTCACGGTTAAATTAAGACGCGGCGAAACCGTGGTTGATACCGACGAGCAACCGGGCAATGCACGCAAAGATAAGATTCGTCAGCTTAACCCGGCATTCAAAAAAGATGGCACCATCACCGCGGCAAACTCCAGTTCAATTTCTGATGGGGGTTCTGCACTGATACTGATGCGTGAGTCCGAGGCGCAAAAACGCGGCTTGCAGCCGATGGCACGAATCGTGGCACATTCAACCCATGCCCAGCTGCCTGCCGAGTTTACCATCGCGCCGATTGGTGCGATTGATAAAGTACTGGCCCGGGCAGGCTGGAGCAAAGACGATGTCGATCTGTATGAGATCAATGAAGCCTTCGCCGTGGTCTCGATGCTCGCTATCAGCGAACTGGGGCTGGATGCTGCAAAAGTTAACGTCAATGGCGGTGCCTGTGCACTGGGTCACCCGATCGGTTCATCCGGTTCCCGCATCCTGGTGACACTGCTGTATGCGCTGAAAAACCAGGGTAAGCAAAAAGGTGTTGCCTCACTCTGTATCGGCGGCGGTGAAGCCACAGCGGTTGCTGTCGAGATGCTTTGATTTTTTGAATTAAGCTTAGTTGTTTGAAAAGGCTGATGCAGAGATGTGTTGGCCTTTTTTATAAAGCTGAGAAAGTAGCTAGATCGCGGCTGCGCCGCTGGCTAGAATGTCACAAAAAGCGTGACTTGCTCGTCGCTCGCAAGAGCCTGTTTAAGAGATTCCGTGGTAACGGGGTCCTCAGTGGTAAAAGCTCTTTCTCTGCTTTCTGCATCGAACATTCACCACAGAGAACACTGAGATAAAGCGATGAGGATGGTGGGATAACGAACCATAAGGCTCAAGTCTCTTTTAACTTTGTTCCAAAGCCTATAGGGTGAATATTCCTCGCGGCACAACCCCAGAATCGAACCTTGCTACAATTAGTATCTTTCTCTTGTCTCTTATCCGCTGTGGATAATGCCTTCTGCTTGTCTGACTCTATATACAGTTAATTGGGATAAATCAGAAATGGTGGCACGCTTTGTCACTCACAGATCTGAAAAAAGCGCGTTTTGTCACTGGCATAACCCTTTAAAGTGGTGCAATATCTGACAGATAAGGATATCAACAGCTGAGATTATGTGCCGGTTGAAAGTGCCAAAACGCGTATGCGCGTATTCAGGGGATGAAAAACGACGTGCTTCAGAATTACTCTTTCAGTTCAAATAGATATAACTTCCCCGTCCTCAGTCTTGCGGTGTCAAAACGCGCACGCACACAATTAAAATGCCATGGATAGGGAGTATTCATGAAGATCTATAAACTATTATCTGCTGATGGGACTACGATCACTAGCGAAACACCAGGGACTCTGGGTGGAAACTCGAAAGCTGGAATATATGGTCGATTAGATTGCCCTGCAGCCAATAGTGCCCTTCCCAAAGGTTATGCCCAACACCGTGTATTCTTCACGAGTGAGCAGGATGCTATCCAAGCGGGTTACAGGCCATGCGGAAGATGTATGATCTTAGAATACAAAGAATGGAAATCTGGCCCGGATGCCAAGGAAAGCTACCTTTGGAAAAGATTGCCAAAATAGAAATCCATAACAAGTCGCAGCAGTACGCGGCCTATGGCCGCCGGACGCGCTAAAGCGCGCCGCTGTGCTCAGCATTAAAAGGCCAAAGAAATGGAATGTATCTTTAAAGCCAGAGATCAAATTGATTGCATTTGGAGAGAAATTGAAAAATGCAATATTGATAATCCTTCAGAGAAGATCAACTTCATTAGCACAATGCTATATGTTGCTTTCAATCACTGCGATGGCATTCAAACTCTGGCGCAGAAAAGAAATTTTGCTTCAGCATTCGCCTTGGTTCGCCCTCTATTAGAATCCTCTTTCCGTGCAATATGGTTACATCGATGTGCGACGGAATCACAAATTAAAAAATGCTTAGAAACAGATAAATGGAAATCCGCTTTGGGTCTAGCGAAAGAGATTGAATCTGAAATGGAATTTACACCAATTTTGTCAGAAGTCTGGAGTGAATTGCGCCCATCTTTGCACAGCTATACTCATGGAGGGGTTCATATTGCAGTCAAACACATAAATGACGAAAATATTATTTCACCAAATATTGAAGACCAAGAAGTTCTTCAATTAATGCAAATTGTTGGTTTAATATCTTTATATATACTCGCAGAGTTTATTGACCTGTCAAAAAATATCGAACAGTTTCAAATATATGAAAAGGTTGGTAATGATTTTGTCAATTGGGCCTTTAACAAGTAGCTGTAGTGGATCGTCGTTGCGATTCTTCTACTAATCTAGGCGTTGGATCTTTTACGTAACATACAGTTTTCATATAAACTTAACTGAGATTAGTCATGAGTTATAAAAAGTTAATACTATTAATTACTTTCTTTATCAGTATTTCTGGGTGCGCAAGCACTCCATGCGCGACAGGGTGCGTTTCTGAGTACACATCGACGTTTGATGGTACAGAAGAGCTTTCCATGTCCCCAAGTTATGTCTATAGAAGCAACAAAGGTGTTAGTGGTAGTGATATGAGAATAGGTCTGTATTGGAGTTCTTCGTTACCTGATGACAATATAGTTTTAATCGTACTGCCTCATAAAGATAAACCAGTAAGTACTGGAACAACTATAAATTTCAATGTGAGCGGTAAGTTTGATAGCTTCACATCCGTAACTAAAGATCAGATTGCTAATCTTAACCCAAGCACTGAAGCTAAAACCTACTTTCACCCAAATGTCATTAAACAAATGAATGTTTTATATTATGTTGTTGAAAAGGACTTCATTCGTGAAATATTGTCTGCTCAGGATGTTCGCATTCGTATAGATCTAGAGAATAGTTATTTGGAGGGGGTCTTTAGCTACAACGGCAGGATAGGAGCTAAACAAGACTTCATAAACTACATGTCTCGTTTAAAGAGTATCTAGCAAGACGCGTCAATTAGGACGCTTGCAAGCTTGTGCCTTTTACGCGGGCGTTAGGCGGAAAAGCTTACGTTACAATGGTTAGAATATGAACGAAAAACTGCTTAAAAAATATCTGAAATATGCTGGTACGGATGAAGCTTTTGCGGTTCTCTTTGCCAAGAAGAATATAGAGCAAACCAAAGGTCAATGGGTTGATATTGTTGATTGTCGGCGTTACGAAATGTCACCTGATAATTTACATTTCCGGTTTGTAGTTGGTGGACTATATCAGCGAAAAATTCAGCCACGCTACCCGCCAAAATCGCAATTTACAGTTAATGGAAAATTCGACGAGCACCAGTACATGTTAATGGTCAGAGCCATTACCTGGGAGACGGCACACCGAGATATAGAGCAGCAAAAATCGAAGCGGGTAGCACCGAGGAAATTCAAAATAACTGGTGTTAGCTATGACAAAAATAGAGATAACAAAAATTTTTTCCGTGAAGATGCGCCGCCTGAAATAAAAGCTCTTGCTAAAAATATTAATAATCGTACCAATCCACTTTGGGATATTGCCTTGCGGTATGCCAATAGGCCAGAGTTCGTTTATAAAATAAAGCAGCTATACCTTGCTCCAAGGCGAGCGTAACAAGCGCATGTTGTCGGATTGTGTAGTTCCCCGCTTTGTCTCGTTCTCACGCAGGCGCGTGGGAACGAGTATGATACAACTCTTAAGTTGAGAGTTAGTATTTAACCTAAAGGATACGAAATGGGTAAAGTGATTTTACTTTTAGTCGTTGGTTATTTTGTGTATCAATACCTTTCAAGAGATGAATCTGGCTGTGATAAATATGCATCAAAGTATTCATGTGACTATGTTGAAAATAAGGCTTCATACGATGTTTACTACTGGCATAACGTAGAGCGTGGTAATGCGAATGATGAGGAAATTATTGGCTCAGCTTTAGGCTTAAAATCTCGCAAAAATTTTGCCGTTAATTATGTAAAATCAATTGATTCCCGTTGGAATAGATCTTACATTTATATCCTTAAGAAAGATGATGTAAATATGGAAAAGCATCGGCTTTAATGTAGCTGTATCACAAAAAGTAAAATTAACTCCGGCCACAAGCAGTGTGGCTTACTTTGGGACGCTTGTACCTCACGCCCCTTACATTGATCGTTATGTACTAATGAGAAACCAATGAAAGAGATTCTTCCGTTATTAGTTGCTTTGTTCGGGGCGGGATTCGGCGCCTACTTTGCTATTTTAAAATCTAAGTCAGAAAAGCTTTGGTTTGAGAAATATGAAGCTCTTAAAAATATAGTTGATACGGCTGAGTCTATCTCTCATGAATCAAATATTCGTGCTTTAGAAGTTCTTGGTGTAAGCACGATATCAGAAGAAGAGGCAGTAATATTTGAAAAGGAAATCTTAGAGAGCAAAAACCAAATAAGGAAAAGTATTTCAAGAATTAAGCTCTTATTTAAAAAGAAAGATATCGAGGAAATACTAGAGGCTTATCAAGATTTCTACGGTGCAATCATTAGACTAAAAAACATGAGGTCGCATGAATATAGAGTTGATTACCATGATGATCTTGAATGCAAGGCTATTGATTTGGTAAATGCAACTGTTTTATTGGCACAAAAAAAATGTACATAACACATATGAGCCGCCCCTGAGTTAATAGATAATTAAGTTCTTATCTGGCCTCGAAGCGGTTAGACTTTTCATCCAATCTATTTGCATTCTGTAGGAGGTTTACGCATTGGACATCCCACGGTTTTTCAATATCACGGAAAGTGAGCATCGTATCCACAATCCGTTCACGCTCGACAAATTTGTCACGCTCGGTGCCGCCCTTCGCCTGAAGCCAGGAGCGCGAGTGCTCGACCTCGGAAGCGGCTCGGGCGAAATGCTATGCACCTGGGCACGGGATCACGGCATTGTTGGTACCGGCATCGACATGAGTCCATTGTTCACCGCACAGGCGAAGCTGCGCGCCGAAGAGCTCGGCGTTGCTCATAAGGTTGATTTCATTCACGACGATGCATCGGGCTATATCACT
The DNA here is from genome assembly GCA_018223185.1 of Oceanospirillales bacterium. Lineage (GTDB taxonomy): Bacteria > Pseudomonadota > Gammaproteobacteria > Pseudomonadales > Balneatricaceae > Amphritea. The sequence continues at coordinate 39,116 of JAAEYW010000007.1, read as the reverse complement.
GAAGAGAAAGCTGATGTGGCCGCTTGTGTCGGCGCCACCTGGATTGGGGGCGGTGCCGCTGGCACTATCGCGCTTCTGGCCAAAAGCCTGCGTAATGGTGGCATCATCCTGATTGGCGAGCCTTACTGGCGGCAGTTGCCTCCAACAGAAGACATTGCCAGGAAGTGTTTGGCCAGCTCAATGTCAGACTTTCTCAGTCTTCCAGAGCTTCTTGAATCCTTCGGTAATCTTGGTTATGACGTTGTTGAGATGGTTCTGGCCAATCAGGATAGTTGGGACAGGTACGAAGCGGCTAAGTGGCTCACAATGCGCCGATGGCTTGAGAAAAATCCTGACGATGAGTTGGCCGAGGAGATCCGCTCCAGCCTGAGTACAGAGCCTGTACGCCATGCAGCCTATACTCGCGAGTATTTGGGGTGGGGCGTGTTTGCGCTCATGCCTAAGCTTGTCTCGTTTCCTCGCGGGAGCGTGGCAACGAGCAAGGATTAAGGGGCTGGATTAAAGGGCTGGATTCAAGGGCTCAAACCGCTTTTTCCTGATTAACCAGGCGGTGTCGGGTTGAAATTAAATGAGTTGTGGAGCTGACTTGGTGAAACCCATAAAATGACAGGGGTCAGCGCCTGAAGCAGATCTTATGAATTCACTTGCTACGCTCAGATTCCCGGCAAATGCGAGCGTTAAATGCTCGTCAATTCCAACGAAGGATTAAACGATGTACTTTAAAAAACTGGGTCATATTTTATTTTTTATGATGATGATGTGCTTCAGCGTAGTATCAAATGCTGAAACTGTTTGGATTGATGTACGAAGTGCTGTCGAACATAGCATTGACAATATTGAAGGCGATGCCCGCATTTCACATGATGACATTGTTGCAGGCGTTAGTGAGATATTTCCAGATAAAAATACGGACATTCGCCTGTATTGCCGAAGCGGAAATCGGGCGGGAAAAGCAATTTTAGCGCTGAAAGATGCCGGTTATACAAATGTATCTAACGCAGGTGGAATTAACGATGCGCGCAGAGAACGGGGCCTTAATTAAGGTCCATCGATAGAAGGTGTAACGCCTGCCGTAATTCAAAGATGCAGAGTGGTGGATTAGGATAGCTTAACCGGATCAGCACTTTTCTCTGTGTACTCCGTGTCCTCTGTGGTTAAAACGCTTTTGACGCAACAGGGTCATGAATCAACAGGGGCAGAGTCATTGATCCAGCTAGCTTAACTGGATCAGTCCTTTTCTCTGTGTGCTCCGTGTCCTCTGTGGTTAAACCGCTCTTAATCAGTGGCTCAGAGAACGTGATTCAGAGCGCCAGTCACCTCGTGAGTTCCTGTCACCCATGTTTTCATCTACTATTCAGTCAAATTATCGACAAACAAAGGAAATCCGATGACCAGCCGTGTGTATGTTTTAGCCCAGTTTAAGCCCAAGCCAGGAAAAGAAGCAGAGTTGTTTGGGGTGTTAAAGGCGCTTGAGCCGGATTCTTATCGGGAGGAGGGCTGTATTCAATATATGCTGACACGACAGATTGATCACCCGAGTGCGATGCGAAATGAATATCCGATTGTGTTTAACGAGATCTGGGAAGACGCTGAAGCCTGGTCTGCTCATGGTCGCAGGCAACAGATTCAAAACTTTTTTCAAACCCAGGTTGAAGCCGATACGGGATTGGTTGCGGATGTTATCGTCACGGCCTATAGCGATGAAGGCCATGACTTCGACGCCCCTGTATTTGAATGAGCAAAACGTTGGCTATGCGGCATACAAATAACAGCGTTGAATGACTCTGCGTTAAATCCCTCTGTGGTTTGCCTTACAGGTAGAAACATTTTAACCCAGAGGGCGCAGTGTGCCTGCGCTAAAAATTCAGCTCTTATCATCATAATGAATAATTGATAGAAGTTTGATCGGCACTTCCAGCAACTCTTCAGGGCCATGGGGGATCTCTGCATCAAAGGTCAGGCTGTCGCCGGCTTCCATATTATAAAGATGGTTTCCGTGACGGTAGACGATCTTGCCGCTGAGGATATGGATGAACTCTTCACCGGGATGGGAGAAGGTGGGGAATACCTCTGCCAGGTCATCCATGGTAATCAGAAAGGGTTCAAATGATTTCTTACCGCCACGCTGATAGGTGAGTAACTGATAGGTGTGGCCTTTCTCGGTCCCGCGTCTGACCACCTCCAGACCCGTACCTGACTTTGTGAACTGGGCGCCACCGTCCGGACGGTCAAAGTCATTAAACAGTTTAGAGATCGGCATGCCCAGTGCTGAGCAGAGCCGGCTCAGTGTTTCAAGGCTGGTGGATACCTGTGCGTTTTCAATCTTACTGACCATCCCCTGACTGATGCCCGAGATTCTCGCGACATCGGTTATTTTTAATCCCTCTTCAAGCCGGGCTTTTTTCACTTTCATACCGATGTAGTGATCGAGTTCGAACTTCTGACCTTTGTTTTCTGCCATTTTTATGCCCTTTGTTGGGGCGCTGTGAACCAGCTTTGTGCGCCTGTCCATGCGGCCTGTGACTTCTTTTGATAGCCAATATATTCCCACAAAGAATTTTTTTTTACCAGATCCATATAAATCAATAAGTTATCCTCATGGGAAAATAATATTCCCAAAGGTATGGTTTTTGGCATACGCATTGCTTTCTTATTAAGCATAAAAAATTACTGTTAAGAAACTTATGTGTCTGTACTCTACCGGGACAGGCTTCAGAAGAAGACGGAGGGCTACCATGCCGCAGGATTTAGAGAAATTTATTACCGATAACAACATTAAATACATACTGGCTCAGTTTGTTGATATCCACGGTGTAGCCAAAACTAAATCAGTGCCGGCTAACTGCCTGATGGACGTTGTTGAAACCGGGGCAGGTTTTGCTGGTTTTGCTGTGTGGGGGATGGGGATGGAACCGCATGGGCCTGACTTCATGGCCCGGGGCGATCTGAGCACTCTGTCTCTTGTTCCTTGGCAACCAGGCTATGCCCGAATTGTCTGTGACGGATACGTTAATGGTGCACCGCATCCCTACGACAGTCGGGTGGTACTGAAGCGTCAGCTGAAACTTCTGGATGAGAAGGGCTGGACGCTGAATACCGGACTCGAACCTGAGTTTTACTTGTTCGAGCGTGACAGTCACGGTGGTCTGGTGACGGTCGATGACACCGATACCCTGACTAAGCCTTGCTATGACTATAAAGGTTTATCCCGTTCACGGGCGTTTCTGGAAACACTGGTCGAGTCGCTTCAGGCGGTGGATTTCGATGTGTATCAGATCGACCACGAGGATGCTAACGGTCAGTTTGAGATTAACTACACCTATGGAGACGCCCTGGAGTCTGCGGATCGTTTCACGTTTGTACGGATGGCTGCCGGTGAAATTGCCAACGATATGGGAATGGTCTGTTCTTTCATGCCTAAACCAGCTTCAGACCGCACCGGTAATGGCATGCATTTCCACCTCTCGATCACCAATGACGAGGGCAAGAACCTGTTCAACGATGACAGTGACGTAAATGGAATGGGCTTGTCGAAGATGGCCTATCACTTTACGGCGGGCATACTGCATCACGCTAAGGCGCTGTGTGCGTTTGCCGCACCGACGGTTAACTCCTATAAACGTCTGGTGGTTGGGGGTTCCGCTTCAGGTGCCACCTGGGCGCCTGCCTATATCGCGTACGGCGATAACAACCGTTCAGCGATGGTCCGGGTTCCCTATGGCCGTCTGGAGTTCCGTCTTCCCGATTCAGGCTGTAACCCCTATCTGGTTCACGCCGCTATCATCGCGGCAGGCCTGGATGGTATCGAGCGGGAGCTGGATCCGGGCGCACCTGTAAACCTCAACCTGTATGCCATGACTGAAGAGCAGCGTAAGGCCAAAGGGATTGAAATTCTGCCACAGAACCTGAATGAAGCCATCACCGCCCTTGAAGCAGATACCGTTCTGACCGAGCGAATGGGTAAAGAGATTGTTGCCGAATTTATCAAGATTAAACGCGATGAATGGATTGATTACAGCCGGCATGTGTCCGAGTGGGAAGTTAACCGTTACGCAGAATTCTTCTAAGCCTGGAAGGCTTACATTGTCGATTTAAGAGGACATAACTATGTGTGGAATTGTTGGCCTTTATCTGAAGAACAAGGCTCTGGAAAGTCAGTTGGGTGCGCTGTTTGAACCAATGCTGATTGCGATGACTGATCGTGGCCCGGACAGTGCCGGATTTGCTATCTACGGTGATGAAGTTGCAGATGACAGCATCAAGCTGACCCTGCGTCATGCTGATGAGAATTATGACTGGGCAGCGCTGGCTGAAAAGGCTCAGATAGAACTGAACACCGGCGTTGAATGGTTTAAAAACAGTAAGGTTGCGGTATTTAAAATTCAGACCAGTGCTGCGATTGCTGAGGCGTTTGTGGCCAGGGTTGCGCCGGATCTGCTGATTCTCAGTGCGGGTCAGTCAATTGAGATTCTCAAAGAGGTGGGGCTGCCGGTCAATATTGCTGAAACCTTCAATCTGAAAGGGATGAAGGGCAGTCACATTATCGGGCACACCCGGATGGCTACAGAATCAGCGGTCACTATGGAGGGGAGTCATCCTTTCTCCACCGGAATGGATCTCTGCCTGGTACACAATGGTTCGCTCTCTAATCACAACCGTCTGCGCGAAGAGCTGAAGCGTGAAGGGATTGTCTTTGAAACTGAGAACGATTCTGAAGTGGCGGCCGGTTATCTGACCTGGCGTCTGCAGCAGGGCGATTCCCTGAATGAAGCGCTGACCAGCTCGCTGAAAGATCTGGATGGCTTTTTCACCTTTACGATTGGCACCCGCGATGGTTTTGCCGTTATGCGTGACCCGATCGCCTGTAAACCTGCCGTGATGGCTGAAACCGATGACTACGTTGCGATGGCTTCAGAGTATCAGGCGCTGACAACACTGCCGGGCATTGAAAATGCCCGAATCTGGGAACCCGAACCCGCCACGATCTATGTCTGGGAACGTAACAGCCAGGAAGGAGCGAAATGATGAAAACAATTAATTTAACAGAACAGACAGTCCGCGACCTGAACCAGGCTTTGCATGATCAGGCTATCGAATGCACTGAGCGTGAATGGGAAGTCCTGGAGCCGAAAGGACAACATAACATCGCCTGCGGCCTGGATCAGAATCTCTCGGTCGATATTAAAGGCCCGACCGGTTACTACTGCGCCGGTATGAATAAGAAAGCTCATGTCACGATTCACGGTAATGCCGGTCAGGGTGTGGCTGAAAACATGATGTCAGGAACGGTCCGGGTTAAGGGCGATGCCTCACAGGCTGCCGGTGCGACGGCCCATGGTGGCTTACTGGTAATCGAAGGTAATGCTGCTGCCCGCTGCGGTATCTCCATGAAGGGCGTGGATATCGTTGTTAAAGGCAACGTTGGCCACATGAGCTGCTTTATGGGGCAGGCCGGATCGCTGGTGGTCTGTGGCGATGCCGGTGATGCGCTGGGTGACTCCCTGTATGAAACGCACATCTATGTGAAAGGCGAAGTGAAATCCCTCGGCGCTGACTGCATTCAGAAAGAGATGCGCGAAGAGCACATCGAGGAACTCACAGAGTTGCTGAACCGCGCCGGGGTGGATGAAGACCCTGTGGCGTTCAAGCGTTACGGCTCTGCCCGTCAGTTGTACAACTTTAAAGTGGACAACACTTCCGCTTACTAAGGCTGATTTCGAGGACAAGACAATGAGTGATGATATTAAAGTAAAAGATGGTCTGCGTGAGTCAGCGACATTTGACCGTACCACCATGACCGAGATCCGCCGTGCAGCCGAGACCGGTATTTATGATATTCGCGGCTTCGGTGCTAAGCGTAAGCTGCCCCATTTTGATGATCTTCTGTTTCTGGGGGCGAGCATGTCCCGCTACCCGTTAGAAGGATACCGCGAGAAATGTAATACCTCGGTGACGCTGGGCACACGCTTTGCCAAAAAGCCGATCGTGCTGGATATTCCGGTCACTATTGCCGGTATGAGTTTCGGTGCATTGTCTGCCAATGCTAAAGAAGCGCTGGGACGCGGTGCATCTCTGATGGGAACGTCCACAACCACCGGTGATGGCGGTATGACCCCTGAAGAGCGCGGTCAGTCGAGTAAACTGGTGTATCAGTATTTGCCATCCCGTTACGGCATGAACCCGGATGATCTGCGTAAAGCCGATGCGATTGAAGTGGTACTGGGACAAGGCGCTAAGCCTGGTGGCGGCGGTATGCTGCTGGGCCAGAAGATCACCGACCGGGTTGCGAAGATGCGTACCCTGCCGATGGGCGTCGATCAGCGATCTGCCTGCCGTCACCCGGACTGGACCGGTCCCGATGATCTGGCGATTAAGATTCAGGAACTGCGTGAAATTACCGACTGGCAGGTGCCTATCTATATCAAGGTGGGAGCAACCCGTACCTACTACGATGTCAAACTGGCGGTAAAAGCCGGAGCTGATGTGATCGTGGTTGACGGTATGCAGGGCGGAACAGCGGCAACGCAGGATGTGTTTATCGAGCACGTCGGCATCCCGACGCTGGCGGCAATTCCGCAGGCCGTGCGTGCACTGCAGGAGATGGGTATGCATCGCAAAGTGCAGCTGATCGTGTCCGGCGGTATCCGCAACGGTGCTGATGTTGCCAAGTGTATGGCTCTGGGGGCCGATGCAGTGGCAATCGGTACGGCAGCGCTGGTCGCGCTGGGCTGTAACCATCCGATGTATGAAGAGGAGTTTAAAAAGATCGGTTCCGCCGCGGGCTTCTACGATGACTATCACGAAGGCAAAGACCCGGCGGGTATCTCCACTCAGGACCCCGAGCTGATGAAACGACTGGATCCGGTCGATGGTGGACGCCGTCTGGCCAACTACCTCAATGTACTGACTCTTGAGGCTCAGACCCTGGCCCGCGCCTGTGGTAAGAACGATCTGCGCAATCTGGAGCCTGAAGACCTGGTGGCCCTCACCGTTGAGTCGGCGGCAATGGCCAACGTGCCTCTGGCGGGTACCAGCTGGATTCCAGGCAAGGGCTTCTGAAAACAGCGTTGTAACAGTATTTAAGAAAACCAGACCATACAGGACCGTCATGGGATGCCCCGGTATCCCGTGCAGGGCTCCTCTATATCTGAACACATGTATAACAAACCGGAGACTATGGAGTCTGCCATCATGAATAAGTACGAAGCAGATAACGAGATTGTATTAAAAGCCAGCTGTGTAGCGGGAAGTGGAATTGTTGCCAAAGTAACGACTTTTCTCGCTGAGCGTGGCTGTTATATCAGTGAACTGGCGCAGTTTGATGATGAAGACAGCGGCAACTTCTTTATGCGTGCCCGCTTTCATGTTGAGAACGGCGGATACCAGATCAGCGATCTGCAGAATGAATTTCCTGAAGTGGCTACCAGCTTTGACATGAAGTGGGAGATGGTGTCTGTCAAAGCACCGATGAAAACCCTGATTATGGTCAGTAAGTTTGACCACTGTCTGGATGATCTTCTGTATCGCCTGCATAAAGGCGAGATCAATATGGAGGTCACTGCGATTGTCTCTAACCACAAAGATCTGCGGCCGATGGCTGAGCGGGAAGGGATTCGGTTTATTCACCTGCCAGTGACTAAAGAAAATAAGCTGGAGCAGGAAGCCGCGCTGATGGAGGTTGTCGAAGAGACCGGCTCTGAACTGATTGTTCTGGCGCGCTACATGCAGATCCTCAGTAATGATCTGTGTCAGCAGCTGAGTGGCCGGGCGATCAATATCCATCATTCATTCCTGCCCGGCTTTAAAGGTGCCAAGCCTTACCACCAGGCGCACGCCCGGGGGGTTAAGCTCATCGGTGCCACGGCTCACTATGTGACTTCTGACCTCGATGAAGGCCCGATTATCGAACAATCGGTTCAGCCGGTAGATCACACCTTCAACGCGGATGCGCTGGTGGCTGTTGGCCGGGATACCGAAACCGTGGCGCTGGCCCGGGCGGTGAAACTGCATACTGAGCACCGGGTGTTTCAGGATGGCAATAAGACCGTTGTTTTTAAATAGGTACAGATCATGACCCTTTTAATCGATGGAAAAAAGATCTCAGCCTCAGTGGTGGAACAGCTGGCGGTCGATACCCATGCGTTTATCGCTGAATTTGGCATTACCCCGGGTCTGGCAGTCGTACTGGTGGGCGATGATCCTGCCAGTCAGGTGTATGTGCGCAATAAAGTGAAACAGGCCACCGCAGCCGGATTTAACTCAACTGAGCACCGCTTACCTGAAGATACCGGTCAGGCACAACTGAATGCACTGGTAGAGCAACTGAACAATGATCCCTCTGTACACGGGATTCTGGTTCAGTTGCCGCTGCCGGCACAACTCAGTGAACCGGAGATAATCCGCCTGATTGCACCGGAAAAAGATGTCGATGGTTTTCATCCGCAAAACGTGGGTGCTCTGGCGGCAGGTAATGCCGGGCTTATCCCCTGCACACCGATGGGTTGCATGATTATGCTCAGGCAAACGCTGGGGGATCTGTCAGGTAAACATGCGGTGGTGGTTGGCCGCTCCAACATTGTCGGTAAGCCGATGGCGGCGCTGTTATTACAGGCGAACTGCACGGTAACGATTGTCCACTCACGCAGCCAGGATATCGAAGCGATCTGTCGTCAGGCTGACATTCTGGTTGCTGCAGTGGGGCGTCCGGAGATGATCCGCGGCAGTTGGGTGAAGCCGGGTGCAACCGTGATTGATGTGGGTATCAATGCGGTTGAGGCCGATGGTAAACGGCGCCTGGTGGGCGATGTGGCGTTTAATGAAGTGTCTGAAGTTGCCGGCGCCATCACTCCGGTGCCCGGCGGTGTCGGACCGATGACCATCGCCTGCCTGATGAAAAACACCCTGACGGCGGCGCGACAACAGATCTCTGTGTAATCCCGTTCGTAGATTCAGAAGATGCGACATAAATGGAGGAGAGGTCGATGCCTTTCTCATTACTGAAATACGGTCTGAATAAAGACTACCCGTTTGAACAGAATGCGGATCTGCCAGCGCCCTCTGCTCTGAAGTCTCACTACGATGTAGTGATCATCGGTGGTGGCGGGCATGGTGTGGCGACCGCCTATTATCTGGCGAAATACCATGGTATTACCAATGTTGCGGTGCTGGAGAAAGGTTATCTGGGCGGCGGTAATACAGCCCGGAATACGGCGGTTATCCGTTCTAACTATCTGACCTCGGAAGGCGTTAAGTTTTACAGCGAATCAGTGAAGCTGTTCCAGGGTTTATCCAATGAATTTGATTTCAACATCATGTATTCCCGCCGGGGACAGCTGACGCTGGCGCATTCGGATGCGGCGGTGCGCGGTTTTCGCCAGCGCACCGAGGTGAACAAGCATTTTGGTGGCAAGACTGAACTGATTGACCCGCAACAGATCCGTGAGCTGGTGCCTACCCTGAATATGAATCCTGCGGATCAGCCGGTGCTGGCGGGTCTGTGGCATATCGATGGGGCAACCGCCCGGCATGATGCGGTGGCCTGGGGGTATGCCAAAGGCGCGACTCAGCGAGGCGTGGAACTGCATCAGCTGACTGAAGTGACCGGCATTAACACCGAAAACGGCAAAGTCAGCAGTGTTGAAACGAATCGTGGCAAGGTTAACTGTGGCTGCGTGGTGCAGGCGGTGGCCGGTATGAGTTCTGTGGTAGCGGCAATGGCCGGTATCCGCATGCCGATTACCACTTATCCGCTGCAGGCGATGGTGACTCAGCCGGTAAAACCCTTCCTCGATCCTCTGGTCAGCTCTCCGGCGCTGCACTGCTATGTTCAGCAGACCGGGCGTGGTGAACTGGTGTTCGGCGGTGGCTCCGATCCCTATCCGCTCTATGGCACCCGTTCCACCATGGATCTGAAGGAGAGTCTGCTGGCGCATGCGGTTGAGCTGTTTCCGTTTATGGCCAATATGCGGCTGATGCGACAGTGGGCGGGTCTCACTGATATGACCTCGGACTACAGCCCGATAATGGGACTCAGTCCGGTGGAAAACTACTATCTGGATGCGGGATGGGGCACCTGGGGCTTTAAGTCGACACCGATCTGCGGCAAAACCATGGCTGAGCTGGTCGCAACCGGCAAGGTGCCGGAACTGATCGAGCCGTTCGCGATGTCCCGCTTCGATACCTTCCGTCAGGTTAATGAGATGGGCGCTACGGCGGCCAGTCACTGAGGAGTCTGCAATGAAGATTATTAATTGTCCTCTGAATGGACCCCGCAACAGCAGTGAATTTGTTCACGGTGGCGAGTTGCGGCAGATGCCTGATCCCAACAGATGCACCGATAAAGCGTGGGCCGATTACGTGTTTTACAGTGATAACCAGATCGGAGTGATGACTGAATGGTGGCTGCATGCGCCGTCAGGGTATTGGTTTATCGCTGAGCGGCATACCGGCAGCGATGAGATTATGCGGACTTACGATCCCTCTGAAATATTCACCCAGCGGGTCGAATTTACTGAAAAAGAAGAGTGTAGTCCGTCTGAGGAGGTGAAAGCATGAGCAGCGAAAAGCGCCTTAGCGCCCCGATGGGGTTGCTGATCGACCGGGCAAAACCGCTGTCGTTCAGCTTTGAAGGCAAGCAGTACAGTGGTTTTCAGGGCGATAGTATCGCCAGCGCACTACTCTCAAACCAGCAGTGGCTGATGTCCCGTTCGTTTAAATATCATCGTCCCCGTGCACCGCTGACGATGGCGGGGCAGGATGCTAATACCTTAATTCAGCTGGGTGGCGAACCCAACGTGCTGGCCGACCGGGAGATGGTCCGTGAAGGTATCAGCGTAGAGGGACAGAACTACAACGGTACCCTGGAGGGGGATAAAGATGCCCTTCTGGGTCACTTCGGTCGCTTTATGCCGGTGGGGTTTTACTACCGCAGCTTCTTTAAACCGATGGGCGTGTGGGACAAGTGGGAAAGCTTTATCCGGGATAAAGCCGGGCTGGGTAAGCTCGATCTGGAGTTTAAACCCGAATATTACGATAAGAAATACCTGTTTACCGATCTGGTTGTCATCGGTTCAGGGCCGGCAGGTCTCAATGCTGCACTGAAAGCCGCCGATGCCGGTGCCCGGGTTTTGCTGGTGGAAGAGATGCCGCTGCTGGGTGGTGCGCTGACCTATAACCGCTTCGATATCGAAGGCCAGCAGGCCGATATGTTGCGTCAGCAACTGATCGAAAGGGTCACTGCTCACAGCAATATTGAGGTGATGACCGATACCGTCTGTAACGCCTGGTTTACCGATAACTATCTGCCGCTGATTAAAGGCAAGCGGCTGTATAAGCTGCGGGCGAAAGAGTGCATCGTCGCTTCCGGCGCCTATGAGCAGCATGTGGTGTTCCGTAATAACGATCTGCCGGGCATTATGCTGTGCAGTGCGGTTACCCGGCTGATGAAACTCTATGCGGTGAAACCCGGTAGCAAAGCGGTGGTGCTGACCGGTAATGATGATGGTTATCTGACCGCGCTGGAGCTGCTGAAAAATGGCGTTGAGGTTGCTGCGATTGTTGATATGCGCAAAGAGCATCCCTGGCCAGAACTGCTGGGCGCTGTCAGGCAGAAGGGTATTCAGGTCATACAAAACAGCACGGTATATGAAGCGTTGCCAACTAAAGGCAACAAACATATTCGTGGCGTTGATATCCGCACTATTGTCAGCGAGGGGGAGGTCAGTGAGTTTTCTACATTGCTGGATTGCGATCTGCTGTGTATGTCTGCTGGCTATATGCCCGCTTATCAGTTGTTGTGTCAGGCCGGCGCTCAGCTCACCTACAATGATGATGCCGCTGAATTTACACTGTCCGGTCTGCCTCGGGGCGTACATATCGCCGGTTCAGTCAATGGTTTGCATAGCCTTGATGCTGTGCTCACGGATGGATCTAATGCAGCCATCCGTGCGTTGCACAACCTGGGGCTCAGCGACGAGGCTGAACAGCCGGTGTCCTGTGAGATCAGGCCAAACTTTGACTGGCCGATCTTCAGTCATCCGAAAGGTAAGGACTTTGTCGATTATGATGAAGACCTGCAGGCTAAAGATATCGTCAATGCCACCCGGCTGGGGTATCGCGATGTGCAGCTGGTTAAACGCTTCTCTACCGTGGGTATGGGACCCTCCCAGGGGCGTCATTCAGCCTTGCCAACGGCCCGGCTGGTGGCAAAATCGACAGATCGCACAGTCACCCAGACCGGTGTGACTACTGCGCGTCCGCCGTTTGCACCGGAGAAACTGGCGCATATTGCCGGGCGGATTTTTGATCCACGCCGTCATACTGCGATGCATCATCGTCACCTTGAACTGGGGGCGAAGATGATTCCGGCGGGTAACTGGCGTCGTCCTGCCTACTATGGCGATGCTGCTCAGCGGGATCGCTGGGTTCGTGAGGAGGCTGAGCATGTGCGTTCCAAAGTCGGGCTGATAGATGTCAGCACTCTGGGCGGTATCGAACTGCGCGGCCCGGATGCCGCCGAATTTATGAACCGGATCTATACCTTTGCATTTCTGAAACAGCCGGTCGGCAAAACCCGTTATGCCGTACTCACTAACGAGCATGGTGTGGTGATTGACGACGGTGTGGCCTGCCGCATCAGCGAAGATCATTTCTATGTGACGGCGACCACCAGCGGGGTGGAACGGGTCTATCGGGATATGACTAAGTGGAATGCCCAGTGGCGTCTGGACGTGGATATCCTTCATGTGACGTCGGCCTTTGCTGCCGTCAATCTGGCCGGTCCTGATTCCCGTAAAGTGCTGGAAACGCTGATCGAGGATGTTGACCTGAGTCCGGAAGGGTTTCCCTATCTTGCCTACCGTGAGGGCCGGGTGGCCGGTATTCCTGCGCGTCTGTTGCGGGTTGGTTTTGTCGGAGAACTGGGTTATGAGATTCACGTACCTTCCCGCTATGGTGAAGCGCTGTGGGATGCTCTGATGGAGGCCGGTAAAGCATTTGATATCAGACCCTTCGGAGTGGAAACCCAGCGATTGTTGCGACTCGAAAAAGGTCATCTGATTGTCAGCCAGGACACCGATGGTATGAGCCATCCGGGTGAGCTGGATCTGACCTGGGCAGTCAACCGTAAGAAGCCTTTCTTTGTCGGTTGCCGCTCAGTGGATATCGTGATGGCCCAGCCACAAACCCGTAAGCTGGTCGGCTTTAAACTACCGGCTGGCAGTACTAAACCTGAAGAGGGGCATCTGGTGCTGAAAGGTGACCGGATCGCCGGTAACGTGACCTCCTGTGAATACTCGTCCGCCAGTCAGGCGATTATTGGCCTGGCCTTCGCGGATATAGCCGATAGTGAACCCGGTTCAAAGATCAGTATCCGGGTGGAGGGTGACGAGATTCTGGCCGATGTCGTCAAACTGCCGTTCTATGATCCAGAAAACCTGAGACAGGAGATGTGACCATGACAGTGATTAAACCTGAACTGTTCGACAGTCGCAGTTTTATCTATCGTAAGCACCAGCAGGCCGATTTTTCCGAGGTGTCGGGTGCCGCTCAGGTGCTGAGTTATGCTGAACAGGGGAACCCGGCCACCGGACTGATCGATCTGTCGGTTATGCCGCGCTTTGGTCTGCGAGGGCCGAATGCAGGAGAGTCACTGATCGCTGCCGGCCTGCAGCACCCGGAACAGCCGAATACTCTCACTGTATCCGCTGAAGGAGTGATGGTGCTGCGGCTGGGGCGTACTGAGTACTGGGTGCTGGCGTTACCGGGTGCATCAGCGGGTCCGGATATGGATACGCTGCAGCAACAACTGTGCGGCAGCGGTATCTATCCGGTGTATTGTCACGACAGTTATACCTGGCTGGCAATGGCCGGCGATAATCTCGCGGATATTATGGCTAAGGTGTGTGCCGTTGATCTGCGGGCCGAAAGCTTCGCTCCGGGAGATCTGGTGATGACCTCACTGGCCCGGGTGGGAGGCATTATCTGCCATCATTCAATGGCGGGAATGAGCGTCTTCTCAATTTTCAGCGACAGTGCCTCGGCGGGCTACCTCTGGGACGCGCTGTTGGATGCCATGGCTGAATTTGAGGGCGTTCCGGCAGGACAGAATATGCTGCTTGGCAGCAAATAACGACCCCGGGGTCGTTTAAACCGTTCCATCACCCCAAAAACCGGCTGGCATCTCCTCCGATGCCGCTGGTTTTTTTATATCCATGATTTGGGCTTAGCTGAATCACGTTATTTTTAATCGCCAAACCGTTCCTATTGTCAGGCATTAAGGTAAAGTTAGCGCTTTCCATTGGGCTTATCACAGCCCTAAACAAATTATGGATCGCGTATGCAATCGACAGATATTCAGGCGGCAGCTCAAGCCCTGATTAACCGGCGTCAGAATAAACAGGTTACCGGCCCTTTAGCCCCTGAACTCCGTCCTGCCACCGTTGAAGATGCGCTGGCGATACAGCAGCAACTGATTGTAAAGATGGCGCAGGCGGGAGACAGCGTTGCGGGCTGGAAATGCGCGCTGCCCATTGAGGTTGACGGATTGAAAGATGTACCGGTAATCGCCCCCATTTTTCGTAACAGTGTCTTCACTGACTCACCCTGTCCGATTCAGCTGGATCAGGGCGTTTGTAAAATTGAACCCGAGATCGCGTTTCGTTTCGCGCGGGATCTTCCTCACAGACCTGAGCCTTACAGTGAACAGGAGATTGTGGCTGCCCTGTCCGGGGCGCATCTGGCACTGGAACTGATTCTGAGTCGCTATCTGGATCCGGATTCAGTTTCTTACCTCGAACATCTGGCAGATTGTCTGTTTAATCAGGGGTTGTTTGTTGGTCCGGAAATAACGGTAGAGCAGGCGTCTTCAGCATCAGAGATCAGTTTTGTTTTAACAGGTTCCCCGGCACTGTCAGAATCACGGATCGACGGTAAACATCCGTCGGTCTATCCGCAACTGCCACTCTTCTGGTTGGTGAATTATCTCAACCAAAGGGGCATCGATATCAAAGCGGGACAACTGGTGATTACCAGTTCCTACGCGGGGGTTATCGAGTTAGCGCCGGAAGTAACGTTCAGGTTACAGTATGAAAAATATGGAGAAATCGGGTTACGGTTTGAGATAGACTGAACACTTAATACGCTGTTGCAGAAACTGAAAAAGGAGTGTGAAAATGGGAATTCTGTCCTGGATTATCCTGGGTTTAGTGGCGGGTTTACTGGCAAAATGGATTATGCCCGGTAGGGATGGCGGTGGTTTTATTATTACCACGCTGCTGGGCATTGCCGGTGCCTTCGTGGGTGGTTTTCTCGGTAATGTGATTGGTTTCGGCACACTGGATGGACTAAGCCTTGGCAGTATCGCTACCGCAACCGTGGGTGCATTTATTTTGTTGTTTGCCTATAAACAGCTGAAATAGCGCTGTCAGAACGCCATGTTATCGGTATAAAACTCCGGATTTTAAAACTTATGCGTCGGTGCTTTCAGGGCCTGTCGCCTTTACGCATCCCTGTACTTCCGGCAAACGCCGGAACTGGTGAAAATCTTCTGTCAGTTGTGAAATTTCGGCTGAGATCTCCTGTTCACTCATCTGTAGAGCATGAAGCTCCAGTTGCCTGGCTCGCCCGGCAATACGGGATGCCCCGACGTTATCAGAGGTTCCTTTTAAGCCATGCGCTGCGCTGATCAGCTGTGTTATGTCACCGGATATAGCGGCTTTCTGAATAGTTTCCAGGGCCTGGGGGGTTGATTTCAGATAGATCTCCAGAATTCGTTGTAACAATGCCTGTTTCTGATTTAACTGTTGCAATGCCCTGTGTTTATCCCAGAGGGGGAGATGCGGTTGTGAATCGTCAGCTTCCGTTGTCGCCTCTGCGTTAAGTACGGGGGAGGGGGCTACAATATAGTGCGGCAACCACTGGCACAGTATCTGTGTCAGCGTTGCTGGTTCAAATGGTTTGCTCAGGTAGTCATTCATGCCAGCTTGCAGGCACTTTTCTTTCTCGCCCTGTAAGGCCGCGGCAGTCAATGCAATGATAGGGACGTTTTTGTAGACCGGGCCTGCATCCCCGGAACGGATTTTACGGCTAGCCTCATAACCGTCCAGCACCGGCATCTGACAATCCATGATAATAGCCAGTACGCTATCATCGTTGTGCTGGTTAAGCAGGATCTGAATCGCCTCCTCGCCATTCTGTGCATGCAGTACGTGTGCCTTAAAGTCTTCCAGCAGCCCCTGAAGCACCTCTCGATTAATTCTGTGGTCATCGACGACCAGCAAGCTGCGGTTGTGGAAGTTTAGCTGTGGCGTGTGCGTGACTGACTGCTCATTGTCCGGACGTTTCTGGTCGCTGTGTACTGCCTCAAGCGCTGCAGACAGACTGACGAGTGTCACTGGCGAATCGATTAATACTGTGTGCGAATCTAAAGCGACAGGGTCAATAAGATCAGTGGCCTGCCCGTTCTCGATGATCAGCACCTTAGCTGATCTGTTGTTCTGTTGCCGGTAGCTATCGATATCAGGCTGCAGACGGTTGTAATTTATTGAATTAACCACCAGCAGGTCGTATGGTTTTGAATGATATATTTCATCAAACCGGTCGGCTTCAGATAATGTTACATCAGCCCCCCAGTGATGAAACATGTATGTCAGGTTTGCTGACGTACCCGGTTGTGTTGTATCTATCCAGATATTGTGTCCGCTAACCTCCGGTTTGAAACGTGGCTGAGCGAGTGTGGTGGCCGGGTTGAGGGGAATAGAAAAAGTAAAGGTGCTGCCATCGCCTTTTTTGCTGAGGACACTGATCGAACCTCCCATGAGTTCACACAATTGTTTGCATATAGCCAGCCCCAGTCCGCTGCCTCCGTACTCCCTGGAAATTCCGCTCTCTTCCTGAGAGAAGGAGGTAAACATTCCGGGTAGTTTTTCTGTGTTAATACCGATACCCGTGTCCTGGACTGAGCAGGTCAGCCAAACGGTTTTGTCCTCTCTTAAATCTGTGGCTGCTTTAAGGCAGACCTGTCCGGACACGGTAAACTTAACTGCGTTACTCAGCAGATTATTGAGTACCTGGCGTATCCGGTTTGAATCGCCGTTTACCCAGGGCGTTTTTATATCTGCCAGGTGAGCGATCAGTTCAATATCTTTGCTATGTGCGATAGATGAAATCGACTGGACACAGGCATGCAGCAATCTGTGCAGATCAAAGTCGATATATTCAAGCTCAAGTTTATCCGCTTCGATTTTAGAATAATCCAGAATATCATTGATCAACAGGGTCAGAGATTTAACACTGCTTTCTGCCAGTTCCAGTTGTTGTTGCTGCCTGAGGCTGAGAGGTCCTTTGCGCAGCAAACCCAGCATGCCAAATATACCGTTCATTGGCGTCCTGATTTCATGGCTCATATTAGCCAGGAAGCGACTTTTTAATTCGGTGGCCGTCCTGGCTTCACTGACCGCGTTTTTAAGTTCCTGTGTGCGTGCTTCAACCTGATGTTCCAGCTCCTGATTATGCTTTATCTGCATCGCCTGAGCCTGTTTAACGGCAGTCATATCATGAATAATCACAGCTGCGCTGGCAGCGTGTTGATTATCATGGTTATCTTTAATCGATGAGAGCGTCATTTCCACATGACGGTTCTGCCCTTCATGGTTTTTTATCTGCACCTCATAAGAACGTGTCATGCCGTCGGCAATAACGTCCCGCACCGCGACCTGACATACGCTGCTTTCTTCAGTATCTGCTATGACGTGACATATATTGAGATTACCCAATGTCTGATTGTTGTAGCCCAGTAAACGTTCGGCAGCAGGGTTCCAGTCTTTAATACAGGCCTCTCTGTCAACGGTGATAATCGCTTCGGAAGACCCCAGTACAATGGCGCGGAAATTACTTTGGGTTTTCTGTAGTTCTCTGCGGGACGAGAGCGCTTTCTGGTAGAGAAATACCACAATCAGTGCCGCTGAGAAAATGAAGAGTAATCCGGTGAATGTTGCTAGAAATTGTTTGTATATCTGAGTCTGTAAAGACTTTTCGGGTAGTGTTTTAATGATTGTGAACGGTTTTGGTTGATTGCTGCTTCCCAGGTTAATATCGCTGGCGATGTAATTTAACATTTCGCCATCGGGCTGTTTTATTTGTTGCCATGTCTCTGATCCTGTTCTTAGCGCTGCCTGGCCAGAATAGTCCTGCCAGGTGACCGGGTCGCCCCGTTCAAAGGCAAACGCGATACTGGAATCCGGATGTTGCAGAAAGTCACCACGTTCATTCAGGAAAAAAACACCACCTGAATGGTGCATATTGGTTAACCCCTGTAGCAGGGCTTCAGCGTTGTAATTGATAATGACAAAACCAAATAACGAGTGGTCGGCATCATAAATTCTGACCGCCAGACGGTAGGTGGGCCATTCCGGTAATTCGATCTTGCCAAACTCACGGTTAAACTCAATATCACTGAAATAGATCGATCCATCGGGCGAGCGTGTGATCTCCTTAAAATAATCCGAAGAGCCTTTGGACTGCAGTTGCTCGTCGGCAATGACATGCGCCAGTCCCTGATGATTATCAACCCGAACCAGCTCACGGCCTTTATCAGCAATGCCGATGAAGCGCAGCTGGCGAATTTCCGGGTTGGTTTTAACAAACGACAGAAACGTCTTCTGCAGGTGCTGTTTCCATTGACTCAGGGTGTTATACCCGCGGGAGTCTGAGGTGATGTTGCGCGTGAGATTCTGGACAATGGCCTCAACGGCAGGGAGTTGGGCAATAAACCGAATCTGCTTTCGATCACTGTTCAGCTGATCATTCAGATAAAACTCGATCTGCTTCAGAGCAATGATCTGATTATTTAATGATTCATTCCGGATACTGCTTTGAGCGTGGTAATAGATTCCGGCTGAGAGCGTCAGAAATAAAACAATGGCAATCACTACCCCCAGATAAAATGTCCTTATTTTGAAAGCGGATTGCATAAATCTCTCCCTGAACCTGTTTTCCCGGTCGTGCGGGGTATTCCAGACAGATAACAGAATAGTTGAGAAAAACACACAGCATAACCGTAACGCTGAACGCATTCGTATAACGTGAATAAATTCAAAAACCTATCACGGTTTACCCGGCTGATGCCTGACTTAGACATCTTATATGAGGTTATTTTATTACACTCTTTCTGTTACTATTTTTGGGTTGTTGTTGGCTGAGCGTCATTCGCTATGTTAATAATATTTAATACTATCAATTAATTGCTTATTTTTTTTGTGGTTTTTTAAGGCGCTCAATAGCACCAGTATAGAGTATGAATAGTAGTAGAATGTTAAAGATTGTCTATACTGGTTTAATGGCGTAAGTACATCAGAGGCCTGGTTTGTTGCAACAGGCTATATCAGGAATATCACCCCTTAACCGGGATAAGCACTCATAAAGTACAGGGGCATGCTGATAATGAGAACGGACACTCAATATCAATTAAAAGTTCTTTTAGTCGATGATGATGAAGGTACTCGCCTTATATTAGCGGATACCGTAAAAGGTTTGGCGGACGTTATTGAAGCCGATAATGGTGAAACGGCACTTCAGCAGGCCCGTTTGCATAAGCCAGACCTTATTTTACTTGATATCAGCATGCCTGACTTAAGCGGTATTGAAGTGTGCGAAATTCTCAAAGCCGATCCGGAGCTTGAGCACTCAGTTGTCATTTTCATTACGGCCAGTGAAAGCGAAGCGGCAGAAACTTTGGCTCTGGCGTCAGGCGGCATTGATTACCTGACCAAGCCTATCCGTATTGAAAATTGCCGGCTTAAGGTGAAAAACCATCTGCAGATATGTGCTCAGGCAAAACAGACGGCGTTAGAACACCAGAATTTAGCCTCAATCATTTCGAGTCTGCCTGTACAGGTAACCTACTGGACCCGGGACTGGGTCAACAAATACAGTAATGACCTTGATGGTGACTGGTTTGGTCACTCTGCCGAGAACATGTCCGGATCCTCAATCGACAACCTGTTGCCTGCCCGGCTGGTTCGATTGATCAGGAGAGTTGCCACGCAGACAGCCGGAGCCGCTCCTGAAATCAGTTATCTTCAAAACGGCAGTGAACGCCATGTACAGGTTAATCTTCTTAATCTGCACCATGACCGGAGTGGTGCAGGATATTTGCTGACATTTGTCGATATCACCTCCCTGAAAAACGCTGAGCGTTTACTGCAGCAGAAAAATGAAAGCTCTAATGTCACGCTGAAGGTAATGGGAGAAGGTGTCATATCGACTAACTCTGAGGGCCGGGTGACTTATATGAATCCGGTTGCAGAGCGTTTGACCGGGATGACGCCGTTAGCAGCCTATAAACTTCCGGTTGAAGATGTGTTTATTCTCGGTAACCGGTTAACTCATGGCCTTGCAGAGCATCCTGTACACTCTGCACTGAAACGTCAGAATGTTGTTCATTTGGCGAGTCATAGCCAGCTAACCAGCCATGATGGCACTGTCTATCCGGTTGAAGGTTCAGTCGCTTCAGTACTGGATTCCAACGGAAATATTACTGGTGTGGTGGTGGTTTTCCATGATGTCAGTGAGGTTGTGGCAATTTCGGATAAGATGGATTTTCTGACGCATCGGGATCAGTTAACCGGATTGCCCAACCGGATTCTTTTACAGGAAAAGCTCGGGAACGCTATAGCGTTCGCTGACGCGTCGGCTTCAAAAACGGCGTTGATGCTGATTGACCTGGATAACTTTAAGTATATCAATGACTCATTGGGTCATACTCAGGGCGACAGGTTAATCATAGAGGTTGCTGACAGGCTGAGGACACTGGTTGAGCCCCGCTCTACCTTGTTCAAAACCGATGGGGATGAATTTTCGATCGTAGTCCCCTACGTATATGAAGTGAGCGAAGTCGAGCGTATTGCCGTTAATATTCATGACCTGATGGATTCTCCTTTCACCCTCACTGAGGGTGAGTGTAATCTCTCCGTGAGTGTCGGGATCAGTATTGCGCCTGACGATGCGATTCATAAAGAAGATATGGTCCGGTTGGCGGATGTTGCTCTGTTTCGCGCCAAGAAAGAGGGCCGGGGACGGCACTGCTTTTTTTCCAATAAGCTTGAAGATGCTTTGTTATCGAGGCATACGGTAGAGCAACTGATTCGTACTACCATAAAGAACCGTGCTTTTGAGGTGCATTATCAGCCAAAATTTTCCCTTTGGGAAAGTCGGATTGTAGGAGTTGAAGCCCTTGTCAGAATGCGTGATGCAGACGGAAATCTGATCCCCCCCGGTGAGTTTATTCCGGTTGCGGAAGAACTGAACTTAATTGAACAGTTGGGGGAGCAGGTACTCGAAACGGCTTGTAATGATGCATCCAGATGGCTGCCTGATCATCCTGAAGTATCAATCGCCGTGAATGTTTCAGCCGCGCAGATAAGCAAGACAGACTTTGCCGAGATCGTCACTCATACATTGGGGCAAAGCAGCCTGCCGCCCGAAATGCTGGAGCTGGAAGTGACTGAAAGTGCTCTCATGCAGAATATCGATACGGCACAGGCGATTATTGAAGAGCTACACAATCAGGGAATTGTCATCGCTCTTGATGATTTTGGTACAGGCTATTCCAGTCTGACCTATCTGCAGCGCTTTAATATTGATGTGCTGAAAATAGATCAGTCGTTTGTAGCACATATGGGAAATAATAAAGACAGCCTGGCAATCGTGAAAAATGTTATCTCGCTGGGCAGGTCGCTCAATCTGCGCGTTTGCCCCGAAGGAATAGAAACACAGAACCAGTTGAATGAACTCGTTCGGATGGGGTGTGAGATTGGCCAGGGTTATCTCTTCTGTCGGCCTTTACCGATCGCGGACCTTCTCCTGTTTATGGAGGACGTAAAAAGTAACAGCGCGAATGAAGGCGACCTCTATTTTATTTAACAGCGTGCAAGTGTCGTTAAGCAACTGATCCTGAAGCTGAAAGCTTCGCTCTGAGATGAGTCCGTTACGGTTATATCTGTATATCGAATTAGACATTCAAACGAGATTTATATGCGATTACTGATCCCTTTTATTCACCGGGTTGATAGCCAGGAAGCCTGCGATTGGGTTGCCGCTATACAGGCCCGGTTACCGGGTTGCGATATACGCTTATTTTCACAGCTGTCTGAATCTGAAAGGGCGCTGGCAACCGTTGCAATTGTTGCTAATCCAGATCCTGCAGATGTCATTAAACTACCCAATCTTAAGTGGGTGCACTCGGTCTGGGCCGGTGTCGAGGGCATGATGGCCAGTCTGGTGCATATGCCGTTTCAGATCGTTCGCCTGACCGATCCTCAGTTGGCGCAGACCATGTCTGAGGCGGTGTTGGCATGGGTGATGTATCTGCATCGTGATATGCCGCAATACCGCCAGCAGCAGTTAGCCAGTCAGTGGCACCAACGGCCTTACACGGATCCGGGAGACAGGCATATTGTGCTGCTGGGGCTGGGGGCGCTGGGGCAGAAAAGTGCGCTACGGCTGGTGGATAATGGTTTCAGGGTGTCAGGGTGGAGTCGTTCAGTAAAATGCATTGATTCAGTCCGGTGTTACGCAGGAAGTGAACAGCTCACAGCGCTGCTGAGTCAGGCCGATATTATTGTCAGTTTGTTACCGCTTACCCGTGATACCGAGTCTCTTATGGACCGGCAGTTTTTCCGGCAGGTTAAAACCGGCGCCGCACTGATTAACTTTGGCCGCGGAGCCTCGGTTGTTGAACCGGATCTGCTGAAGGCTTTGGATCAGGGGCAGCTTAGCCATGCGGTGCTGGATGTCTTCGCACAGGAACCCCTGCCACCGGAGTCGCCGCTGTGGAGCCATCCGGGCATCACCCTGTTACCGCATATATCGGCACCTACCAGCATCGCGACAGCCAGCTGTATTGTTGCCGCTAATATCAGTCGCTATCTGTCGCAGGGTATCATCCCGGAGAGTGTTGATAAAAGCCGTGGCTATTAATTACAACGGATTAATAAGCAAAGAATAGGGGCTGAATCAGGTGCTTCTGTGTTAAAGTGCCAGCCTTATTCATCTTTGTCCGGATTTTTTTGTGACCAATAACGATATTCTGCGCCGCCTGCGTTATACCTTCGATTTCAGTGACACTAAAATGATCGGGGTGTTTCGCCATGCTGATCTGGCGGTCACCCGGGTGCAGCTAACCAGCTGGCTGAAAAAAGAGGAAGAAAGCGGTTATATCCGCATGTCCGACCTGGAGATGGCGACCTTCCTCAATGGCCTGATCATCGAAAAGCGTGGCCGGCAGGAAGGCGATCAGCCGGTTCCGGAAAAACGTCTGAATAACAACATTATCTTCCGTAAGCTGAAGATTGCTCTCAATCTGACAGCCGACGATATTCTTGAGATTCTTAAACTGGCGTCTGTCAGGCTGAGCAAACATGAGCTGAGTGCGCTGTTTCGCAAGCAGGGTCATCAGAACTATCGTGAGTGTCAGGACCAGGTTCTGCGCAACTTTCTCAGCGGACTTCAGAGCCAGATGCGTGATAAAGCTCCGGGAGCCAAAGGTAATAAACCTGAGCGTACAACAGCTACTGCTGCTGCAACAGCGGATAAACCGGTGCGCAAACCCGCTGCTGAGAAGCGTCCAAAAGAGGAGGTTAAGTTTGTCGTTGATAAACCCGCTGCTGATAAAGCGACTAAACCCGCCACCGTCGACAGTAATTCCGTCTGGGCTAAAGCGTTAGCGAAAAGCGGTAAAAAGAACTGAGTGGCATGAAAGAGAAACTGTTGCCGCCCACACGTGAGCAGATCGCTCTGTTTCCTCCCTTTCCGGGGATGACGCTGGACCATATACAGCAACCGGGCAGCCCTGAAGCGCTGGACTCCGCTTTGGAGGATCTGCTTGCCAGCCCGTTTGTTGGCTTTGATACTGAATCGAAACCGGTGTTTCGTAAAGATCAGACATCCGCTGGCCCTCATGTTGTTCAGTTGTGTACTCCTCAAACCGCGTATATTTTTCAGCTGCAGGACCACGCGGCTTATCCGCTTATCTGCCAGGTGCTGGAATCGAAACAGGTGGTTAAGGTCGGGTTTGGTCTGCAGTCAGATCGCAGCCATATACGGCGTAAGTTTGGGGTTGAGATCAGCGCTATTCTTGATCTTGATGCGGTCTATCGTAAACTCGGATACCGCCGTCAGCTGGGCGTTAAAGCGGCCATCGCGGTACAGTTCGGGCAGAAGTTTAATAAATCAAAACGGGTATCAACCTCCAACTGGGCTTTACCAAAGCTCAGCGATGCACAGCTGCTTTATGCCGCCAATGATGCCTATGCCGCATTAAAGATTGTACAGGGACTGCAACAAGCCGGTCATGGGCAAATAGTTGATGAACTGATTTGCTGATATAGCGGTGTTGTCAGATTGATCGTTCAGAGGATATTCATAATATGATTTTAAAGCGTTTTTCCGAACTGCCGGCACTGGAAACCGAGCCCGGTACTGATTGCTCGTTTATCAGTCATAACCCCAATGGTGAGCCGCTGTTGACGGTTGTTTATGCCACTAAACGTGATTTTCTCTCGGTCCCTAAAACGTATACGGCGGTGCAGTTTAAAGGCAACGATACCATCCCGCTGGAGTTTCATTCGGTATCCCGTCAGGATTATCTTGAACAGCTGGAGCTGGCTAACAGCTGGTTTAAATCCGGTGCCTACGAGATCGAAAAAACCAAAGACTATACCATCGTGTTGCTACTGACGAACGATCGGGCGCTGGAGATCATCTTTACCGGGTTTGAGCTGTTAGAGGGTGGGTATCATTCGGTTGATTCGCAGACTGCTTTGTTCAGGCTGCTGGACCGGGACGTTGCCGCTAGCCAGATGTGACGTCATTACTTGCCGGGGAGAGTGAGAGCCGGGCTTCACGATTATTGTGTCCGGTGTCTTTTTCCCTGTAAGCGGGTGTTCATATTGAGTAATGATTCCTACTAAACTATTTGTAACCCGCCCGTTATTTTGTCACTATCATTACCGTACAGCGCGAATATACAGGGACAGGATTACATTTCATCAGAGTACGACCTGTTACAATTGTTACCCATTCTTATAAGGAAATAAGATGAAGTCATTACTTATCATTTGTGTCGGTTTGTGGGCCTCATGGCGTTATACCGATCTGTATTCGGATCAGACACTGTTTAATATGGTAGCCCCTTTAGGGGTTTCAGTATTCGTTATTGCACTGACGCTATGGCTGGTTCTCAATACCCCTCTGAGAGGCAAAAATAAAAAAACTGATGGTTATGGCAGTGACGGCATCGACTTCGGCGGCGGTTCCTGTGGTAGCGATAGTGGTGGTGATTAGAGAGTGGTGATTTGAGAGTGGTAGTGATTAATCGTCGCCATTAGTTTTTTAAATACGCTAAAACGCTGACACTTACTTTACATGTTCCAGCTACAAGCAAGCCGGGCCGCCTCTGGCTGGTCGCGAAGCGGCGCTCTGGCTACGGCCTTTAAACCTCAAAATATCTCCCCGGTGTTTTTCCCAGTGCTTTTCGGAACATTGTAATAAAGGCACTCTGGCTACTGTAACCAAGATCCTGGGCAACGTTGGCAACGGCATCCCCCTGGGCGATGCGGGTCAGTGCAGCCAGCAGACGGGCCTGCTGTCGCCACTGTCCAAAGGTCATGCCGGTTTCCTGACGAAAGTGACGGGCCAGAGAGCGTGCGCTGGTGCCCTGTTCAGCTGCCCAGTCTTCCATTGAACGCGGGTCTGCGGGGTTATCCCTCAGTCGGTGGGCGATCTCAATAAGTGGTTTACTGCTGGGGTGGGGCAGGTGCAGAGGCGCTTCGGGTGTGGCTTTCAGCTGATCGAGAAACACCTGAACCATACGCCCCTGTGGGCCTTCCTCATCATAAAGGGTATCAAAGGAGACCATCTCCAGAATCAGTTCGCGCAACAGCGGTGTGACATGGATCACCTGACAATGGTGCGGCAGTGAGCTTGATGCCTGAGGTGCGATATAGACATTGCGCATCTGCACCGGGTGAATAGTCCGGGCATCATGTTCAATAAAGGCGGGTATCCACACCGCCCGTTGTGGCGGCACCACCCAGTAGCCGACATCTTTAGCCGACACCTGAATCAATCCGTCTGCGATAAACAGCAGCTGTCCCCAGCCGTGGCTGTGAAACGGAGAATAAAATCCCGCTTCATGGTCGGCTTTGCGAATCACCACCTGACGGGGGACATGCTCCAGCCGGTTAACCGGTTTTCCATTGAGGGTAACCCAGTGTTTTGGCACTTCAGGCAGTTCTGTCTGTTTCTCGATATATATTGGCATGCTTTATTGTATACGACAGTTTGGATCTTTTTTAAAGTAGTCTGAAATTTAATTGAGTAATAGAGTCGGGTATTAAGGTTCTGTTGCTTTTCTCACGATCATCTGGAGTAACCGTGTTGAACTTTATCCGTCGTCCCGAGATGTTTCTGTTTCTGCTGGCTGGCGCTATGCCTCTGTCGATGGGGGTCTGGATGGCTCTGCTGAATAACTTTGCCATTGAAAAAGCTGCCTTTACCGGGGTTGAGATCGGTATCCTGCAATCATTACGGGAGATTCCCGGCTTTCTCTCTTTCGGCGCAGTCTTACTGCTGGTGTTGATGCGTGAGCAGACGCTGGCGCTGGTGTCTATGTTGTTACTGGGGCTGGGCACCGCCCTGACCGGTTTTTTTCCTAATGAGGTTGGCCTTTACTGTACGACCGTGCTGATGTCGATGGGGTTTCACTATTACGAGACGATGAATCAGTCGCTGTCACTACAGTTGTTCAGCAAAGAGGAGGCGCCGCATCGGTTAGGGCAGATGGTGGCTATTGGTTCCTTTGCCAGTCTGGTTGCGTTTGCTTTGGTGTGGCTGGCACTGGATATCTCAGGTTTATCGATGCAATCCGTCTATCTGCTGGGTGGGGGTGTGACTGTCGCGATAACGTTGTTTTGCTGGCTGGCGTTTCCCCGTATGGAGGGGAAGGTTGAGCAGCATAAGAAACTGTTGCTGCGAAAACGTTACTGGCTTTACTACGCTCTGGTATTTATGGGTGGGGCCCGGCGGCAGATATTTATGGTGTTTGCCAGTTTTCTGATGGTGGAAAAGTTTGGCTTTACTGCCGGGGAGATCTCCATCATGTTTCTGATTAACGGCGCATTAAATATGTTTTGTGCGCCCCGGATTGGCAGGCTGATCGGCTATTGGGGCGAGCGTAAGACCCTGACAATTGAGTATATTGGTCTGATTATAGTATTCACGGCCTATGCTATCGTGTCAGACCCCTGGATCGCAGTCGGACTGTATATTGCTGACCATCTGTTGTTTTCGATGGCGATCGCTCAGAAAACCTACCTGCAGAAAATTGCTGACCCTAAGGATCTGGCATCCACTGCAGGCGTTTCCTTTACGATTAATCATATTGCTGCCGTAGTATTACCCGCAGCTTATGGTGTGCTTTGGATTATCTCACCCGCTGCTGTATTCCTGACCGGTGCAGCACTGGGGGCGGTGTCTCTGATGCTTGCCAGAATGGTGCCGGAGAAGCCCGGGCCTGGTGAGGAAGTGAGTGGGTTTTTGGTGAAGACAGCAGACGTTTCTTAGTCCGCGGTGAGTAAAGCTCCGGGCTGTCAGGCAATAATGCTGTCCGGATTGTCGGTTAACACGGTCCAGTGTCGCTGAAAAGGGGAGCGAAGCTCCCCCCGGTATGACACCCGACAACGGTGCGTCTGGAGACTAAAGTTGTTCGGTAAGCACTTCAGTGCGGGTCTTATACTTTGTTGAGCCGAAAACTATTGTTCCCAGAGCGATAACCCCCAGCAACCAGCTGTAATGAATATTGCCGATTACCACCAGTGGTGACAGGCCGGCGATAGAGCCTGCCAACAGTACCTGTGCACCATATGGCAGCAGTCCCTGTACCACACAGGAGAATATATCCAGCAGGCAGGCACTGCGGCGCGGATCGACGTTCTGACGCCCTGCAACATCTTTTGCCAGCCCACCGCAGATGATGATGGCGACGGTGTTGTTTGCCGTGCAGATATTGGTCAGGGCAACGGCGGTACTGATAGCGGCTTCGCCTGCCCGGGGGCTGGCTTCGGGGTTATCACCTTTGGACGTTAAACGCTCAATCTGTCGGGCAAGAAATTCCAGCCCGCCCTGGGCTTTCATCAGGGCACCCAGTCCCCCGATCAGCATCGACAGAATCATAATTTCCTGCATCCCGGTATAGCCGGCATAGATATCCTTGGAATACTGGGCGATGGAGTAACCCTCAAGCCCTGTCAGGCCAATAGCACCAGCCAGTAACGTGCCGCTGAACAGTACCAGAAATACATTCAGTCCGCTGAGAGCCATCACCAGTACTGCAAGGTAGGGCAGTACTTTAATCAGTTCGTAATCGCTGCTATGAGTGATCCGGGCGTCGGCACCCTGCAGGTAGAGCCAGAACAGGGTGATCAGTGCCGCAGGCAGCGCAATTTTGAAGTTCATACGGAATTTGTCGCGCATATCACAACCCTGGGAACGGGTCGCGGCAATGGTAGTGTCTGAGATGATGGAAAGGTTGTCACCAAACATGGCTCCGCCGACTACCGCACCGACGCACAGCGGCAGTGACAGGTCACTGACCTCTGTCAGCCCCAGCGCAATAGGTGCCATTGCCGCGATGGTGCCCATTGAGGTTCCCATCGCTGTGGCAATAAACGCGGTAATCACAAACAGCCCGGGTAACACCAGCTCAGACGGTATGATACTCAGTCCAAAGTTAACCGTGGCATCGACTCCACCCACCGCTTTAGCGACACTGGCAAAGGCTCCGGCCAACAGATAGATCAGGCACATAGTAATGATGTTGCTGTCACCAACCCCCTGAATGAAGGTCTCCAGTCGCTGGTTCAGCTTGCCTTTATCCAGCAGTAGAGCCAGCACCACGGCTGGCAGGATCGCTACCGGTGCAGAGATCTGATAGAAGGCATAATCAACATTGACTGACTGATAATAAACACCGCTGCCGATAAACAGGGCGAGAAAAAGTAATAATGGTAAAAGTGCGAGCGGGTTTACTCTCATTTCAGACTCCCGGGATGCAGAAAGTAATATGCTGAAGTGTCAGTCAGAACAGGATAGATAGCCTCAGTACTGCATAACAGTATCACTGGCCTGAATTATCGGAACTGGTTGTCAACTATATCCTGCGGATTAGCAGAATCAGCAATAAAAAGCCTGTCAATCTTTTGGAATTCAGGCTGAAATATAGAAAAGGATGATTTCTGATAGGGAAATCACTCTATTTAAGTCGGGAATTATACCTATTCATCAGGCGAGATCTAATATTGATTCAGCATAAATATAATATTTTAGTTATAAGCGTGTTTTTTGTGATAACTGAGGGGAATAAGCGAGGCTCTTTTGAAAGGGCTCTTTTGAAAGGGCTCTTTCGATAGGGTTATTTAGACAGGCTATTCCGACAGGATTTTTCTGGCAGCGCTGCTCTAATCAGGGGCGTTGTTACCGGATGTTCTGTATAAAAACAGCTATTTAAGCGGTCTGTTGCTTCTGAGGTTCTTCGGCAAAGGCATAACTGTTATTTTGTGTGCGTTTGGCTTCGTACATCGCCTGATCGGCTTCATGCAGAAGCGACTCAAGCGGCAGGCCCTGAAAGTATATGGCAATACCGATACTGATGCCCACATGAAGGTGCTGATCACGAAAAGTAACCGGCTTTTCAATTTCGCTGATAATTCGCTGGGCGATAATTTCAAGTTGCCGTCTGTTGCCATAGGAGGGAAGTATTGCTGCAAATTCGTCACCACCCAGCCGCGCCAGGGTGTCGCTCTCTCGAAGTATCAGTTTAAGCCTGGCTGCAAACTGCTTTAATACATAGTCACCGGCCTCATGTCCGTGCAGGTCGTTGATTGGTTTGAAGTCATCAAGGTCCATGTAGAGCAGTGCTAACGGTTGTTTACTGCGTCGGGAGTGGGCCAGTTGTAACTCAAGCATCTGGATGAAGATATTACGGTTGTTAAGCCCGGTCAGCATATCGTGGTGTGCCAGATGTTCAATCTGCTGCTGAGCGATAAGGTTTTTTCTCTGGATTCTGAAGTACATGATTGTGCCTGTTCCGGTAACAATAGCGGTCAGGATAAAAAACATTATTAGCTGGGGCAGGGTGTTACTGTAGGCGATCGAGATACTTTGTGGACTTGCCAGCGATATCAGTTTCCACTCGGGCCAGCGCAGCTCTGCTGCCTGCTTATTTTGCTCCGGGTTTCCTGGAGACGTCCGTCCGGTAGCAATGGTATCAAATATAAAATACCCATAGGGTGAGAGGAATGCTCCATGTTCATTGGCAGTAATCTTCTGCCAGATACCGGGGTAGTATTTTTCAATGGTTCTGTCTTTATATTCCGGAAACATGAAGGCCCACGCGGCATCCCGCTCTCGTCCGAACATCCAGTAGCCATTCTCGTTAAGCAGCATAAGCTCGCCGGTTGTATTTTTAGCATCGCCTTTTAACTGAGTGAACAGCGCCGAGGCATTCAGGTTGATGACTATGACTCCGCGTTTATTACCCTGCTGGTCAAAAACCGGTGAGGCGGTGCGCACAATCGGTTTGAAGGGTAGCTCAATCTGACCGTGTTCGATATTGAGGTCCATGGGAGAGATGTAAACCTGCCCGGATGAGAGCTTAAAAGAATCAGTGAAGTAATATCGGTTATGTTTATCCTGAAGGCTTTCAGTGCCGATGATGACGGGTTCAAGGCTGTCCTGATCAATTCTTATCTGCTCTATACCTGTCTCATCGATGAAGCGAATCTGTTCGTAGACCGGTTTGATTGATGCCAGGCTAAGATAGTCATGGGTCAGCCGTGACCGGGCGGTAGTGTCTCCGTTAAGCCACGCCTGAAGGTTTTCCTGCCGCGCCAATATCAGGGTGTCCAGCGCTGCTATGGATATATGATCGTTAAGACTTTTCCTGATCAGGGCGAGTTGTGGCTGTTCAGCAGTCACCGCCTGAGATACAGAGTTGTGTTGTTGTTGCTGATAAACATTAAGTAGTAACAGCAGCAACAGACCCAGAGATGAGAGATACAGAAACAGTAGAAAGCCGCGTAGTGCCAGAGTTCTTTCGATCAGAGAGCGTTTGCTAAGGGGTATTAGTTTGCCTGGCTTCAACAGTAAATAGTGTATAAGCAGCGTGGTTATTAGCGCAAACAGCAGACCATCGGACACCGTGAGAGCGAAACTGGTGGTTGATATATTGATGAGAGGAAAGGTCAGCATCAGCATGGTTTCAACGGCCAGAGCGATCAGCCCGGTTCGCAGCAATACTGACTCAAAATTCAGATCCTGACGGATCTTGAGTCTGTTGGTGTTAACCAGATAGCGTACGGCGAGGGTTGTGATGGATGCAATGATGACCGCATCGAGGAATACTTCCAGCCAGAAAAAACTGGTTTCAATATCAAGCTTCTGCATCACTTGCATGATCAGCATTTCGGCTGACATCAGAAGAGTGAAGAGAAGCAGGAGGTATAACATTGTTATTAAGTATGCCTTGAGCTGCGTTTTCTGAATATAACACTATATAAGTGTCGGTGACTGCTGGCGAACCGGACGACTTTAAAAAACTGTTTTATGTGAATGAGTTATATTGTTTTATGCATAAAATTTCGGTCATCTTAGCAGAGCTTCAACAGCGGCAACAGTGACCCTGGTTATGTTATCGCGTGCAAAGACCGGATATTCTACTGAAATTTGGGTTAATGGCATCCTTTAATACGACAGATAAATGTGTGCAGAGATCTTAATACGCCGGATGTGTTTGTATTTTGGTGGGATAGACGAACTAAAAAAGCCTCCAATGCGGAGGCTTTTTATATCAATGAGCTTTAAATTCAGGCGCCGATGATGCCGCCATCTTTGCGCTGAATCGCCATAATGGTTGAGCGAGGCTTGCTATTTCCGCCCGCCGGGAAGTGCGAGGGTTTGTCATCTTCGCCTGGATGTTGTACACCCACAAATACAGTGCGCTGATCGGGTGAGAATGTCAGGCCGGTAATCTCACAGGCGATAGGGCCGGTTGCAAAGCGGCGAACCTCTCCGGTTTCAGGGTCGGCACAGAGCATCTGATTATTACCCATACCTGCGAAGTCACCTTCGTTGGAATACTTACCGTCGGTCAGAATCCACAGTCGGCCAGCCTTATCAAACCCCAGTCCATCCGGACTGTTGAACATGTTTTCGTCGTTGATGTTGGCAGAGCCCGCGTAGAAGTCTTTGTGTACCGTAGGGTTGCCGGCAACCAGGAACAGATCCCACTTAAAAGTCGTAGCGCTGTTGTCGCCATTGGTTTCGTTCCAGCGAACGATCTGACCATACTTGTTGTTGGCACGCGGGTTGGGGCCCCCAACAGGCTGATTATCTTTCTTACCACGGTACTTGTTGTTGGTCAGCGTGCAGAACACTGTTTTGGTTTTATGATTGACCGCAACCCACTCCGGACGGTCCATGGTGGTTGCACCAACGACAGAGGCTGCTTCACGGGCGAAGATCAGTACTTCAGCCTGGCTGTTGAAGCCGTTTTCTTTAGTCAGACCATTTTTGCCGTAAGTCAGCTCAATCCACTCACCCGTACCTCTGACTTCACCTGGCTTAGCGCTGAAGCGGGACACATAGAGGGTGCCCTCTTCAAGCAGGTTGCGGTTAGCGGCTTTATCGGCAGCGTTGTACTTGTTTTTAGAAACGAATTTGTAGAGGTGTTCACCACGCTCATCATCGCCAAGGTAGACCACAACGTGGCCATTGTCGGCAATGATAACCGCGGCGTTTTCATGCTTGAAACGGCCCAGAGCTGTGCGCTTCAGAGGGGTGGAGGCTGGATCCATCGGATCAATCTCAACTACCCAGCCGTGGCGGTTTGGCTCATTAGGCTCTTTGTTGATATCGAAGCGATCATCAAATTTGAACCATTGATACTCACTGTCATTTTTAAGACCGTAGCGTTTCTCATGGCCGCTTTGCTCAGCACCGGGCTTGGCGAAGAATCCGTTGAAGTTCTCTTCACAGGTGAGGTACGTGCCCCATGGTGTTTCCCCGTTGGCGCAGTTGTTGAACGTCCCCAGTACTTTTTTACCCGTTGTATCGGCACTGGTTTTCAGCAGATCATGACCTGCAGCCGGACCGGTCAGCATCATCTCTGTGTTAGCGGTGATACGACGGTTGTAATCAGACTCTTTGCTGTATTCCCAACCATCGGCTGTACGTTTGATTTCGAATACAGAGATACCGACAGCTGCCTGTGCTTTTTTCACATCTTCAGCGGTCATCGCTTCGCCTTTGTGGCTGAACAGCAATTTATAGTTAGTGTACTCGTTGTTGACGGCCAGCAGAGCACGGTCCTCTGATAGTGGGAAGAGGGACATGCCATCGGTGTTATCACCAAACTGTCCTGCCTGAGCGCTGGCAGGCTGGTTACCGCTTTCATTAAAGGCTGGCGCACCTTTGAGAATCGGGTCACCCCAGGAGATCAGCGGCTTGGCAACATAACCCTCGGGAACGACAAAGGTATCTGCTGTGCTGGCAGGTATTTTTTTGAATCCCAGTAGCTTGCTTTCAGGATGTGTGGTTGCAGCAACCGCCTGAGTCAGTGGATTTGCAGCCAGGAACAAGCCCATTGCGGTCGCGCCTCCCTGCATGAAACGGCGACGACTTAAGCCTGCATCGATGATTTTACTGAAATCGGAGTCCTGTTCGGTGTGCAAAGCTGAGTCGGCCTGCAGAAGATCTTTGTTCATGCTTGGTTTCCTAAAAACGGAAGTGAGTGGAATCATTTTCTGGGAAGAAGACTAGACTCTGTTTATGTCTGCCGGATGACTTTAATGTTACCGGCAGATGACGTTGAAGTCGTTTCGCTTTGTTAACATTCAGAAGTTAACATTCAGAACTATAAGACTTATTTATATGTCACAATGTTGTGTTTATCTGCTACATCACATAATTAAAGGAATTTTCTATGTTGGTTTTAGTTTTGGGATTGATACTTTTTCTGGGGATACACAGTGTTGCGATTGTCGCGATGCCGTTGCGTAACCGGGCGGTAGCTGTCAGTGAGATGGGATGGAAGTTGTTTTATGCGATCATTTCTCTGGCTGGCTTGTGGCTGATTGCCCGGGGCTATGCGCAGTACCGGCTTGATCCGTATATAGTCTACGTAACCCCTGTCTGGATGCGTCACCTTGCAGCGCTTCTGTTACTGCCGGTATTTATACTTTTTCTCGCACCCTATTTTCCGGGACGGATTAAGCGGGTGGCAGTACACCCTCAGCTGATCGCCGTAAAACTCTGGGCTGTGTCTCACCTGCTGGTGAATGGGACGCTCGGTGATCTGGTTTTGTTCGGCTGTTTTCTGGCCTGGGCAGTTGTCGACCGTATTTCAATGAAAAGACGTGAACAGCGGCCACTACCGGGTGTTCCGGCTTCTGCCTATAACGACGTGATTCTGATAGTAGCCGGTTTAGCGCTTTACGGTGCTACCGTTGTCTGGGGCCATAAATGGTTAATCGGAGTAGCCCCTTTCAGTTAATGCAGTGAGAACCCCATGCTTTGATAAATTCAGCCTGCCAGTTCTTCCAGTCCCGGCGTTTGTTCCAGAGCACGGCTGGGGCTGAGCAGGTGCTGTCTGATCAGTTCGCGGGCTCTGTCGCCATCGCCGTCCAGCAGAGCATCGACAAGTTGTTGATGCTCTTTCTGGTTGGCATCAAATACGTCACTGTTGGCCATATTTTCCTTCAGCCACAGGTTCCGGTAGCGAGACGCTTTTTCATACAGAGAGCGACGCACCTGTAACAGAGTTGGTGAATTACAGCCACGTGCGATTGCAGTATGAAACGCCTGATGACGGCGTTCCCACTCCTGCGGATCTTTATCAATCATCTCGCCGAACTTGTGCATGGTGTGAGCCGCTGCCAGGATTCCGGCTTCCCACTCATCATCACCTTTCTCGACTGCCAGCCCGACACAGAGGGCTTCAATCTCTGCCCGGGTTGCATAGATATCCCGCATCTCTTCCCGTGATACCGGATGGACTTTAAAGCCCCGCTGGTTTTCGACCACCACCAGTTGTTCGATCAGAAGCTGCGAAAGGGCCTCTCTCAGTGGGCTGACACCGACCTGATAGCGCTCTTTCAGGCGGGCCATTTTGAGCTTTTCGCCCGGCTTGAAATAGCCGGTAAGGATATCCTGTTTCAGATCACCTACCACTTTCAGGGCAGAGTTATCACTCCTGCTATCGATCGCTAGTCTGGTTTTTGTCATGGTCAGTAAGATCTATTTATCTGTTTTTAAAGGACTTGTTTTAAAAAATAGTCGCTCTGTCTGTGTCAGTTTAATTTATCGACATTGAATAGTTAAGGCAAACAGCAAAATATATTGTTGACGTTATCATAAAATGTCGACATTATCTCATTGCGTCGATGCTGTCGGTGATCCAGATCAGCTTAAAGCTGGACGATCCGCCAGGAAAACAAAAAATTTTAAAACGCCTATCAATGTTTCCGGCATTAAGCTGTGAATTTATTGAACCTTTGCCAGGCGATACGAATACAGTTTTGGAGAGATAAAGATGACTGCTTTGTTGCGTGAAGTTGTAACAACTCAACCCCAGGGTTTTTCGGTTGCCCCCTATGCTGCAAATAAACGACTGCAGGTTGTTACGCTGACTGCAGAGACCATTGCTGCGTTTGATGAATCAATGAAAGAGTGGCCGGTACAGGCGTTGGAATACAAGCCGTTTCTGCGTTATGCGGTGGCTGATAAGCTTGATGCAATCAGCAACTACACTCTGGGCAAGTTTCTCAATGCCACCATGCAGGACCGTAATACCGGCGCTTTTCTGCTTCAGTATGAGGGACAACCTGATATCGAAGCAGGGGAGCTGCGCACTGAGTTTGATATTAAACTGTCAACTGCCGTATCCCATATGATTGGTCTGCCAAATCACGATGCAATGTATGGTAAATACTACGCGCGTTTTACCGTACTGAATGAAGACAACTCTGATAGCTACCTGCGTCAGGCGCACCGTCGTATGGAGCTACACAACGATGGTACTTATGTAAATGAGCGTACTGATTTCGTTCTGATGCAGAAACTGGGTGAAGCTCATATGGAGGGCGGTGATTCACTGCTGCTGCACGTTGATGACTGGGCTGAGCTGGACCGTTTCTATCGTCATCCGCTGGCCAAGCAAAACATCGTTTGGGGCGCTCCGAAGTCTAAAAACGTAGAAACCAAAATAGAACATCCGATTTTCTTTGAAGAGGATAAAAACGGTAAACCACACATGTTGTTTATCGATCAGTTTGCTGAACCTCAGAATATGGCGCAAGGTTTGTATCTCTATGAAATGGGTAAGTCGCTGGAGGAGGATGAAAACTTCTTTGGTGTCCGTCTGCCTGTAGGTACTATGCTGGTGGTACAGAACCATTGCTGGCTGCACGGTCGGGACAAATTTGTCGCTCATCCGCAGCTAAGCCGTGAACTGCTGCGTCAGCGTGGACACTTCACCAAGTAACGGGTCGCAGATATACTACGGCGGCGTCGTTTTACCGGCTCCGCCGTTTTTTTCTTCAGAGCTGAAATCTAATCCGGCTCTGTCATATCTATGTTGAAACAGGGTGAAAGATTAATGACATACGATTACATCATCATTGGCGGCGGTATCGTCGGTATGTCGACCGGCTGGCAACTACAGCAGCGTTATCCGGATGCTAAAATACTGCTGCTGGAGAAAGAGTCCGTTTACTCGAAACATCAGACTGGCCATAACAGCGGTGTTATCCATGCAGGGGTTTATTATGCTCCGGGTAGTCTGAAAGCGCAGTTCTGTAAAGCGGGTGTAGCCGCAACACTGAAATTCTGTGATGAGAACGACGTACCCTACAATCAGTGCGGTAAGCTGCTGGTGGCGACCAATGCGCTGGAAGCTGAGCGGATGCAGGCTCTGTATACACGCTGCCATGACAATGGTATCGATGTTGAGTTGCTGAATGCAGACGAGTTGAAATCCCGCGAGCCAAATATTGTTGGTGTGGGCGCGATTCTGGTGAAAGACACGGCGATCGTGAACTATCAGCAGGTAACCACCAAAATGGCGGAACGATTTGTGGAGCAGGGCGGTGATGCCCGTCTTAACCATAAAGTTGTGGGTCTGGAGGAAAGTGCGGATAAGGTGACTGTAGATGCGCTGCACAATGGTCAGCAGGTCAGCTTTAACGGCAGGTTTCTGATCACCTGTTCCGGTCTGATGGCGGATCGCACCACGAAAATGCTGGGGATTAAAACCGATTTCCAGATCATCCCGTTCCGCGGTGAATATTATAAATTACCGGAAAAATACAACAGTATTGTCAACCACCTGATCTATCCGATCCCTGACCCTGATCTGCCGTTCCTGGGGGTGCATCTGACCCGCATGATCGATGGCTCAGTGACCGTTGGGCCAAACGCCGTTCAGGGCTGGAAGCGTGAAGGGTATGGTCGGATCAATATCAGTCTGCGGGATATCTGGGATATGGTAACTTTCCCTGGTTTCTGGCGCGTGCTGAAGGCACATATTGGCACCGGTATTGTTGAAACCAAAAACTCTCTGTGGAAACCCGGTTATCTTAAACTGGTACAGAAATACTGTCCCAGACTGAAAGTGGAAGATCTGCAACACTATCCCGCCGGTATCCGTGCTCAGGCGGTGATGAACGATGGCTCACTGGTACACGATTTCCTGTTTGCTGAAAGCCCGAGATCTCTGCATGTGTGTAATGCGCCATCGCCAGCGGCGACCTCAGCAATCCCGATCGGACGATATATCTGCGATAAAGTCGCAGAACAGCAAAGCTGACCTGTTTTCCGTTTTGTGATGATAAGCGCACCTGAAGAGGAAACCTTCAAGGTGCGTTTTTTTGTACAAAGTTTACGGTTATTGTCTGTCTCGTCTTTTGTTACACTTCGTGTATATTGAAACGGTATGCCATGGATAAGGGTATATTTGAGTGAGTATTACTGTTTAGGGATTAGGATTTTATTATGCTTGTTATCGGTAAGCCTCAGATAAACTCTGTCGATGGCCAATCTGTCTATTCTGTTGATGTAAGTTGGTTGGATAAAACTGACTCTCTCTGGTTTAGTGTTGACGAATGCTATGCCGAACTATTATGTGCTACTTGTGAGGCTCCACTTATCGGCCTGCTTATACCTGCAATGAAAGGAGGGCATGATATAAAAATAGAAGGAAAGGTGAGCTCCAGCTTAGTAGTAAGGTTAAATAAAACAATTCAGACATTGTTAATTGATTTAATGCCGGGTCTTAAAAAAATAAACATTAGCTGTGACGATGAATATTCTGATGGGGCTCATATAAAAGAAAGTTATGGTGGGGCTGCTGCCGGTTTCTCTGGAGGAGTTGATTCATATTGTCTTTTGTCTGATTTTTTTATTGCGGATAAAACTTCTGATAATAAAATAAAGTATCTGCTTTTTAATAATGTTGGTTCTCATGGGCAGTCTAATGTTGAACTGTTTGAACGTAGATATCAGAGGCTAGCTCCTGCTGTAAAGAAAATGGGAATTCCATTTGTGAAAGTTAATTCTAATTTGAGTTTTTTTTACTCTAAAGGGATTGGATTTCAACAAACAAATACAATAAGGAATGCTGCTGTTGCATTTCTTATGAAAAATAAGATTGAAAACTTTTACTATGCATCAAGCTATATGTATTCAGATTTGGTCGTAGGCAGAACTGGTGACATGTCACGCGCAGATCCGGTATTTTTATCGTTGCTATGCTCAAATGATTTCAGACTGTCATCTGAAGGAAGCGAGTATAGTCGGGTAGAAAAAGTGCTTAAAATTGCCAGCATTGATCAAACGTATGATTATCTTGATGTGTGTATCAAAGCAAGAAATACCAGTGGTTATACAAATTGTGGCAGATGCTGGAAGTGTATGAGGACATTAGCTATTCTTGAGCTTTCAGGCGATATGATTAAAGTAAGCGTCCTTAGAACCACACCTTCATATTCCATCTGCTCGCAGGCAAGCTG
>JAAEYW010000006.1 GCA_018223185.1 Oceanospirillales bacterium | reverse complement strand
GGGAAGCTCATTATCTCACAGGAGCTTTATTCGATTAAGTCCGACGGGCTGCTAGACCGTAATGGTAAGGTTATCGCAGGCAAGGGGGTTGACAGGTTTGTCGGGCTGCAGGTCTCACAACTGGAATCCCGCAGTGACCGGGAGCGGATATCAGCGCTGTTGTCGAAAATTAAAGCAGAAGGCTTTATTCGTGCGGACTGGTATCTGGAAGATGGGCAGCCGGTGCAGGATCAGCTGCTCTATGCCAGCCTTCTGCCTGTCTGGGACTGGGTTATCGTTGCCGGAGGCTATACAGACCCTTCACTTGAGCTTCTGTTAGAGCAACGGCAGGACATTAGTCAGAACCAGACCGTAAGTAATGTCTCGCTGGTGCTGCTGTTTGTGGTGTTACTGTACGTAGCGTTTCTGATGCTGCGTTATTATTCCCGTGGGCTGAGTACAGTATTCAGCAACTTTCAGAATAGTCTTGATCAGCAAACTATTACCCTCAATGAGAATGCCCGCTCACTGGAAATCAGCCGACGTATTGTTGATGCTGCCCATGAAGGGATCATGATTACCGATGCCGA
The DNA here is from genome assembly GCA_018223185.1 of Oceanospirillales bacterium. GTDB lineage: Bacteria > Pseudomonadota > Gammaproteobacteria > Pseudomonadales > Balneatricaceae > Amphritea. The sequence goes on along the minus strand of JAAEYW010000006.1, from coordinate 204,216 downwards.
TAACCGGATTATCCAGATTAATGATTCATTTACCCGGATTACGGGTTATTTATTTGATGATGTAAAAGGTAAAAATCCAAATGTTCTTGGCTCCTCCTCTCACGATTACCGATTTTACCAGGAGATGTGGCATTCCATTAAAAATGAGGGAGAGTGGCACGGCGAAGTATGGAATATGAGAAAAAACGGTGCCATCTATCCTCAGGCCTTGTCGATTACCTGTTACCGCAATCAGGAGGGTGAAATTGAAAACTATATCGGTACTTTTACCGATATCAGCCAGCGAAAAGCGTTCGAAGAGCAACTGGAGCACTTAGCGCAAAGTGATTCTCTGACGGATCTGCCCAACCGGCGTTCACTCAGCATGAGGCTGCAGCACGAGCTGGGTGTCCTGAAACGGTATCCCGAGCGACAGCTGGGACTGATTTTTCTCGATCTGGATTTTTTTAAACAGATTAATGACACCTACGGTCATGGGATTGGTGATCAGGTTCTGATTATTATTGCCAGGCGTCTGGGTGATACTGTACGCGCTATAGATATGGTCAGCCGGGTCGGGGGGGATGAGTTTGTGGTTCTGCTGGGTAATCAGTCGGGCGAAATGCAGCGCACCGCCATTCAGCTGGCAGAGCGGATTATTGATGCCGTTTCTCAACCTATGACAATTGCCGGTGAGTCGTTGAAAGTGACCACAAGTCTGGGTATCGCGCTGGCACCTGAGGATAGTCGCAACGACACTTGTCTGCTGGAATGCGCTGACCTGGCGCTATACCACGCGAAGCAGGAAGGACGTAATAATTACAAACTGTTTTCTATGTGGATGGCAGACACAAGGACCGGGGAGATGCAGAGTCAGGGCGTCGGCTCAGGAGCTGATGCCGCCGGGGTATTGCCAATCAGCGATGACAGAAACTGATATAATTGGTTCAGTTGATCTTAAATGGACTGAGTTGTGCTGATAATTTCCAACAATGTATCGATTCCCGATGATGAAATTGAGCTGAATGCTATCCGTGCACAGGGGAGTGGCGGGCAAAACGTTAATAAAGTATCTTCGGCAATCCATCTGCGTTTTGATATCAAAGCGTCCTCGCTGCCTGAGTTTTATAAGGAGAGGCTGCTGCAGCTTAAAGATTCCCGTATCACCAAAGAGGGAATTGTGGTCATTAAAGCCCAGCAGTTTCGTACTCAGGAGAAAAACCGGGATGATGCGTTGCAGCGTTTGCAGCTATTGATCCGCAGTGTAGCGGTCGTACAAAAGGCGCGTCAGGCGACCAAACCCTCCCGCTCATCTCAGCGTAAACGGGTGGATAGCAAAACTAAACGGGGACAGGTCAAAACTTTACGGGGTCGGGTAACCGATTGATAAATCTACAACAGGAGTGATTGAATGAAAATGATTAAACGGATGAGTCTGGTGGCAGTGATGGGCATTGCAGCGGTCAGTCTGCAGGGGTGTTTTGCTGAAGTGGGCAGCAAAGAGTGGTGTGCCGATCTGAAAGAAAAGCCAAAGGGTGACTGGTCCGCCAATGAAGCGAAAGATTACGCTAAGCATTGTATTTTCTGAATAATTACCAGACGTCTGGCCGGTAATCCCATGGCGGTTTGCTGGTCATTTTACCCCGGGATCGTGTCCGGGGTTTCTCTGAGATAATCACCTCTTTATACTGTTAATGATTGCTGTCAGATTGCTGTAAAGCACCGGACGTAGTGGTTCAGGCTTACCCAGCACCGACTGACTACGACTAAAAAGCCCCCTGTATTAGTTCCAAAGTACCATATTGGATTGGCCGTTCACTTCTTATGATTAAAGACAGTCACAAGACTGGAACAATCTAATAACAAAAGAGGTAAGGCATATGTGGACTAAACCAGCTTATACAGATCTACGTATCGGTTTTGAAGTAACAATGTACTTCGCCAACCGCTAAGCAATCTATCAGACTCCGCTTTCGGGCGGAGTCTTTTAGTTTTCTCTGTTCAGTCACACCGACAAGATAATAATAACAATGAAAATTCAGATACTTGGTTCCGCAGCGGGCGGCGGGTTTCCTCAGTGGAACTGTAATTGCCGCAACTGTGCCGGCTATCGTGCCGGAACCCTCAATGCAAAATCCCGGACTCAGTCCTCCATCGCGGTGAGTGCCAACGGTGAAGACTGGATTCTCTTTAACACCTCCCCGGATATCCGCCAGCAGCTGGCTGACTTTGCGCCGATGCAACCGAACCGTGCGATTCGGGATACCGGTATCGCGGCCATTGTCTTTATGGACAGCCAGATAGACCATACCACCGGTCTGCTGATGCTGCGCGAAGGTTGCCCCCATGAGGTCTGGTGTACCGATATGGTGTATCAGGACCTGACCACCGGGTTCCCCATCTTCAAAATGCTGGAACACTGGAATGGCGGCATTAAACGCAACCGCATTCCCGTCGGTGAGACGGCAGAAGAGGGCGGTAACAGCTTTGTGATCCCTCAGGTGCCTGAATTAAAGCTGACAGCCGTGGCCCTGCTGAGCAGCGCACCGCCGTATTCACCGCATCGCAACGATCCCCATCCAGGGGACAATATAGGTATCCTGATAGAAGATACCCGCAGCGGCAAAACTCTGTTCTATGCGCCTGGCCTCGGCCAGATTGAGCCCCACCTTAAACCGATTATGAAAGACGCGGACTGTTTGCTGGTTGACGGCACTATCTGGCGTGACGATGAGCTGATCACCTCGGGTGTTGGCGATAAGCTTGGCGTCACCATGGGCCATCTGGCGCAGTCCCGTAATGAAGAAACCGGTAAGGGTGGCATGATCGACTTTCTGGATACGTTAGAAAAGCCCCGGAAAGTGCTGATCCACATTAACAATACCAATCCGATTCTGGATGAAGACTCGCCGGAACGGGCCGAAGTGCTCGCTCACGGTATCGAAGTCTCCTGGGACGGAATGAGTATAGAACTCTGAGAGGTTTGCTATGAATGCAAAGATTATTGAAACCGGCACCCTGCCACCGATGAGCCGGGATGAGTTTGAACAGGCGCTACGGGCTAAAAGCGCTTTCTATCATACTCAGCACCCTTATCACATTGCCATGTATAACGGCAGCTGCACCAAAGAACAGATTCAGGGCTGGGTCGCCAACCGGTTTTATTATCAGATCTCAATTCCGGTGAAAGATGCGGCGATTATGGCCAACTGCCCCGACCGCGATGTACGTCGTCACTGGGTGCAGCGCATACTCGATCATGATGGCTATGATGGCGCGGTAGGCGGCATCGAAGCCTGGTTACAACTGGGTGAAGCGGTCGGCTTAACTCGTGAAGAGATCCTCTCTGAAGAACACGTACTGCCAGGGGTTCGCTTTGCCGTGGACGCCTATGTCAATTTCGCCCGTCGGGCCGACTGGCATGAAGCGGCCAGCTCCTCCCTGACAGAGATGTTTGCACCGACAATCCATCAGAATCGTCTGGACAGCTGGCCGGGGCACTATCCCTGGATCAGGGAAGATGGCTATCAGTATTTCCGTAACCGTCTGACCGAAGCCCGCCGCGATGTTGTGCACGGGCTGGAAATCACGCTGGATTACTACAAAACCCGTGAGCAACAGGAGAAGATGCTGAACATCCTGCAGTTTAAACTGGATGTTCTGTGGACGATGCTGGACTCGATGACCATGGCCTATGAACTGGGCCGTCCGCCGTACCATACGGTGACGGACGAGAAGGTTTACCACAAAGGTCTGTTTGCATGAGCAGCCAGGCTAACGCTCCCGCTATAACGCCGGACCAGACCCCGGTGCTCAACCGGATGTTCCGTTTTCAGTGGGAGAAGGCGCAGGACAGTTATGTGCTGCTCTATCCCGAAGGGATGGTTAAGCTCAATGGTCCGGCCGGTGAAGTGCTGGCTCTGGTGGATGGTCAGCGAACTGTAGCGGATATTATCCAGACACTGCAGGCGAAGTTTCCCGATGCTGAGGGGATCGACCGGGATATTCTGGATTTCTTAGGAGACGCCCGTGAGCAACTCTGGATCACCCTGTAACGGTCAGCCTTCACAGGCGCCGTCTTTAAGTAGCGTGCCAACCCATGGTCAGCCGCTCTGGCTGCTGGCTGAGCTGACCTATAAGTGCCCGTTGCAGTGTCCCTACTGTGCCAACCCGGTTGATTTTGCCAGCAAGACGGGAGAGCTGACCACCGCTGAGTGGATTGATGTTTTTACCCAGGCGCGGGAGCTGGGTGCAGCACAGCTGGGCTTTTCCGGTGGTGAACCACTGGTGCGACAGGATCTGATTGAACTGATCCGCGAAGCACGAAATCTGGGTTATTACTCCAATCTGATCACCTCTGGGGTGGGGTTAAACGAGCGCAAAATCGCGGATTTCAGAGAGGCGGGGCTGGACCATATTCAGGTCAGCTTTCAGGCGGCAGATCCTGAAGTGAATAACTTGCTGGCCGGTTCTGAAAAGGCGTTTAAGCAGAAGCTGGCGATGGCCCGTGAAGTGAAAGCCCAGGGCTATCCGATGGTGCTTAACTTTGTCACCCATCGGCATAATATCGATCAGATCGACCGTATTATTGAGCTCTGTGTTGAACTGAAAGCCGATTATGTCGAGCTGGCAACCTGTCAGTATTATGGCTGGGCATATGAAAACCGTAACGACCTGTTGCCCACCCGGACGCAGCTTGAGCGGGCCGAGCGGATTACCAATGAATACCGTGACCGTCTGGCAGCCGCAGGTAATCCGATCAAAATTATCTTTGTAACGCCGGACTATTACGAAGAGCGTCCCAAAGGCTGTATGAATGGCTGGGGACAGGTGTTTCTGACGGTCACTCCTGATGGCACCGCACTACCATGTCACAGCGCCCGAATGCTGCCGATTGAGTTTCCCAATGTGCGTGAGCAAAGCATCGAGCAGATCTGGAACCGCTCGAACGGCTTTAACCATTTCCGTGGTTATGAATGGATGAAGGAGCCCTGTGCTTCCTGCGATGAAAAAGAGAAGGATTTTGGCGGTTGTCGTTGTCAGGCCTTTATGATGACCGGCGATGCCAACAATACCGATCCGGTGTGCAGTAAATCACCCCACCACGATCTGATTATTCAGGCGCGGGAGGAAGCCGAACTGCCATCCCATAAAGAACCGGTCTACCGTAATGAGCGTAACTCAAAGGTGTTCTGCAAAGGCTGATATGGTAGCCTGATTCTCTCAACAGCCTGAGCGGATGCGACCGGTTTATGCCCAAGTATGGTTTTTTCGAATCTTCACTCTCCGCCGCGGATGCCGTGGCCGCAGGGCTGGAATATGGTCAGCTGCATGCCTGCGAGCAGGGGCTTTTCTGGGTCGAATACCGCCCCTCTGATGGCGGCCGCAATCTTCTGATTCAGCGTAGCTGGGAAGGGCAGACAACCTGCCTGACCCCGGCGGGTTTCAGTGTACGCAGCAGTGTCTATGAATACGGCGGCAAAAGCTGGTGTTCAGCCGGTCAGCAGATCGCATTTGTTAATGCCGCCGATCAGCAGATCTGGCTGCAGACTGATGCCCAGAGTCCGCTGCTGCTTACCCAGACCCCCGATTGCCGTTACGGTGATCTGATAGCTGACCCGCACCGGCAGCGCATTCTTGCGGTACAGGAGCAACCCACCGATGACCCCACTCAACCGGTACACCGACTGGTAGCCGTCAGCATCACCACCGGGCAGGTCACAGTGCTGGCCAGTGGTGATGATTTCTATGCCTCGCCGGCGTTGCGTCAGGATGGTCAGCAGCTCGCCTGGATCAGCTGGAATCATCCGCACATGCCCTGGGTGAGCACCCGGCTTAATGTCGCAAACATCGACCCTGAGGGGCGCTTAACTGATCAGCTGATTTTGGCTGGCGATTCGGCAGAAGAGTCAATTCAGCAACCCCGTTTTCTCAGTGACAATTCGCTCGTCGCAATAACCGATATAAGTGGCTGGTGGAATTTATACCGTTATCTATGTGGCGAGAAAGGTGTAGAAAACCATCTGCCAGAAACCGGTTTGACAGGGGCGGGGGGGCGGCCTGTGTCAGCACCAGGCTCAGTTCCCGAACCAGAGCTTGAATCAGCGACCGAGTCAGCCCTCAAGACGGCAGCCTTCAAGTCAGTCTCCAAGTCAGTCCTTAAGCCAGAAAAAGAGCCACCTCAACCGGTCTGGCCCCGTGCCAACGATTTTGGAATTCCTCAATGGCAACTGGGGGTCTCCACCTGGGATCAGCTGGATGAACACCGCTGGGTCGCCTGTTATATGCAGCAGGGGGAGGGGCGTTTAGCGACGTGTGTGTTATCGGCAGAGTTATCAGCCGTTGCTGAAGAAAAGACGCTGGCCGGACACTACAGCCTGTTTCGTCATGTCAGCTGTTATCAGGGCCGCATCTACTGTATCGCAGTGGCCAAAGACCGGTCTCCGGCAATACTGCAACTATCACCCGGTGGGACAGGTGCTGATAATGCCAATGCAGACAGTGTTAACAGCGATGACATTACTGTGCTTGCAGGCGGTCAGATACCCGCGATCAGCCTGAGCCTGCCGCAGCCGGTCAGCTACCCGGTAGCAGATGAGACCGCCTTCGGCTTTCTCTATCTGCCGCAAGCGCTTACCGACACCGGTGACAAGCCTCCGCTGATTGTTTTTAGCCATGGTGGGCCGACAGCCGCGACCTATCCGGTGTATAACCCGAAAATTCAGTTCTGGACCAGCCGGGGTTTTGCCGTGGTCGATCTTAACTATCGTGGCAGCACCGGTTATGGGCGCGATTACCGGCTGCGATTAGCCGGACACTGGGGTGAGACCGACTGGCAGGATGCCAACGCGGCGGTTGAGTATCTTGCGGCAGAAGGTCTGATCGATCCGGCTAACGTCTTTATACGGGGCAGCAGCGCTGGCGGTTATACCACTCTCTGTGGGCTGGCCTTCAGCAACCGTTTTCGGGGCGGGGCCAGTTATTACGGGGTCAGTGACCCGGTGGCGCTGACACGGGACACCCATAAATTTGAAAGTCACTACTTAGACTGGCTGATCGGAGATCCTGCAACGGATGCCGACCTCTACCGCCAACGCAGCCCGCTGGAGCATGCCGGGCAGATCAGTTGCCCGATGATCTTCTTTCAGGGTGGTAAAGACCGGGTTGTGGTGCCGCAGCAAACTGAGGTGATGGTCGATGCCCTGAAACAGCGGAATATTCCGGTTGAATACCACCTTTACCCCTTAGAACAGCATGGATTTCGGCAGGCTGAAAATCAGATTCACAGTCTTGATGCAGAATTACAATTTTATCGTAACCTTCTGACCTGATCCTGACTCAATATTCTGATACAATGCGCGGCTTCAAAATTCCATCTTTAGCCGCTGCCCTGGGGCAGAGGCATCATGACTGGCTGTCATGAATAACTACCGGAGTGACCATGAGTACAGAACAAGCCCTACGGGACCGCAGCGAATCCAAGTGTGAGCTGTGCAGCGCAACCGATAACCTGAGTGTGTATGAAGTGCCGCCGGGCTCGCTGGGTGGCGTAGACGACTCTGTACTGGTATGCAGCACCTGTAAAGGTCAGATCGAAAATCCGGAAACCACTGATGCAAACCACTGGCGTTGTCTCAACGACAGCATGTGGAGCCAGGTGCCTGCCGTGCAGGTGGTTGCATGGCGCATGCTCAACCGTCTGCGCAACGAAGGCTGGCCGCAGGACCTGCTGGACATGATGTACCTGGATGATGAGATCTCACTCTGGGCAAAAGCCACCGGCGATCATCTGGATGATTCTGAGAAAGTGATTCACCGTGACAGCAACGGTGCGATTTTGGAAGCCGGCGACAACGTTGTGCTGATCAAAGATCTGGATGTCAAAGGTGCAGGCTTCACCGCCAAGCGTGGCACCGCCGTCCGTGGTATCTCTCTGGTACAGGATAACGCTGAACATATCGAAGGCCGTGTCAACGGCACCCGCATCGTGATTCTGACCAAGTTTGTGAAGAAATCCTGATTCGGTTCTGAATACTAGAAACGCGCCTGATGGCGCGTTTTTTTTCTATAAGGTCAGCCAATGGGCAAATATCCGCAATGCCTGATTGCTAAGGACGACAGGCAGTTTTTTAGCTTTAGATGAGCGTTTAAATGAGCCTGGTTTGAATCCGTCATCATCCCGGCCTGAAAACTGTTTATAAAGGTAAGCTGGCGCATTCAGGGCTGTGCGCCGGGTGGCAGGGCTGACCTGACGATGGATAACCAGATATTCCAGATAAGCAGTGATTGCCTGTTGATCCAATGTAGTGGGATAAACCCGCTGCGGTAGTGAATAAAATCCAGAATCTAAAGCACATAGGTTTGTTCGGTGCGCTTGCTGTAGTTAGGGGAGCTACGAGTTCAAATATGCTCGCGCAGTAATTGTATAAAAAAGTGAATTCATTCTGTACATCCTTGTACTGTGTTTACAAAAAGCATTTCATGAAGCATAAATCTATGTAAATATTGCATTACTTAGGGAGAAGCACCTGCCACTTCAGGGATTATGAATGCAAATACCTCTTATAAATGGTCATTTTGTCGTGTTTCCCAAATGTCTTGTCGTATATTCAGCTGTTATAGAGGGGAGATCTGATGAGCACTGTCTTTGAAACAGTCGTCGCAGGCGTTTCTGTCTATGTCCTCGGCCAGATAGTTATAAAGTTTATCATTGAGCCAATCCTTGAATTTCGTAGTCTCTTGGGAAAAGTCACGCAGTTCTTTCTTCGCCATCAGTGCGAGATACTCTCTGCGGATGGAAGTGTTTCAACGCAAAATGAGCTTTTCGTGCTTGCATCAGAGTTACTCCAGAAAAGGCAGTCCATCATCTGGTATTCAAGTCTTTCGTTCCTTTATGGGTTACCTTCGTCAGATAAGGTCCTGAATGTAGCCAAGAGCATGAATCAGATAGGAAATCGTGTTCGGACTGGCAAAGAAGATCGAGCTGATGAACAAGTAATAATCTATGACGAGATGCAAAGAATCGAGGGTGGTTTGGGAATCAATGTCAGCTATAACAAGTAGTTGCAGTCCATTTCGGGCCTAACGGCCCTCCACCGGCCGCCTTTTTTAGAGCGCCCCTGAAAAAAGCGTTATATGCCAAAGGAGATCAACCGGAGTAAAGGTAACGCCAACGACCTACCAATATGATTTACATTGCATTGCATGAAATTATCCAATGGATTCTATATATTCCAGCAGCCTTAGGGCTAACTCTTGTTTTTAGTTTCTTGTTTAATTTATGAAACACTTTTCGAGATGATTTTGATGGAGTATTTCTCAATTCAAAACATGAAGCTTCAAGGGATTAAAGTAGTTGATCCTGGTAAGCTTTAGACTTCCGATCTCCACTATGCGAACCCACCTGAACACGCGGGCCTAAATGTTGTTCTACTTCTGACTTAAAGCGCTCACTGCCATATACACGCTTTATTTGTAGCAGTAGGTATACCTTCTGACCGTTTTTACAGTAGTAAAGGGGTCAAAGTGCTCCCTTGATTCTAATTTCTACACTTCCTTCCATTACTATAATCTTCAATATTTCTCTCTGATTATTCAATACCTGCTCGAAGCCAGGATATACCGTATTGATACGAATAAGCGATGAAGTACATCGCTGTTTGTCATCACACACTCATTCTTTTTAGCCAATGCTGTGAAAAATGAATAAGACCGTTACGGAGATATTTATGACTGAGCAAGTAAAACAAGTACAAAAAACTCAACAAAATAGTTCCCCATTAAAGTTAGACGCGCTGGTTATTGGTGCTGGAGTCGCTGGTTTGTACCAACTCCATCGGATGCGAGAAATGGGCATGAACGTTCGTGCCTATGAAGCAGGATCGGGCGTGGGAGGAACCTGGTATTGGAACCGTTACCCGGGCGCACGATTCGATTCTCAAGCAGAAATCTATCAGTACTGGTTTTCTGAACAACTCTACAAAAACTGGACACCCAGTGAACGTTTTCCTGCACAGCCAGAAACCGAGCGTTGGATGAACTACGTAGCCGACGAACTAGATCTGAAAAAAGATATTCAATTTAACACGCGTATTTCATCAGCACATTACATTGAAGAAACAGGTTCATGGGCTATTGAAACAGACGCCGGTGAAAAAATTGAAGCACAGTACCTGATTGCTTGCTGTGGCATGTTATCAGCCCCAATAACTAATCGCTTTTCAGGCCAGGAAAGCTTTAAGGGGCAAATTCTTCATACAGCCTTATGGCCGAAAGAACCTGTAGACCTGAAAGGCAAACGGGTTGCTGTAATCGGAACCGGCGCAACAGGTATTCAGGTCATTCAAACCATCGCCCCGGATGTGGCCGCGATGAAAGTATTTGTACGTACACCGCAGTACATTATCCCAATGAAAAACCCCAAATATAGCCAGGCAGACTGGGATAAATGGTGTGAAAAGTTCCACGAGCTGAAACAGCGTGTGAGCGAAACATTTGCTGGTTTTGACTATGACTTCGCAAATAAACCATGGGCAGAACTTTCACCTGAAGAACGTCTGACAGTACTGGAAAAAAATTGGGAGGACGGCTCCCTGTCACTATGGCTAGCCTCTTTTCCGGAGATGTTCTTTGATGAAGCCGTCAGCGAAGAAGTCTCTGAATTCGTCCGTGGCAAAATGCGGGCACGTCTGAATGATGACCCTGAACTCTGTGATCTTCTTATTCCAAAAGACTATGGTTTTGGTACCCATCGCGTACCACTTGAAAACAAATATTTAGAGGTATATCAGCAGCCTAACGTTGAAGCTGTCAATTGCCTCAAAACCCCCATTGATTGTGTCGTACCAAATGGTATTAAGACTGCGGACGGTAAAGTGCATGAAGTTGACGTCATTATCCTTGCGGTTGGCTTTGATGCTGGCTCAGGCGCGTTGACGCGAATCGATATTCGTGGACGCAACAATCGTTCGCTGAAAGAACAATGGGGAGAAGAGATCCGTACGTCCATGGGTTTACAGGTACATGGCTATCCCAACCTGTTTACGACCGGAGCCCCTCTGGCGCCTTCCGCGGCACTGTGCAACATGACAACTTGCTTGCAAAAACAGGTTGACTGGATCACAGAGTGTATAAAATTCTCCCGCGAGAACGGTCAGGATGTAGTTGAAGCGACCCAGTCGTTTGAAGACGACTGGGTCGAACATCACGATGAAGTCGCCAATAAGACACTGGTTGTTAAAACGGATTCCTGGTACATGGGATCGAATGTGGAGGGCAAACCACGCCGACTGCTCTCCTACATTGGCGGTGTCGGAAACTATCACAAGAAATGTGCCGAGATTGCAGACGCTGGTTATCCTGGTTTTGACATGAGCAAGCGACCCTCAAACCAAAAATGCCTCGCTGGGTAACCAATACAGAACTGATCCTTGAGGGCGGATAGCGATACCGCCCAATCGTCATGTTAACTGACAGCGGCTTTTACCGCTGTCAGTTAACGCACAATCAGGACACCTGACATGAATACGAATCCCTATTACACACAAGAAAATCACGGCCCTTATGAGCATTACAATATTGGAAAGCTGGAGCTGGAAGAAGGCGGATATCTCGAAAATTGCACACTTGCGGTAGCAACGTTCGGTTCACTCAACAGTGATTTGAGTAATGCCATTCTGGTACCGACATGGTACTCCGGAACCAGTAAAATTATGGAACAGGTTTATATCGGCCCTGGCAAAGCACTGGATCCGGAGAAGTACTTTATCATCGTGGTAAATCAGATAGGCAGTGGCCTGTCCACCTCACCACATAATCAGACCGCAGATCAACACGGCGCTTGCTTTCCCAATATTCGGATTGGCGATGATGTGCGGGCACAACATCAACTCATCACACAGATCTTTAAGTTATCGAGACTTGCCCTTGTGGTTGGTGGCTCTATGGGTGCGCAACAAACCTATGAATGGGCGGTGCGCTATCCGGATATGGTTGAGCGAGCTGCACCCATCGCAGGAACCGCGCGCAACACAGAACATGATTTTGTCTATGCCGACACACTGATAGAGGCGATTACATCTGACCCTGGATTTAATCAGGGAAACTACAATGTAGCAGAGGATGTTACTGACGGATTACGCCGTCATGCAAAGCTATGGACTGTAATGGGCTGGAGTACAGAATTTTTCCGGCAACAGCGTCACAAAGCGCTTGGATTTGATTCGGTAGCCACTTTTATCGATCAGTTCATGGTGGGCTATTTTAGCCCGATGGACCCCAATAATCTTCTCTGTATGGCCTGGAAATGGCAACGCGGTGATGTAAGCCGACACACTGGCGGTGATCTTGCTGCCGCGCTAGGTCGCATCAGGGCAATTACCTATGTTATGCCGATCAGTCACGATATGTTCTTTCCACCGTCAGACTGTCAAAGCGAGCAGAAATTTATCTCTCACAGTGCATTCAAACCGATTTCCAGCATTGACGGGCATCTGGCACTGTTTGGAACAGACGCGAATTTTGTCGAACAGGTCGATTTGACATTAAAGGAATTGCTGGCAACGTCGGCGATTATTTAAAGGAATAGTGAAACAAGACAATCGGTGAAAAAGCACAGTGTATACCTGAAGTCAGAATACATGCTTTGAGCCGATTTTTTACTGATCAGGTACTCAGTTCAGGAATCTACAGATGATCCCTGCAATGTTTGATCTTTAAATGCAGACGGTGTCACTTTAAACCGGCTTTTGAACGCTCTGGTGAGATGCGCCTGATCAGAAAATCCACAAATATAAGCAATGGTTTTTAAAGGCAGTTTGCCAGCAATAATCAGTTGCTGAGCCTTTAATAGCCTGCGCTCAATCACATAAGTATAGGGTGGAACACCAAAGCTTAACTTAAACATTTTGCTAAAAGAATATTGCCCCATAGACACAACACTGGCCAGACTAGTCAGACTGATTGTCTCCCCTAAACGTGAGTCTATATACTCTTGCAAACATTTTTTCTCAGCGCGGGAAAAACGAAAAGCATCAGTCGCGCATTTAAAAGTGAAATCCGAATAATGTCTCAATAAATGAACCACTAGCTGAGTTGCCAGCGACTCAACGAGTAGTGAGCCTCCAATGGAATTTTCCTTCACTTCCTGAGAGATAGAAGACGAGAGATATGACATAACAGGATCATGAACCCGCAAAACATCTCGAAGTCTGACCTCTTCGATACTACGTTCAAGTATATCCTGAGCAATGGTAGACATTAATTTTTCAGTTAAATATACATGATTAACATCGATCGACTGTGTCCAATGCCAGTGTGACAGCTGGGAGCGGGTCAGCAGTGAACAATCACCTTGCATACATTCTGTTTTTTTCCAGACACCTTCAAAACTTCGCTGCATCTTCGTTCCGCCACCAATGTACGAAACGATCATAAAGTCCTTCATCGGTGGAATTTCAACATCTTGCCCCTGGTAACGAAATGCCCGCTGAGAGACGCCATCGTAAGTCAGTTTATTGCTATCACTTAATATCTGACCAGGAACCCACTTTATCAAGTCGTGGCTGTCTATTATGTTGCTTGTCATTGTCTTGCCTATATTATTTTTATTTTAGCGTTATCTCAGTCTCTGTTTGCTATGTTCAAGTCGACATGCTGATTTTGCATTCAACCGTAATACTGATTTTACAGAGTATAAAAAACAGATCCACATACCATTTTCACGCTTCAAGAATATTTACTACTCTGTGCTACTGTCTTGAACAATCTGGAAACCCTGTTGAATAATCCTGACTTTTCATCAGATCCTGAAAGATGAATTCGTCTTTAGTTAGTTCGGTCGCAAGCCTGCTATGGATGCAGTATAAGCGGCCTGATTGCCTCTGAACAAAAACAGATCAAGCGTTTGTGACCAGCTCATTGTCGTGGACAACTAAAACTGGCCACGATTTTATACCTTTTTCAATATTCCTTTTTTGTCTGATCTTACGACTTCACCACACTCTTTATGAACGGCTGAGCCAATCAAAACTATACTATTGTTGATTATGATGACCGTTACCGTATGGCTCTGGCGTAACTTCATTTTGTTTTGGGGATCAGATGTCTGCAAAGAGGGTTAATGAAGAGACGGTGCTACCAGTATCCCCTGGCCAGTGGATCAGGATAGTTGTGGCGTATCTCCTGATTCCGCTGATTTTATTTATATGCGGTGGAGGGCTCGGCTGGTGGCAGGCGTGGCTATATTCACTGCTGATTATGGCCGCGGGTATTGGTGGGCGCATGTGGGCCGAACAACGACATCCCGGATTAACAGCCGAAAGACAGAATATTGATAATATCCAGAACGCAAAAGCCTGGGACAAGGTGCTTGCTCCACTGATGGCGGTGAGCATCGGGTTTCCTATGGTCATTGTCGCCGGGCTGGACCACCGCTATCACTGGTCTCCTGAATTTCCCCTATGGCTCATTGTGACGGGCTTCATTCTGATCTCGCTTGGATACACGTTCGCATCATGGGCACTGGCAGAGAACCGCTTTTTTTCCAGCGTGGTGCGCATTCAGACGGACCGGGGGCATGTGGTGTGTGACAGTGGCCCGTACCGGTTTGTGCGGCACCCGGGTTATGCCGGCAATATTCTTGCTCTTTACGGTATTGTGCTTGCCCTGGGCTCGGTATGGTCACTGATTCCTGCGGTGGTGGCATCAATCATCTCGGTGGTTAGAACCGTACTCGAAGACAGGACTCTACAGGAAGAATTGCCGGCCTATCGGGACTATGCAGGACGCGTGCGTTATCGATTGATTCCCGGGATCTACTGAGACACCTGTGAAGAATGACAGGGGGTAGTTAAAGTGACCAAAGCTCTTTAATTCTGAGTAACCTGCACACCCGCCACCCGCCTGGGGCAGCTTCACCGGTGAAGGGCAAGGTCGCGTGGGGGAGTTCGCTGTGAAGTGATCGTGTCAGTTTTTTCAGAGCTGGTTAACTGCTGAAGATTCTCCCATATGAATCAAGATTACCGGCTGTTGTCTTCGCTATCAGCGGCTTGAACAGATTCTTTGTGAGTGTCTGAGCCAATCAAAACTATACTACTGTTAATTATGCTGACCGTTGGCGGGTATTGATAAACGCTATCGGTTGGCTCTGGCTTTCAGCTGGTCCATGCAAACGGACGTCAGCACCTCGTAGGCGTCGTTGTGTCTCGGTGACACTGGAGAGGCCTTACCAAGCGTGTGCGCAGGGGGGCTTATGGCAACGCTATTAAGTTTTGAAAACCCAGTATTTCTGGCCTATGTTATCGCGGCATCGATTATGCTGTTGAAGCTTACGCTTCAGCCCTGGATGACTGTTTACCGAATGATGAAAGTCCGCGGTGGTTATCGCAGTCCGGAGGATGCGAAGAAGAGTCCTATTAATCCACATCCTGAGCCCGGCCAGTTAGAACCGAACGAGTATGTTGAACGATCTCGTCGCATGAACCTGAATGATCTGGAAAACATACCGGCCTTCCTCGTAGCGGGATTACTGTTTGTCCTTTCAGAGCCGCCGTTGGTACTGGCGCATGCGCTCTTGTGGGGCTTTGTGGTGTCACGCGCGGCACACTTCATCGCCTATGTCACGGCGCAGTTGCATGATGTGAGGGCCACGCTTTGGACTATCAGCTCGATTTCAGTGATCACGATGGCTGTGTATACGCTCTTGCACGCGGTAACTCTCTGAGGGCAGGGTGCCAGCTATGGGCCTATCCGAGAGTGAATAGACGTTACTGGACTTATTTGGCTGTAAGCTTGTGGCTGTATGAGGCCAGGGCGTTTTAATCAATCAGTGAGTCCGTGCTCATTGAGCCGGGTTCGCTGATATGCGCCGGGTGTCATACACTACAATCAAACACGGCATAACTATTTGGGGGCCTGGTGTTTTCTTCCTTACTTCCCAGCATCATCGCGTTTAGCATCGCAGCCCTGATGATTGTGATCGCGGGCAGTCGGCTGGCCCGCTGGGCTGACATGCTGGCGGACCGGACGGGCCTGGGGGAAGCGCTGTTTGGAGTTTTGCTGCTGGCGGGCATTACTTCGTTGCCTGATTTCGCTGCGACCCTCAGTGCAGCGATAGACGCCCGTCCCGATCTGGCCATGAGCAACATTATGGGCAGTATGGCGGTGAATCTGGTGTTTCTGGGCGTGGCCGATATTGTCTATCGCAAAGCTAACCTGGAACATGCGGCTGCGTCTCCTGTTAATCTGATTCTGGCGGCATTACTGATTGTGCTGCTGACGCTGCCGCTGCTCGCGATCTTTACCCCCGCGGTCAGCCAGTGGCGTGTGCATCCGGTCACGCCGGTTATTGTGGTCGCCTATCTGTTCGGCCTGCATCTGATTCACCGTACCAGGGCAAAGCCGATGTGGTTCCCCCGGCTGACCCGCCAGACCGTTGCTGATGAGCCCGGCCATCATTCGGATGATCCTTCAGCTATGGTCTGGTTTGGTTTTATTGCTATGGCTGTTGTGACCGGGGTCGCTGGCTGGATTCTGATGGAAGCCGCCAAGGGGATTGCCGACCATGCCGGTTTGTCCGAAACGGTGGTCGGTGGTTTGTTCACCGCCCTGGCAACATCGACACCCGAACTGGTGACCACCATCGCAGCGATACGGATAGGCGCGCTGACTCTGGCGGTCAGCAATATATTCGGCACCAACTGTTTTAATATGCTCGTTGTCGCTTCAGCAGACGTGGGCTATGCTCACGGATCAATCTACCATGATATGGCGCCGGTTCAGATGACGTGGGGATTGGTAAGTATCCTGATGACTGCCATCCTGTTGCTGGGCCTGGTGCGCCGGGAGACCTATGGTATCGGCCGGATCGGATTTGAAAGTGCTCTGATCCTCGGGGTATATGTGATTGCGCTCAGCGTTGTGGTGCTGGGCACCTGACCGCTCTGCTGCAAGGATATCCGGAGGCCGTGTAAAATCCCATGAGTCTTTACCATTTAGTCTGGTCGCCGTTGGCGGCGATAAACCTCAGGAGGTAACCGGGTGAGATCCCTCGAACTCAGAATTCCGCCGCTGGCCCTGACGGGTATTCTGGCCTTGCTGATGTGGGGGGCGGCAACGTTAATGCCTTTACTTCATGTCAGTATGGCCGGGGCTTCAGTTCTGGGGTCTGTGATTGTTGCAATCGGAGGGTTGCTGGCGGCCCTTGGTGTGTTTGAGTTTCGTAAAGCACGTACCACGGTCGATCCCCGAATACCGCACAAGTCTGAGACACTGGTCGTCAGTGGTGTGTATAGAATCAGCCGCAATCCGATGTATGTGGGCTTTCTGGTGGTGCTGGCGGGATGGGCGTTGTACCTGTCAAACCTCGCGGCGTTGGTTTTCCTGCCACTGTTTGTGGTGTATATGAACCGATACCAGATTGAGCCGGAGGAGCGGTATATGCGCGAAAGGTTCGGGGATGACTTCGACCGTTACGTTGGGCAGGTGCGCCGGTGGATCTGATGCCTGACATATCATTGCCGCGTAGATTTGCTCGATCACGCCTTCTGACGCTGCAAAAAAAGGGGCTGCCTGATAGGCTGTTCAATCCGGACATTCAATATCAGGAGATAATATGCCAATAACCGGTGAATGCTTTTGCGGAAGCATTAAGTATGCGATCAATGGTTCATTGAAGGATGCGAGGTCATGCCATTGTTCCCGCTGTCGTAAAGCATTCAGTGCCCAGGCTTCGTCTTATGCCCTGGTAGAGCATGATGAGTTTGAATGGCTGCAAGGCGCTGACCTGCTTACCAGTTATCAGTCACAGCCGGGGTTCGGTTTACAATTTTGTAGTCGGTGTGGCTCGACGCTGTGCGGTACATTCAATGGTCTGGTTCATGGCATCACCCTGGGTTGCATCAATGGTGATCCGGAAGTCGAAATTGGCTATCACCTGTTTGTGGGCTCCAGGGCAGCATGGGAAGTGATCCCCGAAGGGGTAACTACGTATGAAGAAGGTGTCCCGGAAAATGCTTAGCTATGCAATGTTGCAGACTGGCTGGGCTGACCAGTGGCCGGGGCATTAATGGTGATGCTGATCCGGAGGGTCTGGTGGGTTGTGTTCTTAGCGGCCACTTTATCGGCATGTGCCAATGTGTCACGTTTTGAGAAAGACGTATTAGTCGCACACGGAGAGCCGCTTAATGATGCCTCTGAGCCACTGTATTATTTAATATTTATCGATGGCAAGCGGACAATTGATCCGCGCATTCTGAGTGTCTATCTGAAATTAAGACCCGATGCGCCTCCGTTGAGACTATCGGAAATACGGCCGGATATAGTCGCTGCATATTTACCCGTCTTCATTCCTCCATCGAACTGGCCGGAACAATGGAAGACAAAAACAAAGGAAAACGATGTGTATTCGGGTGGTGGTTTTCATATTGTATTTAAAAATGGAAACCTTCTGTCTGTCGGTATGTGTTCGCATTGTGCCGGGGGGCGTGAGCATCCGATGGTTGGCGTTCCGGATGAGCATGCGTTCTATTCGCTGCCACTGACAGAACAGCAACTTATAGAGGTCTTTGGTAAACCTGACCGGCTATATAAGGTTACTGAAGTGAAATATTGACGTGGTGCCAGCCACCCCGATAATTCAGATTCTTATCCCGTGTGGGTCTTGATAAACGCAGGTTAAACGGGTTATATCCGCACCAACTCAAACTGTTATTCAGAGGCGTTATGATGAAGCTACATCTTTTAATGTTTTCAGCTCTGCTAAGCCACAACGTGGTTGTCTTTGCTGACGATAATCACGCCACAATGATGCACCATCAGCACTCGATGGAAATGCCTGAAGCCCCTTTATCTGAGTCCCCTTTATCTCAAGCCCCTTTAACCGAAGCGGGGAATGATGCTTTCGGAACCATTCAGGAGGTGATTGCCCGGTTAAACAGCAATCCGGATACGGATTGGAGCAAAGTGGATATTGAGGCATTAAGAGAGCATCTGGTGGATATGAATGATATGACGCTGAATGTAGAGGTTATCTCGCAAAAAGCAGTGCAGCAGGGACTGATGGCCATTGTTAAACCCACAACCGCCCGGTCTGCTGCTGCGCTGGAAAGGGTTTTTAGCGCCCATCCTGCCCAGTTAAAACGTGCAACTGGCTGGGATATGCAGGTTGTAAAAACCGGTGACCGTTATATGCTGACAACTACAACGGCAAACCCCGGGGAGGTGAATAAGATTCGCGGCTTAGGTTACATTGGTTTGATGGCGTCTGGCTCGCATCATCAGCAGCACCACTGGTCGATGGCAACGGGTGAAAACCCTCACGCCGGGCATCAGTAAAATCAGGATCAAAAAATTAGCAGCAATCAATTCAGTATCAATAAATACGGCGTTATTCAGTTCGAATGGTGTTGAGAACAGGTTAATCTGCCCTGCAATTATCTGAACATCGCCCCTTATACGTTTTTGCTGAGCACCTGACCCGCCGTTGGCCTGTTCCTATCGGACATTTTTTGTAGCACTCGGGCAGCGGCAGCCAGGCCATCAGATTGCCAGTTGCCCGCATCTGTCAGACTGGTTTTGTGGCTGGAGCTCTTAAGAGATCAGTTAAGACATAAGTTAAGAGATCAGTTATTCGATAGCGATGTCAGGAAAAGGACCCTTTATGAGTGATATAAAATTTTCAAAAGATGAGACCGACCGGATTGTCAGTCATATCAAAAAATACTTTATCGACGAACTGGATCAAGAGATAGGTGGCTTTGATGCAGAGTTTTTGCTGGCGTTCTTTGCTAAAGAGATCGGCCCGTCTTTCTATAATCGCGGACTGTCTGATGCCCGGCTTGTCTTTACTGAGAAAGCTGAAGAGATCGGTTATCTGATTGACGAGCTGGAAAAGCCTATAGGTTAGTGCATGATGTTTTGTATGCCGCAGGGGTAGTGAAAATATCACGGGCAACCCTGAATGGTTGTCGGATCTGATCTGGCAGCATTGCGACATATCAGCCAGAATTAATGGCAACACATGGTTTTTAAACCAGGACAATGGCAGTTGACGTGCTGAATGATGAGTTAAGTAAACAGGTCTGGGTTACTCCTGCAATGCCACCGTTAGTGACTGCGGTTTAAACTCAGTTTATCGCTATGAAATATTTCGCATACGGATCGAATATGTCCCTGGCACGGCTGCAGCAGCGTGTGCCCAATGCCCGGGTGTCAGGGTGTTATTTCCTTGATGGGCATGACCTGCGTTTTCATAAGGCCGGGCAGGATGGTTCAGCAAAATGTGATGCTTTTTATACCGGCAGGGGGGATCGGATTTATGGCGTTCTGTTTGATATATCGGTGTCAGAGAAACCAGTGCTGGACCGGGCTGAGGGGCTGGGCGCTGGTTATGATGAGAAAACGGTGCAGTTGCAAAACGAGCAGGGTGACCGGGTTGAAGCGATAACCTATTATGCCCTGCAGATTGACGCGTCACTTAAGCCTTATCGCTGGTACGTGAATCATCTGTTGGTGGGTGCCAGGGAAGCGAACCTTCCTGCAGAATATATCGACAAGATCATGGGGTTTGAGTTTGTTGACGACCCCGATGCCGATCGTCATGCGCGCGAGAGCCTTATACATGTTCAGGCACCGCGTTTTTGATCTGTCTTTTTGGGCCAGTGTTAAGCACATCTATTTTTAGTACATATCTTTTCAGTACATATCTTTTCAGTTCACATTCTGGTTGAGAAAAAAATGAGTGAAATATTCGATTCACAGTTCCGACACACTATTGAACGTATTCATTATCGGGCGGATGCCGGGGCAGCAGAGCCCTGCAAGCTTCACGTGGTGATATGGCCAACGTTTGCTGGCCTTACTGATTTTGAGAAAGATTTTGCCGACACAGTTGCGGCCTCTGGAGTGGCCGCAACGGCTGTTGATCTTTATGGGCAGGGACGAAACCCGGTGGAGCCGGAAGCCCGAATGGAAAAGATGAGACTGCTGTTGTCAGAGCAGGAGCCGTTGCATCGCTTGCAGCGTGAACTGACAGATTCTGTTTGCCATGCCGGAACGGATCAGGTGATTATCCATCTGGGGTTTTGCCTGGGTGGGCGTCTGGCGATTGAAGCGGGTCTGCATCTGTCAGACAGTGCCGGTGCTGTGAGCTTTCATGGCCTGATGAGTTTTTACCGCGCTGAATCACAGGCCAGGGTCAATACGCAGACAAAAATTCTGGTCCTCAATGGCTACAGTGATCCACTGGTGTCCGATGAGGATGCTCTGGCGGCGAAACAGTACTGGACTGAGCTGGGCATGGACTGGCAGTTTATTGACTTCGGCGGAACGGTCCATTCTTTTATGCTGCCCAGTGCGAATGCACCGGAACGAGGCAGTCTCTATCACCCGGTAGTGGCGAAGCGTGGTTATCGGTATCTGGCGGAGTTTCTTAAAGAGATTCAGACAGCGTAGTCTGCGGATCATTTAACTGCCTGGTTATTATGCTGCTGGAGAAGCTCAACAGCTGCTTACCCTTCAAGCAGCCAGCAGCTACAGCAGCTTAATAGTGACGACTCTGTTTTCAGGTGTATCGTGGTCAGCACCGTTCTGATCATGATCTGGCGGATATTGAAAATATGACTGAACCGGTGGCGGGAAAAAAGGTTTAAGCGTTTGGTTTTGTTTCAATCGTGTTAACGGGTTAAATCATCTTGAGATACTCAGTCAGTTTCGCAAACCGGGGCATTAACTGTTCATAGATAAACTATAGTTTGAATGTGCGCCCGCAATTATTAGTCTGCTTTTTGTCATAGCCTGAGCCGGGCTTCCGGTGTTTGACGGGCTGTGTGTCATCGCAAACCAGATGAAAGCAGCGACAGACTGAATGGCGCTCAGGAGAAGCCATATGAGTAACTCACTATCAGATGAAGCGGTGCTGGCTGCCAAAGTGTATGAAGAACTGCATGTGCCTGCACTTTTCCAGCAGTTCGCACCTATTGTTGTATCTACCGCTCAAATCAGCCCTGGGCAGCGCGTCTTAGATGTTGCCTGCGGCACCGGAGTTTTAGCCCGCACCATTGTCTCAACGGTGACTGACGCGGGTCCGGTCACCGGCCTCGATCAGTCCCCCGGTATGCTTGCTATAGCCCGAGAACTGGCACCTTCTATTAAGTGGCTGCAGGGTTCAGCAGAATCTCTGCCGTTTGCGGATAACTCATTTGACACGGTGGTCAGCCAGTTTGGTTTGATGTTCTTTCAGAACCGGCCGTCAGCGTTAAGGGAGATGTTGCGTGTGCTGGCACCCGGCGGCCGGATTGTGGTGGCTGTCTGGGACGCTCTGATAAACTCGCAAGCCTATCCTGATGAAGTGGATATACTGCAGAGGCTTGCTGGACAGGCTGCTGCGGACGCATTACGGGCGCCGTTTATTTTAGGAAATCCCGATCATGTGTCAGAGCTTCTGGCTGATGCCGGTGCCGCCTTAGTCGAAGTAGTTCCTCATAATGGGACGGCCCGGTTTCCCAATATTAAAACGATGGTTGAAGCCGATCTGCGGGGATGGTTGCCGGCGATGGGGGTGCAGCTGAACGAGGCGCAGATAGCGTTAATTCTCAATGAAGCTGAAAGGGTTTTAAATAGGTTTAAAGTGGCGGGAGGGCAGGTTGAATTTGCTGCCCCGGCACTCATTGCCAGCGGTGTTAAGGCCTGACGCTGGAGCGTGGCGCAATACAGAACAATTTTTATATTTATCTGCAGTAAGCAGGAACAGGAGGTCAGATGATTCAGGGAAGCTGCCTGTGTGGCAACGTGAAGTACAGGATTAGCAGTCAGCCAGGAGCGATTGTTCACTGTCATTGCCAAACCTGCCGAAAGGCTCATGGCGCGGCTTTTTCAAGCGTATCCGCTGTGCTGGATGAGAATTTTCATCTGCTGTCTGACGGGGGATTGAAATCCTTTGAGTCCTCACCCGGAAAACATCGGTTTTTCTGCCCTGAGTGTGGTACCCAGATCTATGCTAAGCGGGATAATACCCCACATATTATTTTACGGCTGGGGTCTCTGGATGATGACCCGGAGGTGGCTGAAGAGAAGCATATCTGGGTATCGCAGAAGGCGCCCTGGTACACCATTAAAAATAATCTGCCAGAGTATGATGAATTTGAGTAATCAGAATCATTGTGTGATGTCGTTTTATGGATGATTTCAACGAGGTAAAAATACTCGATTCATGGGTTGAGAATGCAGCGCCCTGGATTACGGCTGTTCAGAAGAAACAGATTGAAAGCCGCAGGCGGGTTACTGATCAGGCGATCATCGGTGTGATCCGCTGTTTCGGGGTTGAAAGCGTTCTGGATATTGGCTGTGGTGAAGGGTGGCTGGCCCGTGAACTTTCGGCCCAGGGGATGTCGGTAACGGGCATTGACGCTACTCCGGCGTTTATTGAGAATGCCAGAAGTTCGTGCAGTGGCCGATTTCATCTGCTGGCATATCAGGCATTATCGGCGCGCCGCTTAGGTGAAACATTTGATCTTGCGGTGTGTAATTTTTCCCTGTTGGGAGATAAGTCGGTGAGGTCCCTGTTCAGGGTGATGCCCGGGTTGCTAAACCCCGGTGGGCGGTTTGTTATTCAAACCGTTCACCCCGGATTAATAACCGGTAAGCATTACCGTGATGGCTGGCGCAAAGGCTCCTGGGATGGTTTCAGCGATCAGTTTCGTGATCCTGCCCCCTGGTATTTCCGTACGCTGCAGTCCTGGACTGAATTATTTACCCTTAATGGGTTGCGCATTGAACTGATAAAGGAACCGTCGTATCCCGATACGGGAGCTGCCGCTTCTCTTATTATGGTCGGCAGGGCAGCGGAGGGGGGCGACTAAACAGAATTTAACCGGGCAAGGGGATATAGCCGTTATGATGGATCTTGAGTTTAAACTGCTGTTCAGCGGGCTTGCCATCATGCTGACGTTTGTCGCGTTTGTTCCCTATATCCGTTCCATATTGAAAGGTAAAACCCGACCGCATGTTTTTTCCTGGTTTATCTGGGGGATTACAACCGTTATTGTTTTTCTGGCTCAGCTGGAAGCTGACGGGGGCGTTGGTGCCTGGCCGATCGGTATTTCGGGTGCAATCACCGTCGCTGTGGCGGTGCTGGCATTTATTAAACGCGCGGATATCAGTATCACCCGAATCGACTGGACTTTCTTTGCTACGGCACTGGCATCGCTGCCGTTCTGGTATTTAACATCGGACCCTCTGTGGACGGTGGTAGTTCTGACCGTTGTTGATCTGTTAGGGTTTGGTCCTACAATCCGTAAAGCCTATGCATTTCCCCATCAGGAGAGCCAGCTGTTCTTTCTGTCGTTTATGTTGCGTAACTGCTTCGCTATTCTTGCACTGGAGAGCTATTCAGTGACAACCGTGCTGTTTCCGCTGTCTATCGCTCTTGCCTGTACTGTATTACTGACGATGGTCGCTTATCGGCGCAGGAGTGTTTTAGTCTGACGGACTGTTGAGTTAATTTATCGTCTGTTTAATCGCTGCTTACCTTGTATTTACGTTCTATCTGTACGCTTCAATACGCTATATTCAGACTATGACAAACACATATCTCTATAGTCGGGCTGTTTGGTTGCCTCTTATCGGCAGGGTTTCTGTTTTCCGGTGTTTCTGATGCCGGAGAAGTTGATGTGCTGAATGTAACGTTAACCCCACGCGGCAACCATCGATATGATTTCAGTGTGACGGTTCGCCATGACGACACGGGCTGGGATCACTATGCAAATAAGTGGGAGGTTGTTGATCCTGCAGGCGCTATTCTGGCCACCCGGACACTGCTTCATCCGCGCACAGGTGAACAGTCCTTCACCCGTTCACTCCGCCCGGTCGCTATTCCGGCAGACATCACGACCGTTAAGGTCAGGGCCGCATGGCCTCGTGCATCAGTATGGCGGAACTGAAATCAGGGTTGATCTGCCTCAGTAACAGACCCTCATGAAGTGATTTAATGTTTTCCTGCAGTGGTGACTAACCTTCTAATTTTATGCACTTTTCTGCTTTGTTTTATTGACCTGAACTCTTGTGAATTATCGTGTTGGCGTTAGAATGAAATCCACTCTAACAGGGCGCAACAGGGAGTTTTGCAAATGTCGGATCAGTTTAAAGTCGTGTTCAGCGGGAATATTGCCGAAGGTATCGATCCTGAAGCGGTAGTCACTGCATTTTCAGAAAAGTTCAGATGCAGTGAAGCGAAGGCCCGTACTGTGGTCCTGGCCGGTACAGAAACTGTCATCAAAAGTGATCTTGATAAGGCCAAAGCGGAAAAATACCGTTCTGTGCTGACCGCCATGGGGCTCGACGTTGAGCTGGTTGCACTGCAACCTGTGGCTAAGCCTGCGTTGGCACTGGAGCTTGAAGGTGATGAGTCTGCAGACGGCAATGACGATCCGGCGACAATCGCTGATGTCACGGTCTGTCCTAAATGTGGCTCTAAGCAGGTCGCCGATGATCGCTGTTCAGACTGTAAAATTGTTATCTCGAAATATCTTGCGATACCGGGAAGCGGTCAGGCCTTTACCGCTGCGGCTTCAGAAAACGCATCTTCAGATCACTCATCTTCAGATAAACAATCCCCTGATTATGATTACAGCAGCACTGCCTCGTCTTCCAATCCCTATCAGGCGCCGCAAGCGGACCTGAATCAGGAATATGAGGAGGGGGATCTCAGCGGTCCGTTTACCGTCCCGGCTTCCCACGGGTGGCGCTGGCTGGCCGAGGGGTTCGGGCACTTTAAGCAGAACCCGGTTGCCTGGATCGTGGCGATTGTAATCTGGGTGATCATATCGACAGTACTGAGTGTGATTCCCGTTGTTGGATCCGTTGGCGTGACAATTATTTCTCCGGTGATAACGGCAGGCTTCATGCTTGGTTGCCGGTCGCAGGAGGAGGGCGGTGATTTTCGTATCGGGCACCTGTTCAGTGGTTTCAGTAACAATGTCGGACAGCTGATGTTGGTGGGGCTGCTTTATATGGTGTCGGTTTTCGTTGTCGTTGTCGGCATCATGATATTCGCGGGAGGCGCGGTTTTCATGATGGGTGGCGGAAATCCAGACAATATGGGGCCGGGAATGATGTCTGCGATGGTATTGCCTATGCTGATTGGCGCTCTGTTTATCGTGCCAGTCATCATGGCTTACTGGTTTGCACCTGCTTTAGTCGTTCTGAACGGAGTGTCGGCTATCACTGCCATGAAAATGAGTTTTAGTGCCTGCCTGAAGAATATGTTGGCGGGGTTGGTTTATTCTATTATCGTGACAGTGCTGCTTATCGTAGCGGTCATCCCGTTTGGTCTGGGCCTGCTAGTGGTTATTCCTATGCTGGCAGCTTCAATGTACACCGCTTACCGGGATATTTTCTACAACTAAGTTGTAGTCTCCCAAATGATGAATCGAGAGATGAGTCCCCTGACGGACACCGTCAGACGTCATGAAACCCCCGAAGGTATCCGGCTTGAGCTGCGGCTGGCCGGCCCGGTTGTGCGTGCCTGTGCCTGGAGCATTGATATGCTGATCCGGGCTATTCTGTATGGACTGGTTTCCGGGATATTTGCTTTTTTTGGCGGTGTCGGCACCTCAGTGATGCTGATCATGTTCTTTCTGATTGAGTGGTTTTATCCGGTCGTATTTGAACTGTACAACGGCGCTTCGCCCGGAAAGAAAGCGATGGGGCTGGTGGTTATGCAGGATAATGGCACACCGGTTACTTTCTCGTCTTCACTGATTCGCAACCTTCTGAGGGCGGCAGACTTTCTGCCATTTCTCTATGCGGCAGGCCTGTTATCGATGTTAATGAACAGAAACTTTCAGCGCCTGGGCGATCTGGCTGCCGGTACTCTGGTTGTGTATCGGGAAACCGGTCAGGCGCGGGTTAAGTTAGCCGCTGCCGAGGTCCGACGGCCTCCCGTTGATCTGAGCGTTGACGAGCAATGGGAACTGATCCGCTTCGCCGAGCGGTGTCCGCAGTTAAGTCAGGAGCGTCAGATCGAGCTGGCGACCTCTCTCTATCCGATAACTGGTAAACAGGGCTCGGCTGCTGTAACTGAAATTCTTGGATATGCCGCCTGGCTTACCCGGGGAAACCGATGAAGCAGGAACAGTTCGAGCAACGTTATCAATTGGTGTGGGAACGCCTGGAACAACAGTTAGATGAACTGGAGCAGTTTCGTTTGCGACGCACCGGGGATGACTTACCCGTGGATCTGCCGCAGCTCTATCGTCAGCTGTGTAATCATTATGCACTCTCAAGAGCACGTCGTTATAGCCCCCAACTGGTCGGGTATCTTCACCGGCTGGTGCTGCGTGGCCATCAGCAACTCTATACCCGGCGGGGAGCCTGGTTGTGGCGGCTGCTGACGTTTATTGCCAGTGATTTTCCGGCCAGTCTGAGACTCAATATTTGTTATTTCCTGGTCGCATTAGCGCTGTTTCTGTTGCCAGCCCTGCTGGTAGGCGGCTATTGCATGTTCGATGACACCTTTATCCATAGCCTGATGAGTGATGCTGAAGTCAGTAAGATGGAGGAGATGTACCGGCCGGATAATGCACGTACCGGGCGCACTCTTGAGCGCAGCGCCGACTCTGACTTCGCCATGTTCGGTTTCTATATTTATAACAATATCGGCATCGGCTTTCGTACCTTTGCGATGGGTATTCTGGCGGGGATAGGGACGGTTTTTACACTGTTTTATAACGGTATCGTGATCGGTGGCGTGGCGGGGTATCTGTCCAGCCTTGGTTATACCGACACTTTCTGGCCTTTTGTCAGCGGCCATTCGGCGCTGGAACTGACGGCTATCGTAATCAGTGGCGCCGCGGGTCTGATGGTGGGGCGAGGGGTGATCAGCCCTGGCCGTTATAGCCGACTGGATGCGATCAGACTTCAGGCGGGCAGGGCTATCACTCTGGTGATGGGGGCAGGGCTGATGTTGCTGGGAGCTGCTTTTATCGAAGCATTCTGGTCTGCCAGCGACCTGCCGAATGGGGTTAAATATGTCGCGGCTGTCATCCTGTGGATTATGATGATTCTCTATTTTATCTTCGCGGGCCGGGGGGCGGATGGAACTCGATAAGCTCGAAATATCCCTGCGCCGCCGCACTCCCTGGGAGGCGATAGATCTTGGCTTTGCTCTGGCCCGGCGCTGGTTCAAACCGCTCTGGTTACTCTGGCTCAGCTGCGCTGCTCCGTTGGGGATCGTGCTGTTCTTTTTGTTATATGATCAGCTGGGCTGGCTGATGCTGATTATCTGGTGGTTTAAACCGCTTTATGAACCCCCGCTGATGTTCTGGTTAAGCCGGGCAGTGTTTGGTGAGCAACTGGGGGTTAAAGTGGTGCTGCGTCAGTGGTGGTCAGTTGTCAGACCGCAGCTGCTGCTTAATCTCACCTTTCGCCGCTTTAACCCCTCCCGGTCATTCACACTGCCGGTGGCACTGCTGGAACAGTTAAAAGGGACTGCCCGTCGCGACCGTTTGCGGGTGCTGGGAAGACAACAGCATGCGGCAACCTGGCTGACAGTGATCGGTATCCATCTGGAAACGGTATTAGAGATCGCCTTTGTCACGGTTGTTTTTATGTTGATACCGGAAGACCTGCGATGGACCAGTTTCAGCGACCTGTTTCTTGCCCCAGGCCGGTTTGGCGACTGGTTGCAGCTGGCTGGTGGTTTGCTCTGTATGTCTGTTATCGCGCCGTTCTATGTGGCAGCCGGGTTTGCTCTTTACCTTAATCGTCGTAGTGAGCTGGAAGCCTGGGATATCGAGATCAACTTCCGCCGTACCAGTGAACGCGTTAAAGGCAATGCCTCCAGCCGAACCCGCAGCGGTGTTGCGGCGATGATGCTGGCCACGGTTCTGGCTATAGC
This sequence comes from Oceanospirillales bacterium, assembly GCA_018223185.1. Lineage (GTDB taxonomy): Bacteria > Pseudomonadota > Gammaproteobacteria > Pseudomonadales > Balneatricaceae > Amphritea. The sequence continues at coordinate 175,346 of JAAEYW010000006.1, read as the reverse complement.
TGCACCGCTGATCAGTACCCCTGCCGATGCCGGACAGCCGGTGAGTGCTCAGGATGCAAAGCCGTTGATCGGGAAGGTGCTGGCGGATGAAGCCTTTGGGCGTTATGAACAGACTCACTACTGGAAATATACCGGCCAGCCAGAAACTGATCGCGATTCAGATAACGGGTTTATCGAGCTGCTGGCAAAGCTGTTAAACGGCGTGGGGAGGGCTCTGGAAGGCAGTGCTGATATTGGCAAAATTCTGATCTGGATTGCCGGGATTTCTGTGGCTGTGTTTCTGATTTATCAGGTTGCTAAAAACAGTCAGTGGTTCAGAGATTTTCAGCGTCGTCCGGTTCGTAAGGGGAGAAACAGGCCGGTTGAGTTATTTGGTCTGGATCTGCGGCCAGACCAGCTGCCGGATGATCCGGCTGAGGAAGCCCGGCGACTGATCGCGCAGGGGGCCTTCAGAGAGGCCCTGAGTCTGTTGTATCGGGGCGCTCTGGTTTATCTGGTGATTCAGGAGCATATCGATATTCCCGATAGTGCCACAGAGGGGGAGTGTGAACAGCTGGTCAGGGATAACCGCAGTGCTGGCGAAGCGGACTATTTTAATAGCCTGACTCAGCACTGGCTACGCATGGCCTACGGGCATATTGTCCCGGCGGAAGAACCCGTTGTTGCATTGTGTCAGCAATGGCAGGAGGTTTACGGCAATGTCGACCGCTAACCGGGTTTTCCTCTGGCTGTTGGGCGGGTTACTGCTGATCGGAGTGGTCTGGTATGCCCAGTGGTTTTTCGCTAATCACGAGCAGGTTACAGAGGAACAGCGGGCTGATATATCTCCTGAAGCGGTACGCAATCGTTTTCTGGCGGCTGAGCGTTTTTTGCAACGGCTGGGGTATGACGCAGAAAGTTTTCGCGCCCGTGACCTGGTTTCAACATTACCACCTCCCGGTGATGCGTTGCTGGTTCGCCGCATGCCTCCGCAGATGACCGATCAGCAGATAGACACTCTGGATCACTGGATCGAAGCTGGTGGCTTACTGATTCTGACGTCGGACTATTTTTATCAGGACGATGGCGACAGTGATCCGTTTCTGCAATATCTTGGTGTGCGGATGTTGCCACCGGGATCATCAGAGGGTCAGCAGCCGGAAGAGCCCGCAGAGAACGCTGATAGCCGTGCCTCAGAGTCCCCTCCTTACCGGCCTGTCAGGCTGACCATCGCCAGTGAGGCCGAGCCGGTGAACGTCAGTTTCCGACGGGATCGTATTCTGGAAGATGGCGACAGCTGGGCTACTGAACGTTTCGGATCGGACCAGGGGGCCAACTATCTCAGATACGAGTTCGGCCGTGGGCGGGTGATCGTGCTGAGTGATCTGGATCTGTTTACCAATGACCGGATCGGCGAAGATGATAACGCTTTTCTGCTGAGCCATCTTGTTGTCGGAAGTCGTAAGGTCTGGTTGCAATACAGTATTGATGCACTGCCACTGCCAGAGCTGTTATGGCAGAAAATCCCATTTATTCTCTGTACGCTGGTCGCATTGCTATTGCTGATGGGCTGGCGTTTGTTTCTCTATACCGGCCCGCGTCTGAGCCTGCAAAACCAGCAACGGCGTAACCTGTTAGAACACATTGATGCGACTGCGCATTATGCCTGGCGTATCGACAGAGGGTACAGTCTGTTTGAAAACAATCGTAAGGCGCTGGAGCTGGGATGGCGCAAGCGCCACCCCTCGCTTAACCCGATGAATAACAGCCAGCGCGCTGAGTGGATCGGCGAGAAGACCGGCATGGCGGCGGCCGCCGTCGAGCGCAGTCTTTATCATGAGATTACAAAAGATCAGGATTTTATTAAAGCAACACTGGTTCTGCAGCAGCTGGCCAGTGGCTTGAAACAGCGGGAGTTAAGATGAGCGATTTGCAGGTTCAGGAACAGCTGTCGGAGAAGGTGCTGCGCAAACTCGGGCAGCTGGAGCAGGAGATCGGCAAGGCGGTGATCGGTCAGCGTCAGGTGATACGGGACACCACAATTGCCCTGCTGGCTGGCGGCCATGTATTAGTAGAGGGCGTTCCAGGGCTGGGCAAAACCCTGCTGGTTCGCAGTCTGGCTGCCGCAGTGGGTGGCGTGTTTAACCGGGTGCAGTTTACCCCCGACCTGATGCCCAGCGATATCAGCGGTCATATCATGTTTGATCGTAAGAGCGATTCGTTCCGGGTGCGCAAAGGGCCGGTGTTCTGCAACTTCCTGCTGGCAGATGAGATCAACCGGGCTCCGGCTAAAACGCAGTCAGCATTGCTGGAGGTGATGCAGGAGCAGCAGGTGACTATCGAGGGGCAAACCTATGAGTTACAGCTGCCATTTCTGGCGCTGGCAACTCAGAACCCGATAGAGCAGGAGGGCACATATCCGTTGCCACAGGCTCAGCTGGACCGGTTTCTGCTGAAGGTCTATATCGACTACCCGGATATGGATGAAGAGTTGCTGATGGTGAAACAGATCACCTCTGGCTCAGTCGCGGATAAACTGGATGTGTCATCCATTCAGGAGGTGCTTAAGCCTGAAGAGATCATCAGCCTGCAACGCTACACCTCGACGCTTGGGGTGGATGAACAGATTGTCGCCTATGCGGTGAACATCGTCAGAACAACCCGTGACTGGAGTGGTATTGAGACCGGCAGTGGCCCGCGGGGAAGCATTGCGCTGCTGCGGGCGGGTCGTGCCAATGCGGTGCTCTCAGGACGGCGTTTTGTCACGCCGGATGATATCAAAGCGGTGGCACCGGCGGTGTTGCGTCACCGCATTAAGCTCAGCGCAGATCTTGAGATCGAGGGTTATCGGGCGGACGATGTGCTCAAGGATATTCTAAGCAACGTGCAGGCTCCCCGGGTATGATTCCATCCCGCCGATCAGTGTGGCTGGTATCGGCCGTCCTGCTACTGGCATTGCTGACGGCTTTCTGGCCGGGGTTTGAACTGCTGCGTAATCTGGCTGCAGCAACGGTTTCCGGCGGACTTCTGCTGGACCTGTTGCTGCTCCGGCGTGAGCCGGTTGCAGAGGTAAGCCGGGAGCTGAAAGGCAGCATCCCGGTGGGCGTCTGGAGTGACGTTAAGTTACAGGTGACAAATCACACCGGACGACCGCAGTGGCTCACACTGCACGATCATCACCCCGGTGAATATGCGACTGAAGGTCTGCCGTTGCAGCTTAGCCTGCCCGCTGAACGCACTGCCAGAGTGACTTATCAGGTAAAACCAGAACAGCGCGGTGATGGTCGCTTTGACGGTGTCGATCTGGTCAGTGTTTCGCCGTTTGGATTGTGGCAGTGCAAACAGTTTGCGCCGCTGGCAGATACGGTCAGGGTCTATCCTGATTTCAGGGCGGTGAGTCAGTACACGTTGCTGGCGACTGATAATCAGCTGAGTCAGTTGGGTATCAAACACCGCCTGCGCCGGGGCGAGGGTAATGATTTTCATCAGTTACGGGAGTATCGTGCCGGGGACGCTTTGCGGCAGATCGACTGGAAAGCGACCTCCCGCTATCACAAGCTGATCTCGCGGGAATATCAGGATGAACGGGATCAGCAGATTTTGTTTCTGCTGGATTGTGGCCGGCGAATGCGCCACCGGGAAGACGATGACGGGCATTTGGATCAGGCTCTGAATGCGATGTTGCTGCTCGCCTATGTGGCGGCAGAGCAGGGCGATGCGGTTGGCTTCCACACCTTTGGTGGCGTCAAGCGCTGGTTTCCGCCTGTGAAAGGGGGCGCGGTGGTGCGTCAGATGATTGCCGGCACCTATGACATTGAGGCGACTCTGGAAGCGGCTGATTATCTCGAAGCGGCCCGTGAGCTGATGCCCCTGCAGCGTCGCCGTGCACTGATTGTACTGGTGACCAATACCCGGGATGAAGACAGTGATGATCTGGTGACTGCCGTACGGCTGCTTTCCCGCCGTCACCTGGTTGTGGTGGCCGATCTGCGAGAGCAGATTCTCGACACCGCTCAGGCTGCGCGGGTGTCAGACTTTGACTCGGCACTACGCTTTCATGGTGTGCAGGAATATTTGGAATGTCGTGCACAGAATCACGAAAAACTACGCCATCAGGGCGCGATGCCAATGGATCTGCTGGCCAAGCAGCTGCCCGTTGCACTGGTCAACCAGTACCTGACCGTTAAGGCGTCCGGGCGGCTGTAGATATTACCCGTTTGTGACCGCCAGCTGCTTGCGTCGGAACAGGTTCAGTTGTGACAGAATCATCCCCGCCAGCATCAGGGCACAGCCGGTCAGCGCCCGGTTGCTGAAGCCTTCATCCAGTAGCCACCACCCGCCGAGAGCTGCAAATACCGCTTCCAGACTCATAATGATCGCTGCATGGGAAGCCGGAGCATTGCGTTGTGCCACCACCTGAAGCGTATAAGCGACCCCGACCGACAGCAGGCCGGCATAGGCGATTGGCTGCCATGCCAGGACAATGTTGGAGAGGCTCAGGCTGTCCTGCTCAAAGATCAGAGCAACGATAAAACTCAACAACGCACAGATCATAAACTGGATGATTGCCAGTCGCAGGTTATCCAGCTGACTGGCCAGTCTGCCGATAACCACCACATGGGCGGCCCAGAAGAATGCACTGCCGAGCACCAGCAGGTCACCACTATTTATGGAGAAGCTGGCACCTGCGTTTGTGTCTACCGTGAGAAAGTAGAGCCCGACCACCGCCAGCAGTCCGCCCAGCCAGGTATTCAGTCGGGTGATATGGCCCAGAAGCAGTCCCATAAGAGGCACAATAATGATATAGAGTCCGGTGATGAACCCGGCGTTGCCTGCCGATGTCCAGAGTAAACCGGCTTGTTGCAGTGATGCTCCGAGAAACAGAAGAATACCGGCAGTGATACTCCCCCGGAACATTGCTTTGGGATCAGTGGCACCGGCCTTTGGGCGAAATACCAGCAACAGCGGCAGCAGTGATACTGCACCCAGCAGAAAGCGACAGCCGTTAAAACCGAATGGCCCAAGGTGATCCATTCCCAGACGCTGGGCAACAAAGGCAAAGCCCCAGATAGCAGCCACCAGTAAAAGCGTCAGGTCGGCACGAATATTTCGGGTTTCCATCAATGGAACCTCATAAAACATAAAAAGAGCGGCTATTGTAGAACGCTGCTCTTTTTACGCAATGGGGCGGTGAGAAAATGCCAGGGTGTTTTCAATCTCCGATCAGGCTGTTACTGAACAGATGTTCGATTAAAGGCCTTTCGTCCCAGCATAAATGCCTGTCGGTTCAGTTCAGTCAGGGCCTCACCTTTACGCTGAAAGCGGTTAAGCAGCGCCTGTTCAAGTATGTCCGGTGGGAAGGGCAGGTGATCCGCTATCGCGCCGAGCATAATTGAATTAACCAGCCGCCGGTCGCCCAGTTCTATTGCGGCCTCTCCTGCGTTGAAATGGTGTAGTTCAACAGCACTCGCTGCTAATTGCACCAGTGGTGCTTCGGGATAATCATAGAGGCCGATTGAAACAACCGGTGGTTTCAGCGGATAATCATTCACCATGACGACGGCACCGGGTTTCAGGTGACTGTGCCAGCGCAGAGCTTCTGCCGGTTCAAAGGCGATCATCATATCTGCATCTCCGGGTATGATCGCAGGCGAAAATACTTTTTGTCCAAAGCGCACATGCGAGGTTACCACGCCCCCTCGCTGGGCCATGCCGGCAACCTCGGTCTTCTTAACATCGTATCCCAGCGCCAGGGCCGCCTGAGACAGAACATCGGCGGCGGTCATTATGCCCTGTCCGCCAATACCGACCACCAGAATATTGGTGACCACTCCGGGATTCTCTACAGCGGCATGGTGCGTTGCGGTCATCAGTTCACCTCCACAGCATTAATCTTATCAATATTGAATGCCGGCACAATTGCATCAGGTGCACAGGTGTTGGTGCATAGATTACAGCCGGTGCAGGCCGCCGTGTCGATATTCACAAACGCCAGCTCTTTCTCCCGGCCGTTAGGCTTGATGACAGTCTCTCTGCGCTGAACCAGAATAGCGGGGCAGCCTACATCGAGACAGTTGCTGCAACCGGTGCATTTGTCCTCATCGACCTTTAATGGGGGCAACTGGCTATAACGTTCCGTCAGAACACAGGGCTGATTAGTGATAATAACGGAAGGTTCCCTGACTTTAACCTCACTGCGCAGAGCCTTAAACAGTGTTGGCAGTTCATACGGGTTGACCTCGTGAATCCGCTCCGGCTTAACGCCAAGGGCTTCGCACAGTTTGCGGAAATCAACCTGCATGGTTGCCTCACCATGGATATTCAGGCCAGACGAGGGAGCGTTCTGACCTCCTGTCATTCCTACCGCGCGGTTATCCAGCAACAGAACGGTGACGTTTCCCTTGTTATAGGTAATATCCAGCAGTCCCTGCATGCCCATATGCATAAAGGTCGAATCGCCAATGACTGCCAGTACATTTTTATCCTGATCTGCTTCACTGCGTCCTTTATCGATTCCCTGGGCAACGCTGAGAGAAGCCCCCATGCTGATGGTCGTATCCAGAGCATTCCAAGGGTGCCCGGCTCCCAGGGTATAGCAACCAATATCACCGGCAATGATGGTGTTTTTGATATGGGACAGGCAGTAATAGATCCCCAGGTGCGGGCAGGCGACACACAGGGTTGGCGGCCGGGGAAACAGTCCGGTTGTCTCGATCAGTTGATCCTGACAGGGTTTGCCCAGCAGCTTTTCAATGCACGGAGCCAGCACCTGGGGTGCCAGTTCACCTATTCTTGGCAGGATATCTTTGCCATAGAGCGGAATACCTGCTGCCCGAAGTTCGGTTTCAAGCAGCGGTTCCACCTCTTCTACGACGACGAGTTTGTCGACGGTTGCAGAAAATTCGCGAATCTTTTCGATCGGTGCCGGGTGACTAAAACCCAGTTTGAATACCGGAGCATCAGGGTATGCCTCTTTGACATGAAAGTAGGCCGCGCCTGAGGTGACAAAACCGACACAGCGGTCGCTGCCGTTTTCAACGCGGTTAAGCGGGTGTTCTTCGCTGGCCTGACTGAGTTTCAGATCCCGGGCCATCATCAGGGGGATTCTTTGTTTAGCGTTGCCGGGCACCATCACATAACGGGCCGGGTCTTTGGTGAAGTTTTTACGTTGATAGGCTTCGGCCGGACTGCTGACTACAACCCCTTTTACATGGCAGATCCGGGTTGTCAGGCGCACCATAACCGGCACGTCAAACTGTTCCGACAGGCCAAAGGCCCGTCGGGTCATCTCATAGGCTTCCTGAGCATCCGAGGGTTCGAGCACCGGGATGTGAGCAAACCGGCCCCAGTAACGTGAATCCTGTTCATTTTGAGAGGAAGAGAGTCCGACATCGTCGGCAACAATAAGCACCAGCCCACCAACGGCTCCGATCAGTGTCTGGGTCATCAGAGCATCAGACGCCACATTTACGCCAACATGTTTCATGGCACAAAGTGCACGGGCGCCAGCCAGAGACGCGCCGATAGCCACCTCCAGAGAGACTTTCTCGTTGATCGACCATTCGGCATAGATGTCGGGACAGGCTGCGATGTACTCAAGAATTTCGGTCGAAGGTGTACCCGGATAGGCGGATGCGACAGAACAGCCTGCATCTCTGGCGGCCTGTGCCACCGCTTCATTACCGGAAATAAACTGACGCGTTGACTGCTGGAGTGGTTGGGGTGCGTTCAAGAAAAGCTCCTTCCTTATTTTAAACCTGATATTTTTTTTCTTATTTCAGGATTAAAAGTGAATCATAAAGTAGGGATTCTAAAACGAACCGGGTTGATCACAGACTGACCTGAGTCAACGATAGCCGGATAGCAGTGGTCAAATGGTCGTATATAATCCGGTTGGGGGGATAGCAGCGGCGCTGTCAAAGCCGTTGCTAGTCGTTAGACGTGGCTTCGCCACTTGCTAGGAAAAGCCTTCTTTATTGAGGATGGGGGTGATTTAGGGAATAGATACTTTGTATGAAGGTTGTTGATTGGTTTGGCAGAGGTGGATAATTCTGAGCAGCGAGTAATGTCTTTTTCTAGCAAGGAAAGCGAAGCTTTCCGTCTAGCCACTAACAGGCGCGAAGCGCCATTCTAGCGGCTTATTATAGCGTTCTTCTGCATATACCGTTCTACGGTATCGACGACGGCCTGGGTCTGGCTGTCGACTTCAAGGTTGATCCGGTCACCCACTGAGGCTTTACCGAAAATCGTCACATTCAGGGTTTCGGGTATCAGATAAACGTTGAAACGGTTGTCTTTGACTTCTCCGATGGTGAGGCTGCAGCCGTTCAGGGATACAAACCCTTTGGGCAGAATATATTTCATCAACGCTGGCTCAGCTTCAAACCATACAATACGATTGTCCTCAGGCTGTTTAATCTCATCGATCATTGCCATGCCGTGAATATGACCGGATAGCATATGTCCGCCAATCTCATCGCCGATACGGGCAGCCCGTTCAAAGTTAACCTTGTCACCGGGTTTTAGCTCTCCCAGGTTGGTTACTCTGAGGGTCTCCATAATCAGATCGAACTGTATCTGGTTTGCGCTGAATGCTGTTATGGTCAGGCAGGTGCCGTTGATTGCCACACTGGCACCGGTTTGAAGGTTATCACAGTGCTGCCGGGGAAATTCCAGCGTCAGCTGCATGAACTGATTCTTCATTACTGTCGTAATAACGGTAGCAGTGCCCTGAACAATACCGGTGAACATAATTATTTCCTGTTAAATTTTCACTGGACTATGTTTATAGAGACAGAAAGCTTTGATTGCAACGCCTTTTAGGAGATCTGTATGAAGGTTCTGATCAGCGGTGGTACCGGTTTTATTGGTCGTCATCTTATTCCCCGATTGCTGGACTATGACCATGAAGCGGTGGTTCTCACCCGATCTGAGATTAAAGCCCGTAAGCTGTTCGGCTCCTCGGTCCGGGTAATTACTGATCTTAATCAGATCAGCAGTGACGAACAGATTGATGGCATTATTAATCTGGCCGGAGAGGGTATTGCCGATAAGCGCTGGAGTGACAAGCGCAAGCAGGCATTGATTGACAGCCGGATGAACATGACTGCCGATCTTATCTCGCTGATTCGGCGGCTGGAGCATAGCCCTGAGGTGCTTATCAGTGGTTCCGCTATCGGATTTTATGGCTGCCGTACAGATGATCTGCTGCTGAATGAAAGTGGCCAGATCATTGATGATTATACTCACCGGTTATGTCAAAACTGGGAGAGTGAAGCACTCAGGGCTGAGGCGATGGGGGTCAGGGTATGCCTGATCAGAACCGGTGTGGTACTGGGTAATGGCGGCGCATTGGCAAAAATGTTGCCTGCGTTCAGGCTCGGTCTTGGCGGACCGGTGGCCAGAGGTGATCAGTGGATGTCCTGGATTCATATAGATGATGAGATTGAGATTATCTGTATGATGCTGACCCAAAATGAGTTTGACGGTGCTTATAATCTCACGGCGCCTGAAGCGGTGACCAATGAAACGTTCAGTCGGGAGCTGGCGGCAGTTTTATCCCGGCCGTGCTGGCTGAGGGTCCCGGCGATCGTACTTGATCTGATACTGGGTGAAGGGAGCGATCTGTTGGTTAAGGGGCAAAACGTTTATCCCGAAAGGTTGCTTAAGGCTGGTTATAAATTTGCCTATCCTGATCTGAAAACGGCGCTGCATCAGGTACTGGAACCCGCTGACTGAATAAGTTGCCTCAACGGGCCTTTGATAACGACCGAAACGGTTTCAGCTATGCTTATCATGTTTCAGCCGATTTTCCCGGATATGCCTGAGAGCCTGTGCCAGCAGATCGCCAGACCACTGATCAGTTTCGGCGCCGCTGATATAGCTTTCCATATCGAGCAGCAATAACTCCAGCGTTTTACTGTTGTTGAGTTCACTCAGGTCAAGGCTGTGGGAGAACTTAGCGTCTGGCCAGAACAGTCTCGCCCAGTCCAGAATTAACAGTCGGGCTTCAAGTGGAATATCTCTGTTGCAGGCTTCAATTGCTTTATTGAAGGCATTTTTCTCGTCCTGCGACAGAGAGTTCATTTTTCCCTGAGCCGCGTTTTCATTCAGCCCGTTTTTCCGGGATGCCTGGAGTGGCGTATTGGACTGAGCATCCATCTCGCCAGCATCAGTGTTGCCTATATCAAACGTTTTGCGCCGCTGAGCTGAGTGGCTGTAGAGCCAGCCCAGCGAGGAGATCACGGCTATCGCGGTTAGCAGCCAGATAAGTAAACGTATATTGCTGCTGTCGGGGGAGGCATCAGCCGGACTGAGCGGTGTAACGGCAGCCGCTTTCTGGTCCATATCACTGGCTGTCGGTGTAGTCGCTGTCTCAGGCGGCGCGGGTGGTTCAACTTTGAGAACCACCTGAGCTAAGCTGACTTTCTCACTTTTATCGAGATTAATATTCCACCAGGGAATGATGATCTCAGGCAGGGTGACTTCACCTCGCTCAGCAGGGGTAATACGTACGGTTTCGGTACGACTGCTGATCACGCCTTTTGCGGTGACGTTCTGTTCCAGGCTGATATCTTCAACGGTGATCTGCGCCAGTTCATTGCGCAGTGACATCAGTGCTGGCAGTTGTTCGGCCATCAGTCCCTCGGCACTGATCTTCAGGATACGTATCTGGCTTTCACCCAGCACGAGACGGGTGTCTCCTTCGGTGAGATCTTCAAGGATAAGCTTGCTGGCAGGTAACCAGTAGCCGCGTACTGCCTGGGATACACGGGGTAATACATCAACTGAGATCGGGTCGGTATTCAGTTCCGGCGTTCCGGGGCCGGCACTGAAGTGCGCTGAGGGGATTGTCAGCAGGCCGCTCTGTCCGGGAAAGATTGCGTAACTTTGCTCGGTCACCTGATAGGTCTGGCCTTTCATCTGGCGGTTGTACCGTTGTTTATCACCGAGAGGGACTGTTCTGGTGCCGGGTATAATCAGTTCCGACAGGGTCGACATGGGCGGCAACTCATCAAGATGATACAGCCTGATGCTATAAAGAAGCTGGCTGTTCTGATAAACCTCGTTACTGTCTACCGAACTTTCCAGAAACGCATCGCTGCTGATCAGGGCTGCAGCCCCGCTAACGCCTTCGACGGTGATCAGTTGCGGCTGGCTATGTTCGTCATTGAGCTGAAGTATCGGAATCTGCAGGTCGCCTGCACGGCGTGGGCGAAGGAGAATTTTCCAGCGGGTGATATTCTGATTGGCGCCGTTGGCATAACTGGAGACAGTCATCTGTTTGCTGCCGAGAAAGTGAAAATCCTTTGTCAGTGGTGAGAAATCCGGGCGGTTTGCGGTGCGCTGATCCACCTCAACGGTAAGCTGGATGGTTTCACCTTCGGTGATAGCAAACCGGTCAGGAAAAACATTGAGCTGAGCCCATGCGGGTAAGGTAACCAGTGCAATTAAGCCGGCAATAAGGTAACGGGTATGATGAAACATGTGCGACATAAGTGGGTTTATCTCCGGTTATTGCCCGGCTCCAGAACTCTTATTTCAGGTACTTTTACTACAGATATTCGTGTGACTGATTGCTGTCGTTAATGTTGCCTGCTGGGAGGCGGCTATACCGATTGGCAGTACTGCTGCAGCGGTAGTAGCATAACTGAAAAGTGTGCCAAAAGGATAACTTTTAGACAGATATAAACGCTTGTTTCCGTTATATTCCGGTTCACAAATGCCGGGTTTTGGTGGATCGCTGAATAGTTATGAACGTGGCTGGCTGAGGCTTGGCTGTTATAGCTGGCGTCGTCCCTGAGCGGGCAGTAGAATAGCGCTGAACCCAATATTTACAGATAGCCGTCACTGCTAAAATCAGCCTATGCAACAGATAATCGTCGATATAAGTTTAACTCAGGAACAGTACCTGGCTCATTACACTCAGCAAGTGAGGGATGTGCTGGCCACCAGTCGTGATGGACGGCGGGTGAAATTCCCCTCATCACTGTTGCAACCCTATCTGTTACACAACGGAATTCAGGGGAGTTTTCGCATCTCATTTACGGATGCGGGAAAATTCAGTTCTATCGAAAGGCTCTGATTTTTTTACAGCGCCTGCGGCTTTGCATATAATGCCCGCACTTTAATTTTACGTGTGGTATCCCATGCTCTATCAAGCTGCCCGATCTTTGTTGTTTAAGCTCGACCCTGAAACGGCCCATGACCTGTCGCTGAACAGTCTTAACCTGATGTCCAGTATCGGATTAAACTCACTTTTTCGTATCAAGACAATGAGTCTGCCGGTTGAGGTGATGGGTATTAAATTCCCTAACCCTGTCGGACTTGCTGCGGGGCTGGATAAAAACGGCATCGCAATTGATGGTATGGCTTCGCTGGGTTTTGGTTTTATAGAAGTGGGTACGGTGACACCAAGACCACAGCCGGGTAACCCCCAGCCTCGCCTGTTTCGCATTCCTGAGCGCCAGGCAATTATCAATCGTATGGGGTTCAATAATCAGGGCGTCGATGCGCTGCTGAAAAATATAGAAAAGAGCCGATATACTGGCATTCTGGGAATCAATATCGGCAAGAACTTTGATACTCCGGTCGAGAAAGCCACGGACGATTACCTGATCTGTATGCGTAAGGTATACGACAAGGCAAGCTATATTACCGTCAACGTTTCTTCACCAAATACACCGGGACTGCGGACATTGCAGTTCGGTGACTCGCTTAATGAGTTGCTGGCAGCGCTTAAAACAGAGCAGGCTCGCCTGGCTCAGTTGCATGGAAAATATGTACCAATCGCGGTTAAGATTGCACCGGACATGAGTGAAGAGGAGTTTGCTCTGGTTGCCGCTTCACTCAAATCATATGAGATAGATGGTGTGATCGCCACTAACACAACTCTGTCACGGGCGGGAGTTGAAGATTCACCGGTCGCGCAGGAAGCCGGCGGGCTGAGTGGCGTGCCAGTGCGCAATGCGGCGACTAAGGCGATCCGTATTCTGGCCCGTGAACTGGATGGTGCATTGCCGATTATCGGTGTAGGCGGTATCACCAATGGTTTTGATGCGGCAGAAAAGATTGAGGCCGGGGCTTCGCTGGTACAGGTATACACCGGCTTTATCTATCGCGGCCCTGAACTGATCTCTGAGTCTGTTAAAGCCATTGCTGAGCTGGAAAGAAAGGCGTAGCACATAAGGTCGGGGCAGGCATACAAGCAGATATGGCGTCAGGCTAAGTGGCAGATGCAAGAAAGGCTCCCGAGGGAGCCTTTCCTGTTATATTCTTTCCACGTCAGTTAAAGTTCAGTGGTACGGTTAATGCAAAGATGGATTAATGTTTATAGCCGAGACACCCGACTGACCATTCCAATGTGCTTCGCGACCTTCTCGCCATCCACTCATCCATTGGGTTCTGAGATCTCCCATTGTTACTGGGCACTCGTCTCTTGATTTGCCTACGAGTCCTGCGGTAAAGCCGCGGTTGAAAAGTACTGAAGAACGATCACGTTTTTGTCTCTTCATAAAGACGCCTCTATTTAGTTCTTAATATTTTCAGACAGATTACCGATACCACGGCCATTGGTGTGAAAGGTTGTTACGGGATTGTTATAAGACAATCTCATAACACTTTCTGTTTCCCTGCCGCCTCAGTAATCCAGGTTACTGTGACTCAATTGCTCCTGTGGTTTATGTGTTGGCTATTTAAAATATGAACTTCACAGAAATCCACAATGGCGCAAACGGAATCGGGTGTGTAATTAAAAAAAAGTATCAAGAATTGGTTTTTAATAAAAATGTCATAAGCGCAACTGCAAAAAGAGCATTAGTTCAATAGCTTGCACTGGGGTTTTGAAACAGCATAGCCTCAATGAAAAAAATTCACTTTACTGTAGTTTTTTTTTAAATTGCATCTTAGTCATTGGTCTTAAAAGCGTTTGCCGTTAATATGCCCGTTCTTAAATGAGGTATTCCCTGAGTATGAAATTCTTTGCTACCTGCCCAAAAGGGCTGGAGCCTGTTCTGTTTGATGAGCTTCAGGCCCTGAATGTTGAAGCACCTAAACAAACCCTTGCGGGTGTCTATTTTTCAGGGGGGCTGGAAGCGGCCTATCGTGCCTGTTTATGGTCGCGGGTAGCCAATCGCATTTTGCTTGAATTGCACCGCTGCCCGGCCGAGACTGCGGATCAGCTTTATCAGGGAGTGCAGCACGTCAAATGGCTCGAGCATATGCGCCCTGAAGGAACCCTGACGATCGATTTTACCGGCCAGTCAGAGGGCATTAACCATAGTCGCTTTGGTGCACAAAAGGTTAAGGATGCGATTGTCGATCAGATCCGTGATGAAACCGGCCGTCGTCCCTCTGTTGAGCGTCTCAAGCCTGATCTGCGAATCAATGTTCACCTGCAGCGTGGTGAAGCAACGATCGCCGTCGATATTTCCGGTGATAGTCTTCATCGCCGTGGCTATCGTTTGCAGTCCGGCTCAGCACCGATGAAAGAGAACCTTGCTGCTGCGTTGCTCTACCGTTGTGGCTGGCCGGAGAAGGCCGCTGAGGGGCAGGCATTGCTGGATCCTATGTGTGGTTCCGGAACATTGCTGATAGAGGGGGCGCTGATGGCTGCCGATATCGCTCCGGGTTTGCTACGACGTGATTATGGCTTTACTTACTGGACTCAGCATAACGGTCTTCTTTGGAAATCGCTGATTGAAGAAGCGCAGGCGCGTCGTGATGCGGGACTGAAAGCCATCCGTAGTCGTTTTGAGGGCTTTGATGCGGACGCTAAGGTGCTCAATATCGCGCGGGATAATGCCCGCAGAGCGGGTGTTGAGTCGTTACTTCACCTTGAGCGCCGGGAGTTGTCCCGGCTGACCCGTCCGGCCACCGAGGCCCATGGCCTGGTGGTGACTAATCCGCCTTATGGCGAGCGGCTGGGTGATGAACCAACGCTGTTCTTCCTCTATCAGCATCTCGGTGAGCGGCTTAAAGCTGAATTTGCCGGCTGGCAGGCGGCGGTGTTTACCGGTAATCCAGAGCTTTGCCGGATGATGAAGCTGGCATCGGATAAAACCTATAAGTTATATAACGGTGCGATCCTCAGTCAGTTACAGATCTTTAATATCCGGTCCCGAAAAGAAGCAGAGCTTCAGGCGCCTGACAGGTCTGCAGAGTCTGAACCTGATGCCTGCGAGTCAGCCAGCACAGAGACTGCACCCGTTGAGTTAAGTGATGGCGCGCAGATGCTGGTAAACCGGCTAAAGAAAAATCTGAAGCAGCTGGGTAAGTGGGCCAAACGTCAGGATATAACCTGTTATCGTTTGTATGATGCCGATCTGCCGGAATATTCCGCTGCGATCGATATCTACGATGGCTGGGTGCATGTGCAGGAGTATCAGGCGCCGAAAAGTGTTGATATGGTTAAGGCGTTTGCACGCTTGCAGGAGATTGTTGCTGTGTTGCCGTTAGTGCTGGGTGTGCCCGCTGCTAATGTTGTTCTGAAGCAGCGTCGTCGCCAGCAGGGTACAAGTCAGTATGAAAAGCAGGATCAGACTGCGCATTTCATCGATGTAACTGAGGGTGGCTGCCGTATACTGGTTAATCTGGAAGACTATCTTGATACCGGTCTGTTTCTGGATCACCGTCCGGTGCGTTTGCAGATTCAGCATGAATCTAAGGGGAAGGATTTCCTCAATCTGTTCTGTTATACCGCGACGGCATCGCTCCACGCAGCTAAGGGTGGTGCCCGGTCAACCACAAGCGTTGATATGTCGGCGACCTATCTTAACTGGGCTAAGAAGAACTTTGCTTTAAATGGCTACTCAGAAGCACGCAACCACTTTATTCAGGAGGACTGTATCAAGTGGTTAAAAGGCCAGAAAGGGCAAAGCTATGATCTGATCTTCCTTGATCCGCCAACGTTTTCTAACTCTAAACGGATGCATGATGTTCTGGACGTTCAGCGGGATCATGTTGAGCTGATCAATCTGGCAATGGGATTGTTGCGTCCGGAGGGTAAACTGATCTTTTCCAATAACTACCGGCGCTTTAAGCTTGATCCGCTGCTGTCTGAGCGTTATCGGGTGGTGGATATTACCCGTAAAACAATTGATCTTGATTTTAAACGCAGTAGTAAGATTCATCACTGTTTTGAAATCTCAGCGCTGTAATTTAAGCGCTATGATTTAAACGCATCAGCCGCTTTAAAGTCAGATGCCAACTGAAACCACCGCAAGGTGGTTTTTTTTGGTGCATAGGATTCGCTATTAATTGGTGCAGTCTGGTGTATTGGCATAGTATCTGCTTATAGATATGCACATTTCTGGAGCAGTAATGGCTGGGTCTGATACAGACCTCGCTATATGGTTGATGCGGGTAATCAACCCCGGATTCAGGACTGTTCAAATAATTAAAAATACGCACCAATAGTGTGCCAATTGTTTTTGTTGGCATTAAAAGGGTGCGTAAGTTCACAGGAGGTTTGCGTGGAAAGCGTTAATAGTGCCGTAGAAACACTCGTCCAGAGTTCAAATACACTGTTTATTCTGATGGGCGCCATCATGGTATTCGCGATGCATGCCGGTTTTGCCTTTCTTGAGGTCGGTACTGTTAGGCAAAAGAATCAGGTAAACGCGCTGGTTAAAATTATGACTGACTTCGGGTTTTCCGCAGTAGCCTATTTTTTTGTAGGGTACTGGGTTGCTTACGGCGTTACCTTCTTTCAGGATGCTGAAACGCTGGCGCAGGGGAACGGCTACGAGCTGGTGAAGTTCTTCTTCCTGATGACTTTTGCTGCGGCTATCCCGGCAATTGTCTCGGGTGGTATTGCTGAGCGGGCGCAGTTCTGGCCTTTCCTGATTGCCTCTTCGCTGATTGTTGCCTTTGTCTATCCGTTTTTTGAGGGCATTATCTGGAATGGTAATTACGGTATTCAGGCATGGATGGAAGCCTCATTTGGTGCAGCGTTTCATGACTTTGCCGGCTCTGTTGTGGTTCATGGTGTGGGTGGCTGGCTCGGTCTGGTGGCGGTCATTATGCTGGGTATCCGTAAAGGGCGTTACCGAGGCGGAAAACTGGTTGCGTTTCCACCCTCAAATATCCCTTTTCTGGCATTGGGTGCGTGGATTCTCAGTATCGGCTGGTTTGGATTTAATGTGATGTCTGCGCAGACGCTGGATGGGATTTCCGGTCTGGTAGCAGTCAACAGTCTGATGGCGATGGTTGGCGGTATTATCGTTTCTCTGTTGCTGGGTAAGAATGACCCTGGATTTATCCATAACGGGCCTCTGGCCGGTCTTGTAGCAATATGTGCTGGTTCCGATATTGTGCATCCAATTGGTGCGTTGATGATCGGAGGTATCGCGGGTGCGTTGTTTGTCTGGATGTTTACCGTGGTGCAGAATCGATGGAAGATTGATGATGTGCTGGGTGTATGGCCGCTACACGGTCTCTGTGGCGCGTGGGGCGGTATTGCTGCAGGTATCTTTGGTTCGGTCTCTCTGGGTGGTATGGGGGGCGTCAGCCTGACTGCGCAGATTGTGGGTACCGTGCTGGGGATCGTGATCGCAGTGGTGGGTGGTGTTGTTGTTTATGGCTCCATTAAAGCTGTTATGGGTCTTCGGCTGGATGAAGAGCAGGAGTTTAATGGTGCAGATTTGTCGATTCATAATATTGAATCGGTATCTGCCGATTGAGGGCGCTCTGAGATACGGGCTCTGCGTGTTGCAGGTCCGTAAACGGTCATAAGTCTGGCAACCTGATTCACCAGAAGCAGTGGTTTAGCGTTAATACGCGGCCGCTGCTTTTTTTATGTGTTGTGGGACGGTGTTTTAAGTTCGTGTCTGCAGTGTATTCTGATTCTCAGAACGATCAGTCCTGCCAGTATCAGAAGGGTTCCGCTGGCAAGGCCAAGCGGGTTTGTGATCAGGAGATAGCAGATTGTACCGCCGGCAAGGTAGGCAAATGGCAGGCCTTCATAAAGCCATTCCGGAGTGTAGCCTTCGACGTCGCCGCGGTATATCTGGCTAAGCAGGAGTCGGTGCTCGCGGCGGTCCTGGCGGCGATGATTTGAGCGCATAATCCAGATCGAACTGCCACACAGATAAAGTGCCAGTGCTGTCAGGAGTATGCCTGGGTTTTGATTGTACAGAACTGTAAGCAGTGAGCATGTGGCAAAGTAAAGGTAGGGGATGCTTTCGTATACAGGGGTGGGGAGTCGCATAGTGCTCACCTGTTGCAGTTTATCGGTTAATCCCCCTGTCCATTATTTATACTAGTATGCCGATGCTGCGATTGACTAATTGCTGAAATGAAAAAAATTCATTTAGCGGCGGGCTGAACTGTTCATCAGATTTTACCGGCAAAAAAAGATTCTTCGCGTGTTATGGGGAAGGATATAGAAACATCGATACCTTCATGGTTAAGCCCGTTTGGCGAGCTCTCCAGGCAAGAACCCCTGCTGAGCGATCTTTCATTGGGGATGCCCTATCGTTGCAGGACGCCTGCAATATATAGCTCCACGACTATCTACCACGATGGAATCCTTTCCCGGTAAAGCGCGATGAGCCAAAAAAAACCGCTCTGGGAGCGGCTTTTTCGGGTTCGGCGGATTACTTGGTCGGGTAATCGCGTTTAACGGGTCCGGTATACAGTTGACGTGGACGACCGATCTTGTTCGGGCTGCTGTGGAACTCGCTCCAGTGGGAGATCCAGCCGATTGTACGGGACAGCGCGAAGATTACGGTGAACATGTTGGTTGGAATACCGACCGCTTTCAGGATGATACCTGAATAGAAGTCAACGTTGGGGTAGAGTTTACGCTCAACGAAGTATTCATCTTCCAGTGCGATCTGCTCAAGACGCTTGGCGATCTTCAGCAGTGGGTCATTTTCAATACCCAGTTCAGCCAGCACTTCATCACAGGTTTGCTTCATAACTTTTGCCCGAGGGTCAAAGTTACGGTAAACCCGGTGGCCGAAGCCCATCAGGCGGAAAGAGTCGTCCGGATCTTTGGCGCGCTGAATGAACTCTTCAATATTCGATTCATCGCCGATTTCGTTCAGCATTGTCAGTACCGCTTCGTTGGCGCCGCCGTGAGCAGGTCCCCACAGAGCTGCGATACCTGATGCGATACATGCGAATGGGTTGGCGCCAGAGGACCCCGCCAGACGTACAGTTGAAGTGGAAGCGTTTTGCTCATGATCCGCATGCAACAGGAATATCTTGTCCATTGCTTTGGCCAGCACAGGATTGGTCGCATAGTCTTCGCATGGATTGCCGAACATCATCTGCAGGAAGTTATCTGCATAGTCCAGATCATTACGTGGATACTGGAATGGCTGGCCGATGCTGTATTTGTAACACATGGCCGCAATGGTTGGCATTTTGGCGATCAGACGGTAGGCGCAGACTTCCCGGTGGTGGGCATCATCAATATCCAGTGAGTCGTGATAGAACGCAGACAGTGCGCCAACAACACCGACCATGATAGCCATCGGATGTGCGTCACGACGGAAACCGTTAAAGAAGTGAAGCATCTGTTCATGAACCATCGTGTGGTTCTTTACTGTGGCGACAAACGTTTCTTTCTGTTCCGGAGTAGGGAGTTCGCCGTTCAGCAGTAGGTAGCATACTTCCAGGTAGTCAGATTTTTCTGCCAGTTGCTCAATCGGATAGCCGCCGTGCAGCAGAACTCCATTGCCGCCATCAATATAGGTAATGGCGGAGTCACAGGCTGCAGTAGAAACGAAGCCCGGGTCGTATGTGAACAGGCCTTTACTTGTCAGAGCGCGAACATCAATAACATCGGGTCCCATTGTTCCGGCGTAAACCGGCAATTCAAAAACCTCGTCGATACCGTCGACTGTTAAGCGTGCTTTCTTGTCAGCCATTATAGGCTCCTATCATTTCTGTTTAATCTGAATGACTTTATAAATTGTATAAGGGTGATCTTTCGCCACGCGCAGCAGGGGTTGCAGTTAAGCCTGCAGGCGCTGGCAGCCCTTTTATTTTAGTCACAATATATGAGTTTTAGCTCGAAATAGGACCCTGACACTATAGAGAGTTGAATGCGTTTGTCAATTCAATCGAGCCTGGTTTTACCGCAATGCAGCAAAGGTCTGATGTGTCAGTAAGGGTGCTATCAGGAAACTGAAATCAGCTGAATAATCATTTAGTTGTAGGTCGTTTTTCTCAGGCGCTCAGTAAAAGAAACACTAGACAATAGACTTAGAACGGGTGTTGATTAATTGTATTGCGATAATTTGCTGGTATACTCCGTTTCCAGCTTGCATTCCTCATTTTGGGATGGGGGGCGGGCGCTGGACCGAGGTGCTTATCTTTGTCTTTGTACACTACATTTAACAACCTGGCCCTGCAATTGGGCTTAACATAAGTGTGAACAATAGCCGTGAACGAGAAAAGACCCGTAAACTTAGATCTACGAACTATTAAACAGCCACTTCCGGCTATCACTTCCATACTGCACCGTGTGACGGGGCTTGCGCTCTTCTTTGGCGCGTTCTTTATGCTGTATGCACTTGGAATGTCTCTTGAATCTGAACAGGGCTTTGAAGCTGCTGCGCAGATGCTTACAGAGAGCTTCTTTGCGAAGCTGATTGCCTGGGGACTGGTTTCAGCGTTGCTGTATCATTTCTTTGCCGGTATTAAACATCTGGTGATGGATTTAGGTCATTGTGAAGAGTTGGAAAGCGGTAAGATGGCTGCCAAGGTTACCCTGGTCGTCTCTGCTGTTTCTATTCTGCTGGCAGGAGTATGGATATGGTAACTTCAATTACAAGTTTTGGCCGAAGCGGTCTGTACGACTGGATGATCCAGCGTGTAACTGCTGTTGTGCTGCTTGCTTTTACAGTCTTTATGATTGGTTACATGCTGCTTAGTCCGAATCTGGATTATCAGCAGTGGAAAGAACTGTTCGAATGCACCTCTATGCGTGTCTTCACTCTCATGGCTTTGTTGTCCATGGCAGCGCACGCATGGATCGGTATGTGGTCAATCTCAACTGACTACATTAAGCCAACAGGTATTCGGTTCTTGTTCCAGTCAGCTTGTGGTCTTCTGACGTTTATCTACGTCGTTTGGGGCATTCAGATTCTGTGGGGAGTGTAAGATGAGCAGCAAGCTACGTACGCTGACTTTTGATGGTATTGTTATTGGTGGCGGCGGCGCGGGAATGCGCGCAGCACTGCAGCTGGCTCAGGGTGGCCTGAATACCGCATGTATTACTAAAGTATTTCCAACCCGTTCTCACACTGTATCTGCTCAGGGTGGTATTACCTGTGCGATTGCCAGTGCTGATCCGAACGATGACTGGCGCTGGCACATGTACGATACCGTCAAGGGCTCCGATTATATCGGTGACCAGGATGCTATTGAGTACATGTGTTCTGTAGGACCTCAGGCGGTGTTTGAGCTGGACCATATGGGTCTGCCGTTCTCCCGTACTGAAGAAGGGCGTATCTATCAGCGTCCTTTCGGTGGTCAGTCTAAAAACTTCGGTGAGGGTGGGCAGGCTGCCCGTACCTGTGCCGCAGCTGACCGTACCGGTCACGCATTACTGCACACGCTGTACCAGGCAAACATGAAGGCCGGTACTACATTCATGAACGAATGGTATGCGGTTGACCTGGTAAAGAATAAAGATGAAGCTGTAGTTGGCGTCATCGCGATCTGCATCGAAACCGGTGAAACGGTTTACGTTAAAGCAAAGGCGACTGTGCTTGCGACCGGTGGTGCCGGACGTATCTTCCAGTCCACCACGAACGCTCTGATCAATACCGGTGACGGTATGGGTATGTCTCTGCGTGCAGGCGTTCCTGCTCAGGACATGGAGATGTGGCAGTTCCACCCAACCGGTATTGCGGGTGCGGGTGTGCTGGTCACGGAAGGTTGCCGTGGTGAGGGTGGTTATCTGGTCAATAAGGATGGCGAACGCTTTATGGAGCGTTATGCTCCGAACGCTAAAGACCTTGCTGGCCGTGACGTTGTTGCCCGCTCTATGGTGCTGGAGATTCTGGCCGGCCGTGGTTGTGGTGAGAATGGTGACCATGTATTCCTGAAGCTGGATCATCTGGGCGAGGAAGTACTTCAGTCTCGTCTGCCGGGTATCTGTGAGCTGTCTAAGACATTCGCGCATGCCGATCCGGTTAAAGAACCTGTTCCTGTTGTTCCGACCTGTCACTACCAGATGGGTGGTATCACCACTAATATTGGTGGTCAGGCTATTGGTCGTGATGCTAACGGTAATGATGAGATCATTGACGGTCTATTTGCCTGTGGTGAAGTTGCCTGTGTATCTGTACACGGTGCTAACCGTCTGGGTGGTAACTCACTGCTTGACCTGGTTGTATTTGGTCGTGCAGCAGGTATTCAGATCGAGAAGCAGATGGCTGCAGGTTACTCAGCTGAAAATGCGACAGAAGCTGATATTGAACGCGCTATGGCACGTCTGAATCGTCTGAACAATTCTACCGGTGGTGAGAGTGTTTCTGAGGTTCGTGCTGATCTTCAGAAAACTATGCAGCTTTACTTCGGTGTATTCCGTGAAGGTGAAAGCATGGAGAAAGGTCTGGAGATGCTTAAGGAGATCCGCACGCGTGTGGAGAATCTGCATCTTGAAGATAAGTCTCAGTCCTTCAACACTGCACGTATCGAAGCGCTGGAGCTTGAGAACCTGATGGAGGTTGCTGAAGCGACCGCTATCGCCGCTCTGACCCGTACGGAAAGTCGCGGTGCGCATGCCCGTAATGACTTCACCGAGCGTGATGATGAAAACTGGTTGTGCCACTCACTGTTTGATCCGAAGACCAAAGAGATCACCAAGCGTGATGTTAACTTTGCTCCGAAGACAGTAGAAGCATTTCCACCAAAAGTTCGAACTTACTAAGGGGTTGTTACGATGCTGGTAAGTGTATATCGCTATAATCCTGAAATCGATGATGCGCCTTACATGCAGGATATCCATATTGATATCCCGGGTGGCAAAGACATCATGGTGCTGGATCTGTTACAGCTGCTGAAAGATAAAGATCCGACGCTGGGCTACCGTCGTTCATGCCGTGAGGGCGTGTGCGGTTCTGATGGTATGAATATGAACGGCCTGAATGGTCTGGCGTGTATTACGCCGCTGTCGGACGTTGTTGAAAACGATAAGCTGGTACTGCGTCCGTTGCCGGGTCTGCCGGTCATTCGCGACCTGGTTGTAGATATGAGTCAGTTCTACAAGCAGTATGAGAAGATTAAGCCGTTCCTGATCAATGACACCCCGCCGCCGGCTATCGAGCGTCTGCAGTCGCCGGAAGAGCGGGCTGAGCTGGACGGACTGTACGAGTGTATTCTCTGTGCATGCTGTTCAACTGCGTGTCCGTCTTTCTGGTGGAATCCGGACAAGTTTATCGGTCCGTCTGGTCTGCTTCAGGCATACCGGTTCCTGGCTGACAGCCGTGATACTGCAACATCAGAGCGACTGGCCGATCTTGATGATCCGTTCAGTGTGTTCCGTTGCCACGGTATCATGAACTGTGTCAATGTTTGCCCCAAGGGACTTAACCCCACTAAGGCAATCGGAAAGATCCGCAACATGTTGATTTCACAAGCAACCTGATTGCAAACCAAGCGGCTCCCATTGGGAGCCGCTTTTTTTTGACTATTGCCTGTGTACTAGTCAAAAGACTTATATCTGTTTGTGTGGAAAGTTTTTAGAATTCCCGCTGCATTGATATATAAACCTCGCTTTAAAAAGCGTAGAATCACGTCCCGTATGCCTGTACCTCTATCGGGCTATATACGTGAGCATTAATAAACGGTAACTAAACAGGGGACGGCCGGAACAGGCCAGTTGGACAGGACGTGGTGCATCCTGGACTTCGATAGTACCCCTGAGCCAGGGTGATCAAGAATGCAAGAAGGCATAATGGAGCTGATGTGGAAGAATGCCCATCTTTACGGTGGCAACCTGTCTTACATTGAGCAGCTATATGAATCCTATCTGATGGACCCCAACGCGATTCCTCAGGAATGGCGTGAAGAATTCGATCGGCTACCCAAAGTCGGCGATAACCTGACCCAGGATGTTCCACATTCTACGGTTCAGGATCATTTTTTGTATCTGGCTAAGAATCAGCGTCGTGCAGCGCCTGCTGCCGGCAGTAGTCAGAGTTCTGAGCATGAGAAGAAGCAAATTCGCGTTTTGCGGATGATCAACGCTTATCGTGTTCGTGGTCATCAGGCTGCGGATATTGATCCGCTGAATCTGATGGAGCGTGAATCGGTACCTGATCTTGATCCTCGCTTTCATGAGCTCTCTGAAGCTGACTTTGATACAACCTTCCAGCTGGGCTCTCTGTTCTTCGGTACTGAAGAAGCGACGCTTAAAGAGATTATTGAAGATCTCAAGAAAACCTACTGTACAACAGTGGGGGCTGAGTATATGCATATTGTTGATACTCAGGAAAAACGCTGGATTCAGTCCCGTCTTGAGCCTGTTCGCTCCCATCCGGTTGTCGATGTTGACAAAAAAATGATGGTGCTTGAGCGTCTTACCGCGGCTGAAGGTCTGGAAAAATATCTTGGTTCACGCTTTGCCGGCGCCAAGCGTTTCGGTTTGGAAGGTGGTGAATCGCTCATCGTATCTCTGAATACACTGATTCAGCGTGCTGGTAAGCAGGGTACCCGAGAAGTCGTGATCGGCATGGCTCACCGGGGGCGTCTGAATACTCTGGTGAATATCTTCGGTAAAAACCCGGCAGAGCTGTTTGGTGAGTTTGAAGGTAAGAAAACACTGGAAACCTCCGGTGACGTGAAATACCACCAGGGTTTCTCATCCAACGTCATGACCGGTGGTGGTGAAGTTCACCTGGCGATGGCATTTAACCCATCTCACCTTGAGATCTCCGCGCCGGTAGTTGAAGGGTCTGTACGAGCCCGTCAGGACCGTCGTCTGGATCCAGTTGGTACGACCGTACTTCCGGTAAACATTCACGGAGATCAGGCGTTTGCAGGTCAGGGTGTGGTGATGGAGACATTCCAGATGTCTCAGACCCGTGCCTATAAAACCGGCGGTACTATCCATATCGTAGTGAACAACCAGGTTGGTTTTACCACTAACAAGCTGGAAGATTCGCGCTCGTCTGAATACTGTACTGATATCGCTAAAATGGTACAGGCACCGATTTTCCATGTGAACGGTGATGACCCGGAAGCGGTACGTTTTGTTACCCAGCTGGCAGTTGATTACCGTACTGAATTCAAGAAAGACGTAGTCGTCGATCTGGTGTGCTATCGTCGTCGCGGACATAACGAGGCCGACGAGCCGTCTGGTACTCAGCCACTGATGTATAAACAGATCAAGGTGCAGAAATCCACTCGTGAACTGTATGCGCAGCAGCTGATCGCCGAAGGCGTGATTACTGAAGAGCAGGCCAAACAGCTCGAGCAGGAATACCGTAAAGATCTTGAAGATGGCAAACACGTAACCCACTCTCTGGTGATGAAGCCGAATCAGGAACTGTTTGTCGACTGGACGCCTTATCTTGGCCATGAGTGGTCATTTGAGTGTGATACCCGGGTAGACACTAAGCTGCTGCAGGAGCTGGGTACTAAGATCTGTGAGGTTCCTGAAGGATTCCAGGTTCAGCGTCAGGTTCAGAAAATTTACGATGACCGTAAGCGTATGGCTGTTGGTGCCATGGAGCTGAACTGGGGTATGGCTGAGTCACTGGCGTATGCTTCTATTCTTGCTGAGGGGTATCCGGTACGTCTGACCGGTCAGGATGTTGGTCGTGGCACTTTCTCGCACCGTCACGCAGTGCTGCATGATCAGCGCAGTGGTGAGGTGTATGAGCCGCTCAAAAATATTGCTGCTGACCAGCCACGACTGACTCTGCATGACTCATTCCTCTCTGAAGAGGCGGTTTTGGCATTTGAGTATGGTTACTCTACCACTATGCCGAATGCGCTGGTTATCTGGGAAGCTCAGTTTGGTGATTTCGCCAACGGTGCCCAGGTAGTAATTGACCAGTTTATTACCAGTGGCGAGCACAAGTGGGCACGTCTGTGTGGTCTGACTATGTTGCTGCCTCATGGTTTTGAAGGGCAGGGGCCTGAACACTCTTCAGCCCGTCTGGAACGTTACCTGCAGCTGTGTGCGGAACATAATATTCAGGTTTGTGTACCGACGACACCTGCACAGATTTTCCATCTGTTGCGTCGTCAGATTGTGCGTCCTCTGCGTAAACCTCTGGTGGTTATGACTCCTAAGAGTTTGCTGCGCCACAAGCAGGCCGTATCAACACTAGAAGAGTTATCCGAAGGTGCGTTCCTGCCAGTGATTGCAGAAACAGATCAGCTGGAACCGAAGAAGGTTAAACGTCTGGTGCTGTGTAGCGGCAAGGTCTATTACGATCTGTATAACCGTCGCGCTGAGCTGGAAAAAGACGATGTAGCTATTATTCGTATCGAACAGCTTTATCCGTTCCCTGAACATCAGATGTTCGATGCGATTAAAGAATACACTAACCTGGAATCGGTTGTCTGGTGTCAGGAAGAGCCTATGAATCAGGGGGCTTGGTACTGTTCGCAGCATCACATGCGCCACGCACTGGCTCGTCACAATGACAAGATTCATTTGGAAGGTGTGGGTCGTCCACACGCTGCAGCTCCTGCCGTAGGTTACATCTCTGTACACCTTGAGCAGCAGGAAAAACTGGTTAATGAAGCAATCAATGGCTAACAGGCCGGATAAAAGCGCCTGTTAGTAGCACTGAGAAAGGAAAAGACATGTCAATCGAAATCAAAACGCCGACCTTCCCTGAATCCGTAGCCGACGGTACTGTAGCGACCTGGCACAAACAGCCGGGTGAGGCTTGTTCAACCGATGAACTGATCGTTGATATTGAGACAGATAAAGTTGTACTGGAAGTTGTTGCGCCTGCCGATGGCGTACTCAAAGAGATTTTAAAAGGTGAAGGCGATACGGTACTGAGTGAAGAGGTCCTGGCGATCTTTGAAGCGGGTGCAGCAGCATCTGCAGCACCCGCAGCGGCTTCTGCGCCTGCAGCGGCTGCTCCGGTGGCTGATGCTTCAGCAATCACCGATGCTGAGAAAGTGGGTCCGGCAGCACGTAAGCTGATTGAAGAAAACGGTCTGGATGTCAATCAGATTCCAGGTACCGGTAAAAATGGCGGTATTACTAAAGAGGATGTCGTTAACTTCCTCAAAAACAAGCCTGCTGCAGCCCCTGCTGAGCCGGTTAAAGTTGATAATGCAGCCGCTCTGAATATCGCTTCCGGTGCGCGCGTTGAAAAGCGTGTTCCGATGACCCGTCTGCGTGCCACTATTGCTAAGCGACTGGTAGAAGCTCAGCAGAATGCAGCGATGCTGACTACTTACAATGAAGTTAACATGAAGCCGGTTATGGAACTGCGTAAGCAGTACAAAGACCTGTTCGAGAAAACCCATAATGGTACTCGTCTGGGTTTCATGTCTTTCTTCGTTAAAGCGGCGACTGAAGCGCTGAAACGTTTCCCTGCTGTTAACGCTTCAATCGATGGTAACGATATGGTTTACCATGCGTACCAGGATATCGGTGTTGCTGTATCAACAGAACGTGGCCTGATGGTACCGGTTCTGCGTGACACAGATAGTATGAGCCTTGCTGATGTCGAGTCCACGATTGCTGACTTCGGTAAGCGCGGTCGTGACGGTAAGCTGGGTCTTGATGATATGCAGGGCGGTACTTTCACCATCACGAACGGTGGTGTGTTCGGTTCCCTGATGTCCACTCCTATTCTTAATCCGCCACAGACTGCAATCATGGGTATGCATAAGATCCAGGAGCGCCCGATGGCAGTGAATGGACAGGTAGAAATTCTGCCAATGATGTACCTGGCGCTGTCCTACGACCATCGTATGATTGATGGTAAGGAAGCGGTACAATTCCTCGTGACTATTAAAGACCTTCTGGAAGACCCTGCACGTATGCTTTTGGAAGTCTGAGTCGGTCCCTTATTAGAACGAATAGATAGGTAGGTAATAAATGTCTGATAAATTTGACGTAATTGTAATTGGTGCAGGGCCTGGCGGCTATGTTGCTGCGATTCGTGCTGCCCAGTTGGGTCTGAACACTGCGTGCGTTGAAAAATGGGTTGATGATAAAGGTGCAGCTGTTCTGGGTGGTACCTGTCTGAACGTAGGTTGTATCCCGTCTAAGGCGCTGCTTGAGTCGACTCATCAGTTCCACAAGACTCAGCATGCTGATGTACACGGCATCCAGACCGGTGATGTCACCATGGATGTTAAGAAGATGGTCGCCCGTAAGGATAAGATCGTTGGCAACCTGACCGGTGGTATCGCCGGCCTCTTCAAGGCAAACGGCGTAACTCTGCTTCAGGGTATGGGTAAGCTGCTGGCCAATAAGCAGGTTCAGGTGACTGCTGCTGATGGTTCTGTCGCTGTCCATACTGCTGAGAATGTTATTCTGGCATCAGGATCTGTTCCGGTTAATATTCCACCTGCACCATTGACTGATGGTCTGATCCTGGATAACGCAGGTGCACTGAACATCGATGAGACGCCTAAGCGCCTGGGTGTTATCGGTGCCGGTGTTATCGGTCTTGAGATGGGCTCTGTCTGGGCTCGACTTGGCTCTGAAGTGACTGTACTTGAAGCGATGGATGATTTCTTAGCGCTTGCGGATAAAGAAGTCGCTAAAGAAGCGGCTAAAATCTTTAAGAAGCAGAAGCTGGATATTAAGCTGGGTGCACGTTGTACCGGTACTGAGATCAACGGTCAGGAAGTAACGGTTAAGTATACCGATGCCGAAGGTGATAAAGAGCTGGTTGTCGATAAGCTGATTGTTGCTGTAGGTCGTCGTCCACAGACTCAGGGTCTGTTGTCTGATGATTCCGGCGTTAAGCTGGATGAGCGTGGTTTTATCTTCGTTGATGGGCAGTGCCGTACTGAAGCGCCAGGAGTTTATGCTATCGGTGACTCAGTTCGCGGTCCTATGCTGGCACATAAAGCCTCTGAAGAGGGCATTATGGTTGCTGATATTATTGCCGGTCATCATGCGCAGATGAATTATGATGTGATTCCTAACATCATTTACACTCACCCTGAGCTGGCGTGGGTTGGTAAGACTGAGCAGGAACTTAAAGCTGCAGGCGTTGCTATTAAAGTAGGCAAATTCCCATTTGCAGCGTCCGGACGTGCGATGGCTGCTGATGATACCGATGGTTTCGTGAAGATGATCGCTGATGAAGCGACTGACCGAATCCTGGGTGTTCACATGGTCGGTGGTATTGCTTCCGAGCTGATTGCTCAGGCTGCAATTGCGATGGAGTTTGGTTCTACTGCTGAAGATCTTCAGTTGACTGTGTTTGCACACCCAACTGTATCGGAAGCTGTGCATGAAGCTGCGCTTGCTGTTGACGGCCATGCTATCCATATGGCTAATCGTAAAAAGCGTTAATCGCTGTACAATAGTTTGAAATTTCGACCGGGTAACCCCGGTCGATTATTGTTGAGGGTGGATAGTTTATTACCTGAAACAATTGGGCTGTAAAAAGATACTTTCTCTATATCGTTTTACAGAGTCCTAATAAGTGTGAAAAAAGACGACGGATTAGAGCATGAATCTTCATGAGTACCAGGGCAAACAGCTGTTTGCCGAATATGGTCTGCCGGTTTCTAATGGAATCGCGGTAGATACCCCTGAAGCTGCTGCTGAAGCGGCTCTGAAAATTGGTGGTGATAAGTGGGTTGTTAAGACTCAGGTTCACGCAGGTGGACGTGGTAAAGCCGGCGGCGTTAAGCTGGTTGATTCCCCTGAAGAAGCTCAGGCTTTTGCGGCCAACTGGCTGGGTAAAAACCTGGTGACTTATCAGACTGACGCTAATGGTCAGCCGGTTTCCAAAATTTTAGTAGAAGACTGCACTGATATCGCTAACGAGCTGTATCTGGGTGCGGTTGTGGACCGTTCTTCTCGTCGTATCGTTTTCATGGCATCCACCGAAGGTGGTGTTGAGATCGAGAAAGTTGCAGAAGAATCGCCTGAAAAAATTCTGAAAGCTACCATTGATCCGGTTACGGGTGCGCAGCCTTACCAGGCTCGCGAACTGGCATTCAAACTGGGTCTGGAAGGCGTTCAGATCAAGCAGTTTACTCAGATCTTCCTGGGTCTGGCTAAGATGTTCAAAGAGAAAGATCTGGCACTGCTTGAAATTAACCCGCTGGTTATCACTACCGAAGGGAACCTGCACTGTCTGGACGCTAAAGTAGCGATCGACGGCAACGCTGTTTACCGCCATAAAGATCTTCAGGCGATGGAAGATCCATCACAGGAAGACGAGCGTGAAGCGCGTGCAGCTCAGTGGGATCTGAACTACGTAGCTCTGGATGGCAGCATCGGCTGCATGGTTAACGGTGCAGGCCTGGCAATGGGTACGATGGATATCGTATCTCTGCACGGTGGCTTCCCGGCTAACTTCCTGGACGTTGGTGGCGGCGCGACTAAAGAGCGTGTAACCGAAGCGTTCAAGATTATTCTTGAAGACTCTAAGGTTAAAGCCGTACTGGTTAACATCTTTGGTGGTATCGTTCGTTGCGATCTGATTGCTGAAGGTATTATCGGTGCAGTGAAAGAAGTAGGCGTAAACGTACCGGTTGTTGTACGTCTGGAAGGTAACAATGCTGAGCTGGGCTCCAAACTGCTGTCTGAGTCTGGTCTGGACATCATTGCAGCAACCAGTCTGACTGATGCTGCTGAGCAGGCAGTTAAAGCAGCGGAGGGTAAATAATAATGTCCGTTCTGATTAATAAAGACACCAAAGTAATCTGTCAGGGTTTCACTGGTGGTCAGGGTACCTTCCACTCTGAGCAGGCTATTGCATACGGCACCAAGATGGTTGGCGGTGTTACTCCGGGTAAAGGTGGAACTGAGCACCTGGGTCTGCCAGTATTTAACACTGTTGCTGAAGCTGTTGAAGCGACTGGCGCAGATGCATCTGTTATCTACGTTCCAGCACCATTCTGTAAGGATTCTATCCTGGAAGCTGCGAACAGCGGTATTAAGCTGATCGTATGTATCACTGAGCACATTCCGGTTATGGATATGCTTGAGTGTAAAGTGGTATGTGACAATCTGGGTGTACGCCTGATCGGACCAAACTGCCCGGGTGTTATCACTCCGGGAGAGTGTAAGATCGGTATCATGCCAGGCCACATCCATCTGCCAGGTAAAGTGGGTATCGTGTCCCGTTCTGGTACGCTGACCTATGAAGCGGTTAAGCAGACTACAGATGCTGGTTTCGGTCAGTCTACCTGTGTCGGTATCGGTGGTGACCCGATCCCTGGTTCTAACTTCATCGATATTCTGGAAATGTTCCAGAATGACCCGCAGACTGAAGCGATCGTTATGATCGGTGAGATCGGTGGTTCCGCTGAAGAGGAAGCTGCTGCATACATCAAGGCTAACGTAACTAAGCCTGTTGTGTCTTACATCGCTGGTGTTACTGCGCCTGCAGGTAAGCGTATGGGTCATGCTGGCGCTATCATCTCCGGTGGTAAAGGTACTGCAGACGAGAAGTTTGCTGCACTTGAAGCTGCTGGCGTTAAGACTGTTCGCTCTCTGGCACAGATCGCTGACGGTCTGCGTGAAGTGACTGGTTGGGCATAAAACGCCCGAGTTGCTAGACGGCGCTTCGCGCCTTGCTAGTGGCTAGAAAAAACCGCCTACGGGCGGTTTTTTTGTGCCTGCGTATTAAGTTAACTTGATGTATTCTGTTGCTATATATTCTTAGGGAGTTGTTATGAGTTTGTTTTCTACTGTTAAATCGATGTTTACCTCCGCTTCAAATGATCCTAAAGAGCCAGAGGCTCTCCCATCAGAAGAATATCAGGGGTTTACTATAACCCCAGCGCCGATACGGGAAGATGGGGGCTACCGGGTCAATGGGGTGATTACCAAAGGAGAGCGGAATCATCGCTTTATCCGTGCTGATATGCTGCCTTCCAGTGAAAGCTGTGCCGCAGAGATGGTGCGTAAAGCGAAG
The DNA here is from genome assembly GCA_018223185.1 of Oceanospirillales bacterium. GTDB lineage: Bacteria > Pseudomonadota > Gammaproteobacteria > Pseudomonadales > Balneatricaceae > Amphritea. The sequence goes on along the minus strand of JAAEYW010000006.1, from coordinate 143,313 downwards.
CAGATGATCGATCAGCAGGGTGACGGAATCTTTTAGTATTTATGACTCAGAAGCAGCTGTTTGCCCGGTATTTACATGATCTTGAGCCTGGCAGGCTTGAATGGATCGGTTTGCGGCCAAAGCGTAAACAGGAGCTTGCGATTGTCGATTCTGTCGAGGCGCTGGCGGGACTGGGGCTGAAAGGTGATCATCGTTGTAGCAAAACACCCGGGTCCGCGCGGCAGGTGACGCTGATCTCTGTTGAGTTTATCCGTCTGATCGAAATCTATACCGGTCTCGATCGGGTTGATCCCGCGTTATTGCGCCGTAATCTGGTAGTCAGTGGCATAAATCTGAATGCCTTAAGGCATCAGCAGTTCAGAATTGGAACGGCGTTATTTGAAGCGACCGCTTTGTGTCATCCCTGTGTGCGTATGGATCAGGCGCTGGGGCAGGGAGGAGCGGCTGCTATGCTGGGGTATGGCGGGCTGTGTGCCCGTATTCTGGAATCCGGGCGTGTCAGTGTAGGGGATCAGATTATTCCTCAGGAAAGCGAGTTGTGAGCCTGTCTGGCGTACTGATATTGTTGCCAGGACGGGGAATCTATCGTTTTGACAGCAAAGAGGGAGTGCATGGACAGAGCTAGGCCTGTGTTCTGGCGTGATTCACGGATGCCATATGTTGAGGTGCGCAAAGTTGCTGATGGACGCAAGGTCTGTTATGCGCCGCATAGTCACGCTCAGTGGTCCATAGGTGCTATTACCGAAGGCCAGAGTACATTTTGTTATCGTAATGATCGGTGTCAGGTCGGTGCCGGTGATCTGGTACTGATAAACCCTGGCTGGGTTCATGCCTGTAATCCGATTGATAATCAGCCCTGGGCTTATCTTATGCTCTATATTGATACTCAGTGGCTAACCACGCTGCGATATCAGTTGGGTTTGCTGGATGAGCCTGTATGGGAGGATATTGCTACAGCGATTGTTTCAGAGCGCTGCTTGTATGATGGCTATTGTCAGATGGTGTCATGCTTGCTGAACTCTCAGGTGGATCTGCCAGAGAAGCAAACCGCTGTCATTGAATATCTTTCAGACTTGATGGTGTCTTTAGTTGATAGGCGTCCCTTGCTGCTTGAAAGCGTGCCGCAGGTACTCAGTGACCTTGCGGGTTATCTTGATGAAAATGCAGCAGAGGAGGTTACATTAGAAGAGATGTGTCTTCGTACCGGCTACAGTGAAGGCCATCTTATCAGGTCATTTAAGCGTTATTTTGGTTTAACGCCCCACGCCTACCAGGTAAATCAGCGAATTCAGCGTGGACAGTCTGAATTAAAACAGGGCCGTTCGATAGTTGAGGCTGCGCTGGTTGCCGGTTTTTCAGATCAGCCCCATTTTCAGCGTACTTTTAAGCGGATGCTGGCCGCTACCCCAAAGCAGTACAGGCAATCTTTACTCAGTGATAAGATAAACAGAGCTCAGCACAAGTAGTGCTGCCAGTGTCCGGTTGATTATTTTTAGTATCGATGGCTGGTTGATATATCTGCGTAATAACGCACCGGCATAAACCCAGCTCCCCAATGATAGCCAACAGATAGGCAGATAGAGTGCTGCAAAAAGAAGGAGTTGCTGCATATCATTACCGCTGGTATATGCGCCAATTCCTGATGCTGAGGCCAGCCAGGCTTTAGGGTTGAGCCACTGCATCATCGCACCAGTTATAAGGCTTGGAGCCTGATCTGATTGGTTTTCTGGCAATTGCCCGTCAAAAACGGCAAGTTTGAAGCTCAGGTAAAGCAGGAATATTACGCCGCCCCAGCGCAGTAAAATATTTAAAGCGGGGAGCGTTTCAAGCGTTCTATAAAGGCCGAGCCCGATAGCGATAAACAGAATTATAAAACCCAGAGTTGCGCCAGTAACAAATACCAGTCCTTCATAGATAGAGTGTCGGGTACCACTGCTCAGGCATACCAGATTTACCGGTCCGGGTGAAATAGACGCGGCCAGTGCAAACGCAGACATAGATAAAATTATAGATAAGCTCATTCGTTCCTCCTGATTGACAGGTGGTGAGTATGGCGTGGCAGGTTAGCTGGGTATTGAACAAAATTGAGGTTTTGTTGAGTAATACAAAATGGATGTGGAGCTGGGTTTTTACAGATTGAAGCGTGGGAGGCGATCAGGGCGTGGTCATGTCGTTGTGAGAGGGGAGCGAGAGTGGGGGGGAGAGGTTGTTGACTGATGAGAGTCGTCAGCTCTCATCAGTCGTTAGTGCAGGCGGGGTGGTTACTCTGCCTTGGGTGACTTAAAGTAAAGCCAGCAGAAGCCAATCAGACCCGATATCAGCGAAGCAAACAGAATTCCGGTTTTTGCCATCAGCAGGTCCTCAGGGTATTGGGCAAAGCCCAGTTCTGCGATAAAGATCGACATGGTGAAGCCGATGCCGCCCATAAAGGCAACGCCAACTATATGGTTGAAGTTGAGGCCGGACGGAAGGTCGCTGATCTTCAGTTTCACTGCCAACCAGGTAAAGCCGGCGATACCGATCAGTTTACCCAGAATCAGTCCTGCGCCAATGCCTACGGCGACCGGGTGTGTAATGACATCAGAAAAATCAGCCCAGTTAATAGGTACGCCGGCATTTGCCAGCGCAAATATGGGGATGATCAGGTAGGCTGAGGGCAGGTGCAGGTTGTGCTCAAGCACCTGCGCAGGCGCCTGAACTTTATAAACTCCTTCGCCCAGAGCTCTGACCCGGGACCTCAATGCATCATTGATGATGATGTTTTCATTTTGTCCGAATAGGCTCTTAATGTGATCAGCGCTATCACGTACCAGAGAGTGAAAGCGTTTCGGGTCATATTTAGGTTTCATGGGGATGGTGAAGGCCAGTAAGACCCCTGCAAGTGTCGCATGCACGCCACTTTTCAACATAGCGATCCAGAGTATGAGTCCGATGAGTGAGTAGGGCAGAATGCGTCTGACGCCACCGAGATTCAGGCAGATCAATACAAATATCATCAACCCGGCTAGCATTAATGCAGTAATATTGATTGTTTCGGTATAAAACACAGCGATAACGATAACCGCTCCGAGGTCGTCGACAATCGCAAGTGCGACAAGGAACATTAACAGGTTTTGCGGAACACGATTGCCAAGCAGTGCCAGAGCTCCCAATGCAAAGGCTATATCTGTTGCCATCGGGATGCCCCAGCCATTCAGGGTGTGTCCTTCCGGATTGATTGACGCGTAGATGAAGGCAGGCATCAGCATGCCGCCAGCAGCAGCAATAATGGGTAGTGAGGCTTGTTTTATATTTGCAAGTTCGCCGACCAGCAGTTCACGTTTAAGCTCGAGTCCTACTACCAGAAAGAACAGCGCCATAAGGCCATCGTTAATCCAGTGATGTATCGATTTTGAGAGCTGAAAACCCTCCATGCCGATGACGAACTCCGACTGCAGAAAGTGGTGATAGCCCTCATTAAGCTGGCTATTGGCAATAACAAGTGCCACAACTGCAAACAACATTAGCAGAATACCGCTGGTTGTCTGGCGGTGAATGAATTCTTCAAAAGGCGTCAGCACTGTTTCAAACGCTTTTTCCCAGGGGGCAATGTACTCTTTGCCCGCTATCCTGCTTCTCCGTATCATTGATCTCTCCAAACTACAGAAGTGTGCTGTTTATATACCTGCTGCATTGTATCTAAATCATAGTCTTATGCATGTGTTGTTTTGGTATTTCTCTGCTTGTGGCGTTAATCCTTGCAGGGATACAGTGCTTTGATTGCGTTATAGAGGATTATGTCTCGCTGGCTGTTGGTGGGGCGCGGTGTTTCTTTGAGATGCTCAAGGATACTGCTGATCAGTGTGTCCTCAGTCGTGCTGTCCGGAAGACAGAAGCCTGCTAGGTAGGTTGGCTGAGTGGCGGGGTGTTCTGTGCCAAGGCGGGTTCTGTAGGCACGCTGTATAAATTCACTTTCATTTCCTGAGCTTATGCTGTCAATGATCGCGCCATCGGTCAGATCCGCGCCTGCCAGAAATCCGGCAATGTAATCGGGGGTGATTTCATCATTGGCATGACGCTCAGCAAAAGCGATGGGGGCGGTTGAAAGGGCAATGATGGAAACTAAAGTGATTGTTTTTCTCATAGTGTATTTCCTTCAGGTGCAATTAACTGTTCTTATACGTTCTGGTGAACTGTATCAGATCTCTGGTGAGTCAAATCTTTTGTTCTGCATAGAATAGAGATCATAGAGCGGAATATCCAGTTGCCTGCTGTTGTAATAATACGGGTAAGGAATGCGGTGGGCGTGATGACCATGATTTTCTTTCAGGCAAAAAAAGAGAGCCAGCAGGCTCTCTTTAATATGCATTGAAGTGTACTAAGGTATTAAGCGTCGCGACGTGGACGAGGCTTGCGCGGTGCACCACGGTCATTTCCACCGCGGTCATTACGTCCCTTGCCTTTAAAGTCCCCACGAGGTTTTCGTGGAGCAGGGCGGGCTACTTCACCTTCCATCAGGCTGATATCAATCTTTTTGCGGCAGATAAATACCCCTTTCAATTGCTGCAGAACCTCAGGGGGCATTCCTTTAGGCAGCTGAACGGTGCTGTAATCATCAAACAGGCGGATATCACCGATATGACGGCTGTTGATGTCGGCCTCATTAGCGATGGCGCCTACGATGTTCTTAACCTGAACGCCATCATTACGACCCACCTCAAGACGATAAACATCCAGATCGGCATAGTTAATGCGCTCACGCTTCTCACCGCGGTCACTATCGCGCTCACTGTCCCGCTCGCGGCGTGGACGAGGTTCCGGCTCTGGCGGCAGAATTAATGGCTTATCTTTTTGTGCCATATAGAGCAGAGCAGAGGCCAGATCCAGCGTTTCCAGTTCTGTATCGGCGGCCAGCTGATCAATCAGCTCGCGGTAAGCTGCCATATCTTCATCATTGAAGATGCTGGTCACCTGTTGGCGGAATGATTCGAGGCGTTTATCCTGAACCATGTCACGTGAGGGAAGGTCCATCTGCTTAATTGGCTGACGGGTTGCCTGTTCGATCTGCTTCAGCAGGCGACGCTCACGGGGTGCAACAAACAGTATTGCTTTACCGTCACGTCCGGCACGACCGGTACGACCGATACGGTGAACATACGCTTCTGTGTCGTAAGGGATATCGTAGTTGATAACCATGCCTACACGCTCTACGTCCAGTCCGCGGGCAGCAACATCGGTTGCAACCAGAATGTCCAGCTTGGCATCTTTGAGACGCTGAACTGTACGTTCGCGCAGCTGCTGATTCATATCGCCGTTCAGTGCTGCTGCGGCATAGCCACGAGCTTCAAGTTTTTCGGCGATCTCAGTGGTTGCTGTCTTGGTGCGGGCAAAAATGATAATGCCGCCACAGTCTTCAGTTTCCAGGATCCGAACCAGTGCATCCAGCTTGTTAACACCGGAAACAATCCAGCAGCGCTGGTCGATATTTTCCATGGTGGTCGTTTTGGATGCGATTTTGATCTCTTGCGGGTCGCGCATATAGCGCTTGGTGATGCGGCGGATCTGTTCCGGCATTGTCGCAGAGAAAAGGGCGGTCTGTCGTTCAGCCGGGGTTTTAGCCATGATGGTTTCAACATCATCGATAAAGCCCATGCGCAGCATTTCGTCTGCTTCGTCAAGCACCATCGCCTTCAGTTCATCCAGAATCAGAGTGCCACGATCCAGGTGATCCATAACGCGACCAGGTGTGCCAACCACTACGTGTGGGCCGCGACGCAGTTGCTTCAGCTGCAGGGTGTAACTCTGGCCGCCATAAATTGGCAAAACGTGAAAACCAGGAACGTGACGAGCGTAAGCCTGAAAGGCTTCAGCCACCTGGACCGCCAGTTCGCGTGTCGGTGCAAGCACCAGAACCTGAGGTTTATTGAGTTTCAGGTCAATACGGCTTAGCAGGGGCAGGGCAAAAGCAGCTGTTTTACCGGTACCTGTTTGTGCCATCCCCAGAACATCCTGCCCGTTCAGGAGTAACGGAATACAAGCCGCCTGGATGGGGGATGGTGTTTCATAGCCAAGCTCTGTTATGGATTTAAGAACGGAAGAGGGGAGATCAAGGTCGCTGAATGCGACTTGTGTGTCAGACATATTTGAAGGTACCGGAAGGAATGGAATTGTAAAACGCGAAATTATACGCTCATTGTTGAATAAAAGCCCGTACTTTTATTGAAGAGGCTCAGAGTCCGGCGTTGATGGTGTCTCTGATAACCGGATATCGTCATACCAGCTTAAAAAACTTGTGCCTCCGTTATCGCTGTCTGTCATGATGGCGATTGCTTGAACTTCTGTATAGGTTTTATTAAAAACCGTTTTCAGATCGCGCTGAAGGTTACGAGTGTGCTGTGTCCACTGACCGGCCAGGGTGTTTCCACTGTCCAAAGCCCACATCGCTGCTCTGGCCGTGAAAGGATTAAGCCAGCGGGCATTAATGGGCTGGTTGTTGGACCAGACATATACCAGTGTCCTCTTTTGCCAGAAAAAAGGGCCGTCTGAAACAACAATATAAACGCGGACCGGGAAGTCGTCCCCGGCTTTCGTGGTTTCATCGGCAGCGGGCCATACTGTGCTGATCTTCCAGCGCCAGCTGAGGCGTGTATTACGGCTGATTGGAATGGTTTTTTTATAGTAAAGACCGGAGGCTGAGTGATTTGAGCGGGCTTCAAGTAACTGGTTTTCGCCTTCGGTAATAAGCGTGTAGCGGGTTTCTCCGGCAAAGCTTTCACTTTCCCATTGCGTTATGCCTTGCGGGTCAAAACCCGGAAGTTGCTCTGATGAGGCTCTGACTGGCGTTATTACAAGCAGCGATGTCAGGGCGGCTGTATAAATGATTGAGTAAATATCATGCATTATTGGCTTTACACTTATCAGTTTCGACTATACTAACTGTACGTTTAGATCAGTGTATCAGAGTTTCAAAGCCCATTTCCCCTTCTGGCTGTTCTCTGAATCGGTCTGCTGCCAGTAGCTGCTGACTTCAGGTAGTTACGGAGTATTACATTGGTCTGTAACTATGGGCGAAAGGGCCGTTATAATGTTCCCCTTTTTTATAACGGCTGTTCATCGTTTTACGCTTCGCCCACCCAAGGGGCCTGGAATATACCCAGGCCCCTTTCTGATTTAACAGACAGTTATTGAATCCATATTGTTAAATGACAACAATTAAAAACGCCTCGTTTTGAGAGTGGTGCCTCATGTAAAGAGGCTCTGTTATCAGAATGCTCTTTTATGGCAGTACTGTGAGCTTTCAGTTTTCAGCTATCAGTGTTATCTATTATATTGATCTTTTTGCTAAGAGAGTGTCCTTGTGGTGCAAAACCCGGTCTATGAGCTGATCTGGCAGGTCGTGGGGTCTATCCCTCCCGGCAGTGTCGCAACCTATGGTCAGGTGGCCAGCCTGGCAGGTGTTTGCGGTTCTGCCAGACTGGTCGGTCGCTGTCTGAGTCAGCTTCCCGCTGATACCCGGCTCCCCTGGTTCCGTGTGATCAATGCCAGTGGGAAGATCTCTTTTCCTGTAGGCAGTGATGGGTATATACGTCAGGCTGAACGGTTGCAGAAAGAGGGCGTTGTGGTGTTAAACGGTCGGATAAACCTGGCAACGTTTCGATGGCATGCCGGAATAGATTGTTAGATGAACCCTTTTTGTCGGGTTGTGGGGGCTTTATGGGTGCTGCTGCTATGCGTGCTTTCTATCACAGATCTGCGTTCTAGCTGCTTAAACAAAAGATCAAGTTTGTGCTCCAGTTCTTTGTTATGGCTGAGAATCTCATCATTCTGGCGACGGAGCTCCCGGTTTCGAACATTTGTGTCAGCAAACCCGACCATTTTGCTGGCGATCTGAGCGCCGATAAATCCGACGATGCCAACTCCGATATAAAACATCAGGGCAACGATTATTCTGCCCCCCTGGCTTGTCGGATAAAAATCACCAAAGCCGATGGTGCTGGCGCTCATCTGCAATGCCCAGAAGGCATCAGCATAGCTGAGAATGTATGCGCCCGGATGGTTCTGTTCAAACCAGAGCAGAGGGAAAGAGAGCAGGGCGATCAGACTGTAAAGCAGTCCGAAGGCCAGCATGCCCAGAAACAGCGTGCTGTAGTTGCGTACATTGTACTCATCCGTTGAATAGGCATATCGTCTGACCATCTGCGTCCCGTTGAGTATTGTCTTCGGTTTTATTCTAAATTGCCTGCGTCCATATCGTATGGGAAGCAGCCAACGAAGTGTACATACTCATCTTCGAAAATATGGGTCTTTTTGGCGCGATATTCAAAATCGAACATCAGTATCAGCCAGCTGATCTGTTTGTCGCCGAGCTTTTCAATTTTTTTGATTACCGCTTCGCCGTATGAATGCGACCAGGAGCATGGCGCAATCACCGTGCGGGTTGCCGCGCGGCCGGTTTCGCAGCCGTTGGTTTCCATATCTTCAGGATCGTAACTGCTGATCTGGTAGTTTTTAGCCCACTGATCCAGTCCCTGTTCATCTTCTTCGAAATAGCTGTCAGGAATGCTGGAATAGTCAGTAGTTGAGTACCAGACCGATACGATACCCTCTTTTTCAAAATTCATATGCTGGTCTCGCTAAGCTGAACCCAGAGCGCGCGGATGTCGTGGAGATCTTCGGTGCTGAGTTTGTCGATTTTAAATGCATCGTCCAGGCTTTGTTCCACCCGAAGATTGAACTCTGCGGCGGTTTCGCCTTGCTCAGCGCTTACCAGGCTTATGTGGCCCAGCAGGTAGCTGCAGAGAAATAACAGGTTTGGTTCGGCCTGGCGCTCTGTTTCGATGAGGCGGTTATAAATTGATTCTGCCTGTTGTTCGTATGCGGTCATCAGGGGTCCGTAAATTCCAGTTTATTGATTAGCAGGCTGTACTCTTTGCCGCTTTTTTCAACCTGTTGCAGTTTAATGACGATGTAATCGAGTTCGGGGGCGAACCAGATGTATGTGTTGCGCTTGCTGTCAGTCCCCCGGTCACGCTGAACTTTAACGGCTTCAAATGAGCCAATCGCGGTGGTGACGGTTTCGGTGCCGAGTTTGATAAAAGGATAGGTCTTGATTTTGCCTCCGTCGGCAACTTTGTAGACCAGCGTCTCTTTACCCGCGGCAAGATCCAGTCGTAACTGCATCTGATAACTGAGATTGTCCTGGGTTCCTGGAGCAACGTCCATGGTCCAGGGTTTCTTTGCTACATCGTTAAGGACCGTCCCGGTGTTCCAGTTAAACTGCAGTACTGCATCTTTGTCGCCGCCGATAACTTTGCGGTGATATTCGTAATGTTGCGGCTGGACGGTCTGATTCTGAACGGTGAACTCAGAAAACTCATTTACCCTGGCGATCAGTGCTTCTGCGCTAAGGGAGGATACCCAACGATCGCCGTCTCGTTTCAGTACGCCGACAGCATCTCCGCCAAAAGAGATACCCATGTCCCACTGAGCTTTGTAGACTGCGCGGAAGGGTTTGAAAAGCTCCGAAGCATGCCCCGGCATTGCCGAAACAGCTAATAGTGCGGAAATAAAGAGTGTGCTGATACGCATCGGTTACTCCTGAATGAATTGAAATCCTTCAGGTGTCAGAGTAGATCCATCGAGCTGAACCGCTCCTGAAGTCGCAAGCTTAAGGCGATCAGCGCAGAACAGCTCAACAGCCAGCGGGTAGATTTTGTGTTCAGCACAGTGAACCCGCTGTTGCAGGCTGTCGGCGTCATCCGTGGCCAGGATGTCAATCGGTGCCTGAATTGCGGGTGGCCCGCCATCCAGTTCTTCAGTGACGAAATGGACGGTACAGCCATGCTGTGAGTCACCGGCTTCTATCGCCCGCAGGTGGGTCTGAAGCCCTTTGTATTTTGGTAGCAGGGATGGGTGGATGTTAAGCATCCGTCCCTGATAGTGGCGTACAAAGTCTGGTGTGAGGATGCGCATAAAACCAGCCAGCACGATCAGATCAGGATGGTGAGCATCAATCGCTTCCATCATTGCAGCATCAAACGCTTCCCGGCTGGCAAACGCCTGATGGTTAATAACGATCTGTGGAATGCCGGCTTTTTTGGCGCGCTCGAGACCGAATGCCCCTTCTTTGTTGCTGAGTACAGCAGCGATGCGGCCATTGATCTGGCCGCTCGCAATAGCATCGATGATCGCCTGCAGATTAGAACCGCTGCCGGAGATCAGTACAACAATGCTTTTCTCTGCCATTCTCAGGCCTCCAGGCCAAGCAGTTCAACCTGCTCTTCACCTTCAGCAGCGGCAGCGATCTCACCTACGATAAAGGGCGCTTCACCGGCTTTTTTGAGAATATCCAGGGCAGTGTCGGCAGTATTTGCAGGTACCACGATAACCATACCGATACCGCAGTTCAGGGTGCGGTACATTTCACGGGAATCAACATTACCCAGTGTCTGTATCCAGCGGAACACTTCAGGCATCTGCCAGCTATTAATATCAATAACCGCTTTGGCGCTTTGTGGCAGAACCCGTGGAATGTTTTCCAGCAGACCGCCCCCGGTAATATGGGACAGCGCATTTACCTGGCTGTTTTTAATCAGCTCCAGTACCGGCTTAACATAGATGCGGGTGGGTTCAAGCAGGGCTTCAGTCAGTGGCTTGCCATCAACAGTGCCGCTCAGGTCAGCTTCACGCACTTCAATGATCTTACGGATCAGTGAATAACCATTGGAGTGGGGGCCGGAAGAGGGCAGCGCAATCAGTTTGTCGCCAACGCTGACTTTAGAGCCGTCAATAATCTCATCTTTCTCAACTACGCCAACGCAGAAGCCTGCCAGATCGTAATCTTCGCCTTCATACATGCCTGGCATTTCAGCTGTTTCACCGCCAACCAGAGCTGCACCTGCAAGCTCGCAACCAGCGCCGATGCCGGTTACGACATCAGCAGCAATGTCGATGTTCAGTTTGCCGGTGGCGTAATAGTCGAGGAAGAACAGAGGTTCAGCGCCAGCAACGATCAGGTCGTTAACGCACATCGCTACCAGATCGATACCGATGGTATCGTGCTTGTTCAGGTCCATTGCCAGGCGCAACTTGGTGCCTACGCCGTCGGTACCGGAAACCAGTACAGGTTTCTTGTAACCTTCAGGGATTTCGCACAGGGCTCCGAAGCCACCCAGGCCGCCCATAACTTCGGGGCGAGCGGTGCGTTTCGCAACGCCTTTAATACGATCAACCAGTGCGTTACCTGCATCGATATCGACACCGGCGTCTTTATAGCTGATAGGAGTGTTATTGTCAGTTGCAGACATAGTTTGTATGAACCTGTTCGGGCTGATTACTGATAGAAAATTTTGAGGCGTATTCTATCAGGTTGCTGGTGAGGCGGCTATTGTGTGTTAAAGTTTATGCCGATTTAGAGACACTTTTTTTCAGTTTGTCAGGATTATTGTCCGGGCAGTAAAACAGGGTATGAGAACAATCATGATGCGCAATCTTTGTAACTGTCTGTTAGTGCTTGTGTTTACAGGTCTGTGCAGTCTGGCCCAGGCGGCTACCGTAAATGGACTTTATACGGCAGAGTTGCTGGTGCCTGAGCAGCTGTCTCAGCCATCAGATGAGCAGTTACAAGCAGGGTTGAAAGCGGTGCTTATCAAAGTATCCGGGCGAAGTGCCGTCGTCAACAAGTCAGCTATAGTCAGTGCGTTGCGTCAACCTGCTGGCTGGCTTAGCCAGTTTGGTTATCAGGCGACCCGGACGCCGGTGTCGGCTGGTGACGGCCGGGAGGTGTTGGGGCAGAGGCTGGTGCTTGAATTTGATCCGGTGATGATCGACCAGTTGCTGCAGAGGTCGGGTATGAAAGCGATCGGTCATGCCCGGCCTGTTATGTTGGTATGGATGGTACAGGAGCGCGGGGCAACTCCGCGGGATTTTGTACCCCAGGGAAGTCAGATATACGCAGAGCTGTTAAAACAGGCAGACTTGCGGGGATTGCCGCTGAGTGTGCCTCTGTTAGATCTGAATGATCAGACTGCACTTGATGTCAGTGATGTGTGGGGTTTTTTTCGTGAACCCATATTACAGGCTTCTGAGCGCTATCAGCCCGATGGAGTGCTTATCGGGCGGCTGGTTCAGAGTGCTGGTGGAGGCTGGCAATCAGAATGGTTGTTGCTCAAAGATGGTCAGGCCCGTTCAATCAGTCCATCCGGGGCTTTGTCAGAACAGATAAAACAGGTAATTAATGAGTCCGCAGATTTTTCACTTGCATCACTGGGCGCTTCCAGTTTTGACTACGTCGAAACAGGACTGCAACTTGAGGTCGCTAATATAGTTGATATAGAGGATTATCTGCAATTAACAGATTATCTGCGCCAGTTGCCACCGGTTGATGTGGCGCGGGTCAGCAGCGTTGATGCTGACCGGGTATTGTTCCGGGTTGAGCTACAGGGCGGGATTCAGGCTCTGGAGCAGGCGGTTCGCCTTAATCCCCGGATAATGCCAGCATCACGCTTGAATAACAGGGATGCTGAAGCGGTCTATACCTACCGCTGGCAGCAACAATAGTGGACGTGTGTCTCATCGGAGGCCGGTTGAAAGGGAAAGCGTATGAGTGATTCACAGCGGTGGTTTTTTCTGATTTTTACTCTGGTGGTGGGGTTTCTGCTCTATCTGCTGCAGCCAATCCTTTCCCCTTTTCTGATCGCTGCGCTGCTGGCGTATCTGACCGATCCGCTGGCTGACAGGCTGGAAGCGAGGGGACTCAGCCGGACGCTTTCCGTGGTTGTGGTGTTTTTAGTGATGACCACCGTTGTGCTGTTACTGGTGATCCTGCTGATACCCAGACTGGGCTATCAGTTGCAGGTGATGATCAAAATGGTGCCACAGGTGTTCATGATGATTCAGACTGTCTGGATACCCTGGCTGGAGCAATATACCGGAATATCCTTTGCTGAATTTGATCTTCAGAATCTGCAGGCGCTGATGAGCGGTCATTGGCAGCAGACCGGTAGTCTGGTGAAAGGTGTTTTCAGCAGTGTTAGTCAGTCGGGTCTGGCACTGGCTGCCTGGGTGGCTAATCTGGTACTGATTCCAGTGGTAATGTTCTATCTGCTGCGTGACTGGGATGTAATGATGGATAAGATTGGCGTTCTTCTCCCGCGCAATGTTGAAAGAAAAGTAACACTCTGGGCACAGGAGTGCGATGAGGTATTAGGCGCCTTTATAAAGGGGCAGTTGTTGGTGATGCTGGCGCTCGGGGTTATTTACTCTCTGGGACTCTGGGCTGTCGGGCTGGATCTGGCGCTGCTGGTCGGGATGATTGCGGGTCTTGCCAGTATCGTACCCTATATGGGGTTTATCATCGGAATCGTTGCTGCGGGCGTTGCCGCCATGCTGCAGTTTAATGACATCACCATGCTGGGGTGGGTCGGCGCGGTGTTTGCTGCAGGTCAGGCGCTGGAAGGGATGGTGCTGACGCCGCTGTTGGTGGGGGATCGTATCGGCTTGCACCCGGTGGCTGTTATTTTTGCCATAATGGCCGGAGGGCAGCTGTTCGGATTTGTGGGGATTTTGATTGCACTTCCCGTTGCGGCCGTTATTATGGTGCTCCTTCGTCATCTGCATCAGGGATACAAAAGTAGTAAACTTTATGACTGCTGAACAGTCAGTATATGGATATGATGCAGAGATTTAACGTTCAGCGCTCAGAGACAACGGGCTTAAAATACACTAAAGCTTATAAATCCAGAAACATTAAACGATGAGAAAAGGCCCGGTGTTCAGCTGCAGGCCTTAATAAGTATTGATATAGATGAGTAGTCCTGAACCGTTTCAGATACCTCTGGGTATCACACTGCGGGATGATGCCCGATTTGAGAATTTCCTTTGCCAGGGAAACGAGCTGCTGTGCAATACCCTGGATCAGGCTGCCCGGGGGGAAGGGGAGCAGTATCTGTATATCTGGGGTAACAGCGATAGCGGTTGTTCTCACTTGTTGCAGGCGGTTTGCCATGCCTCCGATCCGGTTGGACGTACGGCTGTGTATCTGCCGTTGGATGAGTTGCTAGATATGGGGCCAGGTGTGCTTGAGGGTATGGAGCATCTTGATCTGGTCTGTCTTGACCATATTCAGATCATCGCTGGCAATAAGCAGTGGGAAGAGGGCGTGTTTCATTTTTTCAACCGTATCCGGGCTGAAAACAACCGGCTGCTGGTGGCGGGTGATCGTGCGCCGCGGCAGCTGAGTCTGAATTTGCCTGATCTGGCGTCAAGGCTGAGCTGGGGGATGGTGTTTCAGGTGCATAATCTGGATGATGATGGCAAGGTGCGCGCCTTGCAGCTGCGTGCCCGTGGTCGTGGTTTTACGATCAGTGAAGAGGTGGCCTGGTTTCTGATTCATCGCGCCAGTCGCAGTATGGCTGATCTGTTCGAGTTACTGGACAAGCTTGATGCAGCCTCGCTCAGCGCCAAGCGTAAAGTTACAATTCCTTTCGTCAAACAGGTTCTCGGTCTCTGATTCTTAAATTTGGCGTATTATGAATATTATTCTGGCGGGCTTTACATCGGATGTGACTGAAAGTGAGCTGAGAGAGTTGTTGTCTCATTACGCTGAAATTGATGAGGTGGAGGTTATACCCGGTGATCTGCCGGACCAGACCGTTGCCGTTCTGACTATCGAGGCGAGCAACGCTGAAGCGCACTGGGTAGCCCGTCGGCTGACCGGCCTCTACTGGCATGGTCACTCCCTTCGTGCATATGTATCGCTGTTTTAAGCTAAGGCCGTCATCATGCAAGCGTATTCACTGGTCGCTCGGACAGACGATTATCTGATTATTAATAAGGCGCCCGGTATATCGGTTCACCGTGATGATGCGGATACCGGCCTGTTGCAGCAGATCTCAGCTGATCTTGATTGTGGTCCTCTCTATCTTGTCCATCGTCTGGATAAGATGACCTCCGGTTTACTGATACTGGCCTGCCATGCTGAGGCCGCGTCGATACTCTCCAGGCAGTTTCAGGAGAGGCGGGTCGAAAAATACTATATCGCACTGTCGGATCAGAAACCACGTAAAAAGCAGGGGCTGATCCGGGGTGATATGGAGAGGACACGCCGGGGCAGCTGGAAACTTACGACGGGACTCAGCAATCCGGCAGTCACCCGTTTCTTCAGTTGTTCGCCGGTGCCCGGATTACGGTTGTTTCTGCTGCGACCTTTAACCGGTAAAACACATCAGCTCCGGGTTGCCCTGAAAAGCATTGGCGCCGCCATTGTGGGTGATCAGCGTTATCATAGTGCAACACCGGACGTGGCCGACCGGGGTTATCTGCATGCCTGGGGTGTGGCATTTGAATGGCAGGGTGAACGGTGCGAATATCTGTGTGATCCGGATGTTGGTGAGCTGTTTCTTCAGCAAGCGGTAAGGCAGCAGCTCGAAAACTGGAAGCCGCCTGCCAGTCAGGCCTGGCCAGCATCGAAATAAAAATTTGAGGACTCTAATGCAAGAAGATCGGGTTGAGCGGGACTTCAGTGCCCGGAGTGAAGATGAGCAGCAGGCGTTTTTGCAGGAAACCTGGTGCGACCACTGTCAGGAAGCGAATCTGGGTATGAAAAATCCGCAGGAATATCTGTATAAAGGTGTTGTTTTTATTGAGGGTGAGTGCAACCGTTGCGCTAATGTTGTGCTCACAGAACTGACTGATGATGATTTCTAAGGCCTGTTTTGCATATGTCTGACGCTTTTAATCAACGTTTTGGTGGCATTCAGCGGCTCTACGGGATGGCTGGAACAGAGCTGTTCCGGCAGGCAAATGTCTGTGTTATCGGTATTGGTGGTGTGGGTTCCTGGGCGGCTGAAGCGCTGGCGCGCTCCGCGATTGGCAATATTACTCTGATCGATCTGGATGATATCTGTATTACTAACACCAACCGGCAGATACATGCACTGGATACCACGATTGGTGAGCCAAAAACAGAGGTGATGGCTGCACGCATTCGACAGATCAACCCGGAATGTCAGGTTGAGCTGGTGGATGACTTTATCACTCTGGATAATATTCAGCAGCTGATCAGTCATCAGTTTAACTATGTGATTGATTGTATCGACAGTGTAAAAGAGAAGGCGGCGCTGATTGCCCACTGTAAACGCAACAAAATTCCGGTCATTACCGTTGGCGGTGCGGGTGGCCAGACCGATCCCACGCAGATCAATATTACCGATCTGAGTAAAACGAATCATGATCCTCTGGCGGCAAAAACACGCTCGTTACTGCGACGTTATTACAACTTCAGTAAAAGTGGCCGGCGTTTTGCGGTGGATTGTGTCTACTCAACTGAGCAGTTGGTCTATCCTCAGTCGGATGGCAGCGTCTGCCAGATGAAGTCGGTTGCTGATGGCAATACCCGTCTCGATTGTAGCGGTGGTTTCGGAGCTTCTACCTGTGTTACGGCCACGTTTGGTTTTGTCGCGGTATCCCGGGTGTTGCAAAAGATGCTGGAAAGGGCAGAGCGCGAGAAAAAACAAGCTGATTCAGCTTAAAAAACCCTCTCTGACAGGTTGGTTAGTTATTACAGTTGACCTTTCGGCTTAACAGGCTAAAGTGTTTTGATTGTATGGTAAATGGATGTCTGGCTTATCAATGTCAACGTGCTTTTCTGAAGGATTTTATAAAGCCATTTTTGAAGGCTGCAGCGATGCGATCTATATTATAGACCCGCAAAACTCCCGTATTCTTGATGCAAATACCCGTGCCTGGCAAGATCTGGGGCTGAGCCGCGAGCATCTGTTACAGCACAGTGTTATCTCGCTGCAACAAGGGGTTGAAAACGAGGAGCACTGGGCGCAGATCGCGCAGATGGTTTTTGCCTCACACCCGCATGCTTTTACCTTTATTGGTCGTCACTTCCATCAGCGCGGAGTCTTTTTTCCGGTTGAAGTCTATACCAGTATCATCGAGTTCGAAGGTCGGCAGCTTTTTCTTTCAGTGGCTCGCAATCTTGACAAGACCTCATCTCAGCGTGAGGAGTTTCGTACTAAAGATGCGCGTCTGACGTATGCCCTGAATGAAGCAGTCGACGGTTTATGGGACTGGAATATAGCCAGTGGCGAAGTGTTTTTCTCACCCCAGCTGAAGCGGATGCTGGGCTATCTTCCCCATGAAATGTCTCCCCTGGTAGAGACCTGGACTGATGCGGTGCATGAGTCGGATCGTGAGCGTGTCATCGCTGCACTGGATGAGCATCTCTGCGGACGCGCGAATAGCTTCACTGCTGAGTACCTGATACGCAAGCGTGATGGCAATTATATCTGGGTAAGGGATCGTGGCCGTATATGCCAGCGGGACGATGATGGCAATCCTTTGCGGGTTGTTGGTATGGTGCATGATATTACCCTCAGTAAAGATCTGGAAGAGCGGTTACGGGAGCAAGCCAGTCATGATCATCTTACGGGTCTGCTGAACCGGCGTGCCGGTTATATCCATTTTTCAAAGCAGCTCAGCTATGCACTGCGCTACAATCAGAGTCTGACGGTCTGTCTGATCGATCTTGATCACTTTAAAAATATTAATGATAGCTTTGGTCACCTTGTGGGTGATTCGGTGTTGAAGCATTTTGTCGAACTGATGACTGCCACGCTGCGTCAGTCAGATTCGCTGATGCGTTGGGGTGGAGAGGAGTTTCTTCTGTTATTGCCCAATACGAACATTGCCAGTGCGGTTAAACTGATTGCCCAGTTGAAAGAGAAGCTCTGTGATAATCCGGTGATGCACGGGCTGGATGAGCGCGAAATCAGTTATACCTTCAGTGCAGGGCTTGCCTGCTGTCCGGTACACTCTCAATCGTTAGACAGTCTGATTAAGTGTGCTGATGACGCGCTCTACCAAGCTAAGGCCTCTGGTCGTAACATGACCATGGTGAGTGATGAGGAGCGCAACGGTTATCCTGAGCTGTTTTAGTCCCGCTCAGCATCAGAACTCTGGCCTGAAGCCTCCCGGGCGCACTTTTTCACCGCTTTTATAATGGCTTTAAGGCCATTACCCCTGGATGGGCTAAGATGGCGGATCAAGTTTAGCTCTGCAAAATAATCCTCTATATCAAATGCCAGAATCTCTTCAGGCTGGCGACCATTCAGGGCAGCCAGTACCAGGGCTATCAGTCCGCGAATGATTCGGGCATCGGAATCTGCGGCAAACCATAAAGCCCCTTTATCATCACGGCTGACCTGTAGCCAGGCATCGCTTTCACAGCCGCTGATGCGGTATTGTTCACTCTTCATCGACGAGGTGAAAGCGGGAAGTTGTTTGCCCAGTTGCATGATCTCCCGATAACGGTCATTCCAGCTTTTTAGTGAGGTCAGCTGTGAAATGATGTTGCTGTCGCGGATCTCGCGGCCAAATGGCGAATCATTGAAAATCGCTTGTTCTGACACGGTTTCGGCTACTGCAAAGCTACGATTCTGGCTAATCTGCTCCAGGGCCTGGGCGAAGCGTTCAACTTCTTCGAGAGTATTGTAGAAACAGAAGGAGGCTCTGACGGTGCCGGGCAGGCCCAGTCGCTCCATTAATGGCATTGCACAATGATGACCGGTCCGCAAGGCGATCCCTTGCTGATCCAGCAGCAGGCCTATATCCTGCTGATGATGGCTACTGATCTGGAAAGACAGAATGGACGCGCAGGCGGTAGGGCTGCCGATCCGGTTAAAGCCGGGGATCGCTGAACAGAGTTCAATGGCTCTGCTCATCAGCGCTCGCTCATGTTGTGCGAGTGTTTTACGGTCCAGTGCGGTAAGAAAGCGGATCGCTTCCGCCAGCCCCAGCGCGCCACTGATATTGGGCGTGCCCGCCTCAAACTTAAATGGCAGATCGTTATAGGTTGTACCGCTGAACGATACCCGTTTTATCATCTCGCCACCTCCCTGCCAGGGCGGCATTGTTTCCAGCAGCGCCTTACGGCCGTAGAGTACGCCGATACCGGTGGGGGCAAACAGTTTATGCCCGGAGAACAGATAGAAGTCGCATCCCAGTCGCTGGACATCAATTTCAAGGTGAGGAACGGCCTGGGCTCCGTCGATCACCACCACCGCGCCAGCCGCTTTCGCCTGCCGCACCAGCCCGGCAACCGGATTGATAGTCCCCAGTGCATTTGAGATGTGGGTGAGGCTGACGATGCGGGTTTTGTCATTAAGCAGTTCACTGAACCGTTGCAGATTAAGGTCGCCGTTAGCGTTGATCGGTACCACCCGGATCACCGCGTCGGTCTGTTCAGCGACAATTTGCCATGGGACGATATTGGCGTGGTGTTCAAGTTCAGTCAGCAGAATTTCATCGCCAGGTTGCAGCTGCGGTCGGGCATAGCTCTGAGCGATCAGGTTGATCCCCTCAGTGGTGCCGCGGGTCCAGATGATCTCCTGCTCAGAGGCGGCATTGATGAACTGCTGCACCGTTGTGCGGGAGGCTTCAAAAGCGCTGGTTGCCCGTTCGCTCAGCAGGTGTGCTCCACGGTGGACGTTGGCGTTCTGATAGCGATAAAACTGCTCTACAGTCTTGATGACCACTTCCGGTTTCTGGCTGGTTGCTGCGTTATCCAGATAGATCAGAGGGTGATCATTAACCTGCTGTTGAAGCGCCGGAAAATGTTGCCTGATTGAGTGTAGATCCACAAGTGTTCCTGTTTTAGCTTGCAGCAGTGTTGTTCTGAGGTGTGCTGTCGCGGAGTTTATTAAGCTGACTTTGCCAGCGGGCAAACATCATGGCAGCAATAAACAGTGTCGTTACCAGCAGGGTTTCTGCCAGCGCGAGTACCGCGCTACTATGGGCCGACATAGCGATAGTGACCGAATGCATAAAATAAACGGTGATAAAAAAACATAACCAGATATGCCCCCGCAGATGCTTTTTCAGGATGGCCGGATAAAACAGCAGCAGAGGCACAGTCTGGAATGCCCAGATGCTATACGGACTCGCCTTATCAGGCGGAGACAGTATCAGGTGCCATGCCGTCAACAGCAGAATCAGTCCGAAATAGCTGAAGAGAGTGGCGGCGCGGCTGATGGCTACCTTTTTTGCGAGTGTTTCGTACATTGTTTGATCCTGACGTTTTAATCGTGTAACTGAAGGGCCAGACGCCCAAGTCGTTTACCCTGCGCAAGGCAGAGAGCGGCTTCAGTATCATCCAGTGGCTGATCACTGTGCTGACCTGCCAGATGGGTTGCCCCGTAGGGTGTGCCGCCGCTTTGGGTATGGATCAGCTCAGGCTCGCTATAGGGGAGGCCGCAGATGACCATTCCATGATGCAGCAGTGGCAGCATCATCGTTAACAGAGTGCTTTCCTGACCGCCATGCAGGCTGGAACTGGAGCTGAATACCGCCGCGGGTTTGTCGATCAGTGAGCCGCTGAGCCATAGGCTGCTGGTGGAATCAATAAAGTATTTCAGCGGTGCCGCCATGTTACCAAAACGGGTCGGGCTACCGAGAGCCAGGCCTGAGCAGTTTTTCAGATCATCCTCTGTGCAGTAGAGATCGCCGGTAGCCGGGATACTGTCTTCGGTCGCCTCGCAGTTTGCAGAGATGGCGGGTACGGTTCGCAGACGCGCCTCAATTCCGCTCTGTTCTATACCATGAGCGATCTGACCGGCCATGGCGCGGGTTGCACCATGGCGACTGTAATAGAGAACCAGAACGTAGGGATCCGACACTCAGATAATCTCCAGCACAGATTCCGGTGGACGACCGATGCGCGCCTTACCGTTGCTGATAACGATCGGACGTTCAATCAGGCGGGGAAACTGTACCATCAGGTCGATAATCTGCTGATCACTCAGGTCCGGGTCCTTCAGATTATTCTCTTTGTACTCATCCTCGCCTTTGCGAAGCAGTTCGCGTGGCGTAACCCCCAGTTGTGTGATCACCTCTGCGAGCTGTTCAGTCGTAGGCGGGTTTTCCAGATAGAGGCGTACCTCAGGGGTGATATTATTCTCTTCCAGCAACGCCAGTGTTGCGCGGGATTTAGAGCAGCGTGGATTGTGATAGATTTCAACAGTCATGGAACTTATCCTGTTCGTAACGGCAGATAGATATGTAAGAGCGATATTGTATACAGCTTAGCTACCAGCCAAAAGAGCAGCAGGGTATTATATCGTTTTAATTCATCGACACAGGATCGTTGTGATGAGTAATCATCTGTTAACTCTGCGGGGAACCTGGCAGTTTATTCGCTACCTTGTACGCCAGTTTGTCCGTAATCAGGGGGTGCTTAATGCCTCTGCACTGACTTACACCACGCTGTTCGCGGTGGTGCCGCTAATGACCGTGTCCTATGCAATGCTGGCAGCCATTCCCTCTTTTCAGGGTGGCGGAGAGCAGCTGCAAGGGTGGATTTTCGAAAATTTTGTACCGGCCACCGGTGCGGTAGTACAGGAATATCTGAGTGATTTCGCCACCCAGGCGAGTAAGCTAACCGCAGTCGGCCTGATTTTTCTGTTTATTACATCCATCATGATGATGAAAAATATTGAGGCGGCGTTTAATCGTATCTGGCGGGTCAGTGAGCCGCGTAAGGGGATGTCGAGTTTTCTGCTTTACTGGGCGGTGCTGAGTCTCGGGCCGATTCTGATTGGTGTAGGGCTTCTGGTGAGCTCCTATATTGCATCCCTGTCACTGTTTACCAGCGCTACAGAGCTGGTCGGTCGTGCCCGGTTATTATCGGTATTGCCGCTGGTGATGTCTGCTGCTGCATTTACACTGCTCTATGCTGCCGTACCGAATTGCAAGGTGCCACTGCGTAATGCGGTGATTGGTGGTCTGGTCGTCGCCATACTGTTTGAAACCGCAAAGCGGGCGTTTGCGTTTTTTGTCACCCAGTTTCCCTCCTATGAGCTGATCTACGGTGCATTTGCCGCAGTGCCGCAGTGCCGCTGTTTCTGGCCTGGATCTTTATTTCCTGGACTATTATCTTGCTGGGCGCAGAGTTGAGCCGGGCGCTGACGGTTTATCGTGATCAGCGGCGTGGCAGGCATTACTCCCATCTGCATACCATGGTCTCAGTGTTGCAACGGCTCTGGCAGGCGCAACAAAAGGGCGAGTCGCTGTCTGACCGACAGTTATTGCAGCAGGTCGAGGGGCTTGAACAGAGTGAGTGGGACAGTTATAACGGTATTTTGCTGGATGCTTCGGTGATTAGCCGCACAGATCGTGGAGACTATCTGCTGGCCCGGGATATGGGCAGTTTTACGCTGGGTCAGCTTAATCAGCTGCTTCCCTGGCCGTTACCAGAGGGGACAGCCCCGGACTCTGTCAGCGGTTGGCAAAGCGAGCTTAATAAACGGTTACACTCTCTGAATGAGGTGCGGCAGCAGCAGCTGAATCTGACGCTCGAGGAGCTGTTTAGCGAATAATCAGGTTTATTCTGTGCACCGGCGGGACGCGGCTGCCGGGCTCGCTGAATTTATCAGAGCCTGATTTAAGCATACGCATTAAGCTGAGCACTATTTAACTCAACACTATTTAACTTAATAGATCGGGAATCGCAAATATGCAGTGTTTACATACCTTGGTGAGCGGACGTGTACAAGGGGTATGGTTTCGCCAGTCCACGCTGGAGGTTGCTCAGGCGCATGGTTTGACGGGCTGGGTTCGTAATCTGGAGGATGGCCGGGTAGAGGTGATGGCCTGTGGTAACGAACACGGGTTAATGCAGCTGGAATCCTGGCTGAGTATGGGGCCAGAGCTGGCCACTGTTGCTGAAGTCAAGGGAGTGCGGGTCGAGGTGACTGAAGAATATGATGTTTTTGTTATTCTCTGAACCGGGTTAATCCGCTTTAGAAAACCGGCTATGTGCCGGTTTTTTTGCATTCAGTCTTCATAGCGACGCTGATTGCGGTACACTTTTTCCGGATACCATACTTTACCGTAACTGCCATTATAGCGGGCCAAGGCTTCGGTCAGATTGCCTTTGGAGCGGCCCAGATAGTATTTCAGAATGGTCGCGCCGTAGCGCAAATTTGTTTTGATGTTGGTCAGGTTATCATCGGTCCGGCCGATCTCTTTTTTCCAGAAAGGCATCACCTGCATCAGCCCCTGAGCGCCTACGACCGACACGGCGAACCGATTGAAACGGCTTTCCGTATGTATAACTCCCAATAGTAGCGAGGCCGGTAACTCAACCCGCCGGGCTTCGGCATGAACTGTTCTGAGAATCTCTATTCGTTCGAGGTCATTACTCACGTAACGCCGGGTGCGGCCAGACATGTCAGTAAGCCAGACTTCGGCGGCGAAGCGGTCTTCAAAACTGCTGCTTTCAGCAAATGCCTGCTTCAGAGCCTCCCGTAGCTGAGGGTCGATCTCCTGTGTTGCCGCCAATAGCGGCAATGACAGCAGCATAAGTAAAACTGTTATAGTCAGTCGCACAGACAGATTCCTATCCATCGTAAACATGATTCAGCCCTATCACTGCCTGATTCAGCCGAAGCCTGCTTACAGAACAGTTTCAAAGCCTTCAAATTGTGGCGGACCGAGATAGATATCTCTGCGGCTACCCGCATTAGCATGGGCTTTTTTAAATGCATCGGATTTAAGCCAGCCGTCAAATGCTGCTTTATCCTGCCAAACTGCATGGGACGACATCAGCGTGTAGTCTTCTTTGCTTTCGCCCTGTAGCAGATTGAACGAGATGAACCCCGGCACTGATTCAAGGTGGCTGTCACGGTTTTGCCAGATATCGATAAAATCCTGCTCATGGCCCGGTTTAATTCTGAAACGGTTCATTGCGATATACATATGAGTCTGGCTCCTTTACTGTCAGTGAGTTGGATACTACTTTCCGCGCAGTATTTTAACCATGTTTATAATGCTTTGCTGCGAGGTTTTTTTCCAGCCCTGGTTTTTCAGCTTCTCAAGTATAGGAGTGGCTTTCGGGTCATCGATCATTGTTTCAAGGGCTTCCCGTAAGCTGTTTATCTGAGGTTTAAGCTGTGGTGCGGCTAACAGCAGAGGAAATGCCTTGCGAAGATTGCTGCGGGCCAGAATATTAACTGATGCCAGGCTCAGCGGTGAAAGCTGGTCGATAAAGTTTTTGCTCAAAAGGGCATAGGGGAGGCTGCCTTGTTGCACCGCTTTGAGCAGTTGCAGCCCGCTCTCGGCGTATTCCATAAACGCTGGCCGAATCTGCTTTTGTGCCAGCATTGAGAGTCCCAGCCGGTTGGCAAAGGTTCCTCTGATTCCGCCCAGTGCGTTATTTTGAATCCCGTTTAAGCGATGAACTGAGGCTGCCGGGCTTGATATAAAAACCACCTCTTCATACACTTCTGCAGGCTGCATTAGTGGGCTGAAACGAAACTCCCTTATCAGTCCCGGGATCAGTTCGGGAGGGCTATAAACCAGTTCAGCACCGGCTAGCTGTTGTTGAAACTCTTTTGCTGTGGATGTGGTTAGCGGGGTGACGGAGAGTTCGCTACAACGGCTCAGATAGACGGCAAATTCGTACCAGCGTTCAGCATCGCGAGCGGTATCATTCGGGGGTG
Source organism: Oceanospirillales bacterium (assembly GCA_018223185.1). Lineage (GTDB taxonomy): Bacteria > Pseudomonadota > Gammaproteobacteria > Pseudomonadales > Balneatricaceae > Amphritea. The sequence continues at coordinate 118,828 of JAAEYW010000006.1, read as the reverse complement.
TCAGAAGCCGGACTTTATCCATAAGCCGATACCAGAACAGATTTGATTGACTGAGTTGAGATGCTAAGTGTGATTTAGCGGGAAAAAAAAGCAGGCCAGAGGCCTGCTTTCTGTTTTACTTAGTTACCGTGCGCTCGATGAATGAGCTGAGTTCAGACAGAGGGATCTCCTGCTTATCTGCATCCCGGCGACCTTTGTATTCGAGAGTGCCCGCTTCGAGGCCCCGGTCGGAGATTACGATACGGTGCGGAATTCCCATCAGCTCCATATCCGCCATCTTAACACCCGGGCTTACCTTAGCACGGTCATCCAGAATCACTTCGTAACCGGCCTGAGTCAGTTCTTCGTAAAGCTTGTCAGCCTGTTCACGAACTGCATCAGACTTTTCATACTTCAGGGCGACCAGCGCAATTGTGAAAGGTGCGATCGATTCCGGCCAGATAATACCCCGGTCATCGTAGTTCTGCTCGATAGCGGCTGCAACCACACGGGTAACACCAATACCGTAGCAGCCCATGTCCATCGTCACCGCTTTACCGTTCTCATCGAGAACAGTCGCATTCAGCGCCTTGGCATACTGCTGACCCAGCTGGAAAATATGTCCTACTTCGATACCGCGACGGATAACGATTTTACCCTTACCGCATGGGCTCGGATCACCTTCAACGACGTTGCGCAGGTCCGCGACTTCCGGCAGGGCAACATCACGATCCCAGTTGATGCCAAAATAGTGTTTACCTTCAATATTTGCGCCTGCACCAAAGTCAGACATCAGTGCAACGGTACGGTCAATAATACAGGGAATTGGCAGATTTACCGGTCCCAGAGAGCCAGGGCCTGCGCCGATAAGCGCTTTGATAGCCTCTTCATCAGCCATTTCCAGAGGCTGGGCAACCTGAGGCAGCTTCTCTGCTTTGATCTCGTTGAGGTCGTGGTCACCACGCACCAGTAACGCAACAAACTCTGCATCGCACTCATCAGATGCTTTGACAAACAGGGTCTTAATGGTTTTTTCAATCGGCAGGTCATGCTGTTCCACCAGTTGGGCGATGGTCTTGGCATTGGGTGTGTCAACCAGGGTCATCGCTTCGGTGGGGGCTGCACGTTCGCCCGCTGGTGCCAGCGCTTCAGCTTTTTCAATATTTGCTGCGAAGTCACTGCTGTCGGAAAACGCAATATCATCTTCACCGGAATCCGCCAGAACATGGAACTCATGGGAAGAGTTGCCACCAATTGATCCGTTATCAGCCAGTACCGGACGGTAATCCAGACCAATGCGGTCAAAGATGTTGCAGTAGGTCTGGTGCATCAGATCATAGGTCTGTTGCAGCGACTCCAGGTTGCAATGGAAGGAGTATGCGTCCTTCATAATAAATTCACGTGAACGCATGATGCCAAAACGTGGCCGGACTTCATCACGGAATTTGGTCTGAATCTGATAGAAGTTTGCAGGCAGCTGCTTATAGCTGTGAATCTCGTTGCGAACCAGATCCGTGATCACCTCTTCGTGGGTCGGACCGACACAGAATTCACGGTTATGGCGGTCATGCAGACGCAGCAGTTCAGGGCCATATTTTTCCCAGCGACCAGATTCCTGCCATAACTCAGCCGGTTGAATCGCCGGCATCAGAACTTCCTGAGCACCGGACTTGTCCATCTCTTCACGCACAATCCGTTCTACTTTACGTAGCGTGCGCAGGCCGCTTGGCAGCCAGTTGTAGAGGCCAGCGGCCAGTTTACGGACCATTCCTGACCGCAGCATTAGCTGGTGGCTGATAACTTCTGCATCAGACGGGGTTTCTTTCAGTGTGGCAATCAGAAATTGGCTGGCTCGCATAGATTTTATAAACCTGAAATCGGATAGATAATTTTAGCCGAACATTGTATGTCCCCCTCCGGCCGGGGACAAGAGTCGCGGCGCAGGAAAAAAGCAGAAAACCGGTTTATTCGCCTCCTACGCCCAGCTTTTCCAGAATAAGCGGATCATCAAAGTGGAGATAGCCGACAAAACGGATAGCATGGTCTCCGGGACGCCGTAAAGCCCCGGGGTTGCGGATTCCCATAGGCCAGAATAGCCAGCGCTCCGGGCGTTCAGAGCCCGGTACGAAGCCCTGCCGGTTGAAGACTGAGCGTCGGGAGTCTGCTGTTTTCAACTGTAACAGGTTTGTGAACGGCTCAAGCTGATACTGTCGACTGCCAGGGGAGGGCTGATCATTCTTCTGGCTTGCTATGAGCAGATGAGAGTCAGCGGTCAGAGAGAGACGTTGCCGGCCTCTGTCGGTACGCAATATAAAGGTGGGTTCACGGTATACCCCGCTTTTAGCTGTATAGCTTTGCTCTTTCGGCAAAATAAGGCTGTACCAGCAGCCGCACAGATGAATGCTGTCATAGGCAAGAATATCGCCGGTTTGTGTCAGATGTACCCGAAACAGAACGGCATCGTGCTGTCCTGCTAACAGGTCAAGACTGTTTGCCGGGGGGCGTTCAGGAAACCAGATAAGATAGTTCAGTTGCAGGGTAATCAGGTTTCGGTAGATGCCATGACTGATATAGGTAAAGCTGACCGGGTGCTGTTTTACCCTCAGCGCATCGTTATCCCAGTAGGGCGTGCCCGGGCGGTTAACCGGTGCATTATCGGGTAATTGCCACAGGGGGGCGTGATATTCAAGCAGGGCCTGCTGCAAGGCCGGAGTGAGAGAGGGGATGCCCAGACTGTTGCGTGTGACAGAGTTGATATCGGGTGCGACGGCCGGTGTCGTTAGAGGCTCATAGGTTATCCAGTCACGGCTTTTCAGGTTTTCCGGTTGCTGATATAGCCAGTTATGTTCGCGTATGACACCCTCTTTGAACAGTAACGCGGTCACAGGATAGAGGCCGGCAATTCTGGCCAGCGGCTGATAGTCGTCGTCTTTTGGTAAGCCGTGCATCCATTGACGGGTTTGATCGGGTGTCTGTATCTGTCGCTGCACCAGTTTCTGGCTGCAGTGATCGATAAAACTGTCGGGATCTGTAATGTCAAAGCTGTGCTTCCATTGGTTCAGCCGCAAGGCAGGCAAGAGTCTGCTTTCATGCTTGAGGCCGGTTGCCGCGAGCTGAGACATATTGCTGAGCAGGTCGTTTAGCTGCTCAGCGGTAAGCTCTTGCTGGCGAAAATAGTCTATCAGTCTGTTGCTGCGCAGCCAGGGGGCACCACTGACCCGTTCGCCCTGCTGAATGCCTGCGTAGCTCAGACTCAGTTGTTGCAACCCGGTCAGTGCCGCAATGCAGCTGTCTGTATCGCCTTTTTCAGACAGTACAGGCTGCGGATTCAGGCTGCATCCACTGATAACAAAGACAAGCAACAGAGTCAGGATGACTTTGCGCATTGCGCGCTCCCTCCGGATATTTCTCTGTGTTGTGTAAGATAGTTGATCTGTCACCTTGGAGCCACTCCCTACAGGTACTATAATCGCGCCATTCTCTAGTCAGGTAAAAAAGATGCAGCTGAAACAGATTAACAAAGAGCGTTATAGCAAACACTATAAACAGATTATGATCGGTATCGTTATCCTGCTGGCGGCCATAGCGTTATCTGTCTCCACCGTGCTGATTCAACTGATCGGCAACGCAGACGGGAATAATTTCTGGCTTAATGTTTCCGGTGTTGTGGTGGGGGGTATTGTTGTGGTTTCGCTTCTGCGTCGCTACCGCAATCATGAGTATATGTACGAAGTGATCTATGTCTGGGATTTGAAGCAGATGCTGAACAAAATCTATCGTAAACAGAGAAAGATCAAAGAGGCTGTTGAAGCCGGTGACCGGGACGCGATGGTGATCATGAACTGGAGTTATAATGGTTCGGAACAGCTCTATAATCTGGACAACAATACCATCACGATGGAAGATCTGCACCGCACGATGAGAGAGCTGAATCAGACCATTGAACAGCATGGTTTTAGCGTCACCACCGATGAATTCAGTCCACAGATGCTGGATAAATTCTGATAAAAAATTCGTATATAACCAAGGCCCTCAGGGGCCTGTTTTATGCTTCTTCGCGTGTTATGGGGAGGGATATAGAAACATCGATATCTTCATGGTTAAGCCCGGTTGGCGAGCTCTCCAGGCAAGAATCCCTGCAGAGCGATCTTTCATTGGAGATACCCTATCGTTGCAGGACGCCACGCCAATACCAACTGGCGGAGGTCTGAGCGCTTGACGCTATAAAGCGTTTTACCACAGAGGACACGGAGAAGCCCTATTAATCAGGTTTTCTCTGTGCTCTCCGTGTGCTAAGTATGCCCCCTGGGTACTGTGGTGAGTCTGTTTTAGATTCTAAGGGCCCCTGAAATATATAGCTCCACTACTATCTACCATGATGGAATCCTTTCCCGGTAAAGCGCGAAGGGCCTTTTTTATGTGCTGACTCTGACGAGCAGAGCGGGGCCTTACTTGCGAACCGGGCCTTCAGAAAAACATTTCAGCTCGCTGGCGGGTTCAAACCAGCAGGCACGGTAGTCGAAAAATATATTGCGGCGCGGCCGGACACCCGGATCCTGGTCGAGGGTGCCTGCCGGAATGGCGATGTTGTTAGCCCCTTTTACCTCCCAGGGCAGGGATGACCCGCAACGGCTGCAGAAACAGGAAGCATAAAACTGCGCCTCAGGCACTTCATAACGTGTCACCAGACTGGCTCCGCTAAGCCAGCTGAACTGATCCGGTTTTACAAACATGAATGAACCATGGGCGCTGCCGGACGCTTTCTGGCAGCGCGAGCAGTGACAGTATTGAAAGCCGCGGGGTTCTCCGCTGAACTGGTAACTCACCGCTCCACAGAGGCAGCTGCCTTTCACTGTGTTGTCTGTAGCGTTAGCTTCGCTGGTTATAGTGCTCATAGCCGCTCCATAGTGATGTTCTGATGCTGTGGGTTGCTGCGTTACAGTAATGTGGGCTCATTTTCAGGTTGGGCTGTTTTCAGTGTGACTTCCCGTTGTGGGAACGGAATTTCAACTCCCGCCTCTCTGAATGCTGTGTACACCGCACCGTTTATCTGAAACTGTAGTTCAAACTGCTGTCGGGTCGGAACCCAGTATCGGTAGGCGATATTAACAGATGAATCACCAAAATCAGCAATACCAACCTGAGGGGCCGGGTCCTGAACGATAGCCGGATTTGCGTCAAGCTGCTGACGGATCAGCTCGATAGCTCTGTCAGGGCTGGCCGAGTAACTGATGCCAATGGTTGCTTCCACAATGGTGTTTTCAAATGAGTTGATCAGGACTTCACCGACAATATGCTTGTTGGGGATCGTGATAATTTCACCATCCTCGGTAGAAAGCTGTGTATAGGCCAGACGGATCTCTTCAACAACGCCGCAGACATCGTTGCAGCGGATTGTGTTGCCAACCACAAAAGGGCGGGTGAGGATAATAGTGAAACCTGCGCCGTAGTTAGAAAAAACGCCCTGAAGAGCCAGTCCGATGCTGAGGGAGATGGCGCCGATCGCGGCGATAAAGGGGGCGACACTGATGCCAAACTTACCCAGACAGATGACGGCGACCATCGCTATCATTAACAGCTTGACGGTGCTGCTGATAAAGTTGCTGAGTGTGACATCAACGTTGTTGCGCAGGCAGAGCCTGAGGGTCAGCTTGCCAATCCAGCGGGCGATGATCAGGCCGATGATCAGAATAATAACCGCGCCGATCACCTGAAAACTGTAGTTAACAAAGAAATCAATAATCAGGGTGTAAAACTGTGTCAGAGTAGCCAGCTCGTCCTTGATCATGGACGGATCTCCTGTATCTGGTGTCTGCGCCGAAGAGGCGAAGACGGCTAGCTGGCGCGACGACCGGAGTCGGGTTCGCCGCCATCCAGCAACTCAATAAATTCGATCAGCTGATCGAGCTGCCTTTCATTGTATACCGGAAATCCATTTCGCATAAGCTCATCGGCGGTGGCGCCAGACCCTGCTTTTATCGTGTCGCTAAAGTTTCCATCGTAAACTTCGAGGTTGCCACATGAGGGGCTGCGGGATTTAAGCAGAGCGCAGCAACAACCTTCACGCTGTGCTATTTCCAGGGTTTTTTCAGCCCCCGAGAGAAACTGTGGGGTGACATCTTCGCCATCAATGTTGGTGATTCGCAGGGGGAATTTATCCTGAATCTCAGCGGGTGCCCGTGGGGTGGGGAGCCCGCCTTCCTGCTCTGGGCAGACCGGAACAAGGCGTCCTTGCTGCTGTAAACGTTTAATGAAATCGCTATCTATGAGGTTGTCTCTGCCGTCGTAACGGACCTTGCAACCTAACAGACATGCACTGATCAGTATTTTATTTTTTTTATTCATATTCAGCTTGTGCATATATGTGACTGTACATAACGGTGCGGATTCTAACAGTTAATACTCTAAGGGCAATTAAACTAACGCTTAAAGGTGACATTTGTATGATGTGGGGCAGTTTCAGTGTCGCATCAGGGCGTCTCAAATGAGAAAAATTTTCAATTATCTGTTTACGAATCGGCTTGGTTTGGGGTATATACTTAGGGGAAAACCCTTATTTAGTTCTGAGCATTCACTTCAGGGCAGGGTCAGATAATAAAAACCAGGAATACCCGATGGATCTGAATCTTACCGAAGAACAGCAGATGATTCAGGATGCCGCCCGCCGCTATGCGGAAAGTGCGCTGGCACCTGTTGCTGAACAGCTGGATCAAACCAAAGACCGAAACATTCTTACCGGCCATTGCAGAGAGCTCGCCGAGCTGGGCTTTATGGGACTGAACATCGATGCTCAATATGGAGGCACTGAAGCGGGCGCGGTGGCTTTCAGTCTTGCTATTACTGAGATCGCCCGGGCCTGTGCGTCTACCGCTGTGACCATGTCAGTGACCAATATGGTTGCCGAGGTAATTCAGGTGGTGGGCAGCGAAGAGCAGAAACAGCATTACCTGCCAAAGATCTGCAGTGGTGAATATCTGAGTGGTAGTTTTTGTCTTACCGAAGCGGGCGCCGGCTCAGACCCCGCTTCTATGCGAACCAAAGCCGTAAAAACCGACACTGGCTGGGCGATTACCGGTACAAAGCAATGGATCACCAGTGCCGAGTTTTCCGGTGTTTTTGTGGTGTGGGCTGTCACTGATCCGGACGCTAAAAAAGGCAAGGGGATCACCTGTTTTCTGGTGCCTGCGGATGCAGCCGGGATCACTGTCGGACCGGCAGAGAAAAAGATGGGACAACATGGTTCGGCCACCAATGAAGTTCATTTTGATGGCTGTGAAGTGCCGGACAGTGCCATTCTGGGCAAGCTTAATGATGGTTTCAGAATTGCCGTGGCTGAACTGGCGGGCGGCCGTATCGGCATCGGCTCTCTGGCGCTGGGTGTGGGACTGGCTGCAATGGAATATGCCATTGCCTATACCAAAGAACGCAAACAGTTTGGCCGGCCCATAGCTGACTTTCAGGGGTTGCAATGGATGATCGCTGATCGCATGACTGAGCTGGAAGCCGCACGACTACTGCTGATGAGTGCCGCTGATCGTAAACAGCGGGGGCTGAGCTTCGCAAAAGAAGCCTCAATGGCAAAATTGTTTGCCAGTGAAAAAGCCAATCAGGCCTGCTACACCGCATTGCAGCTTTTGGGAGGCTACGGTTATATGCAGGAGTATCCGCTGGAACGGATGGCCCGCGATGTCCGTATCACCTCAATCTACGAAGGCACCAGTGAAGTACAGCGTCTGATTATCGCCCGAGAAATTCTTCAGGCGGCGGGTTGAGGTCGGTTTTGAAAACACCACTTAAAGGCCTGAAGATACTCGATCTTTCTACTCTGCTGCCCGGTCCCTACGCCAGTATGTTGCTGGCTGACCTGGGGGCAGATGTTTTGCGGGTGGAGTCGGCATCACGGCACGACCTGGTGCGGGGCATGAAGCCTCAGATAGATGGCCAGTCCGCAGCGTTCAGTTATCTGAACCGGGGCAAACAGTCACTGGCTCTGAATCTGAAGCATCCCGGTGCTGTGGGTGTGATAAGTCAGTTGCTGGGTGAATACGATATTCTGATTGAGCAGTTTCGTCCCGGCGTGATGTCGCGTCTGGGGCTGGATTATGAAACCCTGAAACAGGTTAATCCGCAGCTGATCTACTGTTCCATTACCGGTTATGGACAGACAGGCCCCTATCGCGACAGGGCCGGCCACGATATTAACTATCTGGCACTGTCCGGAGTTGCCAGTCATATGGGGCGCAAAGCTTCAGGCCCGGCCCCTATGGGGTTGCAGGTGGCGGATATCGCTGCGGGCTCTCATCCGGCAGTGATTGCGATACTGGCGGCGGTGATCGGTCGGCAGGGCAGCGGTGAAGGTTGCTATCTGGATATCTCAATGGCGGATAATACCCTGGCGCTACAGGCGTTGATGGTGCCCGGTGCGCTGAATGGCGGCAGTGACCCTGAAGCCGAAGGAAACTTTCTCAACGGTGGTGGTTTTTATGATTACTACCGCACCGCCGATGATCGTTATATCTCGGTTGGCAGCCTCGAACCTCAGTTTCGGCAGCGGCTGGCACAGGCCATGAACATTCAGGACAACCCGCCACTGGAAGATCGCCAGTTTAAGACATTACTGCAACAAAAATTCAGTCACCAGGACTTAGATAGCTGGTGTGAACAGCTGGCCGGACTGGATATCTGCGTTGAACCGGTTTTAACCGTATCTGAAGCGGCGCAACACCCTCAGTTTATCGCCCGGAATATGGTTGTCACCCGTGAGAGTGGCGAGCGGCAGGTCGACTCAGCGCTGGGTTTTGAGAAGCAACCGGTGCGCTCAGCCCCTCTGTGTGGCGAGCAGGCAGAACAGATTATGCAACGGCTGGGGTATAGCCGGAGCGAAATTGAAACCCTCAGAAATGATGGTTTGTTTGATTAAAGTAAAACGATTTCAGAGTGCAAATTAAAAGGGATGAACCTGCTGCGTGAGGTAAATTAGTTTTTATTCAGCAGGGCCTTAATAAACATAATAATGAGGCAAGAAATGACTATTGCTAACTATCAGGAGTTTTATGACTCCTTTACCCCCTCCATGATTGAAGAACAGCTGATCGGTGATCTGAAACAGGGATTTAATGTCTGTGAAGAGATCTGTGACCGATGGGCAGAAGACCCTTCCCGGGTGGCGCTGAACTATGAGGGGGTCAGCCGGCCAGCGTCCAGTCACTCATTTGCGGAGCTTCAGCAGAAGTCTGCGCAGTTTGCCAATCTGCTGGCCGCCAGAGGCATCGGTAAAGGTGACAGAGTTGCTTGTCTGATGCCAAGAACGCCTGAACTGCTGATCGTTGTTCTGGGTGTGCTGCGGGCTGGGGCTGTTTATCAGCCGCTGTTTACGGCGTTTGGTAGCGGGGCGATAGAGTACCGCGTCACTCAGGCCGAGACAAAACTGGTTGTCACCGACCCTGACAATATTGGCAAACTGGATGCCGTGAATGGTTGCCCGCCAATACTGCTGTTTAACCGCGCAAGTGCCGATGCACAGTATGCTGAGCTGGCCGATTTCGACACTGAACTGGCCGCACAGGAGCCGGTGTTTGAGCCGGTGAAAATCGGTGCAGATGATCCCTTTTTACAGATGTTTACCTCGGGTACCGTGGGTAAAGCCAAAGGGGTGGCAGTGCCTGCCCGGGCGCTGTTGTCATTTTATGTTTATATGCGTTATGCCATCGGCCTTCATCCTGAAGACCAGTACTGGAACGTAGCGGATCCGGGTTGGGCATATGGATTGTATTATGCCGTGGTCGGGCCTCTGCTGCTGGGTAATACCACCCATTTTAATGAAAACGCTTTTACCCCGGAAACCACTTACGCAATGTTGCGTAAATATAAAATAACCAATCTTGCCGCGGCTCCCACGGCGTATCGTCTGCTGATGGCAAATGACAACATGCTGACCGCGGAAGACCGTTTCGATCTGCGTGTGGCCAGCAGTGCCGGTGAACCGCTTAATCCTGAAGTGATTGGCTGGGTAGAGCGTCGTCTGGGATGTCCGGTGATGGACCACTATGGCCAGACTGAAACCGGTATGACTGCGTGTAACCACCATGATCTGGAACAGCGTATTGTCCGGGTGGGTTCAATGGGTTTCTCAATGCCGGGACACCGGGTTGTCGCGCTGGATAATGATCTGAATGAGCTGGGCGAAGGACAGATCGGAGAACTGGCAGTGGATATGGAAAAGTCTCCGTTGTTCTTCTTTCCGGGCTATACCTGGGGCGAGAAAAATCCGTTCCGCGGTAAATACTATCTGACCGGCGATGTGGTCATCAGTCATGGTGATGGCAGCTATTCATTCAATGGCCGTGACGACGATATTATCACCACGGCCGGTTATCGTGTGGGGCCATCAGATGTTGAGAGTACCTTGCTAGAGCATGAGGCAGTTGCTGAAAGTGGTGTGATCGGTAAGCCTGATCAGGAGCGGGGGGCGATTATCAAAGCCTATGTCGTGCTTAAATCACAATATGAACCCAGTGACGAGCTGGCGGCAGAGCTGAAAAACCATGTTCGGAGTCGCTTGTCGACGCACGCCTTCCCCCGCGAGATCGAGTTTATGCCGGAACTGCCGAAAACCCCGAGCGGTAAGATTCAGCGGTTTATTCTGCGTAACCGGGCCAAAGATGAAGCGGATGGCTTGTAAGCATGGCTGTGGAACGACACGCTTTGCCAACGGAGTACCGGGTGCGCAACCCGGACTTCGAGGCCGAGGCAGAACGGGTTTTTTACCAGGCGCCGTTTGTCCGGGATCTCGGCTTTAAGCTGATCAGCTTTGAAGCCGGACGCTGCGAAACCGAACTGTTGCTGCAGGTGAAGCATCTGCAGCAGGATGGCTATGTTCATGCCGGGGTGCAGGCCACTCTGGCTGATCACTCTGCCGGTACTGCAGCGGCAACGTTGCTGGCTCCGGGTCAGATTGTGCTGACGGCAGAGTTTAAAATTAATCTGCTGCGGGCCGCTAAAGGTGAACGTTTAAGCTGCCGCGCCTGGGTATTGAAACCGGGTGGCAGTCTGATTATTGCTGAATCTGAGGTTTACTGCCTCAATGACACCCGGGCTGAACTGGTTTCCAAGGCGATGGTGACGCTGGCGGTGGTAGACGCCGGACAAAAAACATAAACACAACAATAATAAGCAAGGCGGAGTTTTTCTATGCCTGTAATGACCATTGAACAGATGAACAGCTTTCTGGCAGAGCATTTTCCTCAGGGTGAAAAATTCGGTGTGCTGACCGGGTTGGGGGATAGCTGGGCCGAGATGAAACTGCCGGTGGACGATGAACATCTGCGCCCCGGCGGCACCGTCTCCGGACCCTCTATGATGGCGTTGGCCGATGTCTGTATGTATGCCGCATTGCTGGGGCAGATCGGCCCGGTAGCGCTGGCCGTGACCACCAATCTGAATATCAATTTTATGAGCAGGCCCCGGCCCGATGCTGATCTGCTGGCCCGGTGCAGTCTGATGAAAGTAGGCAAACGGCTGGCCGTCGGAGAAGTCTGGATCCGCTCTGAAGGGGGTGATGAACTGGTGGCACATACCACGCTGACGTACTCTATTCCTGCGGAGCGCTGATCATGGATGATATCCGGTGGCAGGAAAGGCTGCTGACACTGAAGGATGGTACCGAAATATTTGCCCTGCACGGGAAGCATCACCATAACGAAGGCTGGGACCGGCCCACGCTGGTGCTGCTGCATGAAGCGCTCGGTCATATCGACATGTGGAAGGATTTTCCGCAACAGCTGGCAGATAAAACCGGGCTGGATCTGTTTGTTTATGAGCGTCGCGGCTATGGCCGTTCATCACCGATTACCCTGCCGCGCCCCGATGATTATCTCGAGCAGGAGGGACGTGACTGGCTGGAAGCGGTTCTGGATGCTGCAGAGCTGGACCGGGTCGTGCTGGTGGGCCACAGTGATGGTGGTTCTATCGCTCTGGTGGGGGCTGCCTGTATGCCCGACAGGGTGGACGCCATTATCACCGAAGCCGCTCATATCCGTATCGATCCGTTAACGACTGCGGGGATTCTTGAAGCGGCTGAATTGTACAACACTACCGATTTGCCCAAAAAGCTTGCGCGTTACCATGGCGAACGCACCGATCTGCTGTTCCGGGCATGGAATGAAACCTGGCTGCGGGAGCGGTTTCAACCGCTGGATCTGAGCGGCTGGCTAAACGATATTCGCTGCCCAGCGCTGATTATTCAGGGGGAGGATGATCAGTATGGCGAAATGGCTCAGGTGAACGATATTGTCAGCGGCATAGGTGACAAGGCCGAGGCGCTGTTCATACCTCAGTGCGGCCATGTGCCACATCTGCAGGCAAAAGAGATAACACTGCAGGCGATGGTAGGGTTTATTGAATCACTGGAGCTATAGTCTTGTGGAAGGGGCATAGCAACATCCCAGCGGCAGCTGGTTCCTGTAGGAACTGCTTTTCGTAGGAGCTGCTTCCAGCAGCGATGATGCACGTCGGTTGTTTGCTATTTGTCGCAGTAGTTCTGTTCTTCTGTGCTTTTGTTTATGCCATGCCAGCTGATCGTTTTTTATACACTGTTTTGTTGGGTATGAATTTATGTAACTATATGGTGATACTAAGGATTCAGTACCAGCCGCTTTAAGGATGATCAATGCAAATGACTCTTATTAAGTCCTGTTTTGTCGCTTTTCTGCAGATAGACGACAGGTTGTCATATTTCTCCACACATAAAAATCCAGTCACTCAAAATAGCGCTTTTAATATCAGCGCTTTTGAGCACATATTTCAAAAATTAATTAAGAGTGATAGATGACAACTTGCCGCATTTCCCGAAATGCCTTGTCGTCTATTTAGCTGTTACAGTTCTTCGGAGAGAGCGTGATAAATCGAATTGAAGAGTGGATTGATTCAACAAATACGAAATATCAATCTCAGCGGAAATCCTGTTCAGTTTTTAATTCTCCGTTCTCTGGGTTTTATCCGGAGCGATTCTTAGACGATTCGTATTTTGTAGTTGTAGATAACATTCCAAAGCCTGATTTTCCTGAACTGCGTGAAGTTGGTCTTGGTGATTTTATCGATATGAAAGTGAATGGAGTAACTTACAAGAACACTTACTATGTTGATAAAGATTGCGCGGATGATATGCGGCTGCATTTTCATGAGCTTGTTCATGTGGTTCAGTGGAGGCTTCTAGGTGTGCGAGGTTTTATAAATCGCTACGTCAGTGAAATCCAGAGCCATGGTTATGATGAAGCGCCGCTAGAACTGATGGCTTACAGCCTAGACCGCCATTACTACCAGGGCGGAAAACCTATCGATGTTCCAAGTTATGTGCAGTCAAAAATGTAACAAGTCAATTAACTACGCGCCTGCGGTGCCGGATGCGCAAAAAGCCGCGCGCCGGTCATTGGGACGGTAACGGCCTTACATCCGTCTTTGAAGGAAGAGACATGAGAAAACCGAGAATATTTATAGCTTCAGCGGTAGAGAGCTTGGATGTTGCTGATGCGTTTAATGTAAACCTTGATCACCAGGCTGAAGTAACTGTTTGGAAACACGGTTTTCATCTATCTCAAAATACCATTGATTCATTGGTGAAAATGGCAGAATCAGTAGATTTTGCCATTTTCATCTTTACGCCAGATGATATAGCAGAAATCCGAAATCAACAGAAGCATATCGTCCGAGACAATGTGGTTTTCGAGCTTGGACTTTTTGTAGGAACTTTAGGAAAAGAAAGGTGCTTTATCGTAAAGCCCAGAGACACCGATTTACACTTTCCCACTGATCTCTTGAGTCTGACTCCTGCCGACTATAACGGCCAAAGATCAGATGGAAATCTGGAAGCCGCTGTAAACCACCCCTGTGTTTTAATAAAAAAGGAAGTCGCTAATCTAGGAATGCTTTCTCAAGATTTAAATATACCCCAAAAAGACCGTAGGAAAGTCGGGTACAACTATAAGCTCGGTGATGTTGAGCACCGATTATTGGCTAAGGTTCTAGAAAGCTATGCAAGTTCTCCGGATGGTGTATCTGTTTGGAGTACCTTTAACGATCTTAAAGGAGTGGAGCAGGGAATACTTAGTCTGGCAGCAATTAAGCTAGAGCGAGTCGGCTTTCTAGATAAGCGCATAGCTATAGATCACGAGTACAACAATAGTGAGTATTACGCTTTTTCTATAACTGCCGATGGAATCGATTACTTATTGGAAAATGAGCACCTTCTGCACAAAGCTAATGAAAGAGTAAGTCCACCAATGCCCGAGGCTTTTGAAGATGATATTAAATTCTAAAATCAGCGCTAACATGCGCAAGCAGGCAGGGCCAAACTTTCCGCTGGCGCTCCAAGTTTGCTCCTGTTGCGGGTGTTATGTTTTACAGGAGGTTCGGTGGAAATATTAGGGTTATCACAATTTGATTTAGCATTGATAATTTTGTGTCCAATCGGAGGGGTAATTGGAAGTTTTGCTCATGCCATCATTGACACAATCGATCCAATTAGTTCTCCTAAAGATGAAAAACAAGCCGTCTTTGCTTCTAAAGAATTGCAAGAAAAGCGTGGTGCATGGCTTGGGTTAAGATGTACTTTAGGTGCTATTTTAGGGTTGGTCTTAGGTTTGTATTTTGTAGGTGCAATTCAAGAAAACTCTGCGACTATAGCTAAAATTTTGGCTTTCTCCATTCTAGCAGGTTATGCAGCTCCTAAAATTTGGGCTGCCCAGGATAAAATTGTTGATGCGAAGCTAAAAAAGATATTGGCGGGCAGTAAAGAAGATAAGACGTAACAAAAAGCTCAAGCGGACGCTGAAAAGCGCGCTGCTTAGCTTAGCGTTAAGTACACAAGGAAAAAGCATGCTCATTACCCGACATATCGAAGAACCATGCCCTAAATGTCGTGTTTCTGGAAAGTACGGTAACGTGAATGTAGTGAGCAATATCCTCAACAGGGGGTGCAATAATTGCGGGGAATGGATGAGGTATCCGCTTCCAGATATAAGAAAGAAAGTAATCTACCTCGATCAGTTTTTTCTATCCCACGCGTTTAGAGACCAAGAGCAGGCATTTATAGATGCGGCTAATCGAATAAAGGATATGGCTTCTAGGCAGCTAGTCGTATGCCCATATTCATCTGTGCACACAGACGAGACGCATCTTTGGAGGCACGAACAGCAAGAAAACCTCTATAAATTCATAAAGCAGACTGCGCGTGGATACAAATTTAACGAAGCATATGAAATAAAACAGGTGCAAGTTCACCGAGCGTTTGATGCATTCAGATCTGAATCTGACATTGTTCAGACTTTAGAAGAGCGAGACGCATTTCGAGAAGATATACATCGGTGGGATGATTATTTTTGGATTGACATAAGACCTTTTTTGGGTGATTTAGAAGCCATGCGCCAAGGAAAG
Source organism: Oceanospirillales bacterium (assembly GCA_018223185.1). Classification (GTDB taxonomy): domain Bacteria; phylum Pseudomonadota; class Gammaproteobacteria; order Pseudomonadales; family Balneatricaceae; genus Amphritea. The sequence continues at coordinate 103,420 of JAAEYW010000006.1, read as the reverse complement.
ACTGCTGCAATCGAGAGACTGGTAGATCTGTTTCCAGAATGGAGAAATTTAACCACTACCTTCGAAGAAGATGTAAATATGGAGGCTAGAGGGTACGGAAAATCTTTGCTAGATCAATACCTACAGACGGTTGTGAATGTTAGCACTGGTAGCCTAATAAGTTATTTGGAAGCGCCCATAGACACAATGTATGTTGAATCCTTGCTTCACTGTGACAGTTCAACTATGGAAATAGACGACCGTTTGAAAAGAATAGGAGCATTCTTTTCTTCTCCATATTTTACTAGCATTCCCAATGTTAGGATTTCATGTGGCTTATTTGCAGTTCTACGAAAGATGGTCAAGAACGGGGCCTATACAAATCCTGCCAATGCGCGTCGAAAGCTAGCTGGTCTATTCTATGATTCTGAGTGCATTTCTGTTTTTAGGCCTTACAGTGATGCAATCTTTATTGATAGGGCTATGAACCAGTGGTGCGAAGATCCTGAAGCAAAACTATTAGAGCCGCATGAGACAAAAATGTTTTCTGTGGCAAGCTGGGATGAGTTCCATAACTACCTAGATTTAGTAGAAGAAAACTACACCGATGATATTCGCGAGGCACTTAATTGGGTATATCCAGGTGTATATCCTTAACAAACGCGTCAAAGGCTACGCTGTAGTTCCCCTGCTTTACGCGCAATTAAAGGCCTCAGAGCCTTTCTTCTTAGTTTTTCGGTTTTTGATGAGCTTATTTTTTGTGAGCATCCGAACGCTACGTTGCCCTGGCGCACTATTTTTTCAGAGCGATTACCGTATTGCCCATCATACGACGCCTTCCGGCGGCGCATGATGAGCGTGTTACGCGACCGGCAAACGGAGAGTCCCGCCGCCTGATCGCTTGCCATCAGTTGCCGTAATGCAACCCACCGAAATGCTTTTTACCATCGGCCGTTTTGAATAGCACCATCAGCTGATGTTTTCCGCTGGCTTTGAGGTCGTAGCCGGCCATCTGCCAGTCACCCATCGCCATTAGCGGTTTGCTTTCCTCTGTGCCATCCGGGTAGACCACTTTTGAGTTGACCTGAACACCTTTGACAGTAGTTCCGTCTTTATCGACTTTGATCATCAGGTTGTGTGAGCCACCGTGGCTCATGCCTTCTTCTGCGGCCATCACATGAAAGCTGACGGTATAGCCGTCAATATCCTTTTTTTCCAGGAACATTTGGTTGCCAGTCATCGCCTGAGGCATTGCACTGGAGTTCATCGTTTCCTGAGACATGTTGTTGTGATTCATTTGACTCTGATTCATCTGACTCTGATTCATCTGATTCTGATTCTGATTCATTTCGCCATGTTGCATCGGTTGCATGTCAGTGCTCGCGGCGCTGGCTGCGGTGCTGAATCCAGTACTCAGCATCACTGCACTCAGGCTGCTTACCAGTAGTAGTCTGTTAAAGTTCATGTCATTTTTCTCCGTTCGTTAACTTACTGAATTGAATGTTTTTTAATTTGTCAGGCGGGCGATGGTTCGCTTGCGCCAAAGGAAATACACAGCGGGTAATACAAGCAGGGTCAGCACTACCGCGCTGACCATTCCGCCAACCATTGGTGCGGCGATGCGGCTCATCACCTCTGAACCGGTGCCGGTGCCATAGAGGATCGGCAGCAAACCGACAATAATGGCGGCTGCGGTCATCATCACCGGGCGAACACGCAGTCCCGCGCCGTGTAACACCGCATGACGCAGGGTTTCTTCCCGCGGGATAAGCCCCTGTTTTTCACAGCGCTCCAGCATCTGCTGGTAAGCCTGGTTGAGATAGACCAGCATGATCACGCCGATCTCTACCGCCACCCCGGCCAGAGCGATAAAGCCAACCCCTACGGCAACAGAGAAGTTAAAGCCCTGCAGATACATCAGCCAGACGCTGCCAACCATCGCAAGCGGCAGGGTGCCCATGATGATGCTGACCTCAACAAAATTGCGGAAGTTAAGAAACAGCAGAATGACGATAATCGACAGGGTCAGCGGTACGACATACGTCAGCTTTTCTTTGGCCCGCTGCATATACTCATACTGGCCTGCCCAGCCAACCGAGTATCCGGCAGGGAGTTGCAGCTGATCGGCAACCACCTGCTGAGCATTCTCAACATAGCTGCCAATATCCATCCCTTCGATATCGATAAAGGTCCAGCCATTGAGGCGGGCGTTTTCACTTTTAATTCCTGGCGGGCCATCTTCAATATAGATGTTGGCGACATCGCCCAGTGGAATTCGCTGACCCATTGGGGTGACGATAGGCAGTAACGCCAGTCGTTCCGGTGAGTCACGATAATCCTGGGGATAGCGGACATTAATCGGATAGCGTTCCAGTCCCTCAATGGTTTGCGACACGTTCATGCCGCCAATCGCTGAGGCCACAACCTGCTGTATATCGGCGATGTTCAGGCCATAGCGGGCAGCACTCTGGCGCTGAATATCGACCTTAATATAACGACCGCCAGCGACCCGTTCGGAATACACTGAGGCGGTGCCCGGGACATCTTTGAGAATGGATTCCAGCTGCTGACCGATCTGCTGAATGACCTTCAGATCCGGTCCTGCGATCTTAATGCCTACCGGGGTCTTGATGCCGGTGGCGAGCATATCGATACGGGTCTTGATCGGCATCACCCAGGCATTGGTCAGCCCCGGTACTTTCACCAGATTATCCAGCTCTTTTCGCAGATCGTCGGTGCTCAGACCTTCCCGCCACTGATCCCTGGGCTTCAGCTGAATAAAGGTTTCGATCATGGTGAGCGGAGCAGGGTCGGTGGCACTGTCGGCCCGGCCTACTTTGCCGAACACGGTTTCGACCTCGGGTATGGTTTTTATCAGTTTATCGGTTTGCTGAAGCAGTTGCCGCGCCTGTCCGATAGATATCCCCGGATAGGTGGTTGGCATATACATCAGATCGCCTTCATCCAGCGGCGGCATAAATTCGCTGCCGAGCTTGTCCAGTGGCCAGAGTCCTGCCAGCAGCACCAGCAGGGCCAGTCCCAGTGTCAGTTTAGGAAAGGCGAGGACTTTGCGTAGCGTCGGCATATAGATCGCGGTTAAAAACCGGTTCACCGGGTTTTTATGTTCGGGCAATACTTTGCCGCGGATAAAATAACCCATCAGTACCGGAACCAGGGTGATCGCCAGCGCCGCAGACGCCGCCATGGCATAGGTTTTCGTAAACGCCAGCGGCGCAAACATACGGCCTTCCTGAGCCTCCAGGGTAAACACCGGCACAAAACTGACGGTAATAATCAGCAGGCTGAAGAATAGCGCAGGGCCAACCTCACTGGCGGAATCTGTCACAATCTGCCATCGGTTCTCTTTGGTGAGCGGGGTGCGTTCCATATGTTTGTGCATATTTTCGATCATCACAATGGCGCCATCGATCATTGCACCAATGGCGATAGCGATGCCGCCCAGCGACATGATATTGGCGTTGATCCCCTGGGCATTCATGATGATGAATGCGGTCAGAATGCCCACCGGCAGACTGATGATAGCCACCAGAGATGAGCGCACATGAAACAGAAATACGATGCAGACCAGCGCCACCACGATGAACTCTTCCAGCAGTTTGTGCCAGAGATTTTCGACTGCACGGTCGATCAGCCCCGAGCGGTCGTAGACAGTGACCACCTCTACGCCATCCGGTAAACCCTGTTTCAGAGATTCCAGTTTCGCTTTGACGCCCTCGATGGTTTGCTGAGCGTTTTCGCCAAACCGCATCACCACCACGCCGCCGACCACTTCACCTTCACCGTTGAGTTCAGACACGCCGCGGCGCATTTGTGGGCCGGTGCCGATCTCAGCAACATGTTGCAGCAGGACAGGGGTGCCATTCTCATTGATGCCGAGGGGAATGTTTCGCAGATCCTCCTCGCCCTGAATATAACCGGTCGCCCTGACCATATATTCCGCTTCGGCCATCTCTACCACTGAGGCCCCCACCTCCTGATTGGCCTGGCGAATCGCGTTCTGAATATGCGATAGAGGCATGTTAAACGCGCGGAGCTTTTCGGGATTAACACGCACCTGATACTGCTTCACCATGCCGCCAATGGATGCCACTTCTGAAACGCCCGGCACGGTTTGCAGTTCATACTTGAAGAACCAGTCCTGCAGGCTGCGCAGCTGGCTGATATCGTGCTGGCCGGTTTTGTCTACCAGAGCGTAGAGATAGACCCAGCCTACACCTGTCGCATCCGGTCCCAGCTGAGGCCGGGCGTTGGCGGGCAGGGAGGGGGCTACCTGACTCAGATATTCCAGCACCCGACTACGGGCCCAGTACATGTCAGTGTCTTCGTTGAAGATGACATAGACGTAGGAGTCACCAAAAAAGGAGTACCCACGCACTGTTTCAGCACCGGGTACCGACAGCATCGCGGTGGTCAGGGGATAGGTTACCTGATCTTCGACCACCTGAGGTGCTTGTCCCGGATAACTGGTTTTAATGATCACCTGAACATCAGACAGATCCGGAATCGCATCCACGGGCGTATTCTTCAGGGAAAATAATCCGCCTCCCACCAGAATCGCAGTGGCCAGCAGCACAAAGAAGCGGTTGCCTACCGACCAGCGAATAATTGACTCGATCATAACACCACCCCGGCAGACTCGGGCTGCCATTGGCTGATCATCTGCGAAGACGGGGTGACCGGCCCGGTCTGACTCTGTTTGAGGGTCTTCGAATTAGCAGGTGCGGAGGGCTCATCCTGTTGCATCATTTTCATATCGGATGCCTCTGGATTCATGCTGTCCAGGCTCATCTTATCCATATTCAGATCGTCCATGTTCATGCCATCCATACTCATGCTATCCATACTCATACCGTCCATGCTCATATCGTTTGAGTCCATCGGCGAGTCAACATGCATCCGTTTGAAATCGGAGGTTTTGCCTGACTCAGAGTCCAGCAGGAACTGAGCTGAGGTGACGACCTCTTCCCCGGCGTTAATTCCTTCAATAATCTCAACCTGTTTGCCATCGGTGCGGCCAGTCTTCACCGTAATGGACTTAAATCTGCCATCCCCCAGCGCCAGTACCACCCGGTTAGAATCAGCACCACGGATAATGGCATCGTTCGGTACGGTGAGGGATGTATCTGCGTCATCTTTAAAAATAATGACTTCAGCAAACATATTCGGCTTCAGTTTGCCGTCGTGGTTATCAAACCGCATGCGCACTTTGAGAGTGCGGGTTTTCGGGTCCAGCGCCGGATAAACATAGTCAACTACGCCTTCACGCTTGGCACCGGGAAGGAAGTCCAGCCGAAGGGATACCGGCAGTCCGGCCGTAATCATGCCCGCCTGACGTTCAAATACTTCCGCCTCAACCCAGACTTCATCCAGTGCACCAATCGACATCAGTGTCATGCCGGGTTTAACAAACATCCCCTGACGCAGATTTAAGTTGTCGACGACACCGCTTTGCGCTGCATAGAAGGTCACCGTTTGATTAACCTGACGGGACTTTTTCAGTTTTTCGAGTGCATGAGAGGGGAACTGCAGCGCCCGTAAGCGGCTTTCCGCTCCACGGATCAGTTCGTGGTTGCCTCTGGAAAATGCAAACAGATACTCCTCCTGAGCGTTCACCAGGGCGGGAGAGTAGAGGTCATACAGTGGCTGATCCCTGGTTACCGGGTCTCCCTCGGCCTTGATGTAGAGCTTTTCAACCCAGCCTTCAACACGGGGATGTACATGGACAATTTCATCCTCGTTATAGCCTACATAACCCACGGTACGGATTTCAAAGTGCATCCTGTTCATCGACGAGGTGGCGGTTCTGACGCCCAGATTATTGATTACCTCAGGCGATATTTTTATAGTGCCCGGGCCGGAATCTACTGCAGAGTCCGCTTCCGGATACACCGGAACCAGATCCATCCCCATGGGCGATTTACCCGGTTTATCCCTCCGGTAGTTGGCATCCATAGGGGCAACCCAATAGAGCGGCTCGTTACTTTTAGCGGCTGCCGTTTCAGAGACAGAAACTGCAGCACCGGTTGCTCTGTCTTCATTACCGTCGTTAACAAAAACAGCGCCAAGACCGGCAGCGCCTATCACCGCACCCAGCAGTATTAATCCAGTATTTTTGGCTATTGTGCTCATGAGCTTGCTCCAGTGTTCTTAAGCGCTTTGTTGCCTGGCTCTTTATATAAACGTGTCTCTGTGGTTGCATCGGATTCAGGTGCAGTGGTTGTCAGCACATAGTTGAGCTGTGCGATCTGTCTGAGTTGTTCAACCTGAATGTCCAGATACTCGATCCGGGTGTTGAGTTCGCTGATCCGGGCCCGGATTACTTCAGTAAAGCTGCCGTTATCAGACTCATAACCATTCAGCGCTGCTTTAGCCTGACGTTTAACCTGGGGCAAAAGTTTGTCCTGATAGAGCTGCTGACGCTGATCCAGCCGCGAAATCTGCGCCTGAGCTGAACGGAAAGCGGACATCATCTGGCGGATCATCAGACTGCGTTCGGTACGGATCTTTTCCTGTGAGGCTATTGCTGCTTCAACTTCTTTATCCTGCGCGGTTGATGAAAAAAGTGGCATGCTGACCGTTACGGCTGCACTGAACAGGTCAGCCCGGTCACGGCCATCAGGGGTTTCGCCACGATAGCCATAACTGGCATTCACACCCCATTGAGGTTTGTATTTCTGTTTTGCCAGCTGCACACCGGTACCTGCCATCTCAATATTCTGATCCAGAGCCTGCACCAGCGGGTGATGGACAAAGTAGTCTGCCAGTTCACGATTCGTTATGTCTTTTGCCTGTAGAATTCCTGGGCTGATAGGGCTCAGCCGGGGCAGTTCATCGCTGTATGCCTCAGCGATATATATATCCTGACCGGTCTCGCTGAATGAGGGTAACAGCCATTCCAGCAACTTCTGTTCGGCAACATCCCGCTTCTGTTGTAGCCGGGTCAGCCGGTCAGTGATGCGGATCTGTTCCAGTTGAGCCTGAATCAGGTCCTGTTGCCGGGTGCGTCCCAGCGCAGAGGTATAACGGGCCATAGAGATATCCGCCAGCTGATCAAACAGCGCCATATCCTGTTCAATGAGTCTGACGCTTTCTCTGGACAGATAGGCATCAAGCCATAGCTGGGTTACGGTCAGTGCCAGCTTTGCTTCCCGTTCCCGGCGCAGCAGAGGCTGACGTTCACTTTGCTGATAGAGTTGCTGGCGTTTAAGTTGCCGGCTATTGCCACGGGGATAGCTTTGTGAGACCCCGACAATCAGCTGGGTCATCGCTTCCTGCTCAAAATCAAAGGTATCGGTTGGCAGATTGGCCAGTGCCAGTGAAAACTTCGGGTCGGGTAACTGATAAGCGGACTCTGCCTTAGCTTCGGTTGCCTGTTGATCAAAACGGCTTCCGGATAACCAGGGGTCATGCTCCAGTGCAAAACTGATTGCCTGACTGAGGGTTAAACGCGGTTCCTTTTCAGCATTGGCGGCAGCCACACTGACAGAGCCTGTTAACCCGTTGAGTACAATGAGAGATAAAAACACAAAGCCTGACCGCTGGATCGACAAGCAGCCCCGGCGCACAGTGTTCATAACAGATATAACTGGTGACATAAATACACCCACACAGTCCAGCATCATGTGACATGATGACTGACAGATTCATAACAGATCGGAAGAGTGTCAGAGACTGGCTGGCGATTCTGAACAGAACGTTACACGTTGTTCAGATCTCTTACAGCGAACTCCCGCATATAAACAGCCGGATGGCCGGCTTATCTGTCAGTGGGATATGGGAGGTCGGTAAAGTGAGCCACTTTGTTGTGGCAGTAACAACTTAGTCACCGTCAGCGATGCAATCACCGGGGTGTCCAGGGCAAAAAGATAATGTGCAGGAGCATACCCGATGGAACTGACACAATTGGATTGTGCACAGATATCGTGGTTTTCGCAGCTGTTGTCTGGTTGATCGCAGTGCGTGCTGTCCAGACTGTCGGGTTGTTCGCAGCAGCTCGTCACGTCATTGGCTGCTGTGTGTAGAAAATGGTGTCCTGCATCAGACAGGGCTGCTTGCAGAGGCACCGGGTTATTCTGCTGTGTCGGCATCGCAAAGGCAGCGTTGTACAGTTGAGCGGTCATTACCGTCAACATACACAATACCATTAGAATCCTTTTCGTTACCGTCTGCATCTCTAATCCGGTTAAACATTTTATTAACCCTGGCAGGTGTCGTTGTCTGCCAAAAGGGCCGAAGTGTGTATCCTACACAGCCAATCTGAAATGAAGCTGAATAGAATCTCAGACGAAAATTTACTCATACTGACCGGCAATAGCAAGCCGCAGCTGATAAATAATCAGGTTTTTTTCGCAACCGCGGAATAGAGCAAAAGCTTACAGCTACTGGAATCCTGACTGAAAAGTAAGGGCTTTATAGAGCAGCGCAACATCGGTGAGTCTTTGAAAACCGCCGATATTATCTGAGTTGAGATCAGGTTCCGGGAGATTTCACTGCAACAGATCTTTTAACGAGGTTTCAGTTTCTATTGAACGTTTATCTACCCGATGTAAAATTCAGCCTTCCAGCTGCGATGCCTGATTAACCAGTTCCGGCAGGCTCTCTGCCCGCATTTTACTCATGACCCGTGAGCGGTGAACTTCAACCGTTTTCGGACTGATACCCAGTTCCTCGGCGATCTCCCGGTTGGCTTTGCCCGCGACAACCAGCGTCATCACCTCACGCTCACGCCGACTCAGGGTTTCGTATTGCTTGCGAACCTGTTCCTGTTGCTGGCGGTCGGCAAACATCTCATCTGCCTTTATCAGTGCATTCTGCACCAGAGGGATCAGAACTTCATCGTCGAATGGCTTTTCAAGAAAGTCGATAGCGCCGTTTTTCATCGCGGTCACCGCCATGGGAATATCGCCATGGCCACTGAGCACCACGATAGGCAGGCGGATATCCCGCTCCAGCATTATTTGCTGGAGGGCAAGGCCGTTTATTTCCGGCATTCGGACATCCAGTAACAGGCAGCCTTTATCGCCTTTATAGTTGCTGAGAAAATCCCGGGCGGAGGAAAAACTCTGGACGGGCAGGTCGTCACTTTCCAATAGCCATTGCATGGAATCGCGAAAGTCATCATCGTCATCAACAATAAAAACGGTGCCGGTGTATCTGGTCATGTCTGTAGGTCCTAGCCTTTCGCTGGAAGTTTAATATAAAACTGTGTGCCTGTTTTGCCGTCGCTTTCCGCCCACAACTGTCCTCCGTGAGCCTCAATAATCGTGCGGGATATCGATAGGCCCATACCCAGGCCGGTAGACTTTGAGGTAAAGAACGGTTCGAACAACTTGCTTAAAATCTCGGTGCTGATGCCGTTGGCATGGTCCGCAACGGATATATAGACATAATCCTTTGCCTTACGGGTGCTTATGATAACGGGACGGTGACTTTTTTCACAGTCGTTATACGCCTCGATTGCATTGCGAATCAGATTTACCAGCACCTGCTCTATCTGAATCTTATCGGCCAGAATCGGTAAGTCGCCATGTTCCAGTTCAAACTGGAAGGTTGTGTTGTGATCCAGCGCTTCCTGTTTAAGAAATTCTGCAATCTCCTGGCAGCTTTCATTCAGGGAGAATTCCATGCGCTGGTATTCGGTTTTTTTGACGAAGCTGCGCATCCGCTTGACGATCTCGGCGGCGCGTCTGGCCTGACGGGTGATCAGTTCCATCGATTTGCCAATCTCTTCGACGCTGGTAATGCGTCCCTCTTCTATACGTCGCATCGACCCACGGCAGTAATTGAGAATCGCGGCCAGCGGCTGATTGATTTCATGGGCCAGTCCTGACGCCATCTCGCCCACGGAGAGGAGGCGGGCGATATGCGCCATCTCCAGCTGATTACGCTTCATCTCCTCTTCCGCTTTGCGGCGCAGGGTGATATCCCGGCCAATGATCGAGTAATACTCAACCTGCATATCATCATTGAGGTTGCGGTGTGCGATAACTTCACGGATCTCTGCGGTGCGGTTTCGTCCTGAAGGCAGCAGCATCTTTATGCTGCCATACCAGGTGCCATGAGCCGCGGCATGGCTCAGGGCATCCTGAACCAGCGAGGCAAATATTCTGGGTTCAAACATCTGCTCCAGATAGAACACCATCGGGTTCTCTTTCTCGGTACCCAGGGTGATATAGGTGGCCTCATTCATATAGGTCAGCTGCATGGTTTTATGATTGCAGAACATGATCATGTCGGAGGATGCCTCTACAACCCTTGCCAGCCGCCGGGTTGCCTGCTGGGCCAGCGTCTGTTCGGTTACATCACGGGAAACACAGACGACCTCGATCGGTTTGCCATCTGAATCCCGCAGGGTGCGGCTGGTGGTTTCGAGCCAGATATAGTGGCCATTTTTATGTTTATAGCGGAACACATTGGTGTACATCCCTTTGCGGTAACGTACAGAGTCCGAGCGCTTGATAAGGTTGTCGGCATCTTCAGGATGAAACAGATCGTAACCCGCGGTGCCGATCATCTCATCGACGGTGTACCCCAGCATCCGCTCAACCGCCGGGCTGACATCGAGAAATGTCCATTCAGGTGTTGGCGTGTGGCGCGAGATCATATCCGTGGATTGTTCCACCAGGAAGCGGGAGCGTTCTCCCTCATCCATTTCGCTGATCGCTTTCAGTTCTTGTTCTATACTCATTGTTGCTCGCCGGTCAGGGAAAAACCCCTAAAAGATAGTATCAGGGTTCAGTCTTGCTCTGCGTTTGACTTAAGACTAACTTGTTTAGTCAGGGTAATTACGTATTATACCTGATGCAATCAGGGTAAACCCTATGCTGCGAGTATTTAATAAAAAGGTTTATGAAAATAATAAAACTGCGCCTACAGGCTGAACCCGGACGCGGTATTCTTCAGGGCTAATTACTATGTCAACACACTCTAATCCCTATCAGTACGGACTGGATAAAAACAGTGCGAATTTCGCAGCGATGAGTCCGCTAAGTTTTATTGAACGATCTGCCTGGGTGTATCCAGACCATCCTGCGGTGGTTCACCAGCAAACCCGCCGAACCTGGTTACAGACTTATAATCGCTGCCGCCAGCTCGCCAGTGCGCTGAGTCAGAAAGGGATAGGTGAGGGCGATACGGTGGCGGTGATGGCGCCAAACCTGCCGGAACTGTTTGAAGCCCATTTCGGGGTGCCGATGTGTGGTGCGGTGCTGAATGCACTGAATGTGCGTTTAGATGCTGAAGCGATCGCCTTTATTCTGCAGCATGGTGAAGCGAAGGTGGTGATTGTCGACCGGGAATTCTCTGACGTGATCGCTAAGGCGCTGAAAATGATCCCCCATAAGCCGTTGGTGATCGACATAGATGACCCCTATTACGAAGGGGGGAGTCTCATTGGCGATTGTGATTATGAAGCCTTTATCGGCACGGGAGATCCTGAGTTTGACTGGAAAATGCCGGATGATGAGTGGGATGCGATCAGCCTGAACTATACCTCTGGTACCACCGGCAATCCGAAAGGGGTTGTCTATCACCATCGCGGGGCTTATCTCAATGCGATGAGTAATATTGTCTGCTGGGATATGGGACACCACCCGGTATATCTCTGGACTCTGCCGATGTTTCACTGTAACGGCTGGTGCTTCCCCTGGAGCCTTGCCGCATCCGCCGGGGTGAGTGTCTGTCTGCGACATGTGCGGGCTGATGATATTTATGCTGCGATTAAGCAGGAGAAGGTTAATCATTTCTGCGGTGCACCGATTGTGCTGAACATGCTCAATAACGCCCCGGAAGAGATGAAAGCGGGAATCGCCCATGCGGTCAAAGTGATGACGGCGGGGGCGGCACCTCCCGCTGCGGTGATTCAGGGGATGGAGGCGATGGGCTTCACGGTTACCCATGTGTATGGGCTGACAGAAACGTATGGTCCTTCGGTTGTCTGTGAATGGCATCAGGAGTGGAATGACCGCACGGATGACGAAATCGCCCGCCTTAAATCCCGTCAGGGGGTTCGGGCGCCGATGCTGGATGGCCTGATGGTTGGCGACCCAGTTACACTGGAGCCCGTACCTCAGGATGGCCTGACTATGGGCGAGATATTTATGCGCGGTAATCTGGTGATGAAAGGGTATCTGAAAAACCCATCCACGACGGAAGAGAGTTTTTCCGGCGGCTGGTTCCATTCCGGTGATCTGGCTGTGTGGCATGCCGATGGTTATATTGAGATTAAAGACCGTTCTAAAGACATCATTATTTCCGGTGGCGAGAATATCTCCTCTATCGAAGTTGAAGATGTACTGTATCGCAACAGCAGTGTCATGGAGGCGGCGGTGGTTGCCTGTGATGATGAAAAGTGGGGTGAGGTGCCCTGTGCCTTTGTCAGTCTGAAAGAGGGGGCTGAGGTGAGTGAGCAGGAGATTATAGATTTCTGCCGGGCAAATATGGCGAACTTCAAAGCGCCTAAAAAGGTTGTGTTTGGTCCGCTACCGAAAACCTCAACCGGTAAAATCCAGAAGTTTGTTCTGCGGGATAAAGCTAACTCCAAAGGGAGCTGAATTGCAGGCTTCGCCACTTTGTCCTGAACTCTCAGGATAATTCAGAGAGACCTCCGGGTCTCTTTTTGTGTTACAGAATGGTCTGGTTCTGTTTCAGATATCAGCTGATCTTTGTCTATAACGAGTTTTTGATCTGATCTCTGATCGCTTCAGCTTCTCTTTTACGCTCGTCAAGCCGGGCGATATCGCTGCTGCTGAGGTCTTTTTCCCGCATTGCAAAGTCTATCTGCCGCAGGGCTTTATCAGTGGCGCCGGTGAGCAGGAAGTATTCGATGCGGGCTTCGTGGACTCCCAGGGTATTGCCTGCCAGCCCCTGGCTCTCGGCCAGCTGATACCAGATATAACTGTTTGCGGGGTGTGTCTGGCTCAGGTCGGTGAGGATTTGGGCTGATTTTTTAAACTGCTTATTGGCATTGAGTGCTTTAGCGTACAGCTGACGAACCGGGTAGCTGTCCGGGTAGAGTTTGTTCAGTAATTCCAGCTGTTGCAGGGCCTTTTCCGGTTGAGCGGCTGCCAGTTCCAGTTCAGCATAAGTGAGGCGAACATGCAGGTGCTGACGCAGACTCTCTGGCAGGCCATCAAGGGCCTGTTGAGCCTGTTTGAAGTCTCTGTTCTGCATCAGCGCCAGTGCCAGACCATAGCGGCTCAGAGGGTTGCTGTCAGCACTTTCCTGATAGGTCTTGATCAGCTGTCTGAGGTCGCTGGCATAGTGCACCTCGATACGCTTTTTGATCAGCTGAAAATCGTATCGCTGGGGTTTGAACGCGGGTTTTGTTAACTGGCTGGCGCGGTTTTCGGCATCGGCGATGCGTGACTCTGTGACCGGGTGAGTCAGCAAAAATTCTGGTGGTTTCTGGCCGAGGAAGCGGCTTGAGCGCTGGATGCGGGAGAACATTCGCGGCATCGCGAAGGGGTCGAAGCCCGAGTTGACCAGGTTGAGCATGCCGATACGGTCTGCTTCCTGCTCATTCCGGCGGGTGAAGTTAATCCCGGCCTGCTGACCGGCAGCCATTGATGAGGTGATGCCTGCCATACCCGCCTGAGCATCCGCAGACGCGACCAGAATACTGGCGAGAATACCGGCCAGCATTAGTGGTGTATTACGGCGGCTTTCCTCCAGTTGTTGAGCGTAGTGGCGCTGAGACAGATGCGCCAGCTCGTGGGCAATAACGGAAGCCAGCTCCTCTTCATCTTTAGCTCCGAGAAGCAGACCTGCGTTGATTCCGACGACGCCACCGGGCACCGCAAAAGCGTTCAGAACCGGGCTGTCGATTACGATCAGTTCGAGCCGGTGATCCTGCAACTGACTACTGGCAGCGATCTGCCAGAGCAGACCGTCAATGTAGTTAACAATAAGCGGGTCGCCATATTCGGGTGCACGACCACGTAGCAGTCTCGCCCAGGTACGGCCCAGCTGGAACTCCTGCTCGAGTGATATCGTGCCAGAACTGCTGGCGATGACCGGCAGGTCATCGGCCTGAACCGGTATTGCCGGAGTGAGTGCCAGGAGGCTGGCCAGCAGATAACATGAAAGCCCAGTTCGCAAATCGTTGATCCTTATAGTTAGTCGCAATGGCAACAAAAACAGTTAAGCGTAATTGTGGATTATAATAACCCGGTTTTTGGTATATATTGCAGGCCTCTTATCTGTATCAGGAATAGTTCCATGACTGAGATCCACTGGGATGAGCAACTCGATGCCCGTGGCCTGAATTGCCCGCTGCCGCTGTTGAAAGCCAAACAGGCATTACATAAGCTGGACCCGGGTAAAATCCTCAAAGTGGTCGCGACCGATGCCGGATCTCAGCGGGACTTCAAGGCGTTTGTCGATCAGTCTGACCATCAGATGCTGGAATCGTTCAGTGATGGTGTTCAGTATACCTATATTATCCAGCGCGGCTAAACAGGGAGCAGAGCGTGAGAAAAATTTTCAGCAAATGGATCGACAATTACTTCTCAAACGAGGAGGTAATGCTTTTGTTGGTGCTGCTGGCTGGCGCACTGGGCGTTATCCTCTATCTGGGGCAGGCGCTGACTCCGGTGTTTACCAGTATCATACTGGCGTTTCTGATGCAGGGGATGATCGTCTGGTTAAAAGAACATAATGTCCCCCACCTGGTATCGGTACTGCTGGTCTTCATTCTGTTTATCAGTGTATTACTGTCTCTGCTTCTGTTTATTATGCCGCTGGCCTGGAAACAGTCGGTTAACCTTTTCAATGAGTTGCCGGGGATGGTGAGCCAGGCCAAGCAGGTGCTGTTGCTGCTGCCTCAGCAATATCCTGATATTTTCTCAGAACAGCAGATTACCCAGATTATCGATCTGGCGACGTCCGAACTACGAAAACTGGGTCAGATGGTGGTGACCTACTCTCTGAATTCTATTGCCGGACTGGTTGCGCTGCTTATTTATGTGGTTCTGGTGCCTATTCTGGTGTTTTTCTTTCTTAAAGATGGCAGTAGCCTGGTGCGCTGGTGGGTCTCGTTTCTGCCACAAAAGAAGGAGATGCTGACTCAGGTATGGACCGAGATGGATCAGCAGATTGCCAATTATGTCAGGGGAAAGGTGATCGAGATCGCTATCGTCGGTTCGGTAACCTATGTTGCCTTTGCCTTTCTCGGGATCGACTATGCCGCGCTGCTGGGCATTATGGTTGGTTTGTCCGTGCTGATTCCCTATATCGGGGCGGCACTGGTGACTCTGCCAGTGGCACTGATAGGATTCTTTCAGTGGGGCTGGACCAATGAGTTCTGGTACCTGATGCTGGCCTACGGCATTATTCAGGCGCTGGATGGAAACGTACTGGTGCCGCTGCTGTTTTCTGAAGCGGTCAACCTGCACCCGGTTTCAATTATTATCGCGGTGCTGGTGTTTGGCAGTGTCTGGGGGTTCTGGGGCGTGTTTTTCGCTATACCACTGGCCACTCTTATCAAAGCAATTCTTAATGCGTGGCCTAAAAGCCATTCTTTTATTCAGGATGGCGGCGCAGGACAGAGTTGATTATAAAAAAGCCGGCATCCGCCGGCTTTTTTCTTTCTGATATTCAGGTATTGAGTGCGTGATCAGAGCGCCTGTGCTGCGGCTAGCACCTCAGCGACATGTTCTTTCACTTTGACCTTACGCCACTCTTTGCGCAGGACTCCATCAGCGCCAATGAGGAATGTGCTTCGCTCAATGCCCATGTGTTCCTTGCCATAAAGTTTCTTCAGTTTGATTACATCAAACAGTTTGCACAGCTCTTCATCGGGATCGCTGATCAGTTCAAACGGGAATGACTGTTTAGCTTTGAAATTCTCGTGGGCGCGCATACCATCTCGGGACACTCCGAAGATCAGCGTGTTAGCCGCCTGAAACTGGCTGTACATATCGCGAAAGTCCTGACCTTCAGTGGTGCAGCCGGGTGTGCTGTCCTTCGGATAGAAGTAGATCACCACGTTGGAACCTTTCAGTTCTGACAGCGTCACAGTGGTATTGCTGGTGGCTGCAGCAGTGAAGTCGGTTACTGGCTGATCAATCGTTGGCTGGCTCATACTTTTTCCTTAAAAATCTGACTTAAAAACTACGCTTATCTGACCGAGATCAGTTAGAATGATACGCTTTTTATACGATAACAGATTACACAGTTTTGGCAGCCCCTTAAAACATCGTTTTTTGAAATTTCAGATTACGCTAACGTATTGAGCTTAAATGGGTTGAGCCGCAAATCGCAGGCAAGTACCATAGGCCATTCTGTATACCTCTTGATGGAGATCATGATGATTACTGGCAGCATTGTTGCTCTTGTTACCCCGATGAATACTAACGGTGATGTCGATTGGGACGCACTGGATAAACTGGTAGATTTTCATCTGGAAAAGGGTACCGATTCCATTGTCGCCGTCGGTACCAGCGGCGAATCTTCAACGCTGAGCTGTGATGAGCATTGTCAGGTAATCAAACGGATTGTTGACCGTGTCGGAGGCGCCATTCCTATTATTGCCGGTACTGGTGCTAACTCCACCCGGGAAGCGATTGAACTGACTGAAGCGGCTAAGCGTGTTGGTGCGGATGCCTGTCTGCTGGTGACGCCTTACTATAACAAGCCAACCCAGGAAGGTTTGTATCAGCACTTTAAAGCTATTGCTGAAGCGGTTGATATTCCACAGATTCTTTATAATGTCCCAGGGCGCACGGCCTGCGACATGCTGCCGGAAACTGTCCTGCGTCTGGCTGAGGTGCCAAATATTGTCGGTATCAAAGAGGCAACGGGTGATCTTGAGCGAGCAAAGGCGCTGATAGAGGCTGCTCCAAAAGATTTCGCTATCTATTCAGGTGATGATGAAACGGCTGTTGAACTGATGTTGCTGGGTGGTGATGGAAATATTTCTGTGACTGCCAATGTTGCTCCGGCTGAGATGGGCGAACTTTGCCGCCTGGCAATTGCCGGTGAGGCTGAGGCTGCCCGTGCGATTCAGGCTTCGCTGATGCCTCTGCATAAAGCGATGTTTGTTGAGTCCAACCCGATTCCGGTTAAATGGGCTGTCGCTGAGATGGGACTGATGGGGCAGGGTATTCGGTTGCCGCTGACAGTTCTCTCTGAGCAGTATCACAGCCGGGTACGTGATGCCCTTAAAGCCTGCGAAATTATCTGAAACTAACGGACGAGCATAATGAGAATAATTGCCTTGTTGCCTCTGGCGGCAGCTGTGTTGAGTGTTGCCGGATGTGGTTCATACTCAAACCCAATTTACGGTGAGCATGGACTAATCAACGATCGCAGCCAGAACTATGAAGAGGCTAAGGCAACCCAGCGGCTTGAATTGCCTCCGGCGATTCAGGCCCGCTCTAAAACGATGCAGGATTTTCTGGAAGTTCCGAGTGCCGGTCAGACCGCCTCGAAAAGAACGGCTGAGTTTGTTGTGCCTCGTCCTGAGTTTTTCTATGCCGATGCCGGTAATGGAACCGTTAATCTGAAGCGTCAGGGTGATGAAAAGGTCCTGATTGTCGATGAGCCTGTTGGTGATGTCTGGGTTCAGCTGCAGGAATTCTGGCGTTTCAATAATGTTGCTCTGGCCAAATCTGCGCCTCAGCAGGGTGTTATGGAGACCGACTGGGTCGATACCCAGGGTGATGAATTAAGCTTCGTCGACAGTATGATCAAGCATCTGACGTTCCAGGATATCGATGGCCCTGTCAGTGATAAACTGCGGGTATCCGTCCGTCCGGTGGCTGATAATTTTGATCGCACTACCATTTCTATGCAGCATATACGGGTTCCGCAGGACCAGAAAGACCAGCCGGTTAACTGGTCAGCTGATGCTACTGATGTTGGTTATAAAACCGATATGATGTTTGAGATGCTGCGCTATCTGAGCAAGTCGACCAGTAATACCGGTAACAGTCTCAGTCTGTTGGAGATGAAGCGTCAGCGTAATGATCTGCCGCAGATGGGGCGTGACTCAAAAGGCTTCCCGGCGCTGAAGATTACCGTGCCGGTTGATCAGGCATGGGATCAGATAAACAAAGCGATTGATGAAACCGCTCTGGATGTGGGTACCCGCGATCAGCAAACGGGTGTTATCTATATGACTTACACCACTTCAACGCCGTTTGAAGAGACCGAAAAAATGGGTTTCTTTGAGTGGCTTCACTCTGATCGTAAGGCGCTCACTTTGAGTACCGGTCGTGTCGGTGAGGCGTTAGGGTTTGGTGGCAGCAACAATGACACTGATGGTCCTTCATACAGCTCTAAGCAGTACTCAGTAGCAGGTACTGAGGCTGCCGATGGTGCTCAGCAGTACAGTATTGATGATAAAACTGATGAGGCCAACCAAAAGGGTTTTAAGATCTGGCTTGGCGGAGAAGTGATCTATGTCTTCGGCGATAATCAGGATGGCGTCTATAATGACAAGTCTGGAAAGTATGAACATGTTGGCCAGTATCAGCTACATATGAATCGTACCTCAAACGGTGTGTTCCTGACCGTTAAGACTCCGGACGGTTACGCTGCCCCTGCGGTGATTGCGGACGAGATCCTTTGGGAGATCAAAGAGAAAATCTGATTTCTAACCCGGGCTTTGCCCGGTTTTCAGAGCGATAATACAAGGGGCCTTCTGAATAGCAGGTCCCTTTTTTTTTTGAGATGTTTTATTGATATGTTTTATTGAGATATTTTATTAAGAGATTTTGAGAGCTTTTAATCAAAGCTTTTATATCTGAAGAACAAAGGTGAATAGCTATGAAAGCAGTATTTCTTGATCTGCACAGCCTTGATTGCGATGACCTGGATCTGGCTGCACTGGAAGCTGAGTTCAGCAGTTTTCAGGCATATCCGGCTACGGCTTCTCAGCAGGTTTCCAAAAGGATTGCCGGTGCTGATGTGGTGATTATCAATAAGGTGGTGCTGGACAGAGAGATGCTTTCTGCAGCCACTCAGCTGAAACATGTCTGTATTGCCGCGACCGGTACTAATAATGTCGATCTGCAGGCGGCTTCCGAACTGGGCATCACTGTGTCCAACTGTCAGGCCTATGGTACGGAGTCGGTATCTCAGCACGTTATGGCGCTGATGCTGGCGTTACACACTAACCTGATTGCCTATAACGAAGCCGCCCGTAACGGTCGTTGGGCACGTGCTGAGCAGTTTTGCCTGCTGGACTACCCGATTCAGGAGCTCAGTGGTAAGACTCTGGGAATTGTAGGTTATGGCAACCTGGGGTCCGGAGTGGCGCAGCTGGCAGGTGCTTTCGGTATGAACGTAGTTGTCGCGCAACGTGCAGGCGGCGATACGGTCGGGGGGCGTTTGTCGATGGAGGAGTTGTTGCCTCAGGTTGATGTGCTGAGTTTGCACTGTCCACTGAACGAGCAGACCCGGGATCTGATCAATGCGGATGCCATTGAGCAGATGAAAACCGGCGCTTTTCTGATAAATGCGTCCCGTGGCGGAATTGTCAATGAGAGGGATCTGGCGGATGCTTTGCGTCGTGGTAAGCTTGCCGGGGCGGCAACCGATGTGTTGAGTGAAGAGCCGCCGGTGAATGGTAATCCGCTATTGGCGGATGATATCCCGAATCTGATCATTACCCCGCACTGTGCCTGGGGCAGTATTCAGGCGCGTCAGCGAATTGTTGATCAGATGACGGAAACCCTTGTCGGGCTTAAAGCCGGAGAGAAGATCAGGATGGTCAATTAGGCCGGGCGATATATCTGTATCAGAATGGAACCGGCGAGGTAAATGTTACATTCTCGCCGCTGACCGGGTGGCTGAAGCTGAGCATTTGCGCATGCAGGAGTAAGCGCCCGGAGCGGGCGATCTGGGCCTCTGAAGCATAAAACCGGTCACCGATAATCGGGTGACCCAGAAACTGCATATGCACCCGCAGTTGATGTGAGCGACCTGTCACCGGGGTCAGTTCGACCCGGCAGGCATCGTCCAGTCGTTCAATAACCCGCCAGTGGGTCAGCGCTGCTTTGCCCTCCTTATGATCGACTATCTGTAGCGGCCGGTTATCCCAGTCGCATCGCAGTGGCTGGTCAACTGTGCCGCTTTGCTGTTGCAGCTGGCCGGCAATCACCGCCTGGTAGGATTTGCCGGTTTTCCGGTCCTGAAACTGGATGCTCAGATTACGATGGCTTTCCGGGCTCAGTGCTAACACCATTACCCCTGATGTCGCGTAATCCAGCCGGTGGACGATTCTGGCGGTTGGAAAGCGCTGCTGGACTCTGCGCCAGAGACAGTCCTGCTTATCTTCACCCCGGCCGGGGACAGATAGCAGGTCTGCTGCCTTATTAACAACTACAATCTCATCATCGGCAAAGAGGATGTCGCTCTCTTCAATTGAGACGTTCATTTCAGCGGCTGATACCTTTGCCGGAAAACAGTTTCTTTTTCTGGGTTTTCTTTTTTCCGCGAACAAACAGGGCCATCGATTCGATGTGGTGAGTTTGTGGGAACATATCCATCACCAGAAACTCTCTGAGCTGATAACCCTCTTCGCTGAGCAGCTGACTATCCCGGGCGAGTGCTCCAGGGTTGCAGGAGATATAGAGAATCAGCTCCGGCCTGAGACTGCAGATCTGTGGTATCAGTGAGGCGGCTCCGGTTCGCGGTGGATCGAGAATGATCTTGTTATAGTCCTGTTTGAACCACTGCAATCCTTTCAGATTATCTGCCAGATTGGCGCAGAAAAACCGGCAGTTTTGCTGGTTGTTATGCAGAGCGTTACGTTCGGCTTGCTCCACCATCGACAGGCTACCTTCAACACCGGTTACCGACGCGCCAGCGTGAGCGACCGGAAGTGAAAAGTTGCCCAGACCACAAAACAGATCCAGTATCTTGTCTTCCGGTTTCAGTTCAAGCATCTGGCAGGCTTTATCTACCATCTGCTGATTGATTCCGGCATTTATCTGTATGAAGTCTCCGGGGCGGAACATCAGCTCCAGCTGACCAAGTTTGTAACTGCTTAAACTGTCAGAGAACCTGTCTGGATCGGCGCCGATAATTTGTAAGTGCAGACTCAGTCCGTAATGTTTGGCCAGCGCGGTAAAGATTTCCAGATGCTCATCGCTGAGTTGTTTTTTCAGTCTTAGTGACAGATAGCCACTCTGATCGCCCAGATCAACATCAAGCTGGGTAATATATTTGATATCGCCAGTGTCTCTGAGTGCATCCCTGACCCTGCTGAATATATCGGCGACCCGTGAATCCAGAACGGCACAGCTGTCGATCTGACTGAGCAGATGACTGCCGCGACGGCGAAAGCCGACGATAGGTTCGCCATCGTATAACTGATTGATGCCAATGCGGGCGCTGCGGCGATAGTTCCAGTTGGCTGCAGTCAGTGCAGGGCTTATCTTACCTGGCTGCGTATGACCGATGCGATCCAGCTGTTCCAGTACCTGCGTTTGTTTTAATTCGAGCTGGGCATCGTTATCCAGGTGTTGCAGATCACAACCGCCGCATTGCTGATAATGGGGGCAGGCCGGATCAATGCGGTGGCTGGAGGCGCTGATGATAGTGTCGGTGTGACCCAGATATAATCTGGATTTTTCTTCGGTCAGTTGTGCCATGACCTGTTCACCGGGCAGTGCATTGGCGATAAACGCAGCTTTACCCTGAAAGCGTCCAACTCCACGGCCATCATAGCTGAGGGATTCGATGCTCAGTTCTACCGGCTCAGTCGGTAAAGGGTGTGCGGGCTTGCGTGCCGGGCACTGGTTTTTTGTGTGGGAACGGTTCTGTTTCATGTGCTTCTCCTGACGAAGCGCGGATTCTACCAGTGAAGGGCTATTAAAGCATCCTGAGTCCGGCGAAAGCTCTCAGGTGATGGGGTTCATCCGTCGCGAAAAGTCCTTCTGGTTAATGCTCACCGGTCTGAATGTTATTTTATCAGTGTAAATACTTCATACCTTTGCCCATACGGGTATAAAATTGCTCTCATTAACATTAACTGGTCAGAGCAGGTCTATGTCACAGGAACATCCGTTTGCCCCCTTTGTACGAATTCTTGGAAAAGGAAAGCAGGGCTCCCGCTCACTGAGTCAGGCTGAGGCTCGCGAAGCGATGGAGATGATATTGGATGGTCAGGTAGAGCCTGAGCAGCTGGGCGCGTTTCTGATGCTGCTGCGGATCAAAGAGGAATCTCCTGAAGAGCTGGCGGGATTTGTCGAGGCGGTGAGGGGGCGTTGTGGTGCTCCGCAACAGTTGAAAGTGGATCTGGACTGGTCGACCTATGCAGGAAAAAAACGTCAGCTGCCCTGGTTTATTCTGGTTGCGTTGATACTGGCTGACTACGGTATTCGGGTCTTTATGCATGGAGCCCGGGGTCATACACCGGACCGGATCTATACTGAAGACTGTCTGGCACTGTTTGGTATTACTGCCTGCAATAACTGGGATGAGGTGGCAAAGTCCCTGGATGCATCCCAGTTTGCTTTTATGTCGATCGATACCCTCAGTCCGGAAATGGGCAGGATTATCAATCTGCGTTCGGTTCTTGGGCTACGGTCTCCGGTGCACACCCTTTGCCGGCTGCTCAATCCGCTTCACGCACAATACACGGTTGATGGTGTTTTTCACCCGGCTTATGGCCCGATGCATCAGCAAACGGCCCGGCTGCTGGGTGTTGAAAATGGCCTGACAATTAAAGGCGATGGCGGAGAAGCCGAGGTGAAACCGGATGCTGAGTGTGATCTGCAGTGGACCCGCGGCAGCGAGTACAGCACCTCCCAGTGGCAGCGGTACTATCCGCGCCGTCTGGTAAAGCAGGAACTTGATCCGGCTGATCTGGTGGCCTTATGGCGTGGCGAAACAGTCGACGAGTATGGTGAAGGGGCCGTAATCTCAACCCTGGCACTGATACTCAAACTGTTAAATAAAGCCGATGATGATAGCGGTTGTTTTGCCCTGGCTGAGCAGATGTGGCAGGGCCGGGATAAGGTGCGGTATTAATTCAAAGGGCCAGAGCGGCTGAGACTCATTGCTCGCAAGAGCGTGCTTTATATTTGTAGGAGGGCTTCCAGCCCCGAATGAAAATAGTCAGGTACTGCTCGCGGCTGGAAGCCGCTCCTACAATTGGGCGTGTCCATTCTGAGTCACAAGCCACACGGTTTTAGTCCCGTCTGAGCTTATCCGAGACCGCTATCGGGTTAGGGAAGTTGAATATCACCACATATGTGGACAGCAGGAAGGTCAGAATGGCGGTTGCCTGAATGACGTGTGAGGCTTCCTGACCGATCATGGCTGCGCTGGTTGCCATGTAGGCGATCAGCAAGGAGAATTCGCTGATCTGTCCCAGTCGGAAACCCACTTCCCAGGCAAGCTTATTGCTTTCGCTGATACTTTGTAGCAAGAAGCGGAATACTATAGGTTTGATCACCAGAACCAGAGCCGCCAGTATTAAAGCCGGGATAATAATCTGCCCGAGCAGTCCCAGATTAAAGCTGGCACCAATTGAGAAGAAAAACAGAATCAGGAAAAAGTCCCGTAAGGGTTTCAGACTGGTGGCAATATATTGGGCGATAGGGCTGGTTGCAAGGCTGACGCCCGCAATAAATGCGCCAATTTCTGCTGACAGACCCGCCGCATGAGCCAGTTCGGCAAGTCCAAGGCACCAGCCGATCGCGACCAGAAAAATATACTCATGGAAACGGTCAAATTTCTGGATCAGCGGCAGAAGTATAAAACGGACGAACAGTAAAGCTGCCCCGATAATCATCGGCAAAGCGACCGCCGTTTTCAGAAAGGTTGTCAGTCGGTCAGTGCCGTCATCTCCGCTGTTTAAGAACAGCAGCACCAAAATTGCAATGACGTCCTGCAGCAACAGTAACCCGACCACCAGTTCCCCGGTATGCTTGTGGTGCAGTACGGTGGTTGGCAGCAGTTTAATGCCGATAATGGTGCTGGAAAACATCAGTGCGACACCGATAATAATCGCTTCTGTACGGGTAAAACCAAACGCGACGCCCACACCATAGCCGATAGCCATAAAGATGATAGCGCTGAAAATGGCGACCAGCGTGGCTTTTTTCAGCATATGGACAAGGTGGCTGGGCTGCATATCGAGTCCCAGCAGGAATAACAGGAAGATGATGCCAACATGGGATATATCCGACAGCAGAGCGGTATCCTGAATGAAACTATATCCGTAGGGTCCCAGCGCTGCGCCCAGCACGATGTAAGCAACAAGTAACGGCTGGCGTGTATAGAGCGCAATCGAGGCCAGTATGGCAGCCCCGGTAAATATAAGAAAGAAAGAGAAAACCAGGCTTTGTTGCATCATAAATAAGAAAATATCCTGTAAATTCAGGCTGTATTGGGTGACTGAGCTGATTAGTGCTACCCATTCAGTCTAACCAATCTATATGCGGATATGAACCCAGTTGCGTCGCTTCCAGATATAAATAAAAATCAGCGAGGAGCCCGCCCGGTGAAAAATTTGTAACAGCCAGATCCCGGTGAGTCCATAACCCAGCCATGGGCCGATCAGCCAGGCCAGAGGCAGATAAAAAAACCATTGCCCCAGGGTGCTGATCAGCATCACTGACCGGTTTGCGCCAGCGCCCAGTAGTGCCTGTGTTAAAACAATGGCAGCGGCATCCAGGCAGATCGCCAGCCCCGTTAATATCAGAGGTGTACGAGCATTACTGATGGCCTGATCAGTGGCAAGAAACAGGCTCAGCAGATGATCAGGGTAGAGCCACATTGGCAGGCTGAGCAGAAAGATGATCAGCATCGCGGTCAGAATTACATCCCATCCCCAACGGCTGGCCAGTGCCGGATTGTGTTGCCCCAGCGCATGGCTGACCAGAGTAGTGGATGCAACTCCCAAACCTACGGCTGGCAGAATCAGCAGTAGTGCCAGATTGATCAACACATGTCCGATTGCCTGCTCGGCGGTTCCCAGTAGTCCGATAATCCAGAAGAGAACCATAATTGAAGCGGCAAAGAAAAACTGCTGGATGGAGTGAGGAATTGCCAGGCACAGGAGTGATCTCAGTTCATTAAGGTTGGTGTGATGGATGTTGAATAAGCCTTTTTGAGCTGCAGAGGGCAGTGTGGCCAGCGCAAACATAGCAGAGCCCAGGTAGAGTGAGATGGTTGTTCCCAGTCCCGCTCCGGGAGCCCCCATGGGGGAGATGCCAAAATAACCAAAAATCAGGATATAGCTGATCAGTACATTTAAAAGTTGCACCATCAGCAGGATGCGCAGATAAACGATGGGTCTGTTGGTGCCGTTCCAGTAACCGCGAAAACTGAGATTCAGTCCGACTGCCAGTAACGCGAGAACACGGTAGCTGAAGTAATTATCAGCAATGGTCTGGGCCTGAATATCATCACTGAGTAGCGTCATTAACCACTCTGAGTTGATATAAAACAGGATGCTCAGAGGTATGGCGATGCAAAATGCCACAACGATTCCCCAGCTCAGCGGTGTGGCGGTTTCTGAGTTCAGTTCTTGTCCCCGGCGGCGAGCAACAAGTGCCTGGACAGCGGTCGAAAGTCCCAGTATCAGGCTGACAGCGAGGAAGTTTGTATAGCCGCCGATGCCCACACCCGCAAGGGCTGTTTCACCCAGGCGGCCTACCATCGCAGCGTCTACCAGATTCAGAAGACTTTGCGACAACATGCCGCCAATAATTGGCAGACCGAGGGTTAGAATGGTTTTAATGCGTTGCAGGCGATTCAAAAATCCGGAGTCCCTGTTGCTGATGTGGGCTGAAGAATGCCCGGCAGAATGTTGTGTAAGATGCCGCAAAGGTGTAAAACGGGGCAGTCTAACAGAATTGCACAGGTGATGTTCCGGATAATAACTGAGCAATTTACTCGGGTTTAGAAAACGTGTATCCTGTCAACCATATTGAGACACCGATTTAACAGGAATTTTAATGAATATTACAGTGACCGGGTCAGCTGAAACCTACCTTGCTGAGCTGCTTGAGAAACAGAATGTTGAAGGTATTGCTGTACGGATGTTCGTAACCCAGCCGGGTACCCCATACGCGGAAACCTGCCTTGCATATTGTCGTCCTGATGAAGTTGTTGAAGATGACGTTGTAATGAAGAAGGAGAAGGTGACGTTTTATTTTGAAAAAAACAGTCTGCCATACCTCGAAGAAGCAACGGTTGATTTTGCAACCGACAGAATGGGGGGGCAGCTGACGATAAAAGCACCGAATGCTAAAGTGCCTAAGGTCTCTGACGACAGCCCGATGGAAGAGCAGATAAACTATATTCTTTACTCCGATATCAACCCGGGTCTTTCTTCCCATGGCGGTGAGGTTAAACTGATCGAACTGATAGAGGAGGAGATAGGTTATATCGCTATCCTGCAGTTTGGTGGTGGTTGCCAGGGGTGCAGTGCTGTAGATATGACGCTTAAGGATGGTGTTGAAAAAACACTGGTTGAGCGTATTCAGGGGCTGGTTGGTGTGCGGGATGTTACTGATCACACAGTGACAGATAACGCTTACTACAAGTAAGACTGATCTGCACTGAAGCCCGGCTTGTCCGGGCTTTTTTAATGGTAAAACAGACCCCCTTCATACTACCCACCATTTTGGTACGTTGTTAGCCTCAGGGTGAACTGATATAACGCTAATAATGATTATTGCTTTTTTATGTAAGTTTTACTGAGATGTGGTTGTTTTTTGTCGTCTAAGCCCCATTAATCAGTTAGAACGATATGTTATACAGTCAGTAACTGCAGTCTCTCCCGCAGTTTCTATTGCAAAGGAGTAAGGTCCGTTATGGCACCACTCGAGAATGATAAAGAGATCACTACCACCACGCTACCGGTTTTGCCGCTACGTGATGTTGTCATATACCCTCATATGGTGATCCCGCTGTTTGTAGGCCGTGAAAAATCAATTCAGGCCCTTGAAGCAGCGATGCTGCAGGATAAGGAGATTCTGCTGATTGCGCAGAAAAACGCCTCAGACGATGAGCCTGTAGACGGTGATCTGTTTTCTATCGGCACCGTAGCAAGCGTGCTGCAAATGCTGAAACTGCCTGATGGTACTGTAAAGGTGCTGGTCGAAGGTGATTATCGTGCGCGTATAGAAAAGCTGCATACCACAGAGGCTTACTTTACCGCAGAGGTTGCTGTTTTGCCGGTCAGCGAGGTCAGCTCCAGCGAAGCAGAGATCTATAAGCGCACAGCGCTGGATCAGTTTGAGCGTTTTGTTCAGGTGAATAAAAAGATTCCGGCTGAGGTTCTGACCTCACTGGGTTCGATCGATGAGATCGGACGCCTGGCGGATACCATTGCTGCACATATGTCTCTCAAGCTGGATGAAAAGCAGAAAATATTAGAAATTCTGGATGATAAATTGCGTCTGGAACATCTGATGGCACTCATGGAATCTGAGATTGATCTGGTTGAAGTTGAAAAACGGATCCGTGGCCGGGTTAAGAAACAGATGGAGAAGAGCCAGCGCGAGTACTATCTGAATGAGCAGATGAAAGCGATTCAGAAGGAGATGGGCGATCTGGATGAAAATGGTAATACCGATATCGAAGAGTTGAAAAAACGCATCGATGAAGCCGGTATGCCGAAGGAAGCCCTGGATAAAACTCTGAACGAATACAACAAGTTGAAGATGATGTCTCCGATGTCGGCTGAAGCGACTGTTGTGCGCGGTTATATTGACTGGATGCTGCAGATTCCATGGTCCAAGCGTTCTAAGCTGCGCCATGATATGAAGCGTGCTGAGGTCATTCTCAACGAAGATCATTACGGTCTGGAAGAGGTTAAAGATCGTATTCTTGAATATCTGGCGGTGCAGCGCAGAGTGCGTAAACTTAAAGGTCCTATCCTCTGTCTGGTGGGTCCTCCTGGTGTGGGTAAAACCTCTCTGGGTCAGTCAATTGCGCGGGCAACCAATCGTGAATATGTGCGTATGGCGCTGGGCGGCGTGCGGGATGAAGCCGAGATTCGTGGACACCGCCGTACCTATATCGGTTCAATGCCGGGCAAGCTGATTCAGAAAATGTCTAAAGTGGGCGTTAAAAACCCACTGTTCCTGCTCGATGAAATCGATAAGATGGGTATGGATCAGCGTGGCGATCCTGCTTCAGCACTGTTGGAAGTGCTCGACCCTGAGCAGAACAGTACCTTCAATGATCACTACCTTGAGGTCGATTACGATCTTTCAGATGTGATGTTTGTCTGTACCTCAAACTCAATGAATATTCCCGGCCCGCTACTGGACCGTATGGAGATCATTCGTATCCCGGGTTATACCGAGGATGAAAAGCTTAATATTGCTCGTAAGTATCTGATACCTAAGCAGATTAAGATGAATGGTCTGAAGAAAAGTGAACTGGTAATCGAGGATGAAGCGGTTACCGATCTGATCCGTTATTACACCCGTGAAGCGGGCGTTCGGGGTCTGGAGAGAGAGATTGCTAAGATCTGCCGTAAGGTGATTAAAGAGATCGCTCTGGGTGACGATAAGAACGCTTCGGTTGTGGCTAACAGTGAAAATCTGGAGCACTATTCCGGTGTTCGCAAGTGTAACTTTGGTGTCGCTGAAGAACAGGACCGTATCGGTCATGTAACCGGTCTGGCGTGGACCTCTGTCGGCGGTGATATTCTCACCATCGAATCGGCTGTCGTACCTGGTAAAGGTCGTCAGATTCGTACCGGCTCCCTCGGTGAGGTGATGCAGGAATCGATTCAGGCCGCTATGACGGTGGTTCGCAGCAGGGCGGAATCTCTGGGTATTAATCCTGATTTTCACGAGGAAAATGATATTCATATCCATGTACCTGAAGGTGCAACACCAAAAGATGGCCCAAGTGCTGGTATCGGGATGTGTACTGCATTAGTATCTGTCCTGACAAATATTCCGGTCCGCTCCGATGTAGCGATGACCGGAGAGATCACCTTGCGTGGGCAGGTACTGCCTATCGGTGGCTTGAAAGAGAAGCTGCTGGCAGCGCATCGGGGTGGGATCAAAACAGTTATTATTCCGGATGAGAACAAGCGTGATCTGAAGGAAATTCCTGAAAACATCAAAGCAGACCTTGAAATCTGTCCGGTAAAGTGGATAGACGAAGTATTGCAAATTGCCCTTAAATATAGTCCTGAACCACTGACTGAAGAGCAAAAGGCAAGCTTTTCTGAAAAGAAAAAGCAAGCAAAAAATGAGCGGGGACAAATAAAACCGCATTAACACAAAATAGTGGCAAATCAGGCTGCAACCCGCTTGACACCTGATTTGCCGGCTTGGTATAAATTGTCCGTCAACTTGCTGGGCATGGGCTACAGAATATAAAAATGATTCATATAAGGGGAACAATGTGAATAAATCTGAACTAATCGACGCTATCGCAGCTTCTGCGGATATTCCAAAAGCTGCTGCAGGCCGCGCACTGGATGCTACACTGGAATCTATTTCCGGCGCTCTTCAAAAGGGTGATTCTGTTGCACTGGTAGGCTTCGGTACTTTCGGTGTGAAGGAGCGTGCTGCACGTACTGGTCGTAACCCTCAGACTGGTCAGCCAATTCAGATCGCTGCTGCGACTCTGCCTACTTTCAAGCCTGGTAAGGCTCTGAAAGACGCTGTAAATAAGTAAAAAAAGCTAGCGCCTGATCCGTAAGGATCGCTGGCATCCGGAGCGGTAGTTCAGTTGGTTAGAATACCTGCCTGTCACGCAGGGGGTCGCGGGTTCGAGTCCCGTCCGTTCCGCCAAATGTGAGATCGCTGACACTTACAGTCAGTGTTTCTCTGGGTAACGGAATCAGTTAAATGGTTCCGTACTGCCAAACATATATAAAGGCGCATCCTGTCAGGATGCGCCTTTTTTTCTATTTGTACATTACCTTAGAGGCCAAGAGGCATCATGCTTCAGAATATCCGAGATAACTCCCAGGGAATCGTCGCCAAGATCATTGTTGGTCTGATCGTCGTTACCTTTGCACTGTTTGGGGTGGAGTCCCTGGTCAGCCTGACCTCAGGTTCAAACGCACCCGCTATCGTGAATGGTGTAGATATTAGTGAGCGGGATGTGTTGCAGGGAGCAGACCTGCAACGTCGTCAGATATTGGCGCAAATGGGTGAAAATGCAGACCCAACCCTGCTGGATGATAATCTTATTCGTAAAGCGACACTTGATAATCTGATCCAACAGGAGATTCTGGTTCAGTCTGCAACTAGCCAGGATATGCAGATTGCTGATCAGGCTCTGGATCAGATGATCGTTAATACCCAGGATTTCAAAGTCGATGGTGTTTTTAATCCTGATCGCTACCAGGCGGTACTGCGAAATGCAGGTCTGACGCCTATGATGTATAAGAACCTGCTGCGCAAAGAGAGCCTTATCAGCTATGAGCGCTCTGGTTATATGCTTTCAGCATTCGTTCTGAACAGTGAAGCTGAAAGGATTATGGCGCTGGATGGGCAAACCCGTGACATCGCGTACCTCACGGTGGGACTGCAGGATTATATTAAAGGGGTTTCTCTCACTCCGGCAGATATAAGCGCATATTACGATGCCCATAAACAGGATTTCATGACCGATGAGCAGGTTGCTATCGAGTACCTGCTGATCAATAAAGCGGATCTTCTGAAAGAGGTAACCCTCGACGATGCTGAGTTACAGTCCCAGTTTGAACAGCTGAAAGCAGCATTCAAATCTGAAGAGCAGCGTGTTGTATCTCATATCATGATTGAAGTTTCAGACAGCGTTGATGATGATGCTGCGCTGGCTAAGGCGCAGGATCTGGAAAAGAGGTTAGCAGCAGGTGAAGATTTTGCCGAACTGGCTAAAGCCGAGTCTGATGATCCGGGCTCGGCTCCTGCCGGTGGTGATCTGGGTGTATACCAGCAGGGTATGCTTGATGGTCCGTTCGAACAGGCCGTTTTCGCTCTGACAGCCGGTGAGGTGTCTGAGCCAGTGCGTACCGCATTCGGTTATCACATCATTAAGCTTACCGGTATGTCGGTGTCTGAGGCTCCGGTATTCGAAGAGGTTAAGGATCAGTTGATCGCTGAGCAGATGGATAACAAAGTTGAGCAGATCTACGTTGAGCGGGTCGGGCAACTGACTGATCTGGCATTCTCATCCGGCGATCTGCAGGAGCCAGCCGCTGAGCTGAATCTGAACATCGTTGAAGCGGCTCCTTTCAGTCGTCAGGGCGGGAATGATGATATCACTGCAAATTCGCGGGTTGTTCGCGCGGCCTTTAATGAAGAGTTAATTCGGGATGGTCTTAACAGTGATCCGATCGAGCTGGATTCCGGGCGCACGATGGTGTTGCGTATTAAAGAACATATTCGTCCACGTCAGCTGAGTGAAGAGGAAGTCAAACCGCAGATCACTGATATTCTGACACTGCAGAAAGCAGGTGAAGCATTACAGTCCTCTCTGGAGTCCGAGCTTGAAAAGCTGCAGCAGGGTGGTGAACGCACAGCAATCAACGGTACTGAGTGGCAGGTAGCAGACGCTGTCGGTCGTGGGGATCGGGGACAGCCTGTAGAGATAATGGCGGCTGCTTTTAAACTGCCTGAGCCGGAGCAGGGCGCGTCTTACTCTCTGATCGCACTTCAGGATGGAACCCGGGCAATCGTTGCTGTAACCGCGGTTAACCAGCCGGATCTGTCTGAAGTATCCGCTGATGAGAAACAGGCGATGCGTAATATCCTCAGTCAGCGTGCTGGTCAGTTTGATTACCAGTCGATGATAGAGGCACGCAAAGATGCTGCTGAAGTCGAAAGGCTTTGATAGCTCTGGACTAGATTGAAATAAAATAAAGGCTGCTGATGCAGCCTTTTTTATTGCCTGGACTTTGTTTTTAGGCCGGGTAGCATAAATAGAGAGTGGATTCACAGACACTGGTCATGGAGGGCGCTGGCTGATGATGAGGCGTTTGCTGGTTTTTTACTACGTTTGGACATCCGTGGGCTCTGGCTATCGGGCATCTTAATCTGTTGCCAGTGGCAACGTTTCACCCTCTGCGAACGAAGATAGGGTTTATTCAATATGACACTTAAAGTGATTGGTGCAGGGTTTGGCCGGACGGGTACAGACTCGATGCGTGAGGCGCTCGACATCCTTGGGCTTGGGCCTTGTCACCATATGTATGAAGTGAACGCCCATGACGAACAGAAACGGCTGTGGCGAGCATTAGTGCAGGGGGCTCAGTCAGAGTGGGATCAACTGTTTGCCGGATATCGATCCTGTGTCGACTGGCCGTCGGCGTATTATTGGAAGGAGCTGGCTGAGTTCTACCCTGAGGCCAAAGTTGTGTTGACCTACCGGGCGCCTGAAGATTGGTGGCAGAGCTTTGAGAAAACTATTGTCCAGGGAATCCGGATGAGTAATGACCCGGAGTCTCTGGGACTCGCTCTGGTGCGTGACAAGGTCTTCGGGGGGCGTCCTGATGATCGTGCCCATGCGATTGGGTTGTACGAAGAAAACATCAGAATGGTGAAAGCGGCAATAGCTCCGGAACGACTGCTCGTCCACAACCTCGGAGATGGATGGCAGCCGTTGTGCGCGTTTCTTGGTTTGCCTGAGCCTGAACAGCCTTATCCAAGCCTGAATGCGGCTAAGGATTTTCAGGACGCGAATCTTAAAAACAGATCACGGTAGCTGTGTATGTCCGCTGTAAAACTTAACGGGTATCAGCCGGTGCGGGCTCCCGTACTAACGTTGTCCTGATTGCCCGATGGTCAGTGTATTTCAATCAGTTACTCGGCATGCTTTAAATAAGTCTGCTGTTCGTCATGGAACCCGGGCGCTGAATTTAGCCCGCCGCAAATGCAGCCTCAAGTAACCGGCGGGTGTATTTCTGAGTCGGATTGCTGAAGATTTCAGACGCCTTGCCTTGCTCCACGACATCGCCATGCTGCATTACCAGCAGATCGTGACTGAGGGCTTTAATGACGGCCAGGTCATGGCTGATAAAGATATAGCTGAGTTTATATCGCTGTTGCAATTCACGCAGCAGTTCGATTATCTGCGCCTGTACGGTACGATCTAGAGCCGACGTTGGTTCATCCAGGATAATCAGTTCCGGTTTAAGAATCACTGCCCGGGCGATCGCAATCCGTTGGCGCTGTCCGCCGGAAAACTCATGTGGATAGCGATGCCGGTCTTCAGGCTCCAGACCTACCTCCCGGAGTGCATCAATAATCAGTTGCTCCCGTTCTGCCGGCAAACCAATGTTATGAATCTCCAGGCCTTCGCTGAGCGACTCCGCTACCGACATGCGCGGGCTGAGACTGCCGTAAGGATCCTGAAACACGATCTGCATTTTTCGTCGAAGTGGTTTGATCTCGCTCTGGTTGAGCTGATCAATCGCGGTCCCGTCGAACTGTATGCCCCCTTGTGAGTGGATCAGTCTGAGTATCGCCAGTCCCAGCGTGGTTTTACCTGAGCCGCTTTCACCAACTACACCCAGGGTCCGACCGGTATGTAGCCGGATGTTGCAGGGATTAACCGCTTTGATATGGTCAACGGTACGCTTTAGTATGCCCCGCTTAACCGGAAACCACACTTTAAGGTTGTCTGTCTGCAGGATTGGCATGCCGCTCTCTGCCGTGGGCTGAGGCTGTCCCGAGGGTTCCGCATCGAGCAGTTTAAGGGTATATGGGTGCTGAGGGTTGGTAAACAGCTCTGCAGTACTGTTCTTTTCAACAATGGAACCCTGATACATAACGCAGACATCGTCGCTGTAGCGGCGGACGATATTCAGGTCGTGGGTGATCAGCAGTACCGACATGCCCAGTCTTTGTTGCAACGACTGCAGCAGCTTGAGTATCTGTTCCTGGATGGTGACATCCAGCGCAGTGGTTGGCTCATCTGCAATCAGCAGTTCGGGATCGTTAGCCAGCGCCATCGCGATCATCACCCGCTGACGCTGTCCCCCTGAAAGCTCATGAGGGTAGCTGTGAAGGCGTTTCTCGGGTTCATTTATCCCCACCAGATTCAGTAGTTCAAGTGTTCTCTCGCGGGCCTGAGGCCCTGTCAGTCCCTTATGAAGCAACAGGGTCTCGCCAATCTGGCGAGCGATATTGTGCAGCGGGTTGAGAGAGGTCATCGGTTCTTGAAAAATGACACTGATCCGGTCACCGCGTAGGGCACGCATCTCGGCTTCGCTGTTCTGTAACAGGTTTTTACCCTGGTATAAAATCTCGCCACCGGGATGGCTGGCTTTGGGGTAGGGCAGCAGCTTGAGAATCGACATAGCGGTCACGGATTTGCCCGAGCCTGACTCGCCGACCAGTGCCATAATTTTACCCGCCTTAATATCAAAGCTGACCTGTTTTACAGCATCAACGGGATGGCTGTTCTGGCCGAAACGGACGGACAGATTGCGTACCGAAAGCAGGGTCTCAGTCATTCATCACCTTCCGGGGATCAAAAGCATCGCGAACGGCCTCGCCGATAAAGATCAGCAGGGTCAGCATCACCGACAGTGATATAAAAGCAGTCAGTCCCAGCCAGGGCGCATGCAGGTTGGCTTTTCCCTGAGCGACTAATTCGCCCAGTGATGCCGAACCTGGTGGCAGGCCAAAGCCGAGAAAGTCCAGTGCGGTGAGGGTGACCAGCGAGCCGTTGAAGATAAACGGCATAAAGGTCAGCGTTGCCACCATCGCGTTAGGCAGTATGTGGCGGAACATAATCAGCCGGTTACTCAGGCCCAGTGCTCTGGCTGCACGGACATACTCGAGATTACGGCCGCGCAGAAATTCGGCCCGTACTACATCAACCAGCTGCATCCAGGAAAATAACAGCATAATTCCCAGCAGCCACCAGAAGTTGGGCTGCACAATGCTGGCCAGAATAATCAGCAGGAATAGTACCGGCATACCTGACCAGATCTCGATAAAACGCTGAAAAAACAGATCTACCTTGCCGCCGTAGAATCCCTGAACGGCGCCGGCGACAACGCCTATTACCGAGCTGATCAGCGTCAGGGTGATGGCGAATAGTACTGACACCCTGAAACCATAGATAACCCGTGCAAGCACATCCCGTCCCTGATCATCGGTGCCCAGCAGATTGTCCATACTGGGTGGCGATGGGGCAGGAACCGGCAGGTCGTGATTGATGGTCTGGTAGCTGAAGCGGACCGGTGGCCAGAGAATCCAGCCGCCTTTATCAATGATGAGATCCTGAATATAGGGGTCTTTGTAATCTGCGAAACTGTCAAATTCTCCTCCGAACGCGAGTTCAGAGTAGTCAACCAGTACCGGATAATAGAAGCTGTTATCTGCGCGGATCAGTAATGGCTTGTCGTTGGCGATCAGCTCGGCAAACAAACTGAGCAGAAAGAGGGTCAGAAATATCCATAACGCCCAGTAGCCGCGCCGGTTGTTGCGGAAGTTCTGTAATCTGCGCTGATTGACAGGGCTTATTTTTCTGGTTTTGAGCCGCTTCAGCATACTGCTCAGTTCTCTCTGCTTTCGAAATCGATTCTGGGGTCAACTGCAACATAGGTAAGATCACTGACCAGTTTAAGTAACAGGCCAATCAGTGTGAAGATGTACAGCGTGCCAAAGATAACCGGATAATCCCGTTTTATAACGGCTTCATAACCCAGCAGACCAATACCGTCGAGGGAGAAAATTACTTCGATCAGCATCGAGCCGGTGAAAAAGATACCGATCAGTGCCGCAGGCATGCCAGCAATAATCAGGAGCATTGCGTTGCGGAATACATGGCCATACAGCACCTGATTCTCGGTTAGCCCCTTTGCCCGGGCAGTAACAACATACTGTTTGTTA
This sequence comes from Oceanospirillales bacterium, assembly GCA_018223185.1. Lineage (GTDB taxonomy): Bacteria > Pseudomonadota > Gammaproteobacteria > Pseudomonadales > Balneatricaceae > Amphritea. The sequence continues at coordinate 67,652 of JAAEYW010000006.1, read as the reverse complement.
ATCTCATCGAGAAAGGAGTTTTTGGTCAGCATCGACAGGGTGGCAAAGCTGCCAATCACTGACACCAGTACCGGTAGGGTGATATGCCAGAAATAGTCTTTAACCTGTCCCCATAGCGTGAGTTGGTCAAAATCCGGAGAGGTCAGCCCCCTGAGCGGGAACCAGCTGAAGTAAGTGCCACCGGCGAACAGCACGATCAGCAGAATCGCAAAGAGGAAGTTGGGGATCGCATATCCGACGATAATCATTGAGCTGGTCCAGACATCGAACGGGGTGCCGTCACGTACCGCTTTTTTGATCCCCAGGGGCACCGCGACCAGATAGGTTATCAGGGTTGTCCAGAGTCCCAGAGAGATAGATACAGGCAGCTTCTCAATGATCAGATCGGTGACTTTTTTACCGCTGAAGAGGCTCTCTCCGAAATCGAACACCAGGTAGTTTTTCAACATCTGAAAGAAGCGCTCATGGGCGGGTTTATCAAAACCGAACTGGGCTTCAATCTGTTTGACCAGCTGCGGATCAAGCCCCCGTGCTCCCCTGTAGGTGCTGTTATTTCCCTGTGTAGCAGGTGTACTTATACTGCTCAGATCAGACTGAGCTGAACCATCGAAGCGTGAGGTTGCACTGGTGTTCAGCCCCTGCAGGTTGGCAATGGTCTGCTCAACCGGGCCCCCGGGAGCAGCCTGTACGATCAGGAAATTGATGGTCAGAATGCCCAGCAGTGTCGGGATGATCAGCAGCAGGCGCCGCAGGATATAAGCTGCCATTCAGGTTACGGCTCCATTTTTTCCGGTTTTACCCACCAGGTATCAAACCCAAGAGAGTATTTTGGACGGATGTCGGGAAAGTCAAGCTTATCCCAGTAAGCGATCCGGTAGCTGTTGATATGATACTGAGGAATAACATAGTGATTCCACTGCAGCACCCGGTCCAGCGCGCGGGTGCTAAGCACTAGCTGCTCCCGGTCTGGTGCCTGGATTATCTGGTCAACCAGATAGTCGACTGCCGGATTTTTAATGCCGATAAGGTTGCGGCTGCCTTGCAGGTCAGCTGTTGAGGAATGCCAGAACTCACGTTGTTCGTTACCGGGGGAGGTTGACTGGCCAAAGCCGCTGACAATGATGTCAAAATCAAAACTGCGAACCCGGTTAATGTATTGCGAAGCATCAATGATGCGGATGGTGGGTTTGACGCCCATGCGTTCAAGATTGCGTGCAAAGGGGGCCACTACCCGTTCAAAAGCGGGTTGAATCAGCAGGATTTCAAATGTCATCTGCTTTCCATCCGGCCCCAGCAACAGACCGTTTTTCAACTCCCAGCCAGCGCTTTTTAGCAGACGCAGAGCCGTGCGCAGTTGACCGCGGATATTGCCCTCACCATTGGTTGAGGGCGCCTTGTAGACCGTTGTATATACTTCAGGAGGAACCAGGTTGCGGATCGGCTCAAGAATTTTAAGCTCTTTTTCCGTGGGTAGCTCAGTAGCTGCCATCTCCGAATTGGAGAAAAAACTATTGGTACGTGTATAGGCGTTATAGAAAATATTCTGGTTAGTCCATTCGAAATCAAATGCATATGCCAGTGCTTCTCTTACCCGGGCATCGGAGAAATAGGGCTTACGGGTGTTGAGTATAAATGCCTGCATTCCGGTTGGGTTTTCATGTACCAGATTGCGGGTGATAATCTTGCCTTCATCAAATACCGCTCCGGTATAGCCGGTCGCCCACTGTTTGGAAGACGTTTCCTGGCGAAAGTCGTATTCACCACCTTTGAATGCTTCCAGAGCTACGTTACCGTCTTTATAGTAGTCATAGCGGATGGTGCCGAAATTGAACCGGCCACGATTAACTGCCAGATCCTTGCCCCAGTAGTCCGGGTTTCTTTGATAGGTAATTGTTCGTCCGGCATCGAAACTGTCGATCAGGTAGGGGCCTGATCCTAGCGGGATATCCAGCCCGGGCTTGCTGAAGTCACGACTTTCCCAGTAGTGCTTGGGTAAAATACTGACCTCGCCAACAATCATTGCCAGTTCGCGATTTTCGCTTGCGCTGAAGCTGAATTTAACCCGCTGTGGGGAAAGCGCCTCAACGTTAGAGATGTCGCGGTAGTAAGACTGATAAAAAGGTGCGCCCTGTTCCCGCAGCAGTTTAAACGTATACACCACATCCTCAGCGGTGACTGGCTGACCATCGCTGAACCGGGCTTTGGCGTTCAGATTGAAAATAATCCAGCTGCGATCATCAGCGACCTCCAGTGATTCGGCCAGCAGACCATAGAGTGAAAAGGGCTCGTCCTGAGCTTTGGTCAGCAGCGAATCATAGATCAGGCCAATACCGTCAGCGGCCGCGCCTTTGATGATAAAACTGTTAAAGCTGTCGAAAGTCCCCAGAGCATCTTCAGAGATACTGCCGCCTTTAGGCGCATCGGAATTAACATAATCAAAGTGCTCAAACCCGGGGGGATACTTAAGGTCGCCATACATGGAGATGCCATGCTGCGGTGTGGCAGCCTGAAGCGGTGAGAAGAGTGTGCAGGTCAGAGTTGCAGATAACAGGCAGAGCGTTGATATCTGCTTAGATAACTGTTTGAAATTCATCCGTAATTATCCAGCCAGATTGATAACCTGTTAATTTATAACAGGGCGAATTATTTATAGCTAGTTATATGAGTACGGATCAGCGGTTTTGTTCAAATTCAGCAGCCAGGTCAGTCAGACGCTGATGCTGTAATTTGCGTTTTACCTTATTGTTTTTCATCTGCTTAAGCTGCTGCGTAAGAAAACTGTGTTTGTCATTGTTACCCCCCGCGAGGCCGGAGATCAGATCCTGATCCATCCAGTTGCAGATCTTATGATAGATAACGAATTTGAATAGCAGTGCGGTCACTGTTGCGATGATGATGATTCCGATACTGAGTGCGTCCATGTCCTGCCTCCGGGGGTGCGGGATTGATCTATACAGTTAATTAGCGGGCTTTTAACAAGCTTTATGTTTAACGGGCTTTGGTAATATCAACATACAGCGTTAGTCGCTGTCCAGGCTGAAGGTATTTACTCTTTTCCAGTTTATTCCAGCGCTTTATATCATTGATGGAAACCCGGAAACGGTCGGCAATGGTATAAAGAGAGTCACCGCTACGAACTGAATAGCCGATGCGGCGTATCAGCTGCTGATCACTGCGACTGAGACCCTGATTGGCTTCTGTCTTCCAGATCGACAGGGTTTGTCCTGCGCGCAGTGGATCACCGGGGGCCATCTGATTCCATGAGGCGAGCTCACGCACGCTGACATTGTTGTTATTAGCGATTTTCCAGAAACTGTCGCCCTGCTTGACCTGATAGCTGATTTTATTGCGGTCACTCTGCGCCAGCTGATTCTGTTTGCGACTGAAGCGTTGTGACTGGCTCAGTGAGTATTCGCCGGACTCATGTTTGGCGCTGGGGATCAGCAGATATTTGCCCGCACGAATATTGTTGCCGCTGAGTTTATTGGCTTCGCGAATGACAGAAGAGGTGGTTTTGTAGTGCTGGGCGATGGTGCTGATCGTTTCGCCTTTACTGATTTTATGCCGTGTCCAGTTGACCCGCTGCTCCGCCGGAAGTGCTGCCAGCCGGCTGCGGAACTGTTCTGCTGTGTTGGCCGGAACCAACAGGCGATGCGGGCCATCCGGGTCGGTTGCCCAGCGATTAAAGCCCGGGTTCAGCTGATACAGTTCCTGAGTTGTGATGGAGCTGAGTTGAGCGGCCTGAGCCAGGTCGATCTGGCTATCCAGTTCAACCTGTTCAAAAACGGGCTCATTTGCCAGAGGTTGAAGGTCGAGGTTATGTTGCTGTGCATCGCGGATCAGTCGTGAAACAGCCAGAAGTTTGGGGACATATGCGCGGGTTTCTTTTGGCAGATCCAGTGACCAGAAGTCGGTGGCCAGTCCTTTTTTCTCGTTTCGGCGTATCGCTTTCGACACATTACCGCCACCACAGTTGTATGCAGCCAGGGCCAGTTCCCAGCTATCAAAGCGTTGGTGCAGTTGCTGAAGGTAGGTGAGGGCAGCGTCAGTGGAGGCGACAATATCGCGACGCCCGTCATACCACCAGCTGGATTTCAGCCCGAAATGTCGGGCTGTGCCGGGGATGAACTGCCAGGGACCCGAGGCCCGCCCGTGGGAATAAGCAAAGGGATCGTAAGCACTCTCTACGATCGGCAGCAGAGCAATTTCAGCGGGCATATCACGTTTGATAACTTCACCGAGAATATAGTAGTAATACCGGCTGGCACGGGTAGCGACCCGCTGCATATATTCAGGATGTTTCTTATACCAGTCGAATTGAGCCTGCAACCGCGGATCATCATTATCCAGATCGAGTTGCATATGTTGCCGTGTCAGTTGCCAGAGATCGGCTGAATCCGCTGTTTGTGCCTGCTGTTGTGTTTCTGGGGCAGAGACTGCAGGATCAGATACCGGGGTGTGTTGAACGTTCTGCTCAGAGGTGCCCGGCGCCGATTGCAGGCTGATCACCTGATTTGTCTGACAGCCGGCAAGGATAAGCCCGGCAGTGGTGAGTACAATTAATTTTCTGACCCGCTGCATGGCCTACGGCACCCTGTAAAATACAAAAGGATGCATTCTATGGGCCCCGTTGCAGAGGGTCAACTTTTATTGAAAGCTGGCTGCGGTGCATCAATAACCAGGCCGTATGCTCAGAGTTGATGGGTCAGAACTGGTTTTTCCACTCACGGATTGTGGCGAAAATGTCGACTTCGGAGGTAAGCTGGCTACCCGCAAATTGCTCTGCCGACTGCCTGACGGGTGCTTCACTGTAACGAAGAAAGGGGTTGATCTGTTTCTCTGTGGCGATGTTGGTGGGCAGCGTCGGCTGACCGGATTTGCGCAGTTGAGCGCAGTGTTCTATCGCCTCTTTGATGTGCTTGTTTGCGGGTTCAACCGCTGCGGCAAAGGCCAGATTGGCCAGAGAGTACTCATGAGTGCAGTAGATCTGAGTAGAGTCGGGTAAGTGCCTGAAATACTCCATTGCCCGGTGCATCTGTTCAGCGTTGCCTTCAAACAAACGGCCGCAACCGGCTAGGAATAGTGTGTCGCCACAGAAGAGTTGAGGTTCTTCTCCCGAGAGATAGTAGCTGATGTGGTCTAACGTGTGTCCTGGTACTTCGCGGATATTAAGGGTCAGCCCCATCAGGTTTATCTGATCGTCATCGGTCAGCTTGTGTGAGATCCCTTCAAAGGGGGAGTTGGCCGGGCCATAGACGATAACTGAGTGTTCATTGCAAAGCTGAGACACTCCTCCAGTGTGATCGTGATGGTGATGAGTGATAAGAATAGTTGTTAGCTGCAAGTTATTTTCTTTCAGAAACTTATTCACAACGTTAGCGTCGCCCGGGTCTACCACTGCAACTTCGTCGCTGCCGGGTACAGTCAGAGCCCAAATATAGTTATCATTGAAAGCTGGAATCGGCATGACATTAAACATTTTAGGCCTCGGCTGTATCGGATTTGTCAGATATAGTAGTGCATGTGGACGGAATCGGGGGCTTAAGTGCATCCCGTTGCTACAAGATTAACCTATTCAAACCGGAGCGTTAAGGGCTAATAATGTATGGGTTTTAAACAACAGCCACCGCTCGGCGAGTGGTTACCGGCATTACGCAGCTGGTTTGATACAGAGCTTGGTCAGCAGTTGCTGGCATCTGAACGGGAACTGCTTGATCGTCTGCTTCCCACCATGTTTGGTTATCATCTGCTGCAGATAAGTTTCGATAACCGGCTTGATCTGGCCCGGGAAAGCCCTGTTCGTCATCAGATTCCTGTTAATCCGGTCTCTGAACTCGGGTTGCCGGACAGCGCTGTGATCGCGCGAAACGAAGAGCTGCCATTTGAGCACAACAGTATTGATGTGGTTTTACTACATCACGGACTCGATTTTGCTCAGAGCCCGCATCAGGTGCTGCGTGAATCTGCCCGGGTATTACGCCCGGGTGGCTATCTGCTGAATATCGGTTTTAATCCAATCAGTTGGTGGGGCGTCTATCGTGCTCTGAAGCTGAATAAGGAAACGGTGCCCTGGCAGGGGCATTTTATCAGTCCGCAACGGATGCACGACTGGTTAGCGTTACTTGAATTAACCGTGGTCAGGGAGCTGTCAGATTACTATCGCCTGCCATTTGAGAAAGAGTCCTGGCGTCAGCGGGCCCGTTTGATTGATGCGATCACCCGGCGCTGTTCATCTCATTGCGGTGCTTTTATGTTGCAGGTTGCCCGCAAAGATGTCGGAGGGATGACCCCGATTGAGCCTGTATGGAAGAAGCGAAAGCTGATTAATTTGCCGCTGGTTGAGCCAACAACCCGTGGTGCCCGAGGAAGAGTGAGTGAAGAAAAAAATTAATATTTATACCGATGGTGCCTGTAAGGGAAACCCCGGTCCGGGAGGATGGGGAGCCGTGCTGCAATATGGTGAACATTCGAAAGAGCTGTTTGGTGGAGAGATGGATACCACCAATAACAGAATGGAGTTGATGGCGGCCATTGAAGCACTCGCCATTCTGAAAGAGCCCTGTGAGATTGTTCTGACGACTGACTCGCAGTATGTGCGCAAAGGGATTACTGAGTGGCTGGCAGGCTGGAAACGCAACGGCTGGAAAACTTCGGCCAGGAAGCCTGTTAAAAATGAAGATTTGTGGCGGCGTCTTGATGAACAGACTGCGCGTCATCATATTCAGTGGAAATGGGTAAAGGGTCACAGCGGTCATCCGGGTAATGAACTGGCTGATCAGCTGGCTAACCGAGGGGTCGAACAGGCCCTGCAACAGGCGTAAGTGACAGATAAGTTATGAGACAGATTGTACTGGATACAGAAACCACCGGTATTGACCCGAAAGAGGGGCACCGGATTATTGAGATAGGTTGTGTAGAGCTGATGAACCGTCGGCTGACGGGGCGTACCTATCACCGTTATCTCAAGCCGGATCGTTTAATTGATGAAGAAGCGATTCAGGTACATGGTATCACTAATGAGTTTCTCGATGATAAGCCTCGGTTTAAAGAGATTCAGGATGAGTTTCTGCACTTTATTCGCGGAGCAGATCTGGTTATCCATAATGCAGCCTTTGACGTTGGCTTTATCGATAACGAACTGAATCTGAATGATCATCAGGAACGGGTCCATGATTTTTGCCAGGTGACTGATACCCTGGCAATTGCCCGAAAGAAACATCCTGGCCAGAAAAATAATCTTGATGCGTTGTGTCGCCGTTATGGTATAGACAATAGTCATCGCGAGTTGCACGGTGCTTTGCTTGACTCGGAGATTCTTGCCGATGTTTATCTTATGCTCACAGGTGGTCAGAAAAATCTGATGCTGGCAGGTGAGGAAGATGGTGATGACGGTGTTGATCAGATACGGCGTCTTGATACATCGGCCATGAATCTGAGGGTTGTGCGTGCTGATGCACAGGAACTGGACGCTCACAGTGGTTATATCGAGCGACTGGATAGCAAGGGTGGCAGTATCTGGAGTCAGGTAGGGGTGCAATCCCCTGAGGCAAAATAGCGGTTATCGTAAGATAAAAAAAGCAGGCTTCAAAGCCTGCTTTTTTTATGTTTGCACATATGTGTCTGAGCGTTATGTGTTCACTTGCCGGCGGCACTTACAGGAAGTGTGTTACCGCAAAATAGCCAGTGATGCTCATTACTACAGTATAAGGGAGTGCCATCCACACCATGGTGCCGTAAGACAGGCGAATCAACGGGGCCAGTGCTGAAGTTAGCAGGAACAGAAATGCGGCTTGTCCGTTAGGTGTCGCCACGCTAGGGATATTTGTGCCGGTATTGATCGCGATCGCCAGCAGGTCAAAATGCTCCCGGGTGATCGAGCCCTCTTTCAGAGCCGCCAGTACTTCATTGATATACACCGTCGCGACAAAGACATTATCTGATATCGCTGACAGCAGGCCGTTGGCAATAAAGAAGATGCCAGGCTGAACCGCAGTGTCCATCGCAAGCACAGCAGAGATGATGGGCTGGAACAGGTGCTGCTCGTGTATCACCGATACAATCGAGAAGAAAACAACCAGCAGTGCGGTAAATGGCAGCGCCTCTTCAAAGGCTTTGCCAATCTGATGTTCCTCTACAATGCCGTTAAAGGCAGTTAGCAGAATGATCACAGTCAGTCCGATCAGTCCAACTGCGGCCAGATGAAATGCCAGAGCCAGTACCAGGAATATCGCGACCAGAATCTGTACAAACAGAGCCATTTTGTCAGATTTTGTTAGTTTTTTGTCCTGCTCGGCCGAAAAGTCTTCCAGAATGCTACGCACCGAATGGGGGATTTCGGCTCCGTAGCCGAACCATTTGAGCTTTTCCAGCAGCATGCAGGTTGCCAGGCCTGCAATCAGAACCGGCATTGTTACCGGCGCCATCAGCACAAAAAACTCGACAAAATCCCAGCCCGCTTTCTGTGCGATCAGCAGATTCTGTGGTTCTCCGACCAGGGTGCAGACGCCCCCCAGTGCAGTACCTACTGCGCCATGCATCAGCAGGCTGCGCAGAAATGCCCGGAACTGTGCCAGTGCTTCATGATGGTCCATGTGAATGGTTTCATCATCACCATGATCGTGTGCTTCGTGGTGGAATTGTTTGCCTGAAGCGACTTTATGATAAACCGCATAGAAACCGACACCCACGCTGATCAGAACAGCCGTTACGGTCAGAGCATCAAGAAATGCTGACAAAACCGCTGCAAACAACGAAAACATCAGTGACAGGGCAACTTTGGAATGGATTTTCAGTAGCAGCTTGGTAAATACCCAGAGAAGCATATTTTTCATAAAGTAGATGCCTGCTACCATGAACATCAGCAGCAGGATGACTTCAAGGTTTGCTGCAACTTCATGGTAAACCGTCTCTGCGCTTGCCAGTCCGATAATAATCGCTTCAATGGCCAGTAAGCCGCCTGGCTGAAGAGGATAGCATTTCAATGCCAGCGCCAGTGTAAAGATAAATTCAAAAATCAGCATCCAGCCTGTGATAACAGGCCCAACGGTGTAGAGTAGAATCGGGTTGAGAATCAGAAAAAGTACAATGGCCTGCTTATACCAGATAGGTGAGTTGCCAAGGAAGTTCTTTATAAGCGCCTGGGTTGTGGTCATCGATACGGGGTCCTGTGCCAATTCGGGCCTATGGAAAGTTACTGTATATCATGCTAAATGTAGTGATTACAGTCTTTCCAACGTAAGTTAGCTAGTGATAGTTGTTATGATTTTGACGTAGGTTAGCAGGAGTTGTGCTAAATCAAAAGTCTGCTTAACGTGTTAAGGGTACCTTAGTTTTCAGGTTACAGATATGTCTGAAATCACTGTTTATTGGTCTGTTTTTGTCAAGGTTCTGCAAATGTTATGAAAATTGAATATATTTATACAGCAGAATGCCGGGTTTGGTCTGATCTGCAAGGGCAGTGGTTATTTGATCAGCCTTGCTTCGATCACAGTCTCGCTCTGGAAGTGTATGATCTGACACTGGTGCCTGAGCGACAGGTAAGACTGGTTGTTATGTCTGAGGATCTGTTGCCATCTGAATCGTCAGGCCTGAATCTGCGGCAGCTTTTATCCCGTTGCGATGAGTCAGTGTTTCCATTGCTTTCAAGGGCTTCTCAGGTGGCTACCTGGAGCCGGGATCACAAGTTCTGCCCTCGTTGTGGAGAGGCTCTTTCCCATCATCTTCAGGATCTGGCTAAGCAGTGTAATGGTTGTGGCCTTATTCAGTATCCAAGGTTGTCCCCCTGTATTATTACACTGGTAACCCGTGGTGAGTATTGCATACTGGCACACGGTATACGCTTTACCGAACCTCGATACAGCACTCTTGCGGGGTTTATTGAAGCGGGTGAGAGTGCGGAAGATGCGCTGGCGCGCGAGGTTAGGGAAGAGGTTGGGGTCGAGGTAACCAATATCCGCTATCACTGTAGTCAGTCGTGGCCTTTCCCCCATTCGCTGATGCTGGGTTTTTTTGCCGATTACGTTTCGGGAGATATCGTGCCTGAGCCGGGTGAAATTGTTGACGCACGCTGGTTTCATTACAGCGAGCTGGATGAGGCGCCGATTCCGCCGCCCTTTACCATATCCCGCCATCTCATTGATGAGTTCAGGACATGCTGGGAAGTGGAGGATTAACTCCGCTTCTCTTTGCTGAAATACTTGCCCAGTTGTGTTGCCAGCATGACATTGCCTTCGGCCCTGAGTTTGCCTGTCAGGTAGGCGCTCATGCCATCTTTTTCACCGGTAACCACGCGAATAAAAGTATCACTATTGGTGATCAGCGTAATATCCGGGTCCTGATGTTCGCCAAGGGCAACAGTGAGTTGCTGGTTGGCGATGCTGAAATAGAAATCATCGGCATCGCTCAGTAAGAATTGAAAAGTAGCGACTACTGCGGTGGTATTTTCCGGTATAAAACGACTGGAAAGCTTTTCGATAACCCGGGTGACAGTGATTGCATCAGACATGTTTAATTCAGCTCTCCAATTTTACATTCAGTGATATTGCCTCAGTGGGTTGTATGGTACATTACCCGACCATAAATCAATATATTGAATTGCCCAAAAAGGGCTTAAACATCTGGAGTGTTAGGTGGTCGATTTTCTGGCAAGTTACGGATTGTTTCTGGCAAAAGCGCTGACGGTGGTTGGTGCGATTATTCTTGTGATTGTCGCAGTAGCGGCAGTAGCGTCGCGGAATAAAAAAGACAGCAAAGAAGGGTATCTCAGTATCCACAGTATGAATGAAACGCTGGAGGATATGGAGCACGCACTGAAAGAGGTGGTGCTGGACAGTGAGGTCTATAAACAGCAACTGAAGGCTGAAGAGAAGCAGGAAAAAGAGGAAGCCAAGGCACGTAAGAAAGCCCTTAAAAAAGGCAAAGCGCAGCCTGAATCTGAACCTGAGCGCAAGCGGGTCTTTGTGCTGGATTTTGATGGCGATATTAAGGCTTCCGAACTTGAGCCGCTTCGCGAAGAGATTACCGCAGTGCTGACAATGGCGACAGAAAATGATGAAGTGGTTATTCGTCTGGAAAGTCCCGGGGGTATGGTGCACAGCTATGGTCTTGCGTCCTCTCAGCTCGAACGGATCAAGCGCCATGGCGTGCCATTGACGGTGTGTGTGGATAAAGTGGCAGCCAGTGGTGGCTACATGATGGCCTGTCTGGCTGATAAGATTGTCGCTGCGCCGTTCTCTATACTGGGATCAATCGGTGTTGTGGCTCAGCTGCCCAATTTTCACCGGTTGCTGAAAAAGCATGATATCGACTACGAAGTGCTTACTGCGGGCGAGTATAAACGGACCCTGACAGTGATGGGCGAAAATACAGAAAAGGGCCGGCAGAAGTTTATTGAAGAGCTGGAAGATACTCACAACCTGTTTAAAGAGTTTGTTGGCGAGTTCAGACCGCAGGTTGATCTGGACAAGGTCGCGACAGGAGAGGTTTGGTTTGGTCGCCGGGCTCTGGATGTAAATCTGATAGATGAGATATCAACCAGCGATGAATATCTGACACAAGCGTGTGAAGACGCGGATGTCTATACGGTTCGATACGAGTATAAGAAAACCCTGCAAGATCGTATTTCAGACCTGTCAATTAAAACAACTGACACTCTTTTTACGAAGTGGGCTGGGCGTATTTTAAACTCCCATTTATTGGCTAAGTAACCAAAATGGTAAGGGGAAAGCCTGCGTTTATCTGATTGTTGCTTATAATGATATTGTAAAAGTTTCAAACAAATGAAGCTGTTTTCATTTGAGTGATTCTGGTGTGATTCATAATCCCGATATTGGAGCATCAATGCGACAGTCATTAACCGCAAAGAAGATATTATCATCTGCAGAAGCTCTGTTTGCTGAACAGGGCTTTGCTGAAACAACCATGCGGGAAATTACCAGTGCTGCAAAAGTAAATCTGGCGGCGGTAAATTATCATTTCGGATCTAAGAAGGGTCTTATAGCGGCGGTTGCAGAGAAATATATCGCGCCCTTGATGTCTGATCTTGAGGTGTTGCTGATTGAGCGTCAGGCCGATGAGAAGGGGGGTATCATAACCTCGGAAGAGTTGCTGGAAATGCTGATGCGCACGCTGCTTAAGCTGGGTAAAGCCAGACAGTTTGCACTTCCTGTATTTATGCGCTTGCTGGAACTTATCTATATGAAGAATCAGGAAGAGTTGCGCGATGCAATACTCAGCCGTTACCGCGGCTCTTTTGCTGTTTTTACTGAACTGTTGCGAAAAGACAGTCCGGTTATGACAGATGAGGAGTTCTTCTGGAGGCTTCACTTCCTGATGGGGACAATCATTTTTACCCTGTCTAACTTCCAGACTCTGGTTGCCATTGAGATGCGTGAATACGAGCGGGCGGCTGAGATAGAACTCACCCTGCATCGCATGATTCCAGTGTTGGTGGCAGGTCTTCAGGCTCGTCCAGAGCACACACCATTCACTCGTCTCTGACGTGCTGAAAGTGGGTCTGTGATGTATATCCGGATATCAATCAATCGTCAGAGCCTCGAGCTGTGGCGGGACTCTGTCTGCCTTATTCGCTACCCTGTATCCACTGCTCTGAACGGGGTTGGCGAGCAAAAAAACAGTGGCTGCACCCCCCGGGGTAAGCACCTGATTCGTGCCAAAATAGGCGCAGGAAAGCCGCTGAATACAGTCTTTATCGCTCGTCGTGATACCGGTGAGCTCTATTCTGCTGAGTTAGCTCAGCGCTATCCTCAGCGTGACTGGATTTTAACCCGCATTCTCTGGTTGTCTGGCTGTGAAATAGGTCGCAATCGGTTGTCCAGCGTTGATACAATGCAGCGCTATATATACATTCACGGTACACCGGACAGTGAGCCGATGGGACAGCCTTTGTCTCATGGCTGTATTCGTATGCGTAACAGCGATATTGCCGATCTGTTCGATCGTGTCAGTGTTGGTACCTGTGTTTTAATCGAGTAGTTTTAACAGAAGAGTAAAATGCCAATGTCTGGAGCGTTGATGCTGGACATCGCTGGCCTGAGTCTGACAGAGGAGGATAAGCACCTTCTGCAGAACCCTCAGGTGGGTGGTCTTATCCTGTTTAGTCGAAATTATCAGTCCCCGCAGCAACTAACCGATCTGGTTCAGGAGATTCGTCTTTGTGCGCCGCAGATTCTGATCGCTGTTGATCAGGAAGGTGGTCGGGTGCAGCGGTTTCGTGAAGGCTTTACCCGCTTGCCTCCGATGGCGGTTCTTGGATCGCTTTACAGTGAAGATCGGGATAATGCGCTGAGCGTAGCGACCGAACTTGGATGGCTGATGGCTGCTGAGTTGGTTGCTTTTGGTATTGATATCAGTTTTGCGCCGGTGCTTGATCTTGATTTTGGTGTAAGTCAGGTGATCGGAGATCGGGCTTTTTCTGCCAGATCTGAAGAGGTGGTGGCGTTAGCCGGCGCATTCATTAAGGGGATGCGCGAGGCGGGGATGGCCTCAACCGGTAAGCATTTTCCGGGGCACGGCTGGGTCGTTGCGGATTCGCATCTGGATATTCCGATTGATGAGCGCAGTCTGGCCGATATTGAGGCTCATGATCTGGTCCCATTCACCAGTCTGATGGAACAGGGGCTTGATGCGCTGATGCCTGCTCATGTGATCTATCGTCAGGTGGATGATCGGCCAGCAGGCTTTTCGCCTTACTGGATTGAGCAGCGGTTGCGGCGGGAGATGGGTTTTGAGGGTGTTGTTTTCAGTGATGATCTGACCATGGAAGGCGCCAGTGTGGCAGGTGACTTTGAGGCGCGCGCAGCGCAGGCACTGGAAGCGGGTTGCGACATGTTATTGGTGTGTAATAATCGGCTCGCTGCACTTCAGGTGTTGAGGTATCTGGAAGCGGCAGATCATCCGGGATCGGAACGTATTCAGCGGATGAGTGCTACAGACTCATACAGTATCGATGCTATCTGCAGCACTGAGCGCTGGCAGCGTGCATCAGATCTGGCTCATCAGTTAACAGCTATTAAATAGACATTTCGGAGCGATACAATGCAGGAGCAGCTTTCGCAGGTTTTCACAGAGCTGGGATTGTCCGGCTATGCTGACGCCTGGATTTTTCAGGTATTCATCGTCGTTTTTCTCACCATGCTGGGAAATTTTATCTCTAACCGGGTGTTCCGTCGTTTAGAAGCTCAGCTGGCAAAAACACGCAATATCTGGGATGACATTTTGCTTCATGCTGCGCGTCGCCCGATCGCGTTGCTCATCTGGGTTCTGGGTCTCAGTCTGGCGTTCGAATTGGCAGATCCGGGAGCGGATTCTATTTTGGTGACCCTGGTCGACCCGTTGCGCAGGGGACTGGTGATTGTGATGATCGCCTGGTTCCTGATCCGCTTTATTCGTCAGGCTGAAGGGGCTCTGGTGAGTGAAGATAAAGTTAAAAATCCGATGGATGAAACGACAGTTGGTGCGCTGGGTAAACTGCTGCGACTCTCCATTATTATTACGGCTGTTTTGGTGGTGCTGCAGACTTTTGGTTACAGTATTTCCGGGGTGCTTGCTTTCGGCGGTATTGGTGGAATCGCGGTGGGGTTTGCCGCCAAGGATCTGCTGGCAAATTTCTTTGGTGGTCTGATGATCTATCTCGACCGGCCCTTCAAGGTCGGTGACTGGGTGCGTTCTCCGGACAAAGAGATCGAAGGTACGGTAGAAAATATTGGCTGGCGACTGACCTGTATTCGTACCTTTGATAAGCGGCCGCTCTATGTGCCAAATGGCACGTTTGCGAGTATATCGCTGGAAAACCCCTCGCGGATGACCAATCGCCGGATCTATGAAAAGATCGGGTTGCGTTATGAGGATTCCAGTTTGATCGAAGGTGTTATTAATGATGTCAGGGAGATGTTGATTAATCACCCGGAGATTGATGAGAGCCAGACGCTGATTGTCAATCTCAACAGCTTCGCGCCCTATTCGCTGGAGTTCTTTGTCTATACCTTCACTAAAACTACAAACTGGGTGCACTTTCACGAAGTAAAACAGGATGTAATGGGGCGGATAATCAGGATCGTTCATGAACACGGGGCTGATTTTGCCTTTCCTACTCAGACGATTCATCTCGAGAATGCTGAGTCTCAGTTTGAGTCGGCTCAATAATATTGATAGAAGCGCCCCAGTCAGGCGTTTCTTTGTTTGCCCGTCAGGGCGTTGGAGGTTTTGTGACTGTTGAGCAGAATGAACTGGACCGGATTGCCGGGCTGGATGCGGAGCAGCGCTTCGATTATATGATTAACCGGGTAGTTGAAACCGGTGAATTATGGATTCTTACGGATGAGCATGGCTGTGTGATGCTGAACACTGACGATGAGGATTGTGTTCCGGTGTGGCCTGGTCTCGAGTTTGCAGAGCAGTGGGCAACCGGTGAGTGGTCGGAGTGTGAGGCGATGCCAATTACACTTAAGCAGTGGAATCACCGCTGGACTCCGGGTCTGGAGGAAGATGGTTTTGCCGTAGTGGTTTTCCCTCTGCCAGATGCTGGAGAGGACGAAGACGGATTAGTGGTCTGGCCTGAAGAGCTGGATATGATGCTGACCCGTGAGGTAAAATGCTCGAAGAAAAAGTAGCCTGAATGGCTGGGCGGATGTGCTGACTGAGTCAATTAATTAAGATTGCTCAGGCATATGAAAGGTTTGTCGCGCTTTACCGGGAAAGAATTCCATCGTGGTAGATAGTAGTGGAGCTATATATTGCAGGGGTCCTTAGAATCTAAAACCGACTCACCCCAGTACCCAGGGGGCATGCTAAGGACACGAAGAGCACAGAGAAAACCTGATTAATAGTGCTTCTCCGTGTCCTCTGCGGACTCTGTGGTAAAACGCTTTTTAACGTTAAGCGTTCAGGCCTTTGTCAGAGGGTTTTGGCGCGGCGTCCTGCAACGATAGGGTGTCCTCAATGAAAAATCGCTCTGCGGGGGTTCTTGCCTGGAGGGCTCGTCAACCGGGCTTAACCATGAAGGTATCGATGTTTCTATATTCTTCCCCATGACACGCGAAGAACCATAAAAAAACGGAGCATAGATGCTCCGTTTTTTGTTATTCGGCTGGAGATATCATGACCAGCATGCCAAACAGCGGGTGATCAAGGTAGTGCAGTTCATTGCTGCGCATTCGTCGGGCGCTTTCCATTTCTACGGTGATAAAGTCCGGAATGCTGGTCTGGGTCAGGTAGTGGTTACCATTCATGCTGCTGTCCTGTGGTTGCGTGAGTGGCATTTCGGAGCCGGACTCAGGGTTTGTCTCCGCGTTGCTTGTTAGAGTCGGGCCGGGGGAGGGTTTTAACAGCATCAGGCTCTCTTCCGGGCTGAGTCGGCGGCTGTGAAACAGATCGCTGCGAAAATGCAGGTAGCGGGCTTTATCAATGGAGATGTAACCATCCAGTTCGTATAAACCATTGTCGAGAATCTCGCCGCCATTAATTCTCACCACATTATCTCCCTTTGTCTCGCTGACAGGCTGAATCCAGGCTTCATGGAAAAGTACCTGGTACAGTGAGCTGCGTCTCAGGCTGGCCTGCTTGTTGCTCAGCGATAGTGATGATTTTGGCAGGCGGGTGAAGTAGTCAGTCTTCTGGTCCTGCTGGTTGTATGCAAGAGAGCGGCTGCTGCGCTGTGGAATTGAGGTGATGTCAGGCCATATCTCATCACTCAGTGTGTCTGAGGGTTTATGGCTGAAAATCAACAGTTCGACCTTATAGTTTGAGGTATCGGCCTGAACGATGCTGATGTTAAGCAGAATCAGGGTCAGAGTCAGTATGATCCCAGAAGTGAGCTTGGTCATTTTTAATTCCCGGTCAATTGCTGAAGTAGCTGTTCAACAGCTTTAAAGCGCTGCTCTATTTTATCCATCTTCAGTGTGAACTTCAGCTGACTGGCACCGCCAAACTGAAATTTTTGTGGCTGTTGCTGTACCAGTTGAACCAGTTTGAATGGATCGACCATGGTGTCGGCTTCGAAATCGATTCGTCCCCCGGTGTCCCCGGCGTCAATTTTACTGATGCCAAGCTGTTCGCACTGAAGTTTCAGTAATGTCTGGCGGAACAGGTTTTTAGTTTGCTCAGGCAGTATGCCGAACCGGTCGATCATCTCGATCTGAAGTTCTTTCAGTTCGGTTTCGCTTTTGCCGTTGGCGATGCGTTTATACATGATCAGGCGGTTGTGAACATCCGGCAGGTAGTCATCAGGAATCAGTGCAGGAACGCGCAGGTTGATCTCTACGCCCTGTTTAAGTGGGGCGTCAAGGTTAGGCGTTTTGCCTTTGCGTATCGCTTCAACAGCCTGCTCCAGCATCTCGAGATAGAGGGAGAAGCCTACATTCTGGATCTGACCGCTCTGGCCTTCACCCAGCAGTTCACCCGTGCCGCGGATCTCCATATCGTGGGTCGCCAGGGTGAAGCCTGCACCAAGTTCATCGGCGCTGGTAATCGCCTCAAGTCGTTTGACCGCGTCGGTGGTCATCGCTTTGGGGTGGGGAGTCGTCAGGTATGCGTATGCCTGATGGTGGGAGCGGCCAACCCGGCCCCGTAACTGGTGAAGTTGTGCCAGACCAAACTTATCGGCCCGGTCGATGATGATAGTGTTGGCGTTGGGTACATCAATGCCTGTTTCGATAATTGTGGTGCAGACCAGTACGTTAAAGCGTTTATGGTAGAAATCTGACATCACCTGCTCAAGTTCACGCTCGCGCATCTGACCATGGCCGATGCCGACACGGGCCTCGGGCACCAGTTCGTTGATCTCGGCAGCGGTTTGCTCGATATCCTTAACTTCATTATGCAGATAGTACACCTGTCCGCCGCGCAGCAGTTCCCGCAGAATCGCTTCCTTCTTGAGTGCTTTATCAGCCTGGCGTACAAAGGTTTTTACCGACAGTCGTCGGGCGGGTGGGGTGGCAATTATCGACAGGTCGCGGATGCCGGACATCGCCATGTTGAGTGTCCGGGGAATTGGTGTTGCGGTCAGGGTGAGGATATCAACCTCTGAGCGCAGTGATTTCAGGCGTTCTTTCTGTTGTACGCCAAACCGGTGTTCCTCATCAATGATCAGCAGTCCCAGATCGCTGAATTTGATATCGCCCTGCAGCAGCTTATGGGTTCCGATAACGATATCGGTTTTGCCCTCTTTAAGGGATTCTATGACTGCGTTGCTCTCTTTACCTGAGCGAAACCGGGAGATCAGTTCTACATTAACCGGCCAGTCGGCAAAGCGATCGCGAAAATTTTCATAGTGCTGTTGTGCCAGAAGGGTAGTGGGTACCAGTATGGCCACCTGTTTGTTGCTCTGTACGGCTATGAATGCAGCGCGCATTGCGACTTCCGTTTTGCCGAAGCCAACATCGCCGCAGACCAGCCGGTCCATCGGCTGTTCTGATTGCATATCTTTTATGACGGCCTGAATGGCGTTGGCCTGGTCAACGGTCTCCTCAAAAGGGAATGCTGCGCTGAAGCTGGCGTAATGCTCATCCGGGGAATCAAACTGGTGGCCGCGGCGTGCCGCACGACGGGCATAAATGTCCAGCAGTTCGGCTGCGGTATCGCGCACCTTTTCGGCAGCTTTGCGGCGTGCCTTGCTCCACTGTTCAGTGCCCAGTCTGTGGAGGGGGGCGAGTTCATCGCCTGCACCCGAGTAACGACTGATCAGATGCAGAGAGGTGACCGGGACATAGAGGTTGGCTTCGTTAGCGTACTCGAGTTTAAGAAATTCTGAAGTTTGCGAATCCAGATCCAGCGTTACCAAACCCCGGTAACGACCGACACCATGGTCTATATGGACCACCGGTGCTCCGATGTTCAGTTCGGTCAGGTTTTTAATTATCTGATCAGACTGTTCCTGCTCTCTGGAGCGGCGGCGGCGCTGAAATACCTGATGACCAAACAGCTGTGTTTCGGTGATCAGATGGAATCTGCCCGGTGCACTAAGGCCCAGTTCCAGTGGGAAAATGCAGATGTTGACCGGATAGCCATCGCTGAAAAACTGTTGCAGGTGGTCAACCGGGTGGGGCTTGATATTGATACGTCCGAGCAGCTCAATTAACGCTTCACGGCGACCGGCGGATTCTGCGCAGAACAGTACCCGGTCGCTGGTATCAGACAGAAAGGCATCAACCGCAGACAGTGGTTTTGCGGCCTGGGCATTGACGGTTAGCTCAGGGGGGGCGTCCAGGCTCAGGTTGTAGCGGCCGGATTCCGGTCGTGCCTGGGTTTTGTTGTGTTGCAGCTGAATACGCCGCATTTTTTTCAGGGTGCCAAATAGCTCATTAGCCGGTATGAAAAGTCTGTCCGGAGGCAGAATGGGGCGCTCAACATCATAGCGTCGTTCTTCGTAGCGCTCCTGAACTTCCCCCCAGAACTGAGTGCAGTGATCCTCCAGGTTGGTATCGGTGAGGATCAGTACATTGTCCGGCAGGTAGTCAAACAGGGTCGCGCTGGACTCAAAGAACAGTGGTTGGTAGTACTCGATGCCGGGCGGGCTTATACCGTCATTTACATCCTGATAAACCGAGCAGCGCTTATAATCTACATCAAAGGTTTCCCGCCAGCGCTGCTTAAAATTGCGTATTGAATTCTCATCGAAAGGAAACTCTTTTGCCGGTAGTACGCGAATCTTGTCGACTTTGTCTATCGAACGCTGGCTTTCAGGGTCGAAACTGCGCAGAGTATCGACCTCATCGTCAAACAGTTCGATCCGGTAGGGGGTGTTACTACCCATCGGAAAGATATCGATGATTGAGCCGCGGATGGCAAATTCACCATGTTCATAAACGTTTTCGGTGAGATGATAACCGGCATCTGTCAGCTTGCGGCGCATCTCATCCAGATTGAATGCCTGGCCCTGATCGAGGATCAGGGAGTTGCTATCCAGAAAACGTTGCGGTGCTACCCGTTGCATCAGCGTGCTCGCCGGGATAATTAATATCCCCCGCTGCATCTGTGGCAGTCTGTACAGGGTGTTAAGTCGCTCTGATATGATGTCCTGATGCGGCGAAAAATTATCGTATGGCAGGGTTTCCCAGTCAGAAAACAGCATGCATTCGACATCTTTTTCGCCAAAAAAACGGATCTCAGATTCAAGTCGGGTGGCGCTGTCACTGTCGTTGGTGATGCAGATAATCAGGCCTGGATGCTGGCTGGCAATTTCTGCAGCAAGCATACCGCGGCCGCTGCCGGAGAGGTTGCCGATCCGCCGGATGTCGCCGGCCGACTTAGGTAATTGATATTCATCTTTAAACACTGACAACAAACTCCGTGAACTGATACTGGCTTCTGGTTAGAAGCGCTGGTACTGATATGGTCGCTTATCTTACGGAGCGTGGGCCAAAAGTACACCCTATAATCTTACTGTCCTAAGGTGAGGTGGATTTGTCTTAATGTGTCATGTTTGTGACATTAATCTGAAATATAGCCCTAAAGTGTAGTGTTTCAGATTTGCTCACAGGGTGCTAAAAGGTGATAATGCGCCCAGCAAAAATTGACTGCTATATTGACTACTACCTTTTTGGAGTGAGCCGTGAGCCAAGATAAAGTGTTAGCTGACTGGAAAGGTCGCGAAGCATTAGCTGAAGAGATGATCCCGTTAGTAGGTCGTCTGTACCGTGACAAGAACGTTGAGACATCTGTATATGGTCGTCTTATCATCAAGCGTTCAGTTGTTGATGTGATAAAAGCACATCGCTATGTGCGTCAGGTTGAAGAGCAGGAGTTGTCGGTCTGCGACACGCATCCTGTTCTGACTGCTCTGGATAAGCTTGATGTCAAGAATGCGCACGTTGACGTGGGTAAGCTGGCGGTTAAGTTCCAGCAGGAAGCCGGTGGTTTATCCATGGAGGAGTTTCTTGCTGCTGAGCTGGCACCTGTTATTGGTGGTGCTGCTTCAGAGCCAACGGATGTTGTGCTTTATGGTTTTGGTCGTATCGGTCGTCTGCTTGCGCGTCTGCTGATTGAGCGTACCGGTGGCGGTCAGTCGCTGCGTCTGCGTGCAATCGTTGTGCGCAAGGGTAATGCTGCTAATGATCTGGAAAAACGTGCCAGCCTGCTGCGTCGTGATTCCGTTCATGGTTCTTTCCGTGGAACGATTCAGGTTGATGAAGAGAATCAGGCAATTATTGCTAATGGTAACCTGATCAGAGTTATCTATTCTGACGGACCTGATAAGGTTGATTACACTCAGTACGATATCAATAATGCACTGGTACTGGATAACACCGGTATCTGGCGTGATGAAGCTGGCCTGTCTCTGCACCTGAAGTCTAAAGGTGTTGCTAAGGTTGCACTGACTGCACCGGGTAAGGGCATTAAGAATATCGTTATGGGCGTTAACCACGGCGATATCGAAGATAGCGACACTATTCTGTCGGCTGCTTCGTGCACAACTAACGCAATCTCTCCTGTGCTGAAAGCGATCGATGCTAAGTATGGTGTAACTAACGGTCACGTTGAGACTGTTCATGCCTATACTAATGATCAGAACCTGATTGATAACTACCACAAGGGTGATCGTCGTGGTCGTGCTGCAGGCCTGAACATGGTTATTACTGAAACCGGTGCGGCGAAAGCGGTTTCCAAGGCTCTGCCTCAGCTGGAAGGTAAGCTGACCGGTAATGCGATTCGTGTTCCTACTCCGAACGTTTCTATGGCGATTCTGAATCTGAATCTGGATAATCCAACGGAGAAAGAGGAGCTGAACAGCTACCTGCGTGATATGGCGCTGCATTCTCCGCTGCAGAAACAGATTGATTACAGTAACTCTCCGGAAGCTGTATCTTCTGACTTTGTTGGCTCTCGTGCGGCGGGTGTTGTCGATGCACTGGCCACTATCGCTGAAGGCAATCGTTGCGTTCTGTATGTATGGTACGACAATGAGTTTGGTTATAGCTGTCAGGTGATCCGTATGGCTCAGCGCATGGCTAAATGTACACTGCCTGCGTTCCCTAAAGCTAAGGTCTGATAAGACTTTAGGCTAACAAAAAACCGCCCTAAGAGGCGGTTTTTTATTGGTTTTTTTTATATATTCATAAATAGAATATGCTTATACCTTAAAGTTCTATCAATGCTTTGCTATTAATGACCTAAAAGCCACGTTTAGTGGTCGCTCTTGTAGAAAAATTACCTCCCGATCTTTATACTTAACCGGTTTTTGGGTTGGGGTTATCCCGTTCTTAGTAGGGTTTTTGCTTTGGTTTGTGACATCAGGGGACAATGTTGCAGAGTCGGAGGCATAGTGCTCTGCGGGAAGGGATCCTGAAAAATTATAATAGAGATTGGGTGAGGCGGATGATCAAGATCAAACAGGGTCTGGATCTACCTATAGCAGGCGCACCAGAACAGACTGTTTCGGCAGCTGTTGAGGTTAAGTCTGTCGCCGTGATCGGCTTCGATTATCCAGGCATGAAGCCTACGATGCGGGTCAAGGTGGGAGATCGGGTAAAACTCGGTCAAGTGATCTTTTCCGATAAGAAAACGGAAGGTGTTGATTTTACAGCACCAGCTGCGGGTGTGATCAAAGAGATCAACCGTGGTGATCGACGGGTTCTGCAATCGGTTGTTGTTGAAATAGATGGCGACGAAGCAGAGCAGTTTACAGCGTACGATGCATCTCAGTTGTCTTCACTGACAGCTGAGCAGGTTCAGGATAATCTGGTTAAGTCCGGTGCCTGGACTGCGCTGCGTACACGGCCTTTCAGCAAAGTTCCACAGCCAGGCTCTAAGCCGGCGTCGGTTTTTGTTACGGCCATAGATACAAATCCTCTGGCGGCTAACCCTGAGGTAGTTATCGCAGAGCAGGCAGACGCTTTTGTTAACGGTCTGACTGTACTGACGCGTCTGACTGAAGGTAAAGTGTTTCTGTGTAAGGCTGAGGGCGCAAACGTGCCCACTGCTGAGGGTGTTACGGTAGAAGAGTTTGCCGGTAAGCATCCGGCTGGCAATGCCGGTACTCATATCCACTTCCTGGATCCTGTATCCGCGACAAAGACAGTCTGGACTATCGGTTATCAGGATGTCATTGCATTCGGTAAGCTGTTCACTACAGGTGTTCTGTATACGGATCGTGTTGTAGCAGTATCCGGGCCGCAGGTTAAGCAGCCAACACTTCTGCGTACCCGTTTGGGTGCCAATCTGGATGAGTTGCTGGCAGGGCGTACTGAAGGTACAAATAACCGGGTTATCAGCGGTTCGGTATGGAATGGTCGTAAGGCCGAAGGGCCTCTGGGCTACCTTAGCCGTTATGCCAGTCAGGTTAGTGTGCTGGAAGAAGGCGATCAGCGTGAGCTGCTGGGCTGGCTTTCACCGGGTGCGGACAAGTTCTCTGTTCTGAATATGTTCCTGTCCAGACTGAATCCGTCTAAGACGTTTAACTTCACCACGACGACTAACGGTTCTGAACGGGCCATGGTGCCGGTGGGGCAGTTCGAAGAGCTGATGCCGCTGGATATTCTTCCTACGCAATTGTTGCGTGCTCTGGTCACCGGAGATGTCGTTTATGCGATGGCACTGGGGTGTCTTGAGCTTGACGAAGAAGACCTCGCGCTATGCACATTTGCCTGTCCGGGCAAGTATGAGTATGGCCAAATTCTTCGCGACAATCTGACGCGTATAGAGAAAGAGGCCTGATCATGAGCTTAAGAAATATTCTCGATAAGATGGAGCCGCATTTCCATAAAGGCGGCAAGTATGAAAATTGGTATGCGCTGTATGAAGCAGCCGATACTATTTTCTACACTCCGGGTCATGTGACTAAGGCTGCAGCTCATGTTCGTGATGCTGTCGACCTGAAGCGAATCATGATCCTGGTATGGATGTGTACTTTCCCGGCAGTTTTCTTCGGGTTATACAACGTAGGCTTTCAGGCAAATACTGCAATGGCTACGCTGGGGCTCACTGAGCCAACCACCTGGCAGGGTGGCCTTACAGCGCTGTTCACCAGTTTTAACCCGGACAGTCTGTGGGACAACATCATTCACGGTGCGATGTACTGGCTACCTATCTACCTGACGACCTTTATTGTCGGGGGGTTCTGGGAAGTATTATTCGCAATGAAGCGTGGACACGAAGTCAACGAAGGTTTCTTTGTTACTTCTATTCTGTTTGCCCTGATTTTGCCGCCTACTATCCCGTTGTGGCAGGTCGCATTGGGTATCAGTTTCGGCGTTGTTATTGGTAAAGAAGTTTTCGGTGGTACCGGTAAAAACTTCCTGAACCCGGCTCTGACCGGTCGTGCTTTCCTGTTTTTCGCATACCCTGCGCAGATGTCAGGCGATGCGATCTGGACTGCCGTTGATGGCTTCTCTGGTGCGACGCCTCTGGGTCTTGCAGCTGCGGGTGGTGTTGATGCTATTCTGGCACAGAATATCACCTGGTTTGATGCCTTTATCGGCAACATTCAGGGCTCAGTAGGAGAGGTTTCCACCTTTGCTATCGCGTTGGGTGGTCTGGTATTGCTGTTCGCGAAAGTTGCTGCCTGGCGTATTGTTGCAGGTGTATTCCT
This sequence comes from Oceanospirillales bacterium, assembly GCA_018223185.1. Lineage (GTDB taxonomy): Bacteria > Pseudomonadota > Gammaproteobacteria > Pseudomonadales > Balneatricaceae > Amphritea. Next base: position 43,111 of record JAAEYW010000006.1, on the reverse strand, counting down.
CGGGATGACCGCTATGGCAACCCTGTTGAATATCATTGGTTCTGATACTAATCCGATGTTTGCGCTGCCGTTTTACTGGCATATGGTTCTGGGTGGTTTCGCATTTGGTATGTTCTTTATGGCTACCGATCCGATTTCCGCGTCCATGACCAATAAAGGTAAGTGGTATTTCGGTGCTCTGATCGGGGTGATGGTTGTTCTTATCCGTGTAGTTAACCCGGCTTTCCCAGAGGGGATGATGCTGGCGATTCTGTTCGGTAATCTGTTTGCACCACTGATCGATAACTTTGTAGTGCAGGCGAACATCAAACGGAGGGCGATGCGCAATGTCAGCGAGTAAAGATTCTATCGGTAGAACAATTACCGTAGCTGTTTTGCTGTGTGTGGTCTGCTCTGTGGTTGTATCTGCAGCAGCTGTACTGCTTAAGCCGAAACAGGTAGCAAACAAGAACCTTGACCGTCAGACCAATATCCTGGCTGCGGCCGGTATTCCCACTGATGGCAGGGATGTTCAGGCTGTTTTCGATGAGCTTATCGAAAAACGCTATGTGGATCTGCGTACCGGTAAGTTCACTGAGGTGGCTGATCCCGCCCGCTATGATGCCCGCAAGGCAGCAAAAGAGGCGGATACCGGGTTTAAGCTGGGTCGTCAGGAAGATATCGCTTCTATCAAATATCAGGCAAAGGTAATGCCTGTGTATCTGGTCAAGAGTGATTCACCTGAGGGCTTTGATAAGATGATCCTGCCGGTGCACGGCTATGGTCTCTGGTCAACGCTGTATGGCTTCCTCGCGCTTGAATCTGATCTGAATACGGTGGTCGGTCTGGGTTTCTACTCCCATGCTGAAACCCCAGGATTGGGTGGTGAAGTTGATAATCCGGCCTGGAAAGCTCTGTGGCCTGGAAAGCAGGTATACCCTGCCGGTTCTATGGAGCCGGCGCTTGGTCTGATAAAAGGCAATGTTGATTCTGGTTCAGACAATGCTAAATATCAGGTTGATGGGCTTTCCGGAGCTACACTGACCAGCCGTGGTGTGACTAACCTGGTTCACTTCTGGATGGGTGAGAATGGTTATGCACCATTTCTTTCAAATCTGAAAGCAGGGGGGGCGTAAATAATGTCTCAAGTTAAAGATGTCCTGTTAGGACCGATTTTTAACAATAACCCAATCGGTCTGCAGATTCTGGGTATCTGTTCCGCGCTGGCGGTAACATCAAACCTGGGTACCGCATTTGTTATGGCTCTGGCTGTAACCGTGGTAACTGCATTCTCCAACCTGTTTATCTCGATTATCCGTAATCAGATGCCGAGCAGTATCCGGATCATCTGTCAAATGGCGATTATCGCCTCGCTGGTAATCGTGGTAGATCAGATTCTGAAAGCTTACGCTTATGAAATATCTAAGCAGCTGTCAGTATTCGTTGGTCTGATCATTACTAACTGTATCGTTATGGGTCGTGCTGAAGCGTTTGCGATGAAGAACCCGCCGATGATCTCCTTCCTGGATGGTATCGGTAACGGGCTCGGTTACGGGGTTGTACTGTTGTTTGTTGGTACTATCCGCGAACTGTTTGGTGCCGGAAAGCTGTTCGGTATCGAAATTCTGCCACTGGTTACCGATGGAGGCTGGTATCAGGCCAATGGTCTGCTGCTGCTACCACCGAGTGCGTTCTTTATTATTGGCATGTTCATCTGGCTGATTCGTACCTTTAAGAAAGATCAGGTCGAAGCGCCCGAGTTTGAACTGGCTAAGAACTCTCAGAAGGAGGCTGTGTAATGGAACAGTATATCAGCCTTGCCGTTAAGGCGATCTTTGTTGAAAACATGGCGCTGGCCTTCTTCCTGGGTATGTGTACATTCCTGGCGATTTCAAAGAAGGTTCAGACGGCTATCGGTCTGGGTATTGCGGTTATTGTGGTGCTGGCAATCACAACGCCTATCAATAACCTGATATTCAACCTGTTGCTGCGTGAAGGTGCACTGGCCTGGGCCGGTTATCCTGATGTTGATCTGAGCTTTTTAGGCTATATCTCCTATATCGGTGTAATCGCTGCGATTGTACAGATTCTGGAAATGTTCCTGGATAAGTATGTACCGGCACTGTACAACGCGCTGGGTGTATTCCTGCCGCTGATCACAGTGAACTGCGCCATCATGGGTGCAGCACTGTTCATGGTTGAGCGTGACTACACCTTTGGTGAGTCCGTTGTCTATGGTACCGGTGCGGGTGTTGGCTGGGCGCTGGCAATTGCCACCCTGGCAGGAATCCGTGAAAAACTTAAATACAGCGACGTGCCGGCAGGTTTGCGTGGCCTGGGTATCACCTTCATCACTGTAGGTCTGATGTCTCTGGGTTTCATGTCTTTCTCCGGCGTGCAGCTGTAATTGCTGTCGCATGATCAACTAAAGAAGGATTAAGCTAATGAATGCAGAAATCGTTCTCGGCGTTGTCATGTTTACCGCGGTAGTGCTTGCACTGGTCGCGGTAATTCTGGCAGCCCGTTCAAAACTGGTTAGCAGTGGTGAGGTTACTATCACCATTAATGATGATCCGGAGAAGAGCGTAACAGTTCCTGCCGGTGATAAACTGCTGCAGACTCTGTCTAATGCAGGTATTTTCGTACCTTCCGCCTGTGGTGGCGGCGGCACTTGTGCTCAGTGTAAATGTCAGGTTCTTGATGGTGGTGGCTCTATGCTGCCAACAGAGGAATCTCACTTTACGATGCGTGAGGCTAAAGAGGGCTGGCGTCTTTCATGTCAGGTTGCTGTTAAGCAGGATATGAAGATCGAGCTGGAAGAAGAGATCTTTGGTGTTAAAAAGTGGGAATGTACGGTTGAGTCCAACCCTAACGTTGCTACTTTCATCAAAGAGCTGACCCTGCGTCTGCCGGAAGGTGAGAACGTAGACTTCCGTGCCGGTGGTTATGTTCAGCTGGAATGTCCTCCTCATGAAGTGCATTACAAAGACTTCGTCATTGAAGAGGAATACCGGGGCGACTGGGATAAGTTCGATCAGTGGCGCTATGTATCGAAGGTGGATGAAACCACTATTCGTGCATATTCCATGGCGAACTATCCGGAAGAGCGTGGTGTTGTTAAGTTCAATATCCGTATCGCATCTCCGCCTCCGGGAACAGACTTCCCGCCGGGTAAGATGTCTTCATATGTATTCAGCCTGAAGCCAGGTGATAAGATTACCGTTTACGGACCATTTGGTGAGTTCTTTGCCAAAGAAACCGATAACGAGATGGTCTTCATCGGTGGTGGAGCGGGTATGGCGCCAATGCGTTCTCATATCTTCGATCAGCTGAAGCGTCTGAACTCTAAGCGTAAGATCACTTTCTGGTATGGTGCCCGCTCACTTCGCGAGTGCTTCTACAATGAAGAGTACGATCAGCTTCAGGAGGAGAACGACAACTTCAAGTGGCATCTGGCATTGTCAGATCCTCAGCCTGAAGACAACTGGGATGGTATGACCGGATTTATCCATAACGTGCTGTACGAAAACTATCTGAAGGACCATGAAGCTCCTGAAGATTGTGAATACTACATGTGTGGGCCTCCCATGATGAATGCTGCTGTAATCCAGATGCTGGTTGATCTGGGCGTTGAGCGTGAGAATATCTTCCTCGACGACTTTGGTGGCTGATCATTGATGTCTGAATTAACCAGGCAAATCATTAAACGGCCGGCAGCTTTGCTGCTGGCCGCTTTTTTTCTTGTCTCTGCACTCGTTTCAGGGTGTAGTAAACAACCTCAGATTGTCAGCCACCAGGGGCTGACGATGGGTACCAGCTTCACAGTAAAGTGGGTATCTTCTGATACTGATATTGATGCAAAATTACCCGCGCGGATTGATCAGCTGCTGGTTGAGGTTAATAACAGTATGTCTACTTATCAGCAGGATTCAGAGCTTAGCCGTATCAATCAGATGCCGGCAGGCGAGTCTGTCACATTGTCAGCAGGTCTGACTCAGGTATTAAAAAAAGCTTTAGAGATTAGCCATTCATCTGGCGGTGCATTTGATGTCACGGTCGGACCGCTTGTTAATCTGTGGGGCTTTGGTCCGGATGGTCGTGTTATACACGCGCCGGATGAGCATGAGATAACTCAACTGCGTCAGCGGGTGGGTTATCATTTTATTAAGCTTTCCGGTAACCAGTTAAACCGGGAGCGTAACGTCTATATTGATCTGTCTGCGATTGCAAAAGGGTACGGTGTTGATAAGGTCGCCGATCTGCTTGAAAGCGCTGGCATTACTGCATATCTGGTAGAGATCGGTGGTGAATTGAGAGCCCGGGGTGTAAAGCCGGATAACAGCCACTGGAAAATTGCCATCGAAGCTCCGGTTTACGGTGAGCGTAAGGTTCAGCGTATAATTGAAGTTAAAGATGTGGGTATTGCCACGTCGGGTGATTATCGGAATTACTTCGAGGAAAACGGGATCCGCTTTTCTCATACGATTGATCCGGCAACAGGTAGGCCGATCAGTCATAAACTGGCTTCCGTTACCGTGCTGGCCAGTGATTGTGCTGCTGCTGACGCCCTGGCGACTGCAATGATGGTTTTAGGCCCTGAAAAGGCAGAAACCTATGCAGAAGAGCAGGGGGTTGAAGCGTTATTGATTATAAAGTCTGATGAGGGCTTTATTGAGAAGATGACACCGGGGTTTAAGCATTACCTGGTGGAGTGAGGAAAATTCTATGAGTACTATGATTCTGACGTTTGTTGTTTTGATATTAGTTGTTGCGGCTATGTCTGTCGGTGTAATGATGGGGCGTAAACCCATTGCCGGATCCTGTGGCGGTCTTGCCAATGTGGGAATCGACGAAGAGTGTCCTATTTGCGGTGGTGATCAGAACCGGTGCGATGAAGAGCAGGATAAGCAGGACCGTAAGCAGGCTGTGGCAGAACTCGCCTATGATGCTAAAAATCCTCGATAAGCTGAGTGCTTAAAGGCTTACCTCTGCGCTGTTGGCGTAGTATCTGTTCTCAACTAAAAAAAGTGTATGGTTTCGTTTAAGGCTTAAAAAGTTTATAAAAATTAATAAGTGATAGGGGAAAGTGATGGCTGTATATGACTATGATGTCATTGTAATCGGATCCGGTCCTGCCGGTGAAGGCGCGGCAATGAATGCGGCGAAGAAGGGACGTCGTGTAGCCGTAATCGAGTCACAGGACTCTGTGGGTGGCAACTGTACGCACAAGGGTACGATTCCATCTAAGGCGCTGCGTCACTCGGTTAAGCAGATCATCGAGTTTAATACCAACCCTATGTTCCGTGATATCGGAGAGCCTCGCTGGTTCTCTTTTCCTAAAGTGCTGAAACGCGCTGAAAAAGTGATCTCTAACCAGGTTATGATGCGCACGAATTTCTATGCCCGGAACCGTATTGATCTGTTTTTCGGAAAAGCGGAGTTCGCCGATCAGAATACTGTGCTGGTGAGCGGCACAGTCAAAGGTAACGAAATTCTGCGGGCGAAAAATATTATTATTGCTACTGGTTCGCGGCCATATAAACCGGATGACATCGATTTTACCCATCCGCGTATTTATAACAGCGACACCATACTGACCCTGAGTCATACCCCCAGAACTCTGATTATCTATGGTGCGGGCGTTATCGGTTCAGAATATGCTTCTATTTTCAGTGGACTGGGTGTCAAAGTTGACCTGATAGACTCAATGGATCGGTTACTGTCTTTCCTCGATGCAGAAATTTCTGATTCACTGAGTTATCACCTGCGTAATAATGCCGTTAAGATCCGTCATAATGAAGTGTATGAGAAAGTGGTTGCTGATGAGCGTGGCGTTACCCTGACGCTTCGTTCTGGCAAAATGATCCGTGCAGATGCTTTTCTCTGGTGTAACGGCCGCAGTGGTAATACCGATATGCTTAAGCTGGAAAATATCGGTCTTGAGGCAAACAGCCGGGGTCAGATTGAGGTGGATGAGCACTATCGTACCAAGTCAGAAGGGATCTATGCCTGTGGTGATGTGATCGGCTGGCCCGCTCTGGCATCCGCTGCGCTTGACCAGGGCCGGGCAGCCTCCTCTGATATGCTTAATGCTGACGACTTCCGTTTCATTAACGATGTGCCAACTGGTATATATACCATTCCAGAAATCAGCTCTATTGGTAAGACGGAAGAGCAGTTGACTGAGGACTGTGTGCCTTATGAAGTGGGTCAGGCATTTTTCAAAGATACCGCCCGCGCGCAGATCTCCGGTGAGCCGGTCGGTATGCTTAAAATTCTCTTTAACCGTGACACGCTGGAAATACTGGGTATCCACTGTTTCGGTGACCAGGCTTCTGAGATTGTGCATATCGGTCAGGCTATTATGAATCAGGCGGGTGAAGCGAATACGATCAACTATTTCGTTAACACCACCTTTAACTATCCGACAATGGCTGAAGCTTACCGGGTAGCGGCAATTGCAGGTCTGAACCGTATATCTAATCTGTAAAATGACTGTGAAGTATAAAAAAAACCGCCTTATGGCGGTTTTTTTGTGATGGTTATTTAATCTGTTTTATTGTTGTCGGACTGTTCGGGTGCTTTATAAAATCCATCTTCATAATACTTGCCGGTTACGCCGAGTTTTTTTTCAACCCAGCGGTTGTAATGTTTCCATATAAAGAAACCTGGCGTCATCGCAATCATAATGCCGAGCATCAGTCCGGCACCGGCATATTCGGCTGGCAGCCGGGCGGTGACCCAGTCATAGAATCCGGTACTGTCGATTATCAGGTAATACGCGATAAGAAACAGCAAACCAAACCCTGTAGCGATGTGATGCAGCAGTTTGTTATGGGAGCTGTGATTCGGAGTATTTGAACTATTGTTTGAACTTTCGGACATAAAAGTGATTATCCAAGGTAACGGTGTGCTCTGATGCTTGGCAAAAACGGCTGCGGATCTATCTTCAGATCACTGCGCTCGAGTCGGCTGCGCGCCTCAGGAGGGACAAGTGGAGGCTCATTATACGCGGGCAGGGTGGGATTATCACTGTTAAGGGCGATAATAATCGGCAGTGAGGTGTTTTGTGCCTTGCGCAGTGTATGGTCTTTTTGTTTCCAGACCGGGTTCGCTCGCATGACCGGCACCTGGTTTTGTACCTGTGCGAGCATGTCTCCGGGGCGCAGCTGTCCGACTGCCTGTAACTGTAGTTGAATATGTGGCTGGCTGGTGTCCATCTTAAGCAGTTTTTCCTCTGCTTCCACAGGCGTCAGTTTACGAATGCTGCGGCCGCTGGTATACCAGCTGAATCCGATTCTGGAGGGGCAGGTATCATAAACGGGTATCTGGCGATAACACTGCTTGAGATGAATTCTTGATGCGCCATGGCGATGCAGTAGTGCGGCAATCGTTTCACTTCTTCTGTGTAATTCCTGCAGAATTTCGGCTGACTGGCTTATACGATAGTGGGTAGCGAGTTCCTGAAAGCTTGATTTGGCATGATTTAGCCTCAGGGCTGCCTCAATCAGTTCGGGGCCTGCGCCAATGATTCCGTGCTGACTGATTGTGGTGCGTCCATCCTGGCCATCCCGATACCATATATCAGTGTAAAGGTGAGATGCCTCTTTGAGGTTTCGGGCTGTTTCTCCTGGCAACCAGAAGGGAAGCGTGCTTTTGAGCAATTGTTCCGAAAAGCTGAGCAGTTCCCGATTGAGTTGATGCAGGCTTTCTATCAGTTCGACAGTATTAGTACTGCTCATCATTCAGCTGCCGGTCGCGGGCCTGGCTCGTTAGAATATAGCGGGCAACAATTAAGCGGCTGCTTTCCGGCATATCACTGAACTCGATGCCGATTTTATATTGTCCGTCTTCCTCTTCTTCTCCGCTGTAGAGCACTTGCCCATAGATCAATAAGCCGGTGTAGGTCTCTTCAAAAACGACTTTAAGTGCCAGGTAGCTGTTCTCAGGAATCGATTCTTTGCTGAAAAAGCTCATTCCGCCTTCGCTCAGATTTATTTTCTGTGTTGACAGGTTTTCGAACTCAACATCGCTTTTTGCGATGGCGTGAGCGATAGCATCGATCTTATTGTTCATATTCTCAAGATAAGACGCGACCAGCGGATCTCTCTGCGCAATCTTACGCAGTTGGTAGCTGCTGTCGTGGCTGAATTCCTGAAGTTGTGTCAGCAGTAAAAAGAAAGGCGATACCTGAAACTGTGTAGGCAGCCGGCCATGTTGCATCTCATCTTCCGTGATGACTTTGTAGTCGACTGCTACTTTGCCATCGATGCGGAAATACTGGCGTCGTTCCTGATTCAAAATACTGCCCTCGCGAATATGTCACTTTTCCTGAGTATAGCGAATATTATTCTGATTTTGTTAGAGAATTTCATCAGTCTGTGATTTAATCGCGACCATGTTCAGACCATTCTCTCTGTACGTTGGGCTGCGTTACACTTCAGCCAAACGGAACAACAATTTTATCTCATTTATCTCGCTGGTCTCGATGCTGGGGCTGATGCTGGGTGTTGCTGCGCTGATCGTTGTGCTTTCGGTAATGAACGGCTTTGACCGTGAACTCAAAGAACGCATTCTGGGGATGGTTCCCCATGGCACCATATCGGATTACGGTATGCCGCTGGAAAACTGGCAGGCGGTTGCTGAAAAGGTTAACCAGCAGCCAGGCGTTATCGGTACTGCGCCCTATATTCAGGCGCAGGGGATGCTGACCAACCGGGGCGTGGTTCGCGGTGTTCTGATCAATGGTATCGAACCTGAGCTTGAGCAGAAAATCTCCATTCTTGACGACCATATCAAAGCTGGTAGCCTCGATGCGTTGCAGTCAAAGAGTTACGGTATTGTGCTGGGGTCACTGCTGGCCCGCTCAATGGGAGTCGCTCTCGGTGATAAGGTTACCCTGGTGCTTCCTGAAGCGTCGATTAGTGTGGCAGGTATCATCCCCCGGTTGAAACGTTTTACGGTGGTCGGGGTGTTCGAGGTCGGAGCTGAGCTGGATGCAAATCTCGCGTATATTCATATAGATGATGCAGCGCGTATTAAACGGATGGCCAGCGGTGTTGATGGTATCCGCCTGGAGTTTGATAATCTGTTTCAGGCGCCCACCCGAATCAGGCAGATTATTGCTGATCTTGGCGAGTTCTATCGCGCCAGTGACTGGACCCGGACTCACGGTAATCTGTTTCAGGCGATCCAGCTGGAAAAGAAGATGATCGGATTGTTGTTGTTTCTGATCGTATTTGTGGCAGCGTTTAATATTGTCTCTACTCTGGTGATGGTGGTGACCGATAAAAAAGGTGACATTGCTATTCTCAGAACACTGGGGGCAACGCCTGGACGCATCATGCGCATTTTCATGGTTCAGGGCACGGTCATCGGGGTCATGGGAACCCTGCTGGGCTCTGTTCTGGGTGTTGTTCTGGCGCTGACGATAACTGATCTTATCGCCTGGGTTGAACATACCTTTGGTGTACAGTTCCTCAGTGCGGATGTGTACTTCATCAGTTATCTTCCTTCGCAGCTGCAGACAGGGGATGTGATGGTGATTATTTCAGTAGCCCTGGGAATCAGTTTTCTGGCTACGATCTATCCGGCCTGGCGCGCTTCCCGTACGCAACCGGCGGAGGCGTTGCGCTATGAGTGATCTGGTGCTGCAGTGTGTCGATCTGAAAAAGCGATACGGCGATGGTGATATTGCTGTCGAGGTTTTGCGGGGCATAGAGCTGAAGGTGAAGCGGGGAGAAACCCTTGCTATCGTCGGCAGCTCGGGCTCGGGTAAGAGTACCCTGCTGAATATGCTGGGTGGGCTTGACCTGCCTAGTTCCGGCGATGTGCGGGTTGATGACCAGTCGTTATTTGATATTAATGAGCAGGAGCGTGCCCGGTTGCGTAACCGCGCTCTTGGATTTGTCTATCAGTTTCATCATCTGTTAGCGGAGTTCAGTGCGCTTGAAAATGTTGCGATGCCGTTGTTGATCAGAGGTGAGGCTATCAGCGCCGTACGCGAACAGGCAGCCGCTATTCTGCATTCGGTGGGCTTATCTCATCGTCTTGAACATAAGCCTTCTATGTTAAGCGGCGGTGAGCGTCAGCGGGTGGCTATCGCCCGGGCGCTGGTCACTAATCCCGCCTGTGTGCTGATGGATGAACCTACCGGTAATCTTGATCGCTATACCGCTCAGGACGTGCAGGGACTCATGCATAAGCTGAACAGTGATTTTGGTATATCGTTCGTGGTGGTGACCCATGACCCTCAACTCGCTGAAAAGCAGGGAAGGGTTGTTGAGCTAAAAGATGGTTTGTTGCAGGAATTAACCCGTTAACTCAGCTTATCTTATCCAGCCGTTAACCGTTGTCTTACTATAAAAGCCGGAGTTATTCCGGCTTTTTGTTGTCCGTCGTTTTGTCTGAATGATGCTCTTTCCCGGGTTTAAGATCACCCGGCTGGTCGCTCTTCTGGTTGTCTTGCGGGCCTTTATCATCCCGTTTTAGCTTACGCAGAATAAATTTACGGCTTTTGCGATTACGCCAGCTATTATTAACGTGCCAGACCCAGAAGCGTTGCATCAGGAAATATCCCAGCGTGCCGCTGACAATTCCGCATACCATTGAACCTACCAGCAAAGGCAGCCAGATATGCTCCAGCTCTGCTTTAATCCACTCCATCGTTAACTCAAAATCGATCGCAACAACATCCACACCCAGAATATGCGTACCTATCCAGTAAGCGAAATAAAACATGGGGGGGATGGTAAGCGGGTTGGTCAGCCAGACCAGGCTGACCGAGATAGGCAGGTTGCTGCGTACAAACAGAGCCGCGACAGCAGCAATGAGCATTTGCGATGGCAGCGGGATAAAGGCGCAAAATAAGCCAACGAAAAACGCCCTGCTGACAGACTTACGCGTCAGATGCCAGAGGTTTGGGTCATGTATATGACTGCCAAGCCAGCTAAGGTAGCGGTTTGACTTGAGCTTATGCTCATCTGGCATATATTTCTTGATAAGTTTGCGCGGCATCAGGGAGAAACTTATAGTTAGCTGATGGGAGGGGGTAATTATGCCCCCTTACAATCTTTAAGCCAACCGGAAATCATGGATGATTGGTATAGCTTTTGGTGTTTTGCTGGTGGCCTGGCTGCCTCAGCTGCTTCCTTTTTCAATACTCGTGTTGCTGATTATCGCACTGGGGCTGTGTTTCCTGCCGGTTTGCGGTCGATTTCTATCCGTAACCAAACGGAAACAGATAGCGGGGCTAATATTTGGCTTCGTTTATGCCTCAGGCTGGGGCTATCTCAATCTGAGTCAGCGGATGCCGATGGGCTTACCTGCTCAGGAGCTATCGGTAATCGGTACTGTTTCCGGCTTGCCAGAACACCGGCCGGGCCTGGTCCGCTTCCGATTTGAAGTAGAGCACTATTCACCTTTACTCCCGGGTGTTGATCTGAAACATCTGCAGCTGAGTTGGTACACCCCGCAGAGTGAAATTATACCTGGTCAACAATGGCAGCTGATGGTCCGCCTTAAGCCACCAAGAGGTTTGATGAACCCCGGCGGCAGTGATTATGAAACCCGGTTGTTTGCCGACCGTGTTAATGCCCGCGGTTATCTCCTGTCTGCCCGACTGCTTTACGGGCCGCAAGAGAGTGGACGTCAGCGGGTAGAATATCTGAGGTACAGCATTGGCAAATGGCTGGGGGAGTTGTCTCTGGGGGATCGCGCGGAGGCGACGATCAGAGCGCTGCTGCTGGGTGACAAGCAGGGTCTGGATGATGAGCTGTGGCAAATTCTGCGACAGACCGGAACTGTTCATCTGGTGGTGATCAGTGGTCTGCATATCGCTATTGCCTGTTTGCTGGGATATTGGCTGGGCGGTACTGTTCAGTGGCTGGCAGGGCGGTTTATTCCCGGACAGTCTGATATTCGTGCTTATCGGATTGTTCCTGCTCTGCTGCTGGCGTTGGGGTATGCGTTGCTGGCCGGTTTCAGTATCCCGACCCAGCGAGCCCTTGTCATGGCGCTGGCGATGTTGCTTCCGGCACTGCTTAATCGTCATATGGGGATTTGGCCGCGCTATCAGCTGGCGTTGGTGATTGTTTTGCTGATCCAGCCGCTGAGTTTTTATCAGCCGGGCTTCTGGTTATCGTTTGCGGCAGTGGGTGTCCTGTTGTTGTCCGCTTCGGCCAGTGCCGGAAAGACCTTTTTCAAAACTATTATTGCAACACAGTGGTCCGTCTTTTTGGGTCTGTTTCCATTGCTGCTGCTCTGGCTTGGGCAGGTCGCATTGATCGCCCCGCTGGTCAATATTGTGGCGATTCCTCTGCTCACCTTTATTCTGATTCCCGGAGTGATCCTGGGGCTGTTGCTCTGTCTGACTGACCCTGTGTCGGGTGTCGGATTGTTGAATGGTTTATCAGATAGCTTTTGGTTGTTGTTACAACTGTGTGCCCCTGCTGACGGGGAGGGTGTTCTTTTTAGTCGACCGTCACTGCTGCCGGTGCTTTTGGGGGCTCTGGCCGTCGTGTTGCTGAATCTTCCCCGCTGGACAGGGTTCAGCGTTTTTTCTCTGTTTATCCTGACAGCACTGCTGGTGCCGCCGAAAGAGGTGATTGTCCGGGGGGATTTTCGGGCGACGGTAGCCGATGTTGGTCAGGGGCTGGCTGTGCTGGTAGAAACCAGTAATAAAGTACTTCTGTTTGATGCCGGTGCCGCTTACCGGGGTCACAGTATTGCTCGTTTTACGCTGTTGCCGATGCTTGAAAGGCGCAATATTAGCCGGCTTGACCGTCTTATCATCAGTCATAAAGATAATGACCATGCTGGTGGTTATTCTGACCTGGTCGCGGCAGTTGCTGTGACTGAGACCGATTCAGGAAGTCCGGTAATCAGACGCAGTGTATCGGCCGGGCGCTGTGTGGCAGGTGATTCGTGGGAGTGGGATGGTGTCCGCTTTAGTTATATTCACCCGGCCGGGTTGAAGCCGACTACTGAGAACAATCGCTCTTGTGTGTTACTGGTGCAATCTGGTAACTGTTCAATGCTTATTCCCGGTGATATAGAATCCAGCATCGAGTCGCAGATTCTGAGAGAGCATCCTGAGCTGAACGTTAACTGGCTGGTCGCTGCTCATCATGGCAGTCGCTTCTCCAGTCAGACCGATTGGTTAAGCCAGTTGAATCCGGAATGGGTGTTGTTCAGTTCCGGATTTGACAATCCATACGGCCATCCTGCCGCTGTAGTGATTGAGCGTCTGCGCGGTTTGCAGCTGAACTGGCTGAATACAGCGGATAAGGGGGCTCTGATTCTTAAAAGCGCCGCTGATCGCTGTCTTACAGAAACCTATCGTGATCAGAAAAAGCGTTACTGGTCAGCAGGTTAATCACTACTCTGGCGCGAAACTCTATGCTAGAGTATGGGCCGGTTTTAAGGAGGAGTTCTGGTGTTTGAATTGATTCAATCTGGTGGTTGGCTGATGGTGCCAATTATCGCCTGTTCTATATTGTCTCTGGCTATCTGTCTGGAGCGTTTTTGGGTGCTGCAGAAAAAGCGGGTAGCCCCCACTAATCTGTTATCAGAAGTCTGGATGCTGGTGCGTAGTGGTGAAATGACCCCTGAGCGTCTGCAAATTATCCGTAATGCCAGCTCGTTAGGGCAGATTATGGTTGCCGGACTGAATAATTCCAATCATGGTCGGGAGATTATGAGGGAGAGTATTCAGGAAGCCGCACATCATGTAATGCACCAGATGGAGCGTTTTCTGAATTCGCTGGGCACGATTGCTGCGATTTCGCCGCTGCTGGGTTTGCTGGGTACCGTTATCGGTATGATCAAGGTTTTTGCTGAGATAATGTTGCAGGGTACAGGTAATGCGAACGTGCTGGCTGGCGGTATCTCTGAAGCCCTGATTACAACAGCTGCGGGGTTGTCTGTGGCTATTCCGACGCTGGTGTTTCACCGTTTTTTTCAGCGCCGGGTTGAGACTCTCCTGATTGAGATGGAGCAGGAGTGTCAGAAACTGGTTGAAGTAGTTCACGGTGAACGTGAAGTGGATTTCGAGTAACCGATGAGTCGATTGAAATTCAGACGTAAGCCGAAAGAAGAGGTTTCCGTTAATCTGACGCCGCTGATTGATGTGGTTTTCCTGCTGTTGATATTCTTTATGGTATCAACCACCTTCACCAATGAATCCCACCTGCAGATCAGTCTGCCAGAAGCGGATGGTGAGATGGCTGATACTCAGGCTGAAACCCTTGAGGTGCTGATCGGTGTCGATGGTGGTTATACGGTTAATGGACAGAGTCTGTTGAACAGTCAGCCGGAAACGCTGCGCAGGGCGATTATCGATCAGGCTGGCGATAACCGTAAACTTCCCTTTATCATCTCAGCAGATGCTAAAACGCCCCACCAGTCTGTTGTCACTGTTATGGATGTCGCAGGTAAACTGGGTTTTGCTGCGCTCAGCATTACTACCCAGCAACCGGCTGAGCAGTAATTATGGGGCTGGAGCAGGCCTGGTATAAACGCAGCCGCTGGCTCTGTGTTTTGCGTCCGCTGGAGGTGCTGTTCCGTAGCGTCGCTGCCCGACGGCGCCAGCGTTTCCGTGATGGAATTCAGCAGAGCTGGACCGCGCCGGTTCCGGTAATTGTGGTGGGCAATATTTCTGTCGGTGGAACTGGAAAATCGCCACTGGTTATCTGGCTGGTGGAGCATCTGCGTCAGCAGGGCTACAGACCCGGGGTTGTCAGTCGGGGATATCGCGCGTCACCTCCGACTACTCCCTATTTTGTTACATCAGGCTCAACCGCCACTGAAGCGGGTGATGAGCCGCTTATGATTGTTCGTCGTACTGGCGTTCCTCTGGTGATTTCCCCGGATCGGGTTGCTGCGGCGAAGTTGCTGTTAGAGCAGACCGGATGTGATCTTATTATCAGTGATGATGGTTTGCAGCATTACGCACTTAACCGGGCCCTCGAAATTGCGGTGATTGACGGTGTCAGGGGCTTCGGTAACCGTCGCTGCCTACCTGAAGGGCCGCTACGAGAGCCAGTGGAGCGGCTGGATGAGGTCGATCTTATTGTGGTCAATGGTGCGGCCCCCGAGGCAGTCCTGGATGCCGGTCATACTGATAAAGCGTTTCTTATGGCGCTTGAACCTGGCGAGCTGGTATCGCTGTCCTCTGGCAGTGCTGTAACTGCCGATCAGTGGTGCGGCTCCCGACAGGTTAATGCTGTTGCTGCCATCGGTAACCCCGGACGCTTTGCCTGTACCCTCGAAACCCTGGGCTTTGTGCCTCAGCTGCGCCGTTTCCCTGATCATCATCATTACAGTGAAAGTGATCTGTCCTTTGAGCAGCAACTGCCGTTGATAATGACTGAAAAAGATGCGGTAAAATGCGATCATATAGAACTTGAAAATAGCTGGTATCTGCAGGTTGATGCAACACTGGGGGAGGGCTTTTCCTCCACTCTCGACAGGATGCTTAGCCGCTGGCCACCTGCGGATCGTAACGCAGAGTAACAATTATTAAAGTACTTTACACAGAGGCACTAACGATGGATAAGAAACTGCTTGATATCCTGGTTTGTCCGGTTTCAAAAGCGCCGGTTGAATGGAATAAAGAGACAAATGAACTGGTCTGCCGCAGTTCCGGCCTTGCATATCCGATTCGTGATGGCATTCCGGTGATGCTGGAAAGCGAGGCGCGTACCCTGACCACTGATGAACGTCTGACAAAGTAGGTTGAGATATGGCTTTTTCTGTTGTTATTCCTGCGCGTTTTGGTTCATCCCGTTTTCCCGGTAAACCGCTGGCAGAGATTGCCGGTAAGCCGATGGTGCAGCATGTATATGAGCGGGCCATTCAGAGTGAAGCGCAGCGGGTTATTATCGCGACAGATGATCAGCGTATAGCGGATGCCGCTGAACGTTTTGGTGCAGAGGTCTGCATGACGTCCGCTGATCATCCTTCGGGGACCGATCGGCTGCAGGAGGTGGTTCATTCGCTGGGGTTTTATGCTGACGATATTGTCGTCAATGTTCAGGGTGACGAGCCGCTGATTCCGCCGCGGGTTATCAATCAGGTTGCCCATAATCTCAGTGCGGTAACAGAGGCGAGTATTGCTACCCTGTGCGAGCCGATTAATGATATCAGCTCGCTGCTGAACCCCAATGTCGTTAAAGTAGTTGCCGACCGTGCTGGCCGGGCGCTCTACTTTAGCCGGGCGCCAATTCCCTGGCCCAGAGATGCATTCGCCTCAGAAGCCGGGCGTACAGAGATGCCTGTGGGGGTGAATTTTCAGCGCCATATCGGTATTTATGCGTATCGGGTTAAGCTTCTCAATGACTTTGTTAAGTGGGCTCCCGCTCCGGTTGAAGAGACCGAGTGTCTTGAGCAGCTAAGGGCGATGTGGAACGGCGCGATTATCCATGTTGAGGAAGCTGATGAGCTCCCGCCGGCAGGCGTCGATACACCGGAAGACCTGGAGCGTATCCGGCATCTGTTTGGACAGTGATCTGCTGAAATAGCCGCCCTGGCTTTCTCAATAATCAGTCCGTAGCGTTGTTTATGAGCTACGGACTGATTTGTTTTTTTTATTATCAGGTGCTTTGTCGTCATCCGGTGTAATGTCTCAATCCTGTGTTTAACGTATCGCCTTTTCTGAAGTCGCTAATCTTAGTTCTCGATTACGTTCGCCACTCAATTCGCAGTCAGTTTAAGAGCAGCTTATTCTTGGTCGCTGTTCTGTGAACTTATCTGATCCTCGGTATGACAAATCATTTTGTAGCAGTTTGTTTTATAATGGGCTGTATTGAATAGAGTTAAATCTGCGCATACTAAATTTTTTGAGAGTGAGTGCTTTGAGATATCAGGATAAAAAATCAGTTTTGTTCGTATGCCTTGGCAATATCTGCCGTTCGCCCACTGCGCATGGCGTATTTCGTTCGCGGGTGGAGCAGCGTGGCCTGGCGCATCTGATTGAGATCGATTCTGCCGGTACGGCGGGATACCATATTGGTAATCCGCCGGATCATCGCGCTGTCGCATCAGCGCGGCAGCGTGGCTACGATCTGAGTGATCTGCGGGCGCGTCAGGCGATCTCCGCTGACTTTGATCATTATGATTACATCATCGCGATGGATAAAGAGAATCTTTCCGAACTGAAATTGATCTGTCCGCCGCACTTTAAGGGGTATCTGGGGTTGTTTCTTGATCTGGCTGAGCTTGATGTGTGCGAAGTCCCCGATCCCTACTATGGTGGCCCGGCAGGCTTTGATCATGTGCTTGATCTGGTTGAAGTCGCTTCAGAGGCTCTTTTAGATCGTATTGATAAAGAGCTGGACCAATGAGTCTGGAATTTCAGGAGAATGTCTCCTTAAAGCAATATAACAGTTTCGGCTTTGATGTCTCTGCACGCTTTTTTGCAGTGCTTGAGAGCGCTGATCAACTCAATGATGTCCGGGCGTTTGCTCATGATAAGGATATCGCAGTGCTGTTTATCGGCGGAGGCAGTAACCTTGTTCTGACAGGAGACCTGGATCAGCTTGTTGTTGTGAACCGTATTAAGGGTGTTCAGATTGTCGATGGTCAGAACGGCGAAGTTCTGGTTACGGCGGGTGGTGGTGAGGAGTGGCACCCGTTTGTGCGCCGGACGCTGGAGCAGGGGGTGTACGGTCTGGAAAATCTCTCTCTTATTCCGGGCACTGTTGGTGCTGCACCTATCCAGAATATTGGTGCTTACGGGGTTGAGATTAAAGATCGTATGGTAAGTCTTGAGGCTTTTGATCTGGAAACCGGCACGCAGGTTTGTTTTGATTGCGGCGATTGTCAGTTTGAGTATCGTGACAGTATTTTTAAAAGTCGCTTTCCTGGGCGTTATCTTATCACTTCAGTGACATTTGCTCTGAGTCGTGAGTTTAGGCCTGTCCTGCATTATGGGGGTATTTCGCAACAGTTAGAGGCTCGTGGTATCACATCTCCTGAGCCTGTCCAGTTAAGTGATCTGATCTGTGAGGTGCGCAATACCAAGCTGCCACAGCCTGGTCTGCTTGGCAATGCCGGCAGTTTTTTTAAAAACCCGGTTATATCTGTGCAGCAGGCGGAGCAGTTGCAAAAGGATTTTCCACAGATGGTCGTTTTTGATGACAAGCCGGGTTGCAGTAAGCTTGCTGCGGGCTGGTTGATTGATCAGTTGGGGTGGAAAGGCCGGCGTGAGGGAGATGCTGGTGTTTATGAAAAGCAGGCGCTGGTGTTGGTAAACCATGGCGAAGCCACCGGGGCTGATATTATCGGGCTGGCGGGTGAGATTCAGGCTGATGTCTACAAGCAGTATGGTGTTATGCTTGAGATAGAGCCACGTTGTTATCCTTGAATACTGATGTCACGTTAACAGGGAGATGAAAAGGTGTCATAAAAAAGCCGGCTGAATAGCCGGCTTTTTTTGTCAGTGACGACTGTATCAGTTATCGCTGTTTGCCTGGAGGCGTGGATCATTAGGCGCCCGGCGCTGACGACGCTGACGCGGAGCAGCTTCTTCAGGTGCCTTGGTGGGTGGTGCATCCCGGCGTGGACGGGCAGTCATCACTTCATCCGGCGTAACCTCTGGTGTGATCAGCTCAGGACGCTTACGAACACGGCGACCGGCAGTACGGGCAGGTTGCTCTTCAGTAGCGGTCTCTTCAGTAACAGTCTGCTCAGTAACATCTGCTTCAGTGTCTGCTACTTCGGTTTTTGCCTCAACTTCAGTGTGCTCATCTTCAGTTGCAGCGGGCTCAGGTTGTTTCTCCTGTGCCTGAGTTGCATCTGCGATGATCACTGTTTCTGCAGTCGATTCAGCAACGGATTCAGCAGCCGGTTCAGTAGCTGGTTCTGTAGTAACGGGCTCTTCTGTCTGAACGGCTTCCTCGATAGCGGGAGCTGTCTCGGCAACTACTGTTTCTGTAACCGCAGGCGTAACCGCAACAGGCTCTTCAGCTTTTGTTTCAGCTGCTGGCTCTGATTCTGGTTCCACTGTTGGTTCAGTGGTCAGTTCGGTCTTCGGCTGTTCAGGCTCTATTGTCGTTTCTGGAGCTTCTGCTGTCGCGGATAGCGTTTCAGTTGGCGCTGCTTCAGCTGCGACAGGTTGGACCGCATCGGGCTCCGCTTCAGATGGCGCAGATGCGCTTTCTGGAGCTACGGAAGGTTCAATGCTCTGAGAATCATCAGTGCTTCCTGCGCTCGATGCATCGGACTTTGGTCCCCGACGACGCTGACGACGCTTGCGTGGAGCTTCTTCGGTCTTAGCTTCAGTCTTAGCTTCGCTCTGCGGAGCTTCTGCTGTGATGGTTTCATCAGCAGGCAGCAGGGCGGTCTTTTCTGTCACTTCAGCGACGTTCAGCTCTTCGTTGTTTTCTGAAACATTGGAATCATCTGTACGTTTGCCGCTGCGCTCACCGCGACGGCGGCGACCTCGACGACGTTCACCGCGGGCGCGCCCATCCTCGTTTTGTTCAGCGGGATTGTCCTGTTCGCTGCTAGCCTGAGGAGAGCCCTGCTGTACAGTGATTTGCTCTTCAGTCTTGTCCTGCTGTGGTTTCTTGTCCCGTTCGCTGCGGCGACGGTTACGAGAGCGTCCGCGACCAGAATCTTCGGTGACATCGCTGCGGTCAGGTGAGCTCTGTGATTCTGTTGTGTCTGTCAGGTTATCGGTAAGCTTATCGCTGTCCCGGCGTTGATTGCGGTTGCGATCACGATCGCGATCGCGACGATTGCCGGAGCGTTTGCGACCGCGTTGTTTCTTGTTGCGCTCTTCCTGTTCCTGCTCCTGTTTCGCTTTTTCCTGCTCCAGTCGAGCTTTCTCCTTGGTATCATCTGAACTACCAAACAGATTGCCCAGAGCATTGAAGATTCGGCTGGTCAGGGAGGTTGCTGCCGCAGGTTTCTGCTGAGCTGGTGCTGCCGCTGGTTGAGGTGCCGCTGCCTGTGCCGGGGCTGGTGTTGAAGGTGCAACGGTCGTTACTGCTGCGCGTTCCCGGACTGGCTGGGTTCTGGCAGTTTCAATTTCCGGTTCTTCTTCAGGTTCCGGTTGCAGGGTGTAGCTGGCATCGTTGGTGTTGATGACTGTGTGATCATCACGCAGCCGAACGACTTCGTAATGCGGTGTTTCCATGTTTGGATTAGGTACTACCACAACCCGAACGCGGTGACGCATTTCGACTTCGTGCACTTCCCGGCGTTTTTCATTGAGCAGGAATGTTGCTACAGAGACCGGCAGAATGGCACGTATCTGTGCGGTGCGATCTTTGGATGACTCTTCCTCAATCAAGCGCAGGATAGAAAGGGCGAGAGATTCGGTATCACGAACAGTGCCCTGACCATTACAGCGTGGGCAGACAGCGCCACGGCTTTCGATCAGTGATGGGCGCAGTCTCTGGCGGGACATTTCCAACAGTCCAAAGCGGGAGATACGACCCAGCTGAACACGGGCACGGTCAACTTTGAGCGCGTCGCGCATCCGGTTTTCAACGTCCCGCTGGTTTTTGATTGGCGTCATATCGATAAAGTCGATAACGATCAGACCACCGATATCCCTCAGGCGCAGTTGGCGTGAGATCTCATCAGCTGCTTCAAGGTTAGTTTGTAACGCGGTCTCTTCAATATCGCTACCGCGGGTAGCGCGAGCGGAGTTGATATCAATGGATACCAGTGCTTCAGTCGGATCTATAACGATAGAGCCGCCGGAAGGCAGATGCACTTCACGCTGGAAAGCGGTTTCAATCTGGCTTTCAATCTGAAAGCGGTTGAACAGAGGGATCGGCTCATCATAGAGTTTGATCTTGTTCTGATAGCTGGGCATCACTTGCTGAACAAAGTTCAGGGCTTCCTGATAAACCTCAGGCTTGTCGATCAGTACTTCGCCGATATCCTGACGCAGGTAATCACGGATTGCGCGGATAACAACGTTGCTTTCCTGATAGATCAGGAAGGGGGCGCGGCGCTCTTCGGCAGCGCTGGTGATCGAATCCCACAGGGTCATCAGATAATCCAGATCCCATTGCAGCTCTTCAGACGTGCGGCCGATACCTGCGGTGCGAACAATCGCGCCGGTTTTCGGTGGAATGGTTACACCATCCAGTGCTTCTTTAAGCTGTTTGCGATCATCACCTTCAATGCGACGGGAGATACCGCCTGCACGAGGGTTGTTGGGCATCAGGACGAGATAGCGGCCAGCCAGGCTGATAAAGGTAGTGAGCGCGGCACCTTTATTGCCTCGTTCTTCTTTATCAACCTGAACAATAACTTCAGTGCCTTCGGCGATAACATCCCTGATATTCGGACGGCCGCCTTTATCGGTACCTTTTTTGAAGTATTCGCGTGAAATCTCTTTGAGGGGCAGAAAGCCGTGACGTTCGGATCCATATTCTACAAAAGCGGCTTCCAGGCTTGGTTCAACCCGGGTGATTTTGCCTTTGTATATATTGGCTTTTTTCTGCTCGCGGGAGCTGGATTCGATATCCAGATCATAAAGGCGCTGACCATCAACCAGGGCAACGCGCAACTCTTCTTGTTGAGTTGCGTTAATTAGCATTCTTTTCATTTTTTGTTAGCGTTCTCTTATAACACTAACGTATTTCATCCAGCCGGTAGCCGCACAGAGAGGTGCCTGTAAAATATAAACAGACACAGAAAACCAAGTCTTCGTAACGACTCATGTGTTCAACTTATTGCCTGGGCGCATAGCTATGTGCTCAGGTCTTATCGACGGTGAAGGAAACAGTTGCCTCATATCGACTTCTTATACCGAGTCTGATCAGGCTGTTACTGCCGTATGAATATTGGCAGGTTCCGGGCAACTGACATCTTCACCTCCAACTGGTTTTGCAATTCAGGGCATTGCCAGCAGGATGAAATACGTAGTAATTCTCTTAAAATTGATGCTGTACGAGGGATTCAAACCGATTATTTGCCTGATTCTAAGAACAAAATTGCAAAAAAACCGGGAATTTCAAATTAGCTAAAGCCAACTGCTCGCAGCAGCGCTAGAATATAGCAGCTTAAACAGACAGCATCAATCGAAAGGTCCGATATCCTATTAATATGTCAGAAGAAAGAACAGTATCTGCCCCCGCAGTCCAGTGGTTTGAAATTGATTCAGAGTTATCCGGCCAGCGGATCGATAATTTCCTGCGTACCCGTTTAAAAGGTGCTCCCAAGACCCTGATCTACCGTATTTTGCGAAAAGGTGAAGTACGGGTTAATAAGAAGCGTATCAAACCTGATTATCGCTTACAGGATGGCGATCTCGTCAGGGTTCCGCCTATCAGGCTGAGTGAGGAGAAGCCGCAGGCGACAGTCAGCGATAACCTCAAGCATCTGGTAGAAAACTCTGTTCTGTTTGAAAACGATGACCTGATTGTACTTAACAAGCCTTCAGGGCTGGCTGTTCACGGTGGCAGTGGTATTAGTCTCGGGCTGATTGAAACCATTCGCCAGATTCGGCCAGATGCCCGGTTTCTCGAGCTTGTTCATCGTCTCGACCGCGACACCTCGGGTTGTATCATGGTGGCAAAAAAGCGTAGCGCCCTGCGATTTTTGCATGCGGCGTTACAAGCTAAGCAGATAACCAAGATTTATCATGCTCTGGTGGAAGGGAAGTGGTCGGCGAGAAAAACTAAAGTCGATGCGCCGTTGCAAAAAAATGAACTAAAATCCGGTGAGCGGATCGTAAAAGCCCACCCCATGGGTAAACCCTCGCTGACCGAATATAAAGTGTTGCAGCGCTTTGATGGTGTGGCAACACTGGTTGAGGCGCGTCCTATCACCGGGCGTACACATCAGATTCGTGTTCACTGTCAGTTTGCGGGTCATCCGATCATTGGTGATGATAAGTACGGCACTGATCTAGTCAACCGGGAGATGAAAGAATACGGTATCCGCCGTCTTTTTCTGCATGCCGCCGAGTTACGTGTACCTCTGCCATCCGGTGGCAGAAAAATTTTCCATGCCCCTCTTGGGGATGAACTGGAAAGCGGATTAAAAAAATTGCAAAAAATTGACGGGCAGTGATCTGCCCGGTAAGGCGTTATCAATGAGTCAACAGATCAGCACTGAAGAGTTTAATAAAGCAGCGGATGCCATGCTGAAAAATGGCAGGGCACCGAGTACAGCGGAACTGGCTAAGATATTTGGGGGAGAACCAGAGCAACTGAGTGGTCTTTTGAAACACTGGTGGAGCGTGTTGCCTGACCGGATGCGAATGCTGGGTGATTCATCCCCGAGAATGCCTCAACTTCCCGAGTCTCTTGTACATAGCTTTGAATCAATGTGGCATATGGCCGTGCAGGAAGCTCAGTCTGCAATGTCCACCGACAAGCAGTATCAGCAGATTGCCAGTGAAGATGCCCGCCGTCAGTCTGAATCGGAACTGTTCAAGGCCCAGAGTCAGCAAGCCGAGATGGATCAGAACTTCCGCGACCTGCAACAGCAGCTGCTGGTAGAGAAGCATCAGGTAGAAGTGCTTGACGCAGAGATATCGGTGCTGAAAATTAATCTGGCAACCTCGACCTCTGAACAGAAAGCTGAAGAGCAGCGCCGCCTGAATGTTGAGCAGGAACTGCATCTGCTGCAGAAAAAAATCGACGATTCAAAGCGTACGTTTGATCAGCGAATTATTGAAGAGCAGCGTCATGGTCTGGATCAGGTAGCCAAGGCCGAAGCAGATACCCGTTATTATCGTAGTGCTCTGGAAAAATTCCGTGACGAGTGTGGCCGTAAAGAATCCGCTCTGACCAAGGATATCCATAATCTGCAGGCTCAGGTCGCCAAAAAAGATGTAAAACTGGAAACCTTTAAGACACAGATTAAGACGCTTGAAACTGAACTAAAGCGTTATCAGAGCGAAGATAGCCAGAACGTGCGGGAAAGAAGTCAGCTGAGCAGTCAGTTACTCTCTGAGCAAAACCGCAGTAAGCGCCTTGAGGACAAGGTCGGTGAGATGAAGGAGGAGCTTAAGCGGGTTAATCAGAAAAACATGCTGGCTGTTAATGATGCTTCCCGTCGTGAAAATATGCTTCGGGGGCAGTTAAAAGATAAGGCCGAAGAAGTCATGCGTGCAACAGCGCGGCAGGCGACTCTGGAGAAAAAAGTTACGACCTATGAGGAAGAGATTCGTAAGCTGCGCAGCCGTCTGACCTGATCAAGCGATTGTTTACGTGATGCTGAGGTAAGCGGTTCCCGGTATGTTGTCAAAGACAGCCTGTCAAAGTTAGGTTTTTGAAAGCGATAACTGTGTATTATAATCAATAGTTATTAGAATGCCGTTTTATCGTTGTTGGAGGTATAAATGAAGCTGCAGCAGTTGCGTTACATCTGGGAAGTAGCCAGGCATGATCTGAATGTCTCGGCTACCGCGCAGAGTCTTTATACCTCTCAGCCGGGTATCAGCAAACAGATACGTCTGCTGGAAGATGAACTCGGCGTTGAAGTGTTTGCCCGAAGCGGAAAACATCTCACCCGGGTTACACCTGCCGGGGAAGCCATTCTTGAAGTGGCGGGAGATATCCTGCGTAAAGTCGAAAGCATCAAGCAGGTTGCTCAGGAATTCAGTGATGAAAAGATGGGTAGTCTTGATCTGGCAACGACTCATACGCAGGCGCGTTATGCCCTGCCGGTAACGATCAACAATTTCATGAAAAAATACCCGGATGTTTCCCTGCATATGCATCAGGGCACACCGATGCAGATAGCGGAGATGGCCGCCAACGGTTCGGTCGATTTTGCTATTGCTACCGAGGCTATGTCGCACTTCAATGATCTGATTATGATGCCCTGTTACCGTTGGAACAGGTCTGTTGTGGTACCAAAAGATCACCCTCTGGCGCAGGTATCGAAGCTGACACTGCAGGATGTCGCACAGTTTCCTATCGTGACTTACGTTTTTGGCTTTACCGGGCGCTCCAAGCTGGATGATGCCTTTAAGCGGGAAGGGCTTGAGCCGAAGGTTGTGTTTACCGCAGTTGATTCCGATGTCATCAAAACCTATGTCCGTTTAGGTCTGGGGGTGGGGATTATTGCCACCATGGCATTCGATGAGAAGCAGGACCAGGATCTGGTTTGTCTCGATGCCAGTCATCTGTTTGATTACAGCACAACCAAGATTGGTTTCCGTAAAGGGACATTCCTGCGTGGCTATATGTACGACTTTATCCAGCAGTTTGCCCCTCACCTTACACCTGAACTGGTCAGGCAGGTGCAATCCTGCAGCAATCGGGCTGAGATAGAGGAAATTTTTGCCCATCAGCAGCTTCCGGATCTCTGATCCGTCAGTTTTTTTAGTTTTATAGCCCTGGGCGGGATCTCTTGTCGGCACATTTTACGCTTATATTTAATCTGGCTGACAGTCTGACAGGCTCTGAAACTGAGTTCTCCGGGATACCGCTGATCGATTTTTTGCGTCTGCGTGTCACGCCTTCAGATGCTCTGCGGCTGCCAGAGCTCTTTGCAGACGGTTATATCAGTGTTGATGATGCCGTTGTTGCAGCAGATTTTACACTCAGTACTTCAGCCCGGATCTGTGTTTGTCTGCCGGGTCATCAGGAAGAGGAGGTGAATACCCGCTGGCGCTTACTGTGGCAAAACAGTGAGTTGATGGCGGTATATAAACCTCATCTGCTGCCGGTCAGTCGTACCACACGTAATCTCTACAATACGCTGATCTCACTGGTAAAGCGGCAAACACCTTATGCAGATGCCCGGTTGCTACACCGGCTTGATACAGAAACTGCCGGGGTGATCCTGCTGGCAAAAAATGCCCAGGCAGACCGCCGCTGGAAACCGCGCCTGGATCAGTTGATCTGCAAGAAAATCTACCATGCCTGGGTGGAAGGTGTTCCTCTCTGGAGGTCTGAGCGAATGGAGTGTGATTTGGCAGAAAGAGCTGACAGTGTGATCCGCAGCCAGGTATATGTGGTAGATGATGCAGACAGTGGCCTCTATATTAAGCCCCGCCAGAGTAAAACAGCATTCAGGGTGTTGCATTCGGCGGCAGGAAAAACGCTGCTTGAGTGTCGGTTGTATACCGGTCGTAAGCATCAGATTCGGGCTCAGCTGAGTTATCTTGGTCATCCGGTGGTGGGAGATAAAATTTATGGGCATGAAGGGCGGTTCTATCTGAAACGGATAGAGCAGGGGCTCGATGATGCCGATTTCCAGGTTCTGGGGAGTCGTTATCACCGTCTTGAGGCGGTTGAGCTGGAGCTGGATGTTGAGGGTCTGGCAGTGCAGATAATGCTGCCTGTTCAGCGCTGAGCAGGCAGTCTGCGAACTTAAAATGCAGTCATTAGTTTTCGGTAGCTGTTACATCTGTCTTCGAAGTCATGGGTGACATTTACCAGCATCAGCTCTTCTGCGTTATAGTGGTGTGCCAGTTGCTCCAGCTCTTCGCGGCACTCAGCGGCCGATCCGCTGACGACTGAGTCGAGGGTCTCCTTATAATAAGACTGATCTGAAAGTGATAGCTTTTTGACGAGGCTTAGAGCCTCCTCAGGGCTGCGGATATGTTCACGGATACCATGACGGAACGCCATCACTTTCCAGTACATATTCGGGGCGGCCAGATAGGCAGCTTCTTCTTTGCTGTCAGCACAGAGGCAGGCAACTGAGAGAATTGTCTGTGGCTGATCCAGCCCTTTGCCGTTGGGGCGGAATTTCGTTTTATAGCGTTCAAATATCTCAGCCGGGCGTTCATGCGTACCAATAAACAGAGCCAGTACAAAACCCAGGCCCAGCTCAGCCGCCAGGTCGACGCTGCCGCTGCTGGAGCCCAGTGTCCATAGTTGCGGAGCTGATGCGCCGACCGGGGTTGCATTAATGCCGTAAAAGGGATGGTCGGCGGGCAGATTATCGTGCAGAAAACCGCTCAGATCACTCAGCAGGTGTGGATACAGCTCAGCAGTGTTTGGTCTGTTGGGAAAGGCTAATGCTCTGCTGGTCAGATCAGTACCACCCGGTGCGCGCCCAACGCCGAGGTCGATTCTGCCGGGGTTTAGTGCTTCCAGAGTGCGAAACACTTCAGCCACCTTCAGCGGGCTGTAGTGAGATAACATGACACCACCGCTGCCGACTCTTATACGGTCAGTATTCTGGGCGATATGGGCGATCAGAATTTCCGGACAGGAGCTGGAGTAACTGGCTGTATCGTGATGCTCTGCAATCCAGAAGCGGTGGTATCCCAGCTCTTCGCATAGTTGTGCCAGGCGGGTCGAGTAGTGCAATCCCCGGGATTGAGGCTGACCGTTGTGCGCAGGTGACTGATCAACAGCACTTAACTTAAATTTCATCGGTTACTCCCGGACAGTTGAAACCCGCCTGGTCGATGGCAGCGAGTGCGATCATTTTATCCTCTGCGGCAGTGCCGCCGGAGATGCCGATACCACCCAGCAGTTTGCCCTGATGGAAGACGGGTTCGCCACCGGCAAACAATATCAGTCCGCCATTGGTCTGTTCAAAACTGTCCAGTTGCTGTTCTCTTACCAGCTGGCCAAGTGCTTCGGTGGGTGCGCCGAATAGCACAGCGCTGCGGGCTTTTTTCTGAGCAATATCAACGGACCCCAGGGGAGAGCCATCCATTCGCTGAAAAGCGCACAGGTTACCGCCCGCATCGCAGACTGCAATATTTACGTTAACATCAGAGTTGCGGGCGGCGGTGATCGCCATAGTCAGCAGTTGCTGGCTCTGTTCACATAACATCTATTCAACCTCTATATTCAGTTTTTTAAGTCGGTATGCCAGCGTCGGACGGGTGATATCCAGCAAACGGGCAGCCTCTGCAACATTGTTTTCAGCTTTGCACATCGCATAGCGCACCAGCGCCTCCTCGATTTTTTCCATTGATCCAAGCTGTTCAATTGCCTGCTGTGTCCAGCTTGTCTCCCCGTTTTGTGATGGCAGAGAGGGAGAGTCAATCAGCACACCTGAGCGGGACAGTACCTGGCTGCTGCTGTCATGAAGCAAGCTGGGAAACAGGTATTCGGCATCAATACTTTCGCCATCCTCAGCGAGAATCAGTCCTCGTTCGATAATATTTTCAAGCTCACGGACATTGCCGGGCCAGTCGTAGTTAAGGAGTGCTTTTGTTGCCAGGTCAGACAGTCCCAGTGTTCTTTTGCAGTAGATCGCTTCATATTTCTGTAGAAAGTGTTCTGTCAGCATTGAGATGTCTTCCCGTCGCTGGCGTAACGGTGGGATATCGACCGGGTAGACGTTCAGCCGATAGTAAAGGTCTGCCCGGAACCGACCCGCCTTAACGGCTTCAGAGAGCGACTCGTTGGTTGCAGCGATAACCCGGACATCAACTTTTCGGGTGCGGTAATCACCAACGCGCTCCAGTTCACCTTCCTGCAATACGCGCAGCAGGGCTGCCTGGGCACGTGGGCTCAGTTCAATAACTTCATCGAGAAATATGGTTCCCAGATGAGCCCGCTCAAACCGTCCTTCGCGGGTATGGCTGGCGCCCGTATAGGCGCCTTTTTCTACACCAAACAGTTCGGCTTCAATCAGATCGGCAGGGATGGCTGCGCAATTAACAGCAATAAAGGGCTGAGCTGAACGGCTTGAATTGTCATGAATCCCTTTTGCTACCAACTCCTTGCCCACGCCAGTTTCGCCCAGCAACAGCACAGAAACCTTACCGGTAGCTGCTTTTTTTGCCAGTTTGCAGACCTGCTGGAAGCCAGCTGACTTGCCAATAAAGTTGCCCAGACCGGGATGGTCATCGACCTTATGGCGAAGCTCAGTTACCTGATTTTGCAAATCGTAAAGTTCTTCAATGATGGGGGCTGTCTTGAAGTAATTGCGGTAGGTTTGATAGTCGTCCCACTCGGTTGCTGGCTTTCCCTCAAACAGGCACTGATGCTCGCCACAGCCCCGGCAGTGTGTCTCTTTAAATATGATCTCCTGGCCCAGCAGTGCTGAAGCGAAGCTGCTGGTATGTCCGACCAGTGCCCAGCAGGCCGGCCCATCCGTCAGGCCAAGTTCTGAGATAAACATTTCTGCTTCGTAAGAATCGTGCATATTCAGCAGGGCGTAAAAGTGCTTCTTTGCCGGGTCAATCTCCAGCCTGAGCTCCTCAACTTTCACCGAACCTTTTAATGAGTCCAGCTGAAAGCCGGTGCGGAATAGCTCTTCAGGCTTGATATCGCCAGCCAGTCGTTTAACCAGTTCTGCATCTTTCTGTCCCAGGCTGTACCCCAGGCGCATAAAGAAACCTTTGGCCCGCTCCAGGCCTACCGTGAGTATCTGTTCTTTGCGGAAATTGGTCAGTGACGCCATCTGCATCAATAGCATCCGTTGTTCGCCGAACCAGACGGTTCCGTCATTGTTCTGGAACCTCACCTGTTTCGACAGTTGTTTAATATCAGGATGCTTTATATTCAGATGTTTGGTTGCAATGTTCATTAAATAAGCACTCTGGATTGTTATGATTATGATCAAATCATCATATATGATTGCTTATATAAAAAGATGATCTGGGAATGTAATATATGATCCCATATATGGGTTTATGGTGATGAAATGAACTATCAGGATCTGTTTATCTTTCTTAAAGTGGTTGAAAGGGGCAGTTTTCTTTCGGCATCGGAATCGTTATCGGTGCCAACGTCGACCGTCAGCCGCAAGGTGCAGCAGCTTGAGAGTGATCTGGGTTATAAGCTGATGCACCGCAGTGCACGGAAAATGGTGTTGACTGAGGCGGGTGCTAAATTTTATAACCGCTGTCAGCCGCTCTTTAATGAACTCGAGTATGCCGCTAAAGAACTGGATGATGAGTTGGCTGAGCCTTCGGGACTGCTTCGGGTTACGGCGCCGGTCAGTCTGACCAATGACCTGTTAGCGGAGTGGTTTTTTAAATTTATGGAGCGTTTCCCGCGTATCAACCTGGAGCTGATCGTTGTTAACCGCAACATCGATCTGGTTGAGGAGGGGATTGATGTTGCTTTCCGGATTGGTGAGGTACGGATGCAGAACTGGATCTCCAGGCCGCTGATGGAATCCAGCTTCAGCGTTTGTGCCAGTGAAGACTATCTGCTTCGGCGGGGAGCGCCGAAGCACCCGCAAGATCTGTATGAGCACACCCTGATTGTAACCCGCAGAAATCCGGTGTGGAGTTTTAGTAAGGGGGATGAGCTGGTCAGAATAGACGGCGATGCCCGCATGAAAGTCGATGAGCTGAATATTGCTGCACGGGCGGCGGAAAATGGGTTGGGAATCGTGAACCTGCCCGATTATGTTGTGACTAAGTCGCTGACAGCCGGACGTCTTAAAAAACTAATGCCTGGCTGGCAACCACACCCGCGGGAAGTGCATATGCTATACCCTGAACGTAAGTATATTCCCGGCAAGGTGCGACTGTTTATAGAGTTTGTGATGTTTCATGCGAACGAGATGCGGTTTAACTGATCTCTTTGCTGGCAATCAGCTTGTCTGGTTCGTAAAACTGTGGCCAGTATTTTTTTACGACGTCTCCTGAGCTGTCAAAAGTGTGGCAGGTATTGAGAGTGTGTGGCCGATCTTCTTCGGAGTTCTGATCTCTCTCTTCCCTTGCCTGATGCGTCGCCTGAAATGCAGTGGTGGCCACAGGGCCAAGAAGTTCCAGCAGGTGGGTGCAGCCATTGGTGCCGCTGAACAGTTCTTTGCACCGCTTTGTGAACCCGGATGCTATTCTCAATCCGATCAGCTGTTTGTAGGCCTCTGCAATAGACGGGCAGATAGCAAATGGTGTGTGTTCCATGCTGGCTACGGCATCAATAATGTTGAAATCCAGATCGATAGTAATCCGGATAGACATATCGTGAATCGGCTCTCCCGGCTCAACCGGGCAATCGCTTCTGTCACGCAGCATAATAGGTATGGTTTTGATATCGGTCAGGTGGCCTTCGATATCCCAGAGTCCGTCAGTTCTCTCAAAACCCTGGCAGGTGACCGTACGGGTGTGAATTTTTTTGCGTTCAGCAGGTTGGGGCAATGGCATAGAATCTGTTCTTTCTAGTAGTAATAGATTATCAGGCAGCCTTTCAGGCCGCCTGTTGATTTATTAATCCCATAAACTGTTTTAGGTTGCAACATTTTGTTGCAGCTGCTTACAAGCCACCAAAGCGTTTGTAAAAGCGAGGAGCGGGTTCTGGCAGTGAGCCATCGGCTGTCTCCTGGGTTGCGGATAGATGATCCTCAGCACCCTGATAGATTAACCGGTAGATATTTCGGCAAAGCACTCTGGCAGATGTTCCGCTCCAGTCGGCAGGAAGCAGTTTTTCCGGGAGTTGCGGGTCTCTCAGAAGGATTCTGCGGTAGTGATGAATCATCAGTGTACGCAGTTGGAAACACTGCTCCGGGTCCAGTTCTGATTGTCCTTCCAGTGCTCTGAGAATAGGACGAAAGCGCTCAAGAAATAACTGATATCCTTCGGCAAGCTGATCAAGATTCCAGCATTCATTTACCAGTTCTTTCAGTGGAATGGAGGTCTGGTTGCCGACCAGCTCCGATTTCATGTGGATCACATCATTGAGTACACAGAGTTCTTGCAATGTAGTGCTGACATCGGTCATATCGGCCATCGGGTGTGCCATGACACTGGGCGCGATATTGCCAAATCCGAGCCACTCAAGCTCTTTTTTTACAACTTTGCGTAACTCATTATCGAGTTGAGTGGTTATTATCATGTCCCATTTGCCATCCCACTCAGGGTAAAGCTCTGCGTAGATTCGTCTGAATGCGCTTTCAAACCGACGACGACCGGTGTCTGTAAGGCTGTAGAAACTTTTGCGTCCGACCTGGCTGGAGGTCAGCCAGCCATCTTTTGTCAGGCGGAAAATTGATGTTCTTACCAGTCTCTGGTTGAGTCCCAGAGGTTCAAGCAACCTGATCAGACTTCCCAGCCATACGGTTCCCCCTCTGGGAGAGATGGCATCGCCATAGATGGTGATAATTAAAGAGCCACCCCGGATAGGGCGTTGGTTCTTAAAGTCATCAACCAGCTCTTCAATACAACGAAGTTTGTTCATTAGGTACTCATAAAATCAGAACGGGATGGGTTATTCATACTATTCAGGCAACTATCAGAGGATATTACCAGTAAGTTTAAGAGTTTATTGGCAAAAAATGATCCCATCAAGCTGAGAAGAGGCAATTAAAGCTATATGGTCTATAAGTACTAGTAACTGATTGCCTTGGTTTTTTCTGTAGTGCTGCCTGGTTAATTGTTTAATCCATACAATTAAAGGGGTAATAGTGTTGGTAGTTGTTTACGAGCATAAGTTATTAAGTTAACATGTTAACTAATTGGATTGAATTGTGTTCTGTAAAGTTGTCGCATCTGGGCATTAAGACTGAATAGTAGAATGACGTTCAGGTTTGTATTGTCTGGAAAATGGTTCTCGGGGAAGCAGAACTGATAGTTTCAAGAGGAACTGCCGAAAACTTTGCGATGAGTTACTGATACATATTTGTTTTTATGTAATGCTAGAATTGTATCATTTTGTTGGTTATGATTCGAACGACCCTGAGCAATATGCCCGGGGAAATAATAAATAGGGGCAAAGCCCCAATAATCTCTTATAACAATGACTGACGTATATAACGTCGAAGAGATAGCCAGGAGATAGACCGAATGACAAAAATGACTTTCCTGAAAAGTGCGGCTGCTATTGCGCTGGGTGCATCCCTCTCTGCCACTGCTCTGGCAGAAACTACGCTACGTGTAGCCAGCTGGTTGCCACCAACCCATCCACAAAATGCTGTTGTCTGGCCTACCTGGGCTAAGTGGGTCGAGGACGCCACTGAGGGCCGCGTTAAGGTTGATATTGAGTATGGGCTGGGTCATCCAAAAACTATGTTCGAGCTGGTAGAGGATGGCGTGGTTGATGTGTCCTGGAGCTACCACGGTTATGTGCCGGGTCGTTTTAAGCTGACACAGGCCGTGGAGCAGCCGCTGCTGGGTGCGAGCGCTGAAGCGGCATCTGTGGCGCACTGGCGTGTACATCAGAAATACTTTGCTAAGGCCAATGAGCATGATGGTCTTGAGCTGCTGGGTCTGTTTACCCATGGTCCTGGTCAGATTCATACGGCTGAGCCTCTTTCATCTCTGGATGGTCTGAAAGGTAAGAAGATTCGTCTTGGTGGCGGCATACAGGGTGAGATCGGTGCCCGTATGGGTGTTACTGCTGTAGGTGCTCCGGCACCAAAAGTGTATGAGATGATGCAGCAAGGTGTAATCGACGGAGTGTTTATCCCAATGGGTGAACAGAAATCTCTGCGTCTGCATGAGGTTGCCCGCAACGTGGTTGCTCTGCCAGGCGGCATGTATTTAGGCAGCTTTGGTATCTTTATGAACCCAGACTTCCTGGCGGGTCTTGACCCTAAAGATCGTGAAGCGATTCTGAGTGTTTCTGGTGAGAAACTGTCTGCAATGGCCGGTCATGCCTGGGATGAGGCTGATGTGGAAGGCCTTAAAGCCGCTCAGGAAAACGGCGTGAACGTCGCTATGGTCAAAGAGGGTGATTCGATGGCCGATGAGTTTAAAGCGCTTACCAAGGGTATGGATGAGGCATTCTATGAGTCTGTAGCCGATCGTGGTGTCGACGCTAAAGCCGCTCTGGCTGAACTGCGTCAGATCGCCCGCAGCTACAAATAAGGAGCCTGCTATGTCCTTCAGTGCCTGGATTACAGCGCACTATGAGGAGAAGGGGCCAGTCGTTTGGCTGGCCTTTTTCCTTGAGTTGGTTGCTGCTATCACACTTTTTTTTATGATGATGCTGACCTGCGCAGATGTGTTTGGACGTTATTTTCTTGGTAATGCTGTTGATGGAGCAACAGAGTTGACCGAGATGAGTCTTGCTATTCTTGTTTTCGCCGAGATGCCTGTTATTACCTGGCGCGGTGGTCATGTTGTTGTCGATATTCTGGATCGGGTATTGGGTGGTACGCTGATCAAAGTGCTTGGTTTGTTGTCTGCTCTGCTTATCTCCACGTCGTTATATTTTCTCGCTGTGCGTATTCATGAGCTGGCAGTACGGTCAAACAGTCGGGGAGAGGTGACAGAGTTTCTGCAAATTCCCGTGGGTTATATTGTTGATTATATTGCTATTATGAGCTGGGCAACTGCTGCATTGATGATCACCTACGGCATCTACCGGCTACTTTTCCTGTCCCGGGATTGATACCGGGTTCTCCGGTATACATGCGCTGACAACGTTACAGGTGTTATAAGAATGATTACTGCATTAACTGGTTTTGTAATTTTATTGCTGTTTATCGTGGTAGTACGCGTGCCAATCGCTTTTGCTATGGGGCTGGTGGGCTTCTTCGGGTTCGCATATATGCAGGGCCTGAGCTTCGAAAACATTATGGATTTTAACTGGAATTCCTCGCTGTCTATGGCTTCCAAGCGGGTTATCAATACCGCTCAGGAATATAGTCTGTCAGTGATTCCGTTGTTTATTCTGATGGGAAACCTGGTGACTAAGTCGGGTCTTTCTCACGAGCTATATCGGGCATCTTACGCCTTTCTCGGTCATCGTAAGGGCGGTTTGTCTATGGCGACGGTGGTTGCCTGTGGCGGCTTTTCAGCTATCTGTGGCTCCAGTCTGGCGACCTCTGCAACGATGGCAAAGGTGGCAATGCCGCCGATGCGTAAGTACGGCTATGCCGATTCTCTGGCAACGGCATCTATTGCCGCTGGCGGTACGCTGGGTATACTGATTCCTCCTTCTGTCATTCTGGTTATCTATGGTTTGTTAACTGAGACCAGTATTCGCGAGTTGTTTGCAGCGGGCTTTATTCCCGGTTTTCTGGGTATTTTGCTCTATCTGGCTGCCGTTCGGTTTGTCGTCTGGCGTACCCCTGAAGCAGGCCCTTGCGGTGATAAAATGAGCTGGCCTGAGCGGATCCAGGCTTTAAATGGTGTCTGGGGTGTTCTCGCGCTGTTCTCTGTCGTGATGGGGGGGATCTACCTGGGGATCTTTACACCGACTGAAGCGGCCGGTATCGGTGCTGGTGGTGCGTTTATTATCGCTCTGTACCGCAGGTCTCTGACGTTTGGCAGTCTGTTCGATATTCTGACAGATACCGCCCGCACCTCGGCGATGCTTTTCGGCGTTCTGATCGGCGCTCTTATCTTTTCCAACTTCATCAACCGTGCAGGTTTACCGGCAGACCTTCTCGACCTGGTGAATAATCTGGATGTGGCTCCAATGGTCGTTATTCTGGTTATTCTGGCGATCTACATTGTGCTGGGAATGGTGTTCGAGAGCCTGTCTATGCTGCTATTGACGGTGCCGATTTTTTTCCCGCTGGTTCAGAGTCTCGGCTTTGATCTTGTGTGGTTTGGTATTGTGGTGGTTGTGGTAACTGAGATCAGTCTGATTACCCCGCCGGTTGGTATGAATGTGTTTGTGTTGAGTGCGGTGTTGAGGGATGTCAAAGCGAGTACCATTTTTAAAGGGGTTACCCCGTTCTGGTGCGCCGATATTGTACGTCTTGCGCTGATTACCTTTATCTCATCAATATCGCTGTTCCTGCCTGAACTGCTGTATCGATAATATTGTTACGGCCCCCCTGGGGCCAGATCTGTTTGAAGGTTACCGCTATGCTACCTGATGTAAAAAAGATTCTTTATGCGTCTGATATTGATAAAGGTTCACGGCCTGCATTTCGTGCTGCGATGAGCCTGTGTGGGCATTATCATTCAGAGATAACTTACCTTCATGTTATAGAGCCTCTGAGTGCTTCGGCGCAGAGTATTATAAAGAACATGATCAATGAGGATTCTTTAAACGAGCTGCATGATCAGAGTCTGGAAAACCTCAAGTTTAAAATTGAGGAACGTATCAGACTTTTTTGTGAATCAGAGCTTGAGCAGAATGAGATGCTGGAAGAGGGCTCCGTTACTTCCCGGGTGGAGG
The DNA here is from genome assembly GCA_018223185.1 of Oceanospirillales bacterium. GTDB lineage: Bacteria > Pseudomonadota > Gammaproteobacteria > Pseudomonadales > Balneatricaceae > Amphritea. Next base: position 7,208 of record JAAEYW010000006.1, on the reverse strand, counting down.
AAGGAACTCCCTGGAAAACGATTCTTCGTGTGGCGGATGAGATTGATGCCGATGTTATTGTGATGGGAACCCGGACACACTCTGCGATGGGTCAGTTCCTGTTGGGCTCAACCGCTAATAAAGTGATGCATAATTCGAAGCGGCCGGTGCTGATAGTACCACTATAATCACTGGTTTTTCAGATTAAAAGCGGCTATTAAGGCCGCTTTTTTTGTTTTTACTGTTGATTGTTCACTTTTTGGAATTAATGTTGTGTCCTGGGTTGTGCCCTGTTAGGTTAGGTCATGATGAGTATTAAGGAGATGCAGTGAATGGATGTATTGTCGGCAATGGGTGTCTTTGTCAGGGTCGTCGATCTTAAGAGTTTCTCCCTGGCAGCTTCTGAGCTGGGGGTGTCCAGTTCATCAGTGAGCAAACAGATTGCACATCTGGAACAGCATGTAGGTGCGCGACTTCTACAGCGTACGACCCGGCGCCTCAGTGTTACCGAAGTCGGTGCGGCCTACCATGAAAAATGTCATGCTATTCTTTCAAAAGTGGATGAAGCAGAAAATCTGGTTTCCCAGTTACAGGGTAAACCCAGAGGGGTGCTGAAGATCAACGCTAACATGACCTTTGGACAGCAGTTGCTTTCCAGAGCGATACCTGAGTTTATGGCTGCGTATCCGGATGTTCAGCTGGAAGTCGCTCTGGATGACAGTGATGATGAACTGCTTAAAGATGGTTTTGATCTGGCATTAAGAATCACCCATCCGACACTGCCTGATTCCAGTCTGATCGCCCGGGAGATTGCGTCGGTTCCCTTGTTCCTCTGCGCCACCCCAGCTTATCTTGCGCAGTATGGCCATCCACAGACGCCCGATGCCTTAAAACAACATAACTGCCTGGTGTTTATGCTGGCAAGTAATACCAATGCCTGGACCCTTACAAATGCTGAGGGAAGTCAGACGATTCAGGTCAGCGGAGATCTCAAAGCTAATAACAGTCTTCTGGTGTTGCAGGCTGTGCTGGCTCATCGGGGGGTCGCTAACCTTGCTTCCTTCGTGATCGGAAAATTGGTTGAGGAGGGGCAGTTGGAGTTATTGTTGCCTGAGTATCAGGCTGAGCGGCTCAGTCTGTATGCGATCTATCCCGAACGTAAATATATTCCCCCTAAGGTGAGTCTGTTTATTGAGTTTTTTAAGGGCTGGCTGGATGAGAATCTTCAGCAGGAACTTAATTAGCAGAGCGGTCGCAGCACTTCTATAGCAAACGAGGCACGCCCGGATTTGTTAATAATAAATAGTCTTTTTATGTTTTAAGCTATTGAAATATATCATTAAAGTTGAGATTTAAATATGATTTTCTACGACTATTGTCGCTCTTCAGCGGCTTATCGTGTCCGTATCGCACTTAACCTTAAAGCCGTTGAATATCAGCAGGTGCCGGTTAGTTTGTTGTCGGGTGAACAACGCTCCGCTGATTATCTGGCGAGAAATCCACAAGGGTTTGTTCCAGCGTTGCTTGACGGCGAGTTGCTGTTAACCCAGTCACTGGCGATCTGTGAATATCTGGATGAGACCTGCAGTAGCGGTCAGTCGTTGTTGCCACAAAACAGCGCTGACAGAGCCATCGTGCGGGCTATGTCGCAACTGGTAGCCTGTGATATACATCCGGTAAATAATCTGCGCATGCTTAACTACCTGGTGTCTGAATTAGGTGTCAGCGATGAGCAGAAGAGTCAGTGGTACCGGCACTGGGTTTATCAGGGGTTTAATGCCCTGGAACAGAAGCTTGGCGAAACCGCAGGTGAATACAGCTTTGGTGATGCAGTGACGCTGGCTGATCTCTGTCTTGTTCCCCAGGTGTTCAATGCCAACCGGTTCAGCTGTAATCTCGACAGTTATCCAAATATTGTCCGGGTTAATGAAAACTGTTTGAAGGTCAGGGCGTTTGCTGATGCTCATCCGGATCTGCAGCCCGGGGCTTAAAAAACAGGCCGCGAATGCGGCCTGTATCTGACGTTAAAAGGGGATTGTGGGGGCTGTCAGTTAAGATCGTTGAGTGCCTGCATCGCTTCTTTACTCCAGTCGAGCGCTTTGCGATAGCTGCTTTCATAGAGATTAGAATCAAAATCGGTGGGTAGCAGATCCCAGTCACCGGCTTCATAGTTGCCGACATGCATCAGGGTTTCGCCCATCTCTCCTTCATTAAGCAGGATCGCATTTTTGATCTCATCACTCAGCGGGACCTCTCTGAGCATCGATTCACGATCAATATCCAGCAACAGATGGAGGTTAGACATCATACCGGTCATGAAATAGCTGCCGGGGTTGCTGCGTTTAGTCGCCAGCGCGATCTCTTCACACATACGCCCCCGAACCAGCAGGCCGCGACAGATCTCTTCCGGTTTGCCACTCTGATTGTTCAGTGCGATCAGGGTGGCCCACTTTCGTATCTGTGTCATTCCCAGCATGACTATGGCTTCAGTCAGGGATTCAACCTTACGCACCAGAGAGTAGGCCGCTGAGTTAACGATGCGCAGCAGTTTATAAGTCAGTACCGGATCGCGAATAATAAGATGTTCAAGGCGTTCTGGCGTGGTATTGGGATTCTGGAGTTCTTGTACCAGTTCAAACAGCGTCGCCTGGTTGGGATCAACTTTTTTGCCTTTAACCAGTTTAGGTTTGCTGAGGAAGTGCCCCTGAAACAGTTTAAAGCCGAGTTTGTTGCACTCTTCAAGCATCTCAACAGTCTGGATCTTTTCCGCCAATAGGGTGACTTTGAAAGGGGTCAGCAGGCGCACCTGTTCGGCAACCTCCTCAAAACTCATATCCTGAACATCAACTTTTACAATATGAGCCATCTTTAACAGGGGCTCATACTGTGCTTTATAGGTGAAATGATCCAGAGCAATCCGGTAGCCAGCTTTAACAAGGTGGTATATCGCGACGATCACCTCACGATCCACTTTAATGTTCTGATGAATTTCCAGGACAATGTTTTTTCGCGGTAGCTCTGGAAAATCGTCAGACAGCAGCAGGTCGCGACTGAGATTGATAAACGCGGGTACCCGCTTAAGCTCGCCCTGGTCGGAGATACTGGTGTAAGAGTTGAGGATTACCTCGCTGCTGCTGCCTGAATTGCGAAACAGGCCGTTATCTGAGCCCTGCTCATCCCGGTAGAGCAGTTCATAGGCTACAACCCTCTGGGTGCGATCAAAGATCGGCTGTCGGGCCATCAGAACTTGTGAATCTGATGTGGTTTCCATATAGGTTCTTTCCATTCGATACTGCTTTTGACTTAAGCATATAATTAGCGGCGTCTATTGTCAGCTGTGTTTATCACCATTACAAGTAATCTGATGATGAGATAAACGGTAAAACAAGTCGCTGTTTTCTATGCTACAGGTATAATGTTGCTCCCTGATTTAGCAGACTGTGATTATGAGTACAATTAACTGGTTCCCGGGCCATATGCATAAAGCCCGCAAAGAGATCGCCCAGGTCATGGATGAGATCGATGTGGTAATAGAAGTTCTTGATGCGCGTCTGCCTGTGTCCAGTGAAAATCCAATGGTATCACAGCTGCGCAAAGGGACGCCGGTTATCAAATTGCTCAATAAAAGCGATCTGGCTGATCCTGCCCGTACTCAGGAGTGGGTCGATTATTATAATAGCCTGCCTGACACTCAGGCGCTGATGATCGATTATTCGCAAAAAAAGCTTATCAGCACGATACCTGATCTGTGTAATAAACTGGTGCCTTCACGGAGTAATCACGGGCGTCAGGTGCGGGCGATGATTATGGGGATTCCCAATGTGGGCAAGTCCACTATGATTAATGCGCTGCTGGGGAAGAAAATCGCAAAAGTTGGTAATGAACCGGCAGTAACAAAAGGGCAGAAACGTTTTACGCTGCGCAACGGTATGGCGTTGTCCGATACGCCGGGTATGCTCTGGCCAAAGATTGAAGATGTTGACTCCGGTTACCGGCTGGCGGCCAGTGGCGCTATCAAAAATACCGCGATAGAGTTTGAAGACGTTGCGCTTTACGCCGCTGAATTTTTGCTCAGGGACTATCCGCAACTGTTGCTGGACCGTTATAAACTCAAGCAGTTACCCGAGCGCGGAGATCTGCTGCTTGAAGCAATCGGACGCAAGCGGGGAGGGTTGAGGCCCGGCGGCGTTATCGACATGCACAAAGCATCAGAGATCCTGCTCAATGAGTTGCGCGGTGGTCAGCTTGGCCAGATAACCTACGAATCTGTAAGCGAATGGCTGGATAAGTGGGAGCAGCAAAGGCTTGAAGCAGAACGCCTCCAGCTGGAAAGAGAAGAACAGGAACGGTTAGAAGCAGAGTCACAGAGTGAACGCTCGGCTCACCGAAATAAAGGTAATTGAAATGACACGTATTAAGAAAAAACGCACCACGCCAAAACCCATTTTTCTGGATGTGCCGCGTCGTAGCGAGAAACTGGCTGATCCCGATAGCTATGAGAGCCGCAAGCGTCGCAATCAGGAGCAGAAGAAAAAACACAAGTCGGTGTATGAAAAAGCGCGCGAAGCTGAACAGTCTGCAGGGACTGATGATCAGCAGCGTAACACGCCTCTGGCTGATAAAATTCGTCGGATAAAGCGCGCAGAAGAGGCACGTAAAGCCGCAGCTGAGGAGAAATAAATTCCGTCAGGAGTTTGATCTCCGCTAAAGCCTCATCTACGTTTACTGGTGCCTGCAGATAAACTGCAGGCGGTAAACGGAGATCAGACTATGACTCATGCTGATGTTCATCGTGCCGGTAATTCCCCTGCCAGGGTTGATCTGAAAGAGGGAGAAACCTATTGCTGGTGCGCCTGTGGTCGTTCTGCTAATCAACCTTTTTGTGATGGTTCTCACCAGGGTACCGGGCTTGATCCGGTGGTGTTTATCGCCCGCAAAAGTGAAACAGTATTGCTCTGCTGTTGTAAACAAACAGGCACACCTCCTCTCTGTGACGGTAGCCACAAAAAGGGCCAATAGTACTCGCTAGAGCTTTCCTGTCTGGGTACAATGCGGTTCTTTTTTCTAGCAGGAATAGTTTACCTTGCAACAGGTTGATGTGGTGATAATAGGTGCCGGAGCTTCCGGTCTGATGTGTGCTGCTACAGCAGGCTACCGGGGCCGGTCGGTTCTGGTGCTTGAGCATACAGCCAGAATTGGCCGGAAAATCCTGATGTCAGGCGGAGGGCGTTGTAATTTCACCAATATTCATAACTCACCCGCTAACTTTATCTCAGAAAATCCCCATTTCTGTAAATCTGCGTTAAGCCGCTACAACGCCCAGAATTTTATCGATCTGGTTGACCGCCATGGTGTTGAATATCATGAAAAGACACTGGGTCAGCTGTTTTGTAACGAATCCAGTAAAGATATGCTGCAGGTTTTGCTGACTGAATGTGACTGGGCGGGTGTGGAGATCAGAACGGAAATTCAGGTGCATAAAGTACAGCAGGGTGGCGGCGGTTTTCAGCTGCAAACCACTTCAGGTAATATCGCCGCAAAATCAGTCGTTATCGCCACCGGCGGTCTGTCTATTCCTAACGGTGGAGCGACCAGTTTTGCTTACGATATCGCTGAGCAGTTTGATCTGAATGTCTTGCCGCGGGCCGCAGCACTGGTGCCTTTTACCTTGCAGCCCAAAGACAAAGAAGCGCTCAATGAGCTCTCGGGTGTATCTCACCGTGTGAGGGCATCTATTGGTAAAACCAGCTTTGTCGAGATGATGCTGTTTACCCATCGGGGTCTCAGCGGGCCGGCAATTTTGCAAATCTCTAACTACTGGCAGCCAGGTACTGAGGTCGAGATCGATCTGTTTCCCGACGTTGATCTGCTTGAGTGGCTCAAAGAGCAGCGTGAGACCCGGCCTAAGGCTGAGATTACCACCATCATGGCGCAGCAGATGAGCAAACGAATGGCACAGATACTCTGTGCCAGATTTGAGCTCACCGGTACGATGGGAAATTTTTCGAACAAGCAGCTGGAAGCGATTGATTCGGCGTTTCATTGCTGGAAAGTAAAACCGTCTGGCACTGAAGGATACCGTACTGCCGAAGTGACTCTGGGCGGGATCGATACCGATGAGATCAATCAGAAAACCATGGAAGCCAAAGCGGTTCCCGGGCTCTATTTCATTGGCGAATGTCTTGATGTCACCGGACATTTAGGTGGCCACAACTTCCAGTGGGCATGGGCCTCCGGGGTGGCGGCAGGGCAGGCGGTTTAGTTAGATTTAAGGAATTAAAACGAAGACTATTGGAATTAAAACGAAGACAATCTGGAAAGCCCCGCATATCGGGACCAGCAAGCATGCTGAATAAGAAACCATCCTCTCCCTTATCTACTATCGCAACCTTATGTTCTGTTACATTTAAACGGCCTGTCTGGCCTTCCATGAAAGAGGAGATCTGGATATTCCGTTCGCACACCAGCTTCTCCAGTCTAAACATGATGCTTAGGAAAGGCGCCGACTATTGGCACCTTTACCTCGGTATCAGGCCACCACAGAATACATTCTGGGGCAGGCTGTCCGGCCACAGTCAATCCCCCTGCTTCATAAGAAAGCAGTGAATACAGGAATTAAAAAGAAAGGCGGGCGATTCAACACCGCGACCCTTTACGGCCCTTCATATAACTAACTTAATGGCACATACTCTGACAAGTCAGCAACACTAACCTGATTTCGACCGTTTTGTTTTGATTGATAAAGAGCCGAATCCACTCGGTATACGAGCTTGCTGATGCTCTCATCATTACGATGTATAGCCAACCCTATACTGGCAGTCACCTTTCCAACTGAACTAAATGTATGCGTGACGATGCTTTCTCTCAGAGATTCTGCCATCTTCACAAGATCAACCTTGTCGGCCTGAGGGACAATTATCAGAAATTCCTCTCCGCCCCAACGACCAACAACATCGCTCTTGCGTGTGCGCACGGAAAGAATCTCAGAAAACTCCACCAGTGTTGCATCACCCACATTATGACCATAAGTGTCATTTACTTCTTTGAAATGATCGATATCCAGTAGCATCACTGCAAATGAGTTATTGTAACGCAAGGCTAGGTCTAACTGCTCTTCTAAAACCTCATTGACTTTATGACGATTGTAAAGCCCCGTTAGCATATCGGTCATCGCTAGGGAAGGTGCGATTAAGTGCCCAAGTTTTGCTTAATTCGCTGATTTCAGCGGA
>JAAEYW010000005.1 GCA_018223185.1 Oceanospirillales bacterium | reverse complement strand
CTGTGGTGAGTCTGTTTTAGATTCTAAGGGCCCCTGCAATATATAGCTCCGCTACTATCTACCACGATAGAATCCTTTCCCGATTAAGCGCGAAGAACCTTTTATTAGCGTGCTTTTTTTCTACGTGCTCTTTTCGGCGTGCTTTTCAGACGAGCTTTTAAGATGAGCTTTTCAGACCTGCATGCCATACATGCTATATTGACGTCCTGAATACAGATCTGAGTCTGTTATTAAAAATAGTGTCTGCGTCCGGAGTTCAGTATGGCCCACTGGCAACCAAGATTCACTGCAGCGGATGCTGCGATTATTAAACAGCAGCGCACCTGCGATGGTTTTTTCAAAATTAGCCGGTTAACGATCCGTCACTCATTGTTTGACGGCGGCGAAGTCGAGATCGTACGTGAACAGTTTCAGCGGGGCGATGCGGTCTGTGTTTTACTCTTTGATCCGGATAACGAATGTCTTGTGCTGGTCGAACAGTTTCGCGTGGGGGCCCTGGGTAAGCCCGATAGCCCCTGGTTGCTGGAGCTGGTGGCCGGAATAGTCGAAGAGGGCGAGACAGCTGAAGATGTGGCTCTCAGAGAGGCGGTCGAGGAAGCGGGTGCCGTTATTTATGATATTGTGCCGATTACCCGTTATCTGCCCAGTGCCGGTGGCAGTGATGAATATGTCGATCTGCTGTGTGCCAGGGTTGACAGCTCTGGTGTCGGGGGCGTGCACGGGCTGGATCACGAGGGCGAGGATATTCTGGTTCATGTGCTACCCTTTGCGCAGGTGTGTGAGTTGGTGGCAAACGGCACTATTGATAATGCTGCGACTATAATTGCGGTACAATGGTTACAGTTGAACCGGCAGCAATTGTTGCAACGCTGGGGTTGTGTTTAATCGGCCCCTGATTAAGTGTTTTGAGCATTGGAGAAGATGAAAAAACGTTATATTCCTGATCTGGTAAAGCAGATGGCCGATTGTGAGGCTAATTATCTGCGTCTGATGCGGCTGATGCCGGATCTTGAGCAGTGCGATGAGCGCGAGTTCGAGGTCCACTGGCACCAACAGCAGAGCATCGTTCGTCTGCGGATTGAGGAACGTTTTACCTATACCACCACGGTATTGGTGTCGCAAAGCTTTGATAGTAGCTGGCTGGAAGCGCCAAGCCTGGTTGTACGGATGTATCATGATGCCCGGGCGGCCGAGGTGATCTGCCTGAAAAGCCGGCGTCATTTTCGCGGTGTTTATAGCTACCCGAATGACCGGATGCATCAGAAAGATGAAAAAGCTCAGCTGAATCAGTATCTGGGGGAATGGCTCAGCCACTGTCTGACCCACGGCCAGGCCGCAGAACCGGTTTATAGTTTTTCATGACCCCGCTGGTTATTGCTCAGATTACCGACTGTCATTTACAAAATGATCCAGATCACAATTACCGAGGCTTCGATGTTGAGCGGCATCTGGATCGCGTGATTGATGATCTTCTTTTACAGACGCCTGCTGCGGATATGATTATCTACAGCGGTGATCTGGTGCACCATGGCGGTCCCGAAGGCTATCAGCGGCTGAGTCAGCGACTCGCTGATCTGCCTGTTCCAGGCTACTGGATTCCTGGTAATCATGATGATGCGCAACTGATGCATCAGATGGGCGATCGGCATAGTGGTCAGCTGAATCAGCGTACTGTCGTCACAAAAGGGTGGGCGATAATACTGCTGGACAGTACCTCTGATCCTGATGGTCAGGGCGGCGGAAGTTTGTCCCGGAGCGAACTGACCTTTCTGGAAGAGCAGCTGCTAGAGTATTCCTCTCTCCACTGTCTTGTTGTGCTGCACCATAATCCACTGCCGGTGGGCAGCGAATGGCAGGACCGGATTATGCTGGCTAATGCTGATCAGCTCTGGGCAGTGCTGGCACAGCATGCCAATGTCAGGGCGGTGATGAATGGCCATGTCCATCAGTCATGGGAACTTGTCCGTGATAGTATCCGGGTGATCATGACCCCGGCGACGTCGGTACAGTTTAAAGCGGGTTGTCAGCATCTGCTTCTGGAGGATGACCCGGTGCTTAGTCTGCCGGCTTACCGGTGGCTGGCGTTACACCGGGACGGCCAGATTGATACCTCTGTCAAAAGAGTCGCGGGTTAAGGTTGCATCGTCAGGCGCTCTCCGGTACTTTACCGAAAACATGTATATATATACAGATAAAGATAAAGATAGTAGCAGATTGAAAGGTTATTGATGTCACAGCCACTGTTTCTCTATATTCACGGTTTCAACAGCTCGCCGGACTCCTATAAAGCACGGTCTTTTGTTGATTATATGACCTCTGAGGGAAAGGCTGATCAGGTGATTGTACCGGCACTGTCACACTGGCCTGCCCGGGCAATCGGCATGCTTGAGCAGTTAATAGACGCGCACAGTGACCGCACCATTACTCTGATTGGCAGCTCACTGGGCGGGTATTACAGCACCTGGCTGTGTGAAAAATATGCCCTGCGGGCGGTACTGATCAATCCTGCCGTGCGTCCATTTGAACTGCTGGAAACCATGCTGGGTGAGCAGGGCAATTTCTACAGTGATGAGCGCTATGAGCTGACCCATGATCATCTGCAGCAGTTGCTGCAGATCCACTGTAACGTTTTAAAAGACCCTTCACGGTATCTGTTGCTGACCCAGACCGGCGATGAAACGCTGGACTACAAAGAGGCTGTAGAAAAATTCAGGGACTCGCCGATGCTGGTGCAGCAGGGTGGTTCCCACGGTTTTGACCAATTTGAATCTGTTATACCGGCGATACTGGCATTTGCCGAAGGCCGGGTTGAGTTGCCCGCTGTCACTGATCTGACGGCCGGGCGGATAAGGACTGAAACTTCCGATGAGTAACACCTATAACTCTGATGCAATTGAGGTACTGAGCGGGCTGGACCCGGTTCGGCGCCGTCCCGGTATGTATACCGAGACCGACCGGCCCAACCACCTGGCTCAGGAAGTGATCGATAACAGTGTCGATGAGGCTCTGGCGGGCCACGCCACTCAGCTGGATGTGACCCTGCACAAAGATGGCGCTATCAGCGTCAGGGATAACGGCCGGGGGATGCCGGTGGATATTCATCCGGAAGAGGGGGTCAGTGGTGTTGAACTGATTCTGACCCGCTTGCATGCCGGAGGTAAGTTCTCCAACGAAAACTACAACTACTCCGGTGGTTTGCACGGTGTGGGTGTTTCGGTGGTAAACGCCCTCTCGAAGTTGCTGGAAGTGACCATCCGCCGGGGTGGTAATGTCTATCGGATGACCTATGCCGACGGAGAGAAGGTTTCCGATCTGGAGATCGTTGACAGCTGCGGTCAGCGTAATACTGGCACCGAGGTGCGTTTCTTAGCCGATCCCCAGTACTTTGATACGCCGAAATACCATCTGACAAAGCTGCGCCATATGCTGCGGGCCAAGGCGGTTCTCTGCTCCGGTTTACGGGTAACGTTCACTGATGCTACCGGGGCGACCAAAGAGAAGGATGAGTGGTATTACGAAGATGGTCTGGTGGACTATCTCAAAGGCACCACACAGGTCTATGAAACCCTGCCGGAGGAGCCTTTTACTGTTTCATTTCAGGGCGAGATCGATGCCATGGATGTGGCGTTGCAATGGCTGCCTGAAGGGGGGGAGCTGACCGGTGAAAGCTACGTTAACCTGATTCCGACGGCGCAGGGCGGCACCCATGTTAACGGTCTGCGTACCGGCTTGCTGGAAGCGATGCGTGAATTCTGTGAGTTCCGTAACCTGCTCCCCCGCGGAGTTAAGATCTCAGCTGAAGATATCTGGGAGCGTTGCTGTTATGTACTCTCTGCGAAGATGCAGGATCCTCAGTTTTCGGGGCAGACCAAAGAGCGACTGTCATCCCGGCATATTGCCGGGTTTATTTCCGGCGCTACTAAAGACGCTTTCAGTCTCTGGCTGAACCGCCATGTAGAAGATGGTGAAAAACTGGCTGAGCTGGTGATAAGTAATGCTCAGAAGCGGCTGCGATCTAATAAAAAGGTGATCCGTAAGAAAGTTACCTCGGGGCCTGCACTGCCGGGTAAGTTGGCGGATTGTACCGGTAATGATGCGATGCAGGGTGAGCTGTTTCTGGTGGAGGGTGACTCGGCGGGTGGTTCTGCCAAGCAGGCGCGTGACCGTGAATATCAGGCGGTAATGCCGCTTCGCGGTAAGATTCTGAACACCTGGGAGGTGGATCACAATGAAGTGCTTGCCTCTCAGGAGGTGCATCATATCTCCATTGCGATAGGTGTAGAGCCCGGGTCGGACGACTTTGACGGTCTGCGCTACGGCAAGATCTGTATCCTCGCGGATGCTGACTCTGACGGTCTGCACATTGCCACACTGCTGTGTGCGCTGTTTGTGCGTCATTTCAAACCACTGGTGTCGGCCGGGCATGTCTATGTCGCGATGCCGCCTCTCTACCGGATCGATGTGGCGAAAGATGTTTTTTATGCCCTTGATGATAATGAGAAAGACAGTATTGTTGAGCGGATCAGGTCTGAGCGTAAAAATGCCAAAATCGGAGTCCAGCGCTTCAAGGGTCTGGGTGAGATGAACCCGTTGCAACTGCGTGAAACGACCATGTCTCGGGATACCCGCAGGCTGGTTCAGCTGACCATCGAACCGGGTGATGATACCAATGAGATGATGGATATGCTGCTGGCGAAGAAACGTTCCCCTGATCGTAAAGTGTGGCTGGAAAGCAAAGGTAATCTGGCAGACGTTTAATCCCTTATTACCAGGTTGAAGATTGTGCGAACAATGAGTTTTAAGCTCCGGGACAAAAAATGAGCGGAACAGTACATATTGATGAAGGCATTGAACGCCTGTCACTGAAAGAATATACCGAGAAGGCGTATCTGGATTACTCCATGTACGTCATTCTTGACCGGGCGCTGCCGAATATCGGTGATGGCCTGAAGCCGGTACAGCGCCGTATCGTCTATGCCATGTCTGAGCTGGGATTGAAATCCACGGCAAAGTATAAGAAGTCCGCCCGTACTGTCGGTGACGTGCTGGGTAAATTTCACCCTCACGGAGACAGTGCCTGCTATGAAGCGATGGTGCTGATGGCACAGCCGTTCTCATACCGTTATCCCCTGATCGACGGACAGGGTAACTGGGGGTCGCCCGATGACCCTAAATCCTTTGCAGCGATGCGTTATACCGAGTCCAAGCTGGCGAAATACGCCGAGGTGCTGCTTAAAGAGGTGGCTCAGGGGACGGTTGAATGGGGGCCAAACTTTGATGGCACGATTGATGAGCCTCTGACCCTCCCTGCCCGGCTGCCCAATATTCTGCTGAACGGAACCACCGGTATTGCGGTGGGCATGGCTACCGATATCCCGCCGCATAACCTGCGCGAGGTAACCCAGGCCTGTATTCAGCTGCTGTCTAAACCGGGTATGAGCATCGAAGAGTTGTGCGAAATAGTGCCGGGGCCTGATATGCCCACCGATGCTGAGCTGATCACGCCGCGACACGAATTGCAGAAGATGTATGAAACCGGTAAGGGCAGTCTTCGGGCCCGGGCGGTATACAGCCGGGAGCAGGGCGATATTGTTATCACTGCGCTGCCCTACCAGGTGTCAGGGGCTAAGGTACTGGAGCAGATTGCCCAGCAGATGCAGCAGAAGAAACTCCCGATGGTGTCTGACCTTCGGGATGAGTCTGATCATGAAAATCCGACCCGTCTGGTGATTGTGCCCCGTTCAAACCGGATCGATGTTGAACAACTGATGGCGCATCTGTTTGCCAGTACCGATCTGGAACGTACCTATCGGGTCAACATGAATATGATCGGTATCGATGGTCGTCCTAAGGTGAAAAACCTTAAGGAGATCCTCACCGAGTGGTTATCGTATCGAACTGAAACCGTACGCCGCCGGTTGCAGTTCCGTCTTGATAAAGTGCTGGCCCGCCTGCATATTCTTGAAGGTCTGATGGTGGCGTACCTCAATATCGACGAAGTTATTGAGATTATCCGTACTGAAGAGAAACCTAAGCTGGTGATGATCGAGCGTTTCGGTATCACTGAGATTCAGGCTGAGGCGATTCTTGAGATCAGGTTGCGGCAGTTAGCCAAGCTGGAAGAGATTAAGATCCGCGGTGAGATCGATGAACTTACCCAGGAGCGTAACTATCTGGAAGAGATTCTTGGCTCAGAAAAACTGATGCGCAAGCTGATCCGGGATGAGCTGAAAGCGGACGCTAAAGAGTTTGGTGATGATCGTCGTTCACCCATTGTTGCCCGGGAAGAGGCAAAGGTGATGGATGAAAAAGCACTGCTGACCGCTGAGCCGATCACCGCGGTTATCTCCAGGCAGGGCTGGATTCGTTCTGCTAAAGGTCATGATATTGATCCTGAGGGGCTCAGCTATAAATCCGGCGACGGTTTCAAACTGGCGTGTCTGGGACGTATGAATCAGCCGATTATTCTGATGGACAGTACGGGCCGGGCTTACTCTCTTGAAGCGCATACACTGCCCTCTGCCCGGGGGCAGGGTGAACCGGTTACCGGTAAGCTGACGTTGCCAAAAGGCGCCACCATTGATGGGGCTATCGCAGGTAAGGAGGGTGATGCTGTGCTGCTGGCATCGGATGCCGGTTATGGTTTTGTCACTAAAATTTCTGATATGAGCAGTAAAACCCGTACCGGTAAGGCTGCTCTGACTCTGCCTAAGGGCGCAAAAATTATGCCGCCGATGGCGCTGCAAAATAAAGACAGCGATCTGTTGGTCGCGGTAACGAATGAGGGGCGGATGCTGGTGTTCCCGGTGAAAGATCTGCCAGAGCTTGGCCGGGGTAAAGGTAATAAGATTATCAATATTCCGTCTGCCAGAGCGGCGTCCAGAGATGAGTTGCTGGTCGCGTTGGTTACTCTGTCTTCTGAAGATACTCTTCAGGTGAACTCCGGTCGTCAGCATCTGAAGATGAAACCATCCGATCTTGAACACTATCGGGGTGAACGGGGTCGTCGGGGTAATAAACTGCCGCGGGGGTATCAGCGGGTTGATTCTCTGGATGTTATTGCTAAGTCTCCCGCTGAAGAGAGTCCGGCGGCATCGGAATAACTTTATTGAATGGTAAAAAGAGTGATCGCTGATCACTCTTTTTTTTGGGAGTTTATCCCTCTGTATCGGACGACTGGCGGGTGTTTTTGCGCGGGCTGGCTGAAAAATACACACTTACGACGCGCATTTACTTTCTTCTTGATGAAGATATCTGTAAAATATCGCGCCTGACACTCTCCTGTATGGTTGTTTTTTAGTCAGTATTCGCAACCTTCTCAGGATAATTAAACTGCCCTGTATCAACTGACAATACAGGTATGACCCCCTGCGAACACCCAATAATTCTGGTGTTTGTAGTATAGGAAAAAGCATGACCGAAAGCTTTGCTGACTTATTTGAAGAATCCCTTGAACTCGTTGCTATGGTACCTGGTACCCTCGTTATGGGTGAAGTTATCGATATCGATAGTGACTGGGTTACCGTAAACGCTGGCCTGAAATCTGAGGCAGTTATTGCCCGCAGCCAGTTCCTTAATGATGCCCAGGAACTTGAAGTTCAAGTGGGTGACATGGTTAAGGTTACTCTGGAAAGCGTTGAAGATGGTTCCGGTGAAACACGCCTGTCCCGTGAAAAAGCGAAGCGCGCTGAATCCTGGGGTGTTCTGGAAACTGCATTCGAAGCTGAAGAAACTGTTAAAGGTTACATCAGCGGTACTGTTAAGGGTGGCTTCACCGTTACCGTTAACAAGATTAATGGCTTCCTGCCAGGTTCACTGGTTGATGTCCGTCCGGTTAAGAACGTTGACCACCTGATGGGTCAGGAGCTGGAATTCAAACTGATCAAACTGGACCAGAAGCGTGACAACATCGTTGTTTCCCGTCGCGCAGTGCTTCAGGAAGCTAACAGCGCGCAGCGTGATGAGCTACTGGCTACTCTGGAAGAGGGTCAGCAGGTTAAAGGTTACGTTAAGAACCTGACCAACTACGGTGCATTCGTAGACCTGGGTGGTGTTGACGGCCTGCTGCACATCACTGATATGGCGTGGAAGCGTATTTCTCACCCTAGCGATATGCTGACTCCGGGTGATGAGATCACTGTTCAGATCATTAAGTTTGATAAAGAGACAAATCGTCTGTCTCTGGGTCTGAAGCAGCTGAATGAAGATCCATGGGCTTCTATCCTGGCTCGTTTCCCTGCTGGAACTAAGGTTCCTGCACGTGTTACCAATCTGACTGACTACGGCTGCTTCGCTTCTATCGAAGATGGCGTTGAAGGTCTGATCCACGTGTCTGAAATGTCCTGGACCAACAAAAACATCCATCCTTCTAAAGTTGTTCAGGTGAACGATGAAGTTGAAGTTATGGTTCTTGATGTTGATGAGAAGCGTCGTCGTATCTCTCTGGGTATGAAGCAGTGCATCCCTAACCCATGGTCTACTTTTGCTGAGCAGTTCGCTGCGGGCGATAAAGTTACCGGTACTATCAAGACTATCACTGATTTTGGTATCTTCGTTGGTCTGGAAAATGATCTGGATGGCCTGGTGCACATGTCTGACATCTCCTGGGATGCTGACAGCGAAACCGCGCTGCGCGAATACAAAAAAGGTGAAGAAGTTGAGGCAGTTATCCTGTCTATCGATGCTGAGAAAGAGCGTATCTCTCTGGGTATCAAGCAACTGGAAAGCGATCCTTTCTCTGAGTACGCTGCTGCAAACGATAAGAACACTATCGTTAAAGGTATCGTTAAGTCTGTAGACGCTAAAGGCGCTAACATCGAGCTGGCTGAAGGCGTTGAAGGCTACCTGAAGGTATCTGACATCAGTATCGATCGCATCGAAGATGCTTCTACTGTCCTGAAAGTAGGCGAAGAAGTTGAAGCGAAGATTGTTAACCTGGATCGTCGTAACCGTTCAATCACTCTGTCTATCAAAGCTAAAGACCAGGCAGATGAGAAAGCGGCTATCAAGGCTGTTGCTGATGCTCCGGTTGAGACTGCAGGTCCAACCACTATCGGTGACCTGATCAAGGCGCAGATGGAAGCTAAGAAGTAATACTTCTTAACTGATAAAAAAAGGAGCGCTTATGCGCTCCTTTTTTTGTTTTAGATCCCTCTTTTCTGGTGTCTGGCGCGGTTAGTTGTTGAGATCTTATTGTTTGTAAGGCGCGGTTTAAGTGTGTACCAGGCGGTGTTCAGGGCTTCTCTCTTAAGTAGGGGATTGGTTGCTGCAGTGGTGAGCGCCTCTGGATCAGATTTAAGCCTTCGGCTGGTGCTCACGGGTATAAGCTCGCAGGCATAAAAAAGGAGCGCTTATGCACTCCTTTTTTGTTTTACTCTCTCGCAGTTTTCTATTGCTATACGGTGAAGCGCTTTGCGATCTCTTTCAGGTGTTCTGAAAGGCGGGCGAGTTCTTCACAGGTTTGAGCGATCTGGTCAGCACCCTCGGCGCTATCCATAGAGACTCCGCTAATGCTGACTACATTTTGGTTTATCTCTTCAGATACCAGGCTTTGTTCCTCTGAGGCGCTGGCGATCTGTATGGTCATCGCGTTGATATGCTCGACAGCTGTGGCGATTTCGTTGAGAGAATCGCCCGCTTTAAGTGTCTGCTGAACCACGTCGGCCGCTTCGCTGCTGCTGGTTTGCATCGCTTTTACTGCCGCTTTTGTACCGGATTGAAGTCGCTCTATAACCGCCGCAATCTGCTTGGTCGAATCTGCAGTCCGGCTGGAGAGGGAACGCACCTCATCGGCAACAACTGCGAAGCCTCGCCCCTGTTCGCCGGCGCGGGCGGCTTCTATCGCTGCATTGAGTGCCAGCAGGTTGGTTTGTTCTGCAATGTTGTTGATCACTTCCAGCATGTTGGCAATGTTGGTGCTTTCTGCTTCGAGGCTGTGGGTTAGTTCGGCAGAGTTTGCTAAGCGTTCAGAGAGTGTTTGTACCGCGGATATTGTTGCTTCGACAACCTGTCGGCCTGTTTGTGCGGCACTGGCTGCATCGCTTGAGGCGGTAGCCGCTTGCTGGGTATTTTGTGCGACCTCATGAACTGTTGCGGTCATCTCGGTCATCGCAGAGGCAACCTGAGCGGTATCATCCTGCTGCCGTGTCATACCTTTGCTGGTCTGTGCTGTGGTCGCTGAAAGTTCAGTGGCTGAGCTTGCAACTTGCGAGGTGGCCGCGGTCAGTTCCAGTATCAGTTCATGGAAGCTTGCCATCATGCTGTTAAATGCCTCTCCCATCTGTCCGAATTCATCACGGTTTTGAATATCCGCCCGAAGTGTCAGGTCTTTGTTGGTCGCGGCATTTGTGATGATATCGGTTAATCGTTTAACGGGATCAGTGATCGCTCTGGCTACCAGTGCTGATACTATGCCGGTAATGATAAGGGCGAATGCCAGTATTTCCATTTCCAGCCAGAACTCATGCCAGAATCTTTCGTTAATATCGTCTGTATACTCACCGGTCGCCAGGATCCATTCCCACTCGGTGTTAAGGCGGCCATAGGACAGTTGAGGTGTTGCTTTCTTCGAGCCTGGCTTGATCATCTCGTTCTTCATGAAGCCGCCCTCACTGCTGGCTTTTACTTCGCGCAGGAGTATTTGTGAGATTTTCTGACCCTTAGCATCGGTCATGTTGGCGACATTCGTGCCTTCAATTTTCGGATTGGCTGGGTATAACAGCATATTGTGGTTGGTGTCGACGACATAAAAATAGTTGTCTTTGCCGTATCGGAGTGTGCGAATAAGATCCAGTGCGTCCTGTTTCCCCTTTTCTGCAGTTTTCTGGCCTGACTGAACCAGTTGCTGCTCATGTTCGATCAGTGAATAAGCGACCTGTGTCAGTCGTCTGATTTCAGATTTTCTTTCTTTGAGCAGGTCCCCTTCCAGTTGGAGGAGGGAGAATGAAATAATTCCGACCAGACTGATGAAAGATATGATGACAAGCAATAAGACTTTGGCGCGGACGCTGATGGTGCGTAATAGCTGATTCATGTATTACCCCACATTTATACACAAATTTCTTGTAAAGCGATCCTTTCTGTTTTTGAAGGATTAAGGCTTCCAGCTATCCCCGTCTTTGAAGCGGTAAAACGTCGATTCTACGGTATCAGGAGGTTTTTGGATTAATCGGACTTCACTGAGGTTAGAGATTCATTGAGTTTGAATGATCATCTGCAGATCTAATCTATATAAGGGCGTGTAAAAAGGGAATCGATATCTCGTGCGTGCCCTCGTTTTGGGTACTATTAAAGAGGGCTATGTGAATATGCAGTAGGCTGTTTTCTTAGGCAGTAGAAGCATTAATAATGAAGGCCTTAACTGCGACGAGTTAACAGCAGGCCTATTCCTGCACATGTGAGTAGGGTGGCGCAACTGCGATTAAATATCTTTCTTTTCTGTGGGTTTGCAAACCACTGGCGCAGATAGAGGCCAAACAGGGCGGAGATTGCAATGGCGATCCATTCCAGCAGCAGGAAGGCGATCCCCAGTTGAGAGAACTGTAGTGTCGTATCTCCGTCTGGATTAACGAATTGCGGTAGAAAAGCGGTGAATATCAGGATTGCTTTAGGGTTGCCTGCGGCGAGGATAAACTCTTCCCGCATTAGCTGAAAGCGTGTTTTGTCATCCTGTTGCGGTGTCAGATCCGCTTTGGATGTATCGGCGGTCCATAGCCTGAATGCCAGCCAGAACAGATAACCGGCACCAGCGACCTTTACTGTCATAAAAACAGCTTCGGAGGTGTGCAGGATTACCGCAAGCCCGGTGGCGGCGAGAAATATCATCCCCGTAAATGCGATCAGGCGACCTGCACCTGCAGCGCAGGCGGATTGAAATCCGTAGCGTTTGGCATTGCTCATTGCCAGAAGATTGTTAGGACCGGGAGACATATTTAGTGCAAAACAGGCGGGGATAAATAGTAGCAGTGTCATTATATCCATTATGTAAGCCTGTGGTTGCGGGTTGAATGCGTGATGGTTTCTATGAGAGCCGGTGATTAAAGGTATACATCATAGAAAAAATACAGGGTTATACCGATGCTGGCAATGATAACGAAGTTGCGAATCAGTTGTTGTGGCAGTGTGCGGGACAGGTGTGCTGCGACATAGCCCCCGACAACCGTTCCTGTCAGTACCATTGAGCCTTCATACCAGGCGATCACGTCATCATAGATGAATATCGCTATCGCAATCAGTGATACGAAGGTTGAGATCAGTAGTTTGAGGCCGTTCATCCGGTTGATATCGGTAAATCCGGCCAGCGCGAGATAACTGAGTGATATAATGCCCAGTCCTGCGTTAAAGAATCCCCCATAAATACAGACGCCAAGCAGTAATATTGATAGCAGTCCGGCACCAGCTGAGGACGCGTGGCGATGTTTGCTGCTCAGTTGCCTTAGTGACCGGTTAAGGTGTCCGCCGAAGATAAAGAGCAGTGTGGCAAAAAGCAGAAGCCAGGGCACTGCTTTTTCAAAGTCGGACTCCGGGGTCTGAAGTAGTAGCCAGGCGCCGCTGATGCCGCCGATAAGGCTGATCAGGATAAAACGTGGTAGTTGGCTCTGTATCTCCCGCAGCTCTTTTCTGAATGCCCAGGTACCGCTGATATAGCCTGAGCATGAGGCGAATGTGTT
This sequence comes from Oceanospirillales bacterium, assembly GCA_018223185.1. Lineage (GTDB taxonomy): Bacteria > Pseudomonadota > Gammaproteobacteria > Pseudomonadales > Balneatricaceae > Amphritea. The sequence goes on along the minus strand of JAAEYW010000005.1, from coordinate 214,213 downwards.
GGTGGCGTTGGCGCTTATGGGCGGGACGCCTGCCAGCAGTAGTGCCGGAAAAGTGATGAAACTGCCGCCTCCTGCGATAGAGTTCAGCACTCCGCCGAGAAATCCGGCAATAAACAGAATTGGCAGATCAGTTAACATAGTTTCACCTTAAATATAATCCGTGAGCTGAGCATAGGTGAGCACCGTCCTGTTTTACAGATACAGGTTGCCGCTATTTATAACCGATCTGTATGGCTGTCGTGGTGCAGATGATCATGGGAATAGTTTGCTGAGCAGGTGGCGGGCCTGCTTGTCCAGTAGCTTTTGATAGTTGTCGTTGACTGATCTGATCAGGACTTTGTCCTCTTCGGCGCGCACAATATCGGCACCGGCCAGCAGGCTGACTTTGAGGTCCGGCGCTTCGCTGAGAGCGGTATGGGTGATCAGTTCGTTGCTGTCAGTGCTGTGGGTCAGATAGCGGGCCTCTTCCTGCATTCGCGGCAGCTTCTTGTAGTGGCCGCGCACCAGTGCCATGTGCAGATTCAGGACCGGTTTAAAGCTGCGAATCCGCTGCTGATTAAACAGTTTATAAAGGCGGTTAAATAACTGGGCTGCACAGATCGCATTGACGCCATGGGAGTCGTCCTTATGGGGTTTGAGAAACGCCAGTTGCAGATCGCCGTTATCAATCCTGGTGGACTCCCCCTGATAGATGGCGATAACCATGTCCAGCATCCGGTAATAATATTCCTGCAGTTCCCGGAGTTCGTTGCTGTGAAGGTTGTCTGAGTGGCCGGATGACAGGTCGAGATAGAGGAGGTAACCGGCAGCTTCCGCGGCAACGATCAGTTCCAGTTCCTGCTCAAATGAGTACAGATCAAGCTGAATCTCATGCTGGCTGTTTTCAAACAGGGGGTTAGGCGTTTTGTTGCGCAGTTGTGGTTCCAGGCTGATCTCTTCGACGCTGACCTCATCAGTAAGCGCTTCGCCTGGTTCTGCTTTGGCGGCAGTTCTCTCTTTATGTTCGCAGAAGGGGGCGAAGCCTGGCATATGTGGGGCATTTTCATCGGGTCTGAGCAGTTCCACCAGTTCTTCTGGGTGGGACTCCGGGTTGTGTGGATGAGTCACTGCTGAGGTATTGTCAGTCTCTATTGATGAGGTGGAGAAAGTGTTAATGCTTCCCGGGTCTGTTTCGTGGGTATCTTGCGCTGTTGTATGGCTATTGCGGTTCAGGCTGAGCCAGCAGCCGGTCAGTGTGGTAATGATGGTTATCAGTGCCAGAATCGCAGCCTGCACCAGCAATGTATTGAGGTTGGCTTTGTTTGCGTGTGGATTCAGATAAAACTGAAGAATCGCCAGAGTCTCATTTTGCTGTCGGATCAGAACGTCCTGCTGAATCAGGTTGTCCTGACTGATATCGCCGGCCCGGGCGAGTAACCGGTCCTTGGGGTCGGTCAGGATGATGGCGTCTATATGCGGCTGTTTTACCAATTGATTGAGAACATAGTTCAGGCTGACCGAATCGCCTGCCAGAAGCGCGGGCTTTATCATGGTGACGGTTTGTTGGCCGAGTAACTCGCCCTGTTGACGGGTCTGAAGCTGAGCCATTTTTCCGGCAACAACGGAGAGGTAAATTCCGGATAGCAGCAGGCCTGTGAATAAAATGCAGGCAAGCGCAGTCATCAGCCGGGTGCGCTGATTGATTATGGCTGTGAAAAAATGCGGTTTTTCCATATTCCGACGGCTAAATATTCCGGGGCGCTAAAGCCTGCAGATGATAGCAGCTAAGTTACCTCGCAAAAACGGCTTTTTTGCTGTTTTGCTTTCTCTGTCGATGACCCCCGCTGTCGAGCGGGTTATAATGTCCGGTCTCGACGGAGTAGGAAGGTTATGAACGTTAAACAGTACATGGCAGAGCTGGGTCAGCAGGCACGCATCGCGTCCCGCAAAATTGCGAAAGCTGATACCGGAATTAAGAACCGCGCGTTACTGGCGATGGCGGATGCAATTGATGCATCCCGCGAAGCCCTGGTTGCCGCGAATGCTCAGGATCTGGCGCAGGGGCGTGCTAACGGTCTTGATGATGCGATGCTGGATCGCCTGGAACTGAAACAGTCTCAGATCGACACCATGATCGAAGGCTTGCGTCAGGTTGCTGCTCTGCCTGATCCGATCGGTGCGATCACTGATATGAATTATCTGCCCAGCGGTATACAGGTGGGTAAAATGCGTGTGCCACTTGGAGTGGTCGGTATTATTTATGAATCCCGTCCCAATGTAACGGTAGAAGCCGCCAGTCTCTGTCTGAAGTCCGGCAATGCGACGATTCTGCGGGGCGGCTCTGAAGCGATCCACAGTAATGCGGCGGTCGCTGAGTGCATCCAGACAGGTCTGAAGGCAGTCGGATTGCCCGAGCATACGGTTCAGGTAGTCAGAACCACTGACCGGGACGCCGTGGGTGAGCTGATCACTATGCCTGAATATGTTGATGTGATTGTGCCGCGGGGTGGAAAAAGCCTGATCGAACGGGTGAGTCGTGACGCCAAAGTGGCGGTGATCAAACATCTGGATGGTATATGTCATGTATACATCGATGAAGATGCAGACAAAACCAAGGCCATTAATGTGGCTATAAACGCTAAAACTCACCGCTATGGTACCTGCAATACCATGGAGACGTTGCTTGTCCATGAGGCTCGTGCGGCAGATATTTTGCCTGAGTTGGCGGAGCGCTATCGGGCGATTGGGGTTGAGCTGCGTGGTTGTGAAAACACCCGTAAAGTACTGCCAGATATCGTTGCAGCCACAGAAGTGGATTGGGAAACCGAATATCTGGCACCGATTCTGTCGATCAGACTGGTCAGTGATATGGCTGAGGCGATTGAACACATTAACCACTATGGCTCTCATCATACCGATTCCATTATCACTGAGAACTACACCCGGTCGCGCAGTTTTTTGCGTGAAGTGGATTCCAGCTCAGTGATGGTCAACGCGTCGACCCGTTTTGCCGATGGTTTCGAGTATGGGCTTGGGGCCGAGATTGGTATTTCAACGGATAAGATTCATGCCCGCGGGCCGGTTGGTCTTGAAGGTCTGACCTCGCAAAAGTATGTGGTGCTGGGTGATGGCCATATTCGTCAGTAACGCCTGATGAGCGAATCCGTCAAAGTCTTTATGGGTGGGACGTTTGACCCCATCCATAATGGCCATCTGCGCACTGCGCTGGAAATTCAACAGTGGCTGGGTGTAAAACAGGTAACGCTGATGCCCTCCAAGACCCCGGTTCATCGGAAATCGCCTGAACGTAGCGGTCAGCAGCGTCTGGATATGGTGCGTCTGGCCGTTGCCGATGAACAGGCGCTGGTTGCTGATGAACGGGAGGTTATCTCTGCTGATGATTCCTATACTGTACTGACACTGGAATCTTTCCGGCGCGAACTGGGGCTGCAGATACCGATTTGTATGATACTGGGAATGGATGCCTATCTGTCGCTGCCCCAGTGGGATCGCTGGCTGGAGCTCCTGACGCTGTGTCATATTGTGGTCGTTAAACGGCCGGGGTGGATCTATGAACCCTGTGAGCAGATGCAGCGCATCAGTGATGAGCATGAGACTGATGATCTAGATATAGTGCTGCAAAAACCTGCGGGTCATGTGATTTTTCGGGAACTGACGCCGCTGGGAATCTCTGCCACCCAGATCAGAGAGCTGATCAGGGATGGGCGCTCCCCCCGTTATCTGCTTCCGGATGCAGTGTGGGATTATATAAAACAAAACAGGCTCTATAATTTTGAGCAACTTAACGAAGGTAAATAATTACTAATGGAAATGGATCAGATGATCATCGCTGTACGTGAAGCACTTGATGATATGAAAGCACGGGATATTGTCGAGATTGATGTGACCAATAAATCAACAGTGACTGACCGGATGGTGATTGCCAGCGGAACCTCTAAGCGACATGTGATGTCCATAGGACAGCATGTGCAGGAAGAGATGAAGCATAAGGGCTTGATGCCATTGGGGATCGAAGGGTTGGATACCGGCGAATGGGTGCTGGTGGATCTGGGTGATCTGGTTGTGCATGTGATGATGCCGGATGCCCGAAGCTTCTACGATCTTGAGAAACTCTGGGGCTTTGATGACGAAGTCGGGCAGGGTGCGGCACAATAATCGCTTCTGCTACTGAGTGATTACTGCCCACCGGGCGGATCTTCTTTCAGAAAGATCAGCGAACAAAGGAATCTGGTTTTTATTATGAAAATACGCCTTATCGCCGTAGGTACCAAAATGCCTGGTTGGGTAACCGAAGGGTTTAATGAGTATCTTAAGCGACTGCCGAACGAGTTCTCTCTGGAGCTTATCGAGATAGCGCTTGGTCATCGGGGAAAAGGCGCGGATCTGGCCCGGGCAAAACGCCAGGAGGGTGAGCAGATGCTGGCGGCGATCCCTAAAGGCGACCGGGTGATTGCACTCGAGGTAGGAGGTAAAAACTGGAGTACTGAACAGCTGGCTGAACAGGCTGAACAGTGGCAGATGTCCGGTCAGAACCTCTGTTTGCTAGTGGGTGGTCCCGATGGACTGGCGCCGGAGTGTGTAGCGATCGCTGATCAGAAGTGGTCACTTTCGGGACTTACCCTGCCGCATCCGCTGGTGCGTATTCTGCTTGCTGAACAGTTGTATCGGGCCTGGAGTATTATGCAGGGCCATCCCTATCATAAATAATCTGTTACACATATCTGTGAAGAATTGCTTAGATGTCAGCGTTTGATAGCCTGAAGGATCATACAAAAGAGGGGCGGGTATTTCTGTCACGCGCACTGATCGCTTTTGTGATCGTAGTGTTGCTGATGGGCGTTCTGGTTGGCCGGCTCTACTACCTGCAGGTTATTCAGCATGAACAACTGGTTTCTGTGTCCGATGACAACCGTATCCAGCTGCAGCCGGTCGCTCCCACGCGAGGACTGATTTATGACCGCAACGGAACCCTGTTAGCGGATAATCGTCCCAGTTACAGTGTTACTTTGTTGAAAGAGAAAGTGGGTGACCTTGAAGTCACACTGGCTGAATTGCAAAAGCTTATCCCGGTTTCTGACAGAGAACTCGAGTCCTTCCATAAACGTCTGAAACAGCGTCGCAGACCTTATGAAACGGTGCCTCTGCGTTTTCGTCTGACCGATGATGAAATCGCCCGCATCGCTGTTAACTATCAGCGTTTGCCCGGGGTTCAGGTTGAGGCGGATCTGATCCGCTATTATCCGTTCGGGGCGAGTCTGGTGCATGCGCTGGGCTATGTTGGCCGCATTAACGAGAAAGAACTGAAGCGGGTCGATCCTAAAAATTACAGTGCGACACACTATGTCGGTAAACTAGGGGTCGAGCGGTTTTATGAACCCCTGCTGCACGGTGAGGTAGGCTATCACAAGGTTGAAACCAATGCCCGGGGGCGGGTGATGCGGGTGCTTGAGCAAACCGATCCGGTGCCGGGTAAAGATATAGTCCTCTATCTGGATATTCGTTTACAGCAGGCCGCTGAAAAACTGGTGGAGGGGCGTCGTGCTGCGATTGTGGCAATTGATCCGAAAACCGGCGGAATCCTTGCGCTGGTGAGTAATCCGGGCTACGACCCTAACCTGTTTGTCACCGGTATCAGTACCACGGACTATAAAGACCTGCGTGAATCGCCGGATCTGCCACTCTTTAACCGGGCGCTGCGGGGACAATATCCGCCGGGGTCAACGATCAAACCGATGGTGGCGATGGGGGTAATTGATAGCGGAGTGGTCAGTCCCTCTCATACAATCTTCGATCCGGGTTACTACACTCTGACTAATGGTGGGCGCCGCTATCGGGACTGGAAACATGGCGGTCATGGAATGGTGGGGCTGGATATGGCGATATATCAATCCTGTGATGTCTGGTTCTACGATGTTGCCAACCGTGCGGGTGTGGACATTATCTCCGATTATCTGGGGCGATTTGGCTTTGGTCAGGTTACCAGTCTTGATCTGCCAGAGGCATTGCCCGGTATTCTGCCCTCTAAAGCGTGGAAGAAAAAAACCGGCCGGGGTTCCTGGTTTGCCGGAGATTCCCTTAACCTGAGTATCGGGCAGGGCTGGATGCTGGCAACGCCATTGCAGCTGGCAACCGCCGCCGGGGTGATGGCTAATCGCGGCGAATGGAAGCAGCCAAGAATGCTGAAAGGGGTGATGCAGCATTCCAGGAGCAAAGCTGAACATACGATGGAAGGCAGTGTGATTGATATCAGTGGTCTGGAAGGGACTAAAGCGGTGCTGCCGGATGTTAAACTGAAAAATAATCAGTACTGGAAGCGGATTATCGATGCCATGATCGCCGTGGTTCACGGCCCTGGGGGTACGGCGCGTAAAATAGGCTATGGACTGGACTTTCAGATTGCTGGTAAAACCGGTACTGCTCAGGTGGTCGGGATTAAGCAGGACGAGGTCTATGACGCTGAAAGTATGGAGGAGCGTCACCGTGACCATGCGCTGTTTATCGCCTTTGCGCCGGCAGATAACCCTGAAATTGCGGTGTCGGTCATTGTCGAAAATGGTGGCGGTGGTTCAAGTACCGCCGCTCCGATAGCCCGGGATGTGATTGACGCATTTATGGCGCTTAAGCGTCAGGATGCTGAGGCGGACGCGCTGGCAGGAGTAGTAACCGATGGCTGATTTTCAGCGCACAATGCCCGATGCTCAGCCGCATCTGGCGCGGCGCAGGGGGCTTTGGTCCCATACCCGGTTAGATGCCTGGCTGCTGCTGTTTATTCTGGTTTTGTGTGGTTATGGATTGTTAGTGCTGTACAGTGCCTCCGGCGGAGATATGGGGTATGTGGTGCGTCAGGCGGTTCGTATGGGGGCCGGACTTGTCGTTATGGCTGTGCTCGCGCAGTTGAGGCCGCAGCTGTTTGCCCGCTGGGCTCCGGCGATGTATGTCATCTGCCTGGGGTTGCTGCTGGCAGTGCTGTTGGTAGGGGTTGGCGCTAAAGGGGCGCAGCGATGGATTGCGTTACCCGGGTTTCGTTTTCAGCCCTCTGAGATTGTCAAACTGGTATTGCCGCTGATGGTTGCCTGTTATCTGGCCAACCGGCCACTACCTCCGCGCTTTCGTCATATTGTTATCTCTCTGGTGCTGATCTTCGTGCCGGTGGTGTTCATTATGAAACAACCGGATCTTGGTACCTCGCTGCTGATTGCCGCCTCCGGCGTATTTGTATTGCTGCTTTCCGGTATCTACTGGCGCTATATATTTGGTGCCCTGGCCGTTGCAGCGGCGGGCTTGCCGGGGCTGTGGATGGTGATGAAAGACTATCAGAAGCAGCGGGTGCTGACTTTTCTTGATCCGGAGAGTGATCCCCTGGGATCTGGCTGGAACATTATTCAGTCGAAGGCTGCGATCGGTTCCGGTGGTATTGAGGGTAAAGGCTGGATGCTGGGGACTCAGTCGCAGCTGGATTTTCTGCCGGAAAGTCATACCGACTTCATCATTGCGGTGATGGGGGAGGAACTGGGAATGATCGGTATATTGTTACTGCTGGTTATCTACCTGCTGATTATCGCCCGGGGGCTGGTGATTGCGGCTAAGGCACAGGACAGTTTTGGTCGTCTGGTGGCCGGGAGTGTGACGCTGACCTTTTTCGTTTATGTATTCGTTAATATCGGAATGGTGAGTGGTCTCTTGCCTGTGGTCGGTGTGCCGTTGCCGCTGGTCAGCTATGGGGGAACCTCGATTGTGACCCTGATGGCGGGGTTTGGTTTACTGATGTCAGTACAGGCGCACCGGCAGATGATCAGTCATTAAGGGTTCAGGTTAAATAAACATAATAACTCAGCGGTTTTGTTCTGGTGTCACTGTGATAAAGTCGGGATTCAGCTGAGAGTAATGTGTAAGTGGTTCAGGTATTAAGGGAATGCCAGGCTGTGATGGCAAATTAAAGGTAGGGTTATATGTTTAGAATAAGATTTCCAGCAATGCTGACCGGAGCTGTACTCTGTACCGGTTTGTTATGGGGTGCGCAGGTTGCTGCTAATGGGTATGGCGATCACCCCGCGGCCCAGCAGTTTATCGCCGATATGGCGAAAGAGGGCTTCGATGAAGGTGAAGTCAGAACGGTTCTGGGGGCTGCTGAGCGTCAGGAAAGTATTCTTAAAGCGATCTCCCGGCCGGCAGAAAAACGCCTTAACTGGGGTGAATATCGTAATATCTTTTTGCGGGATACCCGGATAAATCAGGGTGTTGAGTTCTGGAATGAGTATAGTGATACATTGCAGCGGGCTGAAGAAACTTACGGTGTGCCAGCGCAGATTATTGTAGCCATTATTGGTGTTGAAACCCGCTATGGCCGGAATATGGGGAGTTACCGGGTGGTTGATTCGTTGTCCACTCTTGGGTTTGACTATCCTCCCCGGGGGAAATTCTTTCAGGGCCAGCTAAAAGAGTATTTCTACCTGTTGCGAGAGGAACGGGTTGATCCCTTAAGTTTAAAAGGTTCTTATGCCGGTGCAATGGGCTTCGGACAGTTTATTCCCAGTAGCTTCAGGAGCTTTGCAGTCGATTTCGACGGTGACGGCAGAAAAGATATCTGGACTAATCCTGTTGATGCGATCGGCAGTGTTGCCAACTATTTCCGGGCTCATGGCTGGAAGACCGGCGAGCCGGTGCGTAGTAATGTGGTGATCGAACAACTGGCGGAGGAAGCCTGGATCAATGGTGACCTGAAGCCGGAGCTGACGCTTGCTCAGTGGTCAGAACGGGGTATCCGTACTCATAAAGGTCTGGATGCTGAGAGTAAGGCGACGCTGATGCGTATGGAAACTGATGGGGCGTTTCAGCACTGGTTCGGGCTCCACAACTTCTATGTGATCACTCGCTATAATCATAGCCGGTTGTACGCTATGGCGGTTTATGAGCTGAGTCAGGCGGTCGCAGAAAAACGCCAGCAGGCGCTGGCTGAGAAAACTACCGGCGTTGCAGGTTAATCGATGAAGAGAATCGTCTTCGGGCTGATAGCGCTATCGCTGATAGCGGTACTGGGAGGCTGTTCTTCTGCTCCGAGTGGGCGCTATGCTGTCGAGCAGGATTACGGACCGTCAGGCCGGGTCGATGTATCTCATGTACCGGATGCTGTACCCCGGGTTGAGCCTAAAAGCAGAGGGGGAAACAAAAGCCCCTATACCGTGCTGGGTAAAACCTACTATGTGATGCCTTCCGGCAGTGGCTATAAAGAGCGCGGCGTTGCCTCGTGGTATGGCAAAAAATTTCATGGGCATAAAACCTCCAATGGTGAAACCTACAATATGTATGGCATGAGTGCCGCTCATAAGTCGCTGCCTCTGCCCAGCTATGTTCAGGTGACTAATCTCAGCAATGGCCAGCGGGTGATTGTGCGGGTGAATGACCGGGGGCCATTTCACGGTGGCCGGATCATCGATCTGTCTTATGCGGCGGCTTCTAAGCTGGATATGCTGGGTGGCGGAACGGCGCGTGTTGAGGTTGAAGCGATCGATGCTGGCAGCTGGAGTACTTCGTCAGCTGCGATAGTGTCTGCGGGAGCTGCAGCAACGGCGCCACCGGTCACCAGTACCGCTACAATCGGTAATCGCTACCTGCAGGTGGGAGCATTTGGTCTGGAAGCTACAGCCACCGAGGCCAAACAGCAACTGCAGCAGATGTTGCCTGGATATCAGGTCAGAATAGTGCCGCTTAACCTGTCTGACCGGACGTTATATCGGGTGCAGGTCGGACCGGTTCAGCTGAATGCCAATCTGGCTGAGCTTATTTCAAGAATCGAAGCCGCAGGCTATCTGCGTCCACATTTGGTAGACTAGACGGCGTTAATTGGATTTGCTGAAGGAAAACGCTGTTATCGGCGAACCTTTAGGCTGTTTTCAGGTCTCAGCTGTATCTGGACCCTCTGTAACCGTAATATAAAGTATTTATAAAACACTATGATTAGAAAATTTGCTTTTCGCTCTATGATGTTTCGCCTGTTTCTTTTGTCCATCTGTATCGCTTCATTGCCAGTGCAGGCAGCGAAGATTACCCCGGCACCACCTCAGGTGGCAGCCCGGGCTTATATTGTTATGGATGCCGATACCGGTAAAGTTATCATGGCCAGTCGGGAGGGGGAGCGTTTTCCGCCGGCCAGCCTGACCAAAATGATGACCAGTTATATCCTTGAAGCTGAGCTGACGAAAGGGAATGTCAGTAAGAACGATCTGGTGCCAGTCTCCGTTAAGGCCTGGCGCGCTCCGGGATCGCGGATGTTCATTAAGGAGGGCACGCAGGTTCTCCTGAGTGATCTGCTAAAGGGAATCATCATTCAGTCGGGCAATGATGCCAGTGTTGCTGTTGCTGAGTATATCGCCGGCAGCGAAGCGGCTTTTGCGGATATGATGAATCAGCACGCTGCGCTGCTGGGAATGAAAGATACCCATTTTATGAACGCCACCGGTCTGCCATCTGAAGACCATTATTCCTCAGCGTTCGATCTTGCGCTACTGGCTCAGGCTATTATTCAGAAATACCCGGAACAGTATGGTGTTTATTCCGAAAAGTATTTTACTTACAACAAGATTCGTCAGCCTAACCGCAATAAGCTGTTGTGGCGGGATGATTCTGTTGATGGCCTGAAAACCGGGCATACCGATGCCGCAGGTTACTGTCTGGTGGCTTCTGCGAAGCGTGACGGTATGCGTCTGATTACCGTAGTGATGGGTACCAGCAGTGAAGAGGCCCGGGCTCAGGAGAGTCAGAAACTGCTGGCGTATGCGTTCCGTTATTTCCGTACCCATAAACTGTATGATGCCGGTCAGGTTCTGGAAACAGCTAAAGTGTGGGCTGGTCAGCAGACACAGCTTAAAGTCGGTCTGGAAAATGCGATGGCGATCACCATTCCCCGAGGAGAAGGCGAGCAGCTGCAGGCGGTTCTGGATCTGGATAAAGTAATTAAAGCACCGATCGAGAAAGGTCAGAGTTTTGGTTCTCTGAAAGTGATGCTTGAAGATAAAGTCGTGGCGGAGGCGCCGGTCATCGCGCTGGAAAGCATCGCTGAAGCAGGCTTTTTTCAGCGTATCTGGGATGCTATTGCGCTATTCTTTTATAATCTTATTAACTGACCCCGAGGGGCTGTGGACTGGATGCCCGGACTCAGGATCAAGCTGAGTCCGGGCATCTGTCGTTAGACAAAGATGAAAACAGTATATCTGAACGGCGAATTCATCGCGCAAGAGCAGGCCACTGTATCGGTATTTGACCGGGGTTTTCTGTTTGGCGACAGTGTCTATGAAGTAATTCCGTTTTATCGGGGCCAGGGGTTCAGGCTGGATGAGCATTTGCAGAGGCTGGAGTACAGTCTGCGCGCAATTCAGATTACTGCCGGATTCGACTGGAAAACTATTTTGACCCGCCTGGTTGAACTTAACGGCGGTGGTAATCTGTCTGTCTACCTGCAGATCAGCCGGGGATGCTCTGGCAACCGGAGCCATATCTACGATGAAGATATGACACCGACAGTGTTTGCCTGTTGTAGTCCGATCAAGGATATATACAGTGCCGGGCCCGGGGCTGTTGCCGGGGTGCGGGCGATAGTGACTGCTGATCTGCGCTGGGGACGTTGTGATATTAAAAGTACCGGCCTGTTACCCAACATATTGGTCATGCAGCAGGCAAGGCAGGCGGGTGTTGAAGAAGCTCTGATGATCCGTGATGGCCTGCTGACCGAAGGTGCTTCCTGTAATCTGATGCTGGTGGATAAAGGGGTGATCTACACTCCCAAGCGCGGCTCAGATATTCTCGGAGGTACGACCCGGGCACTGATACTGGAGCTGGCGGCTGAAAACGGTATCCCTACTCAGGAGGTGGATATCGATTATGATCGCCTGATGTCTGCCGATGAGGTCTGGATCAGCAGCTCTACCCGTGCGGTGGTACCAGTACTGGAAATTGATGGTCAGCCAGTGGCTGACGGTAACAAAGGGCCTTTATGGGCCAGAATGTTTGAACTGTTTACCCGTTATCAAAATAACCTGATGAACGGCTGAGTGATCGAGAGATAGTTATGTCGCAGCAAACCGAGCAAGAAGCACCGAAGATCGAGTTCCCCTGTCCGGATTATCCGATAAAGGTGATAGGCCGTGATGGGCCGGACTTTCAGGACGTCGTGATTGACGTAGTGCGTATACATGTACCTGATCTGGATATCACTAAAATCGAGATCCAGGGCAGCAGTAAAGGGACTTTCACCTCTATCCGTATGAAAATCACGGCAACCGGTCACGATCAGCTGAAGGCTTTGCATGAAGATCTTCTCAGCACCGGCCGTGTACAGATGGTGATGTGATGGCTCTGGCTGAGCAGTCACAGTTGTCGCAACAGATAATAGTCCGGGATCTGGGGCTGGTGGAATATCTTCCCACCTGGCAGGCGATGCAGGAATTTACGGCGTCGCGGGACCCCGATAGGGTTGATGAAATCTGGATTCTGGAACATCACCCGGTATTTACTCAGGGGCATGCAGGCGATGCGGAACACCTGCTGAGTACCGGTGATATTCCCGTCGTTCAGGTTGATCGTGGTGGTCAGGTGACCTATCACGGACCGGGCCAGCTGGTGGTCTACCTGTTGCTTAACCTGAGGCGGAAAAAGTTTGGCGTGAAAGAGCTGGTTGCGCGGATGGAAGCCAGCATTGTCGCGTTGCTGGCAGAGTATGGCGTTGAAGCCTATGCCAAACCCGATGCTCCCGGCGTTTATGTGAATGAAGCAAAAATCTGCTCGCTGGGATTGCGGGTGCGAAAAGGTTGTTCGTTTCACGGACTGGCCTTTAATCTGGATATGGATCTTGAACCTTTTAACCGGATAAACCCCTGCGGTTATGCCGGTATGGCAGTTACCCGATTGAAAAACCTGGTCGAGACTCTCGACAGGGAATCCGTTAAGGATTCACTTACAGAAATACTGGTGAAAAGACTCGAGTATAACGAGCGCACCAATGCTAACTCGTTGGAAGGTACAGATGTCTGAAAATAGTGAAAATGTGCAAACGGCCGGGTCAGCGGATAAGCGACCGCAACGTGCCGAAGCCGGCGTAAAGCTTCGTGGCGCTGAAAAAGTGTCCCGTATCCCGGTTAAGGTGATCCCCACTGAGCGGGATCAGATTCTGCGCAAGCCTGAGTGGCTGCGGGTGTCGCTGGGCACTTCCCCTAAAGTTCAGGGGATAAAAAACAAACTGCGTAAACATAAACTGGCATCAGTTTGTGAAGAGGCCAGTTGTCCGAATCTGGGCGAATGTTTCAGCCATGGTACGGCGACCTTCATGATTATGGGGGATATCTGTACCCGCCGTTGTCCATTCTGCGATGTTGCCCACGGTCGTCCAAAACCGTTGCCTGAAAATGAACCTGCTGAGCTGGCTGAAGCAATCGCTGATATGGGGCTGCGCTACGTGGTTATCACCTCGGTTGACCGGGATGATCTGCGCGATGGCGGGGCAGAGCACTTTGCCCGCTGCATCACCGAGACCCGTAAGGCGGTTCCGTCGATCCAGGTTGAAACACTGGTGCCTGATTTCCGTGGCCGTATGGATATTGCGCTGGATGTGCTGGAGCAGACGCCTCCGGATGTGTTTAACCACAATATGGAAACCGTTCCGCGACTCTACCGTAAGGTTCGTCCGGGTGCCGATTATCAGTGGTCATTAGAGCTGCTGCAGAAGTATAAGCAGCGTTGCCCTGATGTGCGGACTAAATCGGGTCTGATGGTGGGTGTCGGTGAAACCAAAGAGGAGATCTTTGAGGTGCTGAAAGATTTGCGTGCTCATAATGTGGATATGCTGACTATCGGTCAGTATCTGCAGCCAAGCCGCGATCATCTTCCGGTTGACCGCTATGTTACCCCGGAGGAGTTTGATGAGTATGCACAGGTGGCAAAAGAACTGGGCTTCTCTCAGGTTGCCAGTGGACCTCTGGTGCGGTCATCTTATCATGCCGATCTGCAGGCTAAAGGTGAAACAATCAGCTGATGCGGCGCGCACAACTGCTTAAACTACTGCTGTCGGTGGTGATTCTGGTAATCACCCTGGCGGTGGTGGAGTATAAAATCGGCTGGTATAGCCTGCTGACTTCGTGGCAGGGTTTTTCAACGGGGACTCTGGTACTGCTGGCACTCCTGTCGCTCAGTAGTAATGCTTTACGGGCGTTGCGCATCAAAATCAGTTTTGAGCTGCCTGCTGCCCGTTATCCGAAGATGTTTTATCTCAGTACCAATCATAACTTGCTCAATAACCTGCTTCCGATGCGCACTGGTGAGGTGGCTTTTCCGGTATTGATCAAGCGCTATTTTGGTATTGGACTGATGAGCTCTTCCTCTCACCTGTTGCTCTATCGTCTGTTGGATCTGATGGCGCTGTTGTCCGTTGCTGGTGTTCTGGCCGTGTGGCAGTTTAACCCTGTTGCCGCTATCGGCCTGGCATTGGTTACGGTCACAGGTTTACTGCTGTTTGACCGGGGTAAGCGTGTAGTGGTTTGGTTGCTGGGACGTTTCAGCAATCCGAAGCTGGTCAGGCTGGCGCAGACGTTCGCTGTTTTGCCGACCCGTGGAGGACATTATGCTGCAATTGTCCTTACCACTTATGCGGTCTGGCTGACTAAGTTGCTGGCGTTTCTTGGCGTGGTAATGCAGCTGTCTCAGCTGACACTGGTGCAGGCGGTGACCAGTGTGGCGGTAGCCGATCTTTCGTCTATTTTACCGATTCACGGAGTGGCCGGTTCGGGGACCTTTGAGGCGGCCTTCGTGCTGGCTGGAAAGTTCTATGCGATTGATACCACTGCACTGCTGAAAGTCGCGGTACAGTTGCACCTGTTTTTGCTGCTGATGTCTTTTGTTGCCTTTGGAACAGGCTGGCTGGTGGACAAAGTTTTCTGTCGGGAAGAGGCGTTACAGGCAGAAACTGAATAGGCGGGAAAGGCCCGCTGAGTCGGCATTGGCGCTATTCGGGCCCGGTCTGTGTCAGAGGGCTTTACCTTCATATCAAAAGGGCTTTGTGATAGAGTCCGCATACTATTTTTAATGACCTGAATCCGGATAATTTATGAAATCATTATCGATCGTCGTACCGATGTATAAAGAAGAGGATTGTGTATTTCCGCTGGTTGAGCGGGTGCACGAGTGCCTCAGTGATTATGCCGGGAAGTGGGAACTTATCTGCGTCGATGATGGTAGTCCTGATAACACGGTTGCACGCCTTTATGAGGCTCAGGAGCAGTGGGGTGATCATCTGCGGGTGGTCGAACTGCAGCGTAACTTTGGTCAGACTGCAGCGATGCAGGCCGGTATTGATGCGGCCCGTGGTGAAATTATCGTCACTATGGATGGTGATCTGCAAAACGATCCTGCTGATATTCAGCGGATGATCGTTGAGATGGAAGAGCGTGACCTGGATATGTTGCAGGGCTGGCGTAAACAGCGGGAAGATGAGTCGACCCGTAAGTTCTTCTCCCGTCAGGCAAATCGTCTGATTGCCAAGGTCACCAGCGTGCGTCTGCATGACTATGGCTGTAGTCTTAAAGTATATCGTGCCAGTGTCATCAAGCAGGTACGCCTGTTTGGTGAGATGCACCGTTTTATTCCTGTCTGGGTGGCCTCTGTGACTAAGCCATCACGGATTGGAGAGACCGTGGTTGAACACCATGCCCGCCAGTTTGGCGAGTCAAAATACGGTTTGTCACGCACTTTCCGGGTTATCCTTGATCTGTTGGTGGTGTTCTTCTTCCTCAAATTCAAAGCTCGTCCGGGACACTTTTTTGGTTACCTGGGGCTCGGCATGGGTGTGCTGGGTTCATTGATTATGACCTGGCTGATGGCGGTTAAACTGTTCCTCGGGGAGGATATCGGAAACCGGCCACTGTTTATGATCGGTATCTTCCTGCTGGTGGTTTCATTGCAGTTCATCACCACCGGCGTACTGGCCGAGATGATGTCGCGGATCTTTTTTGAGACCTCTAATACCCGTGGTTATGTCCTGCGGGAAAAACTGAATGAAGATCAGGAAGGGCGCTGGTATGCTCCTCAGCCTGACGTAACGGATGAGACTATTGCGCATGACGCCGACTCTGCGCCAAAGTAATCTTATTCATTACGGCTTGCTGTTTGCCACACTCTTTGTGGCATTCTTCTGGAATATCTGGGGCTTCCCTCTCTTCGATCTTGATGAGGGGGCTTTTTCGGAAGCAACCCGGGAGATGCTGGCGAACAGTAACTTTGCCGCCACCTATCTGGATGGTGAACCCCGTTACGACAAGCCTATACTGAGCTATTGGTTTCAGGCACTCAGTGTCTCTTTATTCGATCTCAGTGAGTTTTCCCTGCGGCTACCCTCTGCGATAGCTGCCAGTTGCTGGGTGCTGGTCTGTTATCGTTTTGCCTGTCAGCAGTGGAACCGGACAACCGCGCTCTATACGGTTCTGATCATGGCCAATACTCTCTGGATAGGGATTATTGGTAAGGCCGCTATTGCCGATGCCTGGCTTAACCTGTTTCTTACCCTGACGTTGCTGGATATGTGGCGTCACTGGCAGAATCCCGGACGTTCGATACTGCTGCGGGTCTATTTGTGGATGGCGCTGGGTTTGTTGGCAAAAGGTCCTGTGGCTGTGCTGGTACCCTTGTTGGTGAGCGGGATCTTTTATCTCGTGCAGGGCGAGTGGCGGCGCTGGCTGGCAGCGATCTTTTACCTGCCGGGCTGGGCACTGTTGTTAGTCATTCTTACCCCCTGGTTATGGCTGGTCTATCAGGATCAGGGGATCGGATTCTTTCAGGGATTCCTGCTGGATCACAATCTGAAGCGTTTCAGTGATACCCGCGAAGGTCATGGCGGTAACATCGGATATTATCTGATTGCGCTGCCGCTGGTATTGTTGCCATTCAGCTCAGCGCTGTTTACCCTGTTGCGCAATCTGCGTGAACTATGTAAGGACTCACTTACGCTTTATATCATGATATGGCTGGGTGTGGTTTTTGCTCTGGTTTCCTTCTCCGGTACTCAGCTGCCGCATTATGTGGTGTACGGTATCAGTGGTTTGCTGATGCTGTTTGCCCATTACCGGGAGCGTGTGTTCCGTGCCTGGGGGCTGATGTTTCCTTTACTGTTTTTCGTGCTGATGCTGGCACTGCCCTGGATTCTTGAAGCTGCCGCGGGCATTACCCACAAGCTCTATGATCAGGAGATGCTGGCGCGGGTCTGGGATGTTGTCGGACTGACCTACATTATGGCGAGTGTAGTGGCGCTGTTGCTGACACTGGCTCTGATGTTGAGTTCAAGGCTGGAGACGCCGGCTAAGTTTGTGGCTATCGGCTTTATTCAGACACTGTTTGTTTTCACCTTCTTTATCCAGGTGATGGCCGGGTTGCAGCAGCAGCCGGTCCAGGAAGCTGCCATTATCGCCAGGCAGCTGAGCGATAAATCAGTGATTGCCTACGGGGTGCACCGGCCTACTTTCAGCGTTTACCGGGATGCAATTACTCCGCAGGACCGGTCGCCAGAACCGGGCGAGGTGATCTTTACGGATGCGGATAATCTGCTTAAATTGCAGCAGCGAAACCCTGATGCGGTATTCGACCTGCTGTTCAGTAAAGGTGGTATCAGACTGGTGGAGTGGCGTGATGCAGAACCTGTTGTCACAAATTAAAGCCTGTTTTATCGTTGCGGATCTGCCTGCCCGACTGAACCATTCGCAGCAGCTTTTTAATGATCAGTATGACCCCCAGGCGCTGAAGCGGTTAACGCAGCTGGCCCTGGTTTTACTGGGTGGGGCGTTGTTACTCTGGCTAATTGCCGGATATCATGGTGCGTTTCATCTGTTGAATCAGTTCACCCCGCGATTGCCTGCAACGTTCTGGCAGATAGTTACATTTATGGGGGATACCACGTTTGTTCTGACGCTGGCACTGTTAGTTGCACGGCGTAAGCCTGAACTGCTCTGGGTGCTTTTTATTGCAGCAATCTATGGCACGCTGGCCACCCATGGTCTGAAAACACTGTTCGCAGCTGACCGCCCGCCTGTGGCACTATTCGCCGGTGATTATAACCTGGTGGGTAATGCGCTCAGAAACGGCAGCTTTCCCTCGGGTCACTCCTTCACCGCTTTTGCTTTTGTCTCGGTAGCTTATTATTTCTTCAATGATCGGCAGCTGCGTCGTGGGCTGCTGCTGTTAGGTGGTCTGATTGGCCTGAGCCGGGTGATGGTGGCGGCACACTGGCCAGTCGATGTTCTGGTTGGCGGTGCGCTGGGTATGCTGATCACCGTCGCCGCAGTAAAAACTGCACGTCTGTCCCCGATAGGTTTCCGCTGGCCGATGCATCTGTTTATTCTGTTTCTGCTGCTGGTAGCCGATTTGATGATTATGTCCGGACATACGGGTGGTTATCCACAGGCGCAGCTGTTTGCGAAAGTGATCGCTTTTACCGCGCTGCTGGTGTTTGTGTCGGAGTATTTTTTGCCTGTACGCAAGCTCCGAAGTTCCTGACACTCTCCGACATTAAACTTCCTTTACCGACTGTTTTAGTCTTTATCTTACGCCTCCGGTTGTGCATAATATCTATATTAGAGTTTTCTTATATAGCGTTAGTTTAAGGTGAGTGTTATGTCTGCCAACAAAGTTATCTCTGTTTCTACCTCAATGAATGAGGGCTGTCAGGTACATGCCGATATTCGTGGTCACAAAGTCACCATCGATCAGCCAAAACAGGCTGGCGGTACTGATGAGGGCCCAACCCCGCTGGAGTTCTTTCTCTTCTCGCTGGGCGGCTGTATCGCCAGCATCGCGCGTATCGCTGCAACTCAGCAAAAAATAGAGATGCGCTCTATCGATATCGATGTTGATGGCACCATGAATCCAGCCGGACTGCTGGGTAAACCCACGGATGACCGGGTCGGTTTTCAGACCATCACTGTCAGAGCAAAAATCGACGCTGACCTGAGCGAAGAAGAGAAGCAGAAGTTCTTTGAAGAGGTTTGCCATCGCTGTCCGCTGGATGACAATATTGCGCTGCAAACCGAAGTGACACATGATCTTGTTTAAGTTGCTAGAACGCCGCTTCGCGGCAGAACGGAAAGCTTCGTTTTCCTTGCTCGAAAAAGCAAAAGAAGAGAGCCTGTGCTCTCTTTTTTGAGGCTTGTTACCGGGTTGGTTTTTTCAGTAATCCGGGGGCAGCTAAATCTTATCTTGATAATTCAGTGGAAGGTATAAAATCGCGGCAAGATGCCGCTCCTACCCGCCCCGAAAGGTTGTTCTGCTCTTAGCGGTCTAAGTTCAGTTCGACTCCGGCAAGCTGGAGGGTTATTCCTGTCAGTGTCAGCCAGGGATCGCCCAGGGCGCCTTTGATCTGTGCATCGGCCTCTGCGCAGCGGCTGAGCATTCTGTTGAGACTGTCGGCAGTAAATCGGTTAGCCGCATTGCGCATCTGATTTTTCCGGTTGCCCCAGATTCGTTCTCGCTGACAGATGGTGTCTAACGGAGTGCCTTTTTGCAGGCCGTTCTGGATAGCGATCAGCGAGCGGATCTCCCGGGTGATAGCCCACAGTGCGACGGAGGCTTCGGTACCCTCCTGTCTGAGGACCTCAATAATCTTATTGCAACGGGGTATCTGCTGCTGGATGGCCGCTTCTGTCAGGCCATAGATGTCGTAACGGGAGCTGTCGGAGACACTGTCCATCACCATCTCCGCGCTGACTGTCTGTCCGGCATAGAGCAGATTGAGTTTATCCAGCTCCTGCTTAGCTGCCAGAAGGTTGCCTTCAATCCGCTCACAGAGCAACTGAACCGCATCATTTTCAAGGGTCAGACCGATCTGGTGCGCACGGTTGTTGATCCAGCCGGGAAGCTGTTGCAGCTCTACCGGCCAGATCTCAACAATAATTCCCTGCTGATCAATTGCTTTTAACCAGGCGCTTTTCTTTGTCGTACCGTCGAGTTTATTAGCAATAATCAGTAGCACATTGTCTTCGGCGGGTCGTTTCAGGTATTCCTGAAGAATATCGCTGGCCTGTTTATTGGGTTTATGACCACCCAGACGCAGCTCAATGATTTTCTGTTCGGCAAACAGCGAAAGGGCGTTGGCGCACTCGAGCAGATATTCCCACTTGAATCCGCCCTCGACATGGAGGGTTTCCCGCTCGGTGAAGCCGACTGAATTGAGGTGTTGGCGCAGCAGATCGCAGCTTTCTTCGATGAGCAGCGTTTCGTCGCCGGTGATCAGATAAACCGGAGCCGGTTGCGGCCCGAGTTTGTTGGCAAGCTGCTCCGGTTTTATCTTCATAGTGGTCTAAGGTGTCGCAGGTTTCAGATTGGCGTAGAAACGCAGAATCTGGTTTGCCAGTTGTTGATCCATCTCGATATACAGTTGTGCTTCCTGAGCGCTGCTTGCAGTCTCTTTATCGGAGTCGTAATCATAGGTGCGTTCGGCAAGGATCTTACGTTGAAGAACAGGATTACCCTGTGGATCTTTGACTTCAAAGCTGACTTTTGTCGTCAGCTCATATTCGTCAATATCCGCATTGGCCCCCAGCGTTGCCTCACGGCGACTGCGGGATTCTGAGGTAATCTGTAACGTATAGCCGGAACCGCTGTTAAGGATCACACCATTGGCTTCCAGCTGCCGGCGCAGTACCGGCTCAAGCTGACTGCGGGAGCGCTCAGGTGTAATCAGCGTCAGCTGTCGTAGCGGCTCGGCAATATCTGCACTGCCGCGCAGGTGGAACCCGCAGGCAGACAGTAACAGGCAGCATAGCAGCAGTAGCGTAGCTGAAAAACGGTTCTGGCAGCGCGTCATCCCGGACCCCTTAGCCAACAACGATATTGACTAGTTTATTCGGCACCACAATCTGTTTGCGGATTGTTTTACCATCCATATGGCGCTGAACCCCTTCATCTGCAAGCGCGGTATGCAACACAAAGCTTTCTTCTGAGTCGGCAGGGATAGTGATCTTGCCCCGCACCTTGCCGTTTACCTGAACCACCATCTGGACATTGGCCAGAGTCATTGCTGATTCGTCGACAACCGGCCACGGTGCATCCAGCAGATTCGTGTTGTTGCCAAGATCTGACCACAGCTGATGAGTGATATGCGGCACAATAGGTGCCAGCAGTTGCACTGCGGCAGTCAGCGCTTCGCGAACCACTGCACGACCCTGATCACTGGCATCAACAAAGCGGCTGATCGCGTTACTCAGTTCCATTACTGCGGCAATTGCAGTGTTGAACGTCTGGCGACGTTCAACATCATCCGAAACCTTTTTGATCGTTTCATGTGTTTTACGACGCAGCTCTTTCTGGCGATCATCCAGGCTGTCCGGTTCAAGTGCAGCGATTTCACCGGAATACTGGAGGTGATCATAAACCAGTTTCCAGAGTCGGCGCAGGAACCGATGGGCGCCTTCAACGCCAGAATCAGACCACTCCAGAGATTGCTCTGGTGGCGCAGCAAACATCATAAACAGACGCACAGTATCCGCGCCGTACTTGTCGATCATTACCTGAGGGTCGATACCGTTGTTCTTCGACTTGGACATCTTGCCCATGCCTGCGGACTCAACCGGTTCGCCGTCTGCAATATGGGTCGCTTTGATGACCCGGCCTTTGTCATCCCGCTCAACTTTTACTTCTGTTGGTGAGATCCAGATCTTGCCGCCATTCTCGTCGTCACGGTAGTAGGTGTCAGCCAGTACCATGCCCTGGCACAGCAGGCGTTCGAACGGTTCATCAGAGTTGACCAGCCCTTCATCACGCATCAGTTTGTGGAAGAAGCGGGAGTACAGCAGGTGGAGAATGGCGTGTTCAATACCGCCGATATACTGGTTAACCGGCAGCCAGTAATTTGCTGCTTCCGGCTCCAGCATCGCGTCTGCATTACGGCACGCGTAGCGGGCGTAATACCATGATGATTCCATAAAGGTATCGAAGGTATCGGTTTCGCGTTCGGCATCGCCACCGCACTCAGGGCAGCTGGTTTTCTTGAAACTGTCCATTTTTTTGATGGGAGAGCCTACGCCATCAAAGGTCACATCGACGGGTAGTACCACCGGTAACTGATCTTCAGGCACAGGCACTGCGCCACAGCTGTCACAGTTGATTACCGGGATCGGTGTGCCCCAGTAACGCTGACGGGACACACCCCAGTCCCGCAAGCGGTAGTTGATGGTGACTTTTCCCTTGCCTTTATTCTGAAGCTCGGACGCGATCGCTTTGAATGCCACTTCAAAATCCAGTTCATCAAAACTGCCGGAGTTCATCAGAACTCCTTTGTCTGTGAAGGCTTCTTCATCGAGATTGATCGGGGTGTTGTCATCTGCAGGGCGGATAACCTGTTTGATCGGCAGGCCGTATTTTTTAGCGAATTCGTAATCACGCTGATCGTGTGCGGGAACAGACATTACCGCGCCAGAACCGTACTCCATCAATACGAAATTGGCTGTCCAGACCGGCACTTTCTGACCGGTCAGTGGATGAGTTGCTTCAATACCCAGCGAAAAGCCTTTTTTCTCCATGGTGGCCATATCCGCTTCGGCCACTTTCATGTTTTTGCAATCACTGACGAAGGCTGTCAGTTCAGGGTTGCCGGCTGCCGCCTGTTGCACCAGCGGGTGACCGGGAGCGACCGCAACGTAGGTTACACCCAGCAGGGTGTCGGGGCGGGTAGTGAACACGTCGAGTTCGCCAAAGCCATCGACATGAAAACTGACCTCGACACCTTCGGAGCGCCCAATCCAGTTGCGCTGCATGGTGCGAACCTGTTCCGGCCATTCAGTCAGCTTATCCAGATCATTGAGCAGTTCGTCGGCATAATCGGTGATTTTCAGGAACCACTGTGGAATCTTCTTGCGCTCAACCAGAGCGCCGGAGCGCCAGCCACGGCCATCAATGACCTGTTCGTTGGCCAGTACAGTCTGATCGACCGGATCCCAGTTAACTTCAGAGTCTTTCTTGTAGACCAGCCCTTTCTTCATCAGACGGGTGAAGAACCACTGCTCCCAACGATAGTAAGATGGATGGCAGGTGGCAACCTCGCGGCTCCAGTCATAGCCAAAGCCCATCTGGTCCAGCTGATTACGCATGTAATCGATGTTTTCATAGGTCCAGCTGGCAGGCGGAACCTTATTTTTCAGAGCCGCGTTTTCCGCCGGCAGACCGAACGCATCCCACCCCATCGGTTGCAGGACGTTCTTGCCCTGCATACGCTGGTAGCGTGAAACCACATCGCCAATAGTGTAGTTGCGTACATGCCCCATATGCAGCCGACCACTCGGGTAGGGGAACATAGACAGGCAGTAGAACTTCTCCCTGGACAGGTCTTCAGTGGCTTTGAAGCTTTCGTTGTCGACCCAGTGTTGCTGGACTTCAGGTTCTATATGCTGTGGTTTATATTGTTCGTTCATTTTGACTCTGATGGTAAAAACCGACGGATGTTTGGTGCCGGTCAATGGAATGTTTTGTCTGTGGCGCATAGGATACAATATATGCAATGCTACATATAGTTTTTAGTCGGCTTTGGAGATGGATATGAGCAACAATAGCAGTGGTAAAGATCGTAGTGCTCAATATGATCGGGTACTAAGCCGGTTGCGTAAGGACCTGGAATCTGCAGAACACCGTTCCTGGGATTATCTGCAGGAAAAAATTGAAGAGGCGGTTGAGCTGGAACTGGCGGCCGAAGAGATGACCCGGGATGAGATGGATCTGCTCAGTGCTTACCTGAAAAGGGATCTGAAGCAGCTCGGGTATTATGCTCATGAGACCGGAGAGGGAATCGCTGCCTGGCTGAATTTTGATCTGAATGTGCTCGAGCAGACTGTCGCCCGACAACTGATGGATCTGGCAGATCGCACCCGTATCGGGATTACTGAGCTTGAACAGCGCCTGGCTGAAGGTGAGGACAACTATGCAGCCGGTGATACAGCGGCTGCAGGCACCTTTGTCTGTGTTGACTGTGGTGAACAGGTGACTCATACCAGCACCACACGGCTGGAGGTTTGTCCTAAGTGCGGCTCAGAAACCTTTACCCGGCTGTCGGCGCCGTGGAGCGGTGAGGAGACCGAACAGTAACATCAGCGCTGTCACGATCTGTAGTGGTCTGATTCCCCATTCCTGATAGGGTGTCAGGCCCTGCATCCGCTGCACTTCACCGGTCATTACTGCTTGTTCATACTGCGGCACCGTTGCACTGATTTTACCGTCAGGACTAACCAGTGCACTGATGCCATTATTAGTGGACCGAATCAGCCAGCGACCGGTTTCCAGTGCCCGCATCCGGGCGATCTGCAGATGTTGTGCCGGTGCGCTTGAATGGCCAAACCAGGTGTCATTGCTGACGGTGAGTAACAGATCACTGGTGAGGCTTTGTTGCCTCACCAGCTCTGGATAAGCGATCTCATAACAAATAAAGGGGGCTATCTGGCTACCCGCGGCAGCCAGCAGCGGCTGATCGGGTGCTCCAAGACTGAACTCTGACATCGGCAGATCAAAGAAGTCGATGATGCCGCGCAACTGTCGTTCCAGTGGCACATACTCGCCGAAAGGCACCAGCCTTTGTTTATCATAGTTGCCACTGCCGCCGCTAAACAGGGTGAGGCTGTTGGTATAGCGTTTCCCTTTCAGTTGCTCCGGATCGGTATAAACCGTCGGAATGCCGCTTATCATTGAGGTATCGTTCTTTTCCAGCATCTCAGTAAACGGGCTGAGCATTACCCTGGCCTTCTGATAGAAGGTTGGAATTGCGGTTTCAGGCCAGATCAGCAGATCGACTTTATCGCTGTCCAGGCTCAGATCGACATAGGTTTGCAGAATATGTTCAAGTTCGCTGCGTTGCCACTTCCTCTGTTGTGGAATATTGGCCTGAACCACCATGACGCTGACAGGCTCCCCGACAGGGGATGTCCAGCTTTGGGGTATCTCGCTTTGCTGGATCGCCACCAGAGGCAGTCCGATTACCATCAGGATGGTTGCTGCCTGCAATGGGCGTTGTAAGCGTTTTACGAAGGTTACTATCAGGGTGCTGGTCAGAACCACATAGAGGCTGAGTAGCCAGACGCCACCCAGTGGTGCAAATGTTGCCAGCGGCGTATCAATCAGGCCATAGCCGAGATACAGCCATGGGAAGCCGGTGAACAGCCAGCTTCGCAACCATTCAAACACTATCCAAAGGGCGCAGAATCCGGCTACATTGCGGAAAAAACGCGTGTATAACCACCCTTGCAGGGCAAACAGAAGCGCCAGTGCAGCGACAAACAGAGCGGTCATTGAACCCGCCAGCAAGCCAGAGGCGCTGCTGTGCTCATGAATACTGACAAATACCCAGGACACCCCGGTGCCAAAGAATCCCAGACCATAGCACCAGCCTAGCCAGCCGCCTGCCCGGGGGGAGCAGTTGTGTAACAGTATAAACAGCAGGGCAACCGATACGCCGCCCAGATACCAGTAGTCAAACGGCGCAAGAGACAAAGGCGCAATTGCACCGGCGAAGGTGCACAGAATGACACGCCAAAGTATGAACGGTGTGCGGTTAGTCATCAGTAATCAGCAGGCTCTGACCGGATAACCTGAAGCAACCGGATGCGCCGGTTATCTGCACTGAGAACTTTAAAGGTAAATGCATCAATTTCCACTGTCTCATCCTTGCGTGGCAGGTGGCCAAACTTTTGTGTCACCAGTCCGCCGATCGTATCAAATTCATCATCAGGCATGCCGATGTCAAAAAATTCATTGAAATCTTCGATCGGTGTCAGTGCTTTGACAATGTAGCCATTATCATCAAATGGCTTAATATTACCTTCATCGTCCTCGACATCGTGCTCGTCTTCGATCTGTCCGACAATCTGTTCCAGTACATCTTCGATGGTAATAACACCGGATACCCCGGCATATTCATCAACAACGATGGCCATGTGATTACGGGTGGCACGAAACTCTTTGAGCAGTACGTTGAGGCGTTTGCTTTCCGGGATAAACGTAGCTTTGCGTACATGCTGGCGGATATCAAAGTTTTCCAGACTATTGTCATCCAGAATCAGCGACAGCAGGTCTTTAGCGAGCAGAACCCCGAGGATATCATCGGGGTTTTCACCAATGACAGGAAAGCGGGAGTGAGCTGAAGAGATAATAATCGGCAGGAACTCTTTAGGCGTCTGGTCGGCTTCAACCACCACCATCTGTGAGCGGGGAATCATGACGTCCCGCACCTGCTGATCAGCTACCTGCATCGCCCCTTCAATAATGCTGAACGCTTCCTGATCAAGAACGTTCTCATCGGTGGCGTCTTTCAGATCTGCCAGCAGATCTTCACGGGTTTTGGGTTCATCAGAAAAAATCTGGGCGAGCTTCCCAAGCCAGGATTTCTGCTGGCTACTTCCCGATCGCTCTTCGCTCATATGGTGCTCCGTTTCTTTGGCATCTGGCTTATTCAGTTAACAGATAGGGGTCAGGGATGTTCAGGCTGGCAAGAATTTCCCTTTCCAGCTGCTCCATCTCTTCCGCATCATCGTTATTTATATGGTCGAATCCAAGCAGATGCAATACTCCGTGTACCACCATGTGGCACCAATGATTGAATAATGGCTTGTTTTGCTCTCGAGCCTCCCTGTCTACTACCTCTGCACACACCACCAGGTCGCCGAGAAGTTCCAGCTCTATCCCTTCCGGCATCTCAAAAGGGAAGGATAAAACGTTGGTGGAACTATCCTTGCCCCGGTATTGGTGATTGAGTTCCCGGCTTTCCTCAGGGGAGACAATACGGATGGATAATTCAGCTGCGTCAAGACGGCCTTTAAGGGCGGCGCTGACCCATTCGGTTAGTTGTTCTTCAGAGGGGAGGTTTTCATCCTCTATCTGGCACTGGCGGTCAACAAAGTAACTCATCGTTTGTCCTGCTGATTGTCTTGCTGAGTGTCCTGGCGCTTTTCGTATTCATCATAGGCTTCGACAATGTGACCCACCAATGGGTGGCGCACCACGTCTTTGGCGGTGAAACGGGTAAAACCGATCCCCTTGACCTCTTTGAGTACTTCGCTGGCATGGATCAGACCGGAACGCACCCCCTTGGGCAGGTCGATCTGAGTGGTGTCGCCGGTAATCACGGCGGTAGAGCCAAAGCCAATCCGGGTAAGAAACATTTTCATCTGTTCTCGGGTGGTATTCTGGCTTTCATCGAGGATAACGAAAGAGCCGTTGAGGGTACGGCCACGCATATAGGCTAACGGGGCTACTTCGATCACATTGCGTTCGATCAGTTTGCTGACCCGTTCAATTCCCAGCATCTCATAGAGTGCGTCGTACAGAGGACGCAGGTAAGGATCAACCTTCTGGCTCAGATCGCCGGGCAGAAAGCCCAGTTTTTCTCCGGCTTCAACAGCGGGGCGGACTAACAGGATACGGCTGACCTCTTCGCGTTCCAGTGCTTCGCAGGCACAGGCAACGGCCAGATAGGTTTTGCCGGTTCCTGCCGGGCCGATACCGAAATTGATATCATGGGTCAGGATTGAACGAACATATCCCTGCTGATTGGGGCCGCGGGGGCGGATCAGTGTTTTGCGGGTCTGTATGGCGATATCTGCCTGATAAACCGTTGCTGCAGGTTCACCACCTGTCAGCTGTTCAACGCCGGATTGTTGCAATAACAGGTGTATCTGATCCAGAGTGATCTGCTCACCCTGTTGAGCATCTTCGTAGAGTTGCTCCAGAATCTTCGCTCCGGCGCGGACTACGTTAGATCTGCCCGCCAGTTTAAAACTGTTGCCGCGATTGCTGATCTCTATGCCGAGTCGTTGTTCGATCAGACGCAGGTGCTCATCGAGCTGGCCGCACAGGTTGGACAGGTGTTGCGGATTATCCGGCTCCAGTGTGAGCTGAATGGTTTGCGCTGTGTTCAAAAACGAATCCTTTAATATAGAGATACTGTTTAGTTTAGCAGGATACCGGACTGCCCTGATAACGGGTGCTTTAAATTATTGTCCGGCCTGATCCAGTTCAGAACCGACTAACTCACCCAGCAGTGAGTTGCTGTAGACTTCAACGATACGGACATCAGCAAAGTGACCTATCTGGTCCGGATTATCACAGCGGAAGTTAACCACCCGGTTGTTTTCGGTGCGACCCTGTAGCATGCCCGGATCTTTGCGGGAATAATCGGTCACCAGAATTCGTTGTACCGTATCGACCATCCGGCGGCTGATCTGCAATGCTTGCTGGGTTATGCGCTGTTGCAGAATATTCAGACGCTGTTTCTTGGTCTCTTCTGATACATCATCGGGCAGATCCGCAGCAGGTGTTCCCGGACGACGGCTGTAAATAAAGCTGTATGAGTTATCAAAGCCGATCTCAGCAATCAGGTTCATGGTGGCTTCGAAATCCGCATCGGTTTCCCCCGGGAAACCTATAATAAAGTCTGACGACAGTGTGATATCAGGCCGTGCCGCACGAATTCTGCGAATCAGAGACTTGTATTCCAATGCCATATGGCCGCGTTTCATCGCCATCAGGATCCGGTCAGAACCACTCTGCACCGGCAGGTGCAGGAAGCTCACCAGTTCAGGCACTTCACGGTAAACTTCCACCAGACTATCGGTGAATTCGACCGGGTGGGAGGTGGTAAAACGGATGCGATCGATACCGTCGATGGCCGCCACGCAACGGATCAGTTCCGCCAGATCAGCACTGTCGCCATCATGGGTCGTGCCCCGGTAAGCGTTAACGTTCTGGCCCAGCAGGTGGATCTCACGTACCCCTTGCTCGGACAGCTCAACTGCTTCGGTAATGATATCATCCAGCGGTCGGCTGACCTCTTCACCACGGGTATAGGGCACAACACAGAACGTACAGTATTTACTACAACCCTCCATCACCGAAACAAAGGCTTCAGCGCCTTCAACCCGGGGCGCTGGCAGGTGGTCAAACTTTTCGATTTCAGGAAAGCTGATATCGACAATACCTTTATTCTGGGTGCCAGCGTTCGTAAGATCGATCATCTCCGGCAGACGGTGCAGCGTCTGCGGACCGAAGATCATGTCCACATATGGGGCACGTTTAAGAATGGCTTCGCCTTCCTGTGAGGCAACACAGCCACCGACGCCAATCTTAAGATCAGGGTTCTTTGCCTTCAGCTTGCGCCAGCGTCCCAGCTGATGGAACACCTTCTCCTGCGCTTTTTCGCGAATGGAACAGGTGTTCAGGAGCAGCACATCCGCCTCGTCCTGATTATCGGTTAACTCAAGTTCATGACTTTCGCCCAGCAGATCCGCCATGCGTGCGGAATCGTACTCGTTCATCTGGCAACCGTGGGTTTTAATGAATAGCTTTTTGGCCATTGCACACCTGTTCTGCATCTTGGAGAAATTAAAAGGGCGGGAATTATACTTTATGGCAATCCGGCTGCATAGTTTTTAACCGTATCGGAAATGACTTGTAATCAGCTAAAGCGTCCCCATAATAACGGCTGTTAACCCTTTTTTGAGTGTAGTGAATCATGGCCAGTGACCCGATCTATCGGATAAAATTTCTTAATCAGAACGAGATCTATGAGATCTACGCTCACAATGTCTACCAAAGTGATTTATGGGGGTTTCTGGAGGTAGAAAATATTGTTTTTGGTAGTCAGAGCGCGATGGTGGTTGACCCCTCTGAAGAGAAACTTAAAAAACAGTTTGAAGATGTTGAGCGTAGCTATATTCCGATGCAGGCGATCATCCGCATCGATGAAGTGAAGCATGAAGGGCCGGCAAAAATTACTGAAGTGAAAGGGACCGTCACGCCGTTTCCGGTGATGCCTCCGAGAAACTGATTTCGTATTTCGTCTGCAAAAGAGGCAGGCACAACCGATTAAATGCGCAAAGCTGCTGAAGCTTCGCGCATTTTTTTATTTTATCAGGCGCTGGGTGGCCCATAATTGTTAGCCGCAGGGCTTCCCGCCATAAAGCCTGCTTCAATCAGCATCCAGAGCGGACCGATTACCGGAACAAACATTATCAGAATCCACCAGGCCGATTTATTACGGTCATGCCAGCGCTTGGCCTGTAGGGCCAGGCCGATCCATCCTGTCGGTATGCACAGTAAATACATGATGGATAGATACAGATACAAGCTGGTGCCTGTATCGCTTGAAAGGGCGAAAGTTATGAAAGCGAGTCCGGCAATAATTACCCAGGTGATCAGCGTTGATGCCAGTAGACAAAGCCAGAAGGTCTTTCGGCCAATTCGTCCCCGAAATGAAAACAGAATCTGCTTCAGCGTTAAGGGAGTGACGGTATCTGACTCGTGCTCTAACGTTGCCTGTGGTGAAGCGTAGATATTTGTATTCATTGTAAAAGTCCTTTTTTATCTGAACATGCCACTTAACCTGAAACTGTTAAGTAATTCTGGTTGAATCGTACGTACGTTTATGTGCGTATCGTCTAATAGCGGGTATTAAGATAGCGAAATAGAATTAAAGATCAAGCTGTCGGGTTGATGATCGTCATGTTCAGGCTGGTTGATTCTCTGAGAATAGAGCCCGTGATTATTTGATGGGGCTAAGATTCTTGCAGCTATCGGATTAAAATAAGGCTGAAACGGTATTTTCAGCTTACTTTGCAGATTGAGTAGTTAAGACTCAATATCATTAATGATTTAGGGTACATTGTTTACTGATTCTACAATCAGCCAGCCTATATAAGAGAAACAGCCGCTGTATGTCGTCAAACTTCCAACTTGCCAAATTACCGCAAACCCGTATTTCAGATCTGTTTTACACGCATGTATTACCTGGTCTGGCTTACCTGTTGCTGGCTCAGGTTTCGATAGGGTTGTTGTCGATCCCGCCAAGTGATGCATCTGCCGTCTGGCCCGCGGCAGGTGTATCTATTGCCGCAATTCTGCTGCGCGGATATCGTGCCTGTTTTGGCTTGTTTATCGCATTGATGGTTTTCTATGCGACCAGCTGGCTTGATACCGACACTACCGCCGGCCTGTTTCGCTCGCTTGGACTGATGTTTTTACTCAGTATGGCGGCCATTCTGGAAGCTGCCGGAGCTGTCTGGCTGACGCATCGGCTTTTGGGCGGGATGCCCGATCTGGTTGATGATAAACAGATAACCCTTTTTCTGCTTATTATCGGGCCTCTGGCTTCGCTTGGATCGAGCCTGATGGCTATCATTACACTCCTTTCATTTGACATTATTAGCGGTCAACAATTTTTTGTCAGCTGGCTGACCTGGTGGATTGGTGACAGCATCGGTGCCATTGTTGTTGCACCAATGTTGCTGGCCCTGTTTGCCAACCAGAAGAGCACTTTATATACCCGGAAGTGGGCCATCGTGCTACCGATGGCGGGCATACTGATCGTGATTGTTGTCCTGTTTTTAATAAGCAAAAACTATGAAACACAGGAACGAACCCTGAAGTTTAATCAGCAGGCGGAGCAATTGCATTCCAATATGGAGGCGCGATTGGATGGCGGAGTCGAGGTGCTTTACTCTTTACGCAGTCTGTTCCTGAGCAGTTCTCACATAGATGCAGCTGATTTTTACAGTTTCACTCAGCATATGCTGCAACGTTATCCTGAAATACAGGCGCTGGAATGGATTCCCCGGATTCCTGACGATAAACGGTCTGAATATGAAAGAACCTCTGCTGTCCCTTTGCGAATTGTTGAGCAGGGTGAGAATGGTGTCCTGTTAACGGCACCTGAGAGAGACTTTTACTACCCGGTTACCTATGTTGAGCCATTTGCCGAGAATGAACGGGCTTTTGGTTTTAATGTGATTAGCAATCCGCTGGCAATGGAAGCCCTGCAGCGGGCACGCAGACAAAACGGTGTGGCATTTACTGCCCCGGTAAAATTGATTCAGGAAGCGGGAGAGCAGAAAGGTATTGTTGCATATCTGCAGGTTAAGCATGGCGGCGTTGACCTGGGATTGTCTGATGAAGGGGTGGTTGCGGCGGTTTACCGGGTGGGCGACTTTATGAATTATGTGCTGAAAGAGCGCGCAGAACTGGCAGAGCAGATCGCTGTTGAGGCTTTTGATGATACTGCTGAAAAACAGCAGATATACGCTTCCGGTTTAGATCATAATAATGGTTATGAGTCTCTGATCTGGATTAAGGAATATTTGTCGGGCGGAAGGGTCTATCAGTTTGAGTACCGGGCAAAACCTGGCTTTTTTGCGAATTTTTCTCAGTGGAGCAGCTGGATTGTTTTGCTGGGGGGGATGCTGTTTGCCGCCCTGCTTGACGGCTGGTTGCTCTCCCTTACGGGTCGTACCTTGCGTATCAGTCAGTTGGTAAAGGAAAAAACGGCTTCGTTGCAGTACGAAGTTGAAGAACGCGGCAGGACAGAGCAGGCACTGGTTAAAGTATCCAAAGCGGTAGAGTTCAGTCCGAATATGGTGCTGATTACGCTTCCGGATGGCGAGATCGAGTATTCCAGTCCTAAATTTACCGAAGAAACCGGGTTTGTTCCTGAGGATGTCGTGGGGCAGAGTATTCGTATGCTTCACTTTGCCCGGGAGGGGGCGGTCTCTTATGGTGATATATGGCCTGAGCTGGCTAAAAATCCAAACTGGCGCGGAGAGATTGTTAACCGGAAAAAGTCAGACGAGCATTACTGGGCAGAGGTTAACATTGCCCCTATCTATGATGTTCACGGGGTGCTGACAAACTATGTAGTCACCCTGCAGGATATTACTGAAAACCGGTTGTTCACTGAACAGATCAGCTACCATGCCAGTCATGATCAGCTGACCGGACTGATTAACCGGCGTGAATTTGAAATACGTCTGGAAGCTCTGTTTCAGAATCAGCGTCATCCCGGCTGTCAGCATGCTTTCTGTTTTCTCGATCTGGATCAGTTTAAAGTCGTTAATGATACCTGCGGTCACGTTGCGGGTGATGAGCTATTGCGGCAGGTGTCGACATTACTGCAGAGCAGGGTAAGGTCTAACGATACACTTGCCCGTCTGGGAGGGGATGAGTTTGGTATTCTGCTGCAGAACTGTCCCCTCGAAAAAGCTGAGGTTGTCGCTGAAAGTGTCCGTGATGGCATCGCCGAGTTTAAGTTTTGCTGGGAGCAACAGGCATTCAATATCGGTGTCAGTATCGGTGTGGTGGCAATTAATGAGCACTCGGTTAATTTAACTGAAACCCTTAAACAGGCCGACTCTGCCTGCTATACCGCTAAGGATGCGGGGCGTAACCGGGTGCATCTATATACTCCGGAGAATGAGATGCTGGTCCGGCGTGAAGGCGAGATGCACTGGGTATCAGAGATTAATGCTGCGCTCGAGGAAAACCGTTTTCTGCTCTATGGGCAGGTGATTGTGCCGTTACAGAATCCTCAGCTGAAACCTGATGTGGAACTGTTGTTACGGATGAAGGACCGCGAAGGCAATATCGTTCCTCCGGGGGCTTTTTTGCCCGCGGCTGAACGTTATCAACTGGCCGGGCGGATTGATGAATGGGTGGTGAGTAACGCTTTCCAGTGGCTGGATCGTAACTTTACTCAGTTCAGTCAGTATTTTGGTTGCTGTGGGATTAATCTGTCGGGTGGCAGTCTGGGCGATCCGCGTATTAAAGAGGCCATTATTAAGCATCTGGAAAGCTCTTCGTTACTGCCATACAAAGTTAAGTTTGAGATTACTGAAACCTCGGCTATCGCTAACCTTGTTGAAGCCCAGCGGTTTATTACTGCACTGAAGGCATACGGTTGTCAGTTTTCACTGGATGACTTTGGCAGCGGGCTCTCATCCTTTGCGTACCTGAAAAACCTGCCGGTCGAAAATCTCAAGATTGATGGCCTGTTTGTTAAAGGGATTCTGGATGATGAGCTGGATCTGGCGATGGTTAAGTCGATCAACGATATTGGCCATGTGATGGGCAAAACCACTATCGCTGAGTTTGTTGAGAATGATGAGATATGTGAGATGTTGCGTGAGATCGGTGTCGATTATGGGCAGGGCTACGGGCTGGGTCTGCCTGAGCCTCTGGATACGCTGTTACAGCAGGTTAGCCGAGAGGATGATCGCTGACACTCACCTGTTTTCTCTGTCCGGTTGAGGGGCTGAGACGGTCTGGATTTACAGCTGATAGCTATCGTATTGTTTTAAGCGATTATGCCGGATCATAGCGTTCAACCGTTCTACGTAGTCATTTCCGAGTTCACTGTAGCGGTGCAGGTGTTGTATCAGCTCAAGGCTGTCCTGAGTGTGTCGGGCGGCCTGACGCAGTTCGGCATAAGCGCCGCCGCGTCCCAGTGTCAGAAAATAATCCTCAATCGCACCGAGTAACGAGCCGTAGCGCCTGACATAGACCGCTTTACCATCCCGCAATTGGCTCGCCATAATGCGCTCTTCTGTCGGGTCAAACGACCAGACACCAAACACATTGTTTGCCTGCACGAAAAAACGTGAACTTCCCCAGCCGGTTTCAATGGCTGCCTGGGCCAGTATCAGGCTGTTTGGCAAGCCGATCATCCGCTTGCGCAGTTCTGCGGGAGAGTCTGTATCGTAGTTCGCCTTTAGCTGATCCAGCCAGGCCTGTTCATCGGTTGTGAGACTGGATTTTGATAGTAACTGAGCGAGCCTCTCTCTCTGCTGTTGCAGATGTTGTTTGCTGATCAGAATGGCAGGCAGTAACAGTGCTATAAAGCGTTGTTTCTTATCAGCCACCGGCAGTTTCGCCAGTGACACCACCGAGGTGTAGGCTACGGGTTCAACGGGGTTAGTCAGATGAACAATATCTGCGGGTGTCTGTAAGGACTTGTAGACCACCGGGGTCTCTGTCTGATCACGCTGATCAGCGATCTGAACCAGTGCGCCAAAGCCGAACATCAGAGCAGCGATAAACAGTAATACCGTCTGTAGCTGCCCCTGTTTTGTGTCTGCGTTCATATTTTTGATTCCTGATCGGCAAGCAACAGCGTTTTAGCGCCCCGTCCCGGAATTTCACGGGCCAGTCTGGGGACCAGGTAGCCCGGTAGCTGATCCTGTAGCTGCCGTAACAGTTGTCTGGCTTCATCGTCCGGCAGATCAAAATGTGCCGCACCTTTAACCGGGTCAAAGGTAAACAGGTAGTAGGGAAGCACACCGATATTGAATAGCTCCTCACTGAGCTTTTTCAACGTGGTGACACTGTCGTTAATACCACGCAGAAGTACCGCCTGATTCAGCACTGTAATACCCGCCTGTGTCAGCCGCTGCATCGCTGCGGCAACGTGGCTATCCAGTTCCTGAGGGTGGTTACTGTGGATCACGGTCACCACCTTAAGGCGCGTCTGGCTGAGTACACTGATGAAAGAGCCGGTGATTCGCTGGGGCAGTACGACCGGCAACCGGCTGTGAATACGCAGACGGGTCAGGTGAGGAATCTGCTCAAGGTCAGTGATCAGTTGTTTTAAGCGCGAGTCGCTGGAAACCAATGGATCGCCACCGGAGAAGATAACCTCGGTGATTGTAGTATCTGCCGCAATGTAGTCGAGAATCTTCTGCCACTGTTGTGGCCCAAGACGGTTTTCAGCGTAGGGAAAGTGACGCCGAAAACAGTAGCGGCAGTTGATCGCGCAGGCACCGGTCAGAATCACCAGTACCCGGCCTTTGTATTTATGAATCAGACCGTCAACCGGATTGCTGTGCATCTCCTCCAGCGGATCCCGCGTAAATCCGGGGACATCATCCAGTTCCTCACTCAGTGGCAGAACCTGACGCAGCAGGGGATCATCCGGGTTGCCTTTTTCAATGCGCTCCAGCCAGGGGCGGGGGATACGCATGGCAAACTCAAGACTGGCGCGGTTAGCACCTGCCAGCAAAGAATCAGGCAGCTCGAGATAGCGAATTAAGGCTTCCGGACTCTCCAGTGTTTGACTGAGGAGGGTCTGCCAGGTATCCGGCAGCTGAATAGATGAGTTCATATTAGAATAATTTCGCTGGAAAATTTGCTCGCATTCTCCTTTCAAGTAGAATGTGTGTCAATTTTGCGGTGGCTACTGTTCACCTGAGTCTAATCTATTTCGAGATCAATATGGCAAATTACCCATCCAACCAGTTTAAAAACGGCCTGAAAGTGATGATCGAGGGTGATCCTTGCTCAATGGTCGATGTTGAATTCGTGAAACCCGGTAAAGGTCAGGCTTTCACCCGCGTTAAACTGAAAAACCTGATGACCGGGCGCACCTGGGAACGTACCTTTAAGTCGAACGAAACGGCTGAAAGTGCTGATGTCATGGATACCGATATGGAATATCTCTACTGCGATGGTGAGATGTGGCACTTCATGGACCCGCAAAGCTATGAGCAGGTGGCAGCCGATAAAACCGCAATTGGCGATGCTCACCTGTGGCTGAAAGAGCAGGATAAGTGTCAGGTTACCCTGTGGAATAACAACCCTATCTCTGTGACACCGCCAAACTTTGTTGAGCTGGAAGTCACTGAAACTGATCCCGGCCTGAAAGGCGATACTGCGCAGGGCGGTTCTAAGCCGGCAACACTGCAGTCCGGTGCTGTTGTACGCGTCCCGCTGTTTATCGAACGGGGCGATGTGCTGAAGATCGATACGCGCAGTGGCGAGTATGTGTCCCGCGCTTAAACATTGTTCGAATGCTAATGCGCCTGTGATAACTGCGTTATAAACCGGTTCTCACTGCGTTTATAACGCACTCCAATGAGTTTCAGATGATAAATGACAGCCTCGGCTGTCATTTTTATGTACAGGACGTACGGTATGCCGCGAGTGCAGGGATGCACAGGAGCGGCGATGTACAGGACGTACGGTATGCCGCGAACGCAGGGATGCACAGGCGTGGCGATGTACAGGACGTATATGAAAGCGCAGGAGCGGTGGTTTATATTGACGAGTGATCTCTGATGAGTGAATTGTGGCAGGCGACAGCGCCGATAGAGAATCTGCGTAAGCGGGCGGAAATTTTTGCCCGGATCCGTGGTTTTTTTGCCGGACATAATGTGATGGAGGTGGAAACCCCCCTCATGACTTCGGCGGCGGTGAGTGACCCTTATATCGATACCATTGAGTGTCGCTACCACCCCCTGCCCGGACAACAGGAACAGATCCGTTATCTGCAAAGTTCACCTGAGTATGCGATGAAGCGTCTGCTGGCATCAGGCAGCGGTGCCATCTATCAGATCTGTAAAGCGTTCCGCAACGGTGAGTGTGGCCGCCGCCATAACCCTGAATTTACCATGCTGGAGTGGTATCGCCCCGGCTTTGATCACCATCAGCTGATGGATGAGGTTGAAGCGCTGGTGGGGCCGGTAATCGGTATCAGCGGGTTTCAGCGCATCAGCTATGCCGAACTCTTCCGGCACTATCTTAAAATTGACCTGCAAGCGGTAACGGTTACCGAACTGGCAGCAATAACCCGCCAGCACATAGACGTTGAGATGGAGGATGAAAACCGGGATAACTGGCTGAATCTGCTGATGTCACATCTGATCGAACCGCAGCTGGCCGATAAAGGCGCGGTATTTGTTTACGATTATCCCGCCAGTCAGGCGGCTCTGGCTCGCACTGCAGTCAGCGCCGAAGGAGTGCCGGTCGCTTGTCGTTTTGAGCTGTTTGTGGCCGGCGTCGAACTGGCTAACGGTTACTATGAACTCACTGATGCGGCGGAACAGGCGCGTCGTTTTCAGCAGGATATCGCCCAGCGCCAGAGCGAAGGGTTGCCCGTCAGGCCTACAGACAGCTTGCTGGTGGACGCGCTGGAAAACGGCATGCCTGAGTGCGCGGGAGTGGCGATGGGACTGGACAGATTAGTCATGCTGGCTATCGGTACTGAACGGATTAGTGAAGTGATCGCACTGCCGTTTGACCGGGCGTGATAAGGGCAGTGGCTGGATCACCACTGCGCGGCTGGCTAGTTGCTCGAAAGAAACGCCGTAATCAAGAATTGCTGACTGAGGGTGTGTGCTAGTCTGTAGCGAGTAAATATCTGGTCTGCCTGTTTCGTGCCAGAATCAGACCTGCTTGTTGCTCATACAGAATAATTTAATTGGTGTTTAAGAAACTGTGCTAATCATCCAGAAATGCTATGTTTGATTCAACATGTATGAAGTGCTTAATCTCAGTTAGTGGTGCAGGTTTTCCCAAGTGATAACCCTGACCATAAGTGATGCCTATCTTTTCCAGGGTGATTTTCACTGCCTCGCTCTCAACACATTCGGCAACGATTTTCATTCCCATAGCAACGCCTATTTCGTTGATAGCTTTAACGGTAATCCTATCTACGGTCTCCGCGGTCACTTCTCGCACAAAACTACCATCAATCTTAAGATAATCGACAGGCAGATTTTTAAGGTAGTTGAAAGAGCACATGCCTGTCCCAAAATCATCTAAAGCAAAACTGCATCCGAGTTGCCTTAAACAGTCGATAAAATAACGCGCATGGGTCAAATTCCGGACTGCTTCAGATTCCGTTACTTCAAAGCACAACATTGATGCGAGGCTGGGGTTGCTGATGAGAACTGTTTCAATATGCCGCAAAAACGCCATATTCCCCAACGATAAACCAGAGAGGTTGATATTTAACTGTAATTGACTTTCTGTACGATGCGTTAGCAGAAATAATATTACTGCATCGAAGACCCAGCGGTCGATCTCAGAGATTATTCCATATCGCTCGGCGGCAGGAATAAATGCGCCTGGTAGCACCAGTTCGCCGTCATTATTAAGCCGCAGCAGAATTTCATAGGAATAACGTCCCTCATCATCTCTGGATTGTAACGGTATGATGGGTTGGGCGTAGAGTAGAAACGCATTCTCCTGAAGTGCTTTAGTAAGCTTACTACTCCACAGCATCTCATCTTTTCTGGATGTCAGATCTTCATCTGTTTCTGAAAAAAAATGGACCCGGTTGCGCCCTTTTTCTTTCGCCATGTAACAGGCACTGTCCGCTTCACTCAGCAATAATTCGATCGAATGGCTATTGTGGTCAACTTGAACTCCGCCAATGCTTGCGCCAATTGTAAACACGCGGTCTTTCCAGCTAA
This sequence comes from Oceanospirillales bacterium, assembly GCA_018223185.1. GTDB lineage: Bacteria > Pseudomonadota > Gammaproteobacteria > Pseudomonadales > Balneatricaceae > Amphritea. Next base: position 175,205 of record JAAEYW010000005.1, on the reverse strand, counting down.
ATCGATATGACGAGAGTGCTGTACAAATTTTATTTCCGAGCTTTAATGCATCATTACGCGCGCAGTACTTCAAAAGGATTCCGAACTCATCACCACCTAAGCGAGCAATTACATCCTGTTCTCGTATCTGCTGACTTAGCAAACCAGTTACCTGTTTGAGAAGTTCATCTCCTGCAACGTGGCCACAGGTATCATTGACAACTTTGAACTGATCGAGGTCAATATAAAACAAAGTGTGTATCTCTTCAGAACTACCAATATTACTTAAAGTATCTGAGAGCTGTCGTTCAAATTCCCGCCTGTTAGTTAAACCCGTTAAGGAATCATGGGCCGCCTGGAAGTCTGCAGTCTGCTTGGCTATTTTCAGTGCATCGGAAGTCCGCCTGTGTTTATCGATCTCCCCCCTCAGATCCATATTTTGATTTTTAAGGGCTTCGCGCATCACAGAAAAATTTTGAGTAAGTAAACCAATCTCATCATTCTGGACTTTTGGCAATGCCTCCATGTAATCTCCACTGGCAAGCTTTTCTGAGGCAAGGCTAAGTTTCCTTAGTGGTCGCCGAACCAGAATGTCCAATGCGATTGCAATGCCAATAAAGAATAAAAATATAAGCAAAGATAATGCAATACTGAGCTGTTGCTCTAATTGGTGCGCCACTTTTATTTTGTGTGATAAGTCGGAAACCAGCGTTAATATTGCCAGGGGAGGGTCCATAAATCCTATCTCTACTTCCTGTAATACTGTTGTAGCAGACGCCATATATGGTTTGGGGTCATCCAGTGGGTATAGCTTTACTCCTTGTGGCGTTTTCAGAGAGAGTTGAATCCAGTTCTCATTGTCTTCGGAGAGGGCATTCAGTGTTTCGTGCACATTAGCCAGCTGACCTTCCAGAAGTAACGGAACAAGACCTTCAGCAACCGACCTTAAATGAGACTCGTACTCTTTCTCGGTTATTTCAATAATGGTGGTTTTAAGTTGAGGTAACCAATAGAGATGCACGTAGCTTAGAAAGGCTGTCGCGAACAGGGTCAGTAATACAAATAACTTCGTTCTAAGTTTCATAATACGACTGCTTTGGGAGTCTGTGCGTAATTAATTGATGACATAGAACGCGTCAAGTCCCCATGTGTGCATTGACGTATAGTCTTCGAGTTCAGCGGGCACAGAATCCCTCATAGGTATTTTACCCATGAGCATTCTCCCCGTGTCGGTTGCGGCTAACTCAAGCCATGCTTTCTTCATTATTAATCTATCAGCTTCCGGAACCCGTGCATGAGCAGTCAATGGATGTGGTGCTACTGAGCGAGTTTCATACAAAATCCTCAGTTTGTCCTGGACGTTTTGGGGTTGTGACCGCAGGGTGCTCAGAACGCCTCCTCCCGCTACCGCCTGTCCCAGTGCTACATTCAGATAAACTGAGCTATGGGTTTGTACATAGCGAGGGGAAAAACTAATACCGTGAAGAGTAGAAAGCTCCGCCCTCATTAAAAGAGATGCCCCCAAAGCATTAGGTGAAGGAAAAGCCAGTATCTTACCTTCAAGTTCTGATAAGGATAGAATCGGGCTGTCTTTTTGAACGACCAGTACCCCTTTAAGACGACGAGAACCATCTTTTACAAGAGGAGTGTATCCTTGGGTTACATACGCTTTAAGCATATGGTACGGATTCATATAAGCAAAATCATACTCGCCTGCCATGAATTTCTGCTCGAATACCGGGATTTTAGGGCTGCCTATTAAATGCAGGGAGAATCCTGTCCGTGCCTCTAGTTCATTGAGTATCGGCTGCCATATTTTAAACAGCTTTCGCTGCTCAAATTGCGGCACGACGCCTATCGTATAAGACTTCTGCAAGTTGAGATGAGCAGGCATGGCGGACAAACTGAATAGCGTAAAAAAGGCAGAGACTACAAACTGTAATAAACTACGTTTCATCTGAATTTTCCTTCTGGTACTGAAACGCGAACCAAGCACCATGATCATTGTTTACCTTGCCGGGACCATCAGAAAAGTTAAATGCTGTCGCATATATTTTCATGTCACTTTGACTGCGGCCTTGATCTGTGAAATCGCACTACGGTTTGTAAACAGTTCGGCAATATACCCCGGAATAATAAGGCTATTTTACGGTTATATCCTTATATTTACCCGATAATAATTTAAAAATTAAGTTTTGGGTGAGTTATAAAATACTAACCGGTCCTCTCCTATTTCTGTGGCAGCATATATTTTAAATCGCAGATCCATGCCCGCTCTTTACGGTTTGCTTGTGAGTAATGTATATGAAATCTCTATTCAGGATGCAAAACGAAGTTTTACGTCTAGCTATGAGTAAGTCGCGCAGCGACGTTCCAGCGACTCTCGCGAAGTGAGCTATCCTCCGGGCAACTGGCTGAGCATCGCTCGGCGTATCCGGTCTACCGCTTCAATCAGCAGGCTGCGGGTGCAGCCAAAGTTGAGTCGCATAAAGCGGTCATCGCCGAAATCTCGGCCGGGTGACATGCCGATCCCGGCCTGTTCAAAGAAGTGGGCGGGGTTTTCCAGTTTTGCTGCTGAGACATCGATCCAGGCCAGGTAAGTGGCTTCGACGGGGTTGAGTCGCAGTCCGGGAATCTGATTGATCTCTTTCATCAGGTAGTCGCGATTGCCTTTCAGGTAATCCAGCTGCTGCTGATGCCACTCCCCTCCATCCTTATAGGCAGCCATCGTTGCGGTATAACCCAGCAGGTTTACATCCGGCACGATCCCTTTGCGTACCTGCTGAAACTGCTTACGTAACTGAGCATCGGGAATGACGGCAAAGGAACAGCCCAGCCCGGCAATATTGAAGGTTTTGCTGGGGGCCATCAGGGTGATTGTCTTGCTGGCGATTTCGCTGTTCAGTGATCCCAGGGGGATATGCTTCAGTCCGGGTTCCATAATCAGATCGCAGTGGATCTCATCGGAGCATACGGTGAGTCCATGTTTGAGACAGATATTGGCCAGCTGTTGTAACTCATCCTCACGGTAAACGGTGCCGCCCGGGTTGTGCGGGTTGCAGAACAGTAACAGAGACGTGGTGTCGGTAATGGCGCGTTCCAGCGCATCGAAATCGATTATCCAGCGCTGCTGTTGCTCTACCATGGGAATGGTGATCAGACGCCGGTCGGACAACCGTGGTGCTGACATAAAAGGCGGGTAGACCGGTTTTGCCGTGGCGACCTCGTCCTGACTGACGCCAACGCTGCGACAGGCAAGGTTGAGGCCACAGACTAGTCCCGGTAACCAGACTAACCACTCCTCCTGAATGGTCCAGTTATACAGGTTTTGCATCCGATCAATAATCAGCTGGCTGAGTTCAGCCGGAGTGTTGGTATAACCGAAGATGCCATGATCAACCCGTGCCTGCAATGCTTCGATCACCGCGGGTGGTGCCATAAAGTCAGTATCCGCCACCCACATCGGCAGAATATCGGTATCGCGGTATTTTTCCCATTTCTGACTGGAAGTCGTCTGGCGATCGACCGGCTGATCGAAGGGTTGAGTGGTATTGAAATTCTGGTTGCTTGTACCGCGCTTGGTCATCGGTTGAATCCCTTTCATTCAGAGGCTGACAGGCATCTATTTGTATGTCATTCAGTTGCAAATAGCCAACAGGAAGTTATATTAGTCGGTATCAGATAATATAGTGAATGTGGCTCTGATTTCCCGGCAAATTTTTTATTTGTATGTTTTCGCCACATCACCTGTCGATCTCTTTTCAGGCTAATCATTACAGCTAATGCGGCACTATAATCGTGTCAGCCAATCAGTTTCTGGAGTCCGGTCATGACCGATAACAACCGTGTAATTATTTTTGATACCACTTTGCGTGATGGTGAGCAGAGTCCAGGCGCGTCAATGACCCGTGAAGAGAAACTGCGCATTGCCAAGCAGCTGGAAAAGATGCGCGTTGATGTGATTGAAGCGGGCTTTGCGATCGCCTCACCGGGTGATTTCGCCTCGGTTAAAGCGATTGCTGATACGATTAAAGACAGTACTGTATGCTCTTTGTCCCGGGCTCTGGATGCGGATATTGACCGGGCCGGCGAAGCGCTGGTGAATGCCAACTCCGGACGTATTCATACCTTTATCGCCACCTCGCCCATACATATGAAATATAAGTTGCAGATGGACCCTGATAAGGTGGTTGAGCAGGCGGTCTATGCGGTTAAGCGGGCGCGAAATCTGATCAGTGATGTGGAGTTCTCGCTGGAGGATGCCAGCCGTTCAGAACTGGACTTCATGTGTCGCATCATTGAAAAGGTTATCGATGCCGGTGCCCGCACCATCAATATTCCCGATACGGTGGGTTATGCCGTACCGGAAGAGTTTGGTCACACTATCCAGCAGTTGTTGCAACGGATACCCAATGCCGATAAAGCGGTCTTCTCTGTACACTGTCATAATGACCTCGGACTGGCTGTAGCGAACTCTCTGGCAGCGCTCAGCGCGGGAGCCCGGCAGGTGGAATGTACCATCAACGGCTTGGGTGAGCGCGCGGGTAATGCTTCACTGGAGGAAGTGGTGATGGCGCTGCGTACCCGTCAGGATGTACTGGGACTGCATACCGGTATCGACACCACGCAAATTGTGCCTGCGTCACGACTGGTTTCCAGCGTGACCGGGTTTCCGGTGCAGCCAAACAAGGCAATTGTCGGGGCAAATGCGTTCGCTCACGAATCCGGTATCCATCAGGACGGCGTCCTGAAACATCGGGAAACCTACGAAATTATGACCGCTCAGGATGTTGGCTGGAACGCTAATAAGATGGTGATGGGTAAACACTCTGGCCGGAGTGCATTCCGGGCCCGCCTGGAAGAGCTGGGGACTACCTTTGAATCGGATGCAGAACTGAATACCGCATTTGCCCGGTTTAAAGATCTGGCGGATAAAAAACATGAGATATTCGATGAGGATCTGCAGGCGCTGGTGAGCGATACCCGTGCGTCTCACTATGAGAAGTTTAAACTCAGCAGTCTGTCGGTGACCTCCCAGACCGGAGAGGTGCCTGTTGCTAAGGTGACGGTGGTGGTCAGCGATAATGAACGCACTGCCGAAGCTGAGGGCAGTGGCCCGGTCGATGCTGCGTTCAAAGCGATTGAGTCAATTGTTCAGTCAAACGCATCACTGGAGCTGTATTCAGTTAATGCGATCACCAGCGGCACCGATTCTCAGGGCGAAGTGACGGTGCGCCTGGAAAAAGGTGGGCGTATCGTAAACGGTCTGGGGGCTGACACCGATATTATTATCGCTTCGGCGAAAGCCTATATCCATGCGCTCAATATGCTGGAATCGACCGAAGAGAAAGCCCACCCTCAGGTTTAACCCGCTGAGACTTTTCTCAGTTTCAGGGTTTGCATTTGAGCGTATAAGGAAAAAGTATGGAGCAGTCACTGCGCAATCAGTATCTGGAAACGATGGGCATTGTCAGCTGGCTGCCCCGTCGCCAGCTTCCGGGTGCCCGGCCGACACCGGACTGGGTGTGGGAGTACTGCTGGTCGGAAAATGAGACTGCCGGGGCGTCGGGTGAAGCTCAGGGCTCTGCTGCAAAACCTATTCTGAAACCGGCAGATCGTGCTATTGCTGCCAAACAGGCCCGTGCTGAGCTGAGTGCCAGCTTCGGTGCACAGCCCAAAACCGCCACCGTCAGTGATGCTTCAGTCACAGCTGCGGCTGCAGCCTCTCCTCAGTCTCAGCCTGACCGGCCAAACCAGCCTGCTGTATCCTCAGCGCCCCGGCCCGAGTCAGTGCTGACAGAATATGTGTCTGACGATATAACCCCGTCTTTGCCAGTGAATATCGATTTGCCGGACGCCTCTGCGCAGACCGAACAAAAACCGTTTAAGCTGGCGTTTATGATTTATCAGGATTGCCTGGTGATCGATTCCCTGCCGCCAGTATCCGTTTCAGCCCGGGCACAACAAAACAGTGGTCAGGCGGATGCTCACCATCAGATACTGTTAGATAAAATTCTGCGCTCTATCGGGCTTGAGGGGGGAAGTACCACTGAATTTTACACCCTGCCCTGGCCGATGTTTGCCAGTAAATCGCTGGATCAGGGGGCTGAACAGGCCCGCCTTACGGTGCAGCATAAGCTGAAGAAAAGTTTACAGAAATTCCCGGTCAATACCGTGCTGTTGCTGGGCGAGTCTGCTGCTCAGATGGTGCTTGAACGGACTGAACCGCTGGATCAGCTGCGCGGTATGCTGTTCAGTCTGCGCTCCAGTGTTAAAACACTGGCCTCTGCCAGCCTTACCGAGATGATGATGCTGCCCGGATGTAAGCGGGAGGTCTGGAGTGATCTGCAACCGTTGCTTGATCACCTGCAAAAGCAATCTGCCACCGATGAACAATAATCGCCTGCGACCGCTTACGGCCGCCGAGCTGCCGCGGCTGTCTGAACTTGAAACCTGTTGTTTTACTCCCCCATGGTCTGATGCTCAGTTACTTTCGTATCTGTCTGGTAAGCGGTATCTATGTTACGGCATATGGCAGGCGGGTAGGCTGAACGGTTTTGCCCTGCTATCAACGGTTCTGGACGAAGCTGAGTTGCTGCAGATTGGCGTTCGACCGGACTGTCGTGGGCAGGGGCTGGCCAGTGAACTGATGCACTATGTTCATGAAGAGCTGCAGAACTGTGGTGTTAACCGGAATATGCTGGAGGTTCGCAGCTCAAATGAAGCTGCCCGTAAACTCTATGTTGGTCTGGGTTATCAGGAGGATGGTATCCGTAAAGGCTATTATCCGACCGACAGCGGCCGGGAAGATGCAATTTTAATGAGCTGTAACAATCTTACTTTACCGTCAGAGCGTTAAACTCGACAGAACGCGCCAGAGAGCGCTCACTGAAGGGATACGGCACGGATATGAATTTAACCACAGATCTGATTAGCGGCTTCTGGTTCTGGTTTGCTCAGGCCGGCTATTTTCTGTCGCTTGGATTGGCGATCTGGTCTGCCCCCTGGTCGACACTGGTGCGCAATCGGCAGCTGCAGCATCTGTTTCTGGGTACTACTGTGGGGCTGCTGGTGTTGTGGCAGATGCGGGCGGGGATCTCACCCGGACTGGGGATTCATTTTCTCGGGGTGACGGTGCTTACTCTGATGTTTGGCTGGGATCTGGCGATCCTGTCAGCCAGTGTGGCATTGCTGGGTTCTACCCTGATGGGGCAGGAGGGCTGGAACGGGTTTACCGTGAATGGGCTTTGTACCATCGTAATCCCGGTGCTGGTGAGCTATTTTATTCTGCGACTGGTTGAAGCGCGTCTGCCACCCAATTTCTTTATCTATCTTTTTCTCTGTGCTTTTCTGGGGGGCGGGGCGGCGACCCTCACCGGCGGGCTGAGTATGGGCTTTCTGTTGTGGATCAGTGACGTTTATAGCACGGATAAAATCTACAGCGAATATATTCAGATATTGCCACTTATCGTGTTTCCTGAGGGGTTGCTTAACGGCATCATAATGACCGGTATGATGGTGTTCTATCCGGACTGGATTCGGACCTTTGACGCAAAAAAATATATTGATGACCAGTAGCCTGGCTTAAACAGCAGTTAAATACCCGAACGTAAATAACCTGGCTATAACAGAGCTAAAAAAGAGCGTTAGTGCTCCTCTCTGACGGGGCGCTTTTGCAGTTTACGTTGCAGTGTGCGCCGGTGCATGCCCAGCGCTCTGGCCGTGGCGGAAACATTGCCGTCATGTTCGGTCAGCACTTTCTGAATATGCTCCCACTCCAGTCGTCCGACCGACATCGGTTTGTCGGCGATCTCCACATCGGGGTCCGGCTCAGCACCTTTTAGTTTCGCCAGAATCTGGTCGGTATCGGCCGGTTTGGCGAGATAATCGGTGGCTCCCAGCTTAATCGCCTCAACGGCGGTAGATATACTGGCATAGCCGGTCAGGATCAGAATTCTGATCTCGGGGTTGAGCGCTTTCAGCCGGGGGATCAGTGTGATGCCGGAAGCACCATCCATCTTCAGATCCAGAGTCGCAAGATCCGGGGTAAACTCATTCAGTACCTCCAGTGCCTGCTCTGCTGAGCCGGCAACCGCAGTATCATAACCACGTCGGTTAATTGCCCGGCTTAAAACCCGTGAGAACGTCTCGTCATCATCAACAATCAGAAAACGTAAAGCTTTCGAATTAGTGTCCATTTTTCTGCTTCTCTTTTATGACGGGAAGTCTGACTTCAGTCAGTGTCCCGCCTTCGGGATGGTTAAACAGCCGGACTTCACCGCCATAGCTGTCCAGCGCGCTGGCCGTCAGAAACAGTCCGATTCCCAGCCCCTTGCCTTTGGTGGTGATAAAGGGGCTGCCCAGTGTTTCCACCTGTTCAAGTGGAATCCCCGGCCCCTGATCCAGGATGGTAAAGAGTATCTGCTGTGAGTCCGATGACACCTCAATCTGAAGTGGTTTATCTGAAGCATCGGCAGCATTGTTCAGCAGATTAATAAACGCCTGCTGAAGCGGGATAGAGCTGTATATGGTGGGTTCGCCACTGAAATTCATAACCGCAGGGCTAAAGTTTGCCGTGGGACGCATCAGCAGCCAGCGGTCCATAATTTCATCGAAAAACTGCCGGGCAGGCAAAGGGCGTGATTCTTTCTGCTCCTGACTGACTGAGTCGGCCAGATGCTTCAGACGGTCGGAGCAGTTTTCCACCTGCGCCTGTAATATCCCTATATCCTCAAGCAGTTCCTCATCGTCACTGTGATCAAGTTTAATCTCATGTAACAGTACCCGCATGGTTGCCAGCGGCGTACCCATCTCATGAGCCGTACCGGCTGCCATGGTGGCCAGTGACAGCAGCTGCTGATTGCGCAGGCTGGATGCCCGGGCGCGGTTCAGTTTCAGCTCCTGTCGCTGCAGATTCTCGCGGATATTGACGACAAACCAGGTGATCAGTATCGCGGTCAGGATAAAGTTAACCCACATCCCGGCAAGGTGCAGATTCAACAGCGCCGCCGCCTGATGCCGGTGCCCGGTATCCGGCAGGTTGATCGGGATAAAAAAGTGCATCAGCAGAGAGTAGCTGATGATAACTAACACGGCTGTCAGCCAGGTGTAATAGCGGGGCAGTGAGGTTGCACTGATAATCAGAGGGATAAGCAACAGTGCTGAGAATGGATTACCCACCCCGCCCATCTGATATAACAGGCAGACATAAAAAGCGATATCGGCAACCAGCTGGAAGAAAAATTCCAGTTGCGTTAGTGGCATAGGTGAATGAAGCCGCAACAGGGACAGCATATTGAGCAGTGCCATCGCCAGCAGCGCAAACGCGATCAGCCAGAAATTAAGCGTGACATGCAGGCCAAAAAAAAGGTATAGCAAAAGTCCGCTCTGGCCAAAGATAGTGACCGTGCGGATATAACTGAGCTGTAGTAGCTGATGGCGGGTATTGCTGGTGTAATTCATAGCGCTAGCTTGGCAGAAAGCGAAATTATAACCAATAGCCCTGAGTCATGGATGTGTCAGATTGTCGCACTGTTTTTTTAACCGGTACCTGTAAACTGGACGTTGTCTTTGCTATTTTGCTGTCTTGTATTATCCCGCTGGTGGCGTGTTAATGCTGCCAGATGAGTCAGGGGGCAATTAAGTTCTGGTCTATTAGGTGAAAATAAAACAGATATGATTATGGCGCGCAACAGGATCTTTACCCGATTATTAGCATTAATGCTGTTTGTGGCTGCTTCAGGCAGCTATGCAGATGGTTTGCCATCATTGCAGTGTGGGGCTGATGAAACACCGGCGTATGTGATCACTTATGATCAGGTTGTTAGCCGTTTGATTGATGACCGGGCAGATAAGAAAGCCCATCAGACGGTCACCGCAACAGCGGATACCCGGTATTATGCCGAAACCGGAGAAATGCTGACGATGCCTGCCCGGTTGCGGGGAGAAACAACATATACCCCCTACAGCAAACAGCGGTGGGAAACTCCTGATGCGGTATATACCTATCTCTCTGTCGGTAATATCGCCAGAGTCCGGATGCATCCGCTGATTGAAAAAAACGTTACCCCCTATCGCTTGCCGTCCGGGAATAACCCTGTGAGAACTGTCGCGGGTTATCAGTGTGGCTGGAGTGAAGAGGATATTGCCGGAATACAGAAAAATCAGCGCTGTGAAGCGGTTTTTTATGGCTGGCCTGTTGCGCTCTATACCCGAAAAATCGCAGAGGGACGTGACATTCTGTTTTCTGAAGCGACCGATATAAGCCAGCGCTGTATCAGAAAAGAGGCGCTCTATGTTCCCGAGGACAAACCGTGGAAATTCTCAGAATAAGTTCTTGAAATAAGTTCTTAGAATAAGGTTTCTGTATCAGAAAAACAGGTATAAAACCCCTGAAAGAGTCGGGTGACCGAGTGCAACGGGTCTGAAAGCGCACTGTCTGATGATTTTCGTGTTGCATAATACAATCCGGGATGACAGGTGAGACACGGCGATAGCCGGAGCTGTGTGAATGAGGTGCAGATTCTTCGCTTTATCCTGTCGTTTTTTCAGGAATCTGGGCCGGGTCAATAGCTTTCGGTTGTGGATTTGGGGCTGATCGGCGAAAATAGCGCCCAATTATATTTTCTTGCTTCTGCAGGTTAGTGTGCAGGGCCGTTTCCAAAATAACCGGATCTCTATGTCTAGTATCTCTAAGGAAGTGTCGATTCGTCGTACTTTCGCTATTATTTCCCACCCGGATGCGGGTAAGACCACGATTACCGAAAAGCTGTTGCTGTTCGGAAACCTGATTCAGAAAGCCGGTACCGTTAAGGGTAAAAAGTCTGACCGTCATGCTACGTCCGACTGGATGAGCATGGAGCAGGAGCGGGGTATCTCGGTTACCTCATCGGTGATGCAGTTCCCGCATAAAGGCCGTATCGTTAACCTGCTGGATACGCCGGGACACGAGGACTTTTCGGAAGATACCTATCGCACACTGACCGCGGTAGATTCGGCATTGATGGTGGTTGATGGTGCCAAGGGTGTCGAGGACCGGACGATTAAACTGATGGAGGTTTGTCGTCTGCGTGATACGCCGATTCTCTCTTTTGTAAACAAGATGGACCGGGATATCCGTGATCCGATTGAACTGCTGGATGAGATCGAAGAGGTGCTGAAAATCGCGGCAGCGCCGATTACCTGGCCGATCAGCATGGGTAAGGATTTTCGCGGTGTGTATAACCTCTACACCGATATTATCCATGTGTTTAAGCCAGGGCAGGGCAGCATTATTCCCGATGATGTTCAGGTTCAGGGGCTGGAAAGCGATGAAGCCCGGGAGTTGCTGGGTAACCTCTATGAAGATTTTGTTGATGAAATCGATCTGGTAAAGGGGGCAAGTCATGAATATGATCAGGATGAATATCTTGCGGGTCGACAGACGCCTGTTTATTTTGGTACCGCGTTGTCGAACTTCGGTGTTCGAGAAATGCTTGACGGTTTTGTTGAGTTTGCACCGTCACCGATTGCCCGGGAAACCATTACCCGCACGGTAGCGGCAGATGAAGAGGCCTTTTCCGGTTTTGTATTTAAAATTCAGGCCAATATGGACCCTAAACACCGTGACCGGATCGCCTTTATGCGGGTCTGTTCAGGGAGTTATACCCGTGGCATGAAGATGCGTCATGTAAGGATCAAAAAAGATGTGAAAATTGCCGATGCGGTGACCTTCCTGGCAGGGGATCGCTCCAATGTTGAGGAAGCCTGGTCCGGTGATATTATCGGGTTGCACAACCACGGCACTATTCAGATTGGTGATACCTTTACCGAAGGAGAGGACCTGAAGTTTACCGGTATCCCTCACTTCGCGCCGGAGATGTTCCGCCGGGTGCGGGCTAAGGATCCGCTGAAAATGAAGCAGTTGCAGAAAGGTTTGCAGCAGCTTTCAGAAGAGGGTGCGGTACAGCTGTTTCAGCCGATCAATAAGAACGATCTGATTCTTGGTGCGGTGGGTCAGCTGCAGTTTGAGGTGGTGGTCTATCGTCTCAAAGATGAGTACAAGGTTGAATGCTTGTACGAGCCGGTCACGATAGCAACCGCCCGCTGGGTTGAGTGCGATGATGTCCGTAAACTGGAAGAGTTCCGCCGCAAGGGAGGGGATAACCTTGCTCTGGATGGCGGAGGCTTGCTCACCTATCTGGCGCCGACCCGGGTCAATCTTAGCCTGACTGAAGAGCGATGGCCGGATATGCACTTCCGGGCAACCCGCGAGCACTGAAAAAAATGCGTCCTTTATCGGGCGCTTTTTTATGGCCGGATAACCTTGTCATACTGCCCTGGCGGCACTGTGGGCTTTGCCGGTGGCAGTTTTGCATGAGCTAAGACTTATTCACTGACCTATACTATCCCCTATGCAGCTGATCGATACCCACTGCCATCTGGATTTCCCAGAGCTGGCAGACGACATAGATACCGTGCTTAAGTGTGCCCGGGACAAGGGCGTGGCCCGGTTTGTGGTGCCGGGTGTATCTGAGCCGCACTGGAGTCGCTTACTGGCACTCTGTGCTGCACATTCAGGTCTTTATCCTGCGCTGGGTTTACACCCCTGTTTTAACCACCCCCATGCTGACAGTGACCTGCGTCGGCTGGAACAGGAGTTACATAACCGTCCGGAGCTGGTGGCCGTGGGAGAGATAGGGCTGGATCTGTTTATTCCACAGGCCGACCTGCAACAGCAACTGGACATCTTTTTACCTCAACTAAGACTGGCGCAACAGTTTGATAAGCCGGTATTGCTGCACGTTCGCAAAGCTCATGACCAGGTGCTGAGACAGTTACGTCAGATAAAGCTGCAACGGGCGGGGCTGGTACACGCCTTTTCGGGCAGTGAGCAGCAGGCTCGGGAGTATCTGAAACTGGGATTTAAGCTGGGGATCGGTGGCGCTGTGACCTATGATCGCGCGATAAAGCTGCGACGACTGGTGACTGAGTTACCGCTAGAGAGTTTTGTCCTGGAGACTGACAGTCCGGATATGCCGCTGCTCGGCTATCAGGGGCAGGTGAATTATCCCGAACGGGTGTCGAAGGTTGCCGCGGTTGTGGCGAAGCTCCGGCAGCAGCCGCTGAAAGAGGTTATCGAAGTAACCGCCGCTCAGTCGGTAATGATCTTGTTGTTATAGAGTGACTCATTGATATCGCCGAGAACTTTCCACACGGTATCGGTATATTCATTGGCGGGAACGCGGTAAAACCGACCGTTTGCGCTGATTTTCTCCGCTTTATAGGACGCCCCCTGAGGCTCGAGAATCATTCGTAGCAGGCTGCCGCGATAGTTCGGCCCACTGATTTTGCTGCCGTAAATATCCTCAACCGGTCCGGCGTACTGAGTGCCGCTGACAATTGAAGTGAGGTTTTGACAGTTCGAGCTGCTTTCCCGGCAGTAACTGTAATCCTTCAGGTCTACGGTGTAGTAGCTGGTGTCCACCGGTTCGGACAGCTTGGTGATGCTGTCCATGCATCCGGTCAGTGTCAGTGTTATAAATGTAGCAGTGATAACTCTGAGCATGATAGTTCCTGATAGTGGTTTGTTTACGTTGTTGCAGTCCTTGTGTTGACTCAGCTTTGCACTACACACGGACTGTCTGTTCGGGTTTGAATCTCAGTTCATATCGTCGAACGGGTTGTCAATATCCAGGCTGACTGGCTGGACGTAGCCAGGCAGGCGGATCTCCCGGTTACTGATTTCAAGGTCTTCACCCGCCAGAACATTGTGATCATACAGATAGATTGGCCGGGTCAGCCCCTTGATGCTGTTCTGATCATACGCGGTTGCAGCTTCCCGGGTTGCGACAAGCTTATCCTGATAACGGTTGATGCTTTCCTGTCCGTGACGCTTCAGCAACATCTGGCGGGTAATATGGGGTGCCAGCACAACGGCACTCGCGTTATTACCACCAAACCCTTTTGAGTTAAGAATCATTGAGTCCATCCCCTGTGGGCCGACTTCAATATGCTGGTTACTCAGGTGAAGGTTGCTGTTATGGATATCGCTGGCGAACTCCGGTGTGGTGATGATGCCCGGAATGTAACCATACTCCCACACGCCCAGCGAGAGGTTCATCTGATCGCCGCCGGCGGTTCCCTGTGAATGGCCGATGAAGCATTTCAGTGCTGCGACGGTCCAGTTCTGAATGCCAAATACCTTGGCGGTTTCATTGATGACGTGGGATTCGGTGACTCTGTTCTGCGGTGTGCTGGTGCCGTGGGCCTGAACGAAGCTGCGTTGATGCAGCGAGGTTTGTCCGAGCATGCTCTGTACCAGAGAGGCAGCCTTGCCCATGGTGATATAGTTGCCGATACCGGGAGCGGAGATTGACTTCTTATGGCCATCCGCGTTGACGAACACTTCAGGTACGGCGCCGTAGATGTCGGCACCCAGTTCAAGGGCCAGATCATCGCTCATCAACAGGGTGAACTGTGAGGACTCGGCGATGGTAAAGCCGCAGTTATTTCCAAAGGGGCGACAGGCTTTGCGATAATCATCGGCACACAACTCAGTAAGATTATCCAGTGCCAGCAGATCCTTATCTTCTGCCAGTGCACCCATTGAACGAAACCCTTCAATTATTTCCTGAGTCACAGGAGCGTCGCTGCCACCCACTAAAACGACCTTACGGCGTCCCGAACGGATATCGTTCACTGCGCTGCGCAGGTTGTATAGAAAGGTAGCGCAGGCGCCCAGTGAGCCTCCCGTGACACCCACGCTTCCCAGAATATAGGCGTTAACAAAGTCAGCCGGCATCTGAGCGTAACCCAGGGGCATCTGTTTTGAGGTGGTGCGCTTGCCGATTGACGGATATTTAGTCAGACCGCCAAATCCCAGATCATCAAGCTGGCCGATTGAGTTGCTGGCATAGACGCCGATCTGATCAGGGCTGACAGCCGCTGCAATTTTATCCCACGGAATTCCGGCAGAGTTAAGGGCATCGGAGGCACCGAAAACGGTCATCTGGATATTGCGTGGATGGTTGCGTGACTGGTACAGCTTGCCGGGCTGGAAGCCGCTGGGCAGCTGTCCCGCGGATTGCACCTGAGCTTCTTTGAAGTCGGGGAAAATAACCTCAAGATCGCCCTTCAGAGTCACTTCGATCTGGGTGGCAGACAGCGGCTTAACCGACCAGTTTGAAGGAATGTTCTGCGGCAGTTGTCGCTTGCGCAGGGTAAAGGTGATCGGTTCTTCTGCGTTTATGGTAGCGGGTTTATTGAAGGTGACGCGATGAACGTCAAAACATTCTTTTTCGATACGGCGAATCAGCGTGTTGTTGCATACCTGAGGCGTGATCACTTCCAGAAGTTCACTGATCGCTGTGGGAGTGCCCTGCTGATCAATGTAGCTGTTGTCTCTGTAACCTGCCAGTCCCATCAGAGTGGCCAGGTCAAGCAACGTCTCACTGCGCTTTTCGCTATTGAGTTTATCGAGTATCAGGCGCCGATAGCCATGGTGAAATGAACTACGTCCGGCTGGGCTGATGCCGCCGAACCCCACGATGACTGGTAGCTGAGACAAGTGATAATCCTCGGGCAGAATGATTCGATCGCAATACAAAGGTCTTACTTATGTGTTAAAAGAGATTCTATAAGTTGTTGTAACCTGAGGCCAGATCTATATCGGGAAAAATGCCTCGCTAAGGTGATATTCAGCTTAAAAAACGATAATTTACTAACTGGATTAGCTAAGGGGGAACTTAGTTGGCAGAATAGCAACTAATTCCGGTTGAGGTGAGTGTAGTCGTCACCGGTTTATGTCAGTACACAGCAGCACCTGAATCAGGCTGAATTTTTTCACCGATTCCAAAGGAGTGATAATGAAAAGAGTTATTGTTTTAGCCGGTGCTATCGCGCTGGCCGGATGCCAGACCCTGGATCCATATACCCAGGAAGCTAAAACCAGCAATGCAACGACAGGAGCAGGCATCGGTGCAGTCGCCGGTGCAGTTCTGGGTAATGCGGTGGCGGGTAAGGGTAACCGGACTGAAGGTGCTATTGCCGGCGCACTGCTGGGCGGCGCAGTAGGTGGCGGTATTGGTTATTACATGGATCAGCAGGAGATGCTGTTGCGTCAGGAGCTGGAAGGCACGGGTGTCCGGGTTGAGCGTATTGGTGATTCGATTCGCCTGATTATGCCGGGTAATGTGACATTCCCGACCGGTTCATACGTAGTTGATCAGGGTTTTTATCCAACCCTCAATTCAGTTGCCAAAGTGCTGGTTAAGTTTGATAAGACTGTTGTGAATGTAGATGGTTTTACCGACAGCACCGGGTCATTTGAATCCAATCAGACACTGTCCGAACGACGTGCAGCCAGCGTTGCTCAGTACCTGGCCGGTAGTGGCGTAGCTCCATTGCGGCTTCAATCCCGGGGGTATGGTGAACGCTACCCTGTTGCCAGTAATGATACGGCAGGTGGTCGGGCAATGAACCGTCGGGTGGAGGTTAATATTCGCGGTACGCAGAAGTAATTGCGGAGCAATTAGTTTCAGAACGCCGCTTCGCGGCTCGCTAGAACGTGACTCGTCACTTGCTAGTAGCTAGATGGAAAACTTCGTTTTCCTTGCTCGAAAAAACATAAATAAGAACCGCCGATTGGCGGTTTTTTTTGGTCTGGTTGCTCTAAGGTCATAGACATATGTCGCTTCTAATCAGAAGCGATGACTTGGCCATAAAAGAGTCCTTTACTTCGATACCTCCTATGTCCGGCATTTCTTATAAACGCTGTTGCGCTTACTTGGGAATTTATCCAATGCTGACCTGGTTACGTCCATTGCGCTTTGCGGTATAAAGTTCTTTATCTGTCCGGCTTATCAGATGATCCAGCGTTTCGTTTCCATTCCATGCTGACAGTCCGATACTTACCGTACAATTGATCGTGTGCTCCACTACATTGTGGAATGAATGCTCGCTGATAACCTGGCAGATTCGTTTAGCAACCTCTAGTGCTATTGTCTGGTCAGACGCGATCAGCAGAGCGGCAAATTCTTCGCCACCGATCCGGGCGAAGACATCAATCTCCCTCAGATTATCCTTAACTAGCCGGGCAAATTCTGCAAGCACCTCATCACCTGCGCTATGGCCCAGCGAGTCATTTATTTTTTTAAAATGATCGAGATCCATTATCAGTAGCGTCAGAGGGGTCCGGTCGCGATTGCTTCGGGTTATTGCCTGGTTTGCCAAAAAATAAAACTCTCTGCGATTACTGGTGTTGGTAAGAAAATCTTTACTGGCAAGCTCAACCAGACGAGAGGAATAAAGGCGTCTGTTTTTATATTCACGCACCAGTAACCAATATGTAAGTCCGGTCATAAGTGCAAAAATGAGTACAACGGGCAACAATAGTTGTAGAAAATATTCTTTGTTTGGAGATACTTTGTTCCAGGTTAAATTTACTAGCGGATCGCCCGTTGGTCCGAACAAAGACAATGGGGTTATATCAGTATCACTTTTAACTGAGGTGAGATGTAAACCGGGTAGATTGTAGGTTTTGCTTATATCAGCTATTTTTTCATCATCCAGGCGTTGTGCAAACATTAGAAAAGATCCATCGCCTTTGGGCTGTTCGGTTGTTTCGTCAAGAAATAAACCGATACTGACCAGATAAGGAACTCCAGAGTATTCGTGATATCCGCTTACAATGTGTGGCATCGGCGCAGTTGTGGCGGCCTTTGCAAGGTTCTCAATATAACTGCTTTTCAATGCTATCGGATTAATGGTTTCCAGTTTGCCATCCAGATATGCGACTGTAGGTATGCTATCCCCGTTGAATGCCCAGGATAGATCTATGCCGTAACTGTCCAGAAGGTATTCTCCCAGATGGTCATTACTCCAGTCTTGATCTTGCTCAGTTATCACATTGAGATGGGCTTCATCCCAATAGGAATATTCCTGAAGAAGTTCTTGCTGCCGCTTTATTTCGACATTGAATGCAGTAGTGACACGCTGTCTGAAGTTATCCTGGGTCAGATTGTCCATGCTCATGAATGTCATTAACATTAAACCCGTGATCGAAATCAGACTCACGCCAAACAGAATTAAAATCAGAGGAATTACAGGCCGTGATGGTAAAGACTTACTTAAAATATAATTAACATCTTCTGTCTGGTTAACTTGAATCTGTTTTAATTTGTACATCTCTGTCAATTCTCCCGGGAGAAGCGCTTTTAATACACACTTCTCCGATGATATTCGGGCAGTCTGGCTATCATCAGCTACGGTGTTAATCAGGGGTATCGGTTATCCTTAACAACTATACGCTAATTTTTACAGGCGTTGGCTGCAGTACTGTCATGTGAGACTGAACTAAAGAATAGAGCTAACCGCATCACACAATCATTTCGTTTAAATTGAGAGAAGTAAAGGTGATAGATTAATTATTGTGCAGAATATGAGTAGTTCTTTATCGCTGAAACAGATCTCACTGCGGACCTTCTTCTGATTATTGGAGAGGAAGCGCATTCCTGCTTCTACAATGCTGCGTTTTCCATCGAGCGACGAGCTGGAGCCGAAGGCTCCGTTCTGGCCACGCTCGCTAAGCGAGTTGTTACCAGGAAATAACAACATCGTCCGGCTGTATATTATAGATAGTGCTGTCCTCTGCCAGCCGGCCGATGGCGAACATCAGTTGTACTTCTGTTACGGAGAGTGTTTTGTGGGTGTTGGTCAGTTGAATATGCCTGCTAGTTCCCGGGTATTGAACCAGAGCAGATTATCTTCACTTTTGGTGATACGGGCAGGGAATGCATTTCCTCGTTTAGGCTGACAGCTGTAAAGCGATGATTTCCGGTGTTATGCCTGCTTTACACTTGTGCGTTCGTCTCCTGACTCCCCCTTTTATGATTCTTAATTAATCATCTGTTTCCCAAAGAAAATAATAAATTGGGTGCGCTTTTTGCTGGAAAAAATATAAGTAACAGCAGGGAAGGCAGGTCAAATGAAACGTCGTGAATTATTAACTCTTTGGATGAGAGCCGCAATGGCTGCAGGTATGACCGCCTCCATTCCGGCAGTTCTGCTGCGCTCGTATAATACACATGCTGACATACTGGCTGCGGGCTTATCCGATCCGGCAATGCAGCCTCTGTTTGTTAATCCGGCACCCAACGCCCTGGCTGCCAGTTTCAAATATGTACCGCATGCCGGGAAACTACAAATTCGGATGGCGCGTGCGATACAGATGACCGGATTGCTGGGTGCTAACGGTGTTACCCCTGTGCCAACAGTCATCTGGGGTTATGGACCGAAAAACGGTTCTGTCACCTGGCCTGGGCGTACACTTGAGCGCAACGTCAATGACGATCCTCTTGAGGTTGTCTGGGAAAACGATCTTATCGATCAGGGATTAGTCCTGCAGCACCTGATACCGGTTGATAGCAGTTTACACTGGGCTTATTCGTTATATGGCTTCGAGCACAATACTATTGAACAGGACGGAATACCGGTTGTTCCCCATGTTCATGGTGGCCATAACGACAGTCCATACGATGGCAACCCCGAGTTTTTCTTTTCACCAGGCTACAAAGTTAAGGGCCCTCGCTGGGTGTTAAAAAACTATCTCTATGGCGGTCCGGACTGGAATGATGTGGCGGGTACCTGCTGGTACCATGACCATGCACTGGGGATTACCCGGCTCAATGTTTATGCGGGCCTGGCGGGATTTTTCATCATTCGGGACGGTTCAGACACCGGTTTGCCGGACAATCCACTGGGGTTACCCTCCGATCCTTATGAGTTGGGCTTTGCGGTGCAGGATCGGATGTTCAAGAGTAGTGGTCAGCTGTTCTATCCCGCCTTCCCGGGCGATCCCTTCTACCGTGACTTCATTGATGATGAAGACGTTGAACTGCCACCTGATGTTTTTCCGGACGGAGGTCCGACGGCGCTGGCTGAATTCTTCGGCGACCACATGCTGGTCAACGGAATGCTTTGGCCCAGGTACAATGTCGAGCCTCGCCAGTATCGGGTACGCCTGCTGAACGGCTGTGACAGCCGGTTTATGAGGCTGTGCCTTAACCTGGTGGCCGATTATGAAACCGATCCGGAACACGGCGTTCGAATCCCTTTTTATGTCATCGGCTCCGATCAGAGCCTCAGGGCTTCGGCAGTGCAGGTGGAAGCGATCGACTTTGCGCCCGGCGAACGGGTGGATCTGGTCATTGACTTCAAGGAGGTGGCGCCTGGCAGTCGTTTGATATTAACTAACCTGCTTGGCGATGCCCCCTTCGGAGGTGAAGAGCCGGATGCTAATGAGCTGTTCCCGGACCGGCGAACAGACAGGGTCATGGCCTTTGATGTCTCGCTGCCATTATCCGATACCCCTGACTCCCTTATCACTGATGGTTATCTGCTGGGTGGAGGAGTATCCGTTGGCGAAGTAACGCGGGTACGCAAACTGGCGCTGTTCGAAGGTCAGGATCAGTACGGGCGATTACAGCCGTTGCTGGGCACAGCTGAACCGGTCAAAGATGTGCTTGGAAACAACGTTAATGGCACATTGGCCTGGCACGAACCGGTTACCGAGAATCCGCAGCTGGGGGCCACCGAACTGTGGGAGATCTATAATGCGACCGGCGATGCCCATCCGATCCATCTTCATCTGGTTTATTTTGAAATCGTGAATCGGCAGGGTTTCCATGCGAAATTGGTAGAGCAGCCGGTTCTGCAGAACGATGGCAGCGAAGGGGTAGGCTACCGGCTGGAAAAAATCCGGTTACAGGGGCAGGTATGGGGCCCGACAGCACAGGAGCAGACACGCCGTGATGTGGTCACTGCATTACCGGGCGAGGTTACCCGTATCAAAATGAAATTCGACAAGCCGGGGCGCTTTGTTTGGCACTGCCATATTCTATCGCACGAAGACCACGAAATGATGCGACCGTTTCACGTAGGTCCGGGCCCGTTCTAGCAAGGGAAGCAAAGCTTTCCGTCTAGCCACTACTAGCAAGTGACGCAGTCACGTCTGGCGAGCCGCGCAGCGGCGGTCTGCCTGGTAAGCGCTTTCGCGCTTACCAGGAAATCACAACATCGTCCGGCTGTATATTAAAGATAGTGCCGTCCTCTGCCAGCCGGCCGATGGCGAACATCGGTTGTACTTCTGTTACGGTGAGGGTTTTGCGGGTGTTGGTCAGTTGCACATGGCTGCGCATATCGTCGGTAAAAAAGTTCGACTTGCGGTAAACCGTGAGTTTGTCGCCGGCCTTTATGCCTGCGAGTGCCCCGGCATTGAACCAGAGCAGGTTATCTTCGCTTTTGGTGATGCGGGCAGAAAAGGGCATGCAGCGCAGTTCATCATTGAGATCGACAGCGATCTGATTCAGCAGCTCACGGGTTTGTTTGCCATAGTCCTGACGCCAGAATTCAGCACTGGCAAAGCCGGGTCTGGCTTCGGGTTCCAGATTCCAGCGTCCGGCGGTCGCATACTGCTTACTGAATAGCAGAGCACCGGAAAATCCATCGTGAATATAGAGATCCAGTATCAGTGCGCGCAGGTGGCGTTTGCTGCGATAATCCAGCCTGTTATACAGATCTGCCAGGATGTTTCGGTTCGGGTCGATCACGGACGAGTCGTACATGGTCATATCGCGGATGACGCCGGAGACGATATATTGCACATCCAGCTGCCGGGTATAATCCAGTACCGTGGTCAGCGCACCAGCACTCAGCTGGCGGGTGGGCGCCGTGGCTGCAGTTTCAAGGACGTTGAGCATTCCGGCATTCAGTGCCCGCAGGTTGCTGGTCTGGTTGATGCGGTTGCTTAGAATATTACTCAGCTCTGTCTGAATGTTACTGAGAGAGCCCAGGCTGGCCTGTTGCGGGTAGAGTAGTGGAAACGCACTCACGGCGACCGACTTCTGGTATCCATGTCCGGAGATGCCAGCAGCGCAGCCCTCTTCAAAGTCGATATCAGCCCTGACTTTAACCCAGAGCATCCTGCCCTGAATTTTCTCATCCAGAATCTCAATGTGGCTTACCATACCAAGGGTGCTGACCTGCATATTGTCGATGCTCAGCACCCCCTGATTAATGCTCTGGGTACTGCTGACAATGGCGCTGGCCTGAAGAGAGGCTTGCTGGGTGGCGTTTTTTATCGCGGCCTGGCGCGCTGAGTCGATATCCTTGTCGAATATCAGTGCGCGCCCTTCTGCTTCCATCGTAACGGCATGCAGTGACAGGCTGAGAAGGCTGAACAATAGTGCTGCTGCGATACGCATCATAGGGTTAAACATACTTTCTGGCTGACCGATAATACACTAAGGTATGCAAATTATTGATTTGTTGCAATACGGCAGGGACTGTTTAAGTACCTGATTTATGTTAGTTTAAACGAATACTTACTTCTGGGTGTCGGGTGTCGATGAGATATTCTTTACTGCTTTGGCCTCTTCTGCTGGCCGGGTGTGCGCTGAATGAGCCGGTTCCTGTGACGGTGCAAAGTGTTGATCCACAGGCGCTGGCGCAGATGCGTGAAGCGGAAGCCGCTAATCTTGAAGCACAACGTGAGTTGGCAAAGCGTGAGGTCCGGGTCGTTGGCGATCAGCCTTCCGGTGCGGATCCGCTGAGCGAAGCGGTGGCTCAGATGGCTGTTCAGCTCAATGTTGGTCTGACTGAAAGCCGTGTTAAGCGGTTGCCTATCGCTATTCTGCCATTTGTTCAGCTCGGCAGTAAGGCCTCGGGAACACCGACCGGTGAGCGGCTCAGTGAGAATTTCATCTTTCAGTTACAGCAGCATGGTTATAACCTGGTTGATTTTCGTGCGGTGAGCCTGAACACCACCGTTAAAGATCCTCTGTCCACCGACAATCTTTCCGGCATCCGCAACCGTTATCGCATCCATTTTGTGCTGACCGGCACCTATAGTCAGCATCCGGACGGCATAATCATCAATGCACGGGTACTGGACACCACCAGTCGTCAGATTCTGGCTGCATCGCAAACCAATATCCCTTCGGTTCGCCTGGAAGGTGCGCTGCCGGGTTATGATCCGATAAAAGCAATGGATGACGGCATGATTATTGAGAATGGTACACGTCAAACGGCTTCGGAGAGTGATCAATGAAGGCGCAACTTTTGCTGACAAAAACAGGTCTGGTAAAGCTAACCCGGGGTCTTATGGCGATGTTGCTGGTTATATCGCTGGGAGGCTGTGAAACCTTTGTAGAGTCGACTAAAGATATTGTTTCTGCGCTGCCTGATCTGCCGCCCAGTGTCGATAATACGCCGATAGAGCCCAACTGGGTTCAGGTTACCGGTTACGCGCCGATCAGTCTGCAGGAAGGTCAGACTCAGCAGCACAAGATGCTGATGGCGATGAAAGCGTCAAAGCTGGATGCATACCGGGAGCTGACTGTGCTGGTTCATGGCCAATACCTTGCGGGTACGACTTCGGTGAAGGATATGGTGTTAAAGAACAATCAGTTTCAGGGGGCGGTGGCCGGTATCGTCCGGGGAGCCCGGGTAGTGAAGAGTTACCCGGTGCAGACGGATGTTTACGCCACGATTCTGGAGATTGATCTGAATCAGGTGCAGCGGGCCTGGCAAGCCAGTAGCAAATAAGTGCGACAGCGATGTATTGAGACATAAAAAAACGCAGGTCATGCGTTTTTTTATGTCCGGGTCAGTGCGCTTTACTGCTTCGGTTTTTGGGTCGCTTCAAAGGCTGCCAGCTGTTCCGGGGTGGCTTTCTTCTGATGCTTTTCTTTCCATTCTGCGTAAGGCATGCCGTACACCTGTTCACAGGCTGCTTCGTAACTCAGCTCAATACCCTGTTCGTCGGCCGCGGCTTTATACCATTTTGACAGGCAGTTGCGACAGAATCCCGCCAGAATCATCAGGTCGATATTCTGGACATCTTTTCGTTCATCCAGGTGTTTTACCAGGCGGCGAAAAGCTGCTGCTTCAAGTTCGGTCTGTGTCTGTTTATTCATAATTGTTCCTTATATCGGTAAGTCTGCCGGATGTCAGGCTGACTTACTGTACTCATCCAGTTGCTGGCAGATAGTTTGTTGCAGCTTCATACAGATATCCGGGTCGCTGATAGGCTGGCCCTGATCGTCGCTGATGAAGAAAAAGTCTTCTACCCGTTCGCCGATACTGGCGATCTTTGCCTTGCGAACAGAGATGCCGAAATCCACAAAGATACCGCCCAGCCGTGCCAGTAGTCCGGGGCGGTCGGGGGTAATGATCTCCAGTGTGGTCAGTTGGGTTGCCGGATCGGTACTCATGTTGACCTGTGTCGGGTAAGCGAACAGCTTCATCTGTCGGGGAATGCGGCGTTGAATGATGGCGGGGAAGTCATCCGGGTCATCAAGTTCTTCAACCAGGTGGTTGCGAATCTGTTCCAGAAACGCATCATCATCCGGCAGTGGCATATTGTCTTCTGTCAGCACAGTATAGGTATTCAGTGCCTGATTATTATCGGCCACCATAATCCGTGCATCCTGGATGTTCAGGTTGAGCTGATCCAGTGCCGAGGCGGCAGCGGCAAACAGGCTGGGCAGGTCGGGCATGTAGATAAATATCTCGGTGGCCCCTTCGAATGCCCGGTAAGAGGTTTTGCGAATCATCACCAGCGGCTGATCGGAATCTCCGTGTTCAAGTATTGCCTGGGTTTGCCAGGCGATATGTTGTGGTTGTTCGCGCAGGAAGTAGTCGTCGCCAAGGAGATTCCAGAACTCCTTTACCTCCTGCTCGTTGAAGCCTTTGCGCTGCATAATAGCCAGCGATTCGTTCTGAATCTGCTCGACAAGGTCGTCTTTATTGACGGGGTTTTCCAATCCGCGGCGTAATGCGCGTTTGGTTTCTGTATACAGTTGGCGCATCAGGGTTGCCCGCCAGCTGTTCCAGAGGCTATGGTTGGTCGCGTTAATATCGGCGACCGTCAGAATATAGAGATAATCCAGATGGATGATATCCCGTACCTGCTTGGCAAAATGCAGGATTACATCCGGATCAGAGATATCTTTGCGCTGCGCAGTCATCGACATCAGCAGGTGGTTGCGCACCAGCCACTGCACCAGATGAGTGTCCCATTTGCCCAGATGGTGACGCAAACAGAATGCTATCGCGTCTTCGGCACCGAGTTCTGAGTGATCGCCGCCGCGTCCTTTAGCGATATCGTGATAAAGTCCGGCAATGTAGATCAGTTCCAGTTTGGGTAACTGATTGATAATGCGGTAGGCGATCGGGAACTTTTCCCGCTGATTCTTATGACGAAACTTGCGGACTTTCTGGATCACTTTCAGGGTGTGTGCATCGACAGTATAGATATGGAACAGGTCGTGCTGCATCTGCCCGACTATATCGCCAAATTCGGGTAGATAGAGGCCGAGTATGCCGAACCGGTTCATTCGTTTCAGTTCGGTGGAGACGCCGTTTTCCTGTTTTAGTAACTCCATAAACAGGGATGTATTGCGAATATCGTTGCGGAATTCGTCGTCGATCCGGTGTCGGTTGTTTCTGATCAGGCGGATGGTGGAAGCCCGGACTCCCTTTATTTCAGGATGTTGCGCCAGAAGTACAAACATCTCCAGCATTGCAAACGGGTGGTGTTCAAAGACGGATTCGTAGGCAACGCGGATAAAGCCGTTGTGCAGGTTGAAGCGGTTATTCAGTGGTTCGATAACCTGCTCTTCTTCGTGTCGCAGAATGACTTCGTCAAAGTACTGCAGCAGCATACCGTTGAACTCGGACATCGCCTTGGCAACCCGGTAGTATTTGCTCATAAACTGTTCAACGGCCAGTGCACCGTTCTGATCAGTATAGCCAAACAGGTCGGCGAGGCTGCGCTGGTGATCGAATAGTAGACGGTCTTCGCGGCGCTGGCAGAGCATGTGAAGGGCGTAGCGCACCGTCCAGAGATAGAGTTCGCCTTTATTCAGTGTGTCCAGCTCTAGTTCGGTAAGGAAACCGTGGTCGACCAGGTCGCGTATGTAGGTTGCGCCGAAGTGGCGCTTTGCCACCCAGCCGATAGTCTGAAGATCCCTCAGTCCCCCGGGGGAGTTTTTCAGATTCGGTTCAAGATTGTATTCTGTATCGTTGGTTTTATCGTGGCGGCTGTTCTGTTCATTGACCTTGGCAAGGAAGAACTCTTTATCAGTCCATGCACCTTCAGAGGTTACCCGCAGGTACATCTGAATATGCAGATCGGCATTACCCACCAGTGGACGAGATTCGATCAGGTTGGTCGCGATGGTGATATCGTTTTTTGCCTCGTCATAGCATTCGTCCAGAGTGCGAACGCTGGAGCCAATGTCCAGGTTGATATCCCATAGCAGGGTGAGAAAACCACTGATACTGTCCTGAACTTCGCTGTCACTGATATTGTCCAGCAGAATAAGAATGTCGACATCGGAGCGGGGGTGGAGTTCGCCCCGGCCATATCCGCCGACAGCCATCAGACAGATATGTTTATACTCAGGCCAGTCAAACAGGTTCCAGGCCTGGAGCAGCAGCTGATCAATCAGCCAGGCCCGGCCGTAGATCAGCTTGCGAATATCTTCCCCATCCCTGAAACGGGCATCCATGGTTTCCTGTGCTGCTTTCAGGGTTTTTTTAAACACCGGTATAGGTGATTTTGATTCCGCCAGTGCGGCGGTAAAGTCACTGGCTGAAAAGAGCGTTTCATCAGCAGCAAAAGCAGTGTGCGACATGGATTGCCCCCGTCAGCGGTAGGTTAGAATGTTTCATCCTTGCGCCTGGTCAGCGCTTCATAGCCGTCAGCTGTCACCAGAATAGTATGTTCCCATTGTGCCGAGAGTCGTTTGTCGACAGTTTCGACTGTCCAGCCATCGCGTTTCAGCAGCTTAACGTGCCGTTTGCCGGCATTGATCATCGGCTCAATGGTAAAACACATGCCTTCCTGTAGCTCAACTCCGGTGCCGGGTTTGCCATAATGCACGACCTGTGGATCTTCGTGAAATCCGATGCCGATGCCGTGGCCGCAGTATTCGCGTACCACCGAATAGTGGTTGGATTCGGCGTGTTGCTGGATAACATGTCCTATATCGCCCAGACGTGTGCCAGGCTTTACCAGGGCCATCCCTTTATAAAGACATTCTTGAGTGATTTCACACAGTCGTTGAGCATGGGCAGGGACGTTACCGACATAGAACATCTGACTTGTATCGCCGTGGTAATCATCTTTGATCACGGTGATATCGATATTGATGATGTCACCGTTCTTAAGTGGCTTGTCATTAGGAATGCCATGGCAGACTACATGGTTGACCGATGTGCAGATCGATTTGGGAAAACCATGGTAGTTCAGCGGCGCAGGAATAACGTTCTGCTCATTGACCATATAGTCGTGACAGATGGTGTTGAGCTCTTCTGTGGTAACGCCTGGCTTGACGAAGGGGGCGATCATTTCCAGTACTTCCGCAGCCAGTCGCCCTGCGACTCGCATTTTTTCGATCTCTTCTGGCGTTTTGATAGTGATGCTCATATAAACCCTTAAATTTGTAAGCCTTTGGGGCGTAAGAAGATATTAGTCGATTGTAGCGAATTTACCGGCTAAGAACAAAATACTGCGAATAAATAGATTGTAATTCATACTTCAAAACAAAGGGCGTTTATGGTATAAAATCGCGCTCGAAATTTGTGTTTCTGAATCTTTATGTATTTAAAACACAGATTTCATAAATCCACACATGTTACCGACACATCTCCTTGGGTGCCGCTTGCGGTTGGGAGCTGGGGTGCATGGACGTCTAACCCTATACTTAGGAAAAATATAATGGCAAAAGTTACAATGCGTGACCTGCTGAAAGCAGGTGTTCACTTCGGTCACCAGACCCGTTACTGGAATCCGAAAATGGGTAAGTACATTTTCGGTGCTCGTAACAAGATTCATATCATCAACCTGGAACACACCCTGCCTGCACTGAACGGTGCCCTGGATGTTGTTAAAGGCATGGCTGTCAACAAGAACAAAATTCTGTTCGTTGGTACTAAGCGTGCTGCCAGCAAGACCATCAAAGAAGAAGCATCTCGTGCGAATATGCCGTACGTTAACCACCGCTGGTTGGGTGGTATGCTGACTAACTACAAGACTATCCGTCAGTCTATCCGTCGTTTCCGCGATCTGGAAGCGCAGAGCCAGGATGGTACTTTCGCTCAGCTGACCAAGAAAGAAGCTCTGATGCGTCAGCGTGAGATGGAAAAGCTGGAACTGTCTATCGGCGGTATCAAAGAGATGGGCGGTCTGCCTGATGCACTGTTTGTTGTTGACGTTGATCACGAGCGTATCGCAATTAACGAAGCAAACAAGCTGGGTATCCCTGTAATCGGTATCGTTGATACTAACAGCAACCCTGATGGTGTTGACTACGTAATTCCAGGTAATGATGACGCACTGCGTGCAATTCAGATCTACGTTAAAGCCGTAGCTGATGCCTGCACTGAAGGCGCTGAAGTTAACGCTGGTGACAAGAGCGAATTCGTTGAAGTTGAAAACGACGCTTCTGCTGAGTAATCAGACTGTCAAGCGGTTTGGATAAACTATTCAGACACGCGGGAGGGGGAGCTGAGTTGCTCCCCTTTTTTTGAATTTGAATCAATAGATTGTTAATGGGGTAAATCCAAATGGCAAACTTCTCCGCTAAGCAGGTAAAAGAACTGCGCGATCGTACCGGTCTGGGTATGATGGAGTGTAAGAAAGCGCTGGCTGCTGCTGATGGCGATGTGGATAAGGCGATTGAAGAGCTGCGTAAAGCGTCTGGTATGAAGGCTGCTAAGAAAGCCGGTCGTACTGCTGCTGAAGGTATTGTTGTAGTTAAAGTCGCTGATGACAACAGCTATGCTGTTGCAGTAGAAATAAACTCTG
Organism: Oceanospirillales bacterium; assembly: GCA_018223185.1. GTDB lineage: Bacteria > Pseudomonadota > Gammaproteobacteria > Pseudomonadales > Balneatricaceae > Amphritea. Next base: position 146,374 of record JAAEYW010000005.1, on the reverse strand, counting down.
AAACTGACTTTGCTGCCCGTGATGCTAACTTCACTACTTTTGCTGCCACTGTGCTGGAAAAGGCGTTTGCTGAAAAGCAGGCCGATGTTGCAGCGCTGATGGCTGGTGAGCTGACTGAAGTTCGTGATGCTCTGGTGCAGAAAATCGGCGAGAATATCAGTGTTCGTCGTGTATTGGTTGTTGAAGGCGAAACGGTTTCTGCTTATGTTCACGGAACCGGTACTCTGGCAGCAATTGTTGCTCTGAACGGCGGTGACGCTGAGCTGGCTAAAGACATCGCTATGCATGTAACGGCTGTTAACCCTCAGGTGGTTAGCAAAGATGATATGCCTGCTGACGTTGTTGCGAAAGAGAAAGAGATCATTCTGGCTCAGCCTGATATGGCTAGCAAGCCTGCAGAAATCGCAGAAAAAATGGTTGTTGGTCGTATCAACAAGTTCCTGGCTGAAAACAGTCTGGTTGAACAGCCATTCGTTAAAAACCCTGATGTTAAAGTCGGTCAGCTGGTTAAAGATGCAGGCGCTTCTGTTGCATCATTTATCCGCATTGAAGTAGGCGAAGGTATCGAAGTCGAGCATAAAGATTTCGCTGCTGAAGTTGCTGAGCAGTTGAAAGGTTAAAAACTGATCCTGCGCAGATTGCGCACCTGTTCTGGGTGCGCAATCTATTTCTTTCTTGTTACACTGGTGCGAACTCAGTCCGGGTGGAGACGATACCAATGCCTGCCTCAAATAAGCATTCCAAATACAAACGTATACTTCTCAAGTTAAGTGGCGAAGCCCTGATGGGTGAAGCAAATTTCGGCATCGATCCTAAGGTGCTGAACCGGATGGCGCTGGAAATTGGTCAGCTGGTGGGTATAGGTGTTCAGGTCGGTATGGTTATTGGTGGTGGTAACCTGTTCCGTGGTGCTGCCCTTAGTGCTGCAGGCCTTGATCGCGTGACCGGTGACCATATGGGTATGCTGGCAACTGTTATGAATGCTCTGGCGATGCGTGATGCACTTGAGCGTTGTAATATTGCAACCCGGGTTATGTCTGCTATACCGATGCGCGGTGTTGTAGACGATTATGATCGCCGTAATGCGGTCCGTTACCTGAGCCAGGGTGACGTTGTGATTTTTTCCGCGGGTACCGGTAACCCGTTTTTTACTACTGACTCAGCCGCATGTCTGCGGGGTATCGAAATCGATGCTGATGTAGTAATAAAAGCCACCAAAGTAGATGGTGTGTATACCGCAGATCCAATGAAAGACCCGTCTGCCAAGCGTTATCTGCATCTGACATTTGATGAGGCGCTGGATAAGCAGCTGGGCGTTATGGATCTGACTGCAATCTGTCTGGCCCGTGATCATGATATGCCGGTCCGGGTTTTCAATATGAACAAACCAGGTGCGCTTGCCAACCTGATTGTTGGTAGCGACGAAGGAACCGTCATTGATAATAATGAGGCGGTAGGAGATATATATGCTGAATGAGATCGCTCAGGATACCCAGGAACGCATGGGTAAAAGTCTGGAAGCTCTGGCGACGAACCTGAAAAAGATTCGTACCGGCCGGGCTCATCCAAGTATTCTGGAAACCGTACATGTGAACTATTATGGTTCTGCTGTACCGCTGAGCCAGGTGGCAAACATCAGTGTAGAGGATGGCCGTACCCTGTCGATCTCTCCATGGGAGTCTAATCTTGTCCCTGATATCGAAAAGGCCATTATGAAGTCTGACCTGGGGCTGAACCCCTCGACAGCGGGTGCTGTGATTCGTGTGCCTATGCCTGCTCTGACCGAAGAAACCCGTAAAGGGTATATCCGTCAGGCACGTCAGGAAGCTGAAAACGGTCGCGTGTCTATTCGTAATATTCGTCGGGATGCTAATGGCGATATTAAAGATCTGCTGAAAGAGAAGGAAATCACTGAAGACGATGCGCGTCGCGGTGAAGACCAGATTCAGAAGCTGACGGATAAGTTCATTGCTGAAGTGGATCAGCTGCTTCAGGATAAAGAAACGGATCTGATGGAAATTTAATAGGGAATAGCCGGTAGCGCGTTCACTCTTGTTACCGGCGTCTGATATGTCTGAAAAATTACAGCTCAGCCTGCCTGCGGGAAAATCTGTACCACGCCATATTGCGATTATTATGGATGGCAATAACCGCTGGGCGAAAAAACATGGAAAGGGCAGTCTTGCAGGCCATCGTGCGGGTGTCGACAGCGTTCGCAGTGTGGTGCAGGGCTGTGCGGAACTGGGTGTTGAAGTCCTGACACTGTTTGCTTTCAGCAGCGAGAACTGGCAGCGGCCACCTCTTGAGGTTAAAGGGCTGATGGAGCTGTTTGCGCTGGCGCTGGACCGTGAGGTGAAAAAACTTCACAAACATAATATTCGTTTGCGCGTTATTGGTGATAAGAGCCGCTTTAGCAGCTCATTACAGAGAAAGATTGATAAGGCGGAAGCTCTGACTGCGGCCAATACCGGGCTGATGGTTAATGTGGCGGCAAACTACGGCGGCCGGTGGGATATTGTTCAGGCGGCTCAGCGCTTTGCTCAGGGCTGCCTGGAAGGGCAGTATACCCCGGATCAGCTGGATGAAGAGCTGCTTGGCTCTATGGTGTGTCTGAGTGATCTGCCATCGCCGGACCTGTGTATTCGTACGGCCGGTGAGCAGCGTATCAGTAATTTTCTGATCTGGCAGATGGCCTATAGTGAGTATTTTTTCAGTGACCTGTTGTGGCCTGACTTCGATAAGTACGCGCTGGGTGCCGCGATTCAGAGCTATGCTACCCGTGAGCGCCGTTTTGGTAAAACCAGTGAACAGATAGAGGCTGATAATGCTTAAAGAGAGGGTCTGGACCGCTGTCCTGTTAGCTCCGTTAGTTTTGGCGGGGCTTTTCCTCTCCGGCTTTGAAGTGTTTAAACTGTTTCTCGCCGCTATTGTGCTGTTGGGTGCCTGGGAGTGGGCTAATCTGTCCTCTCTGAGTGCATTCGCTGTCCGCTTTGCATATACCTCCCTTGTGGCGGCTCTTATTGCTGCACTTAACTATTACTCCCCGGATGCAGTGTTCGATGGGTTTCTTCTGGTAGCTGTGGCCTTCTGGGGCCTGGCTGCCTTCTGGGTGGTGCGTTATCCCTCGATTAATGGCTGGCAAAAAGGCTGGCAGCGGGGGCTGGTTGGTGTTCTGGTGCTGACCTCAACCTGGATGGCGCTGGTAAGTCTGCGCCACCTTCCAGATGGCGGGGTATTGTTACTGATGCTGTTGCTGCTGGTCTGGGGGGCTGATATTGGTGCATATTTCGCGGGTAAGCGATGGGGGCGTGCTAAGCTGGCGCCAAATGTGAGTCCGGGCAAAACCCGTGCCGGGCTCTGGGGGGGGCTTGCCTCTTGTGCGCTGATCTCTCTTTGTTTTGTTTTCTATCTTGAACTAGATCTGCTTAGCGGAGTCTATCTGTTGCTAACGGCGATGATTGCCGGGCTTGCTTCGGTGTTGGGTGATCTTTTTGAAAGTATGCTCAAGCGTCATCGCGGCATAAAAGATAGTAGTCGGTTGCTTCCCGGTCATGGTGGAATTCTGGATCGGATAGACAGTATTACAGCGGCAGCTCCGGTGTTTGTTGTGGGTGTGCAGCTGTTATCGATTAGCTGATTCTGAGGAAAGATGGAAATTCTAAATACCGTATTGGCACTGATTGTTACCCTGGGCATTCTGGTAACGATTCACGAATATGGTCACTTCTGGGTGGCCCGGCGCTGTGGTGTCAAAGTTTTACGTTTCTCTGTTGGTTTTGGTAAGCCGTTGATTCGCTGGCGTGACCGGTTTGATACCGAATATGTCATTGCCATGATTCCTCTCGGTGGATATGTTTCGATGCTTGATGAGCGGGAAGGTGACGTTGATCCAGGATTGGTTAATCAGGCATTCAACCGTAAACCCGTATTGCAGCGGATCGCGATTGTTGCTGCCGGACCTGTGGTCAACCTTCTGTTTGCGGTGTTGGTATACTGGGCGATGCTGGTTTCAGGTGTCGAAAAAGTGGTGCCAGTGATCGGCAGTATTTCAGCGGATAGTGTTGCTGAGCGGTCCGGGCTGCAACCGGGCTATGAGATACTCTCTGTTGCCGGTCGGGAAACCCACTCATGGGATGATGTGAATCTGGCGATGGCCACCTATATCGGTGAATCGGCAGTGGTTCCGCTAACGGTGCGGCAGGGGCTTAACGGTCAGAAACGGGATTATCAGTTGAGTCTGACAGGCTGGCACTTTAATCCTGAAACTGAAAGTCCTTTATCGGCGCTGGGAATTCAGCCCTTCAGACCGGTTTATCCGGCTGTGATAGGGCAGGTAGTGGATGGCGGTGCCGCGGCTGAAGCGGGTTTGCTTGCCGGTGACCGGATTACCGCAATAGATAATCAGCCGGTTGAAGACTGGGGGCAACTGGTACACACTATCCGTCAGAATCCTGGCCGGGTGCTTAAGGTGGAGGTGCTGCGCAATAGTCAGCAACTTATCTTATTGGTTACGCCGGATGAAAAGTCTGATGAGGATGGTGTAGTCGGATATGTCGGGGCGGGTGTTGAACCGGTTGAATGGCCGCCTGAAATGTTGCGCCATGTGCGCTACGGTGTTTTTGAGTCAATTGGCGGAGCGTTTGCAAAAACCTGGCAGATGATAAGCCTGACCCTTGATTCTATCTGGAAAATGCTTGAAGGCGTATTGTCGGTAAAAAACTTGAGTGGGCCGATAACCATTGCTAAAGTGGCAGGCGCTTCTGCTGCTTCGGGCGTCGAGGCCTTTGCCGGATTTCTTGCATATCTGAGTATCAGTCTCGGTATTCTTAACCTGTTGCCGATCCCTATGCTGGATGGTGGGCATCTGCTGTATTATACAGTAGAGCTACTGAGGGGGCGGCCGGTATCTGAAAAGGTACAGATGATTGGTTTAAGAATCGGGATGGCAATTTTGTTTTCGCTTATGGGCGTCGCTATTTTTAATGATCTAATGCGACTTTAAATTTTCTATCTCAATATAAGAACCAGTTCATGAAGATCAGAATCGGACTTCTCTTTTCCCTGACGCTGTTTTCAGCAGTTGTTGGTGCACAATCATTTACGGTGGAAGATGTGCGCCTGGAAGGGCTGCAGCGGGTGGAACCAGGCCTGGTGCTACGAAACCTTGATATCGACTCGGGCCAGAGTGTTGGTCAGGGCGAAATCGCTGAGGCAACTCGCAGGGTATTCCGCACCGGTTATTTTGATGATATCCGCATTGCCCGTGATGGTAATGTGCTGATCGTCAGGGTTCAGGAACGTCCAGCTGTCAGTCTGATTCGCCTTGAAGGTAATAAGGTGCTTGAGGATGAAGCTCTGCTGGATGGTCTGAAACAGAATGGTTTACGTGAAGGTGATGTTTTTAAGCGGGCCACGCTGGAAAAAATTCGTCAGGACCTTTTGCGTCTGTATGCGGGACAGGGGCGGTACAGCGCTGCAATTGAAGCGGAGGTGGAGCCGCTGTCGGAAAACCGGGTTGCACTGAATATCGATATCAAGGAAGGTAAAGTTGCTACCATCCAGCATGTCAATATTGTCGGTAATAATGTATTCAATGACGAAGAACTGAAAGAGGAATTCTCACTTAAGCTGCCTGGTTTCTGGGACTTCTTCAGCGATTCTGATAAATATGCCAGAGAAAAACTGGCGGGTGATCTGGAACGCCTGCGCTCCTACTATCTTGACCGGGGGTATATCAATTTTACGATCGATTCATCTCAGGTTTCACTCTCTCCGGATAAAAAACATGTTTATATTACTGTAAGCGTTACCGAGGGTGAAAAGTTCACAGTCGGCAGTGTCACTGTCGCCGGGGACCTGGTGATTGATGAGCAGGCGTTGCTGAGTGCGGTTACTGTCGCAAAAGGTGCCACTTTTTCCCGCAGGGAGATGACCGAATCTCAGGACGCGCTGATTCGTAAGCTTGGCGATAAGGGCTACTTGTTTGCTAATGTCAGTCCGGTGCCCCAGATTAACGATGACAATACAGTTAATCTGCAATTCTTTATTGCGCCGGGTAAACTGACCTATGTGCGGCGTATCTTGATAAAAGGCAATACTAAAACAGCGGATGTGGTAGCCAGGCGCTCAATGTCACAAATGGAAGGCGGACTTGTTTCGTCTGCTGCCATTGAGCGTTCTAAGCAGCGTATTGCTCAGACCGGTTACTTTAAAGATGTGAATGTCGAAACCGCTGCGGTACCGGGTACCGATGATCAGGTTGATCTTGAATACAGTGTTATTGAAGATAACACAGGTAACTTTTCCGCCAGCGTAGGGTTTTCTCAGACCAGTGGTGCAATTTTCAATCTGAGCGTCGAACAGGATAACTTTCTGGGTTCAGGCAATAGTGTTGGTTTTGGTGTGACGCAAAGTGACACCATTACTGAATACAAGTTTAGTTATGTTGAGCCTTACTATACCGTTGATGGGGTTAGTCGTGGCTATAACATCTATTCCCGCGAAACTCATTATGACGAGGAGAACGTTAGTAACTATTCCACCGACACGCTGGGTGCGGGTGTTAATTTTGGCTATCCAATGGATGATTATCAGCGCCTGAACTTTGGTTTTAACTATGAAGGGTTAAAGGTTAAACCTTCTAATGATGCCTCAACAGAAGTACAAGGCTATATCGATCAGGAAGGCGACAGCTTTAATATTTTCAACGTGCAGCTTGGTTGGAGTGATAATCATCTGAACCGGAAGATTTTCCCGACTCAAGGATACTCTCAGAGTGCTTCTGTTGAGATAGGTATTCCCGGTAGCGACCTGTCCTATCATAAGGAGCAGTATAAGGGCCGTATTTACTATCCTCTGACCAAAGATAAGGAAGGGCTGATAGGCTCGCTGCGTGGTCGTCTCGCTTTTGCCGGCAAACTCGGTGACAACGCTTATCCGTTCTTTAAGAACTATTACAGTGGTGGCCTGAGCTCGGTGCGTGGATTTCAGTCCAACTCGCTGGGACCCCGTGACTCTGAAAATGATCCATTCGGTGGCAATATTGCCATTGATATGAGCGCGGAGCTGATTTTTCCAGTGCCGTTCATTAAAGATTCCAGCTCAATGCGTACTCTTTTATTTGCCGACGCTGGTAATGTTTTTTTAACTGAGTGTCCTACCAATAATAGTTGTGATAGCGGTATTAAACTGGATGAGTTGCGTTACTCTGCCGGTTTTGGATTCAGCTGGCTGACGCCGATCGGACCAATCTCAATTGCGCTATCCAAGGCATTAAAAGCCGAGGACACCGACGAGGAGCGATTCTTCGAATTTGCTCTTGGACGAACTTTCTAAGGAGAAAACTATGTTTCGATCACTGATAATTATCGTAGGGCTGTTGTTCAGCTTGAATGCCATGGCTGAAAAAGTTGCTACCCTCAGTGTGCAGCAGGCTCTCCTGACCAGTGAAGCGGCAGATGCTTTTCGTGTAAAGCTGAAGTCGGAGCTTAGTGGTGAGCAGAAACAGTTGTCGGATCTTGAAGCTCAGGTGAAAAAGATTCAGGAAGAGATTAAAAAAGGTCAGGGCACTCAGTCTAAAGAGGTGCAGGATCAGCAACGGGTACAGTTCCAGAAAGCTTATGGCGAATATCAGCGTCTGGGGCAGGAGTTGCAGCAGAAGCAGCGTCAGCGTGAAGATGAGTTCCTGAAAGAGATGCGGCCTAAGCTTGATACCGTAATTCGTGGTCTGATCGACTCGGAAGGTTATGATCTGGTGGTTAACAAGCAGGCTACCATCTATGTAAAGCCTGAGCTGGATATCACCGCCAAAGTTGTTGAACTGCTGAATAAGCAGTAAGCGACAGATGGATACACCTGCATTTACAGTGTCGGAACTGGCACGTCTGCTTGGCGCTGAAGCCGTTGTTTCCGATCGGCTTATCGAAGGGATAGGTACACTGCAGTCAGCTACCGGGTCGCAGTTGTCATTTTTACACAATGCACGTTATCAGTCGCAGTTGCCTGCTTCCAGAGCGGGAGCTGTGCTGGTGAGGGCAGAGCATCGTGATGCTGTCGCGTCTGTTGCGTTGGTTGTTGCCGACCCCTACATTGCTTATGCAAGGGCAACGGCGTTATTTTGTGAACAGCCGGGCGCAGACGTTACCTCTATCAGCCCGGCAGCTGAGGTCAGTGCATCGGCACGGCTTGGGAAGAATGTAACCATCGGGGCCAATGCTGTGATCGGTGATGATGTCAGCATTGCCTCCGGGGTAACTATCGGCGCTAACAGTGTTATCGGCTCTGGGTGTTCAATCGGTGAAAATACCCGTATTGCTGCTAATGTGACGTTGTATAACCGCGTCCGGATTGGCGCGTTATGCATTATCCACAGCAGTGCAGTGATCGGGGCTGATGGCTTTGGTTTTGCTAATGATGGCGGTAAGTGGTTGAAAATCCATCAGCTGGGTAGTGTCAGAATTGGCGACCGGGTAGAGGTTGGTGCGGGCACTACCATCGACCGGGGGGCGCTGGATGATACGGTGATCGGTGATGGCGTTATACTGGATAACCAGATACAGGTCGGCCATAACGTAAATATTGATGATAATACGGCAATCGCTGCCTGTACTGCTATTGCTGGTAGCGCCCGGATAGGGAAAAATTGTACTATCGCCGGCGGTGTCGGAATTGCCGGTCATCTGACTATCGCTGCTGGTACTCATGTCACAGCGATGACAATGGTCAGTAAATCTATATTGCAGCCGGGAGTTTTCTCTTCCGGAACGGTCATGGAACCGAATCGGCAATGGAAACGTAATGTGGTGAGATTTCGTCAGTTGGATGAACTGTCTCGTCGGGTTAAGTGTTTAGAAAATATCGTAAAGCAGCATACTGAAGGTCAGCCTGAATGATGATGGATGTAAAAGAGATCCGCAAATATTTACCTCACCGTTACCCTTTTCTCCTGGTAGACCGGGTGGTTGAGTTGGTGCCGGGTGAGTCGATCGTCGCTTATAAAAATGTCTCCGTGAATGAAGACTTTTTTAATGGTCACTTTCCTGACCATCCGGTGATGCCGGGTGTTCTGATCGTTGAAGCGATGGCACAGGCTGCCGGAATACTCGGCTTCAAAACCATGGATAAAACCCCTCAGGATGGTTCTATATACTATTTCGTCGGTTCTGATAAAGTGCGCTTTAAGCGTCCGGTTGTCCCAGGAGACCGGCTACAGCTGGAAGCCCGCATTGTTTCTGAAAAACGGGGTATCTGGAAATTCGATGTTCGTGCTACAGTTGACGGAGAGCTTGCCAGCTCAGCAACTATTCTTTGTGCAGACAGAAAGGTTTAAAGTTGATCCACTCCAGCGCCATTATAGACCCGTCCGCCCGCCTGGCTGATGATGTTGAGGTGGGTCCCTGGACCATTATCGGCCCCGATGTAGAGGTCGGTCCCGGGACTAAAATTCATTCTCACGTCGTTATCAAGGGGCCGACTAAAATCGGTTCAAATAACCATATTTATCAGTTCGCGAGTATTGGCGAAGATTGTCAGGATAAGAAGTATAACGGCGAGCCAACCGAGCTTCTGATTGGAGACAGTAATGTTTTCCGCGAAGGTTGTACTGTTCATCGGGGCACAGTCCAGGATAACAGTATCACTATAATCGGCAGTCATAACTTGTTTATGGCGAATGTTCACGTTGCTCACGATTGTGTTGTTGGCGATAACAATATTCTGGCGAATAACTGTGCTCTGGCCGGACATGTTCATCTGGGAGACTTTATTATTCTGGGTGGCTTTACCGCAGTACATCAGTTTTGTCTGATCGGCTCCCACAGTATGTGTGGCGCCGGTAGTGTGGTGCTTAAGGATATTCCTGCATTCGTTATGTCGAATGGTAATAGCGCTCAGCCTCATGGCATTAATGCCGAAGGTCTGAGGCGGCGAGGATTCTCTGCCGCTGCCATTCAGAATATTAAGCGTGCTTATAAGATTATCTACCGTCAGGGGCTGAAGCTTGACGAGGCTATATCTCAGCTAGAGCCTCTGGTGAATGAAACACCTGAGCTTCAGTTGCTGTCGGACTCACTCAAGGCTTCCAGCCGGGGCATCATTCGTTAGGGTATGAGTACCCTGCGCATCGGTATCGTAGCAGGCGAGGCATCAGGAGATATTCTTGGTGCCGGACTGTTAGCGGAGCTTAAGCAACGTTTTCCCGATATAGAGATCGAGGGCATCGGTGGTGAACTGATGCAGTCCGAAGGTTGTAATAGTCTCTATCCTATGGAACGTCTGTCTGTGATGGGGCTGGTTGAAGTGCTTGGCCGGTTACGGGAGCTGATGGGAATTCGCAGATCGCTGGTGAAGCACTTCACTGAGCAGCACCCCGATCTTTTTATCGGAATCGATTCCCCTGATTTCACCCTGAATCTGGAAGGTAAACTACGCCTGGCCGGTATACCAACTGTGCATTATGTCAGTCCCTCTGTCTGGGCATGGCGCAGTAAGCGGGTGCTTAAAATCCTCAAAACGACCGACCTGATGCTGACCCTGTTTCCGTTTGAAGCTAAGTTTTATCAGCAACATGCTATGCCGGTTGAATTTGTCGGACATCCGTTGGCGAATATGATTCCTGTCGAGCCGGATCAGGCGTCCGCCAGGGCTGATCTCAATCTGCCTTATGAACAAAAAATCGTTGCACTGATGCCCGGCAGTCGCGGTGGGGAGCTGAAGTATCTGGCTGAGCCCTTTCTTGATACTGCGCGCTGGCTGCTTAAACGTAACGCTGACCTTGTCTTTGTGATGCCTGCGGCCAACCAGGAACGCTTCGATCATCTAAGTGCCCTGATCGACCGAAGTTACAGTGATCTGCCAATCAAACTGGTGCTTAAACGCTCCAGAGAGGTTCTGACCGCTGCCGATGCTGTGCTGATCGCTTCGGGCACTGCGACGCTGGAAGCGTTACTGCTGAAAAAACCAATGGTGGTCGCGTATCGGATGGCACCGGTCACCTATATGATTCTTTCCCGCCTGGTTAGCAGTAAGTATATCTCTCTGCCTAATCTTCTGGCTGATGCGCCTCTGGTGCCTGAGATTCTTCAGAATGATGTTCGTCCTGAAATACTCGGCCCGGCAATTGAGCAGGCGCTTGTCGATAGTGATGAGCAAAGTGCATTGAAACAGAAATTTTATGAGATCCACCTTCAGTTACGTCAGGATGCGAGTAAAAAAGCGGCCGATGCAATTGTCCGGTTACTGCAATCCCGTGGGAGGCTGAGTGGAAACGCTGGGATTTAATTTTTCTGCGGAGCGACTTATAGCGGGCGTTGATGAGGTGGGGCGTGGTCCGTTGATTGGTAATGTTGTGGCCGCGGCGGTTATACTCGATCCGGCTAAACCTGTGCCCGGACTGACTGATTCTAAGAAACTCAGCGAAAAGAAGCGTGAACAACTGTTTCCGCTGATCCAGGAGCGGGCGCTGGCCTGGTCAATTGCCTGGGCATCTCCGCAGGAGATTGATGAGCTGAACATCCTCCACGCGACCATGCTGGCAATGCAGCGGGCTGTCAGTCAGCTGAGCGTAGTGCCTGAATTTGCTCTGATAGATGGTAATCGTTGTCCGCCGGGTCTGCCCTGTCCGGCTGAGGCGATTGTTAAAGGCGACCTCAAAGAGCCAGCGATCAGTGCGGCATCTATCCTGGCAAAAGTTTACCGTGACCGTGAGATGGCGGAACTTGATCTTCGTTACCCGGATTACGGCTTTGCCCGTCATAAAGGATATCCAACCGCCTTCCATATGGAACGGTTGCGTCTGCTGGGACCATTGCCGGAGCATCGGCGCAGCTTCCGACCTGTCGCAGAACTGCTGCTTTAAACACCATTTAACTGAATACACGAGCTGAAATGACTGATCCGGCATTTGTACATCTTCGTTTGCATACTGAGTTTTCACTGGTTGATGGGCTGGTGCGTATTAAAGAGCTGGTTAACGTTGCTAAAGATCAGCAGATCCCGGCCATCGCGATTACCGATCAGGTAAATCTGTTTGCCCTGGTTAAGTTCTTCAAAGCCACTACGGGGGCGGGTATTAAGCCGATTTTCGGCGCAGATATCTGGATCGAGAATGATACTGATCCGGAAGCTACACCCCATCGAATGACGCTGCTCTCAATGAATGAGAAGGGCTATCGCAATCTGATGGAGCTGATTTCACTGGCGTACGAGAAAGGTCAGAATATCCAGCCAGAAAGGGCATTGCTGCAAAAGCGCTGGATCGCAGAGCGCTCTGAGGGGTTGATCGCACTGTCCGGTGCCAAAGATGGAGAGATCGGACGGGCGCTGGCGGACAATGATTCAGCCCGGGCGGTTCTGGAGCAGTGGCAAACAATATTTCCTGACCGCTTTTATCTTGAAATTCAGCGCACCGGACGTCCGGGTGATGAAAGCTGTGTTCATGCCTCGGTTCAGTTGGCGCACGAAACTGGCTGCCCGCTGGTCGCCACCAATGAGGTGATGTTTCTCAAGCCAGAGGACTTTGAAGCTCATGAGGTGCGGGTCTGTATCAACCAGGGGCGTACGCTTGAAGACCCTCACCGGCCGAAGAATTATACCGAGCAGCAGTATCTGCGTACGGCCGAAGAGATGGCCGAATTATTCAGTGATATTCCTTCAGCTGTTGAAAATACCGTAGAGATTGCCAAGCGGTGTAATGTTGAGCTGGATCTGGGAACCTACTACCTGCCGAAATATCCTATTCCGGCCGGAATGACCATGGATCAGTTTTTCGCTGAGGTCTCCTGGAAGGGTCTGGAAGACCGTCTGGCGATTCTGCTGGACAAGGATGACCCTGATTACGCGGAGAAGCGCAGGCCTTACGAAGAGCGACTGCGGTTCGAGCTGGATATCATTACCCAGATGGGTTTCCCTGGTTACTTCCTGATCGTAATGGACTTTATTCAGTGGGGTAAGGATAACGGTGTGCCGGTGGGACCCGGCCGGGGTTCAGGTGCCGGTTCGCTGGTCGCTTATGCGCAGAAGATTACCGATCTTGATCCACTGGAATATGATCTGCTGTTCGAACGTTTCCTCAACCCTGAGCGGGTATCGATGCCCGACTTCGATATCGACTTCTGTATGGATAACCGGGACCGGGTTATCGACTATGTGGCAGAGACCTACGGTCGGGATGCAGTTTCTCAGATCGTGACTTTCGGTACCATGGCGGCAAAAGCGGTGGTACGGGACGTTGCACGGGTGCAGGGTAAAGCCTTTGGTCTGGCCGACCGGTTGTCTAAGCTGATTCCCTTTGAGGTAGGTATCACCCTGAGCCGGGCGATGGCGGAAGAGCCCCTGATGAAGGAGTTTGTCGACTCCAGTGAAGAGGCTCAGGAGATCATGGAGATGGCCCTGAAGCTGGAGGGCCTGACCCGAAATGTGGGTAAACATGCGGGCGGGGTGGTAATTGCCCCAACCAAACTGACCGATTTCTCGGCAACCTACTGTGATGAGTTTGGTCATGGTCTGGTGACTCAGTTTGATAAGAATGATGTTGAGGAAGCCGGACTGGTTAAGTTCGACTTTCTGGGTCTGCGGACCCTGACTATCGTTGACTGGGCGGTGAAAACGATCGATCGGATCCGGGCCCGGAACGGTGAAGAGCCTCTGGATATCGCATTGATTGATCTGGAGGACAGAGCGACCTTTAATCTGCTGCAGTCGGCAGAAACCACAGCGGTATTCCAGCTTGAATCCAGTGGTATGAAAGATCTGGTTCGTCGCCTTAAACCTGACCGTTTTGAAGATATTGTCGCTCTGGTGGCACTGTTTCGTCCCGGACCGCTGCAGTCAGGCATGGTGGATGACTTCATCCTGCGTAAGCACGGACAGGCAGAGCTGGCTTACCCTCATGCAGACTATCAGCTGGATAGTCTGCAGCCGGTACTGGAGCCTACCTACGGTATTATCCTGTATCAGGAACAGGTCATGCAGATCGCTCAGGTGATGGCTGGCTATACCCTCGGTGGTGCCGATATGCTGCGCCGCGCGATGGGTAAGAAAAAGCCCGAGGAGATGGCGAAGCAACGGGCGGTATTCCTCGATGGTTGTGAAACAAACGGAATTGACCGGGATCTGGCAGGTAACATCTTTGACCTGGTGGAAAAATTCGCGGGCTACGGTTTTAACAAATCGCACTCTGCCGCTTATGCGCTGGTGTCCTATCAGACCGCCTGGCTGAAAGCGCACTACCCGGCGCCGTTTATGGCTGCAGTGCTCTCTTCCGATATGCAGAACACCGATAAGGTGGTGATCTTTATCGAAGAGTGTCGCACCATGAAACTGCCGCTGGTGCTGCCGGATGTTAACTGGGGCGAGTATATGTTCACCGTGAATGATAAGGGTGAAATTGTATACGGCCTGGGGGCAATCAAAGGGGTGGGCGAAGGTCCGATCGAAGCGATTGTAGAAGCCCGTAATCAGGGCGGTCATTTCAAGGATATATTCGATTTCTGTAAGCGTGTCGGCAGTAAGAAGCTCAATAAACGGGTGCTCGAAGCGCTGGTGCGTTCCGGCGCGCTGGATCATCTGGGGCCGGATCGCGCCCAGTTATGGGCATCCATAGGTGAAGCGCTGAAAGCGGCAGACCAGTCTGAGCGCAATAAAAGTGCCGGGATGTTTGATCTGTTCGGTGATGTGGAAGCAGAGCAGCCCCGTGACCCCTATGCAGAGTATATGAAACTGCGCCAATGGACCGATAAAGAGCGGTTGCAGGGCGAGAAAGATACTCTGGGTCTTTATGTTACCGGGCATCCGATTGATGAGTATGAAGCTGAGCTACCTAACTTTATCACCCGAAGAATCGCTGAGCTGGTGCCTCAGCGGGGACAGCAACAGAAAATGCTCGGGCTGGTAGTGGATGTGCGTGTTAAGAAAACCAAGAAAGGGGATTCGCTCTGTTTTGTCACCCTTGATGACCGCACTTCAAGAATAGAGGTTTCACTGTTTGGTGAGGCATATGACGAATATCGCACGATGCTGAATAAAGATTCGATACTGCTGATTGAGGGTGAAATCACGATCGATAGTTATTCCGGCACCGATAAACTGAAAGTGCGGGGTAATAAGGTTACTGATATAACCCAGTGCCGCGCCCGGTATGGTCGCCATATAGAGATCGACTGTGAAAACGGACAGTTAAAAGAACGGCCTTTAAAGTTGTTTGGCGAGCTTCTTCATGCCCACAAAGGCGATGTTAATATGCCGGTAGCCCTGCGTTATCGCAGTGATAATGCCTCCGCGACGCTCTGTCTTGGCGAGGCGTGGCAGGTGAAGCCGACCGATGAACTGTTGCTCCGGCTTAAAGACCAGTTTGGCGGAGATGCGGTCAGAATTCGCTACTGATCAGGGTGGTTCTTAGTCCTCACACAGGGTAGAATTAGGCCAATTTTATCGTCGGCTGATCTCTGTTGTTACTGTATCACGGCCGGAACGAAGCAAACTTACGGAATATCAATACATGAATCCCAATTATCTGGATTTTGAACAGCCAATTGCAGACCTGGAAGCCAAGATTGAAGAGCTGCGTCTGGTGGGTGATGACAATGAGCTGAACATTGAGGAAGAGATCACAAAGCTGCAGGCTAAGAGCCGTACGCTGACCAAATCACTGTTCAGTGATCTGAGTGAGTGGCAGATCTCCCAGATTGCCCGTCACCCGCGGCGTCCCTATACTCTGGATTACGTAAAGCTGATTTTTGACGAGTTTGAAGAGATTCATGGCGACCGTCATTTTGCCGATGACCGTGCGCTGGTCGGCGGTATTGCCCGTCTGGAAGGTCGTCCGGTAATGGTGATTGGTCATCAGAAAGGCCGTGAAGTTAAAGAGAAAGTGCGCCGCAACTTTGGTATGCCGCGTCCGGAAGGTTATCGTAAAGCGTTGCGTCTTATGGAGATGGCTGAGCGTTTTAAGATGCCGATCCTTACCTTTATTGATACTCCGGGGGCGTATCCGGGTATTGATGCAGAGGAACGTGGACAGTCTGAGGCGATCGCTTTCAATCTGGCGGCGATGTCCCGCCTGAATACTCCGATCATTGCTACGGTTGTGGGTGAGGGCGGTTCCGGTGGTGCGCTGGCGATCGGTGTCTGTGATGAGCTGATGATGTTGCAATACTCAACTTACTCGGTGATCTCTCCGGAAGGTTGTGCGTCTATTTTGTGGAAGAGTGCAGATCGTGCGCCGGATGCCGCCCGGGCGATGGGGCTGACTTCTGATCGATTGCATGCGCTGGGGCTGGTGGATCAGATTGTTGATGAACCGCTTGGTGGTGCTCACCGGGATCATGCTCTGATGGCTGCAAACCTGAAGAAACACCTGCTAGAAACACTCGACAGACTCTCAGAGATCGAACAGGATGCGTTGCTGGAACGACGCTACCAGCGTCTTATGTCCTACGGCATCAGCCAGTAACACAGCAACCGTCGGTTACTCCGGCGGTTTTTTTTGCCTGTCACTCGAGTGATAAGGCTGCTATAGATAATCCTTATGAAAGATCTACAGTCTTACTTCAATCAAAAACTTAAAAGCCGGGCCGACAGGGTAACCCGCTGGGTGATTGGTCTGAGTGGCGGGCTGGATTCGGTTGTGTTGCTTCATCTGGCAGCCCGGTTCCTGCCTGCCGGGAAATTACTGGTGGTTAATATTGATCATCAGTTGCAGGCTCAGTCGGCACACTGGAGTGGCTTTTGTGGTCGCCTGGCCGGATCTCTCAATCTTTCCTTTATTAGTCAGAAAGTGTGTGTCGATACGGGCGCCAGTCTGGAGCAGGCTGCCCGTAAAGCCCGGTACCAGGTGTTTGAAGAGTTGCTTCAGCCTGGTGATTGTCTGTTGCTGGCCCACCATCTGGATGACCAGGCCGAGACCATGTTATTTCGGTTGTTGCGGGGGACCGGTGTGCGTGGGCTTGCAGGAATACCCGATAGCCGGATGCTGGGCCAGGCCGAACTCTACAGGCCATTACTGAGCATCACTCGGCAAGAGCTGCAGAGCTGGGCCCGGGCGGAACAGCTTGAGTGGATTGAAGACCCCAGTAACGCCGATCTGAGTTATGACCGCAATTATCTCAGGCATAAAGTATTGCCCCTGCTGCAGGCTCGCTGGCCCGGTTTTGCCCGCCGTTGGTCCGATACGGCGAGATATTTCAGAGAGGCTGAGCAGTTACATAAAGATCTTGCTGAAATTGATTTGCAGGGGGTTGGAGCCGGTGCCGGGCTGGATTGTAATGCCCTGATGGCGTTGAGTGCGCCGCGAAGAGCTAATTTGCTGCGATTCTGGTTTCTTAAGGCTGGACTATCCATAGGTGAACGGCACATTCAGAGCGTAATAAAACTGATCGCTGCTGCGGATGATCGGCAGCCGGTTGTTCAGCTCGGGGGGCTTCAGTTACGTCGTTATCAGGGAACGCTGGTATTACAGCCTGAAGAGAAGCTGCTTGAGTGGGGTAACCGGCCGCTCACTGAGCAGGGGGAGCAGACGGCTCAGGGACGTTTGGATGTGGTTCATGGTGCTGGCCTTGTCGGGTTGAAATCCCTTACCGGAGTGACACTGCGTAATCGTTATGACGGAGATCGTTGTAAACCAGTCGGTCGGGGTGGATCATGCAGTCTGAAGAAGTTATTTCAGGAACATAATGTCCCAGCCTGGCAACGAAGTTCATGGCCGGTGTGTGTTGTCGGTGATGAGATTGTGGCATTGCCAGGGATCTGCATCTGCGAAGGTTGGCAAAGTGAAAAAAAAGGCAGTGGATTTGCACTGAAATGGCTGCCAACTGCATTGTCTGTACGGGGCGATTCTGATACCCTGTAGCCCCATCTCTAGTAGCTGTTTTCGGAACAGCTCGACTCACTTTTCACGACCAGATACAGGTTCCTCATGACGCGATATATTTTCGTCACAGGCGGTGTTGTTTCCTCATTGGGGAAAGGCATCGCATCCGCATCACTTGCAGCAATCCTTGAAGCCCGGGGGCTGAAAGTAACTATGCTGAAACTGGATCCGTACATAAACGTTGATCCGGGGACAATGAGTCCAATTCAGCATGGTGAGGTGTTTGTTACCGAAGATGGCGCAGAAACCGACCTGGATTTGGGTCATTACGAGCGCTTCATCCGTACCACAATGTCCAAGCGTAATAACTTTACGGCAGGTCGTGTATACCAGCATGTACTGCGTAAAGAGCGTCGTGGCGATTATCTGGGCGGAACTGTCCAGGTTATTCCGCATATTACCGATGAGATTAAACGCCGGGTACTCGAAGGTGCCGGTGATGCTGATATTGCGTTGGTAGAAATCGGTGGAACCGTAGGCGATATCGAGTCTCTGCCATTTATGGAAGCGGTTCGTCAGCTGAAAGTTGAGCTGGGTGCCCGTCGGGCAATGTTTATGCACCTGACGCTGGTTCCTTATATCGCTACTGCCGGTGAAATTAAGACCAAGCCTTCCCAGCACTCGGTAAAAGAGTTGCGGTCAATTGGTATTCAGCCAGATATTCTGGTGTGCCGCTCTGATTTTGCGCTGCCTGTTTCCTCCCGTCGTAAACTATCCCTGTTTACCAACGTAGAGGAGCGTGCGGTTATCTCTTTGCCGGATGCTGACTGTATTTACAAGATTCCAAGAATGCTCAGCGAGCAGAAGCTGGATCAGATTGTTATCGAACAGTTTAATCTGGACTGCCCTCCTGCTGATCTTACCGAATGGGACCGGGTTTCCGATGCCAAGCTGAATCCTCATCGTGAAGTGACTATTGCGATGGTCGGCAAGTATATGGAACTGCTGGATGCCTATAAGTCGCTGATCGAGGCGATCTCCCATGCGGGTATAGGATTGCGTACCAAGGTGAATATCAAATACATCGACTCCGAACAGATCGAGCGTGATGGTATCGATCTGCTGAAAGATGTATCGGCAGTGCTGGTTCCCGGCGGTTTTGGTGAGCGCGGTGTTGAAGGCAAAATTGCTGCCGTTAAGTATGCCCGGGAAAACAAAGTACCTTATCTGGGTATCTGCCTGGGTATGCAGGTGGCGGTTATCGAGTATGCCCGCCATGTTGCCGGTATCTCCGATGCCAGCAGTACCGAATTTGATGCCAGCACGGCTTCACCGCTGGTCGGCCTGATTACCGAGTGGATGACCGAAGAAGGGGCCAGAGAGATCCGGGGTTATACCGATGATCTGGGTGGCACCATGCGTCTTGGTGCGCAGGTCTGTAACCTGAAAGAGGGCACTAAAGCGTATCAGGCCTATGGCTCAACCGAGATTAAAGAGCGCCACCGCCATCGTTATGAAGTGAATAACAACTATGTTCCTCAGCTGGAAGAGGCGGGTCTTATTATCTCCGGCCGCTCGGTAGATGGAGAGCTTGTTGAGGTTGTGGAAGCGCCAGATCATCCATGGTTCGTTGCCTGTCAGTTCCACCCTGAATTTACCTCTACCCCCAGGGATGGTCACGGTCTGTTCAGTGGCTTCATTGAAGCAGCTCTGACTTATCAAGACCTTGAAAAATAAAGAATACTTATACTTTTGGAGTTTAGCCCATGGCACAGATTGCTGACATTAAAGCCCGTGAAGTTCTCGATTCCCGTGGTAACCCCACCGTTGAGGCCGATGTTATTCTGGCATCCGGTGTAATTGGTTCTGCCTGTGCACCATCTGGTGCGTCTACCGGTTCCCGCGAAGCCCTTGAGCTTCGTGATGGCGATAAAAGCCGTTATCTGGGTAAAGGTGTACTGAAGGCGGTTGCTGCCGTTAATGGTGTGATTCGCGATGCGCTGATTGGTATGGATGTGACCGACCAGCGGGCTCTCGATAACAAAATGCTGGAACTGGACGGAACCGAGAATAAAGAAAATCTGGGTGCCAACGCTATTCTGGCCGTATCTCTGGCCGCAGCCAAAGCGGCAGCGATTGTTAAAGGGATCCCTCTGTACGCACATATTGCTGAGATCAATGGTACTGCAGGGCAGTATTCTCTGCCTGTACCGATGATGAATATCCTTAATGGCGGTGAGCACGCAGATAACAACGTTGATATCCAGGAGTTCATGGTTCAGCCGGTTAACTTCACCCGTTTCTCCGATGGCCTGCGGTGTGGTGCTGAAATTTTCCACTCACTTAAAGCGGTATTGAAAGCTCGCGGCCTGAGTACCGCAGTTGGTGACGAGGGTGGTTTTGCACCTAACCTGGCCTCCAACGAAGAGGCGCTGGTCGTGATTAAAGAGGCGATCTCTAATGCCGGATATGAGCTGGGCAAAGATGTCACTCTGGCGTTGGATTGTGCGGCCTCTGAGTTCTATAAAGATGGCAAGTATGATCTGTCCGGTGAAGGTAAAGTGTTCGATGCAGAGGGCTTCAGTGATTATCTGGCTGAGCTGACCGAGAACTATCCTATCGTATCTATTGAAGATGGCCTGGATGAGTCTGACTGGGATGGTTGGGCGTACCTGACTAAGAAAATCGGCGATAAGGTTCAGTTGGTAGGTGACGACCTGTTTGTAACCAATACTAAAATCCTGAGTCGTGGTATTGAGCAGAGCATTGGTAACTCTATCCTGATCAAGTTTAACCAGATCGGCTCTCTTTCTGAGACCCTGGATGCGATCAAAATGGCGAAGGATGCTGGCTTTACGGTCGTTATTTCCCACCGTTCAGGCGAGACAGAAGATACCACCATTGCCGATCTGGCCGTGGGGACTGCAGCAGGGCAAATAAAGACCGGTTCTCTGTGCCGTTCAGATCGCGTTGCCAAGTACAACCGTCTGCTGCGCATTGAAGAAGAACTGGGCGCCGATGCTGTGTATAACGGTTTGTCCGAAATTAAAGGTCAGGGTTAATTTTTAACCGATCTGTGAAATACTAAGGGGGCTTAACGCCCCCTTTTTTGACTATATGAAAGAGTAAGAGTGCTGTCGGACTGTGTTTCGCCTGAGTTTATTTCGTTCGATTATGTTGTTGCTGCTGATCTGTCTGATCGGGCTGCAGTACCGGCTATGGTTTGGCGAAGCGAATCTGGCTGAAGTGCAGGCATTGCAGCAGGAGATTGAGCGGCAACGGGCCGAAAATGACCTTCTGGTAAATCGTAACCATCAGTTAGATGCTGAGGTAAAAGACCTCAAGCAGGGACTGGATGCACTGGAAGAGCGGGCCCGGAATCAGCTGGGAATGGTGAAAGAGGGTGAATCTTTCTTTCAGCTTGTTCCGGCGTTGCCAGGTAAGCCACCGGCCGATACCGGTCAGTAACGGAACCCCTAGCGTTAATGAACTTTCCAATCGCGTTAAACTATCTCTACGGTGAACCTGCCAGTCGTGCGGTTATCCGAACCGAAGCCGATGATTTCAGGGTGACAGAAGATCTCTCTTTTGAACCCGAAGGCAGCGGCGACCATGTATTTCTCTATATCCGCAAAACCGGTGAAAATACTGACTGGGTAGCCCGGCAACTGGCGCATTTTTGTCAGGTAAGCCCTAAAGAGGTTGGCTACGCCGGAAAGAAAGATCGTCATGCGGAAACCGAACAGTGGTTCAGTGTGCATCTGCCGGGTCGCTCTCCGCTGACCTGGTCACTGTTTGAAACTGATACCATCAAAGTGCTCAAAGCGGTTAAACATACCCGCAAGCTCAGGCTTGGGAGTTTGAACGGGAACCGGTTTCAGATCCGTCTGCGCCAGGTGACTGAACCTGAGGCGTTGCTGAGTCGTGCGCAACAGATTGTTGCTGGCGTTCCCAACTATTTTGGTGAGCAGCGGTTCGGGCACCATCATGGAAATCTGCATAAGGGTGCTCTGTTGATCGCAGGCAAGCTGAAAGAACGGCAGCGGCACAAGAAAGGTCTTTATATCTCAGCCGTGCGCTCCTATATGTTTAATCAGCTGGTATCTGAGCGAATTGGACAGTCTCTTTTTTCTCAGCCGATGCCGGGTGATGTGCTGATGATCAATGGCAGCCAGAGCTGTTTTCAGTTTGACGCCGCGGATGAGACTATTCTGACACGTCTGCAATCAGGTGATCTGCACCTGACGGCGGCGATGTGGGGCCGGGGGCGCTCAATCTGTACAGAGGTTGCGGCCGCCTGGGAAGCTGAACAGTTAACACCATGGCAGGAGCAACTGGAAGGGCTGGAGCGGCTGGGGCTGAATCAGGAACGTCGGTCAACCCGGCTGGTACCGGCTGATCTGACCATTGATCAGGAAGCCGATGATCAGTTTGTCCTGGCCTTTAATCTGCCTGCAGGCAGCTTTGCCACCAGTGTGCTGCGAGAGCTGGCGCAGGTGTCATCAGCTTCAGGGCAGCAGGAACCGGAGTCAGAGTGATGAGATTATTACTATCTAACGATGATGGTGTTTATGCACCCGGCCTGGAAGCGCTGGCACGAATTCTGGCTAAGGATTCTGAGCTGGCAGTGGTCGCCCCGGATCGTAATCGTAGCGGAGCCAGCAATTCGCTGACACTGGATCGCCCTCTTGAAGCGCACCATCATCAGAACGGTTTTATCGGTATTAACGGTACGCCAACTGATTGTGTTCACCTCGGAATCGGCGGTATCTACAATGAACCTCCTGATATGGTGATCTCGGGCATTAACAGTGGCTCCAATCTGGGCGATGATGTGCTCTATTCGGGAACGGTCGCTGCGGCGATGGAAGGCCGGCATTTGCACCTGCCTCCGATCGCAGTATCGCTGGCAGGCAGTGCCCCGGTTCACTATGATACTGCTGCGGAAGTTGTGCGTCAGCTGATCCTGGATATCCGGGGACTGGTACTGGCTCCCCGAACGGTGTTGAATGTCAACGTGCCGGATCTGCCACTGGATCAGTTAAAAGGGATTCATGTAACCCGCCTGGGCCATCGGGTGGTGGCTGATGCACCGGTTGAGTCGATCGACCCGCGTGGTACGCAGCGTTTCTGGATTGCTGGTGCAGGGGTAGCCGCTGACTGTGGGCCGGGAACCGATTTTTTTGCGGTTAAGTCCGGTTATGTTTCAATAACCCCGCTGAATATTGATATGACACAGTATTCCGGTATGGATAATCTAAGTAACTGGCTTGAGGATTTAGCGTGAATAAGTTGCAGTTGCAGGGTATTGGGATGACTTCCCAGCGAACCCGCAGCAGGCTGGTGCAGCGGCTGAAAGAACAGGGAATCACTGATCAGCAGGTGCTGGATGTTATGGGTAATACCCCACGCCACATTTTTATCGATGAAGCGTTGTCGCATCGGGCGTATGAGGATACTGCACTGCCGATCGGGTTTAATCAGACCATCTCCCAGCCCTATATTGTTGCACGAATGACAGAGATACTGCTGGCGGGTGGCCCACTGGGAAAAGTGCTGGAGGTCGGCACCGGATCAGGCTATCAGACGACCGTACTGGCGCAGTTGGTTGATAAAGTTTTCAGTGTTGAACGGATTAAACCCTTACAGGATAAAGCCCGGCAGCGATTTTCGTTGCTAAAAATTCGCAATGTCTCGCTAAAACACAGTGATGGCGGCATGGGCTGGGCTGAGCGGGGGCCATTTGATGGCATTATGGTGACTGCGGCACCAGAGGAGGTTCCGCCTGAACTGTTAGCTCAGCTGGCCGTGGGTGGCCGGTTAGTGATTCCGGTCGGAGGTACTCAGAATCAGCAACTTAAGCTGATTATTCGGGTCACAGAAACTGAGTATAAAACAACGGTACTTGAAGGCGTTAAGTTTGTGCCTCTGTTAAGCGGAACGGTTCGCTGAATTGATGAATGTAACGGGATA
This sequence comes from Oceanospirillales bacterium, assembly GCA_018223185.1. Taxonomy (GTDB): domain Bacteria; phylum Pseudomonadota; class Gammaproteobacteria; order Pseudomonadales; family Balneatricaceae; genus Amphritea. Next base: position 122,598 of record JAAEYW010000005.1, on the reverse strand, counting down.
TTGAATGACTACAAAGCGAACCCCCCGGGAGTTTTTGGGGCTTTTCTTGAAAGGAGTAATGATGGGGGCTGCTGATGTGGTTCCCGGTGTGTCAGGTGGCACTATCGCTTTTATTACTGGTATCTACGAAGAACTGATCTATACCATCAGGGGCTTTAATCTGGGGGCGGTCAGAATATTGTTTCAGAAGGGCCCCGTGGCTTTCTGGAAACAGGTTAATGGCAGCTTTCTGCTGGTGCTGTTAGCCGGAATTATCACCAGTATAGCCACCATTGCAGGGGCCGTGTTGTTTTTGCTGACAGACTATCCCATTCTGTTGTGGGCGTTCTTTTTTGGTCTGATTCTGGCGTCGGTCTGGCTGGTGATGAGTCACATTGAAAAATGGAATATGAACCTTGTATCCAGTTTTATCATCGGCTCTATTGTGGCATACACCATTACCAGTATTGCGCCTGTCAGTGTTGAACCCACTGCAATGATGGTGTTTATGTCCGGAGCTATTGCGATCTGTGCGATGATCTTGCCGGGTATCTCCGGCAGTTTTATTCTGTTGTTGCTGGGGATGTATGCGCATATTCTGGCGGCGGTCAAAGGGGCTGATTTTCAGCTTATTGGTCTGTTTGTGGTCGGGTGTGTTGTGGGTATTATGAGCTTTTCCCGGCTGCTTGGCTGGATGTTCAGTCATCATCGTCAGATGACTCTGGCGTTGCTTGCTGGATTTATGCTCGGGTCCCTGAATAAAGTCTGGCCCTGGAAATACACGCTTTCTTATACCATTAACCGGCATGGTGAACAGGTGCCGCTGTTGCAGGACAACGTCCTTCCCTGGAATTTTGAAAGTATTACCGGTCAGTCAGCTTTTATGTTCTGGGCGATCGGGTTAACCCTGGTTGGTATCGTAATTGTAGTGGTTCTGGAGCGTTATCAAGCCGCTAAGGGATAGAATATGGTGAGAGCAGTGGCAGACATTTTCTCAGCTCCGGCACTGTTTGCCGTTGTGCTGATACTGTCTGCCTGCAGCTCAACCAGTGTCTACACGCCGGTGGATGAACGTTCTATCAGCGGCCGCCATTCGGTTAAGGTCGTCAGCAGTCAGGCTCGTCCCGGTCAGTATCGGGTGCGTCGGGGTGATACCCTCTATTCAATCGCATTTCGTTATGGGCTGGATTTCAGACAGCTGGCCCACAGCAATGGCATCAGTGATCGCTATGATATCTTTCCCGGTCAGCTTCTGGAGCTTAAGGAAACACCTCTGGATAAAAAAGCCGCGCAGGGACGTGTTGCTGTTACCCGCCCCTCTCAGTCTTCAGTTGCCGCTAAATCTGCACCGCCAGCCAAGCCTGTCCCGTATAAAAAGATTGTTTCTTCTCCCGAGGCTGCGCCTGTCGTTGTAAAAAAACGTTTCGAGCCAGTTGCTGATCGTGCATTGAGCTGGAGTTGGCCTGCCTCAGGTAAGATTATTGGCAGGTTTAGTAATAAGGGCGTCGTGAATAAAGGGATCAACTTTGCCGGCAATAAAGGCGAGCCTGTTTTTGCTGCTGAATCGGGCAGGGTGGTTTATGCCGGGAGTGGTTTATTGGGTTATGGCAATCTTGTCATAATTCATCATAATCAGAAATTTCTGAGTGCTTATGCGCATAACAGTCGCATTCTAGTGAAAGAAAATGATAAGGTAAAAGCAGGTGACAAAATTGCTGAAATTGGTAATAGTGGAGCCGCCAGAACAATGCTGCATTTTGAGATTCGCAGGGATGGACAGCCTGTGGATCCTATGGTGTATCTGCCGCGTAAAAGATAAAACTTAAATGATTATCGCTATGTAGTGACCGATAACAATCTATAAGAATCAGGTTACTCGGGAATAATGCAATGGTAAATGTTGAAAATAGTGATCAGGAGCTGGAGGCGGTTTCCATCGATATGGACGACGCAACCCCGGATCTTGACGAAGTTGCCGACGACGAACCAGAGTTTCTCAACAGTGGGCGCGGTAAGGGCAGTATGGCCCATAATGACCTGCTGAATGCGAAAACACTGGATGCAACGCAGTTATATCTGAATGAGATAGGTTTTTCCCCATTATTGACCGCTGAGGAGGAAGTTTATTTCTCCCGGCGTGCTCTTAAAGGGGATGACGCATCACGTAAGCGGATGATTGAAAGTAACCTGCGGCTGGTGGTTAAAATTGCCCGCCGCTATATCAACCGGGGGCTGACGCTGCTTGATCTTATCGAGGAGGGGAACCTCGGTCTGATCCGGGCGGTTGAAAAGTTTGACCCCGAGAGAGGGTTTCGTTTCTCAACCTATGCCACCTGGTGGATAAGGCAAACGATAGAGAGGGCTATCATGAATCAGACCCGGACTATCCGGTTGCCGATTCATGTTGTCAAAGAGCTGAATGTCTATCTGCGTGCCGCCCGGGAGCTTGCGCAGAAGCTTGATCATGAGCCAACCGTTGAAGAGATTGCCGCGGCAGTTGATAAACCGGTCGAGAATGTTGAGAAGATGTTCGGCCTGAATGAACGTGTCAGCTCGATTGATGTTCCGGTTGGCAAAGATTCCGATAAGATGTTGCTGGATACGATTGCGGATGAAGAGTCATCCGATCCGGAAACTCTGCTACAGAAATCGAATATCAGCGGTAATCTGGAAGGCTGGCTGGGGATGTTGCCGGAAAAGCATGCAGAGGTACTGTCCCGACGCTTCGGACTCAGAGGCTATGAGATGAGCACTCTGGAAGAGGTCGGTAAAGAGATAGGTCTGACCCGTGAGCGGGTGCGGCAGATACAGGTTGAAGCGCTGCGTAAGCTGCGTGAGATCGTTGAGCGTAATGGTCTGAGCGGGGAAGATCTGCTAAAAGGCTAAGCGCTTGAGAGATAAAAAACCGGGTATTTAACAACCCGGTTTTTTTATCTCTGGAATTCGCTGATCAGATAGCCTGGTATCTGAATCAGTGACGTTCAGCTGCTTTTTTCAGTGTATAGATAAGATCCAGTGCCTCACGGGGGCTCAGGTTGTCAGGTTCGAGTGCCTGAAGCTGCACCAGAGCCGGGTGTGGGCGCGGCGCAACAAACAGATCATCCTGAACCGGTGGCGGCTGACGACGCTGTTCAGTCTGACCAGCATCCTCCTCGAGTTGAATCAGTTTCTGACGGGCACGACGGATTACATTGTCTGGGACTCCCGCCAGTTGGGCTACCTGTAAACCATAACTCTGACTTGCCGGGCCTTCCTGAACCTCATGCATAAAAACGATATGATCCTGATGCTCAATCGCCGTCAGGTGCACATTGAATACCCCCTGACAGAGTTCCGGTAGCACGGTCAGCTCGAAATAGTGGGTGGCAAACAGGGTCATTGCCTTAACTTCATTTGCCAGGTATTCCGCCGCCGACCAGGCCAGGGATAATCCATCAAAGGTGCTGGTACCGCGCCCGACTTCATCCATCAGCACCAGACTTTGCCCGGTTGCGTTATGCAGAATATTGGCGGTTTCCGTCATCTCAACCATGAAGGTTGAACGGCCACCGGCCAGATCATCTGACGATCCCATACGGGTAAATATCCGGTCAACCAGGCCGATGGTTGCCCGTTGTGCCGGGACATAACTGCCAATATGGGCCAGCAGTGTAATCAGTGCCGCCTGACGCATATAGGTGGATTTACCCCCCATATTGGGGCCGGTAATAATCAGCATCTGCCGTTCAGGCGAAAGACTCAGACTATTGGCGACAAAAGGATCATCGAGAACATTCTCAACGACCGGGTGGCGTCCGCCGGTAATCTGAATCTGTGGCTCATCGGCCAGTGTAGGAGCAACATAGTCCAGGCTGTCGGCGCGTTCTGCAAGGTTGCACAGGACATCCAGTTCAGCCAGGGCCGCAGCACTGTCCTGCAGTTGGGCAAGCTGCTCTGCAACGGTTTCAATCAATGCTTCATACAGCGCCTTCTCTCGGCTTAAGGCCCGGCTTTTAGCGCTCAGGGCTTTATCTTCAAACTCTTTCAGTTCCGGAGTGATGTACCGCTCTGCATTCTTGAGCGTCTGCCGACGGATATAGTCACCAGGCACTTCGGCCTTCTGTGCTTTGCCTATCTCGATAAAATAGCCGTGTACCCGGTTATAACCGACTTTAAGAGTCGGGATGCCAGTACGCTCTCGTTCACGGGTTTCCAGTTGTACCAGATAATCACCGGCGTTTTCGCTCAGCCCCCGCAACTCGTCCAGCTCTGCATCGTAACCGGCGGCAATTACCCCACCATCACGGATAACCACGGGTGGGTTTTCGGTCACCGCCCGGTTCAGAAGGTCACAAAGGTCGGGGAAAGCGCCAGCCGTCTCTGCCAGCGTTTTCAGCAGTGCAGGTTGTGTCGCTGCCAGATGGTCCTGAACCTCAGGTAAAACCTGAAAAGCGTTCTTGAGTCGTTCAAGATCCCGGGGACGGGCAGAGCGCAGGGCAACCCGGGCTAACACCCGTTCGATGTCGCCAATCTGTTTAAGAGGCGGAGATAACTGTTCAAAGCGGTAGTCACTGATCAGCCATTGCAGTGCGCCCTGCCGGGCTTGCAGGGTATTACGGCAACGCAGGGGCCGGTTTAGCCAGCGTCTGAGCATGCGACTGCCCATCGGCGTCGCGGTTTTATCAATCACCGAGGCCAGGGTGTTCTCCCGGCCGCCCGCCAGATTGATATCGATCTCCAGGTTTTTGCGGGTGGCTGCATCCAGGATAACGCTGTCATCCCGTTGCTCCAGAATCAGCCGGCGAATATGAGGCAGTGCGGTTCGCTGAGTGTCTTTTGCATATTGCAGCAAACAGCCCGCTGCACCCAGAGCAACCGGCAGATGATCACAGCCAAAACCTGTCAGGTCTTTGGTCTGGAATTGCTGACATAGCAATCGTTCAGCCGTCTCCCGTTCGAAGTTCCAGGGAGCCTGGGGGCGCAGTCCTTTGTAAGACTGCAGAGGCTGGGCCAGATTGTGACCATCATTAAACAGAATCTCAGCCGGTTTGATGCGCTCAAGTTCACCGTGAAGCGCTTCCTCGCCCGTTATCTCCAGTAAGCTGAAGCGACCGGTGCTGATATCGACAATCGCAATACCATAGCGTTGCAGATCGGTGTTTACAGCGATCAGCAGGCTGTCGCGGCGTTCATCCAGCAGGGCCTCATCACTCAGCGTCCCCGGCGTAACGATACGCATCACTTTACGCTCGACCGGTCCTTTGCTGGTGGCAGGGTCGCCCACCTGCTCACAGATAGCAACGGACTCACCCGCGCGTACAATTTTTGCAATATAACCGTCTGCCGAGTGGTAAGGGATGCCCGCCATCGGTATCGGATCGCCAGCAGACTTGCCTCTTGCCGTCAGCGAGATATCCAGAAGCTGCGAGGCTTTTTTAGCATCATCAAAAAACAACTCGTAGAAATCGCCCATACGATAGAACACCAGTTGATCAGGGTGTTCAGCCTTGATCTTCAGATACTGTTGCATCATGGGTGTGTGAGGCGCGGTTGTAGAGTTCGTACTGGTCATTGCGAGCAATCTTATTAGGTGATTCGCTGGCTGTATTGCCATCTTTTTAGTAAGCAGAGCATTCTACGTTAATCAGATAGACTTACATAGTCCGGGGGCACCGGATATTACCGGTGCCGGCTTCCCGACTGAACAGCACCGGCTTTATTCGCCGATGTCCGGGCAATCTTGAGCAACACCGATCTTCCGGTTTGATAATGGTCATGTATGCCATAGTGACTTCCTGATAGTTTGTCTCTTTGTCATTATTGATACAGGAGTTGGCTGTGGAACTAGTGTGCCCGGCGGGCAGTTTTCCCGCATTGAAAGCGGCGGTGGATGGCGGAGCCGATACGGTGTATTTCGGTTTTCGGGATAAAACCAATGCGCGTCAGTTTGCCGGTCTTAATTTTGACCGGCGCAAGGCGGAAAAAGGTATCGACTATGCCCGCTCCCGGGGGGTTAAAGTGCTCTGTGCTATCAATACCTATCCCCAGCCGGAAGGTTGGGAAACCTGGCGTGCGGCGGTGGATATGGCGGCGGGCTTACAGGTCGATGCGCTGATTGCTGCCGATATGGGGGTGCTGGGTTATGCTGCGGGGCGTCATCCGGATCTGCGTCTGCATCTGTCGGTGCAGGGGTCGGCGACCAACTACGAAGCTCTGCGGTATTATCAGCAGCAGTTTGGTATCCAGCGTGCGGTGTTGCCCCGGGTGCTTTCCCTTGCTCAGGTGGAACATCTGGCGGCGCACTCACCGGTGGAACTGGAAGTATTTGCCTTTGGCAGTCTCTGTATCATGCTGGAAGGGCGTTGTTATCTCTCCTCTTATCTTACTGATGAATCTCCGAATACCTGTGGTGCCTGCTCGCCAGCGAAGGCGGTGCGCTGGCAGGAAACCCCTCAGGGGCTGGAGTCGCGTCTCAACGAAGTACTGATCGACCGGTATAGTGCAGACGAAAAAGCCGGTTATCCGACGCTGTGCAAGGGGCGCTTTGAGGTTGAAGGGCATGTCTATCATGCGATGGAAGAGCCGACCAGCCTGAATACGCTGGATCTGATTCCTGAATTGCAGCGGATCGGTATTAAAGCGGTGAAAATTGAAGGGCGGCAACGAAGTCCTGCTTACGTTGCCCGGGTAACCCGGATCTGGCGTGAAGCACTGGATACATCCCGTGCGTTAGGGGCTTTTCGGGTTCGCCCGGAGTGGAATAACGGTTTGAATGAACTTTCGGAAGGTGCCACGACAACGATTGGCGCCTACCACCGTAACTGGCAGTAGGGGACCGGATATGGAACACAACATGCGCTTGTCACTGGGGCCTTTGCTTTATTTCTGGCCGAAGCAGGCTGTTTATAACTTTTACGCGGAGATGGCGGAGCAGCCGCTGGATACTATCTATCTGGGAGAAACGGTCTGTTCCAAGCGCAGGCAGCTGAAGCTGGATGACTGGCTGGAGATCGGTCGCGACCTGACGGCCTGCGGTAAACGGGTGGTATTATCCAGTCTGGCGCTGCTGGAGGCGGAATCCGAGCTGAAAATGTTGCGCCGCATTTGTGACAACGGCGAGTTTATGGTCGAAGCCAATGATATGGCAGCGGTGTATTTACTCAGCCAGCAGGGCGTGCCTTTTATTACCGGCCCGTCGATCAATATCTACAATCTGGCAGTGCTGAAACGGTTGTATGCCAGCGGTATGCGCCGCTGGGTGATGCCGGTTGAACTCTCGGCACAGACGCTCGATACTCTGTTGCAGGAGGCTGCGGATGACGGTGGGCTGGCGCAGCTGGAAACCGAAGTGTTTGCCTATGGCTGTTTACCGCTGGCCTACGCGGCCCGCTGTTTTACTGCCCGTTACCGTAATCTGCCGAAGGATAACTGTAACTTTTGTTGCATCGAATATCCCGACGGTATTCAGGTGCGCTCTCAGGAGGGTACCGAGCTGTTCAGCATGAACGGCATCCAGACTCTTTCCAGTGGGGTGTATAATCTGGAATATGAGCTGGAACGGATGACGTCGATGGGGGTTGGGCTGGTGCGTCTCAGTCCGCAACAGCAGGGGATGGCGGAGGTTGTTAAGCGTTTTCACGATCGCTTACAGGGCGACAGCCCGGCCGCTATACCCTTGTTAAATGCCAGTCAGTGCAACGGCTACTGGTATGGTCAGCCCGGTATGAATCGGGTGGAGTAATGCTTTCCCGAGGGCTCTGAATCAGGGCGGCGGTTCAGCTACCGCTCTGCAACCGCTGTATCAGTTTCAGGCTGTGCTGATACAGCGCAGGCATCTCACTCCAGTCGATGCTATCCAGCAGGTTTTTGACTGCCAGCCCCAGTTCGGTATCCCCTTCAATTGACAAACGACGCTGGAAAAACAGGGTATCCGGGTCTTCCGCCTGATTTGCCAGTTGCATAAAGTCCCGGCTGTTACCACGAATCCAGGCATCTGGCTGGTCGGCAGGTACTACCTGTAGTTGTTCGTCATGACAACCGAACGCCAGAGATATATCCAGATCTCTGACCTCCAGCCCAAGCCGTCGTCCCTCGAGAAAACAGAACTCCCCGTCCTGCAGTTGCTCCTTAAACAGATGATTCAGCAGTGGAGCCAGTACTGCCTGTTTCAGACGAAATGGAATATATGTCTGGCTGCGCTGAAGTAGTCCGAAGAGGGGGAGTCGGGATAGGGGGGCTAGTCCGGGTATTAGTCGCATCTTAAAAGCTCCTGAAATGTTTATTCGATGTTAGGCGAAAAAAAAATGAATGCCCTTGATATGTGTCAAGGTTATCAAGGGGCCTGATTAAACATAATGCACTATATATTGTGTAATTAACTAAAAAATAACACTGCATATTGTATAGGTGTAAAAATGGACAGGAATGACAGCGTTGCCGTAAGGAGTACTATTGATGAGTATCTTGAGCGTAGTGACTGGCGGGTTAATGCCAATGCCAATCAGGGGTATTCGCTCGGTGGCCTGATTCTGAATGTCTCCGGGAAGGTGATTGCTAACTACTGGCTGAACGAGGTGTATACCCCGCAGATTGGCCTGGCGCACCGGGAAGGGGATCTGCATATTCATGATCTGGATATGCTTTCCGGCTATTGCGCAGGCTGGTCCCTGCGCACCCTGTTGTATGAAGGCTTGAACGGTATTCCCGGACGGCTGGAGAGTGGGGCGCCGAAGCATCTTAGCAGCGCTATCGGTCAGATCGTTAATTTTCTCGGCACCCTGCAGAACGAATGGGCCGGGGCTCAGGCGTTCAGCTCCTTTGATACTTATCTGGCGCCGTATATCCGTAAGGATAACCTCAGCTATGAGCAGGTGCTGCAATCGATACAGGAGCTAATCTACAACCTGAATGTGCCGTCACGCTGGGGTACTCAGACTCCTTTTACTAATCTGACGTTCGACTGGCACTGTCCGGATGATCTGCAGCAGCAGGTACCGGTGATTGCCGGTGAGGAGATGCCGTTTACCTATGGTGAACTGCAGCAGGAAATGGATATGATCAACCGCGCCTATCTGGAAGTGATGGCTGCGGGAGACGCTAAAGACCGGGTGTTTACCTTCCCGATACCGACCTACAACATCACCCGCGACTTTGACTGGGACAGCCCCAATGCAGAGCTGCTGTTTGGTCTGACCGCAAAATACGGTTTGCCATACTTTCAGAATTTTATCCGCTCAGATCTGGAGCCGAATATGGTTCGCTCGATGTGCTGTCGTCTACAGCTTGATTTGCGGGAATTGCTGAAGCGGGGCAACGGTCTGTTCGGCTCAGCGGAGCAGACCGGTTCCCTTGGCGTGGTCACTATCAACTGTGCCCGGCTGGGTTATCGGTACCGGGGTGACTGGGAACAACTGTATCAGCAACTGGATCATCTGCTGCTGCTGGCCCGGGATTCGCTGGAGCTGAAGCGGCAGCGTATCCAGCAACTGATGGATGAAGGGTTGTTTCCTTATACCAAGCGCTATCTGGGTACCCTGCGGAACCATTTTTCCACTATCGGGGTTAATGGTATCAACGAGATGCTGCGCAACTTCAGTCAGGACACGCTGGATATCAGCAGTGATTCCGGACAGGAGCAGGCGTTACGCTTGCTGGATCATATTAATCAGCGTCTGACTGAGTTTCAGGAACACACCGGACACCTGTTCAACCTCGAGGCCACGCCGGCCGAAGGCACGACGTATCGCTTTGCCCGTGAGGACCGCAAACGCTGGCCGGATATCCTTCAGGCAGGTACGCCGGAACATCCGTATTACACCAACTCCAGTCAGTTGCCGGTGGGTTATACCGATGACCCGTTTCTTGCGTTGGAAAAGCAGGATGCCCTGCAGACCCGTTATACCGGTGGCACCGTATTGCATCTGTATATGCGCGAGCGGATCTCTAGTGTGCGTGCCTGTAAACAGATGGTGAAGCAATCGCTGACCCGTTTTGCGCTGCCATACCTGACGATTACCCCGACGTTCTCCATCTGTCCGCAGCATGGCTATCTGGCCGGGGAACACGAATTCTGTCCGCGTTGTGATGCCGAGCGGATGCAACAAAAACTCTCAAAAGCAAAGCAAGCAAACGCCTGTGTCCAGTAGTGGCCGGGCGCTAACAATACCAAGGAGCAATACCATGAATGCAGCATACGAACTGAAAACTGAAGAACGTCAGCGGTGTGAAATCTGGACCCGGGTGATGGGCTATCACCGTCCGGTATCCCAGTTTAACGCCGGTAAGCAGTCAGAGCACAAAGAGCGCCGCCATTTTAGCGAAAAACCATAACCCGCAGGAGCGCATCATGGTAGCAGGTCTTCAGGTCAGTGGTATGACACCACTGACCACCATCGACTTTCCGCATCACCTGGCTTGTGTGCTCTATACACAGGGCTGCCCGTTGCGTTGCGGTTATTGCCATAACCCGGAACTGATTCCTTTCCAAACCGATACGGAGCCCCTCAGCTGGAGTGACATCGATGACTTTCTCACGCGTCGACAGGGCTTGCTCGAAGCCGTGGTGTTCAGTGGCGGCGAGCCAACCCTGCAAGCGGGGTTACGCGAAGCGATACTGAGCGTCAAAAAACGGGGTTATAAAGTGGGGCTGCACTCTGCCGGCGTGCAGCCCTCCCGTCTGGAGTCAGTGCTGAGTCAGCTGGACTGGGTCGGGCTGGATGTGAAGGCGCCGGCCCATCTTTACGCCCGGGTGACCGGGCGTGATAATCAGGCGCTTAAAAACCGTCAGTCGTTACAGTTGTTGCTGGCGTCCGGCATTGCCTTTGAGTGCCGGACTACTGTCAGCTGGCAGTTGCTGCAACCCGAAGATATCCTCCTGCTGGCCCGGCAGCTGGCTGCGATGGGGGTAACCTGCTATGCCCTGCAGATCAGTCATGGGAACAACTGTCTGGATGCCCGGTTGCAACGACCGGTGAGCCTGGCTACTGAGCAGCTGGTGGATTTGCGTCAGGAGCTGGAGTCAATGTTTCCGGCATTTGAGTGGCGGGGATAGGAAGTCAGCAGGGTATCTTAGTGTTTTTCCCAGAAGGAATGGGTGTAATGGATTTACTTTAACCAGAACGCAATTAATGTAAACAGGGCGGTCATAAACCACATCAGGGACATCAGCTGCCAGAACAGAAGCGCGTTGGGACTTTTCTGTTGTTTTTCCCGCGGCACCAGAAAATCAGGGTTAGGTTGAGTCAGATCCTGGATCATCTGGTTGATGCTGTCGTAGCGTTGTGTCGGGTCTGTCATTAACGCTTTCTCCAGGGCACGGTCAAACCAGACAGGAATAATCGGATTGTAGCGGTCGGCCGGAATATAATTGAGTTTTTGTAGTTGCTGAGGGTTATCACAGTTTTCCAGGGCATTGCCAAAAGGGAGTTTATGCGTGAACATTTCGTAGGTAATCGCGGCAAGGGAAAACATATCGCCCTTGATGCCGGTATTCTGACCCAGACGGAATACCGGATCGGAGTAGTTCATCGTGCCCAGAATCCGGTCACGCTGAAGGGGCACGAAGATCTCATTGATACCCGCGACAAACACTGAACCAAAATCCACAATGACCGCGCTGTGGTCAGGACGCACCATAATATTGCTCGGTTTGAGATCCTGATGCAGGGTTTCACGCTGATGAAATGCCTTCAGTCCCTCGGCTATCTGTTTGACCAGTTGAATCGCCAGGGCCGGTTTCGGTGACGGGTTCTGGCTGATCCATGTATCCAGTGCCACACCCTCGATAAACTCCATCAGGTAGTAGAGAAAGGTTTTGGCCCGGTTGGGGATATGAACCGAAACCACATGAGGGCTATGGATACGGCTGCCGACCCATTCCTCCATAATAAAACGCTCAATATAGGCAGTATCGTCTTCGTAATTACGGGAGGGGGTTTTCATTACCCAGGTCTGGTCAGTGTTCAGATCACGTACCCGGTATAGCTGACTGCGATTACTGGCATAAAGCTCCTTTTCAATCAGGTAGCCGTCAATCTTCATACCCGGCTCCAGTTCAGGAGGGAAAGGTAATAGGGTAAGACGATCGGTAATCTGATTCAGAGAGTCATCATTCAACTGATCCACCCGCACCAGCAGGCAACTCAGGTTGTCGCTGCTGCCTGCGTCATAGGCGGCTTGCACCAGCGCCTCACAGTTGTTCTGCAAATCTTCAGAGGACAGCGACAACTGTTTCAGCATCGTCGGCGTCAGACTATCGTGAACACCATCGGTGGTGAGGAGAAACAGATCTCCCTGTTTGACTTCCACAGTGCGGTAGTCAATTTCCAGATGAGTATCCATGCCCATGGCGCGGGCCAGGCAGCTATCCTGACGATTCAGCTGGGTGGTATGGTCTTCGGTCAGCAGTTCCAGTTCATTGTTGCGAATAAGGTAGATCCGGCTATCGCCAATATGGAACAGGTGAGCCGTTCTGGATTTGATAACCAGCACCGAAAGCGTACATATATGCCCCCGGGAGGTGGTCAGATATTCATGACTGCGGGAATAGAGAAGGCGATTGATCGATGTCAGCACCTTTTGCGCAGACTTGCCAACGGTCCAGATATCCGGGGTGTCAAAATAATCGCTGAGAAACTCCTGCACGCAGTAGAACGCGGCTTCGGCACCGGCTTCGGCCGTACTGACACCATCGGCGATAACGGCAGCAGCCCCTTTGGTGGTCAGCAGGTTGCCTTGCGGCTGGAAAAAACCCAGACAGTCTTCGTTACGTGCCTTACGTCCCTGATCGCTGTGCTGCCCCGCCGACAGCTGAATGCCGTCTTGCAGGTAGATCGTTTGCGACTCAAGATCATTCATCGTTTCGGCCATTTCAGTCTAAGTGCGAAAGGGTGAGCTGCCGTCAGCCGCACCCTCATTCCCGCACCGGGGTTAATCGACATTGATGAGCTGCACGGTACCATCCGGTAACACTTCGGCCATCTGGCCGCTGGGTTCGTCCATAAACTGTACCAGCAGGAATGCTATGCCAGCGGAGGCTCCTATCACCATAAAGAAGGTGGAATAGTCGACGAAACTCAGCACGGTAAGGTAGCACACCGCGCCGACGTTGCCATAGGCTCCGGCCATACCGGCAATCTGTCCGGTCATCCTCCGCTGAATCAATGGTACTACAGCGAATACGGCACCTTCTCCTGCCTGCACAAAGAATGAGCAGGCCATAGTGGCGATAACCGCCAGCGGGATCCACCAGCCGCCGTCGATCTGGCTAAGCACGAAGTAGCCTGCGGCCAGACCGAGAATCAGTACACTCAGTGTTTTGCGCCTTCCGATAGTATCACTCAGGTGGCCGCCGGTAGGCCGGGCCACCAGATTCATAAAGGCAAATCCAGAGGCGAGCAGCCCGGCTTTGACAGGGTCCAGCCCGTCAAAGGTTTCCAGAAAGAACAGAGGCAGCATGGAGACAACCGCCAGCTCGGAACCAAAGGTAACGAAATAGGCTACATCCAGCACGGCTACCTGTTTAAACTTGTAACGCTGGATTTCAGGTACGCCGTTTTTAAGGTTGTCTTCATTTACGTGGTAAATAGCCCTCAGCTGTACCAGAAAAAGCACCACCAGAACGGCATAGATGGCGTAGGTTGCGAACTGATCCAGCAGGCCTATATTGCTGGGCGACAGTTTCCAGGCAAGTACCGCCAGGGCAGCATACATCGGCAGGTTCATCAGAATGTAGAATATAAAGTCCTTCTTGCTGGAGACTTCCAGGCCGCCGTGCTTTTTCGGTTTGAAATAGGTAGATCCCTTTGGAGTATTACGGGCTATTTTGTAGAACAGTAAACCGTACAGCATGGCAATGAGACCGATAGAGATCAGAGCATAACGCCAGCCATGCTCACCGCCGAACATCAGCGCGATGGTGGGCAGCGCCATGGCTCCAGCGGCTGAACCAAAGTTACCCCAGCCACCGTAAATACCTTCGGCGACACCAACCTGTTTAGCCGGAAACCATTCACCGACCATACGGATACCGATGACAAATCCGGCCCCGATAAAACCACTGAGAAAGCGCATGATTGCCAGTTGTTCATAGGTCTGGGCCAGTGCAAAACCGATACAGATGCCACCGCCGATGAACAGTAGCATGCTATAGACTATCCGGGGACCGTATTTATCTACCAGTGTGCCGACCACTATACGTGCGGGGATTGTGAGTGCTACGTTGAGTATCATCAGTGCCTTGATCTCTGCACTACTGAGGCCGAAAACATCCTTAATATAGGCCAGCATCGGGGCGTGACTGAACCAGACCACAAAGGTCAGGAAGAAGGCAAACCAGGTGACGTGCAAGGTTTTTATTTTGGGGTCGCCAAAATTAAGTAAACGCAATTTATTAGTGGACATTTGACTGCTCCTGAGGAATGGACCTCTGCCCTGAAAATATTTGGAGATAAAAATTAAGTTAGAAAATAGGCTTTTCAGAGGAAAAAACCGTTGATGCATGTCAACGCATTGGAGCGCTGTCATGGTCTGTTCAGGTCGCTATACTCCCTTGGTGGTAGGCATTGCTTTGTCTGTTAATTCTATGATTTATATGATTTTTTTTGTTTTTAAGATGTTGTTTTTAGTGTTATTTGGTCGGGAGGAGTCTTAGGAGGTATACGTCGCCAAATAAGGTATATGGCCGGTGTTTAGCCGATGCTAAAAAGCATTTGCTTGCGTCAGAAGCGGTAGCTGTTGTCTATGATAAAAGTCAAACTCTGTCCGGGCATAAGGGGTAGAGAAGATATCTCTTCAGTGTGATTCATTTTTCTGGGCGGTTGGATTAGCCTTGGTTTTGTCGGTGTGCCGATACATAAAAGCAATATCTTCCTCAGCTGCGGGTATTGACCTCATAAGCTGGGAATAGCGGCATGCGATGATTTCAGGCTCATATTGACAGAAAGTCTCTGCCCCCGTTACTTTGTTTCGGGGGATTTTTTATCCCGGCAGGTCTGGGGGGCGTTGCTGAGTAATTTATAAGCAGTTCTGTTGGTGTGTTGTACCCGTGCCAAACAGTTGTTATCCCAAACCTTCCTGAACGGCCCATACAGCCACTTCGACCCTTGAGCGAAGGTTGAGTTTTTTAAACAGATGCTTCACATGTACCTTCACCGTGCCCTCGGTAATATTCAGCTTCCGCGCAATGAGTTTGTTCGGCAGTCCTCCTGCGATTAGCTTGATGATCTGCTTTTCTCTGGGGGAGAGGCTGCTTATATCCGGCCCGGTCCGTTTACGATTACTTTGCAGGGCCTGGGCCAGCATGGAAGACAGACGTTCACTGATCACCATTTTACCCAGGGCCGCCTGATTCAGATTGCTGAGCAGGTCTTCAGGCTCCATATCTTTGAGAAGGTAGCCGTCGGCTCCGGCCTTCAGGGCAGCGATGACGTCTTCTTCATTGTCAGAAACCGTAAAGACCACAACCCGGGATGCAACACCGGCATCCCGCAGTAGCTTAAGGGTTTCAATGCCGTTGATTTCCGGCATGTTCAGGTCCAGCAGTATAAGGTCAGGCTCCAGTTGCGTCGCCTGGGTAATCCCTTCTTCTGCATTACTGGCTTCACCGATGACGAGAAGCTGACTGTCCAGTTCGATCAGCTGTTTTACGCCTTTTCGTAACAGTGGATGGTCATCTATCAGCAGAATCGATGCGGGTCCGTTTTTGTCATTATCTTCTGTGATCATTACTGCCTCTTAATTATGTTTGGCGGTAAAATTGAGCTGTACCCGGGTACCGCCCGTTTTGCGATTTTCTACTTTAAACTCACCGTTGAGCGTGGCGCTGCGGTCTTGCATGATCACCATACCGTAATGACCGGCAGGATTTTTATCTTCAGGCAGTCCGACACCATTATCTTCTACGCAGACCTCTATCTGATAGCCGTTTTTTTGCACGATCCGCACGGTGGTCTCTGAAGCCTGACTGTGTTTTACCACATTTGCCAGCGCCTCACGTACCAATTGTAATACATGTATTTCCTGGTTGGCGGTCAGCGTGTGTGGTAACAGATCATAGGTTAACCGAATCTCAAAGTTTAGCCGTTCAGAGAACTCTTTAATGGTGGACTCCAGAGCGGGCTTGAGTCCGGGCTGATCCAGTGTCAGACGGAACGTCGTCAGCAACTCCCGTAACTGGCGGTAAGCATTATTGAGACCTTCCCTGAGTTCATTAACAACGTCATCGATCTGTTGTTCACTCTGATGCTTTTTACGCAGAATTTGCAGCCGGCCAACCTGCATTTTCAGGTAGGAGAGCGATTGTGCCAGCGAATCGTGCAATTCCCGGGCGATGACCGCTCGTTCTTCCATCAGTGACATATGTTGTTCCTGCGAGGCTTTCAGCTCCAGAGACAGAACGGTTCCCAGATTACCCACCAGGGTTTTGATCAGCGTTGTTTGTTCTTCATTGGGTGGTGCGGCTGGTGGATAAGCGATGGTAAGTTCGCCAAAATATGCTTCCCGGGTCTGAATCGGAAAATTGGCTGAATGATGAGGATGGTTATTCAGGGTTGGTACGAGACAATCGTTGCAGCTTTCCTGCATACAGTCAGCAGGCCGTTCCAGCGATTGGGTGGTAATTTGTCGGTAACTGCTGTGTTGGTTGGGGTCACACAGGGTTACGCTCACCGGCCCGACCGGAAGGGTCTTTTCCAGTTCTTTCATAACGGGCATCAGGCGACGACAAATATCTTCATCGCGGTTAAAGCGCCGGGTGGCGTTGTATAGCAGCTGCAGTCTTTGATTAGTTTCTCGTAGCAGGGTGGTTTTCTGTTGTACCCGGTGTTCCAGGTCAGCATAAATTTTAGATAACTCTTCTGCCATGTGATTGAACGTTTTACCCAGCAGGCCCAGTTCGTCATCACTCTGATAGTAGACCCGGGCACTGAGTTTACCTTCACTGGCTTCTTTAGAGGCCTGTAATAGTTGTCCAAGCGGTTCAATTACGTTGCACTTGATATCATACAGGGCGATGAAGATGATCATGACCGTCATAAACAGACTGATACCCTGTACCAGACTGAGCAGTTTGATTTTAGATTCAGTACTCTCTTCCAGTAACCTGACCATGTGATCAATACGCGGCACAAAGTCCTCAAACAGTTTCTGGTTTTTGGTGCTTCCCTGTGGCCCCGTTTGTAATTGCATCTTTAGGTCAGGGGAGAGTATGTTGCGCCATTCGGACGTCAGTGTCTGGTAAATTTGATAGAGCTTATGGTCCTTGTCCCCGGGGATAACGTCAGTCAGCACTTTATCGCTGATGCGGCGATCAAACTCGTCAATGGATTCCAGAACGCGGGCTAAGGTTTGATCTGATGGTTGATTCTCATGCTGTTGCGCTTCAGCAATGATTCGATACGACATCATGCGCAGTGAGCCTGCCAGGTTGATACCGGTGGCGTCTCCCTGAGTGCTTTCGGCTACAATGACAGAGCTGATCATACTGATGAGTGCCATCAGACTGATGGCGAACATCGCGGTGCCCAGACGGGCGATGATGGACTGTTTCAGAAAATTCATGCGGGTCTCTATCCTCAGAGAACAAATCTACTCACAAAGAATCGATACGTCATCTGGTGTTTCTCAAGAATCGAATCAGAGTATCAAAAATACAAGTTAAAACATTAAGTTACAACTATAACTAGTGGTATCACTAAAGTGGTATTAGAGGAAAAACATAAACTTTTCAGTGAGTTGTGTATTGATTTGGATCAATACCCGCTTCGGGTTGCAGGTTTAGCTTAGCGGTAAGCCTATAACCCGGATAGTGACCCATGCCTGCCCAGGAAACTCAAAAACAGATATCAGCTTTGGTAATGAGCACCCTGCTTTTTGCCGCCTGTTTTGCCACCTGGACACTGATCTCCGTGATTGGTTTGCAGATTAAAGAGGATCTGCAGCTGAGCGAGACTGAGTTTGGTCTATTGATCGCCACGCCGATTCTGAGTGGTGCGCTCGCACGCTTGCCGATGGGCATTCTGGCGGAGCGTTACGGCGGGCGGCAGCTGATGCTGGGGCTGGTACTACTGGTGAGCGTTCCCTTGTACGGCTTCGCCTATGCCCAGTATTACTGGCAATACCTGTTATTAGGATTATGTATCGGGCTGGTCGGTAGTACCTTCGTTATTGGTATTCAGTATGTTTCTTCCTGGTCGTCACGGGAAAATCAGGGACTGGCAATGGGGGTTTTTGGCGCCGGAAATCTTGGGGCTGCGCTGACCAACCTGGTGGCTCCGCTGATTATTATCGCCTATGGCTGGCGTATGGCTCCGATTGCCTATGCTTTTGTGCTGGTGCTGCTGGTGCTGTTGTTCTGGTTGTTGACTCAGGATGATCCGGTGCATCAGAGCCGCAGCCAACAGCATAAAAACCTGTCTCTGAGAGAGATTCTGATGCCTCTGCTGGAACTGCGGGTGTGGCGTTTTGGTTTGTATTATTTTTTTATGTTTGGTGGATATGTCGCACTGGCGCTCTGGTTGCCAGACTATTACGTACACCACTACGGGCTGGATCTGAAAACCGCTTCCTTTATTACGCTGTTGTTTACCGTACCGGGGGCATTAACCCGGATACTCGGAGGTTGGTGTGCCGACCATCTGGGTGCACGGCAGGTCAACTGGAGCGTTTTCTGGGTCTGCCTGTTCTGTCTTTTCTTTCTCTCCTATCCCCCTACCACGATGACCATCCATGGCATCGACGGAGACATGACGTTTCTGCTGGAGATGCCGGTCTGGCTGTTTACTGTATTGATCATGGTGGTGGGTGTGGCTATGGGGTTCGGGAAAGCCAGTGTGTTTCGCGTCGTTTACGACTACTACCCGGACCGGATGGGAACGGTTGGTGGCGCCGTGGGACTGCTGGGTGCGATCGGAGGGTTTGTTCTGCCGATTCTGTTTGGTCTGGTGACAGACCTGTTCGGGGTTCGAAGCTCCTGTTTCATGCTGCTATACGGGGTGTTGGCGCTGTGCATGACGGTCATGTACTACGGCATTAACCTGCAGGATAAACAGAATCGTTTACAGGAGGCGATCCGAAATAATTTTTTACACGAGAACCTGGATGCCTGATTGGTAGGCAGGCGAGGGCAACGAAGTCCGTGTTGTGCCACCGCAGACAGGGTTTGAAATCGAAGGCAGCAGGAGATGAACTCCTGACTGCTTCAGTCTGGAGAGTCAGTTATGTCTGATTTAAAAATATGGGATGTCGAGAACACTAAGTTCTGGGAAGAGGAAGGGAAGAGGGTCGCGAATCGCAACCTGTGGATCTCTATTCCGAGTCTGCTGTGTGGTTTTGCTGTCTGGTTGTACTGGGGCATTATTACCGTACAGATGCTTAACCTGGGGTTTCCCTTTGCTAAAGCGGAACTGTTTACGCTGGCTGGTATTGCCGGTCTGACCGGTGCAACCCTTAGGATTCCGAGTAGTTTTTTTATTCGTATCGCCGGAGGACGCAATACGGTCTTCTTTACCACTGCATTACTGATGGTACCAGCATTTGGTACCGGTCTGGCGCTGCAGGATAAGGATACACCGCTGTGGATCTTCCAGCTGTTGGCGTTTCTGTCGGGGATAGGGGGCGGTAATTTCGCTTCGTCTATGTCCAATATCAGCTTTTTCTTCCCGAAACGACAGCAGGGACTGGCGCTTGGGCTGAATGCCGGGCTGGGTAATGCCGGTGTAACCACCATGCAGATTCTGGTGCCTTTGGTGATGACGTTCGGAATCTTCGGCGGCGATGCCATGATTCTGGAAAACACTTCAGGGACTCTGATCGGAAAAATCCCGGCCGGTACCGAAACCTATGTGCAGAATGCCGGGTATGTCTGGTTGTTGTTCCTGATACCGCTGGCGGTGATGAGCTGGTTTGGTATGCATAATATCAAGACCGAGGCGGTCTCACCTGATGTGGGCAGTTCCGCCGGGGCGATGGGGAAAATTCTCGGTTTGCTGCTGATCGGTTTCTTTACTGCGGCCTGTGGTCTGTATGTGATTTTGCCTGCGCCTGTGGGTATGGGGGCACCAGCAATTGCCAAGTGGCCAGTGATAGCGGGTATTCTGCTGCTGACCGTGCTGCTGATGAAGATGGTTCCGGGAGATATCAAACCTAATTTGCAGCGCCAGTTTAAGATTTTCAATAATAAACACACCTGGATCATGAGTGTTATTTACACTATGACGTTCGGTAGTTTTATCGGTTATTCTGCCGGTTTTGCATTGGCGATCAAGGTGGTATTCGGCTACCAGCATCTGATGGTCGATGGCGTTCTGACCCATGAGACCGTCAACAATAATGGTCCATCTGCATTGATGTACGCCTGGATGGGGCCCTTTATCGGCGCCCTTATTCGCCCGGTTGGTGGTTGGATTGCCGATAAAGTCGGTGGGGCTAAAGTGACTCAGATTGTGGCGATTGTCATGATTGCCAGTGCTCTGGGAGTGGCTTATTACCTCAAGGCGGCTTATCAGTCTGCCAATCCGGAAGAGTTCTTTGTACCGTTTCTGATCCTGTTTCTGGTGCTGTTTGCCGCTACGGGTATTGGTAATGGTTCTACTTTCCGTACCATTGCGATGGTATTTGATAAGGAGCAGGCTGGTCCCGCACTGGGCTGGACCTCTGCGGTAGCCGCTTACGGGGCGTTTGTTATTCCTAAGGTATTTGGTGAACAGATCAATCTTGCGACACCGGAAAACGCGCTCTATGGCTTCGCGCTGTTCTATCTGCTGTGTCTGCTGATGAACTGGTGGTTCTACCTGGGACCTAAAGCTGAGTATAAAAATCCGTAACCATTAACATCGGTAAAAAATACTGAGTATAGGGGCCTGCGGGCCCCTTTTCTTATTGTCTGTTAGGGCTCTCATTGATGACGGCTGTCAGTTGCTGCCAGTCAGTGTTTCTATACCACTGTCTGAGTTGCTGTATGAGGGGCTATACAAGAGGTTGTAGCGGTTGTGAGAGCCCGTACCGTCTAACGCGCTGGTGGAGCGCTCCTGAGGTGCGCCGTCTCTGGTGGCCGAGCACTTTAATCGTGCGGGTCAGGTTGCAACCGTTGTCTGTACATCGGGGTCGTCACTGGTTCGGGTGGGCGTCATGCCTGATGTTTATTGCCGGGTGGCGTTGATCCGTTGCCAGCATCATTGTTTACCTCATTCTCAAGTCTCTCTGTTCTCTGTTTTATTGGTCGCTGTAGGCAGCGTTCTCACGCGCCTTTGTGTCGCATGAAAACTCGCTTTAGGGATTCGTCTAGGTGGCATACCTATAAAGAATCTGGTTGTTGATGCGTCCTCTGTCTGTCTTGTTTATATCCTTATTTTTTCAAATAAAACAATTGGTTATGTGTTTTTTGTGAACGTATCACTTTGGTGGTATAGGCTTTTTTCGGGCGCTTTCGAGTTTTCAGAGTGTTGATCTGTGTCAACAGACTTCAGCCGGATATCACGTACTTTCAGCACTACAGTAAACCGCAGGCCGGGCTGCAACGTCGCAGCATCGCTTGCATCCAGACCGATGGAATCCGGAATCGCAGGACAGTGGATGTCTGCTCCGGGGAAATAAAGCAGAGAAATTCATCAGCCGATGAATTTTGTCCTGACCAAGAGGCTTCAGGAGATAATGAAATGAGCCATTTGCTTGATCGACTAAAATATCTGAAGAAGAAGCCGGAAAGTTTTTCCGGCAGCCACGGCCAGACCACCACGGAAAGCCGTGACTGGGAGGATAGCTATCGCCAGCGCTGGCAGCATGACAAGATTGTCCGGTCCACCCATGGGGTGAACTGTACCGGTTCCTGCAGCTGGAAAATTTACGTTAAAAACGGTCTGATTACCTGGGAAACCCAGCAGACTGACTATCCGCGTACCCGACCTGACCTGCCTAATCATGAGCCTCGGGGCTGTCCCCGTGGTGCCAGTTATTCCTGGTATATCTACAGCGCTAACCGACTGAAGTATCCAACTATTCGCAAGCGCCTGCTGCAACTGTGGCGTGAGGCTCGTCGTAGTCATCAGGATCCTGTGGATGCCTGGGAATCTATAGTCGAGAATCCGGAAAAGGCTAAATCATATAAGTCAGTACGGGGACTGGGTGGCTTTGTCCGTTCCAGTTGGGATGAGGTGAATGAGATTATCGCCGCGTCCAACGCTTATACCATTAAGCAGTATGGCCCGGATCGGGTGGTCGGCTTCTCGCCGATTCCTGCGATGTCGATGGTTTCCTATGCTGCCGGCGCCCGCTATTTGTCACTGATCGG
Source organism: Oceanospirillales bacterium (assembly GCA_018223185.1). Classification (GTDB taxonomy): domain Bacteria; phylum Pseudomonadota; class Gammaproteobacteria; order Pseudomonadales; family Balneatricaceae; genus Amphritea. The sequence continues at coordinate 100,358 of JAAEYW010000005.1, read as the reverse complement.
TGGAGCCTGCCTGAGTTTCTACGACTGGTACTGCGATCTGCCTCCGGCGTCACCGATGACCTGGGGAGAGCAGACAGACGTACCGGAGTCGGCCGACTGGTATAACTCCAACTACATTATCGCCTGGGGCTCCAATGTGCCGCAGACCCGTACCCCGGATGCTCACTTCTTTACTGAAGTGCGTTACAAGGGGACTAAAACCGTGGCTGTTACTCCGGATTATTCCGAAGTCGCCAAGCTGTGTGATCAGTGGATGAACCCTAAACAGGGTACTGATGCTGCACTGGCGATGGCCATGGGGCATGTGATTCTGAAAGAGTTTTATGTCGATAAACCGAGCGAATACTTCAACGATTACGCACGTAAATACAGCGATATGCCGTTCCTGGTACAGCTGGAGCTGCGCGAAGACGGAAGCTATGCGCCGGGCCGTTTTATCCGTGCTGCCGACTTTGATCAGTCGCTCGGACAGGAAAATAATCCGGACTGGAAAACTGTCGCCTTTGATTCAGACAGCAACAGCTTTGTGGTGCCTAACGGTTCCATCGGTTTCCGCTGGGGTGAGAAAGGTAAGTGGAATATCGAAGAGAAAGAGGGGGGCGAAGGTAACGATACCCGTCTGGCTCTGAGTCTGATCGATAGTCACGATGACGTGGTTTCGGTTGGTTTCCCATACTTTGGCGGCGTTGAGAATGAATACTTCACCAATAACGTCTTCAGTGATGTGATCCATCACAATCTGCCGGCGAAAAAAATCAGACTGGCCGATGGTGGTGAGTCCCTGGTGGTGACTGTTGGCGACCTGATGCTGGCCAACTACGGCGTTAATCGTGGTCTGGGCGGTGATTTTGTGGCTGACAGCTACGATGATAATGCGCCTTACACGCCGGCCTGGCAGGAGAAAATCACCGGTGTGGATCGTAATGTGGCGATTCAGATCGCCCGTGAGTTTGCCGACACCGCAAACAAGACTAAAGGTCGTTCCATGATCATTGTTGGTGCCGGTATGAACCACTGGTATCACATGGATATGAACTACCGTGGCCTGATTAATCTGCTGGTGATGTGTGGTTGTATCGGTCAGAGCGGCGGCGGTTGGGCGCACTATGTGGGGCAGGAGAAGCTGCGTCCTCAGTGTGGCTGGTTACCACTGGCATTTGGTCTCGACTGGCAACGTCCGCCAAGGCAGATGAACGGTACCAGTTTCTTCTATAATCACTCTAACCAGTGGCGCTACGAAAAACTGGAAGTGGATGAAATCCTGTCACCTCTGGCGGACAAGTCCAAATATACCGGCAGCCTGATCGACTTTAACGTGCGTTCTGAGCGGATGGGCTGGTTGCCGTCTGCACCTCAGTTGAATACCAACCCGCTGGGAATTACCAAGGCTGCAGAAGCTGCCGGTGTAACACCGCAGGAATATACGGTTGAGCAGTTAAAATCCGGTGGTATTGCATTTGCCGCTGAGGATCCGGATAACCCGGTGAACTTCCCGCGGAACATGTTTATCTGGCGTTCTAACTTGCTGGGATCTTCCGGTAAGGGCCATGAGTACATGCTCAAGTACCTGCTGGGCACCAATCACTCGGTGCTGGGCAAAGACCTGGGCGCCGAAGATGGGCCTAAGCCGGAAGAGGTTAAATGGCACGAACAGGGTGCTGAAGGCAAGGTTGACCTGCTGGTGACCCTGGACTTCCGTATGTCTACCACCTGTCTGTACTCCGATATCGTGTTGCCGACGGCGACCTGGTACGAGAAGGACGATCTGAATACCTCGGATATGCATCCGTTTATTCATCCGCTGTCTGCGGCCACCGACCCTGCCTGGGAAGCCCGTTCTGACTGGGATATCTACAAAGGCATTGCGAAGTCATTCTCCAAGGTTTGTGTCGGTCACCTGGGTGTAGAACAGGACCTGGTCACCGTGCCGTTACAGCATGATTCACCGGGAGAACTGTCTCAGCCCTATGATGTTAAAGACTGGAAGAAAGGCGAGTGCGAACCGGTTCCGGGTAAAACGCTGCCAAATCTGGCGGTGGTCGAACGCGACTATCCGAATACCTATGCCCGCTTCACATCGGTCGGTCCTTTACTGGAAAGTCTGGGTAACGGTGGTAAGGGGATCAGCTGGGACACTAAGGATGAGGTTGAGTTACTCAAGAAACTCAACTGGACCCATACCGAAGAGGGTGTCGGTAAAGACCGGGCCAAGCTGGAAACCGCGATTGATGCGGCGGAAATGATCCTCGGTCTGGCGCCGGAAACCAATGGTCAGGTTGCAGTAAAGGCCTGGTCGGCACTGGGTGAATTTACCGGTCTGGATCATACCCATCTGGCGAAGCCGAAAGAGGATGAAAAGATCCGCTTCCGTGATGTGCAGGCGCAACCCCGTAAAATTATATCTTCACCGACCTGGTCTGGCCTGGAAGACGAGCATGTTTCCTACAATGCCGGTTATACCAACGTTCACGAGCTGATTCCATGGCGTACCCTGACCGGACGGCAGCAGTATTATCAGGATCATCAGTGGATGCGAGATTTCGGTGAAAGCCTGCTGGTTTACCGGCCGCCGATTAATACCAAGTCGGTCAAGCCGATGATGAATAAGTTGCCTAATGGCAACCCGGAAATCGCCCTGAACTGGATCACTCCGCATCAGAAGTGGGGTATTCATTCGACCTACAGCGATAACCTGCTGATGCTGACGTTGTCCCGCGGTGGTCCGATCATCTGGATGTCTGAAGTGGATGCACAGAAGGTCGGCATAGAAGATAACGACTGGGTTGAAATCTTCAACAGTAACGGTGCTATTGCCGCCCGTGTAGTGGTGTCGCAGCGGGTTAACGAAGGGATGACCATGATGTACCACGCCCAGGAACGTATTGTGAATATTCCGGGTGCGGAGACCTCAGGTACCCGTGGCGGTATTCATAACTCGGTCACCCGCGCGTGCCCGAAACCGACGCATATGATCGGTGGTTATGCGCAGCAGGCGTACGGTTTTAACTACTATGGGACTGTGGGCTCCAACCGGGATGAGTTCGTCATCGTCCGTAAGATGAAGAACATCGACTGGCTGGATGGCGAGAATAATGATTATGTTCAGGAGGCGGTACAATGAAAATCCGTTCTCAAATAGGCATGGTGCTGAACCTCGATAAGTGTATCGGTTGTCACACCTGCTCGATCACCTGTAAGAACGTCTGGACCTCCCGCGAAGGTATGGAGTACGCCTGGTTCAACAATGTCGAGACCAAACCCGGTATCGGCTACCCCAAAGAGTGGGAGAATCAGGATAAGTGGAACGGTGGCTGGCGGCGCAAAGCCGATGGCAGTATCGAGCCGCGTATCGGTGGTAAATGGCGGGTACTGGCGAATATTTTCGCAAACCCGGATCTGCCGGAAATCGACGACTACTATGAGCCGTTCGACTTCGACTACCAGCACCTTCATAGCGCACCCGAAGGCAAACATCAGCCCGTAGCCCGGCCGCGTTCACTGATCACCGGTGATCGGATGAAGAAGATCGAATGGGGTCCCAACTGGGAGGAAATCCTCGGTACTGAGTTCAAAAAACGCTCCAAGGATAAGAATTTCGACAACATCCAGAAAGAGATCTACGGCGAGTTCGAGAATACTTTCATGATGTACCTGCCGCGACTGTGCGAGCACTGCCTTAACCCGGCCTGTGCTGCATCCTGTCCGTCCGGTGCCATCTACAAGCGTGAAGAGGATGGTATTGTTCTGATCGATCAGGATAAATGCCGCGGCTGGCGTATGTGTGTCAGTGGCTGTCCGTACAAAAAGATCTACTACAACTGGAAAACCGGTAAGTCTGAGAAGTGTATCTTCTGTTATCCACGGATTGAATCCGGTATGCCAACGGTTTGTTCTGAAACCTGTGTGGGTCGTATCCGCTACCTGGGTGTGATGTTGTATGACGCAGACCGGATTCAGGAAATAGCATCGGCTGGAAACGAGCAGGATCTGTATGAGAAACAGCTGGAGATCTTCCTCGATCCGTTCGATCCGGCAGTGATTGAACAGGCCCGTAGGGACGGCGTGACCGATAGTGTGATCACGGCGGCACAGAACTCTCCGGTGTACAAACTGGCGATGGACTGGAAGCTGGCTCTGCCACTGCATCCTGAATACCGGACGTTGCCGATGGTTTGGTATGTGCCACCGCTGAGCCCGATTCAGTCTGCTGCGGATGCCGGAACGATCGGTATGAACGGCGCTATTCCGGATGTGGAAAGTCTGCGTATACCGGTGAAATATCTGGCTAACCTGCTGACCGCCGGGGATGAAAAACCCGTCATCAGTGCCCTGAAGCGTCTGTTGGCGATGCGTGCCTATAAACGTGATGAGCAGGTGGAGGGCAAGATCAATCTGGAGGTTCTGGCGGATGCTGGTCTGACAGAGCATCAGGCCAAGGAGATGTACCGCTACCTGGCGATTGCCAATTATGAAGATCGCTTTGTCATACCAACCAGCCATCGTGAGCTGGCCCGCGAAGCGTTCCCTGAACGTAACGGTTGCGGCTTCAGTTTTGGCAACGGCTGTGCGGGTGGTGAGACTGAATTCAACCTGTTCGGGGCGAAGAAACAGAACGTCACCATGGTTGAGAAGGTCAGCGCGGTGAAGCATGTGGATCCACAGTTACTGCAGGACCGGGAGGTGGAAGATGCGTAGTCTGAAAGTCATTTCGGCGTTGTTGGGCTATCCGGAAAACGAGCTGTTTGAGGCACGTCAGGCACTGATTGATGAAGTGCAGTCAGACGAGGGTTTGCCGGAGGCTCAGCAGGCACAGTTGATTGAATTCATCGAGCAGCTCTGTAATCAGGAACTGATGGATGCTCAGGAGAACTATGTATCACTGTTTGACCGCGGCCGTTCTCTGTCACTGCTGTTGTTTGAACACGTTCACGGCGAAAGCCGTGACCGTGGTCAGGCGATGGTCGACCTGATGGCGGTGTATGAAAAAGAGGGCTTTGCAATCGATGTGCGTGAGCTGCCCGATTATCTGCCACTGTTTCTTGAATATCTGTCCCTGCGGCCGGAGTCGGAAGTACAGCAGTGGCTGGCCGACGTCAGTCATATTCTGGCCCTGCTGGAGACCCGGCTGCATCAGCGAAAGTGCAATTATGCACTGTTGTTTGAAGTCCTGCTGAGTTTCACCGGTGTGCCGGTGGAACGCAAAGAACTACGGGAGAAAGTGGCTGCTGAGGTGCGTGATGATACGCCTGAAGCGATGGATGAAGTCTGGGAAGAGGAGATGGTGCGGTTTACCGAAAACAGTGCACAGGACTGCGGGGATAATGCGATTTCCCAGCGCCGCCGTGAACTGGATAAGGTACAGCCACTGAATATTCAGCCGCTGTCCCCGTCTGCGCCTTCTGAATCAGCCGGTTCTTTCTGAACCCTGGAGAAGAGAAATGTCTTATCTGAATGATCTGTTTTTTGGTGTTTATCCCTACATTGCCGGGGCGATATTTATTATCGCCAGCTGGATCCGTTATGACCGTGAGCAGTTTACCTGGCGCGCTGGCTCCAGCCAGATGCTCAGCTCAAAGGGGTTCCGCCGGGCCAGTAATCTGTTTCACGTCGGCGTTCTGGTGATCTTTTTTGGTCACCTGGTTGGCCTGCTGACGCCGCATGCTCTGTATGCGCCGTTTATTTCGGCCGGTAACAAGCAATTGCTGGCAATTATTGTCGGTGGCCTGGCGGGCGTGGCCTGCTGGACAGGGGCGTTGTTGCTGTTGAAACGGCGTCTGGGTAACGCCAGGGTGCGTGCCACCAGTACCAAAGCAGATATCTTTATTCTGGTGTTGTTGTTTGTACAGGTGAGTCTGGGTCTGCTGACCATTCCCTTTGCCCTTGGGCATCTGGATGGTGGTGTGATGTTGTTGCTGGCTGACTGGGCTCAGGGATTGGTGACTTTACAGGCGGATGCTGCAACGCACCTGCTGGGGGTTGGCCTGGTGTACAAACTGCACATTTTCATTGGCCTGACCATGTTTGTAGTGTTCCCCTTCACGCGCATGGTGCATATCTGGAGTGTACCGGTGAAATATTTTGCCCGTAACTATCAGATAGTCCGTCAGCGCTGAGCTGACTGCAGGAGGGGGGCTTTGCCCCCCGACTCATCCCCAGTGATCTAATTAAAGAATATATGAGGTAACCGGCATGCAGATGATTGAACATGCAATGATAAGTGGAGAGGTGCCCGAGTTTACTCCGGTGGTGGTTAACGGCACTCCCCTCGACGAGCAGCGTATCGTGCAGGAGATCCAGTATTATCCGGCTGAATCGCTGGAAATATCGCGTGCGCAGGCCGCTCAGGCACTGGTGGTGCGTGAGTTGTTATTACAGCGTGCCGATGCATTACAGCTGACAGTCAGGCCTGAATCGGGTGAAACCGGAGAGGAGGCCCTGATTCGGCAGTTAATTAAGCGTGAGGTCGACCTGCCGCAGGCAACTGATCAGGTGTGCCGTCACTACTTTGAAGCCAACCGGGACAAGTTCTCTACCCAGCCGTTGCTGGCGGTATCGCACATCCTGCTGGCAGCAGCGCCGGATGATGAGGCAGGGCGGGCTGAGCGAAAGGCTCAGGCTGAGGTACTGATTGAGACGCTGCAACAGCACCCCGAGATGTTTGCTGACATCGCTCAGCAGCACTCTGCCTGTCCATCGAAAGAACTGGCCGGGCAATTGGGGCAGATCGACAAAGGACAGACTGTTGCCGAGTTTGAACGTCAGATATTCAGCTTGCCTGAGGGGCTGGCCGGGCGTCCGCTGGAGAGTCGTTACGGCTTTCACGTTACCCGGATCGATAAGCGGATCGATGGTGAACCGCTGCCTTACGAAGCAGTGGAAGATCGGATACGGGCCTATCTGATCGAGCGGAATTACCGTCGTGCCGTGAACCAGTACATCTGCTTATTGGTGTCTGATGCTCAGATCGAGGGAATAGAGCTACAGGCTGCTGATTCCCTGCTGGTGCAGTAAGGCGGGGGGAGAATGAAGCAATGCTAGCCGATCTGTTACACAATAATCGCTGCTGGTCGGAGCGGATCGAACGGGAGCAACCAGGATTTTTCAAACGGTTGGCAGCCCAGCAAAGCCCCGAATATCTATGGATCGGCTGTTCCGATAGCCGGGTGCCGGCTAATGAGATTGTCGGCATGTTACCGGGTGAGCTGTTTGTTCACCGTAACATTGCCAATCTGGTGTTGCACACCGATCTGAACTGTCTGTCAGTCATTCACTTTGCGGTTCATATTCTCAAGATTAAACATATTATCGTCTGTGGCCACTACGGCTGCGGCGGTGTTCGTGCCGCCTTGAGTAATCAGGACTTCGGACTGATTGATAACTGGCTGCGGCATCTTAAGGACATCGGTCACCGTTATCAGGAAATACTCTCGGCAGAGGCGGATGAAGAAAGCCGTGTTAATCGTCTCTGCGAATTGAATGTACTGCAGCAGGTGGAAAATATCTGTCGCTCAGGCATCGTGCAAAAAGCCTGGCAACAAGGTCAGTCGCTGGCTGTGCATGGCTGGATCTACAGTATAGAGGACGGACTGATTAAAGATCTGAAAATGGATATCGACAGTGATGGTGATACGCCTGCCATCTATGTCATGCAGAACGAAATAAGCCAGGGGCGGACGTCGGGTTATTGAGTCTGACCGGTCCCTGAGCCGTGCCAATATTGAGCCAGATCAATACCACCCCAAAGGAGTCGGTTGATTACCTCTACGTAGGTATAGGTGGTGGTCTGGCAGTCAGGAATAATCGATGCATCTGTAGCAGAGGATCACAGCGATGATAGATACGCCACAAGGCCTGATCGACGGCCTGGGGAGAAAAATTGATTACATCCGCTTATCGGTAACTGACCGTTGTGATTTTCGTTGCGTCTACTGTATGGCCGAAGATATGGAGTTTCTGCCCCGGGCCCGGGTTCTGTCACTGGAGGAGCTGGTCGCGCTAGGCCGTTCGCTGGTGAATCTGGGAATCCGCCGAATTCGCCTCACGGGCGGAGAGCCGCTGGTACGCAGAGGGATTGTCGAACTGATCAGCGCGTTAGCGTCTCTGCCGGGGTTGGATGAAGTGACATTAACCACTAACGGTTCGCAACTGACCCGGTTGGCGCAGCCGTTAAAAGATGCAGGTCTGAAGCGCATTAATATTAGTCTCGATAGTCTGGATGCGAAGCGCTTCTTCCGCATGACGCGTCGGGATATGTTGGCTCAGGTGCTGACTGGGGTCGATGCTGCGGTTGAGGCGGGATTTGAACGCATCAAACTCAATACTGTGGTGATGCGCGGCTATAACGATGATGAGATTTTTGATCTGCTGGGATATGCCCAGGCGCGGGGCATTGATATCAGCTTTATTGAGGAGATGCCGCTGGGACAGATCAGCAGTCATGACCGACAGCAGGTGCATTGCTCCAGTGATGAGGTAAAACAGTATATCGAGCAGCGGTTTCAGCTGTTGCCCAGTACCGAGACGACAGGCGGGCCTTCCCGCTATTATCGCATTCCCGGACAGTCAGGCCGCATCGGCTTTATCTCACCTTACAGTCACAACTTCTGCAGCAGCTGCAATCGTCTGCGGGTCACTGCAGAGGGGCGCTTGTTGCTCTGCCTGGGGCAGGAAAACTCGGTGGACTTAAGGGCTGTTTTACGTCGTTATCCGGGTGAACCCCTGCGACTCGAAAGCCTGATACGTGATGCTATTACCCGTAAGCCGGAAGGGCATGGATTTGCCGATCAGGATGCTCCCCAGGTGTTACGCTTTATGAATATGACCGGTGGATAAAATGATTGTGTTACCCGGTTTGAATAGCATGACTCACTGTTCTATGGGTACGCTGCGTCAGCATGTATTGCTGTCAGCTCTGACCGATGGTCAGTTCTTTTCTTTGATGAAAAAAGCCAGGCTTTTGCAACTGCTCGCTGGAGAACGTCTGTTTAATCAGGGGGAAGAGGCGAAACGGTTTTATATTGTGCTGCAGGGGAGTATTAAGTTTTTTCGACTCACCTCCGGCGGCAGAGAGGTTGTGATCAATGTTTTCGGTGAACAGGATCCCGTTGGCGAAGCGGCCATGTTTATGACAGAGCAACATTATCCGGCTCATGCTACGGCGGTTAAGTCCGCTACCGTGTTGTCAATCTGTAGTCAGGATTATCTGGAGTTGCTGCACCAGTCCTATGAAAGCTGTTTTGGAATCTTAGGCTCACTGGCGAGTCGGCTGAAACGGAGCATAGGCGATATTGAGACCCTGACACAGCAGAGCGCTGCCCACCGAGTCGCCCATTTTATTCTGAGCCTTATCGATGAGAGCGAGCAGGAAGGCGTCAAAGTGAAACTACCGGCAACGAAACAATTGATTGCATCACGGTTGGCGATGCAACCGGAAACACTATCCCGGGTGATGCGCGATTTCAAAGAGAAAGGGTTGCTGGATGTCCATGGTTGTCACCTGACTATTTTCAGTGTGGCTGGCTTACAGAGGCTGATTCAATGAAGCGTCGTGATTTACCACTGGTATACGCTTGTTCGGGTTGCTCTGATGTTGCGCAACTGGCTAACGATGTCGCAGTGCGCCTGGATCACCGGAATAAGGCTGAAATGTCCTGTATTGCCGGGGTGGGTGGCGGAGTTCCCTCGCTGGTCAGAACGGCGTGTTCCGGTCGTCCGATTATTGCCATTGATGGTTGTCGGCTGCATTGTGTTGCCGCCTGTCTGGAGCAGTGTTCGGTGGTGGCCGACCGGCATGTCCGGCTCTATGAGCAGGGTTACAAAAAACATATTGGCTGTAAAGTGGGCGACAGTGAGGTTAACCGCGTGATATTGCATGTGGAACAGCTAATTGATGGCCTGCAGGTAGAATTGAATTAAGGAGTTTTGTCATGGGGCACGCGAAAAAAGATGCACAGTTTCAACCCCTGAATATAGCGTTACTGACCGTTTCAGATACCCGTACTCTGGAAACGGATGGTTCGGGTGATACTCTTCAGACGTGTCTGCAAGGTTCCGGGCATCTGTTAGCGGACCGGCAGATCAGACCAGATGATATTTATCAGCTTCGGGCGGTTGTGTCTGACTGGATCGCCCGGGACAATGTGCAGGTAGTGCTAGTGACCGGTGGCACCGGTTTCACAGTCCGCGATAATACGCCGGAAGCATTACTGCCGTTGTTCGATAAGACGATTGAGGGTTATGGGGAGTTGTTCCGTCAGCTGTCCCATGCCGAGATTGGTACCTCGACGATTCAGTCCCGTGCGATCGCGGGGGTCGCCAACCGGACTGTGATTTTTGCCATGCCGGGCTCTCCCGGGGCCTGTCGTACCGCGTGGGAAAAGGTAATCTGTGAGCAGCTTGATGCCCGTCACCGCCCCTGTAACTTTGTCGAAATGGTGCTGCCGGACATCAGCAGTGCCTGTGGGCCACGCTCATGAGTGGTTGTAGTTGTGACGGTGGCGGGTTGATGCCCTTTGCTGAGGCGCTGACTAAGTTACTGGCATCGGCTCAGTGTATTGATGCAACTGAAATTCTGCCCCTGGATCAGTCCTGTGGACGGGTGCTGGCAGAGACGCTGATATCGCCGATTGCCGTTCCCCCCGCTGCCAACAGTGCGATGGATGGCTACGCGGTGAACACCCAGTCCCTGCCTGAGGATCTTTGTCTTCCGGTCAGTCAGCGTATCGCAGCGGGCCAGCAGGGAGACCACTTGTTGCCGGGTACGGCTGCACGGATCTTTACCGGTTCTGAAATTCCGCCCGGAGCTAATGCCGTGGTTATGCAGGAGCGCTGTAGCCGGGATGGCGATCGGGTCATCCTCAGTGAGATTCCGTCAGCCGGAGATAATATTCGTCCGGCAGGGCAGGATATTTTACCCGGCAGCGGTGTCGTGGAAAAAGGTGTCAGACTTGATGGTCGTCATCTGGGGGTGATTGCTTCCGTCGGTCTCAAGCGGTTGAGAGTCTACCGGCGTCTGCGAGTAGAAATTATCACCACCGGTGATGAACTGGTGATGCCCGGTGATAGCTGTGCTGCGGGTAAAATCTACAACTCCAATTATTACACTCTAAAAGGGATGCTTGAGACGCTGGGTGTCGAGGTGCTATTCAGCGGTATTATCGGTGATACGCTGGCTGAAACCCGCGATGCACTCAGTTTAGCTGCCGAACGCGCTGACCTGATTCTCAGCAGTGGCGGGGTATCCGTCGGTGAGGAAGATCATGTTAAGGCCGCAGTTGAAAGTCTTGGTGAGCTGAATCTCTGGCGGCTGGCGATCAAGCCGGGCAAGCCTCTGGCGTACGGCCGTATCGGTCAGGTGCCTTTCATGGGGTTGCCGGGTAACCCGGCAGCGGTATTAGTGACTTTTCTGATGATTGCCCGTCCTTATCTGATGGCCATGCAGGGGTGCAGCGCAGTAGCTCCCCCCTGTTTTCCGGTTAAAAGTGGTTTCCGGCGTGACCGGGCGATACCCCGGGATGAATTTCTGCGTGCCAGTCTGGAATGGCGCGATGGGCAGCTGTATGCCGCACCGGTCCATAGTCAGAGCTCAGGCGTACTGAGCTCCTCGGTGTTGGCGCAGGGTTTCTTGCGGATACCGGCGCTACAGTCGGTGGGTGAGAGCGATTTACTGGCCTTTTATCCCTTTGACGGGTTGTTGAGCTGATATGTCTGGTGCTGGATTTAACCGACTGGCGGGCGTTGTACTTGCCGGTGGACAGGGTAGCCGTATGGGAGGTCAGGACAAGGGATTGCTGTCTTTCCGTGAAGCCCCCATGATTAGCTGGACACTTCAGCAGATCAGGCCTGTGGTTGATCAGTTGATCATCAGTTGTAATCGTAATGAACACCTCTATGCCCGCTTTGGGGAGACGCTGGTGGGTGATCGGAAGGCGGGCTTCAGTGGGCCGCTGGCAGGTATTGAGGCCGCTCTGGCCGAACTGGACGCCGACGTCAGTCACCTGCTGGTATTACCCTGTGATACCCCTCTGGTCAGTCAGCAGGTGTTAGGCATGCTGGTACGTCATGCCCGCCTTTATCCCGGGCATATTGTTTTTCTGAAAACCGGAGCGCGCGAACATTACCTGCATGCGATTATTCCGGCATGTCACCGGACCGCTCTGGAGCAGTGGCTGGCTGCTGGTCAGGGAGCCGTGGGGCGCTGGTACCGACAGTTGCCGCATGTTGCCCTGGATGTCAGCAGGGAGTGTGATTGTTTGCTGAATTTTAATACGCCCGAACTACTGGCTGTGGGGTGATGCAGGTTCGCTTTAGTGGCTGCTCTGTTGGGATTACTGAGACTGGAAACAGCCTGCAGCGGTTGAAGTTCTCCACTGTTTCTTAACTCAGATCAATGTCTGGGGTATTAAGGTCCCTGCTGCGGTCCGATTACCACTTCTGAGATATAGCTCGTCTGGTTGCCATGTGTAATCGTAGTTTCAGGCCTGCAGTTAACAGGTCGCTAGAACTGATGCAGAGGATGAAAACTATGAATACCCGCACAGAAATGGTCGCCGGCGATATAATGTCGCAAGATTTACTGACAGTGTCAGAGCATTGGTCTATCCAGACCCTGATCGATTTTTTTAACCGCCATAAAGTCACCGGCGCACCGGTGTTATCGTCTAAAAGGGAGTTTGTCGGCGTCGTCAGCCTGAGTGATATTCTCACATTTGACAGTAATCCATCGCACTCAATGAATGAAAATCCCACCACGCAGTACTATTACAACACCCTTGAAGGCTTTTCACCTGATGAATTAGGTTTATCCGACGGTGATCAGCATAAAAATCATCTGGTAGCCGAGATTATGACCCGGTCTATTATTTCGGCATCTGACACGACCCCTGTGACTGAGCTTGCCGAAACGATGCACAGCAGAGGCGTACACAGGATCTTTATTACACGGGATGAAAAAATTTGTGGTGCGGTCTCGACACTGGATATCCTGAAACTGCTATCGGGCATCAAGCTTTACCATACTGAAAATAGCGCGCCGGCAGATCAGGCGGTTGTCTGATCAGTCAGAAGTGTCAGGTAAGCTGGGACAGGGCGACGGATAAATGAATGACTGTAGCGATATTGAATCTAGGGAATTGAGGTGCAGGAGTAATGCTGACACTGTGTTATTTTGCCGGTTTAAGAGACGTTCTCGGAGTCGACAGGGAGGCTGTTGAATTGCCTGAACAGGTCCAGACCGTTTCGGATTTAATGATGTATCTGGGTCATCTGCGAGGCGATAAGTGGCAATCAGCCCTGGCGAGTAAATTGATCTGTACTGCGGTTAATCAGGAGATTTGTTCCCGCGATAAATCTATTACTTCCGGCGATGAAGTCGCTTTTTTCCCGCCGGTAACCGGCGGTTGAAGTGTATCTGAAGAAACCTTGTTTAGTCAGTTACTTGTTTCATCAGTTAAGTAGTCCGTTGCGACGGACTGCGGCCTGAATGGCGTAGCTGCATACAAGTTTACTCTGGCTAAACAAAGCGACAGACTGCGGTCGTTTATTGCTGATTATGTTTTCTGAGACAGGAAATTAGTTATAAACAGCAACTAATACGATTAAGGAGACCGGTTATTGCCCTCTACCCGCACTGCCCTGACGGTTGAGAAACTGTCCGGAGTACTCAGACGGACCTGCACGTGCCACTGCCGGATGCCGGGAATCGCTCAGAATCTTCACCGTTCCACCGTTCCACCGTTCCACCGTTCCACCGGTTACCGCTGGCCTTTCAGTACTGACGGTGCTTTTGCCGGGCTGTGTCGACCTCATCCGTTCCAGATTTAAGGGCATTATTAACTGTATTGCCATCTCTGAGCGTGCAGCGCATGCTATGTTGATCATCTATGCTTACATCGCCTGGCTGTGGCAGGATATGATTATCACCTTGCAAGCCCCGTCCAGAGGTCCAGAAATTGGCGTTGAGCCGAGTAAAATTAGCGCGGATGACGGCGGTTTCAGGCAGCGCGTGAAAATATTTTTTTGTATAGCAATTACACCGTCTGGGATAGTGATGACAGAGATAAACCAGCTGGTTGAAACACTGGCACAACTGGCACTGAATAGGCAGGTCAGGATCGCAACCGCAGAGTCCTGTACCGGGGGATGGGTGGCGCAGGAAATTACTGCGCTGGCCGGTAGCTCCGGTTGGTTTGAATGTGGCTTTGTAACCTACAGTAATGAGGCTAAAACCCGGATGCTGGGGGTGCCTGAAGAGCTTTTCATCAGTGAGGGTGCGGTCAGCGAATCAGTTGTTATGGCGATGGCTGAAGGGGCCGTACATAACAGTCGGGCAGTATTGAGTGTGTCGATCAGTGGCGTGGCAGGTCCTGGTGGTGGAACCCAGCAAAAGCCCGTGGGTACCGTATGGATGGCCTGGTATTTCGAGGGTAGTGAGGTCGAAACGCGCTGTTTTCATTTCACGGGTGATCGATACTCAGTTCGTCTGTCAGCCGTCAGAGAAGCTTTAAAAGGGCTTATAAAACAACTAAATAAAAACACTGTATAAAAAAACATATTTTTTTCTTGCAAACGGAACGCGCTATGTTAATAATGCTGGTCAAACATACAGTATTTTAACTGCGTTGCAGAGATAGGTCATTACAATGGATGCGAACAGACAGAAAGCACTTGATGCTGCCCTGAGTCAGATTGAACGTCAATTTGGTAAAGGTGCGGTAATGAAGATGGGGGATCATCCCCGGGAAGCGATTCCGGCAATATCAACCGGCTCATTAGGGCTGGATATTGCACTTGGAATTGGCGGCCTGCCGACTGGTCGGATTGTTGAAATTTATGGTCCTGAATCTTCCGGTAAAACGACGCTGACTCTGCAGGTTATTGCTGAAGCGCAGAAGATGGGTAAGACCTGTGCTTTTGTTGACGCAGAGCATGCGCTGGACCCCGGTTATGCTGAAAAACTGGGCGTAAATGTCGATGAAATGCTGGTCTCTCAGCCTGATACCGGCGAGCAGGCGCTGGAAATTACCGACATGCTGGTACGCTCCAATGCTGTTGATGTACTGGTGGTTGACTCTGTAGCAGCTTTAACACCTAAAGCTGAAATTGAGGGTGAGATGGGCGACTCTCATATGGGCCTTCAGGCTCGTCTGATGTCTCAGGCACTGCGTAAATTAACCGGTAATGTGAAGAACGCTAATACCCTGGTTATTTTCATCAACCAGATTCGTATGAAGATTGGTGTCATGTTTGGTAGCCCTGAAACAACAACGGGTGGTAATGCACTGAAATTTTATGCATCGGTTAGGCTGGATATCCGCCGCATCGGGGCAGTTAAACAGGGCGATGAGATCGTCGGTAACGAAACCCGGGTTAAGGTTGTTAAAAATAAGGTTGCACCACCATTCCGTGAAGCTGAGTTCCAGATTATGTATGGTGCGGGCATCTATCATATGGGCGAAGTGATCGATCTGGGTGTTAAGCATGGCTTTGTGGATAAGTCAGGCGCATGGTATGCCTATCAGGGCACCAAGATAGGTCAGGGTAAAGCTAATGCAGCTAACTACCTTGAAGAGCATCCTGAGATTGCAACTGAGGTTGAAGCTGCAATCCGTGAAAAACTGCTGGCGGTTGCGAAGCCTAAAGTTAAAGAGGAAGAGTCTGCGGCTGAGCCTCAGCTGGATCTGTAACCGGTTGATCTGTATAAATGAAAGGAGCCTGAGGGCTCCTTTTTTGTATCCACGGATTAATTGCTCGGGTAAATAGTGCGCTGATCCGCCTGGGAAAATCGTGTCGGAAAGTCAGTTTAGATAGGAAGAGTATGTACCAGACTCAGGCTGAAGCCAAAAATGCAGCAATTGGATTACTGGCACGCAGAGAACACTCCCGCAAGGAGTTGCTGGATAAGCTGGCGAGTCGTTGTGACGATATTGATATCGAAGCAGTGCTTGATGATCTGGCATTCAATGGCTATCAGTCAGATCAGCGTTTTACCGAAAGTTTCATTCGCATGCGGATTGGTCAGGGACAAGGACTGATAAAAATCCGTTTTGAGCTGCA
Organism: Oceanospirillales bacterium; assembly: GCA_018223185.1. Classification (GTDB taxonomy): domain Bacteria; phylum Pseudomonadota; class Gammaproteobacteria; order Pseudomonadales; family Balneatricaceae; genus Amphritea. The sequence goes on along the minus strand of JAAEYW010000005.1, from coordinate 84,305 downwards.
GCGTAAAGGGATTGACTGTGAGTTAATAGAAGCTGCCTTTGAGACGGCCAATCCGGACTGGTTTGCGTTGGCGCTGGATATGTATCAGCGTAAATACAGAGCTGATCTTGACCCGTCTGATTATAAAGAGCGTGGCAAAAGAATGCGCTTTATGGCGCAGCGGGGGTTCACTTCAGAACAGATTAACTATGCCACTGGGTTCGCTAGGGATAAAGAGTAACGGGTCATCATTACGGTTGCCCTGTGGTGTATGAAAGACTTTGAGAAACAACCTCTAAAATAAAAAAATTCGTAGATTTAATCGTCTCGTTATATACTACTTCGCCATTTTTATAATGAATTCCATGCCTGTTTCTAAGTTTCTGTTTTGTATCAGAAACAGGTCCGGTGACGGTTAGGTATTAGAGCGACTAAAGCTATGAAAAATATGACAAGTGCTGAACTGCGTCAGGCTTTTCTGGGATATTTTCAGTCTCAGGGGCATGAAATTGTAGAAAGTAGTTCACTGATTCCCGGGAATGACCCCACCCTGATGTTTACTAATGCGGGGATGGTGCAGTTTAAAGATGTCTTTCTGGGTAGCGATAAACGCTCTTATAGCCGGGCGACTACCAGTCAGCGCTGTGTTCGTGCCGGTGGTAAACACAATGACCTGGATAATGTCGGTTATACTGCCCGTCACCATACTTTTTTTGAAATGCTGGGTAACTTCAGTTTCGGTGACTACTTTAAGCGCGATGCTATTCGCTTTGCCTGGTATTTTCTGACGGAAGTTCTTGAATTACCGAAAGAGAAGCTTTGGGTAACCGTTCACATCTCCGATGACGAAGCCGAGAAAATCTGGAAAGAAGAGATGGGCATTGATCCGGAGCGGTTTTCCAAGCTGGATGAGGATAATTTCTGGTCGATGGGTGATACCGGTCCTTGTGGCCCTTCAAGTGAGATCTTTTATGATCATGGCGCTGATGTCTGGGGCGGGCCTCCCGGAAGTCCTGAAGAAGACGGTGATCGTTACATCGAGATCTGGAACCTGGTCTTTATGCAGTTCAACCGCTCTGCAGATGGTTCAATGGAGCCGCTGCCTAACCCTTCAATCGATACTGGTATGGGGCTGGAGCGGATTGCGGCCGTACTGCAGGGCGTTCACTCTAACTATGAGATAGACCTGTTTCAGAATCTCTTGAAAGCCGCTTCAGCTGCGGTAGGTTGTAAAGAGACAGATACTCAGTCACTGCGGGTAATTGCTGACCATATCCGCTCCTGCGCCTTTCTGATTTGCGATGGAGTGATTCCCTCAAATGAAGGTGCCGGTTACGTATTACGCCGTATTATCCGTCGCGCTGTGCGTCATGGTAATAAACTGGGTGCCACAGGGCCTTTCTTTAATACTCTGGTAGCAGCGCTGGTAGCTGAGATGGGTGATGCCTATCCTGAGCTGAAAGAGAAGCAGGCTCAGATTGAGCGGGTATTGCTGAAAGAGGAAGAGCAGTTCGCTAAAACCCTTGATCACGGTCTGCGTCTGTTAGAAGAGGTTATTACTAATCTGGACGGCACCGGGATCCCTGGTGAAACCGTATTTAAGTTGTATGATACTTACGGCTTTCCTGTCGATCTGACAGCAGACGTTGCACGTGAGCATAAATTAACTGTTGATATGGATGGCTTTGACAGGGCGATGGAGGATCAGCGTAACCGTGCCCGGGCGGCCGGTAAATTTAACGTTGATTACAATGATACTATCCGTCTTGATGGCCAGACTGAGTTTGTCGGTTATACACAGCTGAACGGTTCGGCAAACGTTGTTGCTTTGTTCTGTGATGGTGAGGCGGTAGATCAGTTAAATGCAGGTGATAAAGGTATGGTGGTGCTGGATCAGACACCATTCTACGGCGAATCCGGTGGTCAGGTCGGTGATACGGGCCTGTTAACCGCAGACGCAACTGAGTTCCGGGTGGATGACTGTACTAAAGAATCGAAAAATCACCTGCATCATGGTGTACTGGTCGCTGGTAGTCTGGCGGTAGGTGATACAGTCTCTGTGCAGGTTGATGAATCTAAACGCCGTGCTACAGCCGTTAATCACTCTGCAACTCATATTCTTCATGAGGCCTTAAGCCAGGTTCTGGGTGAACATGTACAGCAAAAGGGTTCTCTCTGTGATGCTGATCGTCTGCGATTCGACTTCTCTCACTTTGAGGCAGTTAAGCCTGATGAGTTAAAGCTGATTGAGAAGATCTGTAATGAACAGATCCGTCTGAACTCTGAAGTGCGTACCGATATTATGGATCTTGAAACGGCTAAGCAGACAGGCGCTGCGGCTCTGTTTGGTGAGAAGTATGAAGATACCGTCCGTGTTCTGACGATGGGGGATGGTTTTTCTGTCGAGCTTTGCGGTGGTACTCATGCCAGTCGTACGGGTGATATTGCGCTGCTGAAAATTGTGTCCGAAGGTGGTATTGCTGCAGGTGTACGCCGTATCGAGGCTGTTACCGGAGCGAAAGCTCTGGAGTATATCGATCAGTCTGCAGTACAGCTGGAGACGAAGCTTCAGGAGCAGGTCAGCAAGAGCCGGCAGCTTGAAAAAGAGCTTGAGCAGATGAAAGCTAAGCTGGCTGCCGCGAAAGGCGCCGATCTGTTGAGCAACGCTGTCGATGTTAAAGGTATTAAGGTATTAGCTGAGCAGTTAGAGGGCGTTGATCCTAAGACGTTGCGCGATACGATTGATCAGCTGAAGAATAAACTCGGAAGCGGCGTTGTGGTTCTGGCAACGATCGCTGACGGCAAGGTGAGTCTGGCTGCCGGCGTCACTAAAGATCTGACTGGTCAGGTTAAAGCGGGTGACCTGGTCCGCGAACTGACTACCCGCCTGGGTGGTAAAGGTGGCGGTCGTCCTGACTTTGCTCAGGGTGGTGGTACTGAAACTGATGCTCTGCCAGCAGCGTTGGCTGATGTGCAGAAACTGGTTGAGCAGAGCTTGTAATAAGAGCGTGTAATAACTGCAGCCGTAAGGCTGATGAAGGGAACGGATAAGTATGGCCCTATATGTACAGAAATATGGTGGAACCTCTGTCGGTACCGTTGAACGTATTCAGGGTGTAGCCGATAAGGTTAAAGGGTTCCGTGATGCGGGGCATGATATTGTGGTTGTTGTATCCGCGATGAGCGGTGAAACAAACCGCCTCATTGGCCTGGCTAAAGAGATGCAGGAACAGCCGAATCCCCGTGAAATGGATGTGCTTGTGTCGACGGGAGAGCAGGTAACAATTGCCCTGTTGTGTATGGCACTTGAAGCGCGGGGCGTTAGTGCGCGCTCGTATACGGGGGGGCAGGTCAAAATTCTGACCGATGATGTGCATATGAAAGCACGGATTCAGGATATTGAAGTTGATGGCATGCGTGCCGACCTTAAGCAGGGTCGGGTTGTAGTTGTTGCTGGTTTCCAGGGGGTTGATCCTGACGGTAATATAACGACCCTGGGGCGTGGCGGTTCTGATACAACAGGCGTTGCGCTTGCGGCCGCTCTGAAGGCGGACGAGTGTCAGATCTATACGGATGTTGATGGCGTATATACCACTGACCCGCGGGTCGTGGAAGGCGCGCAGCGTATGGATAAGATTACTTTTGAAGAGATGCTGGAAATGGCCAGCCTCGGTTCAAAGGTTCTGCAGATTCGCTCTGTCGAGTTTGCGGGTAAATATAATGTGCCACTGCGGGTTCTGCACAGTTTTCAGGATGGTCCTGGCACACTTATTACAACAGAGGAAGACGATACAGTGGAAAAACCGGTCATCTCAGGTATTGCATTTAACCGCGATGAAGCAAAGCTGACAGTTCTGGGTGTACCCGATATTCCCGGTGTTGCTTCTCGTATTTTGGGGCCGATTAGTCGCGCAAACATTGAAGTTGACATGATTCTTCAGAATGTCGCGGCGGATAACTCCACTGACTTCACATTCACTGTACATCGCAATGACTTTGCTGCTGCGCATGACATTCTGCTCAAGATCAGGGATGAACTGGGTGCGCGGGAGATCGTAGGCAATAATAAAATTGCCAAGGTGTCCATTGTTGGTGTGGGTATGCGATCTCATGCTGGTGTTGCGAGCAAGATGTTTGATACATTGGCTGGAGACAACATCAATATTCAGATGATATCTACGTCTGAAATTAAGGTTTCTGTTGTGATTGCAGAGAAATACCTTGAGCTGGCTGTGCGCGGATTGCACTCAGCTTTTGATCTGGACGCGGCTGATACAGTTAGCGAATAAACTTAACAGCAGTGGTCTATAGTTAGATCATTGCTGGCCCATTATAATGTTTAACGCAAGGTCACCCTGCGGCAGCCCGTTGTTGCGCTATAATGCAAACAGGAGAGGTCAGGTCTGTAGTACTTGTCTGTTAAATAAGGAGATTTTTCTATGCTTATTCTTACTCGCCGTGTTGGTGAAACCTTAATGGTTGGTGATGACGTTACCGTTACGGTATTGGGCGTCAAGGGGAATCAGGTACGTATCGGTGTTAACGCACCTAAAGATGTATCTGTTCATCGTGAAGAGATTTATCAACGAATTCAGAAAGAAAAAGAGCAGGATAACGAATAATTTTTCTTTTTTTGGATTAGCGCTTTTCTTTTGAAAATCAGTATTGTACTATACGCGCCGTTGTTTAGGTGAGCTGGCCGAGTGGCTGAAGGCGCGCCCCTGCTAAGGGCGTATAGGGGAAACTCTATCGAGGGTTCGAATCCCTCGCTCACCGCCATTTAGCGCCCGTAGCTCAGCTGGATAGAGTACCTGGCTACGAACCAGGCGGTCGCACGTTCGAATCGTGCCGGGCGCGCCACTTTCAAAGATTGTTTTATGATTTTTGAAAGTGTTTTAAATAATGGCAGTACAACTTTTTTTGGGTTAAGCGCCCGTAGCTCAGCTGGATAGAGTACCTGGCTACGAACCAGGCGGTCGCACGTTCGAATCGTGCCGGGCGCGCCACTTTCAAAGATTGTTTTATGATTTTTGAAAGTGTTTTAAATAATGGCAGTACAACTTTTTTTGGGTTAAGCGCCCGTAGCTCAGCTGGATAGAGTACCTGGCTACGAACCAGGCGGTCGCACGTTCGAATCGTGCCGGGCGCGCCACTTTCTAATCATTCCCTTCTTTGCTTCATCAGTGTTTTAATAAGTTACTTTTATTGGCACTGTGTTGATATAACTTAACACGCCGCTGATTTCCTTGAAGCTGAAATCTCCTTTCCATCAGGCGATGCCTGCGATGACTGTATGAATTTTGTCCCCTCTTCGCAGCAATGTATAATAGCCGGCCTTTTAACCCTGTGCAGATGTAAACCATGAAATTTATCGTCAAACTCTTCCCCGAAATTACCATTAAGAGTAAACCTGTTCGAAAGCGCTTCATTCAGCGTCTTCAATCTAATTTGCAGGTAACACTCAAGCGTATAAATAATGATATTAAGGTGCGGGGCTTGTGGGATCGGGTTGAGGTTGAACTGCCCTCTGCGGACAGCGAACTGAGGGCTCAGGCAGTGGAGCTGATGTGCTGCACGCCGGGCATTCAGCATATTCTCGAAGTTGATCAGTATCCGCTGGGGTCTTTTGATGAGATCTTTCAGATCGCTAAAGAAGTCTATGCTGAACAGATAAAAGGTAAAACCTTTGTTGTGCGTATTAAGCGCGGTGGCAAGCATGAATTTAAATCCACTGACCTGGAGCGTTATATCGGCGGAGGCTTGCTAGAGCACTGTGAAACCGGTGGGGTGGATCTGCACAATCCTGAAGTTACGGTTAAGCTTGAGATCCGTGATCAGCACCTGTTCCTTATATCTCATCAGCACAAGGGGCTGGGGGGTTATCCTCTGGGCACGCAGGAGGATGTTATATCACTTATCTCCGGTGGCTTTGATTCGGTTGTCGCCAGTTATATGACAATGCGCCGGGGCAGTAAAACTCACTTTCTGTTTTTCAATCTGGGTGGACGGGCGCATGAGATCGGCGTAAAGCAGATTGCACTTTATCTGTGGCAGAGATATGGCAGCGCTGCGCGGATTAAATTTATCTCAGTGCCTTTTGACGAGGTGGTGGGTGAAATTTTGCAGAACGTTCATCACACCCACATGGGGGTGATTTTGAAGCGGATGATGATGAGAGCCGCAGAAAAAGTGGCTGATCGCATGAAGCTTCCAGCTTTTGTGACAGGAGAAAGTATTGCTCAGGTCTCCAGTCAGACCCTCATTAATCTCCAGGTTATCGACTCAGTGACCTCTAAGTTAATTGTTCGCCCTCTGATTACTATGGATAAGCAGGATATTATCGATATTACAAAAGAGATTGGGGCCTACGATTTTGCCAAGAATATACCTGAGTACTGTGGTGTTATTTCTGATCGTCCAACGACCAATGCAAAACTGGAGCGGGTTGAAGAGGAGGAGGCTAACTTCGATTACGCTGTTCTCGAAGATGCGCTGGAAAATACCCAGGTGATCTCTATTGATAAGATCGTTGAGGATATTAATATCCATACAACGATTGAGGCGTTGACCCGGGTTGATGAGAATCAGACGATTATCGATATCCGTCACAGTCGCGAGCAGGAGCGAAAACCCCTTAATATGCCTAAGGCTGAAGTGCTGGCTATCCCGTTTTTCGATCTTGAAACAAAATTTCAGGATCTGGACCAGACTAAAGAGTATTTGTTGTATTGCGATAAAGGGGTTATGAGTCAGATGCATGCTCAGAACCTGCAGGAGAAGGGGTATGTTAACGTTAAGGTGTACCGTCCTGAGGGCTGAAATAGTGGGTTGGGTAATATTAGTTAAGATAGTAAATTGACGTATTTTCGCTGTTTTTTGTAGTTTATTTACAGAAGTTTACGGCACTTTTTATGCATTAATTATATTGTAACCAGTTGCCTGAAGGTTATATTTCAGGTTTAATTGTTCACCATTTACTAACTGTTCATCTGTTCTGTTGCAGCCGGATTCGACCTTTCGGGGAGAAGCTGCGGCCACAAGCCAGCAACAGACTTATGGGTTTCGTACAAAGAAGGAGCACCCGTTAGATGGATAATCTAATGTCAGAAGGCCTCAACTTAATGGTCTTTGGTATGGGATTCGTTTTCGTATTCCTGACCCTGTTGGTTTTTGCTACCGGCATTATGTCGAAGCTGATTGCAAAGGTGGCGCCTGAGGCAGCCCCTGCGCCAGCCAAATCAACACCTGCCGCTGCTGTTGCAGCACCCGCTTCCGGTGGTGATGAACTGGTTGCAGTAATGACTGCAGCGGTACATCAGTTCCGTAAGCACTGATCCTGTAGCTGAAATCAAGAATTAACTTTAAAGAGCATTAATCGACAAAAGGCCTATACCCATGTCTGATAAAAAACCTCTTGGCATTACCGATGTGGTACTGCGGGACGCGCATCAGTCGCTGTTTGCTACCCGCATGCGCATCGACGATATGCTGCCAATCGCAGAGAAACTGGATAAAGTCGGTTTCTGGTCCCTGGAAAGCTGGGGCGGAGCGACATTTGACTCATGTATCCGTTACATCGGTGAAGATCCATGGGATCGTATCCGGGAACTGAAAAAAGCGATGCCTAACACCAAGCAGCAGATGTTGCTGCGTGGCCAGAACCTGCTCGGCTACCGTCACTATGCTGATGATGTGGTGAGTAAGTTTGTTGAGCGTGCTGCAACCAACGGTGTGGATGTGTTCCGTATTTTTGATGCTATGAACGATCCCCGTAACCTGGAAACTGCGATTAAAGCAGTTAAGGCTACCGGTAAGCATGCGCAGGGTACCATCTCTTTCACCAAGAGCGTTGTACACACCAACGATATGTGGGTTGAGTACGCTAAAACGCTGGAAGATATGGGTGCAGAATCGATCGCGATTAAGGATATGTCCGGTATCCTGACGCCATACGATGCATTTGATCTGGTTTCCCGTCTGAAAGCCCAGACTGAGCTGGAAGTTCAGCTGCACGCTCACGCGACCTCAGGTCTGTCTGATATGACCATTCTGAAAGCAGTTGAAGCGGGCATTGACCGTGTGGACACTGCAATCTCCTCTATGTCCATGACCTATGGACACACTGCGACAGAATCTGTTGTTGCCGCTCTGGCTGGCACCGACCGTGATACCGGTCTGGATCTGCTGCAACTGGAAGAGATCGCTGCTTACTTCCGTGAAGTACGCAAGAAGTACGCCCGGTTTGAAGGTTCTCTGCGTGGTACTGACTCCCGTATTCTGGTTGCTCAGGTTCCGGGTGGTATGCTTACCAATATGGAAAGCCAGTTACGTGAGCAGGGTGCTTCCGATAAGTTTGATGAAGTACTGGCCGAGATTCCACGGGTTCGTGAAGACCTCGGTTTGATCCCGCTGGTGACTCCAACCTCTCAGATCGTTGGAACACAGGCTGTTATCAATGTGCTGATGGGTGAACGCTATAAGACAATTTCTAAAGAGGTTCAGGGTGTACTGAAAGGTGAGTACGGTGCAGCACCTGCGCCCTATAACGCTGAACTTCAGGCACGTGTTCTGGATGGTGGTGAGGCAATTACCTGTCGTCCCGCTGATATGCTTGAGCCTGAAATGGAAAAGCTGGTTGCCGAGCTTAACGCGCTGGCAACGGAGAAAGGCGTTAGCCTGGCGTCCGGTGAGAACCAGATTGATGACGTTCTGACTTATGCGCTGTTCCCACAGATTGGTCTTAAATTCCTTGAAAATCGCGGTAACCCAGACGCATTTGAACCCGCACCTACATTAGAGGACGCCCTAGCAATGGCTGCACCTAAGAATACTGGTCCACAGACTTACACCATCAATGTTAATGGTCAGAACTACGTTGTTCAGGTTTCAGAAGGTGGTGATATCACTGCGGCTGCTCCAGCTGCTGCGCCTGCCGCTGCTGCACCTGCCGCTTCAGGTCCGGCTGAATCTGTTCCGGCACCACTGGCGGGTAACATCTGGAAAGTTGTTGTCTCTGCAGGCCAGGCGATTCAGGAAGGTGATGTTCTGGTAATTCTGGAAGCGATGAAGATGGAAACTGAGATCCGTGCAGCTCGTGCCGGTACTGTTTCCAGCATCGATGTTAAAGAAGGCGATACAGTGCAGGTTGGCGACAGTCTGCTGACTCTGGCGTAAGGGCAGATCTAAATGGATAAGCTACTGGACCTCTGGCACGCGTCAGGGGTATACAATGTGTCGCCGGGGCAGGTCTTTATGATTCTGGTCGGCCTCCTGCTTCTGTTTCTTGCTATTCGCAAGAACTTTGAGCCTTTGTTGCTGGTGCCAATTGGCTTCGGTGGCATTATGGCCAATATCCCTGAAGCGGGTCTGGCGATGTCAGCGGTTGAAAATGCCATCCACCTGGGTGGTCCTGAGATGTTGCAGAATCTGGCTGCTGTTCTGCATATCAGCAGCACTGAGCCTGAGGCGATCAAACATGCATATCACATGGCTGACGCGGCAACCCATACGGCGGCTGTATATTCGGCTAATGACCATGGCTATAACAACGGTATGCTGTATAACTTCTATACCGTTGCGATAGCTTCTGGTGCTGCCCCGCTGCTGATCTTCATGGGTGTAGGTGCAATGACCGATTTTGGTCCGCTGCTGGCAAACCCTAAGACTCTGTTCCTGGGGGCTGCTGCGCAGTTTGGTATTTTTGCTACAGTACTGGGCGCGGTTGGTCTGACCACTCTTGGTGTGATGGACTTTACCATTCAGGATGCTGCTGCAATCGGTATTATTGGTGGCGCAGATGGCCCGACAGCGATCTATGTTGCTTCGCTATTGGCTCCAGACCTGTTAGGTGCGATTGCCGTAGCGGCATACTCCTATATGGCTCTGGTACCTATGATTCAGCCGCCAATTATGCGAGCACTGACCACCGAAGCTGAGCGTAAGATCTCAATGGTTCAGCTGCGCCATGTGCCTAAGACTGAAAAGATCATGTTCCCGATCGTGTTGCTGATTCTGGTTGCATTACTGCTGCCTGATGCTGCGCCACTGCTGGGCATGTTCTGCTTCGGTAACCTGATGCGTGAGTGTGGTGTGGTTGATCGTCTGAGTGATACGGCTCAGAACGCACTGATCAACATCGTGACAATCTTCCTGGGGCTGTCAGTTGGTTCTAAACTGTCTGCAGATAAGTTCCTGGATGTCCAGACTCTGGGTATTCTGTTACTGGGTGTGGTTGCATTTGGTATCGGTACTGCCTGTGGGGTGCTGATGGCGAAGGTCATGAATAAGATGGCAGGTGGTAACTCCATTAACCCGCTAATCGGTTCTGCCGGTGTGTCAGCCGTACCAATGGCTGCCCGTGTATCGAATAAGCTGGGTCTGGAAGCAAACTCCCAGAACTTCCTGCTGATGCATGCAATGGGACCAAACGTTGCCGGTGTAATCGGCTCTGCGGTTGCTGCCGGTGTAATGATCAAGTTCGTTGGTTAAATCGGCGAGCTCAAAAAAAACCGCCTACGGGCGGTTTTTTTGTTTTTGCTTTTTCTGGCAAGCCACGAAGTGACGTCTAGCCACAATTAGCAGTCGCGCAGCGACGTTCTGCTCTTAATACCCTGCGAGTACTTCCAGGTGTGCCTGTACGCTAAAGGCCAGTGCAACCGGGTTGTACCCCCCCTCGAGCACTGAGACGATGCGTCCACCACAGGTGGTGCGTGCGGCATCGGTCAGTAACTGTGTTGCCCAGCGGTAGTCCTCTTCGGTGAGGTTAAGGTCTGCCATAGGGTCTTCGTGATGCGCGTCAAACCCGGCTGAGATAAAGATAATGTCGGGTTTATGTTTCTGGATGGCAGGAAGCCAGTGTTTCTCCAGCTGTTCTCTGAAAACAGAGGCCCGGGTGTGTGCTTCAATCGGGCAGTTGATGATGTTGTCTCGCTGAATATCGGTGTAGCGTTCTGGATAATAGGGGTGCTGGAACGTAGAGCACACCAGTACCTCAGGCTTATCTTTGAAAATATCGACGGTGCCGTTGCAGTGGTGAACGTCGAAATCAACAATCGCTACCCGGTTTACACTGGGCTGTTGCAATGCATGCATAGCGCCAATCGCGACGTTGTTAAAAAAACAGAAACCCATCGCAGCATTATGCTCGGCATGGTGCCCGGGCGGGCGAACAGCACAAAAGGCATTATCAACCTTTTCGGCTAATACCTGATTGGTTGCCAGAATAGTGGAACCTGCGGCCAGGCTGGCAGCGTGAAGCGAGTCAGGACAGAGCGCGGTATCTTCATCGGCATAGAAGACGCCCTCTTCCGGAAGCTTCATTTCAAGTCGCTTTTGATGCAGGTTGGCATGAGCGAGTTGAATCTGTTCAGGGGTTACATGCACCGACTCCATCTGCTTCAGATGCTCGATCAGTCCTGTTTTTTGCAGCACCTTCTGAATTGCCAGAAGTCGGATCGGGCTTTCTGGATGTTCCGGACCCATGTTGTGCAGGGTACAGTCCTGATGAGTAATAAATGCAGTAGTCATATCTGATCTGATTCTTTTATTTATATTAAGTCTACTGGAATATCACTGTGCCAGCGCTTAGTCAAAAGTTGTAGGAAATAATAATTTAGTAAGCCGCTTAATAGTAAGACTGTTGACGTGGATCATTATCTATTTTGTCTTGTCGCTATACTATGGTCCTCACAGCATAGAACTGTATTTAGCACCGAGCGTTTCACCCTACACCCGGTGCTTTTTTTTGCCTGAAGAAAACTGATCCCGTTTTGAGATGTTTTTTCTTTCTCCTCGGCGGTGTGGCTCTTATACTTGATTGAATTAAGTTTTAAGGATAAGGCTGGCCTGTGACCGCTTTGCGCAATAACCCCATTGATGTTCAGATCGACTATTCAGACAAATATGTTCTGTTAATCGACAGTAGCGGTAATATGCGTGCCACGATCTATTACATGTTGCGGGAACTGGGCATCACGAACGTTAAAGCGATTACGATTAATGACAAGGTTATCCCGTTAATCGCGCAAAACGACTTTGATGTTATCCTCCTGGGGCACAACGCCAGTGACAGTGTCACCGGTATTCAGATTCTTGAAGAAGCCCGTTACCGCGGTTATATCAAGCCCAGCGCAGCGTGGGTCTGTATGACCAGCGATTCATCGCAAGAGGTTATTCTTCACGCCATCGATAGTCATCCTGATGACCTGATCTCAAAACCCTTCTCTATTGAAGAACTCAAATATCGTCTCGATCATATTATGCGGCGTAAGTTAGCCTTACGTCCGGTCGATCTGGCTATAGAATCAGGTGCGCGTTATCAGGCGTTGCAGATCTGTGAGGCACTGATTGATCGTCAGCATCCGGAATATGCCCATCTGCAAAAAGTCAGGGGCACGTTACTACTGGATCTGGGGGAATATGAAAGAGCCCGTGAACTGCTCGACGGAATCTATTGGGAGTCGCGGGACAAGGAAGCCGGACTCTATCTGTGTCGGGCATATATCGGTCTGGATGATCTTGCGGCAGCGGAGCAGTTGCTGCAGGAGTTGATTACGGATCACCCGCTGTTGATCGCTGCATATGATCTGTTGGCCGAAGTTCATGAACAGATGGGCGATCTTATTCAGGCCCGGGAAACGCTGAAGGAAGCCACAACGCGTGCCCCTCTTGGAATTCCGCGGCAGATGGAACTGGGACGGGTTGCTGTTCAGACTCAGGAGCTGGATCTGGCAAAGGGAGCGTATCGACGTTCAATTTCTCTGGGTAAACAGAGTTGTTATCATTCAGCCGAACCCTATCTTAAGCTTGCGAACCTCCGGCGAATGGAAGTCAAAACCAGTGACAAAGTGACCCGGGAGCAGATTGAACATGAGATCGATGGCCTGCTTGTCAGCGCCCGTAAAAAGTTTTCGTCAGACCGGGCTGCAGAAGTTCGGGCGTTCCTTATCCGTAGTCAGTTAGCTGAAGACCTTGGGGAGAACAGCGAGAAGGAGCGTTTTCTTCGGGACGCCAAACTGGTTAACCGGGAACTGGAAAATCCTCTCGATATTGATCGTGAGTTGTTAGTGATGTCTGGTGAAGCACTGCCGGTGCTGGAAAAATCTCAGCAGGTCCCTGACAGTAAACAGCGAGAGACAAAAGCTAAACAGCTTAACCCTGATATGAGTGATAAGGCTAACCGGCTGGGAATTAAACATTATCTGTCAGGCAAAATTGGTTTGGCGATTAAGTCTTTCGGTGCCGCCGTTGACTTTGATTTTAATAATCACTCTGCGGTTCTGAATCTGGCCCAGTTGTTTCTTGAAACCGCCCGTGATGACAAAGAGCGTCGCGAAGGCCGGTTAAAAATGGTTGATCGTTATCTGAATCTGGTTGAGCGTGTGTCACTGAGGCCGGAGTTAAATAATAAGAAATTGCTGCTAAAGAGATATCGCGCAATGTCCGTTGATGAGCTACCACCCTCCTCGCTGGGCCCTTTGTTGAAATAAGGTAGTCCGCTTAATATTACAGGCTCTCCTGAAGTATGGCATCGGCCAGTGCGTTGGCGCTCAGCCAGCTGGTTTCTATGCCGTTTTGGTTTGTTAAGCCAACTCCGTTGAACCAGTCACCACATGCGCCAATACCTGTTTCTGAATTCCAGAGAAAAGGCGTAGGGCATACCATACGGTGTCGGGCCAGTAGCCAGCGATGTGTCCGGCTGGAGAGTATGTCGGGCGTCTTATGAATAAGCTGGCAGAATGCTGCGTACAAAGCGTCGAATATATCGGTTGCATTGGCATCTATATGGTTCGTACTCCAGTGTTTTGTAGCTTCCAGTACCCAGGTTTCGCAGTTTTCCTCTGATTGTCGTCCAGGTTTGGCACTATCTTTGGTGCAACGGAAGAGTACCGGGTGGTCACCATAAAAAACATCAGCGCTGTCCAGCTGACCTTTTATTTTTACTACGCAAACCCAGCAGGGATCTGTACTAATGCTTGCAGTTCTGTTGGAAAATTCGGGTATCGCTTCAAGTAGTGCTTTTGCCTGCTGCACCGGTGTTGTAATGATGACGCTATCAAAACAGCCGAGTTCTATTAACTGATCATCATGTAAAAGGGTCCGGGGCGTTTGTTCAGTTGGCCGGGGTAGAACCGATGCAACCCTGCACTGAGTGATAAGTTTTGCATAACTGGAGAGGCGGCGTGTCAGAGCGCTTTGCTTTGGCCCGGCGACATAGAGGCAGTCAGATGCAGTCTGCACATGATTGAAATCACATACCTGCGGCTGCCAACGGGTTATCTCAGGCTGCTGTTCCAGCCACATGCGGAATCTCTCTGTAGACGGGCTGAACCAGGGGGCACCCAGATCTGCAGAATAGTCATCCAGTCTGCAGGATGAGATTCTGCCACCGGTCCCTCTGCTTTTTTCAAATAAGGTAACGTCAGCGGAGAAACTCAGACGCTCAGCAAGTACAGATCCGGCTAATCCTGCACCAATAATGGCAATTTTTTTAGTCATGTCAGAAACGCAGCATCATAGGGTTATTCTGACCGGCAAGGGTGTCTCCTGCACTGGCTTCGTCGTGGGTCATAATTTGTACCAGCTCCGCCTTGTGGATACCTGCGTTTCTGCATATGCAGTACGCTTGTTCCAGACATTTGCAGGTAACAACTTCTGTGCCCCGGGTCAGGAGCTCCCTGTGCATCGCTTTATCTTTGGTATATGAAAGCTCTATCACGATAGGGCTGCAACCTGATTCGATAAATTTCACAGCAGTGATCAGTTTTGATTGTGCGTAGGTTTTCATTTGAGAGATCTGCATAAGAGGCTCCTTTTTTCAGCGTTACGCAGACCGCTTTCGCTTGGATCATGCGGCGAAGTGATCTGGCTGTAAAACATCAGAACCATTAGCGGGCGGTTACAGAATCGGATATGTAGCGGATTGTTTCCTGGTTTCCAGATTAATAAAGTGAGGGTAAGTGGCGGGTGTCAGCTTTCCGCTGTGGACCGCGCTTTTTCAACGGTAGTTCAGTGACCTGTTTTTCAATACTTAAAAGGTATCTCATTAGGTATTAAACGGTATTAGACGGTATTTACTGACCCGCTTACACTGGAAAGTACGGGAAAACACTACCTGATAGTATTGAACAGCGGTGATGCATTGATGCGTCATATTTTATAAAAATAAGATAAAAACTGGAGCGTTTGTTATGGCAATGACGGGTGTATTAAGACCTGGACATGTACAGATTCGTGTATTTGATCTGGAAGATAGTGCGCGCTTTTATCGTGATGTCCTGGGTTTGGTTGAAACCGGTCGTGATGATCAGGGCCGGGTTTACTTCAAGTGCTGGGATGAGCGGGACCATAACAGTTATATCATCCGACAGGCTGAAGAAGCCGGTATGGACTTCTTTGGTTTTAAAGTTCTCAATGCCGCGACGCTGGACAAGCTGGAGGCGGATCTGCAGGAGTATGGCATTGAAACCACCCGTATGCCGGCAGGCGAGATGCTTGAAACCGGCGAACGGGTTCGTTTTACTCTGCCAACCGGCCATGTGATGGAGCTGTATGCTGAAAAAAGCGCTGTCGGTAACGGGTTGACCAATGACAACCCCGGCCCCTGGAATAGTGCCAGTGAACATGGCATTGCGCCAGTTCGTCTGGATCACATGCTGTTATACGGGCCGAATGTCGCTGCCAACAAAAAGATTTTTGAAGATATTCTGGGGTTCTTTCTGGTGGAACGGGTTCTCGCTGAGGATGGTGAGTTTGAAGCGGCGCTGTGGCTGTCCTGTTCTCACAAAGTTCATGATATCGCCTTCGTTGAACACCCTGAACCTGGCAAGCTACACCATTGCTCGTTCCTGATGGAAAGCTGGGAGAAAGTGCTGCGTGCCGGAGATATTATGTCGATGAATGAGGTGTCGGTGGATATTGGTCCGACCCGTCACGGCATTACCCGTGGTTGTACGATCTATGCGTGGGACCCTTCCGGCAACCGTTTTGAAACCTTTATGGGCGGTTATCAGCCCTATCCTGATTATGAAACCATCACCTGGGACTGGGATCACTTCCCACAGGGACTGGATTATCCGCAACGTAAACTGCATGAATCTTTCCTGACAATTGTCACCTGATGACTGGCTTAGCTGCATATCGGATTAGCGGTATGCAGCTTTAACCCTCTGAACTCTTTTTAAATTTTTTCAGATGACTGGCACCCTTATCCTGAGTGTTTTTTTGTCTTACATCTGATACCTATTAGGTATCGATGATGGTATTAAACGGTATTAGACGGTATCTGGTTGGCTGCATAAACTGGTTGGAACAGAAAATGCCATCAGTCATTAAACAAAGGTGAGCAGCAATGCATCAAGTTAATAATTTTATAAATGGTGAGTTTGTTGAGGCTGAATCAGGGCGCCGGTTTGACAAGCGCTCACCTGTGGATAACAGCGTCATTGCCAGTATCTCTGAAGCGGGTCGGGCCGATGTTGATCGGGCTGTTGCTGCGGCAAAAGCGGCAATGCACGGTGAATGGGGCCAGCTGACCGTTGATCAGCGGGTTGATCTTCTCTATGGCGTTGCCGATGAAATTACCCGTCGTTTTGATGACTTTGTCGCGGCAGAGATGGCCGATACCGGGCAGCCTCATCATGTTATGACCCATGCTTTTATCCCCCGGGGGGCGGCGAACTTTAAAGTGTTCGCCGACATTATTAAAAATGTACCCACCGAAAGTTATCAGATGGCAACCCCTGATGGACGGGGTGCTCTGAACTATGGGCTGCGGGTGCCGAAAGGCGTTATCGGTGTTATCTCACCCTGGAATGCCCCGTTCCTGCTAATGACCTGGAAAGTGGGGCCAGCGCTCGCCTGTGGTAACACTGTTGTGGTTAAGCCTTCGGAAGAAACACCGCTGACCACAACTCTGCTGGGTGAAGTGATGAACTCAGTGGGAATCCCCAAAGGGGTGTTTAACGTCGTGCATGGTTTCGGCCCCGATTCCGCCGGTGAGTTTCTGACCCAGAACCAGTCTGTTGATGCGATCACCTTTACCGGCGAAACCCGTACCGGCACCGCCATTATGAAAGCGGCCGCTGAAGGATGTCGTGATGTCTCCTTCGAGATGGGCGGTAAGAACGCCGGTATCGTGTTTGCCGATGCGGATTTTGATGCCGCGGTGGATGGCATCTTCCGCTCCGCTTTTCTGAATACCGGGCAGGTCTGTCTTGGGACAGAAAAGGTCTATGTCGAACGGTCACTCTTTGATCGTTTCGTCAGTGCACTGAAACAGAAGGCTGAAGCGGTCAAATATGGCCGCCCTGAAAACCATGAGTCCAACTATGGCCCGCTGATCAGCAGAGAACATCAGGACAAAGTGCTCTCATATTATCGCAAGGCGGTGGAAGAGGGGGCTACGGTGGTCACCGGTGGCGGTATTCCGGAGATGCCCGCTGAACTGGTTGAAGGTAACTGGGTTCAGCCCACTATCTGGACCGGGCTGCCGGAAACCGCAACCGTTGTTCGCGAAGAGATCTTTGGTCCCTGCTGCCATATCTGCCCGTTTGATACCGAGTCAGAAGTGATTGGCTATGCCAATGCCAATGATTATGGGCTGTCCACCACGATCTGGACCAATGACCTGGCCCGTGCACACCGCATGGCGGCAGCGGTTGATGTCGGAGTGACCTGGATTAACAGCTGGTTCCTGCGGGATCTGCGAACTGCATTTGGCGGTGCTAAACAGTCTGGTATTGGGCGTGAAGGCGGTGTGCACTCTCTAGAATTTTATACCGAGATGCGCAATGTCTGCGTCAAGTTGTGAGGTGGTTATGGATCAGGAGATGATCAATCGGCTGGGTGATGAGTTGTATGCTGCCTTTCTGTCACGCAGCACCATAAAACCGTTTACTGAGCGGGGCCTGGATATCACGCTGGAGCAGGCTTATCAGATACAACAACGCTTCGTTGCCCGTCGACTGGATGCCGGAGAATCCGTTGTCGGTAAGAAGATTGGGGTGACCAGTAAACCGGTACAACAGTTTCTGGGAGTGTTTCAGCCTGACTTTGGCATTCTTACCTCCGGCATGCTGATGAGTGACGGTAATGTTATCGATCTGGATGGTTTGATTCAGCCAAAAGCTGAGGCTGAACTGGCCTTTGTTTTGAAAGAGGATTTGAATGGCCCCGGTATTACCGCGATGGATGTTATCAGGGCGACCGATTATGTCGTGCCCTGTTTCGAGATTGTCGATTCCCGTATTACCGACTGGAAAATCAGGATTCAGGATACCGTTGCGGATAATGCTTCCTGCGGCGTTTACGTGCTTGGTGATGTGAAAGGTGACCCGCGTAAGCTGGATCTGACCCTGGCCGGCATGGTACTGCATAAAAATGGTGAGCTTTACTCAACCAGCGTCGGCGCTGCAGTGCAGGGGTCACCCGCAAACGCTGTCGCCTGGCTGGCGAATACTCTGGGTGAACTGGGTATCCCTTTTAAAGCGGGTGAAGTGATTCTGTCAGGTTCTCAGTCTGAGTTGGTGGCCGTGCAGCACGGTGATGAACTTGAGTGCAACGTGGGTGGGCTGGGTCGCTGTAAGGTTAAATTTGACGGGAGAAGCGCAGTATGAAAACAACCCTGAACAGAGAAGCAGTAATACGTTTGTGTGAACGTGTGGAAGGCGCTCAGACCCGGGCCTATGCAATCCCTAAGCTAACCGATGAATACCCGTCGATGACCATGGCCGACGGTTATGCAATTCAGACTGCGCTGCGAAAACGTTTTATTGAACAGGGTCATAAGCTGATTGGCTGGAAAGCGGGACTGACCTCCCGGGCGAAGATGAAACAGATGGGGGTGGATCAGCCCTCTATCGGTTTTTTAACCGACAAAATGTCACGGCCTGAAAACTCGGTGATCTCAACAGCTGACCTGGTGCATCCGCGGGTGGAGTGTGAAATCGCGTTTGTCACCCGCGAACGTCTGGTGGGGCCGGGCTGTACTGCAGCGGATGTGTTGCAGGCAACTGACTATGTATTACCCGCTATCGAGGTGATCGACTCGCGATTTACAGGCTTCAGATTCGATCTGGAGAGTGTCGTTGCGGATAACGGATCTTCGGCGCGTTTTGTGGGCGGTGGCCGTCCCCGCTATGTAGATGAACTGGATCTGCCAACCATCGGCGCAGTACTGGAAAAAAATGGTGAGATTGTCGAGATGGGAGCCGCTGCTGCGGTGATGGACCACCCGGCGGAGGCAGTCGCTATGCTGGTCAATATTCTCGCCGACATGGGAGAGGAGCTGCCTGCCGGTAGTTTTGTTATGAGTGGTGGGATCACAGCAGCCGTAGCTGTGTCCCCCGGAGACCATGTTATTGCCCGGTTTCAGGAACTGGGCTCCATCTCAATTCGGTTTGAGGAGTGAGGAATAATTATGCCAATTATTGAAGTTCATATTCTGGAAGGGCGCAGCTCTGAGATTAAGGCGCAGGCCGCTGCTGCCATTTCAAAGGCGGCTGCTGAAGGTTTTGGTGTCAGCATTGATACAGTACGTATTCTGGTGACCGAGCACAAAAAGGATGAGTTCTATGTGGGGGGGCGTGCTGGCCGGGCATCCGATCAGACCCGGGTAGCGACCTCTGCAGCAGAGGATAAAGCATGAAAAAGATCAGATGTGCATTGATCGGATCGGGCAATATTGGCACCGATCTGATCTATAAAATTCAACGCAGTGAGGTGTTGGAACCGGTCTGGATGGTGGGTATAGACCCTGAATCAGAAGGGCTTGCCCGGGCTGCGGCTATGGGACTGAAAACCACGGCCGACGGCATTGACGGGTTGCTTCCCCATGTTCTGGAAGATGGTATTCAGATCGCCTTCGATGCAACCAGTGCTTATGTCCATGCGGAGAACAGCCGCAAGTTAAATGAACTGGGTGTGATGATGATCGACCTGACTCCCGCAGCCATCGGTCCTTTGTGTGTGCCGCCGGTCAACCTGAAGCAACACGCTGAAAAAGTGGAGATGAACGTCAATATGATCTCCTGTGCGGGTCAGGCGACGATTCCGATTGTCAGTGCGGTCTCTCAGGTGCAGGGCGTTGAGTACGCTGAGATTATTGCCAGTCTGTCCTCTAAATCGATAGGACCTGGCACCCGGGCTAATCTGGATGAGTTTACCTACACCACCTCAAATGCCATTGAGGTGGTGGGTGGTGCGAAAAAAGGTAAGGCGCTGGCGATTATTAACCCGGCAGAACCGCCGATGATTATGCGTAACACTATCTACTGTCTGACGGAAGGTGAGCCGGATGAGGAGAAGATCACTGCATCGGTTATGGCAATGATCAAAGAGGTGCAGAAATATGTACCGGGTTACAAACTGGTCAACGGGCCGAGTTTCGAGGGGAATAAAGTCGCCGTGTTTATGGAGGTTGAGGGGTTGGGCGATTATCTGCCTAAGTATGCCGGAAATCTCGACATCATGACCGCTGCTGCAACCCGGACGGCGGAGATGTTTGCGGAAGAAATACTGGCTGGGAAAATTGAACTGAACCCTGTGGAGGTGGCGTAATGAGTCATCTGAAAGGACGTAAAATTATTCTGCATGATATGTGTCTGCGCGACGGTATGCATGCCAAACGGGAACAGATCTCGGTAGAGCAGATGGTTAAAGTCGCGACCGCCCTTGATGATGCGGGGATGCCCTATATTCAGGTGACTCATGGCGCGGGTCTGGGCGGCAACTCGCTGCAACATGGTTTTGCGCTGGCCAGCAATGAAGCGTATATCGAAGCGGTTGCATCGCGAATGAAGCAGGCGATTGTCTCTGTTCTGCTGTTACCGGGGCTGGGCACCATGAAAGAGCTGAAATCTGCCTATAGTGCAGGTGCCCGCAGCGTACATGTGGCAACCCACTGTACCGAAGCGGACACCTCACCCCAGCATATTGCCTATGCCCGTGAACTGGGAATGGATACCACCGGCTTTCTGATGATGTCTCATCTTTCTGATGCCACCTCATTGGCACAAGAAGCGAAAAAGATGGAGTCCTACGGTGCCAACACTGTCTATATCACCGACTCAGCAGGCTTTATGTTGCCGGAAGATGTTACTCAACGTGTCACTGCGCTTCGTGATGTCCTGAAACCCGAGACCGAGATCGGTTTTCATGGCCACCATAATATGGGGCTGGGGATATCTAACTCAATCGCTGCAGTGGCGGCTGGTGCTTCACGCATTGACGGCTCGGTGGCCGGTCTGGGTGCCGGGGCGGGAAATACGCCGTTGGAGGTGTTTATCGCGGTCTGCGAGCGGATGGGAATCGAGACCGGTGTCGACCTATTTAAAACCATGGATATTGCTGATGAGATTATCTTTCCGATGATGGACCACATTGTCCGGGTTGATAAAGACTCACTGACGCTTGGTTACGCGGGGGTTTACTCTACCTTCCTGCTCCACGCTAAACGTGCGGCAGAGAGGTTTGGGGTTCCGGCCCGGGATATTCTGGTTGAACTGGGCCGCAAGAAGATGATCGGTGGTCAGGAGGATATGATTCAGGACACCGCGATGACCATGGCGAAACAGCGTGGTTTATTGAAAGAGAGCTTTTAACCGATCGATTGAAAGGCGCTTGAGATGAAAACAGATTTTAAGGGGGAAACCGCGATTGTTGTCGGCGCGACCGGTGCTTTTGGCCAGGCTATTGTTGAGCGATTGCTGGCCCGGGGACTCAAAGTTGTCGCTGTGGCGCGTTCAGCAGACAGTTTGCAGGCCTTGTCAGAAACCCATGAGGGCGTTATTTCCTGCGTGGCTGATATCAGCAATGACAGCGCTATTGAGGCGATTCGTAGAGTTCTGGACGGCACTGTTCATAATGGCACGGTCAGAGCGGTGGTGCATGGCCCGGGAGTGGGTGTGGCTGGCGGAATTCTGGACGCGCCAACGGCTACCATGGTTGATGCTGTGAATATCAAAGTGGGTGGACTGTTGCGCCTGAGCCGGGCTGCTGATGGTTTCCTGACCGACGGTAGTCGACTGATCTCTATTGGCGGACACTATGGTCTTGAACCGACTGCCTATGCAGCATCTGCTGGTGTGGCCAATGCGGCGCTGTTTAATGTTTCCCGGCAGCTTAGTCTGGCCTATGGTGACCGGGGTGTTACTGCCCATGTGATCGCGCCAGGCCCTGCTGATACCGAACGGCTGAGAAAGGTGGCCGTGGCCCGGGCGGAGATGCGTGGCTGCAGTGTTGATGATGTGCTGAATGATATGAAGGCTGAGTCCTCAATCAGTGCCTTTACTACGCCAGGGCAGGTGGCCTGGGCAGTGGATATGCTGATCGATCCGGAAGCGACCGCCATGACCGGTTCAACACTGATGCTGGATTCCGGTCGCCGCAGAGGTCTGCCATAACGCGTGATTCTGATGGGTTCTTTATTCCGGAAGCGTGTCTATAAAGAAATATAAACAGTGCATAACAGTCATAACAGTCATAACAATAACAGGACACTGAACTATGCCGGTAGCAAAATTCCATCTGTCGGAGACGCTCATCACTAAAGCGTCTGCGCGACAGATATTACAGCAGGCCAGCGCCATCTATGCTGAGGTGCTGGACAGCCCGATTGAGCGGACACGGGTGTTTATAAGCAGCTTTAACCCGGATTATGTGGCGGTTGGCGGTGAGGTCTGTGCCGATTCTGAAACGATTATGGCGTTCTTTGAGTTCATCGTGTTGGAGGGGCGCCCTCTGGAGCAGCGAACGGCAATCGGCGAACAGTTTACCCGGTTGCTATGTCATACCCTCAACATTGATCGATCACTGATCAGAGGCTATTGCAGCTTAGTTAAACCTGAGGACTGGTATATTGCCGGAACCTCCGCCAGCGCTGTCAGAAAAGCAGAAGTGGATGCCCGCAAACAGGGGCAGGGCAATGGCTAGTTTTCGGGTAACCCTTGCGGAACAGGATGAAGCCTATGATTGCCGGGAGAATGAATCGGTTCTCCATGGCATGGCGCGGCTGGGTAAGAAAGGGATCCCGCTTGGCTGCCGGGGTGGCGGTTGTGGAGTGTGTAAAATCAGGGTGCTCTCCGGCGAGTATAGCCGTCAGGTGATGAGCCGCTGTCATGTCAGCGAAAGTGAGCTGGAAGCAGGCTGTGTGCTTGCCTGCCGCACCTTTCCCGAGAGCGATCTTGAGATTACGGTGATCGGTAAAATGTCGAAAAATATTCTCGCCAGGCGGGACCCGTCCGAATAGCATTTCTCTATATTTTCTCTTATCAGATCAGAGCACCTTTTCGCTTATCAGAGCCTGAGGGTGCTCTGATACACTGTTATTCCGCGCTTAACACAGTTCATCCAGACTGCGGTTATCCTTAATGGTGCGAAACTCTCTCAGGGTATCGAGAAACGCCTTTAACAGTGGCGACTCATCGTCGTTTCTATAGATGCAGCTCAGATCGACCTCTGTTTCTTCCGGTGTTTCCGATAAGGGTTTGTAGACGACACCGGGGATGCTCAGAACAGTCGCTGATTCAGGCACCAGACAGGCACCAAAACCACTGGCTACCAGGGCAACCCCGGTGACCGCATCACCCACTTCCTGTGAGATATCGGGAGTGAATCCGGCTAACTGGCACAGCCTGACTGTTTTGTCGATAAAATTAGGACGGCCCGCTGTCGGGTACATAATCAGAGGAAACTCTTTGATTTTTTTAAACGGGATTGAATCCTCTGATGCCATCGGGTGTTTCGTACTGATCGCCAGTTTGAGTTTTTCCATACTGACAAGCTCTGAGTTGATATCTGCCAGCGGTGCCAGTAAGCGGTTAAAGCCGACACTGATCCGCTTCTGCCTCAGTGCTTTTATCTGTTCCCCCTTTCCCATGGTATGCAGGACTATATTTACTTCGGGATAGCGTTCTTTGAAGAACAGTAACATCTTGGGGATATCGCCCATGATGCCTGATCCGAAGATGGCAATATCCATTCTGCCAAGGCGTCCCTGGCCTGCTTTCTGGGTGCGCTCAGTCGCTTGTTCAATCAGACTGAAAATGTTTCTCACCTCTTCTCTGAGCAGCACACCGGCATCAGTCAGTTCCATACCTTTGGGGTTGCGGCTGAAAAGGGTGACACCTAATTCTTCTTCGAGCTGCTGAATCTGTCGGGTCAGTGGGGGCTGTGAAATATGCAGTACTTTGGCGGCTCTGCCTATATGTTTTTCATCCGCCACGACCTTGAAATACCTGAGTTTTCGCAGATCCATTACTCGCTCGCCTGTTTGGTTTGAATTATTTAATACCTTAAAAGTATTGAGATGGAATATCAATAGTATTGGATGGTAATGAGTTGCCTGCGTTATTTTGTGTGTCAGGAGTGAGAATTCTCCAAATATTAGTAAACAGTGCAGGCGTAAGTCATGTTTATAAAAATAAGAAATAACAGGCATCTCAGTTCAACTTTAATCTTTGCTCTGACAACTTTTCTTGGAGGATGCGAGGCTTCCCTGGATCTTCAGGGGGTTGAAAAAGAGATGAGTAAAGCGGTGCACCGCACCGATCAGCTACTGGGTGTCGCCGTGAGCCAGGATAAAGTGGTGGTGGTCGGTTCTGATGGCGTAGTGCTGACCAGTCCTGTGAGTCATCTTAAATGGCAACGCCAACAGCTGAGTAATACGCCCAACTTAGTGGATATCGAGGTTTGTCCCGATCAGTCTCTGATCGCCCTGAGTATGGAGCATCAGCTGTGGATCAGTGAAGATCAGGGGCAGCACTGGCGTAGCAGTGACATCCCTACCCAGGAAAGTCTGACATCGGTTACCTGTGGACCGGACAACAGTTATTGGGCTGCAGGCAGTTTCAGCACCCTGGTGAGCAGTCATGATAAGGGCGCCAGCTGGAATGAGCTGAGTCTCAACGAAGATGCCGCGCTTTCTTCGGTGCAGTTTTTCGATAACCAGAACCTGATCGCTACCGGTGAGTTTGGACTGTTAGCCCGCTCTGAGGATGGCGGTGAAAACTGGACCATGCTCGATCCGATTCCGAATGAATTTTTCCCCATGACCAGCTATTTCAGTGACCCGTCAACCGGATGGGTTGCAGGCCTGGGGGGCACCATTCTGTATACCGTCGACGGTGGTCAGAGCTGGCAGTCCCAGGATACACCGACCGATTCTCCGATCTATAACTTTTACGCCCGGGATGGACGGCTGTTCGCCTTTGGTGACCACGGCACAGTTCTGGAACAGCAGCACAACATCTGGCGCAAGCTGGATACCCCCAATATTCCGGTCTATCTGCGTGACGGCAAACTGCTGGATGACAAACGACTGCTGGTCTCCGGCGGCTGGGGAGTCCTCTTTACGGTTGATATCTGAGCCTTGCAACAGGCTGATTTAAATAATAATAATTTTTGGAAGTACGGATATGTCTGATAAAGCATCTGCACAATCCCATAAAATCACTCATCTGCTTCACAACCTGGATGAGCGGATTTTCAACAGCCCTAAAATTGTGCTGGGGCTGATTCTGATGGTGACACTTTTTTTTGCCAGCCAGATTCCTGGTGTCAGAATGTATTCTGACTTTGCCGACCTGTTGCCTCAGGAACACCCTTATATTGTTTTGCATAACGAGATTAAGGAGTCGTTTGGCGGCGCTAACGTGGTGATAGTCGGTGTTGAGGTTGAAAAAGGCGATATCTTCAGTAATGCAGCGCTGGCGCGGATTCACCGCATCACTCAGGCGGTGGATAACCTGCCGGGGATCAACCACAACCTGGTGGCCAGTATTACCCATCGGAACTCGCGCAAAGTGTGGATGACACCGGAGGGCAATGTTAATTCTGAGTCCTACTATGATCCTCAGGGCGAAGAGTTGAGCGCTGCAGAGCTGGAAGCTCTGCGCCAGGATGTTGTTGCCAACCCCCGTGTTTATGGTCCGTTGGTCAGCCCGGATATGAAGATGGCGCTGGTGAAGGCGCAGCTCAACGAGGGACAACTGGATTACGTTAAAACCTTCGATGCGATTCAACAGATGCGCACAGATGAGGGGGCTGACGGTTTTAAGATTCATGTAACCGGACAGCCGATGCTGGTGGGCTGGGCTTATCAGTATCTGGGGCAGATCATCCAGATCTTTATGTTTACGGCGCTGATCATGATTGCGCTGCTGGTGTTCTATTTCCGTAAAGCCTATGGCGTGCTGATTCCACTGGCGGCCGTGGTGGTGTCCACCATCTGGGGGCTGGGAATTATCTCTCTGTTTGGCTACAACCTTGATCCGCTGGGACTGGTTATTCCTTTCCTGATATCTGCCCGGGCGATGTCACACGGTATTCAGATTGTTGAACGTTACTATCTGGAACTGAATGACCATGCGGATCATCACAAAGCGGCAAAGCAAACCTTTGAAAGTCTGTTTCGCCCTGGCAGCCTGGGGGTGGTGTCCGATGCGATCGGTTTGCTGTTGATCGCAATCGGTTCCATACCGCTGAACACCAAACTGGCGCACTATGCCTCTCTGTGGGCCTTGTCGATCATTATTACCGTGCTGTTGGCGGTGCCGATGTTACTGTCAGTTTTGCCGAAACCCAAAAACTACGCGGTGAAACACAACGTCTTTCGTAACGTTGGATATTTCTGTGCCGACCTTATCAGCACCCGCAAGGCGGCCAAAAATGCACTGCTGATCGGTGCACTGCTGTTGGTGGGTGGCTGGTATGCCTCTTCGAAGGTGGTGATCGGAGAATCTGAGCCGGGCTCCCCGATTCTCTATCAGAATCATGACTATAACGTTTCCTCTGGCGCGATTAACGACAGTTTTCCAGGCTCTGAAGAGCTGTATATCGTTGCAGAAACCAGCGAGAAAGGCGGCATTAAACGGCCGGAAGTGCTGAAAGCGCTGGCAGACCTCGAACGTCATATGCTGATGGACCCCGGTGTCGGTGGTGCTAAAGGCATACCCGACCTGGTTAAGCAGGTGAACCGCCTGTTGCACAATGATGATCCCCGCTGGATGCAGATCCCGGATGATGCCCAGTACGTCGGTGGTCTGATGTTTACCTACATGATGTCCAGTCCTATCCCTGGTGCTCTGAATGAGTTCGTTGATACCGATGAGCGGATTGCCAATCTGGTGTTCTATTACAAAGACCATCAGGGGGAGACCATTCGCCGGGCGATCTACACCGCCAAGCAGTGGATCGACGCCAACGAGGGCAAGGTGGATGGGCTGAAGATCCGGCTGGCTGGCGGCACAATCGGGGTCACCGCGGCGATGAATGAAGCGGCCTATGAAACCAACCTCTGGGTGCTGCCGTTGGTGTTCCTGCTGATCTTTGCCATGGTGATGTTCTTCTATACCTCATTGCAGGCAGGCATGATGATGTTTATGGCGATGATGTTCGCCACTACCCTGACCTACGCCTACATGGGTGTCACCGGGATGGGGATCAATATCAACACCGTGCCGATTATTGCTGTCGGAGTCGGGGTGGGGATCGACTACTCCATTTATATGATGGACCGAATCCGCTCGGAGATGGTGCTGCAACACAATCTCAGTTCTGCGGTGCGCACCGCGATCCGTACAACCGGTCTGGCGGTCAGTTTTACCGCGATTACGCTGATTGCTGGCATCGTCATGTGGGTGGTGTTGTCAGACCTGCGCTTCCAGTCCGATGCTGCACTGCTGCTGAGTGTGATGGTGATACTTAACGGTGCTGCTGCCATGTTGCTGGTGCCCGCCTGGGTGCTGGTGTTCAAACCGAAATTTATCTGTGAAGCCTATGAAGACGAGGATGGTGTGATCCACGCAGATGTTCTGGGTGGTGATGATCGTTCACACGAGAGCGCAACGACACCTGTTTGTTAAAAACCAAAACCTGAAAGGGGTTAAAAATGTCGAAAACAATAATAATGACGATGAATCGAGTGGCTGCCGGAGTGGCCATGGGGGTCACCGCGATGTCACTGGGGCTCAGCACAACAGCGGTTGCGGCTGATACTGAATGGGCCGGTTTCGTGGAAAATGCGACCTACGTGCGTGATGGCGTCGGTCTGTCTAAGTTTCGTAATACAGCGCAAGCGGAGTTTTCAAAACAACTGGAAAGTGATGGCTGGGACAATGTCTCAATCAACGGTACGCTGCGCGCGACCTATGATGGCGTTTATGACCTTAACAGCGATGAGTTTGGTAAGGATGCCCAGGCAGGTTATCTGGGTGAGAACTGGCATGGTCAGGACACCTCAACCGCGATTCTGGCGCCTGGAACACCGTTCCCGTGTGAGAACGATCCGGCACTGTGTAAAAACCTTGATGGTTATATGGATCAGTCAGAGGACGATGCCCGTTATCCAGATTTTAATGATCAGCTGGACTTCATTCGCGAGCTCTATATCAGTGCCGATAAGCAACTGGAAAGCGGTACTGTTCTGAACCTTAGTTTTGGTAAGCAGCAGGTTGTCTGGGGCAAGACTGACCTGTTCCGTGTGCTGGATGTCATCAATCCGGTGGATTACTCCCGTCATAATATTTACGACGAACTGGAAGATATCCGTATACCCCAGTGGATGCTCACCGCAGAGTGGCGGATGGGGCCGGATAAGGTGTTTGATGATTCCAACTTCTCGCTGGTCTGGAACATCGATAAATTCCGTCCGAGTAATTTAGGCACCTGCGGTCAGCCCTATGCCATTCTTGATGCGGGTTGTTTCTTTGCTTCGCGTATTAACGGCGGTGGACCTTACGTTATCAATGATGTGGTTGATTATGACTGGTCGTTGAGAAACAGTCAGTTTGGTGCCAAGTGGGAGGGTGTTTATGGGGATACCACGTTCTCTCTGAACGCACTGCACTATCGTCAACAGTTACCGTCAATTCATTTCTTAGGTGGCCCGGGTAATAACTTCGGCTTGTTTGATATCCACTTCCCTGAGGTAAATCTTCTGGGTGGTTCTATCGACTATTACTCGATGGATCAGGATGCGGTGTGGCGCTTAGAGATGGCCTATACCGAGGGCGAAGAGTTAGCCCGTGATACCGATGGCTATAAGAAGACCGATATGCTGCGTTATGTGATCGGTTTCGATAAAAATATCATTATTCCTGAGCTTGGCACCAGTAGTGCGTTCCTGTTATCCACTCAGCTGTTTGGTGAGCATATTCTGGATCACGAAAGAGATATGCCAAATAAGAAGGACAACTGGATAGCCACTCTGTTATTCAAAGGCTTCTATATGAATAACCGTCTCAGCCCGCAGATCATTATTGCCCATGACTTTGCGGCTGAAGCCACAGCAATTGCCCCCAGTATTGATTATCTGATCAACGATAACTGGAAGGTTAATGCGGCATTCAATATCAAAGAGGGTGGCAACAAGGCCTTTCCATGGTCTGCAGCAGGTGGAGCAGCAGCGGGAGGCCAGACAGAACCTCTGGCCCGTTTCCTGAATGGCCCGATTGGTGTTGCCAATCAGGAAGATGAATTCCAGCTGACAGTCCGTTACAGCTTCTAAACAAATATAACGATAAAAAGGTAAACCACTATGTTTAAGAAAACCTTTATCTCTCTGGCGCTGACGACGGCTGTGTCTGCTTCCGCCATGGCAGCAACTGAGCAGGATGTGCAGAACGCGTTCCACCCTTACAAAAATGATGTACCCGCCTATCAGGGGTTAAGTGCAGGCATGGCCATCAATCAGGATAATGTCGATCAGTTTAAAGAGATTATCGATCCGGCGATGTATGACTTTATTAAGGCCGGTGATACTGAAATAAAAGTGGGGGAAACCACCTCATTCGATCTCAACAACAGCTATGTTGAAGCGACCCGTAAGTATATGAATGATGTCAGCCTGGGCGACAATGTCGGCGAGATTCACGGTTCGGTGGCAGGGCGTCCCTTCCCTCAGGAGCCATCCATGGACGATCCGCGCGCAGGTGAAAAACTTGCGTGGAACTTTAAATATGGCTACAACTGGGGTGATTCAGCGGCGATCTGGCCGTTTTACTGGACCTTCAGAGATATGAACAGTGGCAAGGCTGAGCGAACCCTGAAGTTTAATTTTAACTTTCTGAACTTCACCCACCGTACTCAGCAGACGCCGGTTCCTGCGATTACGCCAAACCCTTCAAATCTGTTCCGGGCAACTTATCTTCAGGTGCTTGAGCCGTTTGATGTGAAAAACACTCAGCTACTGATTCAGCGGTTTGAAGATGACCTCAAGCGTGACAACGCCTACCTGTATCTGGGCTTCCAGCGCCGCGTTCGTCGCCTCTCAACCGGGCAGGTTACCGATGCCTTCCTGGGCTCGGATATCATGATTGAAGACTTTGAGGGGTATAACGGTCGCATCTCCGATAACAAGTGGACCTATAAAGGCACCCGCAACATGTTGCTGCCGATGTATAACCATAACGATATGCCACTGGATGCTGATATTCATCAGGACGAAGATGGCTATCAGATGATTTCGTTTGGCGGTAAGGGGAACTGCTTCCAGAATGTGACCTGGCAGCTGCGTAAAGTCTATCAGCTGGAAGGCGAACCACTTGATCCGAACCATCCGATCAGTAAGCGTCAGCACTTTATTGATGCCCAGACATTTACTATCCCACGTACGGTTACTTACGACCGCAATGGTTCAATCTGGAAGACCTTCAGTATCGGACAGGCGCATCCGGACCATCATCTGCCACAAAACAAGGGTAGTGGTGTTTCTATTGATGACTCTTTCTCAATGATCGATATGCAGGCACAACACTGTACCACCGGTCAGTTTAAAGGGATCATTGATCCAGAGCTGACACCCGAAAGTAAGATGACCGTACAGAACCTGAGGGCATCCGGTAAGTAACAGCAATTCAGCGGTTACTTTCCCATGAGCAGGGTATCGGAGGATGCCCTGCATATTATCAGCATGACCCTTCCATGCTGATGAGTTGCGGCACACTTTTGACCATGGATGGTTTTTTTCTATCACAGCGATTCCGCGACAACCCTATCCCCCGAATATATTATGTGGGCATCAGAATAAGCCCTCATTCCAAACGTTTGCAAATCTGTCAGACAGATAATCTCTATCTCTATTGTCAGTACTTCTCTTGTCAGTACTTTCCCGTGTGGATAGGTCTGAAAAATATATAGTGGTAAAATGGGCACTCAGCTGATTTAACCCATCAAATATTAAAGGCTTTTGAGATGCTCCTGCATAATCGCAATATTATCCGTGTGGTAAAGGATGGCCAGGTGGCCAACTGCATTATTCTGAAAATGTGTTACGACTACGCGCTGGTTAAATACGAAGATAAAGAGTATCGCATCCCCTATGCTGTCATCGATGAAGTGGTGGGGCATGAATTACTGATGAGTAATGAGTAGCAACGCCTCATCGCTTGCGATAGATATATGAAGCTATTAGCGGTCGTTGGTTATTATTAAGCTTAACTGATCGACCTTTCGGTCCCCTTTCAAGGGGATTCTCTCAACTCTTTATCAACTTTATACTCTGCCGTCTATCAGAGGGCTGGCGTGTAATAGGCCCAGCTACTCTTGATCTAAGGTGCTATAGGCCGCTTTTCATTCTTTGTTTACAATTTCACATGGAATCAACGGTAGGCTAACAACAAAATTTTTGAATGCTCGATTCTGTATTCAACGTAGTAATTTGAATGAGAGCAATGTGTCGTGTCAAAAAAAAAGCTAGATGGAATCGGTGTTGGGGAGCTGCTTGATAACATTCCGATTCCTGCCTTCATTATCAATACGGATCACGTTATCACTCATTGGAACATCTCGCTAGAGATCGCTTCAGGGTTGAGTAGTCGTGACGTAGTCGGTACTCAGGATCAGTGGCGGCCCTTTTACAAGAATAAAAGGCCTACCATGGCAGACCTTATTGTCACTGGGGTACAAACACCAGAGCTTGATCAGTTCTATGCCGCTAAGTATCACCCGTCAGATGTTCTCCCGGGGGCCTTTATGGCAGAGGACTTTTTTCCTGAGATAGGAAAAGGGGGCGAGTGGTTATCCTTTACCGCTTCTCCTATCAAAGATGCAGATAATAATCTTATTGGTGCAATCGAAACCCTGGTGGTAATCACTGATCGTAAGAAAGCTGAGTTTGAGTTAACCGAGCGTGAGAAGCGCTATCGGGAACTGAGTCAGGTTGATGATTTAACAAAGCTGTACAACTCACGACATTTCTATAATGAGCTTGAGTCAGAACTTGAACGGGCTCGTCGTTATAAACAGCCGCTGTCTCTCTGCATGCTCGATCTGGACTTTTTTAAGCGCCTTAACGATAACTTCGGGCATCCGTTTGGCGATCAGGTGCTGCGAAAATTAGGCTCTTTAATTAAATTACATCTGCGTTCTGTCGATAGTGCATATCGCTATGGTGGTGAGGAGTTCGCTATCATCATGCCGCAAGTAGAGCTGCAAAATGCATTCACGGCAGTGGAACGGCTTCGGTTAGAATTATCAGAAGTGGATTTCAGAACGGTGTCGGGTGAGATTGTTAATGTAAGCCTGAGTGCAGGGCTTGCGTTCGCTGAGGGCTCTGATAGTACAGGATCTCTGGTTTCAAAAGCAGATAAGGCTCTCTACAGGGCCAAACGTAGCGGCAGGAACCTGACCTGTATTTAGTGGGAAACACTTTTTTACGGGGTATTGTATTAATTGCCAGCAAAACGTCGATCAGGAACTGGCCTCCCCGAAGGAACTCGAACCCCTATCTAAGCCTTAGGAGGGGGCTGGTTTATTTTTAAGTATTTGATAAATATGGGTTTTATATGATGATTATGGTTTGGTGAAAGTTTGGTGAAAGTTTGGTGATTGAGAGAGGAATGGTGCCCCCGAGACGATTTGAACGTCCGACCCTTCGCTTAGGAGGCAAATGCTCTATCCAACTGAGCTACGGGGGCAAGTGCTGCGCATTCTAACAGCTATGGTTTCATTGTTGTATATTGATATGACTTAAATTTGTGTTGTTAGGTAGAAGTACCACTCCTTCAGCACAATAACACCTTTTCTATTAATTTGATGAGAGGGCTGCTGTATCGGATTAAGACAGGTTGTTATATGGTTTTATTTCAAAATCAAATGGTTAGATATATAAAACTGTATAGCTCAATTTCGAAGGACTGGTCTGATGCTTCGAATCCTCCTTTTCATATCAATAGCATTATTTGCTTCGTATAGCCTAGCTGAACAGCCTGATAAGATTAATGTCCAATTTTTAGGAGCTTTAATCTGTCCGACAAAAGTAAATGGGAAGCCATGGGATCGTTCCAAAGCACCAAACTTAAGAGCATCATCAATTATTGGTGAGCTGGTGTATCCAGGATCAGGTATACCAATAGATTTCATAGCTAAAACTTTAAATGAGGTTTCAGTTCAAGGGGTAGGGGCTCCTGATGTAATTGGATATGTGTACCAAAAAGGTCCTACTGTTGCACAGATGGTTAACTATGCAGGAATTCCGCAAACACTGGTGTCTAAGCTCAGGATAGTTATACACCAAGATTCTATGCATCATATAGAGGTTGGCCAATGTTTGAAGAGTCACGTTTTCAGCTGCAGTTATGGGACGCTGATATGGTGAATGATGATGTCACCGGTGTAGTTGAAATAAGGAAAGAGGACATTGATAAAGCCATTGATGCAGGAAAACCCATTTGGATCAATGTAGCCGAGCAAAGTATGAATCAAATCCTGTTCGTTCAAATTTCTGCAACATCATCATTCCCTCAAACCAGACCTAAGATTGAAGGATCTAGATGGAACTGAACTCTTATAGAATTTTGTCAGATGAGTTCGGCTGCTTTGGTTTTGTATCTGAGCTAGATGCAATAAACAGTAGCTTTCCTACTAGCAGCCCCATATAAACGTATCCCATAAGTGCCTCTACTATCACCCAAATTTTTACAGGTTCTACAGGTTTAAAATCGCCGTATCCAAGGGTAGTCCATGTCACAACGCTAAAATATATGGAGTTAAGCCAGCTGGGTGTAACCTGTTCATTTGTAGATGTATCAATTAGCCCAAATGATTTATATACCAGCGCGAAGTAACCAATGATAAATGGCAATATGCCTAGATAGTAGTACAGTTTTTGAATTTTATATTCAGATTTGAAGAAAGTTGTACTGTAATAGCTGGCTCCTGCGATCAGTACTATAAGTGATCCCCATAGACCATATATATCAAGGTATTTGAGGAATTGGAGTATGTATATTGAGATACTCAATGCCGACATGAAAACAATTTCATCTACAAACTTATTCATTTGATGTAGCAACTGCTGTGTTTTTATGGAGGTTTATCATCTCTCTGAGTTCTTCGACGGATAGGGTCTTATCTCTTCGCCGATGAATGATAGCATGGCAATTTGCACATAGAGGAATGAGGTCGGTCTCTGGATTTACTTGCTTAGCCTCGCCTAGTTCAGAAATTGGAATAATATGGTGTATATGTATAAACCCTTCCGCATATGGGCCATATTTTTTTCCGAAGTTTATGTTACACCCTTTACAGGTTACTCCATGAATTGCAATGGCTTGCTTTCTTAGTTTGGGGTCTCTTTCGTAGGTCGTTACAAATAACTGCTTTTTATTCCCCTCTACTGCAGATTCAAAATTAGGTATCACATCAGGTGTATCATCATCTGACTGAAAGGAAATATCTGTAAATGAAGCTACTTTTGATGTGATTGCTTCATAGATTTCATGACTAATAGGGCGAACACCATCACGCCAATAATTACTTTTTCTATTGTCTGGAATAGCTTCAAGGTATGTGTTATCTATCTTAGAGAGTACTGGATCATTAAACGCCCTATAACCCCCTATTACAGCGAATAGATCACCCTTAGGGCTTTGCTTATCTACATAGACTTCGTTGATTATAGCAGTTGCAAAGTAGTGAGGATGGCTACTTAATCGTGCGTCAGTAAAGGACTTGTCGCGCATCCGTCCTTTGTAATAAATAACTTGCGTCCCAGGCTGAAGGTATTTCAAGTATCGCTTTGGAAAGTGATAACGGATACCTGTGCTATCACTCCACTGGGATTGGTCATTCTCAACGATTACTGTGTGCATATGAAATCCATATCTATAAGCATATATGAGCATTTTAGATAAATGCTATAAGTTTATTATTCAAACCAGTCTGTCAGATTTTAGTAAAAAAGGCAGCAATAAATCCATAGTAGGCATGGATAATTGGTGATTCTATTCACTAGATTGGTCCTAACCTTCCGAGTAACCTCTGTAGCTGGTATTGGCTGAAGTGTACTGCTATTGCTTGAAGCCTTGCTTGATACTCTAGCCGTTTGGTTTCATTTTGTTCACGCTTCATTTTTGTATAGTAACGAACGTATAAGTTTTTCATAGACTCAGGTTCTGAGCGTACCTCTTCTATGTAGTCGTATAGTGATAGCATTTATGTAGCCTAAATTCTAATTGTTGTATTCATTAGTATTTAGCGCGTGAATACAAACGGTTGATCGTTTATTGTTATTGTGCTGTCAGTATTCTTATTTCAGGATATACCTTTTCATATCTAAGCCCAAATTCAACACCATCAACGTTTATTGTGCTGAAATTGTCTAAGTGAGCTTTCGCTGCACCCTCATTCCGGTTAAATTCCTTAGATAAGTACTTTTCTAAGTCATAGTTGCCATTATTATAATATTCTTGTAGACACCAAGAGTCATTACTGATCAACCGCCTATTATCTAGATTTGAGTGAGTAGCATGCTTCGGCTTAAGCTTTGGAATCACACTTCTTAACACCTCATCAAAAGAGTATCGATTCTCTAAGTCCCCTCTGGGATCTTGAATGATCATATGGAAGTGAGGGTTATCCTTATCTGTATGTTCGAACATAATTATCCCTGTGACCCCCAAACCTTTAGTGTGGTACCTTTTCCCGTAAAGTATCTGATTCATACGAACAAAGAAGTGATTGATGGACTCAGTTAAGTCTTTCCTACTACATCCTTTCCTTGGTGATAAAGTTAGGTGATATTTGTTATGTGGAGATATCAGCATTTCTGTTACTGCATCTCTGAAGGCTTGGTATTCATATGATTTTATTGTCATGGTCATATCTTCTGTTTGTTAGTTTATTTCAGGCACACTCCATCAAATCAAGATATAAATGATCTTGATGGATCACGCATGAGGTCTGGATTTACGCAGCTCATGCAGGAAAAGATGTGATACCTATAGTTAGCAGCTATGGGGGTATCAAACCGTCATTGGCTTTCATTTCCATATAACTATTTATACAATTTAAGATTCATACAGAAGGTAAGGTGAGATATGGGATCGCATCACCATAAAGAGCCGAAAAGAAGTAGTTTATCTAGGGATACCTCAGCCGCTTCTAAGGCAAAAAAAAAGAAGGCAGATGATTATGCGAGGTTGCTGGCTGAGCGTATAAATATGTATCAAAGTAATGGCATCACATCGTTGACAGCTATTGCAAACAAGCTAACCGACCAATGTGTAGAGAAGCCAAGGGGAAAGTATAACTGG
Organism: Oceanospirillales bacterium; assembly: GCA_018223185.1. GTDB lineage: Bacteria > Pseudomonadota > Gammaproteobacteria > Pseudomonadales > Balneatricaceae > Amphritea. The sequence continues at coordinate 47,796 of JAAEYW010000005.1, read as the reverse complement.
AGTAAAACAGATGTCAGGAGGTTGATTGATCGCTTGGAAGGTTTGCAGCTATATTCAGAAACATCTCTTGGACGCTTCTTTAACTGGGATTAACTTCTTTTTTCAATCTGAAGTAGGTAGCACGCGATATTCCCGTTTTAGAAATAACTTCAGCCATTGGTTCTGAGTCACAAATAAGCTTAAGCGCCTTCTGTCTGTTTTTATGCGGCTTTCTACCGAATTGAATACCTGCTTCCATAGCAGCTATACGTCCCTCATTAGTTCTTTCTAGGATCCTTTCTCGCTCAGCTTGTGCTACCGCGGAAAGAATTGTAACGACCATCTTCCCCATAGAACCAGCTGTTGATAGGCCATCATCTAGAAAATTTACACTGACACCCTTGTCATCTAATTCTTGGATAATATTGATCATATCTAAAGTATTACGGCCTAGCCGATCTAGCTTCTTAACTAGGATGCTATCTCCAGCCTCAGCTCGGCTTAGTAGCTTTGCTAAGCCTTCTCGTTGGTCAGACTGTCCACTAGCTTTATCTGTATAAATCCGGTCATCACGAACCCCTTCACGTTTAAGGCCAGCGATTTGGATGTCTAATTTTTGCTGATTAGTACTTACGCGAGCGTATCCTAACAGTGCCATTTCTATCTTTCCATAAGTCTCATATATCGAATATGATACATTAAAGTGTCAAATATTCAACTTAACGATATTTGATACTTTAATGGGATGGGTAAATACCGGTCTCAAGACTTATAAAATATGAGACTGCATGACGCATACAGTTCTTCACTGAGCATTGGGACAATATTAATTTCCAAGTTATGTCTGAATCAGAAGTAGTGATGACCAATCAGTGTAAAGGCAACCATAGGTTGTTTGTTTGATGAGCAACAATTCGCCCGGTTGCAGCGAAGAATCGGGGAAAGGTAGGAGTTATAAATAGAAAGTTACCATTCTTAATGGCTGTTACTTATAAAGTGAAACTGCATTCAGACTAGCTGATACCTACTGAGATGTTATAGATAGTGTTAGGCATCCAGTGGGTCGCAAAGGGTATGCTAAAACAATGCGATGTAGGGGACGCTAATAGCTAGAATAAAAATATTCTAGCTATTAGCGTTGGTTTAGAAAATGAGCTTATATGATAAGAAGAAAAGTATTATCGGGTAAAACCATTTTATACATCCTGAAATTCTAGCTAAGTTTTCAACTATCTTAAAAAATACAGAATAATCTTTGGCTTCATTAAATGGTTGGATGATGTTTTTATTAGGGATGAGGGGTAGCCATTTGTTTTTTATGAAGTTTCGTTTTTCATCAAAAAAGCTACTATGCCCGCCATTGTAAAATCTGTTCGAAAAACTATCAGTACATATTCCAGAGAATCCAAGCCTTCCAGACATTCCTGCATCTAACACGAATGCTTCACTAAATAGTAAGGGAATGTCATTAATAGCGCATTCATTAATTATCTGAAATTTCTTTACATCAAGTAGCTCACTAAAATCTGTATTCTGTTTTAGTATACTCCCACTAAAAACTACAAGCTCCAGAGGTTCCAATAATTCAGGATTTGTTTTGCAAATTTTTCTAATTGATTTTTCTAATATGTATGTACCGAAGCTATGAGAAAAACAGATCATTCTTTTTGTGGAATTAGATGTTAACCACCTGGTTAAATCAGAGGTAAACCGATTTATTAGCGATCTTCTTAAGCCTGGTATTAAAAATGTTATTAGATCAATTCTAGAGCATTTGAAACTTAGATGGCTTATATCTATATCAGAGTGCTGCTCTTTAGCTAGTTGTATGAGGTCCTCTTGCCAATTTCCGAATGTAAGGATTCCGTGAACAGAGACGACAACAACATCTTTTGGAGCTACTTCGTGACTGCGTACTGATTGAATAGAATAGGAAACTTGTGTGAATGCTTCTGGTAGCCAAGAGTAATCACCGCCTGGTGAAGCATAAAGCTTAAATCCAAGTGGCTCGAACTCTTTACTCATATCAGAAACTTCATCAATGAGAGCAGTATAACCAATAACTCGATGAGGCGATTTGTATCTACCCCTTGCTATCGCTTTCAAGAGATTGATACCTGAAAGTCTATCAGGCTCATCACCCTCTACTTTAGGTAGGGCCATATCTAGGAATAAAGCAGTATAATATGTTTGTCTAAGAAATCTTTTTCCTTGATTTAGGGTATGAGCTATATCTATATCATCAACATTAATGTTAAAAGAGTTTTTCAAGCGTGAAGCTATTTCATTTGACCTATTAAGGTCGTCATCAACTATAAGAAATTTACTCATAATCTTTAATTGTTTTCCCTAACGTTTTTTTCCAGTCATAACCGGAATGTTCATAGTAAATAAACCCTAAATAGGAAGGCCCACATAAGTTTTCAGCTTGAATATTTACATCATTGATTGTAAGGCTTGAGTCTGAATCAGAAAATGTTTTGTATTGGCTAAGGTATAAAAAATCAATATTGATCTTGCGTCTTTTTATCTGCCTAGCTAGATCGAGGCCTCCATAAGTTCTAAACTCTCCTCCTGCTTCATCTGGGCTTTTATCAAAGGTGGGTAGGCTCATGTCAATGATGGCTAAGTCGAAATTTTCTTGAACAATGTTCTGTAAAGCTGATGAGTATGATTTGCAGACTGTTATTGAATGACTATTATTCAATGAGTTTATATACTCACAAACTCGTTCGATTTTATAGTCGCCATCTTCAATTAGTAAGATTTTCATGACAGGCTATCCTCACTTATTGTTATTTTTTGATAGAATTTGTTATTTAATATTTCGATGTTTAAATCTGAATTATCTATATAATCAAAAACGTATCTATAAGCTTTGTAAAGTCCTGTACCTCCTTCTTTTGATAAGAGAGTACTTTGATTTGTTTTTTTGAAGTTATCAACTTTTTTTAATATGAGTTCTGCGTCACCATTTTTAATTCTTTTTTTGTCAATTTCATTAGAAATGACTATTTTTATTTTGTTATCCTCTTTGTAAGTCGAAATGTCAAAATGAATAAGTGGTTCTGATGGTGTGTATTTAATGCAGTTTTGGTAGGTGGTTATTAACGATCTAGTTAATCCTGTTTTTTGATCATTATTAACGTAAATTTCATTGAATGATTCGCAAATATTGGTGTGGTACTTTATTTCTTTTGGGTAGTGTATGTCTTCAACACATTCTATTGATTTTTCTATCAAATAACGTAATGGGTAATTGTTCCTTAGCGCAATATGAGGGCGTCTAAACCAGGTTTCAATTTTTGCTATTTCTTCTATGATTGCGTTTCTAGCTTGAGTAATATGAGAAAAAAGTTGAGTTGGGTTATGCCTGCTCGAAAGAGAAACGCATAGATTGTTGCATAGGGCCTCGAAATCTGCCTTTAATTCTTTATTAAGAAGAGAACGCATTATTTTCAGACAGTCATCTACCTCGCTCCAAATAAATTCAGTGCAACGTTCAAAAAATTGATCTGAATTCTCCTGGTTCTCAACATATCTTCTTAATTTTTTTAATTTTTCAGTATCATGCCCAAAATTAAATGCAATGTTTCTATCGTTAATGTTTGTGGTTACTGCTGCCCAATTGTTTGCGTTATCAATTAGTTTGTCGACCTGCTCTGAAAATTCCTCTAGGTTCTTGTTGATAACCAGTAGGTAATCATTACTCAAAGTATCCTTGTATATATTGTCCCAATGAGAGTTTGTTTCATATTTATTTCCTGGTCCCTTCTCGGTGATAAGTTTATGAGCTTCAAATACACTTCTAAGTTGATTGGGCATTACCCCATGTCTAATTTCTGAACTTAAATATCGAACAAGGCCGTAGTCATTATCCTGAATGAAATCGGAAACTATTTTTTGGTATAATACGCCGTAAAAATGATTTATTGCATTCTCGCTTGTTAATTCTTCATCGGAGTCTTCAAATAATGACTTGATGCTTGAGTGATCTAAATCACCTAGATTTCTAAACTGTTCAAAATGCCCGGAATAGTCAGAAAACTTTGATTTTTTAATATCATGTGAGTCAATGTTTATTTTGTTGTATCCATGTTCTACAGCGATATCTCCAAATATTATAACATCAAAAATATTTCTTTCTTCAGCTAAAAGGTTATTGTTCGAATAGTTGAAATTATCATTTAGGAAAGATATCAGTTTTAATCTTTCAATGTTTAGCATTTTCGAACTGTTTATATTTATCAAATCTCCAAGCATTTCTCTATTACATACTTCGGAGAAAAAGAACTCTTGATACTTGTCTAGTTTTGTTATGTTTGATAATAATTCACTCGGTAGGCCGTAATTATTGTGTGCTAAGTAATCTTCAACCCTTTCTGCGGCTAATATTTTACTAGCTTTGCTATATGTCGATGAGTATATGTAATAGCAGATTATTGCTTTAATATCATTTACGTATATATCGCAATTTTCAATGTGATTTGCTATTTCTTCAATCGGAAATGTTAGGTGAGATGATCGATTTTCTATAAATTCATCTGCCACAAGGGAGAAGATTTTTTCCCATTCATCTAGTGCTATTAGTGATTTGCTTAAAATGTAATTTTTCTCAGGCGTTAAGATGTCAGTTTCTTTGGTGAGAATTTCAAGCATGCTAATGATTTTATTACGATCTATGCTTTTAGATTGAAATGCTTCTTGAATTTCAATTCTTATTATTCGGCTTCTAGTTAATGAATCTTTGTTAAGCTCCTTTTGTCCTAAAAAGTCCACGTCAATAGAGTTAACTACGTCGTTATTATCTATCTTAGAGGCGTATTTTGGAGATAAAGGCAGGTCTGTACAGGCAAGACTCATACAGCTTTTAATAATTCTTTCTTTGCTTATGAATGGGTAGGCTAGCATAAACATAGGACGTGCGGATAATATGAAATCAAAACAACTGTATCTTAATTCTAAAGTTTTGAATTGCTCCATGTATAAGTCGTATTTATTAAAATCGCTGAGTAATCCTATTAATGCGCCTGTTATTGCAACTCTAACCCTCTGGCCTTCTAAAATGCTATGGCTAAAGTTGTCATCGTCTAAAAATATTATTGATTTGCATAATATGTCTATAGCCGATAAATCTCTAGGATTGCTTTTGAGATAGTTGTCTATTAAATCTACACACTCCTCATATTCTCCCTTTGAATATTTTTCTATTATATATAACTGTTCTTTATTTGATCTTGTTTTGATTTTTTTATGATCAAAGCTAGCCATGTTTTTCCAAGATTCGTCATTTATGTGTGACGATAATTCTTTAACAAAGCTTCTAACTGTATCCTTAAGTTCTGGATGGTATTGTTTTTGATCTGTTAGAATTAATCTAAATAGTTTCTTGTATAGTATTACTCTATCTATAACATTAAGTGACTGGGATATTGTTATAAGTGGATCGTATTCTAGGTTAGAAAGTTCCCTTTCAGGTGTTATAAGTAATGAAAGCATATTTGCATATTCTAACTGACTGGTTTTTTCATATTCGTTTAGAACGTTCGAAAAAAACTGATCATGAAATGCATTTGCGGATGATGCAATATTTCTTTGGGTTAAAAGGCTCGTTATTTGAGCTATTTCGATATTGCTATCTGATTTTTGTAGGATTTCTGATTCTTTAACTTTGTTAAATATACTGTATATTGATAATCTTGCGTCGATGGACCAAATTGTTTTTCCAAAAATATTATCTATCTCATCAATAGTTTTTATAACGTTATTATATGAGCCTAGACATATGTTTTCTTCAAGTTTTAGGGCTAGGTTGTTGTATTTATTTATAAGTTCTTTGTTTTCAATTACAAATTTTAAAAATAAATTTAGTAATACGCTACTGTCTAAATTTGTGGAGATATTTCTCTTTATGAAGCTTGTATATTTTTCTGATTTTAAATTAAATACTTCTCTAATTCTTTTATGTTTATAGAGGTTTTTGCTTACTCGCAATTGTCTTTCAGGTGATAGATTTGTAATATAATTTTCAATACTTCTTTCTATTGCATAAGTGTTGCTTTGGCTTAATATTATTTTGACGATGTGGATATCGCTCAGCGGCTTTTCAGTTCTTGAGTTTTTGCGCTTCCTGGTTCTTATGTTTTTCATTCCATTAGCCTTGAGTATCCGTACTGTGATTGGTACTTTTCTATTAATTTTATTGCTAAAAGTTATAGCGATTTTAGCGAAATTTAACTGATTAATCTATTTACATGACAGTCATCGGCCATATTAATGTGTTTTTAAGTCTTATTTATACTTTAGAATTTGTTAGCTGGATTATCATCATAAACCCCAGTTAGTGCGTTCTTGAATATGAACATTTCTGGACGTTGTGTTGGGTCAATTTCGGCGTAATATTCTTCGATAACTTGGATGCTGTTTCCCGTTTGCTTGGCAAGTTCGAAGTAGTTTATGTTACCCACAATTAACGCGTGTGTAATGTAGTATTTTCGGAATGCACCGCCACTTCGTTTATCCCCGTATACGTCATATAGTAGTCCAGCATCTTCAAAAGCACGATTAAGCCCATTTGCAAAGGATCCCACGGCTTTGCCATATTGATCTGAAAAAATATGAAGGTCATCACTATATATCCATCCGTGAAGTGCAGCATTAGTTTTGTGGAAGTAAACGAGCTTATCCAGAACGGTGATCGCTTCGTCAAGTGCTACTAATTCGCGGCTCTTTCCTTTCCCGTGTACGAATACCTTCAAGTAACTTTTATCTTCTTTTGTGAATTTTCTGCAGTCACTTATTTTTAGGTTTTTTGCTTCGGCAACCCTCATACCAGTTAGGCACATCCAACTGATGTAATGTAAAAGCAGTTTATGGCTGCGTTGATGTTTCGGGTTAGCCTGATGTTTATATCGCGTAACAAGTGTTTCTAGCAGATGTTTAACGTCTGGCTCCGTTAGGCCCGGTTTTTTAGTTTTGGTGTAACGGGGTTTTTTTACGTTTTTAATTACCGGTATTTCACGTCCTTCGATAATGCTAGATTTTCGTGCGAATTCGAAAATCTGCCGTAAAGTGGTCAACTCTTTATTGATGGTATTCCAGTTGGGTTCTTTTTGTTCATTTGCTAACTTTGAACGACGAACTGTTCGACCATTCCGTGTGAATTCAACGTGAGTTTGTGTTGAGCCTGCACCGCTGATCCAGTAGTTTCGACGCCAATGTTCGAAGTTCAGTATGTCCTGATCCGTTATGTCATGTAGGTTCTTGCCGTCGAAGTATGGAATTAGAAACTTGTGAATGTCGATGCGTTTGCCTTTGTATAACGAAGGTTTGAATTGCTGCATCAATGGTTCAAGTTTTGAATCTTGTTCGACCTTGTTTTCTAGGTCGGTTAGGAAACGATTAGCTACAAGGTCGAAGCGTTTTGTAGACAGAGATAGTCCGCGTTCATTTCTCTGATTTAGATCGAACCAAATGTTTTCGGCTTTGCGTTCAGCTTCATCTTGTATGGTGGTTTTGAGGCTTCGTCTGATAGTTTTCTGACCGGGGATTCTTAGTGCACAGTACCACGCATCACTTTGATGTTTACCGCCTTCAGCTGTGCGCCGGTATAGCTGAATTCGTCCTTGCCGGATTTCGTACTTGTCCCTGTATGCCATAGCTGAGTACTTTCAATTTGGTGATGGTTTGGTGAATTAGGATATCACCAAAAAGGGTGTTGGTGAAATTTTGGGGATGTTTTGTTATGCGGGGTGGATATGGTATTTGTTTTATATCAATGCGTTACGGGATTGGCTGGGCTCTTAGGAGGGCCCTATTCTATCCGGTTGAACTACGGGGAGGCAGTGGCAGGGATTCTACTTGTTATGAGGTCTGAGGTCACGGGTAAATCTGAAAAAAGTCAGGCTTTTCCGAGACTGTTTTGTGCTGAGTAATTTCCTTTACCGCCGCTTTGATTGTAGAGGGTGTTTTTCTGGTTCTGTCCTCTGATGATGCTCATCAGCTGTTCGAGATTACGGCTGTTGCGGGTAATGATAATTTCATTGCGCTTGTTTTTTTCATTTACCTGCCGCAGAACCCGCTCCAGTTCACTCCAGAGTGATGTAAACGAGGCGGCTTCTGTTTCATTCAATCGGGCTTTATAGTCTTGCAGACCAGGCTTGTCCGGAGTTATGCCAGCGGAAATAAAGAGCTGATTACGTGCCTGATTGTTTTCTTCCAGTTGCTGCAGGGTATCTGTCTTTTGCCCAACCAGTTCCTGTAGTTGTTCGATGCTGCGCTGCTGAAGCGCCTGATATTCTGCATCAAGCAACTCACTGAGTGTTGTAAGAAAAGTAATGCCCTGAGTTGTCAGGGCATTTATCTGATCGAGTGAAGGCAACGGGGGCACAGCGATCAGTCCAGCATACTTTCGAGCTGGAACAAACCACGCGCGGTGCTTTCGTAATTGATCTGGTAGCTGCCATCGTCTATCGCGGCTTTCAATTCAGCGATTTTCTGTTCATTAACAGAGATACCTTCCTCTACAGCCTGTCCGGCACTTTTCTGCACTGCCTGAGCTGCATCGCTGAGGCTGACACCAGACGAAGCCGCAGGCCCTGTGTCTACAGATTGCTGCTGCGTTTTACTCTCGGTCGCAGGCTGTTCACTTACCTTGGCACGAGAGTTAGCCGCCTGAGAAGAAGACGTTAAACCCGTGATATCAATAACCATTTTTCTGGTCCTCATGCTGTTCTGGATACAGCTATCGGCGCGGTTTTAGAAAACTTTAATTCTATTTGTAAATTTATGGTCCCAGTATAGCAGTTCAAATATCGGCCTGCGAGGGCTGCTAATGACCATTTACGGAGATGATTCCCTGACTTTTTACATATCCATAAACCTGTTTGCCTGAACGACTGTTGATCACGCTGATCTGTTCTCCCAGTGAACCATCCTGCTGAGCCGTTCCGGTCATCCGAACGGTCATAGCGCCTTTATTTGCTTCTATATAAACAAGATCGCCTTTGCGGATCAGTAGTTTTTTTTCAACCAGTGTCGCAGAGATGATCTGATTTGAGGAGACTGCCCGTTTTATCTCTCTGCCGATCAGTTCTCCGGGGTTGGTAAAGTAGGGTGAAGTCAGGCTTTTGGTATCAAATTCTTTCAGATAGATATCGGAATCACCCAAAATGGTACCTTTGCTCAACGCCCTGCTTGTTACGGCAACGGCCTGCCATTGTTCAATGGTGGCAGAGATAAAAATAGTCCAGGCAGGCTGGTTGCAGACGGCCTTAGTAGTTGTTCGGGTCGCCCTGCCAGGCGCATGAATAAAGGAGATGGGGCTATTACAGCGGCGACTGTCAAGCGCGGCTGCCAGAGGGGATACCCTGACGATGGTACGCGCCATGGGATTGATTTTCTGGTACTGTTCTTCCAGGTAAAGTTGTGCTTTTTGGGTAAGTGAGGCTGTCTCGACAGCCTGTGTACCCTTTACTGGCACCGCTAACATCGCTATAAGTGTGATTAATGTAGAGAATATATTGTTTTTCACGCTTAATCCGGAAGTTCGCATTGCAATCGAGAATCGAGTTGGCAATGTTCAGGTAACGCATAGTACAGAGAGCATCATGTCAGGTATAAACAGTACTGTAAACCAACGTACCAATATGGCGGGACAGAACCGCCTGGAACTGCTTTTGTTTGGGCTTAATGATGACCAGGAATATGGTATCAATGTATTTAAAGTCCGTGAAGTCCTGACCTGTCCTGAGCTGACCGGTATTCCAAAGCAGACAACAGCCCTGAAAGGTTTGGCCCATATTCGTGGAGAAACGATTCCGGTCATTGACCTTTCTCAGGCAATCGGTGGAGAGCCTGTTGCAGCTAAAGACCGGTTGAACTGTTTTCTGATCGTATCGGAGTATAACCGCCGGGTTCTGGCGTTTCTTGTGCGTAATGTGGACCGGATTCTACCTGCAAAATGGGATCAGGTCAGTCCGCCTCCGATAGAAACCAATGAAAAAAACTACCTCACCGCTGTTGTCCAGCATGAGGGAGGGCTGATTGAGATTCTCGATGTTGAGCAGGTATTGGCGGATCTTATTCCCGTCAGTACCGATGTTAAATCCACAGTCGTAACTGAAAGCTTTAAAAAGAATGCCGCGCGATATCATATACTGGTTGTGGATGATTCAAGTGTTGCCAGAACTCAGGTTAAGAAAGCGTTGGAAAATCTGAATATTAAGGTGACAACTGCCAACGATGGTAAAGCTGCACTGGATATGCTGACTCAGATGGCGGAAAAAGATCAGAAAGTGACGGATGTGTTTCTGATGGTGATTTCAGATATCGAAATGCCTCAGATGGATGGCTATACTCTTGTTAAGAAAATTCGTGAAGACATTCGTCTGAAGTCTTTACATGTTATGTTGCACAGCTCTCTGAGTGGTCGTTTCAATCTGGCTATGGTTAAGCGTGTTGGTGCCGATTCCTTTATTGGCAAGTTTAATCCGGATGAGTTGGCTGAGGCAGTGATTCAGCGAATTGAGTCAGTAGAGGGGTGATTAATCCTATACACAAGAGGATAGTACTCTGAACGGCCAGAAAATAAAGATTACTCAGCAGGAGTTTGATCAGTTTTGCCAGTTTCTTGAGCAGGCTTGCGGTATTCTGTTGGCAAAACATAAGCAGTATCTGGTAGAGAGTCGCTTAAGTAAAATTCTTATAGACGGGAAGTATGATTCGTTAGGGCAGTTGGTCGTTACACTTGAACGCCCTGGTAATAGCCGTCTTAAAGAGCAGGTCATTAATGCCATGACCACCAATGAGACACTCTGGTTTCGGGATATTCATCCCTATGAAATACTAAAAGATAAATTATTGCCGGAGCTGGCTATAAAGCAAGCTTCTCAGCGGCTGAAAGTGTGGTCAGCTGCGTGCTCAACCGGGCAGGAACCTTACTCTATCAGCATGATTATTGATGAGTTTAAGGACCAGAATCCAGCAGCATTCAGGCTGGGCGAAGAGATTGTTGCGACTGATATCAGTACCCGTGTTCTGGAACAGGCCCGTCTCGCTGAGTATGAGATGCTGGCGCTTGGGCGGGGGCTGTCTCAGGAGAGACTGAAAATATTTTTTGAGCCAGGTAAAGATGAAGCCTGGTCTCTGCTACCGAAAATCAAAAAGCGGGTGACCTTCAGAGAGCTGAATCTTCTCGGAGCCTATACAGGTATTGGGCCCTGCGATATAGTTTTTTGCCGTAATGTTCTGATCTACTTTTCCTCTGAGCGTAAACGGGACATTCTGACAAAAATCCATAAGACACTGAAGCCGGGTGGTTATCTCTTGCTAGGCGCTTCTGAGTCTATTGGTGAGCTGAACAATCTGTTTGAAATGGTTCATTGTCGTCCCGGAATCATCTATAAAGCTAAATAAAAAAACGCGCTTCAGGCGCGTTTTAAAGCGTAGCTCGAACGTTTGAAAGCCGTAGCTCGTCGCTCGAGCGTCACAAAAAGCGTGACTTGCCTGTTGCTCGAAAAATAAAAAGCGAAAAGAGTCTTCTTATCGGGGTAGAGCAATTCTGTCCACGAGCCACGAGCCACGAGCCACGAGCCACGAGCCACGAGCCACGAGCCACGAGCCTCCTATACCCTCTCCTTATTGCCGCCCGTCATTTTTCATTGCCGCTTTGCCGCTATTGCCCGGATAACCGTTGCCGCCTAAAAATTTATTTTTTATTAAGTTGTTGTTTTTTAAGGCTTATATTGTTTTGGTATCGCTCTTGCATTGAGTGGGTGAGAAGAAACTTTGAGGCAGACCGATGGCAATCAGTTTTGACAATGCACTGGGAATTCATGAAAAGGCTGTGGGGCTCAGAATTCAGCGCGCTGAAATTCTGGCAAACAATATCGCTAACAGTGATACGCCGAACTACAAAGCCAGGGATATTGATTTCAAAGCTGTATTGCAAGGTGCCGAAGCAGGTCAGCAGCCGTTGCAAATGGCCAGGACCCGAACAGGGCATAACACTGGTCTGATTAGCTCTGATTTTGCTGCAGAATTGATGTACCGGGTTCCCAGTCAGCCGAGTATTGATGGCAATACTGTTGATGTTCAGGAAGAAATGGCGCGATATACCAAAAATGCGGTTGATTATCAGGCTTCATTTCAGTTTCTGAATAAAAAATTTAAAGGTCTCAGCAACGCGATTAGGGGTGATTAAGCATGTCTCTGGGTAATGTTTTTGATATTGCGGGTTCTGCGATGAGCGCACAGACTGTGCGGCTGAATACCACTGCCAGCAATATGGCAAATTCCGAGAGTGTCAGCAGCAGTGCTGGTGAAACCTATCGCGCCCGTAAGCCGGTATTTGAGTTGAAGCAGACAGATAACCTTCAGCCCGGCGGTTTACCAATGGGAGTGCAGGCGGGACAGGGGGTTGCGATCTCCGGTATCGTCGAAAGTGATGCCCCGTTACGCCAGGAATATAACCCGGATCACCCAATGGCGGATGAGAATGGTTATGTCTATTACCCTAATGTAAACGTTGTTGAAGAGATGGCGGATATGATCTCGGCGTCACGCTCTTTCCAGATAAATGCTGAGATTATGAATACGGCAAAACAGATGATGCAGAAGGCGCTGACTCTGGGCCAGTAAGCCCGGGGTTATGAGATGAGGCCTGAAAGAGGTATATGTTATGAGTGTTAACGACGTTTCGGGAACGCAATCGGTCTACGATAAGATCAATACGCAGAATAAGGCGGGTTCTACTTCTACACAGGGCAGCGGCAACGCTGACAGTGAGATGTTTATGAAGCTGATGATTGCGCAGCTGCAAAACCAGGACCCCACCAGTCCGGCTGAAACCAGCGAATTTATGCAACAGATCGCCAGTATGAGTACGGTGGAAAATATCGCCAAACTGAATACGACGATGGAAAATATGTCGGCTTCTCTGCTGTCCAGTCAGGCGGCTCTGCAGGCCTCATCTATGATCGGCCAGGATGTTTATGCCAAAACGGATGTGGCGCAGGTCGGCGAGGCCGGTGAGATCAGAGGCGTGGTTGAGCTGCCGGTGAGTACAGAAAATCTTCGCGTTTCTATCTATGACAGCGCCAATAATCTTATTGATGAAGTTGAGATGGGTAGCCAGGGCTCAGGGGATCATTATTTCGTGTGGAGTGCCGGGGATCGTCCTCCAGGGAGCTATCGGGTTGTCGCTGAAGCGCAGGTTGATGGGAATTATAAAACGGCGAGCAGCTTTATTGCTTATAACGTCAATAGCGTCACGCTGGGGCAAAACGGTATCGGTATGAAGGTTAACACCGATGCGGGCTCAGTCGACTTCAGTGATGTTAAACGAATTGGGTAAATCGGAGAAGAATCATGGCGGGTTTTAATACTGCGATAACAGGTCTTAAAGCGGCATCTACAAATCTGGATGTGACCGGTAATAACATCGCTAACTCCAGTACAATTGGTTTCAAAGCCTCGCGTACCGAGTTTGGTGATATCTATGCAACCGCTGTTGTCGGTGCAGGTTCAAGTAATGTCGCAGGCTCCGGTGTTACCGTAACGGATATTGCTCAGAACTTTCAGGCAGGTACTACAGAGTTTACCAATAACAACCTGGACCTGGCGATCAATGGTTCTGGTTTCTTTCAGCTGGATGATGGTCAGGGCGGCGTGACCTATACCCGTGCCGGCGCGTTTGAGCTGAATAAAGATGGTTTCGTGGTGTCCAAGTCGGGTAAGTATCTGCAGGGTTACGGATTGGACTCTCAGGGTAACCGTTTGCCAATTGGTAACCTGGCGGTTGATCAGAAAGAGAGCCCACCGCAGGCGACGGGTAATATCGGTCTGTCATTTAATATCAACGATGCTGCAGACGCTACACTGTTAAGTACGCCTTATGATAAAGACGTGCCCGCCTCTTTTACCTACAGCACAACCGTGCGGACGTTTGATAGTCTGGGTAATGAGCACACCATTAAATACAATATGGTTGAGCAGCGTCCGGTTCGTGATGTGTACACCGTTGATGCCTCATTTCCGGATACTATAACCATCAGTGGTGTCGATGTTGCTTTTGATGCGGCAGGTACGCCCAATGCGGCCGATGTGGAGTTATTGAAAGATACCGATAAGCGTATCGATACGTCCACTTTGTTATTTACTCAGGATCCTACGGCTGCAGCAGGCGTGGGTAGCGTCAGTTTCGAGACCTATGCGAAGTATAGCGCGTATGGCGATATGCTGATTAATGATGCTGCGGGTGTCGATATTACCCCAGAACCAACAGAGCGCGATGCCAACGAGAACTACGCTTATACGTTAGCTGTGCCTACGGTTAATACAGAGCTTAATATTGGCGGAGTGCCGATTGAGATCTCGGTTAGTCCAACGATTCCTACCTTAAGAGAGATTGCCGATCTTATTCTCGCGAGACAAACAGAAATCAAGGATCGTAACCCCAATGTGGAATCGGTATCCGTCGTTGAAGAGGCGGGTGAGTTCAGGCTTGATATCCGTTTTAAAGCTGATTATGGCAATATTGGATCAGAATTCAGTATTAGCGAGACTGACGTGGCAACAGGCTTTCCCAGCACTGAAGTATTGACAGCCGATGCTTCGCGCACATACGAGGGTGATAATACTTTTCGTGGTCAGTATCAGATGTACGCTTATCTGAATGGCAGCGAGCTGCTTGATATAGGTAAAAGTGTCGATCCCGGTGAGACCGGCTTTTCCGTAAAAGCGACCGAGACCCTGAGCGAGGTCGGATCTGTGATGCTCGGTTTCGATCCAACCAGTGGCTTTCTGAATAGCGTTAATGGAGCAAGCTTTTCTCAAGGGTCTATTGCGCCAGCATTAACGATTGCGGGTGCAGATCCGGCTAATACCGAGACTGAAATAACGCTGGATCTGTCGGGTAGCACTCAGTTTGCCTCGGCTTCTATTGTTAAAGCGTCATCACAGGATGGTTATACCAAGGGTGACCTGATCGGTGTCAGCTTCGCTGAAACCGGTGAGATGGTGGCTGCTTTCTCGAATGGTCAGAAGCAGAACCTGGGTGTAGTAGCGTTCGCAACCTTTGAAAACCAGTCTGGCCTGCAGCCATCCGGTGATACGGAATGGACCGCAACACTGACCTCGGGTAATGCGGTGCTCAACCCTCCGGGTACCGGTCTGAATGGTAGTCTGCGTTCTGCTGCGCTTGAGCAATCCAATGTGGACCTGTCTACTGAACTGGTGAGACTGATAGAGGCGCAGCGTAATTTCCAGGCAAACTCGAAAACACTGGAAACCCTCAATACCATCACTCAGGCAATTTTGCAGATCTGATTCCGGGCAACGCAGTATTCAGTAATAAGGCGACTTTGGTCGCCTTTTTTGTGTCTTATGGAAAGGTTGGCACAGCCATTGCATTTTATACAGTAGTGTATTTTCACCCCTAAAGCGGCAATGCCTGACCGTTTAGGGGAGTAAGCGGCAAACGGGGAATTCAATGGATAAAGTGCTGTATCTGGCAATGAGCGGGGCGCGGGAAAATATGCGCTCTCAGCAGGCCCATGCAAACAACCTTGCGAATGCGACCACCACCGGTTTTAAAGCTGATTTTGCCCAGGCACGGGCGATGCAGGTTGAGGGCGATGGTTTTGACTCGAGGGTTTATGCCATGGCGGAGCGTGCCGGAACCAATATGTCCAGCGGAACCATGATGCAGACCGGACGTTCTCTGGATGTGGCCATTGATGGCGATGGCTGGATGGCAGTCATCGATGCTAACGGTAATGAAGCCTATACCCGCCAGGGTGAGCTGCAGATTAACCAGTTTAATCAACTGGTTACCCGTTCCGGTGATCAGGTCATGGGGAATGGAGGCATTCCGATTACTTTGCCGCCCTTCGAAAAACTGGACATTGGTGGTGATGGCACCATCACCATAAAACCTGCGGGTGAAGCGGCAACCGAGCTGGCGATTCTGGACCGGATTAAGCTGGTGAACCCTGAGCCGGGTCAGCTGTTTAAAGGTGTCGATGGCATGATGCACAGCGGCAATAATCAGCCGCTGTTGCCGGCCAATGAGGTGAAAATTCGTGCCGGTTTCCTGGAGTCGAGCAATGTGAACTCTATTTCTGAGCTGACATCGGTGATCGATCTGGCTCGTCAGTTTGAGATGCATGTGAAGATGATGAAGACTGCAGAAGAAAACTCCTCTGCGGCAACGCGAATATTGTCACTTCAATAACAGAATAATGATGAATAAGACAGGTGGAGAATAGGTATGCATGGAGCCCTCTTTGTAGCTAAAACGGGTCTGAGTGCGCAGGACACCTCCCTGAAGATTATTTCCAACAACCTGGCAAACGTCAGTACGGTTGGATTTAAAAAGGATCGTGCCGTTTTTGAAGATCTGATGTATCAGATTCAGCGCCAGCCTGGCGCACAGACCGCCGAAGATTCGCAACTGCCTTCAGGCCTGCAGCTGGGTTCAGGTGTTCGGGTTGCCGGTACACAGAAGCTGTTTCAGGAAGGGGAGCTGCAGACAACCGGTGAATCGTTTGATATCTCCATTCAGGGACGGGGTTTCTGGCAGGTCACTATGCCGAACGGGGACACCGGTTATACCCGCCACGGGCAGTTTCAGATGAATGCGGATAATGAGATCGTCAACTCAGAAGGTTATCTGTTAGAGCCGGGACTGACGTTGCCTACCGGTGTGCAGTCCATGTCAGTCAGCGTTGATGGCATTGTCAGTGTGGTGATTCAGGGTAATGTAAACCCTCAGCAGATCGGTCAGCTTCAGCTGGCTGATTTCGCCAACCCTCAGGGGCTGCAGTCCTATGGTCAGAATCTCTATCTTGAGACCGCGGCCAGTGGCAATGCCGTATTGTCGAACCCCGGGGAGGGCGGCACCGGCCAGTTACGGCAGGGGATGCTGGAGGGCTCTAACGTGAATGCAGTGGAAGAGCTGGTGAATATGATCACGACTCAGCGTGCCTATGAAATGAATTCAAAAGTAATCTCAACCGCTGACCAGATGTTGTCCTACGTGACGCAGAATCTGTAGGTCTGAGTTGAGGAGGTAAGCGATGAAACAGCTGCTAGTGATATTTGCTGCAACTCTGATGCTGGGTGGGTGTGTCAGCACTTCACCGAAGCCGGACAGTCCTCATTTTGCGCCAGTGCGGCCGCAGGCGATGCAGGCCCCGAGAGAAGTGACCGGTTCAATCTTTAATGCCGCCACCAGTAACAGTCTCTATGGTGATGGACGGGCACACAGAGTCGGCGACATTATCACTGTCGTGCTACAGGAAAGCACCTCCTCTTCAAAAAGTAATAAGACGACTGTGGATAAGTCGAATTCACAGACCCTGGCGTCACCCACCGTTTTCGGTATTCAGCCGACGGTATTTGGTAAGCCTCTGAGTGTCAGTACCGGAGATTCAAATACCGCGTTTGATGGTGAGGGTAAGTCGGATATGAGTAACAGTCTGGATGGCAATATTACCGTCACAGTCCATGATGTTATGCCGAATGGGCTGATGATAGTGAAAGGCGAGAAATGGCTGACCCTGAATCAGGGAGATGAATATATCCGTGTCAGCGGCATGATCCGGCCGCAGGATATCTCTACCAGCAATACTGTTTACTCAACCCAGCTGGCTGATGCACGGATCACCTATAGTGGCTCTGGTGCCCTGAACGACTCTAACTCAATGGGTTGGCTGTCTAAGTTCTTTATTGGTCCGCTGTGGCCATTCTGAGCAGATGAAACGGAGAAAATGATGAAACGTTTCCTGATGATAGCTTGTGCAGCAGTGCTGTTCAGTAGCACTGTTAATGCCGAAAGAATTAAAGACCTGACGTCGGTTGCCGGTGTGCGCAGTAACCAGCTGGTGGGTTATGGTCTGGTGGTCGGTCTGGATGGAACGGGCGATAAAACCTCTTTTACCTCTGCGACCTTCCGCAACATGTTGAATAACTTTGGCGTGGCTATCCCGCCCAATATCGATCCGAAATCGAAAAATATTGCCGCGGTCGCTGTGCATGCCGACCTGCCGCCCTTTGCCAAACCGGGACAGGTGATTGATGTGACGGTCTCAACGATTGGTGATGCCAAAAGCCTGCGGGGCGGTAGTCTGATTATGGCCCCTCTGAAAGGAGCTGACGGACAGGTTTACGCGATCGCTCAGGGAAATCTGGTGGTATCGGGGTTTGGTGTTCAGGGCTCAGACGGCTCCCGGTTATCGCTCAATGTTCCCAGTGTCGGGCGTATTCCCGGTGGCGCATCAGTGGAACGTACTGTGCCCAATGCGTTTGCTCAGGGAGACAGCCTGGTGCTGAACCTCAACTATGCGGACTTTACGACTGCCCGGCGGGTTGCTGAACAGATTAACAGTTTACTCGGACCCGGTATGGCGAAGGCAATGGATGCGACATCAATCAGGGTGTCGGCTCCGCGTGATCCTGATCAGCGGGTATCGTTCCTCTCGGTACTGGAAAACCTGGAGGTTCAGCCTGCGCAGGAGGTGGCAAAAGTGATTATTAACTCACGTACCGGCACCATTATTATTGGCCAGAATGTCAGAGTCTCTCCGGTGGCCATAACCCACGGAGGTATGACTGTAGCGATAACTGAAGATCTTAACGTGAATCAGCCTAATGCTCTGGCGGGAGGTGAGACTGTTGTGACCCCCCGGACCGGTATCGAAGTCGATGCGGGCAGCGGCCATATGTTTGAGTTTTCTCCCGGTGCTTCTTTACAGGATATTGTTGAAGCGGTTAATCAGGTGGGGGCTGCTCCCGGTGACCTGATGGCGATACTGGAAGCACTGCGACAAGCCGGTGCCCTGAAAGCTGAACTGATCGTAATCTGAGGCCGATGATGAAAACCGATCCGACTCAACATGCTCAGCTGTACACCGAACTGGGTGAAATGAATAAACTGCGGCAACAGGCACAGGATAAAGATCCTGCTGCTTTGCAGTCGGTTGCTGAACAGTTTGAACAGCTGTTCCTCAATATGCTGGTTAAAAGTATGCGTGAAGCTAACGCCAGTTTTGCAGATGATAGCTATTTTAACAGCTCTCAGGTCGAGTTCTATCAACAGATGGGTGATACCCAGCTGACCAAGGAAATAGCCGAAAACAAAGGCTTTGGTCTGGCGGAAATACTGGTGCGGCAACTGGGCGGCAATATCGATCCGCGGATGGGCAATGATAAAGATAAAGAGGATAACCGGATAAAACCGTTGTCTGAGTCTGAGCTGATATTAAACCGCACCGTTGACAGTGCAGCCAGTATGGCCGCATCAGCCATTCTCGGTCAGGCTCAGGCAAATAGCCGTGCCCTGGAAAAAGCTCAGGAACAGGTCCGGCAAGTTACCGCGGCTCTGCCTGGCACTGAGATACGGTCAGTCAGCAGCAAAGCCGCTGAGCCGGTTGCTCAAACAGCTGGCCCTTCTGCTGAAAAGTCTCAGCCACAACGTTTTGATACGCCGGAACAGTTTGTTGAAACACTGCTGCCGCTGGCGGAAAGTGTGGCTGCCGAGCTTGGTGTGGACCCTAAAGTGTTGTTAGCGCAGTCGGCGCTTGAGACCGGCTGGGGGCGTTATCTGATTCAGCGTCCGGAAGGTGGCAGTAGCCACAATCTTTTTAATATTAAGGCCGATAGCCGCTGGTCAGGCGACAAGGCGCTTGTCGGTACTGTTGAATTTCGTGATGGTGTAGCGCAACAGGAACGTTCGGCATTCCGGGTGTATGACTCATACGAACAGAGTTTCCGGGATTATGCTGAGTTTCTTAAGGGGAGCTCCCGTTACCAGCAGGCGCTGGAGCAGGCGGGTGATCCATACCAGTATCTGAGTGGCTTGCAGCAGGCCGGTTATGCCACCGATCCTGAGTACGCAGAAAAGATCAGCAGGATTTTTGATGGGGATGTTCTGGCCGGTCTCAGCTCGGATTCGAGTGCCGGTTCAGGTACTAAAGAAAGTTAGTTTCTGGCCGCTACAGAGAGCAGTATCTAGGTGAAACCTGTCTGCTCCCTGCTTTGCCGATAGAGTGTTCCCGGGAGTTTTTATATGTCCAGTTTCAGTTTGTTAAATATAGGTATTCAGGCTGCACAGGCCAATCAGACGGCCCTGAGTACTATTGGCCAGAATATCAGTAATGTTAATACGGAAGGTTATAGTCGTCAGCGTGTTGACCTGGTTAGTCGTCCGGATCTTTCGGGTGTTTTCGTCAATGATATTGAGCGAATCAGCGATAAATTCCTGACGCAGCAGATGTGGTCTGATCTTTCTTCTTATAATCAAACCTCTGCATATGCCGAGTTGTCCGGACGGCTTGATAATCTTCTGGCGACGAGTAGTCAGAGTGTATCTTCAGCACTGGATGATTATTTTGGCGCATTACAGAATGCTGTTGATGATCCGGTCTCGATTCCAAATCGAGAGCTTTTTATTGCTCAGGCTGATGCGCTGGTTAAGCGTTTTAATAATCTGGATGCGAATATTCGTACTCAGGATGAAACGATAAATCAGCAGCTGGATGGGTATGCGAGTCAGATCACCACACTGGCTGCGAATATCGCGAACATCAACGACAATATCAGAGTGGCAACAGCCTCAAATAATTCCGCAAACGACCTGAGAGATCATCGGGATGAGCTGGTTAATCAGCTTTCGTCACTGGTCGGTGTGACTGTGGTTGATCAGGGAGAAGAGTACAGTATATTCATTGGTAACGGTCAGCCTCTGGTGGTTGGTTCAACCGCTGAAAAAGTGATCTCAGTGCAGGGTAACCCTGATGGTTCACAGCATGAATTAGCACTGGTTATTGCGAATGAAACGATCAATGTTAATGATGAGATCGTCGGGGGGAAAATTGGTGGTTTACTACAGTATCGTGAGCAGACATTAGGTGATGCGCGAAATGAGTTAGGTTTGATTGCGATTGGTTTTGCAGAAAGCATGAATCAGCAGCATGAAGCCGGGATTGATCTCAATAATGAGTTTGGTGGAGAACTTTTCACCAATATGAACAGTGATTATCTACAGCAGAAACGTATAGCTTCAAATAATAATAACATCTCTGTAGTTCAAACCGCACGGGTTGAAATTCAGCAAACTGAATTACTTCAGGCGTCTGATTACGAATTGGTGGTGGGCGATAATAATCAGTTTACGTTATTCAGAAAAAGTGACGGTAAGCAGATAGCGATCAATCAGTTTTCAGCAGTTACTGATCCAACCCCCTTAACACCGTTGTCACCAGATGATCGCAATGCAGCGATTGAGTCAGTGGGGCAGAATGAATTCTTTATTGATCCCAGTGGTCGTTCTATCTCTTTTGGTGTCGACGGCATTAAAGTGACGATCGAGACAACGGGGCGTTTGGCGAAGGGAGATCGTTTTTTAATTCAGCCGGTAAAAAGTGGTGCTCAGGATTTGTCGCTGACCCTGCATGATGGTCGTCAGCTGGCACTGGCATCACCCATACGGGTAACCGAAAACAATGATAATCAGGGAACTGGCGTCGCAACAGCGACGGTAACTGACCCTGGTGCAGGCTCTTTTGCGATTCCCGGGCAGCTGACACCGCCTATTGAAATTGTGTTTAATGCCCCTGCTCCGACCTTGCCGGGGGATCCGGCATCGCCGATGACTTACACTCTTTATGATATGACTGATCCGACAAACCCTGTGCCCTGGGTAAATGAGCAGGGAGTAACGCAGTCTAATCAGCCTTTTGTTTCGGGTGGTGATATTCAGCTGGATGGTTATACGGTGAGTATCGATAATTTACCGAGTCCGGGAGATCGTTTTAGTTTTGGCTTCAATCTGGATGGTGTGTCTGATAACCGTAATGCATTGGCATTATCAAATTTACAACAAAGTAACCTGTTTGATCGCGGCTCATATCAGGATCTTTATGGTAGCCTGGTAGAAGCTGTCGGCACCCGTACGGCAACGGCAAATATATCAGAGCAAGCGAATAAAGCGGTTCTGGACACCACCGCAGGTGCTAAAGCCAGTGTCTCTGGTGTCAATCTGGATGAGGAAGCTGCCAAGCTGGTACAGTTTCAGCAGGCCTACCAGGCATCTGCCCAGTTAATCCGGGTATCGCAGACTATCTTTGATAGTCTGTTAAATAGCGTTTAAGAGGAAGGTTGAATCATGCGTATATCAACCCAGCAGCAATACCTGCAGTCCATAGATAATATGCAGCAGGGCCAGGTCAAGCTCAGTCATTTGCAGCAGCAGATTTCGACGGGTAAAAAACTGGTCAATCCTTCTGATGATCCTGTCGCAGCGGCACAGGTCGTTAAGCTGGAACGGGAATTAGCACAGAACAATAAGTATGATGAGAATATAAACATCACCCAGCGGCGGCTGGAGCTGGAAGAAACCATACTGTCAGATATTAATATCGCGGTTGATCGGATGCGAGAGCTGACCATTCAGGCAGGTAACGGCATATTGGGTGATCAGGATCGCTCGAGTATCGGTAATGAACTTTATCAATTAACGGATTATGTCGCGGGTTTAATGAATACGCGGGATTCAGAAGGCGAATACCTGTTTGCCGGAAGTAAAGGCTTAACAAAGCCCTATGTGGAATCGGCTAACGGGCGTTATGAATATGCCGGCGATGATGGTCAGCGGGTGATTCAGGTCGGCAGTGAGTTGTTTGTGCCTTCTAATGATTCAGGGCAATACCTGTTTGAATCGGTTGACGGGCCGTTACAGGTCAATTTGACGGGGCAGGCGGTGTACAATGCGAACTTGTTAAGTACACCTCAGAGTGAGCCCTTTATGCGTAATGTTGGCTTTGCCGATTCGGGTGCAGAGGAAAAGTTCAGGTCCGCGACGCAGGAGTTAGGCGACTTGACTCTCAGTGTCACTGAGCCGACGCCTGGTGTCTTTGTCTATAGTCTGGTCGATAGCGGTGGTAATCCGGTCATCGATGAGAATGGCGACCCAATTATGGATATACCGGCTGGTGACCTGTCCACAACGCCGTTAGCTGTAAATGTATTTGGAATGCAGTTCGATCTGCATGCGCCGGCAGACCCTGCCGCGAATACAATTACTATCAATGTTTTTTCTGAAAAGAAAAATATACTCGATGTTGCGGTTGAACTAGCGGATGTGCTGGTTAAGCCGGTTGATGGGGCTGAGGATCGAGTCGCTTTGAATGAAGCTGTTGCCAGCGGTCTTACTCAGTTTGAGCAGGGGGCCGAACGCATGCTGGAGGCGACTTCAGTGTTAGGCTCGCGTTTGAAAACCCTGGAGAATGTAACCAGCTCTAATCTGGATTTTAAGTTACTGACTGAAACAACGCTGTCAACGCTGGTTGATGCTAGCATGGACGAGGTAATCAGTCAGTTTAAACTTCAGGAGGCCTCGCTACAGGCTGCGCAGGCTACCTTCGCGCGTGTGAGTTCGCTGTCTCTGTTTAATTATATAAATTAATTAATCAATCAATGACAGTGCGGTGGGCATCAGTTGCTATGAGTCTGAGGTTCTGGCTGGTGGGTGCCCTCAGAGTGCCTTTAGGGCGAGGGTGATTTACAGGCAGCACGGGTTAACAGTGTAATTTTAGATACTAGTCTGAATTGGTGCGTCTCAGGCTAAGTCCGTATAAGCCGAAGGTAGTCTGGTCTGGCATTTTTATTTGTTATTCTGATAGGCCTTATTCATCTTTCTGCCTTTGTTGTTTTGCAGTGTTTCTTCAATTAGTGAGTTTTTCTGCTTTAGCAGCAATGGGGCTATGCGGGCATCCATCTCCTGGATGGCGGTGATCATCTCTCTGATGCGTTGCGATACTGATTCATCTTCCGGTGTGGGCAGCGACTCAGCTTTCGTTGTCAGTTGCTCGCGCAGACGCTGAAGCGCTTCTACTTTCTCCCAATCATGCAGCTTTGCTGCGCTGAGAATTTTTTCAGTAAGTTCAAACACTTGTTTTATTTCGTTATGCATTTGTCCACCCTGATTATTTTATTAAAGCCGTCTGCAAAACTGCCGATAAGGGTATCACTTGGCCATAAAAGAAACAGCTAAGAGATTCATAAAGAGACGATAAAGCATGTCAAATATGTCTCACCGGGGTTTCTCAACGGAATCTCAAAAGAATCTCTAAAGTAACTTGAAAAGTGGTCGATAAATTATTCCATACCCTGGTAGCGCTCAGATTTTTAAGTGTCAGATCGATACCTACTTATACAAAATAACGGCCAGTCAGAACTGGTTGATATGAGGAGAATAACTCATGGCTTTGGTAATTAATTCCAATATTATGTCATTGAATGCTCAGCGTAACCTGACCAGCTCTCAGAACGAGCAGAATCAGGCGATGGAACGACTGACCAGTGGTAAGCGTATCAACTCAGCAGCTGACGATGCGGCAGGTCTGTCTATCGCAAGCCGTATGACATCCCAGATCAATGGTCTGAACCAGGCAGTACGTAACGCCAACGACGGTCAGTCACTGATTCAAACTGCTGAGGGTGCGCTGGACGAATCCACCAACATCCTGCAGCGGATGCGTGAACTGTCTATTCAGTCTGCCAACGGCACGTATGATGACGGCAACCGTTCTACACTGAATGCGGAAGCGAAGCAGCTGATTGCCGAGCTGGACCGTATCTCCGAAACTACCAGTTTTAACGGTCAGAATGTACTGGACGGAACTCTGGGTACAGTTTCTTTACAGGTGGGTTCTGAAGCTAATCAGACTATTAATCTTGAAATTGGCAAGATGGATTCTAACTCTCTGGGAGGCTCTACGAGTGATATCGTAGGTGAAGCAACTAATTTAGCTGCACTTCAGGCGTTTACTAGCGCTGATGCAGCAACAACTTTTTATGTCAATGATCAAGAAGTTACCAGCTCGCTGGCTGCAGTAACAAATGTGCAGGAAGCACTAGATCTGATTAACGCTGATATTTCTGGTTTTGGTGCCGAAGCTTCTACTCTTGTTACGGTTGAGGGAACATCTGTAGGTGATGGTGTTCTGAACGCCGGTACTGATACGCTGACGTTAGCTGTGGTTGATAGTTACGGAAACACAGACTCATTTGTTATCACTGGTACAGAGAGTATGGACGATCTTGTTGCGGCTATAAACTCTGAAACTGGAGGTGTTCTTAATGCTAGTTTGGATGATTCAGGTAAGCTTGTTCTGACTTCAGAAAATTCTACCAGCGTAACGGTTACTGATTCTACTGCTGGTGATTCAACCGGACTAGCTAACGGAGCAACTTCATTCTCTCTCTCGTTGACTGATACAAGTGCTGATAAGAATGGAGTTAAGGTTGAATTTGGGGCCACTGTTACTGACGCTTTTATTCTGGCGCTGGGTGTTGATGGGCAAGATGATGAAGGGAATCTGCTGGCATCAACAGCAACTACTGCAGCAGCAACAACAATTAGTGCGGGCGATTTAATTATAAATGGCGTTGAAATTGGCGAGATGAGTGCAGCTACAGCAGCAACTGCGTCCACTGATGCTATTAAGGAAATTAACAAGCTTTCTGATCAAACAGGAGTTGTGGCCTCAATGGTTTCTGGAGATACTGATCGCATTCAGTTGACTTCAGTTAATGGCGGTGAGATTTCTATAGAGTATGGAGAGGATGCAACAGCTGCAAATGTGTTAGCATTTACTGGGCTGCAGGAACGAAATGTGAGTGGAAACACTGGTTCCGTTGCTGGCATAGATATTTCTACAATGCGCGGTGCGCAGCAAGCAATCGGGATAATTGATAAAGCATTGGAGCAGATCAACTCCACCCGGGGTGATCTGGGTGCATCCGCTAACCGTCTGGACTTTACTGTTAGCAACCTGTCTAACGTTGCTGAGAACGTTTCTGAAGCACGGTCACGTATCGAAGATGCTGACTTCGCTCAGGAATCGGCTAACCTGAGTCGTGCGCAGGTGCTGCAGCAGGCGGGCACTGCGATGCTGGCACAGGCGAATGCTGCGCCACAGCAGGTTCTGTCACTGCTTCAGTAAGCCTCTGGGGTGATTCGTCAGAGTTGAATACTTAAAAACTAAAATCCCTCACCCACCGTCGGTGGGGGATTTTTCGTTAAGGAGATGAATGATGTCAGTTGAATCAATGAATGCAGGCAATGTGATCGCAACTGTACAGCCCTCCGCATCACAGCAGGTAAAGCAAGACCCGGCGGAAGCGGTAAAAGCTGCGCCTACAGTTGCTGCAGCATCCGATACGACTAATAGTCAGCAGACGATGAGTGCCGAAGAGATGCAGGCGATGGTCGATAAGCTGAATGAGTTTATGCACAATGGTCAGCGCAACCTTAACTTCTCGGTTGATACTGACACCGATGAAACGGTGATTAAGGTGGTGAATACTGAAACTCAGGAAGTGATCCGACAGTTTCCCTCCGAAGAGGCTCTGAAACTGACCAAGCATATAGAAGGGATGATGGGCTTAATATTTAACGATCATGCCTGATCCGGTGTAAACTGCTTTACAATGTTTGTTAATTTACATCGGTTTGTTTTGTTTGAAGAGAAGAGAAGAGAGGAGTAGATATGGATACCAGTATTGTTTCCGCATTGGGGGCTGGCTCAGGTATCGATACCGTTGCGTTGGTTAAACAACTCGTTGAGATAGAAAAAGCCCCTCAACAGCAGCGCCTCGACACTCAGAAAACCTCACTGGATGCCCAGATCTCAGCGTATGGCGCATTAAAGAGTAGTTTGTCTGAATTCCAGGGTTTGTTAGAACCTCTTTCGAATAATGATACCTTTAATTCACGCGCGGTTTCGTTTCCTGAAACTGGTGTCGTTACTCCCAATAGCATCGGTGCCAACGCTCAGGTAGGCAGTTATCAGCTGGAAGTGATTGATGTAGCCCAGGCTCAGTCTCTGGCTGTCAGCGTGACTGCCACAGATAAAAACGCTGCAATCGGCGTCTCGGGCAGTCTGACCTTTAGTTTAGGCACCTGGACCTATGATAATACCGACCCCAACAACCCTCTGCCTCAGTCTTTTGTCGAAAACGAAGCGCAGCTGTCATTTGATATAGCGATTACGGGCGACGATTCGCTGCAGGATATTGCTGAGAAGATTAATGCGGCCGACTCTGACGTGCAGGCATCGGTGTTGCTGGTGGATGGCAATTACCAGCTGATGATCTCGGCCCCTTCGGGCGAGAATAATGCGTTGCAGATCACCAGCGATGATGTGACTAAAGATACCGATGGTCTGAGCGGTTTTGAATTTAATGCCGGTTATTATGCCGGAGTGACTGAAACGCAACAGGGTCAGGATGCGCATCTGAAACTCAATGGCCTGGATGTCTATCGTGAGACCAATGAGGTTGATGATGTGATGCAGGGGTTGTCCTTCTCGATCAATAAGGCCAGCCCGGGAGAGAAGTTTACCTTTTCGATCACCGCAGAGAAAAGTACGGCCGAGACAGCTATTCGTGATTTTGTTGAAGGTTATAACAGCTTATATCAAACGATGAAGTCGCTTACGGGTGTCAGCACTGATGCTGAAACCAATATCGCGAGCCGGGGGGATCTGGCCACCGATGGTACGGCCAAGAATCTGCTGGCGCGAATTCGTAGCATGATCGCAGATGCCGTGCCGGGCGTGAGTGAGTTTAATGCCCTGACGAATATCGGTATTCGTACTCAGCTTGATGGTACTCTGGAAATTGATGCCGATGATTTCAGTGCGGCACTGAAGGATCAGTTTGATAAAGTGGCGGCGATCTTCGCCCCGCAAATCTCCTCCACCAGCAGTGGCGTCGATGTGTCTATCGGCAGTTATGCGACAAAAACCGTTTCAGGCACTTATAGTGGTTCGGTGTCCACTGCTCCGACTAAAGGTTCTGTCATCAGTGATTCGGCTTTTGCGTCGATAGATACCGCAGCGCTGGTGGGGGATTATACCTTTGCGGTTACGGTCGACGGCACAAGCTCCGGCGCCCTGACTCTGTCCGGCGCCTTTGCTACGGCAGAAGAGTTTCGGGCTGAACTGCAATCGCTGATTAATAATGATTCTGCCCTCAAGGGGGCGAATGCCTTTGTTGATGTGGTTGTTGAGGGCGGAAAAATACAGCTTCAGTCACGACAGTATGGCAGTAGTTCAGGGGTCGGATTTGATTCGGCAGGTGCAGAGTTTGCTTCGGCGACAGGGCTGTCAACGGCCTCTGTTGTCTCTGCCGGGGTGGATGCAGCGGGTATTATCAATGGCAGTGCCGCCTTCGGTTCGGGTGAGGTGCTGTTACCTAAAATCGACACCGATCCCTACGGTCTTAATCTGAGCATTGCTGAAGGGATGTCCGGTGATTTCAGTTTTACCTTCTCAAGGGGCTTTGCCGGAGAGTTGTCAGTGTTAATTGATAACTTTCTCTCGAATACCGGCGTAATCAAGTCGAGAGTTGACAGTATCAATACGCAGCTGGATGGTATTGCCGACGATCAGGCAAACCTTGATCGGAAAATGGATATGAAGAGTAACCGCTTAACCCTGCAATATCAGGCGATGGAACGGATCATTGCGAGTTTTAATACCACCTCGGATTCGCTGACGGGGCTGGTTGACCGATTACCGTTCACCTATAAATCATAATTTGTAACGCTGTTGGAGTTGGTAAGAAAATGAGTGTTAATCTGAATGCATTGAAGCAGTATAAAAGTGTGGGGCATGCCGCAGCGGTACAAACAGCGTCACCTCACCAGCTTATTGTTATGTTGTTTGATGGTGCGCTGACCGCTTTAGCAACGGCTAAGGGCTCTATTGAGCGAAAAGATATTCAGGGGCGTGCCCGGCAGTTGAATAAGGCCAACGATATCATTCTTGGTTTGAAAGACTTTCTCGACCACGAGAAGGGGGGCGAGATCGCTGCTAACCTGGATGCGCTGTATGATTATATGGTACGCACCGTGTCACAGGCTAACCGTGAAAGTGATGCTGAGAAGGTTCAGGAAGTGATAAGCCTGCTTCTTGAAGTTAAAGCGGGCTGGACGCAGATGGAAGTCCCTGCGTAATCTGATCGTTAGTCTATTCTTTCACTGACGCGCTCTTCGAGCATCTGCTGTCAGTGGGGGGAGTGCTTTTTACTGAAAAAAAAACCGCCAAGAGGCGGTTTTTTATTGCCTGAGATATATATTTAAAATGCCTTATGATGTGGGAGGTATCGGCTGCATATTCAGAAGCGTCAATAAAACAGCAGGTAGTGGTTGTATTGTATTATGTAATGCCATAAATTTGACGTACTGATGTTGAGATTTAAAACGTTACGTCCGCTGATGACTGACATATCTGGTAATTCTATGAGCAGCCCGCTACAAATTATATATATCGATGATGATGTTAAGAGTCGCACTCATCTCTCAGAGCGGCTCGACTTTGCTGAAATCAGGCATATAACCACCGACTATGTTTCCTGGCTGCAGGGCGATATCACAGAACCGGGTAGTCGCTCGGTTGTCTGGCTGGGTCACTGTTCATTGCCGATCTCGCTGGAAAAGCTGATGCAGCAGTTTGACCGGCTGGATGACAAGCTGCCGGTTATCGCTATCTATCCCTGGCCTGAACTGGAACAGCTGCCTGAGAACCTTCAGGAAAAAATTATAGGCCGGCTGAATCCGGATGCCACTCTGGATGAACTGACGGTCATGCTGCACCGGGCGCTCATCTATCGTCAGTTGCAACTGCAATATGCCGGTCAGCCGGATCTGTTTTCGCCTAAGTCGGTTGCCAGTCAGTTTGAGGGGATGGTAGGGCACAGTGAGGCGATGGCACTGGTGCGGAAAATGATCAGTCAGGTGGCCGGACGCGATGTCAATGTGCTGATTACCGGTGAAAGTGGCACCGGCAAAGAGATTGTTGCAAATAACCTGCACCGGGCGTCAAAAAGGGCAAACGGGCCTTTTGTACCGGTTAATTGCGGCGCTATTCCGGCTGATCTTCTGGAAAGTGAACTGTTTGGTCATGAGAAAGGGGCGTTTACCGGTGCGATCAGCTCCCGGGCGGGGCGCTTTGAGCTGGCCAATGGCGGTACTCTGTTTCTCGATGAAATCGGTGATATGCCGCTGCCGATGCAGGTTAAACTGTTACGTGTGCTGCAGGAGCGCTGCTTCGAGCGGGTGGGGGGCAGTATTACCATTAATTGCGATGTCAGAATTATTGCCGCCACCCATAAAAATCTTGAGCAGATGATCGTGGACGGCAGCTTTCGTGAAGACCTTTACTACCGTCTTAATGTTTTTCCGATTGATATGCCCTCTCTGCGGGCCCGTATAGAGGATATCCCCCCATTGGTGGATGAGTTTGCCCGTCGTCTGGCTAAAGAGGGGTTTGGACGCATCCGCTTCCATCCGGCAACGATTCGTTCGCTGCAACAGCATGACTGGGCAGGCAATATACGGGAACTGGCTAATCTGGTGGAGCGGCTGGCTATTCTCTATCCCGATGCGGTCGTGGGGGTTAGCGAACTGCCGCCAAAGTTTCGCCATGTTGAGGAACCCGATCCTGAGATGTATATCGGGGTTGTGGATGAGGGGGCGGGAGAAGTCGATGCAGTCCCTTCAGGTCCGGTCGAACTGCCTGAGCAGGGGCTGGATTTGAAACTGCATATCGAAGCGATAGAACAGGCGCTGATTACTCAGGCGCTGGATCAGACCTCCGGAGTGGTTGCCAGGGCAGCAGATCTGTTACAGATCCGCAGGACTACGCTGGTGGAAAAGATGCGTAAATATGGAATTCAGCGAAAATAGATGATGACTGACCCGAATAACAGAATAGCTCAGCTGGAAGCGGACAATAGCCAGCTTCGGGCCCAGCTGGATCAGATCCGCCAGTCCAGTGTCGAAAAACAGGTCGAGCACGAGCGTCTCTCTGGCCGGTTGGAGGATCTCTTGGATCTGCTGCCCGCAGGGGTGGTGGTGATTGATAGCCGGGGGCGGGTGGCTGAGTGCAACAGCGCAGCAGAGCAGTTGCTGGGGACGCCGCTGAAAAATGAGACCTGGATATCGGTGATTCAGCGCAGCTTTGCACCGCGCAGCGATGATGGCCATGAAGTGTCACTGAAAAGTGGCCGGCGGGTCAGCCTGTCTACCAGTACCCTGGCAAATGAGTCGGGTCAGCTGCTGATGCTGACCGACCAGACCGATACCCGTTTATTGCAGGGGCGTCTGGCGCATTATCAGCGCCTGTCTGAGATGGGGCGGATGATGGCTTCGCTGGCTCATCAGGTGCGCACTCCACTGTCAGCTGCGCTGCTGTATGCCGGTCATCTGATGAAGCCTGAGCTCAGGCCAGAGCAACGGATTAAGTTTGCCGGAAAAGTAAAATCCCGTCTGGAAAATCTGGAGCTGCAAGTGCGGGATATGCTGATTTTTGCCCGGGGGGAGACGCGGCTGGAGGATCGTATCAGCATCGGTCAGCTGTTTCGCGAACTCGAGGATGCTCTTGATATGCCGCTGCATAGCTGGGACGCCGACTGTGATTGCATTAACCAGGTGCCTGAATTGCAGCTGCAGTGTAATAAAGATTCACTGCTGGGGGCCATTATGAACCTGGTGAACAATGCTCTGCAGGCAGGAGGCAAAGGCACCGAACTGGTCATTGAGGCGCAACTGGTAGATGATAAGCTGGGCATTGAGGTTCGCGATAATGGTCCGGGAATGGATGCGGAACTGTGTAAAAAAGTGCTTGAGCCTTTCTACTCAACCAAATCCCATGGCACCGGATTGGGGCTTGCGGTGGCGCAGGTCGTGGCTAAGGCACACCATGGGGAGTTTCTGTTGCGATCTGAGCCGGGGGGTGGCACTCAGGCCGCATTTCTTATTCCTTATCAGATGAGCAGTCAGAGCGACAGTCAGGAAGGCAACCAGAGCGGTGATAATAATGAAGCCAGGATCGGATAGTTTATGAGCATTCAGGTACTAGTGGTTGAGGATGATGCAGATCTGCGGGAAGCGCTGGTTGATACTCTGGAGCTGGCAGGCTTCGATTATCTGGAGGCCGAGTCGGGCGAGCGGGCGCTGGAAGTGATTGCTGAAAATCCGGTGGATATGGTCGTTAGTGACGTCAATATGGGCGGCATGGATGGTCATCAGTTGCTGGAAAAAATACAACAGACTCAGCCCTGTCTGCCGGTGATGCTGATTACCGCTTATGGACAGGTCAATAAGGCGGTGGATGCGATTCGCAGCGGGGCAGTAGATTATCTGATGAAACCGTTTGCCCCGGATGCGCTGATCGAAGTGGTGAAGCGGTACACCGGTACACAGTTGAATGAGCAGGACAGTGTTCAGCCGATCGCTGAAGAGACCAGCAGTAAACAGCTGTTGCAGGTGGCCCGGCTGTCGCTGAGACCGACTCTACCGTGCTGATAACCGGCGAAAGTGGTACCGGTAAAGAGGTGCTGGCGCAGTATATTCATATGCACTCTCCCCGGGCGGATAAGCCCTTTGTGGCGATCAATTGCGCGGCAATACCCGAAAATATGCTTGAAGCGACTCTCTTCGGGCACGAGAAAGGGGCGTTTACCGGAGCCTATACCAGCAATCCGGGTAAGTTTGAGCAGGCCAACGGCGGCACTATTTTACTGGATGAGATCTCCGAGATGGATCTGGGGTTGCAGGCCAAACTGCTACGGGTACTGCAGGAACAGCAGGTGGAAAGGGTTGGTGGCCGCAAGGTGATTAACCTGGATGTACGTATACTGGCGACCACCAATCGCAAGCTGGAAGAGTATGTTGCCGAGCATAAGTTTCGTGAAGACCTTTATTATCGGCTGAATGTATTCCCGTTACAGTGGTTGCCTCTGCGCGAGCGGATTGGCGATATTGTGCCGCTGGCGCAGCGTCTTTTAGCGAAATACTCGCGCAAAATGAACCGTACCGCGGTGTCTCTCAGTGCGGATGCGCAACGCACTCTGCAGGCATATCACTGGCCCGGTAATGTGCGGGAGCTTGATAATATCGTACAGCGGGCGCTTATATTGCAACAGGGGGCGCTGATCGGTCCGGCTGATCTGCATATTCAGCCGGGTAGTATGCATACCGCAGAGATGGCTGGCCGGATCAGTTCTGTCAGCGTAGCGCCTGATGACAGTAGTCAGCTGGGAAATGATATGAAGCAGCATGAGTTTCAGCTGATTATCGAGACGCTCAGGGAAACTGGTGGCAGCCGGAAAGAGGCGGCCGAAAAGTTGGGTATCAGCCCCCGGACACTGCGCTATAAACTTGCCAGGATTCGCGAGGGGGGAATCGATCTTGATGCGGAACTGAGAAGCTGATTCGTTAAATATTTGTTCAGTTATACGTCTAAGGTCGTAGAAAAAGGGCTTCCTACGACTAATGGCCAGCGCCGGATAGACCAATGTCTAATTCAGGAGGAATCGGTCACTTCGGTATAACATTAACCACAAAAATAATAGTTTCAGAGTCACCGTTTTTACTCTGAACATTAATGACCTGAAAATCTCACCGCCAACAACAAGAATATCGGTAGAGCAGGGATAGGGGACGTGGTTATCGGGAGTTAGATTCCTTTTGATTGATAACTACAGTTACTGCACAGAATAAATAACAAGCTAAGGGCATCTCACATGAGCGATTCTAAGATATATCCGGTTAGCGAAGAGCTGGCTGCGACTGCACATATCAATAATGAAAAATATCTGGCGATGTATGAACAGTCCATCAATGATCCGGATACTTTCTGGGGAGAGGAAGGTAAGCGTCTGGATTGGTTCAAGCCGTATACCAAAGTTAAAAATACCACATTTGATCCCCATAACGTTGATATTCGCTGGTTTGAAGATGGGACGCTGAATGCTTCCTATAACTGTCTTGATCGTCACCTGGAAACCCGGGGCGACCAGGTTGCCATTATCTGGGAAGGCGATGACCCGAGTGAATCTGAAAATATCACTTACCGCGATCTGCATGAGCGTGTCTGTAAATTTGCCAATGCGCTGAAAGCCCGCGGTGTTGAGAAGGGTGATGTGGTTACCCTGTATATGCCGATGATCCCTGAGGCGGCTGTTGCGATGCTGGCCTGTACCCGCATCGGTGCAGTGCACTCTATTGTCTTTGGTGGCTTCTCTCCTGAGGCGCTGGCTGCCCGTATTGAGGGCGCTGAATCTAAGGTTGTAGTGACCTCTAACTACTCTCTGCGCGCCGGTAAATCTGTGCCGCTGAAACTGAACGTCGATAAAGCGCTGGAGCATGAAGCCGCTAAAGCCTGTGTACACAGTGTTATTGTGGTTAAGCGTGTCGAGCAGGATGTTGCCTGGAACGACAGCGTTGATGTCTGGTATGAAGATCTGGTTGCAAATGCGTCCGCTGACTGCCCTGCTGAAGAGATGGAAGCAGAAGCACCGATGTTTATTCTCTACACCTCGGGTTCTACCGGTGCGCCAAAAGGCCTGAAGCACACTACCGGTGGTTATATGGTGTATGCAGCCATGACCCACGAGTATGCCTTCGATTATAAAGAAGGCGACATCTACTGGTGTACCGCTGATGTAGGCTGGGTAACGGGTCACAGTTATATTGTTTATGGTCCGCTGGCTAATGGTGCCACCTCGCTGATGTTTGAAGGTGTGCCAAGCTATCCGGATAACAGCCGTTTTGGTCGTGTTATCGAAAAGCATAAAGTTAACCAGTTCTATACTGCTCCGACAGCGATTCGTGCGCTGATGCAGCAGGGTGAAGATGTGCTGGGCGATTCCGATCTGTCCAGCCTGCGTATTCTGGGTTCTGTCGGTGAGCCGATCAACCCTGAAGCGTGGGAGTGGTATTACCGTATCATCGGTCAGAGCCGTTGCCCTATCGTTGATACCTGGTGGCAGACAGAGACTGGCGGCATGATGATTTTGCCATTGCCGGGTGCGACTGCCGCTAAGCCGGGTGCGGCTTCCCGTCCATTCTTTGGTGTTCAGCCTGCGCTGCTGGATGCCGATGGTAACGAGCTGGAAGGTGCTACCGATGGTAACCTGGTCATCAAAGATTCCTGGCCGGGTCAGAGTCGTTCTATCTGGGGCGATCATGAGCGCTTTATTCAGACCTACTTCACCACGTACAAGGGTTACTACACCACCGGTGACGGCGCCCGTCGTGATGAAGATGGCTACTACTGGATCACTGGTCGTGTTGACGATGTAATCAATGTGTCCGGTCACCGTATGGGTACTGCAGAGGTCGAGTCTGCACTGGTTGCACACCCGGCTGTCGCTGAGGCTGCTGTGGTAGGCTATCCGCATGAAGTGAAGGGTCAGGGTATCTATGTTTACGTAACTCTGCAGGCGGGCTTTGAACAGTCTGATGAGCTGCTTAAAGAGCTGCGGATGCATGTCCGTTCAGAGATTGGTCCGATCGCTTCGCCTGACCTGATTCAGTTTGCACCGGGCATGCCTAAAACCCGCTCAGGTAAGATCATGCGTCGAATTCTGCGTAAAATCGCTGAAAATGACTTTGATGCGCTGGGTGATACTTCTACTCTGGCCGATCCGTCAGTGGTCGATGATCTGATCGAGCATCGGATGAATCGTAAGTAATTGTGCTGCCGAATTAATTTCGGCCCTGCAATTCCCTTACTCCCTCCCGGTTTTTTAGGTCGGGGGGGAGTTTTGCTTTAAAAGTGGTGTTAGTATAATCAGGTGCGGCCAATGGGTTTTGCACTCTATAAGCAGATATATTTACACGTTTTCACGGTTTGAGAGCGGGTAAGGAGGGAGATTAGCTGAATGCAACTGGCGCAGAAGATAATCATTGCGGATGACCATCCGCTGTTCCGAGCGGCACTTAAACAGGCCGTTACTCAGGCTGTTCCCGGCGTTGAAATCGTCGAAGCCGATTCCCTGGAAGCCGTTCAGGCTGCCGTAGAAAATAACGCCGATGCTGATCTGGTGCTGCTTGACCTGCATATGCCGGGTACGAATGGTTTTACCGGACTGGTTTTTCTGAGAGGAAAAAATCCGGGCATCCCTGTTGTAGTTGTTTCCGGTAGTGAAGAATCATCTGTCATGAAACGGGCGCTGGACTATGGTGCGTCTGGCTTTATTCCCAAATCATCGCCGCTTGAGGTGATCGCAGAAGCGATTACAACGGTTCTTGAAGGTGAAGAGTGGCTGCCTGAAGAGGTAGCTGAAGGGGTGGTCGATGTCACCGAAGAGGATCAGAAGTTCGCGAACAACCTTGCGTCACTGACACCGCAGCAGTTCCGGGTGCTGACGATGCTGACCGAAGGGTTGCTGAATAAGCAGATCGCGTATGACCTGAATGTGTCTGAAGCGACTATCAAAGCTCATGTTACAGCGATCCTGCGTAAGCTGGGGGTGCACAGTCGTACTCAGGCTGTTATTGCCGCTCAGCGCCTCTGCGTTGATCCGCCAAAGACTGAGATGGGCTGATTCAGCGACGGACGCTGCAGACTCCCGGTTTAAGCTGGCTCTGGGTTTAAACTGAGTCATGCACGACACTTGTCTGTTTTATATCTGAAAAAAAAACGTGCCTGCAGGCGCGTTTTTTTTTGTTTGGCTGAGTATTAGAAAAGCTTAAAGGGGATGACAGAAAGCGATAGAGATGTGAGGGGGTTAATCTGAAGTGATTAAACGCCTTACGTTGTTGATACTGACTACGAGGCTTTGGTTTTTATCTGTTCGTCCCCGGTGAATGCCTGCCAGTGTCCACTGCTGGTTGTGGTGTATCAAAACCGGCCCGCCAGAATCTCCGCTTAATGTTTTGCAGCTGGTGCTAAAAACTCTGGAATCATCGTACAGTCTGGCAATATGACAGTCGCTTTCCACGGTGAGCACATCCTCTCGGTCAGCCCGGTAGCCCGCCTGAAAGATGCTTTGTTTTTCTCGTATCTGTGTTGCCGCGGCCGGTTTTACATAGCCCAGAGCCTCGCCTAAAGGGTGTTCCAGTGTCAGGACTGCCCAGTCGTATCTGATTGAATCTGACTGGTTTAAGGTATGCGGGGAGAACCCGTCGGCAACACGATATGAGAGGGCGTTGCTGTATGCCTGATACGCCTCCTGCTCTTCGCCCGCCACAAAGGTTATATATTGTGCAGGGAACCACTGGCCATTGCGTTGATTCCATAAGCAGTGAGCCGATGTCAGAACCTGTCGATCGCCTACAAGTATGCCGCTGCAGTGTCCTCTTCCTGCCAGGTTTACCCGGCCAATCGTTCTCCATGGGTATTGATGACTGGAGACCCATTTGCGTTCCAGAGGGTAGTCTGGCGGCGCTACCTGCTGCCAGTTACCGGCGTCTTTCTCAGGACTGTCGGCGAACGCCAGCGCGGAGAAAAATACCCAGGAACCGAGGCCGGTAATGAGCCTTAAAAAAAACGGGCAGACATCAATCAAGAGGCCGCTCTTCATTCAATTCTGCCGTACATTGTTTTTGATGGGTAATAAGTTTGCTGATGATGGCCCGTAAGGCGGCTGGTTTAATCGGTTTATGCAGTATCTCAGCATGGGTTGCGGCGATCTCCTCTTTAACTTCATCCGTCCGGTCGGCGGTAATTACAACAGCCGGAACCGGGTGATGCCATAGCTCACCCAGCTCTTTGAGTGCCATAACCCCGGTACGGGTTTCATCGAGATGGTGATCGGCGAGGATGATGTCCGGTACAAACTCCTGTTCAATGATCTTGGTTTTGGCTTCTGCTGTAGAAACCGCTGTGAGTACCGAGCAGGACCAGCCCTGAAGCAGCGCGCTCATGCCTTCGAGGATTTTTGGCTCATTATCGATCACCAGTACTTTAATGCCCTCGAGTCCTTTGCTGCGAATCCAGCCCCGCTTTTCTGGCCGGGGTTTGACCGCCTTGTTTTTATCCCCCAGAGGGACCTGAACGCTGAATACAGACCCTTTTCCAGGCCATGATCGCACATCGATCGGGTGATGGAGCATGCGGGCGATACGCTCGGTGATTGCCAGTCCCAGGCCGAGGCCGTTGACCTGTGAGTGCTTTGGATTGTTTATCCTGCGGAACTCTTCAAAAACTTCTCCCAGCTTGTCTTCGGGAATACCAACCCCGGTGTCCCAGACCTCAATGCGCAAATTCCGCCCCTGACGGCGACAGCCAAGCATGATCTTCCCCTGTTGGGTGTAGCGGATCGCATTGGAGAGAAAGTTCTGCAGAATCCTGCGTAACAGTTGCTGATCCGAGTGGACGACCTGACAGCACTTAACGAAATCAAACTGCAGGTTTTTCTCCTCTGCCAGAACCGTGAATTCAGCGCTCAGGTTGTCAAACATTCCATTGATAGAAAAATGACTGAGGTTGGGCTCAAGAGCGCCGGCATCCAGTTTAGAGATATCCAGGATGGTGGTTATAAGGCTTTCAGCGGCTTTCAGTGAGCCATCCAGATTATTAACCAGCTGGTGGGTCTCTTCGCTGTGTTTTTGCTGTGCCAGCGCTGAGATAAACAGCCGGGCCGCGTTTAAAGGCTGCAGCAGGTCGTGACTGGCTGCAGCAAGAAAACGGGTTTTCCCCAGATTGGCCGCGTCGGCATCAAATTTCGCTTGCCGCAGTTCGTCCTCGATCAGGGCGCGTACGGTATTCTCTTTGCGCAGTTCTTTATTCACCACCGACAGGGTGTGGGTCCTTTCCCGGACCCGCTGCTCCAGGTTTTCATTGGTTTCCTGCAGCAGTTGTTCGGCTTTACGGCGCTCAGTGATATCCTGATAAAGGGTGAAATAACCGAGCATCTCTCCCGTTTCGCTGGTGTGGGGAATATAAGTGACCTCAGCAAATCTGAACTTTCCATCGACTGATGGCAGCTCGGTTTCAAAGCGTTGTCGCTCGCCCTGCAGTACTTTATTTACGTAGGGAAGACGCATTTCAAGCTCTTCCTTCGAGAGTACTGTGGAGCTGTTGACGCCTGCTATATTGTGCCGGTCGAGGCCAAAGGTGCGGGCATAGGCTTTATTGACAAAACGGAAGTTTCGATCGGTATCAAGAAAGGCGATCAGCACCGGAACATTGTCGGTATAGGTGCGAACATTCTGCTCGCTCTCGCGTAACGCTTCCTGCACCCGTTTATGCTCAGTAATATCCATGTAGGTATTAACAAAACCACCATTGGGCATCCGGTTACCCCGCACTTCTAATACGGAACCGTCCATGCGGTGGCGCTCATAGGAGTGTGCTTTACCCTCTTTCAGCGTATTAAGGCGGCTCTGTACCTGCTCTTCAGCATTGCCGGGGCCGTATTCACCTTGCGAAGCGTTATAGCGAAATATTTCCTCTATCGGGCGTCCCACACAGATGAGTCCGTCAGGGTAATCGAACATCTCAATATAACGGCGATTCCAGGCGACCAGACGCATCTGTTGATCAACTACGCTGATCCCCATGGTGATGTTTTCAATAGTGGATTGCAGCAATGAACGGTTAAACCGTAGCGCCTGAGACGCCTCATCCACAATGGTTACCACATCGCCTATCTGCATATCTTTACCGCGCAGCGTAGACGCCAGCACAATTCGCGCAGACGAAGCGCCGATAACGCCGGCCAGCAGTCGTTCGGTAAACTGGATCAGTTCCGGGCTGGCTTTATCCCCCGAAAGCGGTGGCTCGATACCTGCTTTCAGGGCAAAGCCGGTAAATGCATGCTGGGTGCGGCTGATGCCGAGAAAGCGTTCCGTGAGAATCTGCAGGTCGCCAACCGTTGCATGACTGAACACCCGGGATGGCTCAGACAGATCTTTGCTATAGACATCGACAAAGGCGCTTGCCTGAATCCGGTCGATCAGCCGTTGAGGGCTGTAATGGGAGATCAGAACATACAGAAAAGCGTTGATGGAGACGCTCCAGAACGCACCGTGGGTGAGCGGGTCCATGCCGGTCAGGCCGAATAGCTGGGTAGGCCTGAGCAGTTCAGAGTTAAACAGGCCCTCTTGTAAAAATGAGGCAGGCATCAGTCCGGCGCTAGCCATGGTGGGGAATACCAGAGTATATAGCCAGATCAGAAAGCCGGCACAGAGGCCTGCCAGAATGCCGTGGCGTGAGCCGGTTTTCCAGTAAACGCCGCCGACCAGTCCCGGTAAAAACTGGGCGGCAGCCACAAATGCCAGCAGGCCAAATGAGGCCAGCGTACCCTGATCGCCCAGAATGCGATAATAGAAATACGCCATGATCATCAGGCAGATAATGGTTATCCGCCTGACTCTGAGCAGCATTGCACCCAGATCTTTGTTTTTTGACAGTTTTAGCCAGGATACTCTGAGTAGCAACGGCATGACGATATCGTTGCAGACCATAGTGGAAAGTGTAATTGAGGCAACAATAACCATGCTGGTGGCTGCGGAGAGGCCGCCGATGAAGGCGAAGGTGGCTAGATCTTTATAGCCTTCGTGCAGTGGCAGCATCAGAACGAAGGTGTCTGCATTAATATCCTGGCCGTCAAACAGGGTCATACCGGCAGTGGCGATCGGTAGTACAAACAGCGACAGCAGCACCATATACAGCGGGAATAGCCAGCGGGCGGTTTTCAGGTTTTCAATCTGGCTGTTTTCCACAATAGTGACGTGAAACTGGCGTGGCAGGCAGAGAATCGCGGCGCAGGCGAGCAGTATTTCCGTGAGGAAGCTGTTGCCGAGGAAATTGCCCTCCAGTGGGCTACTGAAATTATCGTTGTTGTAAAGCTGGTCACGAATATTGGCCACCAGGTCGGGTACGCCATCAAAGATCTGAAACGTTACCATCAGGCCTACGGCGATAAAGGCTGTCAGTTTTACGATGGATTCGAAGGCCACAGCCAGAACCATACCTTCATGGTGTTCAGTGGCATCGATATGGCGGGTGCCGAACAGAATGGTAAATACGGCCATGATCAACGCCACAAACAGGGCTGTATCGTTGCCTTTGCTGAGTGCTTCGGTGACCCCGGGTGCGATCGCGTCATAACTTATCGCCACCGCTTTCAGCTGCATGGCGATATAGGGGATGGTGCCAAATACGGCGATGATGGTCACCAACACCGCCAGCGCCTGGCTTTTGCCATAACGGGAGGAGAGAAAATCGGCAATCGAAGTGGTGTTTTGTTGTTTGCTGACCAGGATGATCTTTTCAATAATCCGCCAGCCAAAAATAAACACGATCGCCGGCCCCAGATAGGTGGCGAGAAACTGCCAGCCGCTGACCGAAGCGCGACCAACCGCACCATAAAAGGTCCAGGATGAACAGTAGATAGCCAGTGACAGTGAGTAGATGATCGGGTTGCTGGCATAGGAGCGTCCCTGAGCGCTGCGGTCGCCAAAGTAGGCGATAGCAAAGAGCAGACCCACATAGGCCAGTGATATCAGAATAATTGAGCCGCCGGATAGCATAGTCAGGTCTGTCCGTTGTTACTGTGTTTGAACGCTTAGTGTAACCGAACTCGGGTGTATAACCCTATTGCTCTTATACCTTTGTCTAATATGTTGAGTTATATAGGTTTTTTTTAAATGCCCCAAGGTCGCGCAGGGCTTAGGCTGCGGCTCATTTGTAACGATTCTGACTTGTTTGATCAGACCAAAGTAGGGGATTTGTTTGCCATAACACTTTGTTAAATTCTATCAGTCCACAACTTTTACTTAACCTTTTAATAACAAAAATAAGGATGGTGCAAATGTCTACTTCTTCGCAAGACAATGCTTCGGCCTACTGGGCTGAAAACCTGCGCATTATCATAACTTACCTGTCAGTCTGGTTTGTAGTGTCTTTCGTAGCTGGAATCCTGTTTGTCGATCAGTTGAACGCAATTCCGTTCTTCGGTTTCCCTCTGGGTTTCTGGATCGATCAGCAGGGTGCAATCTTTGTGTACGTAGCTCTGATCTGGATGTACGTATCCAGCATGAACAAGCTGGATGAAAAATACGACGTTCACGAATAAGAACAATAACAATTGAGCTGAGGATGACAATATGAGTCTTGATCTACTTACTTATCTCTTTATAGGGGGCTCTTTCGCACTCTATATCGGTATCGCAATCTGGGCCCGTGCCGGGTCTACTAAAGAATTCTACGTAGCGGGCGGTGGTGTACACCCAATCGCTAACGGTATGGCGACTGCGGCTGACTGGATGTCTGCTGCATCGTTTATCTCTCTGGCAGGTCTGGTATCGTTCATCGGTCGTGACGGTGCTGCGTACCTGATGGGCTGGACTGGTGGCTACGTGCTGCTGGCGATGCTGCTGGCACCTTACCTGCGTAAGTTTGGTAAGTTTACTGTGCCTGACTTCGTCGGTGACCGGTACTACTCAACTACTGCGCGTGTTATTGCAGTTATCTGTACTATCGTTATCTCCTTCACCTATGTGGCAGGTCAGATGCGTGGTGTTGGTATCGTATTCTCCCGTTACCTGCACGTTGACATCAATACCGGTGTTATCGTGGGTATGGCGATCGTATTCTTCTACGCCGTTCTCGGTGGTATGAAGGGTATTACCTATACTCAGGTGGCTCAGTACTGCGTACTGATTCTGGCATTCATGGTTCCAGCGATCTTCATGTCTATGCAAATTACCGGTCACTTCCTGCCGCAGGTTGGTCTGGGTGCGACTCTGGATTCAGGTATGTCTGTGCTGGCGACACTGGATAAGCTGTCTGTGGATCTCGGCTTTGCCGAATACACCGCCGGTAAGAAATCAACGATTGATATCTTCTGTCTGACGGCTGCTCTGATGGCGGGTACTGCAGGTCTGCCACACGTTATCGTACGTTTCTTTACTGTACCGCGTGTAAAAGATGCGCGTACGTCTGCTGGCTGGGCGCTGATTTTCATCGCTATTCTGTATACCACCGTTCCTGGTGTTGCCGGTTTCGGTCGCGTAAACCTGATTCAGACTATCAACGGTACTGATGACGCGAATATTGGTACTGAATACGAGAAAATGCCTACCTGGTTTAAGAACTGGGAAAATGCGGGTCTGCTGGGCTGGCACGATTATAATGGTGACGGTAAGGTTCAGTACTCTGCTGGTGCAGCGTTTGACGGTAAAGGTGGTAAGCCTGCGTTTGATGGTGATGCGCGTGGTGAGTTTGGTGAGCGTGCGGTAACCAATGCTAAGGTTAATCCTGCTCCGGCTGCGGGTGCTCCATTTGCTAACGAAGTGTATGTTGACCGTGACATCATGGTGTTGGCTAACCCTGAAATCGCTCAGTTGCCTAACTGGGTAATTGCTCTGGTGGCTGCGGGTGCGGTTGCTGCGGCGCTGTCAACTGCAGCGGGTCTGTTGCTGGTAATCTCTACTGCGATTGCTCATGACCTGATGAAGACCTGTATCAACCCGAATATCTCTGAGAAACAGGAACTGCTGTATGCACGTATGGCAGCCGTTGTAGCGATCCTGATCGCAGGTTACTTTGGTATCAATCCGCCGGGATTTGTTGCACAGGTGGTGGCGCTGGCCTTTGGTCTGGCATCCTCCTCTGTATTCCCTGTTATTGTAATGGGTATCTTCAACAGCCGTATGAACAAAGAGGGTGCGATTGCAGGTATGATCGTAGGTCTGGGTTCTACTATGGCTTACATGATCTACTTCACCTTCATGGGTGGTTCAAAAGACGATCTGTTCCTGGGTATCTCTACCGGAGGCTTCGGCTTTGTCGGTATGATCCTGAACTTTATCGTAGCCTACGTTGTATCAATGATGACTCCGCCGCCTCCTGCTGAAATTCAGGAGATTGTTGAGAACATCCGTGTACCACGTGGTGCTGGTGTTGCTCACGCGCACTAAGATCTGAATAAACGCAAGGCGCGCCAGCGAGGGTTGGTGCGCCTTTTTTTATCAGTTTTGTTTTGTATCAGAGCTTCGGCCTAAAGGGTTAAGATAACTCTTTAATCAGGTGCTTTGTGGTTCGTTTGGGTTGGGAGAGTTCTTATGCCGTCATCGTTCAAAATTGAGAATATGCCGTTCAGTCTGCTCAATGAAAAGGAGCAGGAGTTGCTGCGATTGAGTCTGGATATTGGCTATTATCAGTCGGGTGAAACGATTCTTGCAGCCGGGAGTGTACCTGAAGGGGTCTATGTCATTCTGAAGGGGCGGGTCGCTGAAAGCGATGTGCCCGGGGAGGACGGCGTTCAGCAGCATCTGTATGTTCATTA
The DNA here is from genome assembly GCA_018223185.1 of Oceanospirillales bacterium. Classification (GTDB taxonomy): domain Bacteria; phylum Pseudomonadota; class Gammaproteobacteria; order Pseudomonadales; family Balneatricaceae; genus Amphritea. The sequence goes on along the minus strand of JAAEYW010000005.1, from coordinate 3,723 downwards.
TACCAATGAGGATTATTTTGGTGGCTGGTCAGCGATCAGGGGTAAGGCGATCCACAATTTTATCGCCGTCGAAGAGACCATCTGCCATATTCTGCCTACCCGTGTGCTGCTTGACCTGTGTGCAACCAATAGCCGGTTTGCTGATTATTTTCAGCAAAGTCTTTCAGCTAAAACCGAGATTCAGGCTCAGGAGGGCGGGGATCAGGATATGGCGGAGTTTATGTTGGCTCAGATTAAGGATGGTCTGATACGAGAACCCCTGATAGTGCTGGAGGGGACGACTATTGCTGAGGCTACCGTAATGATGCGCGAAAAGCATGCAGACTGTGTGCTGGTTAAGCGCGGTAACCGGTACGGTATGGTCACCGGAACTGATATTCTCGATGCGGTGGTTATCAATAAGCTTGGCCTTGATTCTGATGTTGCGGAAATAGCCAGTTATCGTCTGATCTCCACTACTTCGGATGATTATCTGTTTAATGCTCTGATTACGATGACTCAGCAGCGTATTGAGCGGGTGGTGGTAATGGATGATGGTCGGCTCACAGGTGTGATAGAGCTGACTGATGTGCTGAGTTATTTTTCCAGTCATTCTCATGTTATCGGTTTACGTATTGAGCGCGCTCAGACGATCGAAGACCTTTACGAAGCCGCGCATGGTCTGAATGATCTGATAAAAGCGCTGGTCTCGCATGGAGTTAAGGCACGCTTTGCGATGGAGCTGATCGCTGCGATGAATGAGCGGATTATCGCAAAATTATTTGGCCTGGTGATTCCTAGGGATATGCAGCCGCATGTCTGCCTGGTTGTGATGGGTAGCGAGGGGCGGGGTGAGCAGATTATGAAGACCGATCAGGATAATGCCCTGATTTATCGTGACGGTCTGATCTGGCCTGAGATGCAGGAAACGATGCGGCGCTTCAGTGAAACCCTGATCTCATTCGGTTTTCCGAAGTGTCCGGGCGATATTATGGTCTCTAATCCGGCCTGGGTTAAGTCGATCGGTGAGTGGACTCAGCAGTTAAGTGACTGGTCTTATGTGTGTGAAGGCGAGGCTCAGATGAATCTGGCGATTGCTGTGGATGCTCATCCGGTGGCGGGCAATGCCGCACTGTTTAAAACCTCCCGTAACTGGTTTCTGCGTCATCTGAAAAATAACGACGTATTCTTTTCTCACTTCGCACGGGCTGCAATTGAGTTTGATACCCCGCTGACCTTTTTTGGTAATCTGAAAGATAAGGGGGAGCTGGACGTTAAGAAAGCGGGTATTTTTCCGATCGTGCATGGTATTCGTACGATGGCCCTGCAGTTCAGGATACTTGAAACCAATACCTTTAAACGGATAGAGGCATTGGTAAGTATGGGGCAGATGAAGGAGGAGCATGGCCGGGAGTTGTCGGAAGCGTTGGCGCTGTTTATTCAGGCGCGTCTGAAACAACAGGTGAAACGTATCGATGGATCAGAGGATGGTGTAGACCTAACGCCTAATATCCTGGAGTTGTCATCGTTGGATAAAATGGAGCGAGATCTGCTGCGAGATGGTATGCATATCGTTAAGGGTTTCAAAAAGCATCTGACACTCAGGTATCACCTGGGAGGCTGAACGGAATATGATTATTCCCAGAACTATACGAAAAATGAAAGATCGTATGGATCATAAAAATGGTCCATACGCCCACCTGTTTGAGCCGTATGAGGGAGACGAGGTGGTCTCTCTGGATTGTGAGACTACCAGTCTGGATGTGAAAGAGGGCGAGATTCTTTCTATCGGAGCGGTCAAAATTAAGGGGCGTAAAGTAATGACCAGTGAGCGGCTGGATATAAAACTTAAGCCGCCGAAAAGTCTCACCGGTGACTCTATAAAAATCCATAAGATCCGTGCGGCTGATCTTGTGGATGGCGTCTATATGGATGAAGCGCTGGAGAAGGTGCTGGAGTTTGTAGGTAACCGTCCGATTCTTGGCTATTACGTTAATTATGATGTGCGAATGTTAGAAAAATATCTGCGTCCGCGGTATGGATTTGGCCTTCCGGGTAAGGCGATAGAGTTGTCACATGTTTACCACGATATTATTAAGTGGCGCTATGTGGGTGGCGATATCGATCTGCGCTTTGATACGATTTCCAGGCGTCTCGATATCCCGATGCTGGAACGCCACACTGCGCTGGGCGATGCGATCACTGTTGCGCTGATGTATGTGCGTTTAAAGTATGGAGAGCCGCCGGCTTCCGGATAAAAATCAATATATGTCAAAAAACAAACGAGCCGATGGCTCGTTTTTTGCTTTGTATTGGGGTGAGATTAAAAATTGACACAAATTTGTGTCATATTTTTGGCATATAAGTGATTTTGTTGCTTGCTAAGTGGTTGCTCAAACTTATAATGTCAATATACTGCCATTTTAGAGGTGTCTATGATTGAGCGTGCAGACATAAATGCCGTTTTACAGCAGATGCGTGAAGTGAAAATGCAGGTCCAGCAGGGTTCTTCGTCTGAGATTCCGCGGCCGAATGCCATTCGGCCTGTTGCCGGAGAGCAGGGCGGTGAGAGTTTTGCTGATCTGTTTAAAGGGGCTATCGATGGCGTCAACAATTCTCAGGCTCAGGCGAAAAGTCTGGCTACTGCTTATGAGAAAGGTGTTGCCGGTGTCGATTTGCATCAGGTGATGATCAGTATGGAAAAGGCTTCGGTTTCTTTTCAGGCGCTGACTCAGGTGCGCAACAAAATGGTTAGCGCCTATGAAGATGTTATGAAAATGCCGATCTGATTAGTTTGATTTAATAAACACTATAATATGCAGAAGTAGCATCAGGGTGTCTGGTTAGATGGAGAGCGCAACAGTGCAGGCAGGATCAGGTGGGTCGGTAGCCTTTGGCTTTAACCGCTTGGGGCTGGTGCGTCAGTTAGGTCTGATGGTGGGGCTTGCGGCCACCATTGCCATCGGCTTTGCGGTTGTCCTCTGGTCGCAGGAGCCTGATTACCGGGTGCTCTATAATAATGTCTCTTATGCAGATGCGAATCAGATAGTTGAGCAGTTGCAGCTGAATGATATCCCCTATAAATTTGACTCAACCGGGCACAATATCCTGGTGGCGGATGAGTATCTGCATAAGGCCCGACTGCGTCTGGCTGCAGAGGGTTTTACCAATGATAATACTGTTGGTTTCGAGCTTCTGGATAAAGAGCAGGGGCTTGGAACCAGTCAGTTTATGGAGAACGCCCGCTACCGGCGTGGTCTGGAAGGCGAACTGGCCCGTACAGTGACCAGTATGCTGGCAGTGCGCAGCGCCCGGGTCCATCTGGCTTTGCCCAAACAGTCTGTATTTGTGCGCGATCAGCGCAAGCCTACCGCGTCTGTGTTTCTCGATCTGGTGGCCGGTAAGCGGCTGGAGGCAATTCAGGTCGAAGCAATTACCAATCTGGTTGCGTCCAGTATTCCCGAGTTATCCAGTGAAGATGTAACCGTGGTTGATCAAAAAGGCCGGTTGCTGAATACCCGTGATATGGATACCGATGTGGTGCTGGCTGCCAAACAGCTTGAATATACCCGCAGAATAGAAGAAACCCTGGTGAACCGGGTCAATAGTATTTTGCAGCCGGTTGTAGGGCTGGGGCGTTATCGGGCAGAGGTGTCTGCTAATATTGACTTTACCTCTGTTGAACAGACTGATCTGCACCGGTAGTTTTGGACACCGCATTATGTGAGTAAAATCGCTTAACGA
>JAAEYW010000004.1:236607-245575 GCA_018223185.1 Oceanospirillales bacterium | reverse complement strand
AGGAGTTAAACTCAACAGCCCGACTTGTTTCAGTGACCGTTTCCGGTGGCTGTCTCAAGCGAGGAGCGCATTCTACATTCTGGAGCAGAAGAGTCAACAGGAGGAGCACGAAAAAGTTAAGAATTTATGAAAACACTGAAGTTTTTAGCAACAAGGACAGGAACAAGGTTGCGCCGCTGGCCGACTTCAAGGACCCGCGTGTGCTGCTCGAGACCAATTCGCACAGCGTCAAGGATATTGCCGGTCAAGTCGGATACAGCGATACCCCTTCTTTCACCAGACTTTACGCCAATGAATTGACATAAATTCAACTGCCTACCGAGGCACTTCCAGATGAGCTTGATGGGCTGAGCCGAACGTTAGAAACGTTACACTATGCCAAGCAACCGTCTACATCAATATCCCTCTCACTTTTGCACGAAAGACTCTATGGGTCAGACTGATCGCCTATCAGATATAGTCTAACTAAGTATTTCGACATTATACTTATCTCCCAGATTCGATGTTAACGATGTCAGATCTTTTACTAGGTAATAGGGCAGCATTAAGATCGGGATCCAAATGGGCTCCACTGCCTGCTTTGATTTTCAATGGCTAAGTTGCGATACCAAGCGACCGGGATTCACACCTTCAATCTGCAAATCCCGGTAACGAATCTGCGATCCGGCATCAGGAATCGGCAATACCAGCATACGCCCATCTGGAAGAATCGGGCTGAGACAACCGCCCGAAGAGGAATCGAAGCCCTTACGACTCATAATAATGCGCATATCAACTAGACAGGAGTGTCAGGATTACATCGGCCGGATATGGCTCATATCATACAGTTCATCCGGGGCACAGCTAATCTCGCCATGCGGATTGTTCTGCATCAGCTGCAGAAACGCGTTTCTCTTCAGGTGAATCAGATGGCGATGATCGCCGGCCTCAATGTAGATATCCTCTTCCTCTTTCAGCGCATCATCCCAGATGACATTCAAGCCATAAGCCTGCCCGATGGCAGGAATGGCCCCCTTATCACAGTCACCAAACAACGCCTGCAGTTCATTCTCCGTGGCCAGTTCAGCATGACTACCGATGATTCTGTCGATCTGCGGTAACATCAGCCGGTTCATTGCCGGAATCGCAGCCACCATGTAATGGTTGTAATCATGCAGCACCACCGCCTTAGCCACACGCTTCAGAGGAATGGAGGATGACATCCCCGCTTCTGCAATGGTTTCACTAAAGGGATGTTCCAGCATGTCGTACTGACAGGCTTTATTACTAAGATAGGAGTCCAGCGTGGTTGCAACAGTCATAACCTTACCTCCACTATTTATCTGATACAGGCTAACCCAAGTATAGTTGGCCCTGAAACAAGCGTTCAGAGTTACATCAAACTATGAATCTGTAGAATTCAGGATAGGAATAAACGAATTGGAATCTCTACCACCGCGGGCGTAAATCGTATCGAAGAGCCTGTTCAAACCCAAATATGACGTACACTGGTAATCATCCCATTTCCTTAGACCGCACTAACATGACGATCAAAAGTTAATTTCTCGTATTACGACGGCCATCAGATGGTTGAAGAAAATAGCAGCCCAACTTTTAGGTACTCCTTGAATAACCACCTTACCGGGAGTCCGGATATCAAATCTCTGTTCTAGAACTTCGGTTGGCTCCAGTAACACCTCATAAAATGCACCTTCGACGATTAGCTCACGTGCCTCATTACCACGGACGGGCACATGCCCACCAAATACAGACGCCAGCTCTGGGTATTCAAGTTGTTGACTCCCAAGCTGTTTTATTTCGCGCACAGTTAGTTCACCATTTAACATTTGCCCATTATTCGCAATAAATCTGGCGCTTGCTCCAACTTGTAATGCTTGCAGTTGCTCCTCAGGCAGGTAAGCAAGCACTTCATACTCACCATAGTCCACAAGGGATACAAGTGGCTCAGATGAGCTAACGTATTCAGATATGCTCAGTGCCGACATATTCGATACAGTGCCATTGATCGGTGACACAACCCTAAGCGCATCCGCTCTGAGTGTAAGGCCCGCCAAGTATTGCTTCGCTCTCTGTAACGAAAACTCCAACACTTCTCGTTGCTGTTTATCAACATTTACAGCCATCACGCGATCAAGTTTCGCCTGGATTTTACCCAGCTCAATCTGTCCACTGAGCATCTTGTACTCTAAATCCTCCGAAATAAGATCAGCGACAGGATCTCCTTTTTTAACTTCATCAGATGAAGAAACATACACTCGGCTGACTCTGGCCGGTTCAGGCGCATAGACCAGCGTGTGACGCTTATACTTAAAAACGGCATCGATAGAAATCGACGTCTGCCATGGAATAGCTGCCAGCAATATTACTGAAAACAGAAGCAGTAATGCTATGAACGTATGCTTATTCAAGTGAATAATATCTTTCATTTGCCCCCAAGCTTTAATTTCGCGTGCTATAGGTAAAATAATGAACCAGAGAATTTCAACCAAAAAAAGAATGATGCCGAGGACCTTAAACGCAAAATGGTAGACCAATAGCGCGATACCCATAAACAGGAAGAATCGGTATATCCACGTAAACCAAGCGTAGATGATAAAGATTTTTCGGCGATCCAACGACAGAGGTTCGGGGGCAGGGAGATCGATTCCGAAGATCAATTTTCGTAGGTACCAACGCCCAAATGCAAAAGAGCGACTTTGAAGATTCTCGCACCCCAACCAATCCGAAAACGCATAATAACCATCAAAACGCAGAAATGGACTGACATTCACTAATAGAGAACTGATCCACGTGGTCGAGGCTATTACAAACGCGACACTTCTAAATATACCATCTGGAACAATCGCCCAAATAAATGTCGCTATCAGTGCCAGACAGAGTTCAACTTTTATTCCTGCTGTCGCGATCGCCAACTTCTGATATTTTGAGGACAACTTCCAGGCATCTGTAGTATCCGTATACAACACTGGAAACATAACGATAAATGCCAGACCGATTGAGCCCACGCGGCACCCGTTGCGTCGCGCTGTATAAGCATGCCCTAGTTCATGCAGAATTTTAACAACAGATAACCCAGCGAAGTAAAATAGCAAGCCCTGCCAAGAGTAAAAATATGAAAAACTGTGCGTGAACGTATCCCACTGGCGGACAGTTAGTAAAATCCCAATGACTCCAACAATGATCAGAATCCAGGAAACCCAAGACTGATAAAGCCATTTGATTTTCGGATAGGTCGCATTTAAAAAACCATCAGGTTTAACCACAGGAATACGAAAGAAAAGATAGTTGTGAATTAACCACTTGAACCAGCCCTGCTTTCTTCTGGAATTCTGATATTTTAACTTTTCAATATCCTGATCACTGGTTCTAACAATCAAACCGTTAAGATCAAGAAAATCCACAAAAGCCTTTATCTCGTCAATCTCAAGAAAGGGATGTGTCACCTGAGCCCTGGTAAGAAAATCTTCATAACTCTGCCCTGGTTGCCAAATCCTCATAAGATCCAAACCGACCCGAGAAAGCGAAAAGTACTTGTTAATCGTTGGATCAAATATCAGCCAACGACGTGCACCTTCCTCATCAACCCCTCCTTTGATCAGTTTCAGGTTTTGCCGGAGCGATGGCAGGAACTGCTGCTCGGTTGGTTGGTCTAGCACGGTTTACCAGCCTACCCATTGTCTGACAAAGGTGATTGGGCGACGGAAGAGATAGTAAAACAACGAAACTCGATCACCATACAACTTCGCAGTTCCTCGCATACCGATACGAAGCCCTGCTCTGTCCTGAGTCGCGTCAAGATCCGCGATAACTTTATTTGCCAAAACCTCTTGAGGTGTCTTTTCCGGTAGGTAAGTAGCGTAGACGAAGGAAAGGTCCAGAGAGTTAAGCGGGTCACTGTCCAAAAATAGTCTGATCGGTTCATCCTGCTTCAGGACGATTGAGTCCTGAACCGGCAACATTATCTTAATCTCTATCCTCAATGGATCTGCGATCGACATGATTTTTTCACCTATCGACACAGGCCTGCCAACCCACGCATGAGGATCATTAAGCACTACAACACCGCTCTGATCTGCCACCAATACAGCTTTATCCAGTTGCTTTTGAGCGTATTCAACCTCAGATTTTCGTAACTCTACGTTGGCTTTAAGCTCGTTTATCTTTGACTTTTCACGAACATCAACAAATCCCCCCCTTTGAGTGGTCAGCAGTTCAGCTTCCGCGCGTAATTGCGACTTCCGGGCGATCTCATACTCACTTACAAGCTGGGTATCGTCAAAGCGAACCAGCGGTGTATTCTTCGAAACGACCTCACCAGGCATCACATCGATCGATTTGATGGCGCCATTGATACCGGCCGTCACTAAAAAGGGGGCTTTCGCCACTATTTCAGCTGGCGCAATGACACTCAGCCTTACCGGGATAAACATTAACGCTATGATCGTCAGGATCACATATCTGATCAGCCTGTTTTTCATAACAAATGATTTGAACGACTTTAAAAAAGATTGTCGATCAAGAGCCTGCATGGCGTGGCTGGCTGTCGAAGCTATGTGTCCGGCCAACGACCGAGACTTGTCGTTCCATACCTCTTCTCTTGCCAGAATCAGCCCCCCTAGAGACTGGTTAGTCGCTGGGTGAATGAGTGGCACCCAAAGTAGTTGGTCAGGTGTAAATTCAGCGAGTTCCTTGAGATCGGCCTCGGACCAACTCTGTGTTTCAATCACTTGAACACCCAAAGCTTCAGACAGCAGCTCTTTTTGTGCCATGTGTTCGAACCATGTCACAAAAGGTGCTGTCCTCTCTATACTGGCATGATCACTAACTGCTTCGATTTTAAGACGATCTGCCTCATTCATTCGAAGCAGAATCGCCACATCAAAATCGATCAGTTGACGTAGCTGATTGCACAATACGTAGTGCAGCTCTGTGCTGCTTTCCGCACGTCGAAAGCCGTGTTCTAACTGCAGCAGAGCTGAAATCGAATCAGTTTGTAGTGCCATCAGTTCACCAGTATCGACGCAATGTTTCTGCCATAGCTGTCTTCAAGTTCAGCGGCAACAAGCAGTTGCTGACGGAAGCTTGCAAACTCACCTCTCTTCGACGAATCTAACGAAGCATCGGTCGGCAATACCTCAGAATTTGGCTGAAGCACGTCTTCCTCTTCAAATTCAAGCAGAATATCGAGCGTTCGAACATTACCGTCAGTGTCAACTGCGATTATCTTCAGGCTGAAGCTTGTGATACCTGCGGGCGGTTCCGCATGAATAAGCCCTGTCGCCGGATTGATGCTAATCCAAATCGGCAGTTCAAGACCGGTATCAGTGACACCCAAGTATAACGCGGCATTCCCCGAGTCATTAATCGGGATATCATATCCAGTCTCCGTTACGATCACCGTTTCAGCGGAAATACGGCCACTATCGCCTGTCGCAGTCAAAGAATCAGACGTCAGATCCAGTACATTTGTGGCGGAACCACTTAGTAAGTTTGCGGATGATAGCGGCGCAGAGGTTATCGATACAGACGAAGCCTGACCACTGGCATCAATGATTGCCGATACGTCAAGTACTCCGCCATCAGAAACGATATAGAGCTGCGACACCATATTGTCAGTGCTTGATAACCCGAGATAATCGTTTAAAACGGTGGACTCTGACGTGCTGGAATTGATCTCGGTGATAACCGTTTGTGTTCCTGCTGTCGGCGCAGTAGCCCCAGCTAACGGATCGGAAGAACCTGGGTCAGGAGGTGCCATTAACGTCAGGGTGATTTGCCTAGAAATCATAACCCCTTGCTGGTCATAAGCATTGACCGTCAGCGTGAATATACCCACATCATTTGCATTGCCCCAGATTAGGCCACTTGCGCTGTCGAACAAGACTCCACGAGGCAACCCCTTAACAGCGTAGCTGAACTGATCTGTCGCATCGACATCGGTAAAGAAACCCAATACAGATTGTTCGTAAGACTGGCCGAAAGCTAGCACCCTGTCGTGATCTGAAGTATCCACCACACTCGGTGCATCATTAGTCCCAACGAGCGTGATGGTTACGACATCTGTACTGAAAGTGTTTTGAGAATCAGTCACTTTAACCGTATAGCTGAAAGATATCGTCTCACCTAATGAAAGAAAATTCAGATCCTCCGATGTACTGTAATTCCAGCCACTCGTCACTCTGTTGGTGGATGGATCAACCGGCAGATCCGCAACGTCATCCAACCGGAAGCCATCGATCATAGACTGAATTTCAGCAGCGCTCATATAGGCAAGGATATCACCACCACTCCAGCTGATGTCTGCATTGTATACACTCGAAAGTTTCAGGGTATCCAGATCATTCAAATCTGACAGCACAATCGTACCGCTAGCGGTGAGTTTCGATGTGCCACTACCCCAACCATCAACTTCGACTAACTGCCCTGTGGCTGTAATACTATCGATTGCAGGCTGATCGTTGGTGCCGGTCAGGGTGATGGTCACCGTCTTTGTTGCCGAAGTCGCTGTCGCAGTCACGCCGCTGTCATCGGTCACGGTGATCGTGTAGCTGAAGACCAGAGTCTCGCCCGCCACCAGGAAGTTAAGATCCTCCGCCGTGCTGTAGGTCCAACTGCTGTTGACCGTATTGCTGGTGGCGTCGACTGTCAGAGCACCGGTATCATCCAGCACAAAACCGTCAACCAGCGCCAGGATCTGGCCGCTGCTTAACTGACCCGCAGTAATCGTGCCTCCGCTCCAGACCATATCATTGTTGTAGACCTCAGAGAGTGTGACGGTATCGGTATCATCGAGATCTGACAGCGTCATGCTGCCTGTGGCACTGATCTGCGTCGTGCCCACACCGGAGCCAGCCGCTTCCGTCAGCGCGCCCATTTCAGTGATACTGTCGATCACCGGCTGATCGTTGGTGCCGGTCAGGGTGATGGTCACCGTCTTTGTTGCCGAAGTCGCTGTCGCAGTCACGCCGCTGTCATCGGTCACGGTGATCGTGTAGCTGAAGACCAGAGTCTCGCCCGCCACCAGGAAGTTAAGATCCTCCGCCGTGCTGTAGGTCCAACTGCTGTTGACCGTATTGCTGGTGGCGTCGACTGTCAGAGCACCGGTATCATCCAGCACAAAACCGTCAACCAGCGCCAGGATCTGGCCGCTGCTTAACTGACCCGCAGTAATCGTGCCTCCGCTCCAGACCATATCATTGTTGTAGACCTCAGAGAGTGTGACGGTATCGGTATCATCGAGATCTGACAGCGTCATGCTGCCTGTGGCACTGATCTGCGTCGTGCCCACACCGGAGCCAGCCGCTTCCGTCAGCGCGCCCATTTCAGTGATACTGTCGATCACCGGCTGATCGTTGGTGCCGGTCAGGGTGATGGTCACCGTCTTTGTTGCCGAAGTCGCTGTCGCAGTCACGCCGCTGTCATCGGTCACGGTGATCGTGTAGCTGAAGACCAGAGTCTCGCCCGCCACCAGGAAGTTAAGATCCTCCGCCGTGCTGTAGGTCCAACTGCTGTTGACCGTATTGCTGGTGGCGTCGACTGTCAGAGCACCGGTATCATCCAGCACAAAACCGTCAACCAGCGCCAGGATCTGGCCGCTGCTTAACTGACCCGCAGTAATCGTGCCTCCGCTCCAGACCATATCATTGTTGTAGACCTCAGAGAGTGTGACGGTATCGGTATCATCGAGATCTGACAGCGTCATGCTGCCTGTGGCACTGATCTGCGTCGTGCCCACACCGGAGCCAGCCGCTTCCGTCAGCGCGCCCATTTCAGTGATACTGTCGATCACCGGCTGATCGTTGGTACCGGTCAGGGTAAAGCTGATAGTGTCAGAAACTGATACACCCGCTCGATCAGTCACGATTACCATGTAGCTGAAGGTAACCGTCTCACCGTCCGCTAGGAAATCCAGATTGAGGCTACTAGCCGCGTATTCCCAAGAAACAGAGCCCGGAGCGCTGACATTGACGGCGCTTACTTTAAAGCCCGAAACCAGATTAACCGCCAAACCAGGGTCAAGGAGTCCGCCGCTCCACACGATGTCATTATTGCTTTGATAACTCACATCGATCAGGTCTGATGCGTCAACATCGTCGAAATTAACGGTACCGGTTTGACTGAGTGTCTGAGTCGAAGAATCAACCAATTCAACGAATCCAGCAGGCGCGCTTATCGTCAGACTTGGAGGGTCATTTCTACCGATGACGTTGACAATAATAGTCTGGTCGTCAAATCCACCCTGGCTGTCTATCAAACGAACTGTGTAGGTCAGCGACAGCCGCTCTCCTTGCGCAAGGTAATCAAAGTACTCGCTTCCCGAGTCAAACACCCAATTGATGGTGCCACTGTTTTCAGTAGAGGATAGAACATTTCCGGCATCAACGGTTAACATTCCCAGTAACTGAGCGTTGGATGATCCCAGATCGCCGCTGACACCTGTCGCTACTACCGACTGTACACTTACGGTCGCTGTTTGAACCGTATCTCTATCGGTTGCTGTTAACGTTCCATTTGCAGATAGCCCTGTAGCAGACTGTTCGCTCTCAATAATATTTATATTTGCCGAGTCACCAGTCCCAAGTTCAATCTGAGGCGTATCGTTAGCGGCTACCAGCGAAACAACAAACTGCGTTTGGGCGGTAACGCCAGAACCATCAGTAATAATCAGGCCATAGCTCTCGGTAGAGTCGCTACTCAGTGCATTGATCGCTAGAGGGTTAGCAACAAATTGGTAGGCTCCCGAATTGCTATTCAGATACAGTGAGCCGTAGGTGCCTGTAGAGCTATAATCAAACCCATTGATAGCTGTATTGGCAACCTGATTGATTAAAGAATAAACAGCCGTTTCTGATCCATCACGGTCCGCACTCGTCAATATACCACTGACGGTCTGGCTAAATGCATCATCCAACGCCGTATCCGTATAGGTCGCACTCGTGGTGCTCACCTGAATCGTCGGAGTATCGTT
>JAAEYW010000004.1:0-236507 GCA_018223185.1 Oceanospirillales bacterium | reverse complement strand
CCGTATCCGTATAGGTCGCACTCGTGGTGCTCACCTGAATCGTCGGAGTATCGTTCACTGCGGTGATGGACACCGTCAGCACCTGGCTGTCAGATGCCAGTCCATCGCTGACACGCACACTAAACTGTTCAGAACTGTCCGCTTTCAGTGCCTCTATTGCTACATCATTCGGGACGTAGCTGTAACCGCCGGTCGTACTGTTCAGATACAACGTTCCGTAGTGGCCCGCGATGCTATGATCAAAGCCACTCTGACGGCTGTCCGCAACAGCGCCAGCAATGCTGTAGGTGGCCGCAGCCCCCTGATCGCTATCGCTGCTCACTAACGTACCCGTCACTGGCGTAAAGCTATCATCAGAGGCCGTGTCACTCAGGCTAATTGTCGCAGGTGACACCAGCAGCGGACCATCATTACTACCCGTGATTGTAATAATCACCGTGTCTGTTGTGCTCAGCGAAGGCGAACCATTATCCGCAGCATTCAGCGTGTAGGTCAGCACTAAGGTTTCACCTTCGGACAGGTAATCAAACGCTTCTGAGCCACTATCAAAGCGCCACGTCACGGTATCGCTAATCGAGCTGCCATCTGACAGCAAGCTGGACGGCGTCAGTTGCAACATCCCCAGGAGCGTTGCATTGGCCGGATGGGTGGCGGTTGACGTGCCACCGACAGCAACATTCGAAACGGTTAAGGTCACCGCATCTGACAGATCATTGTCAGTTACTGTGATTGAACCTTCGGTCGTCAATGCCGCATCGGTCTCTCGCAGCGATACCGCATCACCACCTTCGGAAATAATCGGTGCATCAGCCGCGCCTGCAATCCAGGCGGTAAAGCCTGTCGTGGCTTTGGCGCCCTGATCATCGATACGTTCAAAGGTGAAACTATCCTGCTTGGATACACCTGCCGTCAGCCCTTCAATCGCTGCATCGTTCGGTATATAGGTGTAAGCACCACTGACGCTATTCAGATAAAGCGTGCCGTAGGTTCCCGCTTTACTCCGGTCATATCCGCTCAGACTGGTATCCGGGCTACTGCCGGTAATTGCGTAGGTCGCGGTGGCGACAGTATCCCTGTCACTGCCACTGAGAGTTCCGGTTACTGCATTGAAGGTATCGTCAGCGGCCGTTTCAACATAGGTTGTATCGGTCAGGCTAGCAGTAATCTCGGGGGTATCATTAGCCGCCGTCAGATTAATGTTCAAAACCTGAGAGTCAGAGGCACTGCTGGCATCCGTCACACTCAGGGTAAAGGTTTCGCTGGCATCGCTGGTCAGCGCGTTGATCGCCCCATCATTCGGCACATAGCTATAGGCACCTGTGGCACTGTTTAGATACAAAGTGCCGTAGCTACCCGCCTTACTTAGGTCGTATCCGCTACGACTGGTATCACCTGTCTGACCTGAAATGCCATAGGTCGCGCTGTCATTACTGTCGCGATCTGAGCTGCTCAGCGTTCCATCGACTGCGTTGAAATGATCGTCATCGGCGGTATCCGTATAGTTGATATCGCTTACAGTCGTTAATTCAGGAGTATCGTTAGCGGCAACCAAGTGAATCGTCAGAAGCTCGGAAGCCGAGGATAAACCATCACTCACGGAGAAACTAAACAGTAGATGACTATCCGCTTTGAGACTGTTGATCGCAGCTGCATTGGCAACAAAAGTGTAAGAACCGCTCTGACTATTTAAGTAGAGATCACCAAAATCGGTCGCTTTCACACGATCGTACCGGCCTCCGTTGATTGTATTAATGCCACTTTGTTCGCCTGCTACGGAGTACGTTGTCGCATCGCCATCGCGGTCGTCACTGGACAAAGTGCCGCTAACTGTCGAGGTAAACGCATCGTCCAATACCGTATCCGTATAGGTCGCACTCGTGGTGCTCACCTGAATCGTCGGAGTATCGTTCACTGCGGTGATGGACACCGTCAGCACCTGGCTGTCAGATGCCAGTCCATCGCTGACACGCACACTAAACTGTTCAGAACTGTCCGCTTTCAGTGCCTCTATTGCTACATCATTCGGGACGTAGCTGTAACCGCCGGTCGTACTGTTCAGATACAACGTTCCGTAGTGGCCCGCGATGCTATGATCAAAGCCACTCTGACGGCTGTCCGCAACAGCGCCAGCAATGCTGTAGGTGGCCGCAGCCCCCTGATCGCTATCGCTGCTCACTAACGTACCCGTCACTGGCGTAAAGCTATCATCAGAGGCCGTGTCACTCAGGCTAATTGTCGCAGGTGACACCAGCAGCGGACCATCATTACTACCCGTGATTGTAATAATCACCGTGTCTGTTGTGCTCAGCGAAGGCGAACCATTATCCGCAGCATTCAGCGTGTAGGTCAGCACTAAGGTTTCACCTTCGGACAGGTAATCAAACGCTTCTGAGCCACTATCAAAGCGCCACGTCACGGTATCGCTAATCGAGCTGCCATCTGACAGCAAGCTGGACGGCGTCAGTTGCAACATCCCCAGGAGCGTTGCATTGGCCGGATGGGTGGCGGTTGACGTGCCACCGACAGCAACATTCGAAACGGTTAAGGTCACCGCATCTGACAGATCATTGTCAGTTACTGTGATTGAACCTTCGGTCGTCAATGCCGCATCGGTCTCTCGCAGCGATACCGCATCACCACCTTCGGAAATAATCGGTGCATCAGCCGCGCCTGCAATCCAGGCGGTAAAGCCTGTCGTGGCTTTGGCGCCCTGATCATCGATACGTTCAAAGGTGAAACTATCCTGCTTGGATACACCTGCCGTCAGCCCTTCAATCGCTGCATCGTTCGGTATATAGGTGTAAGCACCACTGACGCTATTCAGATAAAGCGTGCCGTAGGTTCCCGCTTTACTCCGGTCATATCCGCTCAGACTGGTATCCGGGCTACTGCCGGTAATTGCGTAGGTCGCGGTGGCGACAGTATCCCTGTCACTGCCACTGAGAGTTCCGGTTACTGCATTGAAGGTATCGTCAGCGGCCGTTTCAACATAGGTTGTATCGGTCAGGCTAGCAGTAATCTCGGGGGTATCATTAGCCGCCGTCAGATTAATGTTCAAAACCTGAGAGTCAGAGGCACTGCTGGCATCCGTCACACTCAGGGTAAAGGTTTCGCTGGCATCGCTGGTCAGCGCGTTGATCGCCCCATCATTCGGCACATAGCTATAGGCACCTGTGGCACTGTTTAGATACAAAGTGCCGTAGCTACCCGCCTTACTTAGGTCGTATCCGCTACGACTGGTATCACCTGTCTGACCTGAAATGCCATAGGTCGCGCTGTCATTACTGTCGCGATCTGAGCTGCTCAGCGTTCCATCGACTGCGTTGAAATGATCGTCGTCGGCTGTATCCGTATAGTTAATCGAAGCAACTGAAGCGAGTACGGGAGTATCATTAGTGCCGGTAAGGGTAAAACTAACCTGCTCTGTTCGCTGCTCCCCCTGACTCTCCGTTAACAATACCGTATAACTAAAGGTTATCGTTTCGCCATCTGCCAGAAAATCCAAATCCGTAGCCGCCAGGTCATAACTCCAGTCAACAGAGCCTGTAGCGGGCACATTGACTGCGGACAGGCTGAATCCACCAATCAGGTTAGCTTTCAAGGCATTATCAAGAACACCACCAGACCAGTAGATATTTTCATCACTTGAGTAGGTCAGAGTCACCGTATCACTGGCGTCAAGATCACTAAAGGTCACCGCGCCAGTTTGACTCAGAACTTGTGCACTCGCGTCTGCTAGTTCAGTAACACCATTAGCGGCAACAACTGTAAGTGTCGGTACATCATTACTCCCCTCAATGGAGACGGTAACTGACTTATCAACTACACCACCACTGCTATCGGTCGCACGCACGATATAGCTGAGGCTGAGCTGTTCACCCACCGCAAGATAATCAAAGAGCTCTGTGGCTGAATCAAACTGCCAGTTGATCACGCCCGATGTCGCATTGTTAGCGATAATGTTTGTGGCGTCCACTGACAACATATTCAGCAGCGCAGTGTTGTCACTCGGGAGGCCGGCGGTAACGCCACTCTCCGTTACTGAAACAACAAATACCGCGACGGTATCCCGCGTATCGATGTCTGTAACACTTAGCGAGCCACCACTGGCAAGTTTTGTATTCGCTTCGGTAAGCGCTGCGGTATCAGTATCTGAACTGCCAACTATAATCGTCGGCGCATCATTGCTGCCGGTAATTGTGACGGTAATGGTTTCCGTTGCAACCAGTCCATCGGAGTCATCCGTCGCGGTGACCGTGTAAGTGAGGATCAGAGTCTCACTATCAGACAGATAGTTAAACGCCTGGCCCAGGGAGTCAAACGCCCAGTTCAGCGTTGCCTGGGTTTGTGTACCGTCGATCAGAGCACCTGGCGAAACCGTCAAATAGCTCAACAGTTTCTCATTGCTGGGGGCAGCAGGGTCTGTGCGGTCACTGCTGCCAGCAACCGATGTCAGAGAACGCGTGATGACCACACTGTCCGCTGTATCGACGTCCGAAACAACCAGCGATCCCGTGGCACTCAATCCGTTATTGGTTTCAGTTAGATTCACGCTATCCGGCCCCTGCGTAATCACAGGGCGATCGTCTGTGCCGGTAATGGTAATTGTCACAGTCGAGGTCGCACTAGACGGGGTGGTATTGTCGTCTGTTGAAGTCACCGTATAGGTAAGTAGCAGCGTTTCGCCTTTAGCGAGATAGTCAAAAGTCTCGCTTTCCGAGTCAAAAGACCAGCTCAGAATATTACTCGTTTGCGTATCGCTAAGCGTCGCTTCTGGCGTAATGCTAAACATTGCCAGCAATTCGGCATCCGTTGGCGCCGCAGAATCACTTCGGTTGCTGGTACCACTAACGACTAACGTTCTGGCGCTGGTCACAACGTCGGTCAGATCGGCATCAGAAACAGTGAGCGAGCCATTGCTGGTCAGCGCTGCATTGGTCTCGTCAAGTTCAATAACGTCCGGGCCATTGGTAATAACCGGTGCATTGTTAATACCGGTTATGGTTACAGTGATGGCTTTTTCTGCACTCAGTTCGGCACCGTCCGGTGCGTCATCAGTGATCCGCACAAGATAGGTCAAAATGACTGTTTCACCCTCGGCAAGATCGTGAAAATACTCAGAATCGGAGTTAAACGTCCAGGTCATTTGCGCCGAGTCAGTGGCATTATCCAGTATCGACCAGGGTGATGCGTCGGTACCCAACGTCAACCAGCCCAATTGAGTTCCCGTCATCGTCTGGGCAGTACCATCGCGATAACTGAAAGTGCCGCTGATCACCTCAGCGACAACAGTATCTGAAATATTTGTGTCCGAGACGGTCAGGGTATCCGATACAGTCAGCGAAGTATCGCCAGAGGGCTCTACAATCGCTGCCACACTACTGTCGCCACTCTCAACGGTAATGGTTGGCGCGTTGTTCCGTCCGAGAATAGTAACCGTCACCGCCTGAGTATCGGTATTACCATTGCCGTCATCCAGGATGATAGTAAAGAGTGCCGTCACCTTCTGGCCAGAACCGAGGAAATCAATATCTGACTGGCTGACAGAATAGAGCCAGTTGATCGTTCCATCATTGCTGTTTGATGCAGGCTCTGACACCGAAAAAGCGTTGTAGATAGCCAGTTTCTGCGCATCGCTCAAAGTCAGCACAGAGCTATCACGATTCAGTCCGGTAATACTGCTGTCACTGTAATTAACGGTATCTACTGAAGCTGTCGGGCGGTCCGAGGCATCAACATCGGTGAAACTCAGCGTGCCCGTAGCTGTCATATTCGACGGATCACCGGAGGCGATAAAGCCCTGAATGGCATCCGCTATAGAATCCCCGGCCTCTTCCGGCAGCAGATCTGTCGATTCATAGCTGATGACTGGCGCATCATTGATGCCTGTAATTGTGACAGTCACGTTGTGAGTCGATAGCTGTGACGGATTGGCGTCATCTTTCGCCTGTATCGCGTAAGTCAGAATCAAGGTTTCGCCAGCGCCGATAAAATCGAAGGTTTCGCTGCCTGAATCAAAACTCCAGGCGACCGAACCACTCGTGACCGTGTCGCCAATTACCGTGGATGGTGTGGCTATCGTCGGTGTCATCATCGCCAACAATGCAGCATTAGACGGTACTGCGGAGCCAGACACTGTGCCGCCCACCGTTACCGCGTTAGTGACGACGGTAATCGTATCGGCAACATCGACATCATCAATACTCAGGGTTCCTGTGGCGGTTAGCGGACTGGCGGCATTTTCGGTGAGATTTGCGCTGTCGCTATCGCCACCGCTCACTGAAATCACTGGCTTGTCATTGGTTCCATCAACAGTGACGACAATGGTTTGAGTATCACTCAGCGGCGTACCGTCGTCATCGCTCACTTGAACCGTATAGGTCAGCACCAGTTGCTGACCCGCGCGAAGGTAGTCAAAGTACTCGCTACCTGAATTGAAGCTCCATGTCAGACTGTCAGTAATTTCCTCGCTATCGAGAATGGTAGCGGTTGATAGCGTCAACATATCCGCAAGGGCTGTGGCGTATGAACCGCTTGTATCACCACTTGCCAATACGCCCGTAACAGTTGAGGTTACGGTTTGGAGAACATCTACATCACTCACCGTCACGGTACCGGTCGCCGTCAGCGTACCGTTGCTTTCCGACAGAGTAGACGCGTCAGAATCTCCGGCACCCAGGGTTATCGCCGGTGTATCGTTAGCACCTGTGACAATAATTGTCAGTATCTGACTGGATGAAGCGCTGCCACTGTCAGTAATTTTCAGGGTAAACGTTTCGCTGCTTGAACCCGTCGCTGCTTCAATTGCGGCGGCATTGGGCTCATAACTATAAGCCCCAGTCGTAGAGTTCAGATAGAGTACGCCGAAGCTACCCTCTTTTCTGACATCGTAACTGCCAGCGTTAACGTCAGTATTGGTTTCCTGACCGAAAATCGAATAACTCGCCGTGTCGTCCGCATCAACATCGTTGCCAACAAGGGATCTCGTATTTCCATCAGCGTTAGTCAGGAAGCTGTCGGCGCCATTAGTATCGGTAAAACTGATAGCCGTAATAGCTGAAAGCGTCGGTGCGTCATTGGTACCCGTTAGCGTAATGATGACCTGCTGCTGAGTACCATCTGTCGCGGTAAACGTATAGGTATCTGTCAGTTGGTCACCGGCATCCAGCTCTTGAACACCTGATGCTGACTGGTTCAGTGTGTAGGTCCAGACGCCACTGCTCAGAACGAAATCACCGTAACCGTTAGTACCTGTAGTACTGGCAACATCGGCAAATGAAACAGATGCATCTCGATCACTGATGGAAATTACACCCGAGGCTGTTTCCGTATCGCCACTATCACCCTCAGTCACCGCACCAGTAAAGGTACCGGAAACCACCGGCGTATCATTGGCGCCAGTCAGGTTGACTGTGAATGTTTGTGTAGCCGTACCGGAATGACCATCGCTAACGGTCAGGGTATAGGTTTCGCTGATATCTGCAGAGAGACTCTCGACTGCCGCATCGTCTGCGACAAACCGATAGGCACCCGTGGTGCTATTAAGGAACAGTGTCCCGTACGTACCGGTTTTGCTGACATCGTAACCGGCACGAACAACTGTTGTTCCATCGGGTGTATCGATACCGTAGGTCAATGTGTCCGCAGTATCCACATCGCTGCTGGTCAGAACACCGGTGACATCATAGAAAGTATCATCGTCAGTTGTGTCGATATAACTTACAGCCGTTCGGCTGGCTGACAGCGTCGGCGTATCATTCGCCCCGGTAATTGTGAGGGTCACCGTTTCACTGTCCGAAAGTGGCGTGCCGTTGTCATCAGTAACGGTCACCGTGTATTCCACAATCAGCGTTTCACCTGTGGCCAGATAGTCAAACGTCTCGCCGACAGCATTGAAGCTCCAGGTTAACGATCCGCTGTTAGTCACCCCATCAAGAACCGCGGTTGGAGAAACACTAAACATCGCCAGCAGTTCGGCGTCACTCGGCGCCGCCGGGTTCGTGCGACTGCTGGTACCGGTGTTACTTGAAGCGAGGGCTACGCTGGCGGAAACGATGTCGGTCGTATCGACATCGGTCACTGTTAGCGTATCAGTCGCCACCAGTGGACTGCTTGCGTTTTCGAACAAGTCGGTACTGTTACTGTCACCGGTATCCAGAGAGATAACCGGCGCATCGCTGGTGCCAGTGATCGTAATAGTGACTGTCTCTGTATCTGAAAGCGGGCTGGCAGCACTATCTGTCGCGGTCACCGTATAGGTAAGTATCAGAGTTTCACCGTCTGCCAGATAGTCAAAGTAGTCAGAGCCTGAGTTAAAGACCCAATTCAATGTGGCCGTGGTATTTGATCCGTCAATAATTTGCGTTGGCGTACTGCTAACATTGAACATCGCCAATAGCGCTGCATCATCAGGTGCTGAGGTATCCGATCGATTACTCGTTCCCGAAACTACTAATCCAGCGCTGACACTGACTGTTTCCGACACATCCGTATCCGTTATCGTTAACGATCCACCACTCGTTAACACTCCATCTGTTTCGCTGAGGTTCGCCACATCCGGACCACCACTAATGAAAGGCGCGCTACTCGCGCCATTGATGGTGATCACAATCGTCTGTTCAACTGAGTCATTCGTCGCGCTGTCGGTCGCTTTAATTCTATAGGTCAGCACTAATGATTCAGTGCCGGCGAGATAATCAAAATACTCAGTGCCGGAATCAAACGACCAGTTGATATCACCCGACGTGGTGTTATTCGCTATAACATCTCCCGCATCCAGCGTTAACATGGCCAACAAGGAGGCATTGTCTGACCCCAGCCCTGCGGTCGTCCCGCTTGCAACGACGCTGACTTTACTCACTGAAACCGTATCCGTCAGATCAAGATCGGCAACACTTAACGTGCCGCTTGTCGTCAATGTCTCAGTTGCGGCTTCTTCCAACGAGGAGACAGCTGTATCACCGGTTTCAATACTGATCAGAGGGGCATCATTGGCCGCAGCGATGATACTGATGGTCAAGGTCTGGCTGTCGGTGGAACCGCTGCCATCGCTCGCGGTAACCGTAAAGGTTTCGTTCGCTGGACTGCTTAATGCGTTAATCGCGTCATCATCAGGGATAAAGCTATAGGCACCCGTTGTGGTATTAAGCGTCAGCGTTCCATAGGTGCCTGCTTTATAAATCGTGCCATCACCTTTGTCGATGCCGCCGGAGATCCCGAAGGCCGTGGTTGTAGCACTGTCCGGATCCGATGCGGACAGGACTAACACACTTCCATCGCCATTAACCTGGAACGTGTCGTCTGCTGCGGTATCGGTATAACTGATCGCGGCAGGGGCCGTTAGCGTAACCGCGTCGTTGACTTCGACAATTGTAATGGTCTGATCGAAGCTGGATGCTGAGGCGTCTGTTGCCGTTGCCATTACTGTTAGCGTCTTAACAAAACTGTTGTTAGTGGCACTGAGGTCGCTGCTATTGTGATAGGTCACCAGTTTGGCGATATCCTGCATCAGCAGATAACCGGCAATACCCTGACTATCGAAATCAGCATTGGCCGTTACCACCAGATCGCTGCCAGACGTACCTCCCGCAACCGTGGCAATGACTGTCGCTGTACTGCCATCACCAACATAGACATCGCTACCGACAACACTGACAACACCAGCACCAGTGAGCGCGGCAGTTTCTGTGGTCAGTGCAAGGGTTTCAGATGCAGTGGGCGATCCAATTGAGAACGTCAGCGTACCGCCGTCAGCAAAACTCTTTTCGCTAAGGTCACTATTGCCGCCAGTAGTATTGGTAAAGTTGACCGACACAACTGGGCTAAACGCCGACTCTTGTTCGGTATATTTCTGCTCAATAATGACCGAGGTGTAAACCGTCCCGCTATCCAGATTATTCGGTGCGGCTGTCGTTTCCCCATCGTTAACATTCCAGCTGATAGTACGGGCCGCGCCAGGCTCTACACTGCTGGTAGTGAAGGTCACTGCGCGCAGGGCGTTCTGCCATTCGCTCAGACTCGCCGTAGCGCCCGAAGATGTCAGGGTCAGCTCACCGGTGGCCGTATTGAACGAACCGCTGATATTGCCCATGCTCGAGCCATCATTGATAAACGCGAGCAGATCGTAGTTTTCCAGATAAGATGTATTTATCGCGATTGTTGCTGACGCCAATGTGGCATTGTCCTGATCGGTTACGATCATCGTCGGTGCTAACGCAACGGAGTCGCCACCTTCGCTGAAATTCACTGAATGACTACCGCTGCGAATAACCTGCGGTGCCTCGTTGATATTAGTAACATCCAGTGTGACCAGCGCTTCGCTAGATCGCTCCGCCGCGTCCGTAGCCCGCACGGTATACGCAAACGAATTAGCTCCGGTTTCGTAATCGTTAGCAGCGCCATTAAGGCCTGCAACTGTCAGGCGGATCTTGCCACTGCTATCAATACTGTAGTAGCCGTCTTCCGAGATAGTGCTATAGGTGTTGTCACTGTGCTTGAACGCATAGCTGACAACGCCAACATCGTCGCTCGCGGAGACTGTTGCGACTTCAGTGTCGACGCTTTGAGCTTCAGAGTAGCTGTGCGATTGAGCAGTGATCGTTGGCACGCTTTCATCTGCGTTAACCAGATTGAGCGTCAGGGTGGCCGTTGTGGTATTCCCGGCAGCATCGTCAGCGTCAACGGTCAATACAAACTGATTAGAGACAGTTTCATAATCGTTTGCAGCCGCTGCCTCGCCAGCCGCGGTCAGGCTGACCTTTCCATCAGCGTCAATAGTAAACCAGCTATTAGAGTCACCGTCGGTAATGGTGTAACTGACAACACCAGAGGTATCGCTGGTGTGAGCACCATCATTTGCCACAAGGGTGGCAAGCGTCTCGCCGGCGTTGCGGTTTTCCAGGTAATCGTGACTCTGGTCGGCAAATACCGGCGTCACCGTATCCACAAGCAGGTCGATTGAAGCCGAAGCCCCTGTACGATCGAGTTTAGCGATAATGGCTTGTTTACCTTCGCTCAATGTCGACGTAGTCATCGCTACGGAGCCATTCAAATCATCGTCAGCTAAAGTCACCTGAGCCAGTAGCGTGCCATCAGCAGAATAGAGCGTCAGCGTATCGCCGACCTGGGCGTCACTCGGTACCTTAACATCAAAGGTGGGTGTATTGTCTGAGGTATAATTATCGGTGCTAGAGACGCCGGTATCTGATCCCGATTGCAAATCAATAACAGGACTGTTGTTGTATAGGCTGATTGCCGTTGTCGCTATCAGCGTACTGCCACCCTCGTTGTCGGTCGCCACCAGGTCTACGTGAATCGTGCCATTGCTGTTAACCGTACTGCTGAAGGTCACTGTGCGAAGCGCTGACTGCAAGTCTTCTGTTGTACCTGTATTGGTCAGTGTCAGCGTGCGATTGCTGGCATCCCACTCACCAGTAACATTGGCCGTGCTGGTATAGTTCAGGCGATCTCCCGCCAGACCATCAGCAATATTCAGAGTTACCGAAGTCACAGTACCGTCGAGATCTTCCAGTTCTATCGCCGGGGACAGAATCGTTGGCGTATCCTGTCCCCAGTCGTAGCCGACAAGAGCACTGACTTCGCGGAGAATTGGTGTGTCGTTCACCGCACTTACAGCAATGCGAGTAGTGGCGATAGCACTGTCCAAAACGCCGTCGTTAACGCTGATCTGGTAGACGCGCTGAGTAGTATCCGGTGTACTGCTGAGGTGCGTAAACGCCAATGCATCAAGCAGCATTTCGTAGCTACTGACACTTTGTTCCGGCGAAGCTGAGAACACTATACGTGCTGAGGAACCATCACTGGTAACCGTGTAATCAAAACTGTTACCAGCCACTGTAACAGTTCCCGATGCGCTCACAGACACATCAAGTAAGTCGCTGCCTACGACCAGCCTGTCGCCAGCGTAAACATTTGCCTTCAATACCAGGTTGGCAAAACGAGTATCGTCCACATCAGACAAACTTATACTGCTGTCCGCCGCCAAGGCGACTGTGCGCGAGGCACTCTCAATACCATTCAGCTCTGTCCAACTAGCGCTGAAGTCAACACCAGCCGCCGCTCCGTTTAAATCAACAACGGGCGCGTCGTTCACCGGCTGCAAATTGATGATAATCGTAGGCTCGATCAGCGACATTCCGCTGCTGTCATAACCGGTAGTATTGGCTGTGCCAACAAACTTGAAGCTAAGGCTATTGATGCCATCGCCAAAGTCGTCAGCCAGCGGGGTGAATTTCAGTGTATCGAACTGTGCAGAGGTGACCTGATCACCCACATTTAACGCAATGCCCGAGCCATATGTCCAGATACCGGTATTGGTACCGAAATAGGTGATCTCAACCGTATCGCCGCTGGAAATACCAAAATCTGCCGCCGTAAAGGGTAATTGAGTGTCTTCAAAACCGTACTCAGGGTAGACCTCATCGTACTGGTAAACAGGTGGTCCCACTAAGGTGACTGTTGAGGTACCAGATGTACCACCATCGCCATCGGTGAGCACAACATCGACTGTGCGAATATCGGAAATAGCATCTGCGCCCACGTAGGTGTAACGCAGCGCCTGTAGCAGCGCCGATACCGCTGTTGGTGTCGCATCTGCATCAAAATTGATCACCAAAGCCGTTGATGCATTAGTCGTACTGTCATATACGCCATTAAAGGAGGAGTCGACCGTACCGAATACCGTTCCATCGTATGAGATATCTGTCCCTGACAGGCTGATCAGTCCGTAATCAACAACACTCAGTTGATTCTCTGACGCCAGGCCGTCATTAAAGGTGATCGACAGAGCACCGCCATCAAAATCAGCAGAATCGATATCCGCCACTGTGGCATAGGTGAATGGGTCGATAATCGCTGCGACGTTATTAGTGCTCCAATAGGCAATATCACCGTTAAGATTCAGAATCTCAGGTGCATCATTAACCGCGGTTACGCTGATAACAAAATCGTAGCTATCGGTACTGATACCCTTGCCATCAGAAACCTTGAACGCCCAGGTATCTGTACCGTTGTAATTCGTGTCGGGGATATATTTCAGGTGGCCTGAACTAATATCAGCCGCATCCACCACCTGTCCGATAGTGGCTGCTATCCAACTGCCACCATCATAGAACATCAGCGTACCGCTGGTTGGCAAACTGGCAATAGTGACCGCGCTTAAGCTATCACCGCTATCAACATCACTAAAATTGAAATCTGCGGTTGCAAATACACGTTCGCTATTTTCTGCGATACTGGCTGATGCATCGGCCGCTGTCGGATTGGTGTTGTTGAGTACAACTGGCGTAAAGTCCCATGGCTGATCGGTAATACCATCGACACCGCCGATATCACCATTGATACTGTTGGTTTGAGTCGCAGTCACAATCACGAAACCCAGTGAGCTGTCGATCGTATAATCACTCAGTCCACCGGCTCCATTTGCAAAGCTTACCAGTGCTTGCGCGTCAAACTTGAAGCTGACAAAACCATCATTGCTGCCGTTGCTGTCCAGGTCACTCCCGGTAGATGAGATCAGTACAGATTGACCCGCTGCAGATTCCGCAGATTTTGAGTTGAACGATGTGGTACTCGGCGAGATATTCGTCCCGTTACCCGCTTCATAGAATTTAACTTCCGGAGTACTGCCATTAGATGGCACGAATACACCGACAAAGAAGTCGATCGCTCCGGCATCAGGATCATCGGTAATACCTATCAGGTAGAAGGTTCCTTTCCCCCCTTCCGATTCCATTCTGACACGGAATGCAATTTCATCTGTCGCCTGATTATATTGCGTATAAAGCAAAGGATTGTTTGCGTTACCAACAAGATCCACACCGTCCGACTTGGCCTGAGTATCATCGTAATAATCATATTGGTCGCCGCTCAGCAGTGCTATCCAGTCAAGATCACTACTCAGGTCGATCGGGGTATTATCTGGAATTACCAATTGCGTCGCAGCTGTATTACTGTTGCCGGCCAAATCAGTTGAGGTAGCTGCAGCGAGATCGATTGAAATGCTAGCCAGCGTACCGTCTGGGGTCACCAGCACACGGTAACGATTACCCTCGGCTTCAACAGGATTCGTTGGATCGTAATCACGCGGCAGATTATCAGGATCAAAGTTTGGATCCGTAGTGACGCGCTCCAAGCCTGACAGCGTTGCGTTGGTCGCACTGAGATCTTCGATGGTGAAACCATAGACCGCCTCATCAAAGTCGATATAAGCATAGAAAGCACCTGACCCGTCATGCCAGTCTGCATTGGTACTCAGCACTGCGTTAGGTGGTGTGTTATCCAGCGTATACGATTCGTCACTCTCGGTTGCCGTCAGCTGGCTGGTACTGATATCGGTATCCCGCGATGCATTCGTAATCGTAGGTGATGCCGCCAGAGACAAACCGAGTGTACCCGTTGCATCTGCGATTCCACTTCCTGCGACGGTAACGACATAGGTTCGGCTATCGATGACACTGACAGACTCAATCAGACCACTATCTTTCAGACTTCCGGTTAGCGCAAAATCGCTCGTATCAACCCCTCGAACCGACTCGCTAAAAATAAGCTTAAACTGCAGAGAATCTGCGCTGGTGATGTCGCTACCGGGGTTGTAGCGCAACACTGACACCAGTGTTGGTAAAGTTGGTCGACTGGTTACCTGAATATCAAGCGTGGCGCCAACAAGCTCGGATACACCATCCTCAAGACCATCTTTAAGATTAAATGTAAAACGATCGTCCGGAGGGTTATCTCCCACAGCAGTCGATGTATCTGTGTTGCGATACAGGAGCAAACCGTTATCTATATCGGCCTGGGTAAAGGTATCTCCCACCGCTAGCGTAGTTTCACTTCCACTGAGCAATCCATCATTGTCGCTATCAAGCCACATCTGGCCATACGAAGGTAGGCTGGTAAGCGTATAGGTGAGATCCACGCCATCATCATCAGGGTCCGCTTCGCGAAGATAGTTATTGGATATCTTGACCGTATCCCCCTGACGGACACTCAGCAGCTCCAGACGCTGGACTGTTGACGTACTCAGTTGGTCCGAGCTATCCATTGTGGAAATACCACGACTGGTCATTACTGAAGGTGCCTTGTTTACACCCCCTGAGTAATGGATATCGAAATCTGTGTAAACCTGGCCACCCTGACCATCTTCAGCAAAGATGCGTACCGTTTGGCTACCTGTACCGGCGGGTGCAGTCGCGCTAAAAATAAGGTTCCCGTTGCCGTCTGTTTCATAATTGATCCAACTTGGCAGTTCAACCGTATCCAGCCCAGTACTACCGGTCGCACCCTGCGCGCTGAGCATAATGCTGTCGTTGTCGCCATCACTGAAATTGCTCAGGTTCACCGTGAAAGTGTACGGGTCGGCATTTGTAATCGTCTGATCCAAGAGAGCCGTTGCCGTTGGAATATCATTTGAGTTAAATACTGACAGTCTGAACAGGGTGCTGGAAGATCCCCCCGCATCGGTATTGGCGGTCAATTTAATCCAGTAGGGTCCTGGTGCGGCATCCGCTGGCGGGTTACCACTGAGGCTGCTGCTGGACGGAGTACTTGCATCAAAGATCAGCCATGACGGCAGGGCCGAGCCGTCTGCAAGCGTTGCCGTATAGCCCGTGATCGGGTGACCGCTCTGAGCGCTGAACACGCCGGTTGCATCGAAGGTGTAAGATTGAGTGCCGGCACCATCAAAGGTCTGGTTATCAATCGGCGTTACAACGGAGGGTTTGGTTACCGTATCGTTAAAGATGATACGGAAAGTATCGCTCACAGCCTCAGTTCGGCCATCAGTAGCCGTAACGGTAATGTCGATGAAATTGCCATCCACCGCTTCACTGCCTGTTGGCGTGCCGCTGAACGTCCAGGTGGCCGCATCAAAACTCAACCAGGATGGCAAGGTGCTGGTAGTCAGAGTCAGAATATCCAGGTCGGCATCGGTAAAGCTGCTGCCGGGTAGTCTGAATGACTGGGCACCACTGGTGCTCCACTGCTGATCATCAACCGGTGATACCTCCGGTCTGTTGCTGGCAATTGCCAGCAGTGTGGTATTTACGTTGTTAGTCCCATCACTGAGCTCCAGAGACATGCGCGCCGTGTCCTGGCTGCTGTCCTTGCTAAAATACAGCTTGCCATCAACGACATCCTGGTGGGTAAATGTACTGGTGAGATCTGGATTGAAGTCTGAGGGTACGCCGAGCTCTTCACCTTCATCCAGAGATCCGTTGCCGTTACTGTCGATAAAGAAGGTACCGCCACTGATACTGGATTTAACGGTATATACCAGTTCAGCATCGGTCTGCTGGATATCCGATGCGGTAAGGTAACTTTCAGTCACCTGAATGGTTTGACCGGGGGTGATATAGATCGAGTTTGTCTGAACTGAAGGTGCGCTTTCCACCACGTCGGTCAGGGTAATGGTGATATCTTCTTCGTAGGTGAGACCACCGGAATCGGTTACCCGAACGCGCATCACCTGAGTAGGCGTTATTTCATAATCAAGTGTGGCGGCAAGGTCAGAGACCTTCACCGTACCATCGGGTGAAATCGTGAAATTGGTGTTGCTGACACGCTGATAGCGAAGCGTATCCCCCGTATTCGGGTCGGTACCGGTCAGCTTACCAACCGTAGTGCCCGCTTCACTATTTTCGGTGACACTGCCACCGGTTAACCAGGCAATATCGGTAGGCGCATCGTTGGTGTCGGTGACATCCAAGGTTAACGTCGCTGCCACCGAGCTGTCAGTACCGTCGCTGACGGTAAAGTCCAGGGTCGCATAAGCAGAACCAAAGGCGTCGGCAGCCGGTGTAAACTTCAGTTTGCCGGCGTCGATATCAGCCTTGCTGATCACCTGCCCCGCGGTTACCGCAACATCGCTACTGCCGTTATTCCAGGTGAGACTCCCCGCCGCAGGCAGCAGCGTCACTGTGATCGAGTTCAACGCCGCACCGCTATCTATATCACTGAAAGCGAAATCGCCTGCAGTAAAGGTATAACTGCTGTCCTCATCCAGAGTGATGGTTTTATTCGCCGTCGATGGCTCATCGTTCATTGGGTTGATGCTGAGGGTAGCAGTCGCTTCAGCAGCACTGACGGTGGTGTTGCCACCGATGGCATAGGGGTCGGTGGTGCCACCAGCGCTGCCGGACGTTTTATCCCAGGCACGGAAAGTAAAGCTGGCTGTGCCGTTATAGTTGCTATTGGGTATAAAACGCACCAGATCAGTACTGTCCAGCAGCAGTGCAGCACTGCCAAGGTTAACATCACTGCCGGTGATGTCAGAGAAATTCGTCCAGCTTCCGGCACCGATCTTGTATTGCCAGACACCATAGGTGTTGTTGACACTGGTGACTGCAATCGCTTCGACAACACTGTTATCGTTTGCCACTTCTGTAATGGAGCTATCCACCACAATGTCAGCCACGGTTGTGCCAGTGTTGCTCAGGTCGGCTATATCCTCATCGATGCCTGTTAACACTGGTGAAGCTGTGGCGTCTAGTATTGGCGCGTCGTTGAACGCATTGATTGTCAAAGTAACGGTTGAAGTACCCGAGCTCAAATAACCGTCGCTGGCTGTGTAGGTAAAACTGACTGAGCCGCTATAGTCGGCAACGGGCTCAAAGGTCAGTTTGGACAGGTCGCCACTGGCGATGGTGTCGTTGACAGAAACAACGATACCACTGAGCTTAAGCGTCCCTGCTCCGGCATCAGGCAATGACGTCAGGGTAATGCTGTAGAGGCTATCGAGTTCAGGGTCGCTGAATGCATTGTTAAACTCAGAGGCAGTGAACGAGAGCGTATGGTCCTCGTCAACTGATGCCGCCCAGTCCGAAACTGAAGGCTCTGTATTACCCACACGTACCACTAGAGTTCTTGAGGCTGAAACATACTTATCTGGCAGGATACTCGTTTCTGTGGTCAGCAGCGGTGCCGCCAATGTCGTACCCTCAGCACCATATTCTGTTACATACTGATGGGTTGCATCAGCCGCAATGGGTGCTCTGGCACGCGCGATATGACTACCATTATAATCAGCAAAATAGATACTTTCTGAAATCGGGTCATAGGCCATGTAGGATGAATTATTCAGACCACTTCTAAAAAAAGTATACGGCGTGCCATCGAATGCCAAGCTGCCTGTCAGCAGATCATAGACCCGATAGTCCCAATCACCGGCGGCACGATCACGTAGTACGTATAGATAACGCCCATCACTGGTGGCACCATGGTAGTTGTTCAGCCAGCTCCAGTCCTCATTCAGATTGATATCTTCACTGAAACTAAGGCTTAAACCATCACTGCTTAGATCGAACAGACGTACTTTGCTGTCGACGGTACTGAGTATCCCTAATCTGCCATCGGGCATGGCAAAGAGTGAGCCAGCAAAATGGAAAGGACCATCGAGTAATCCGTTAGTGGCTGGAAGGGTAACCTGGGATATCGTATTATCAGCGAGTGAAAAACGATAAATTTTGTCGTCGCTGGCACCATCGGTGTTGTTACTATTACGAAAATAGATATAACCGTTGACATAAACCATTTCTGATTCAACACCACCAAGGTAGCCATTTGGATCGATCTGGTAATGATCACCAGTCCCACCCAAACGGTTGCCATTCATATCATGCTCAATGATGGTGCCCGAGTCATTGGGGTAGTAGATATAGATCTTGTTGCCATCCGTTGCCAGTCCCTGAATATCCCAGTCGTTATCATCATAACTACTTCCATTGGCAAACTTGAGGTTCAGTGATTCATACTGTTCCATGTGGATGATACCGGCACCCACTTCCAGGGCGGTATGTCCCTCTCCTGACAGGTCCGTTGCCGTACCATCGGTGTTGCGACTGCTGCCGTTCCAGTAGCCGAGCAGGCTGGCATCGGTCAGATCAGCATCGCCCAGGCTGGCATTCATGTTGTTCTGAATTTCGCTCTGGGTGCGTGCATCGTTCCAGATGCGCAGTTCGGTGAGCTGACCATTGAAATATTGGTCGATAGACCAGTTGGATTTGCCGGCAAAGCTGCTGGTGCGAGTAGTGACAACAGGATCCACGAAATTGCTGGTGGTTTCAGTTAACTGCTCGACACCATTGAAGTAGAGTTTGACTCCGCCATTACCATCATAGACAGCAGCAACATGCACCCATTGGCCAAGAGGGATCTTGCCAACAGTATTAACACTGCCGGTTAAAACACCAGTCGTACCGTTGTATTGCTGGAAGACCAATTCCCCGGTTGCTCCCTGAACAGCCAGTAGAATGTTGTCATTTTGTTGTCCGTTGCCCAGGTCAAAAATACGTGACCAGGTGTTGGCACCATCCAGATAGATATTCGCTTCCAATGTGTAAGCATCGCTGATACCACTGATATTCCCCAGGTCGAGATAATCATCAACCCCATCAAACTTAAAGGCGTTATCGGTATTGGTAAAATTGATATCGAAGTTGGTGTACTGTGAATGACCGATATGGCTGCCCTGTATATCGGTCCAATAAAAGTCACCGGTAATCGGATCACGGGTCAGGAAGGTGGCATTGTCTATGCCATTACCGGTCAGTGGTGAGCTGCTACCATCATGAACAGCATTGCCGGTGGTCAGATCATAAACCTTATAACCTCCTGAGGGCGCATGCATGATGTATAGGTATTTGCCATCGGAGGCAAAACCATGGGAATCTATGGTTCCGGTATCCAGCCAACCAGTTGGGTCGTAAACCCTGATCTCTTCATCCAGCGTCAGCGTCGTACCGCTGACAGCAAATAATTGAACATTGACATAGTTTTGGGCATTGTTGACAAAACCGACTGTACCAAGGCGGCCGTCGGGCATGGCAAACAGGTTGCCATAGAGCCAGTTGTCGGAATTTTGAAATTCGGGTCTGTCGGTAATGGTCGTGACCGAGGTCAAATCAGAGGTGGACACGCGGTAAAGCACATCGCCTGCACCGGTAGCCGTGTTCTGAGCCTCACGACGGTAGAGATATCCGTCGGCGTAGACCAGATCGTTATTAAAATTGCTTCCCATGTCGACGGCGAAGGTGTCTACGAACTCACCTGCCGTGGTGAAACGGTGAATGTGACCAATACCACCACCGTTCCAGTTGGCGTAGTAAATGTAGATATAGGTGCCATCGCTGGCAATACCGCTGGTGTCGCTCCAACCATCGGTAGCACCTACACCACCTTCACTTAGCTGAATCGATTCAAACTCATCCAATCGCTGGTAAGTACCGTTGAATTGCTGCCCACCATATTCGCTGACACTATTGACGTCGGTCGTTAAAATACCATTGGGGTCAAGCCAGCCAGCATTTTCGATGCTATAAACCCGTACATTGTCGATAGCGGCCGATTCGTTATTGACGCCCTCGTTTAGATTGGTGAGAAATTTCAGCTCTACTGATTGACCAAAATCCTGCGGCAGGTCAATCACCACATGGAAGGATTGGCTTTCCCAGCCGTTAACATTAGCGTTTCTACTATTTTCCCATGTGCCCCAATCATCATTGGGTGTAAGGGTGTAGGTGACGGTTTTTCCACCAATCGTGGCATAACCGCTGACCGTATCGATATATTCAACATTCACACTGCGAACAAAATCGATCACCGTCACATCATTCAACTGGGTATAGAAGTGTTCGCTATCCCAGCTATCCAGCGCCAGAAAGTCAAACTCGATCCGGGTTGCTTTGTTATCAATATAAAAGGTCTTCTGCGGATCACGTGTTGCAAAAGAGAGGGCGTCACCCCAACCGGCAATATTGACCAGTCCACCAAACACACCCGTATTGTCAGAAGCATCATTCCAACCACTGAGATCGCCGTTTTCAAAGGTATCGACCTGGTCATAGGAGGTGATATTTGTTTTGTAGACGGTAACGTTATCGATCGCAGCCGACTCATTGGCAGAGCCTTCATCAAGCGTCGCAGACAGTTTCAGGTTAAAGTCCTGGCCAAAATCTACCGGCAGGTCGATTTTGACATGGAACGACTGATCTTGGGCGCTCCCTGGACTTCCGGCCCAGTTGCCGTAGTCGCTACTCGGCGTAATGGTATAGGTAACTGTTTCGCCATTAATGGTCGCAGAACCTGTAACGACAGAACTGTAATTTGTTGCACCAACCCGATCAAAAAAGAACAGTTGCTGGTTGTTGATCCAGGTAGCAAAACCTTCTACACCGTTGGTTGAAAATTGAGCTTCAGAATCCCAACTATCAAGCGCCAACAAATCAAACTCTACTGTGGTCGCGTCATTATTGATAACGAAGTTTTTACTGGGTTGAGCACCGTAAAACCACAGCGCCTGGCCGAAAGCGGGATCGGTAATATTTACCGTACCGTTACTGGCAAAAGTGCCGCCACTATTGCCGTCTACCCAACCGTAAACACCGTTATCAAACCCTTCAACCGCATGGTCTTCCGGTTTTTGCCAAACACTAAAATTATCGAGTGAATAAGATTCATCGGCAACAGCTGAATCCAGTGTTGAACGGTGGTAGAACGAGAGTTTATCGGCAAAATTTTCTGGAATCTCAATTTTTATTTCAAAACTCTGATCCTCCCACGCTGCATATGCAAAATTGCCGTAATTGTCGATGGGGGTAATCGTATAATTTACTGATTTTCCATTGAGGGTTGCCGTACCAGTGATCGGCGTAGTGTATTGAGTCGAAAACACGAACGGTTCGCTAATATCGAGATAGTTATTGCCACTCCCCCAGCGAAGCCTGATTTCAAAGTTTTCATTATCCCATGAATCGTAACGGTTAAACTTGAAGGTAATGACAGACTGCTGATTATTAAGATCAAAGTCCTTCAGCAGCCAATCCTGAGAAGAAGCATATCGACCCAACTCACCATTGTCGTTCAAAAACGTCTGCCAGCCGGTATTGCCATGGGAAAAGTCATCATAAGAGACACGCACCCAACCATCCGCCTGCAGCTCATTCGCGGTCATTATTTCCTGGTAGTACTGTGAGCCGTCAAAATTTGAGACATTGCCCGCACTGTCTACCCAGCGCCAGTCGATGCTGTCGTTGCCGTTGGTATCGACATTCCTGGTCCCAACCCATACACCGTTACTGTTGTTGTTCTGGGTTAAGCGGGAAATTAATGCCAGCTCATCGGCATCGGTTATGCGTGTAAGGTAACCACTGGATGTCGTGGTGCCATCGTTGTAAGTCGAAGATTCTGAAGCCGATATAGCGTTGCTGAAATCAGTGCTACCATCGAGCTTGTAGTAGTGGCCCGTTTTGGCACTGTAGACCGTATTGGCATCGACGAACACCATGGCGTTGCCGCCGTCGATGCTGATGTTTGAGGTTAGCTCGGTGGGCAGGTCAAGGGCTGCGTCGCCAAACTCGACGAAGTAACCTTTCACTTGGCCGCTGTTATCGTAAGCAAAATCATTGTAGCCGGCGTTGTTGAAATCAATGTTGCCGTCAGGAGCGAACAGACCGAGGTAATCCTCGCTACTGTTATTGGGCTCTCCACTACTCCAGTTGCCGTCAAAGGGTGTGCCAGTTTTTGGACCCGAGTTCCAGAACCAGCCATCAGCATACCCCGTAGTTGCATCATCGGTGGCGGCAGCTAGTTGATAGCCTCCCATCCAAGCACCGACGATGGCTTGATCCTGCATCAGGGCACGCATAATTTGCAGGCTGGTGGTGTCGATGGCACTGGACAGGTAACCTGTCTCGCCGTTGTAGTTCTGGCTCTCGGCACCGGTTTTAGCCTCATCCCAGTTGGCAACCGCCGTGTTGGTTAGCCCAAGATAGTGGCCGGTCTCTAGGTTGTAGAAGTAATTGTTACCACCGCTGGTGACCTGAGTGGCAAGCAGGTTGATATGAATACTGGTTGCGATCTCATCGGAACTCGGTTGATTGGCGTCCCCCTGATGGACAACAAAAACCAGCTTTTCCCCGGCCTGTAGCACGATCTGGTGAAGTGAGGCGCGCTCTTTGATGGCACCGGTGTTGTCGTCGGTTATGCGTTCATTATCGTTGCTAACGAGAACCCCGTTACCGGAGCTGTCGACCTTGTAAACTTCGTATATGGAAGCAGATGTGCCCGCGGCACCGGGGTGAGCATCCCAAAAACGCGCATCTATGGCGTATACACCAGAAGTCTCAGCCGTAAACTGTATAGCAGCTGGATTACTCCATCCCGCTAAAACCTGCACTGCTCCCGTTGGCGTATTGGCCCAGAAATCACCATTCAGGCTTGTCGGAAAAACGAACTGGCCCCAGCCGTCGGCGCTGCTGCCGTAGGACTGCCCAGGGTTTTGAATAACAATCTGGTCAACGTAAACATTTACCTTACTCTGCTCCCCTGTCATCGACTGGAAAGTGCCATATGTGGGGACTGTATCGCCGGACTGCCCCTCGATAACCCCAAGTGACCACGCCCCATCAATACCGTCACCGTTCATTGGATCGAAATCCCGACCCAGGTCCCAGCTGGTTTGTGCGGCATGGTTGTTGAAATCGGTTGCCAGCGGATACCAAGCGACCAGATTGGCTTCGTAACCGTTCAGTGTCTGCGCGGTATCGAGCGAAGTATTGATTTCGCCCTGATCGAGGATGCGGTCGTAGATGCGCACATCGCTCAGAGAACCGTTCCACTTATGATCGCCCCACTCCTGGGTATCACTCTTGCGGTAGATTTCACCAATACGAAAATCCGTACCCGGCAGTGTTTCGGCCATGGTACCGGTCGCTACTTTTACGCCGTCAATGTAGAGCGTTCCACTATTGCCACTGCGGGTAACAGTGTACTGGTGCCATTCACCATCAACGGAAAAGCCCTGAGCAGCAGTATAGATCCACGCGTCACCCAGACGAAGATTATGGGTTCCGTCACCGTTGTCCACCAAAGTAAGGAAGAAGTTGTTACCAGCCCCCGGAATACCCTGCGACACCATGGTCCATTGATTTCCGCTGGTCATCTCGGAGAGATCAGCCCGTGCCCACACCGAAACCGTAAAATCCATCAGCATCGGCAGGGAAGCCTGCAGGGTGTCGATATAGTCATCTACACCATCAAAGGTAGCCACATTGCGCGATCCGATATCGATGGTACGCAGAGTGATATCGATGCTGCGCAGATGGTCGTTATCGGTATTGCTGGAACTGAATTCCAGGGTACGTAACAGCTCCTGATACTGTGTCGCGGTAGCATCTCCACTAAGGGTCATAACGCCTGTGGCTGTATCGTAGCTAACACTGATGCCGTAGCTGGCCGCAAGCGTTGCCCCTGCCGATGTCAGCGACAGCAGATCTCCGGACTGGAAGCCATTGGTAACACCATCCGTAATACTGACCACAACACTCTTGATGGTGTCGTAACTAGCATTGGTCGTATAGGCAGCATCAGCATCGATCAGGGTCAGGCCGGAATCGATCAATATCGGAGTACTGAGAGGATCGTTGGTATTCGGACGTACACTAAGCGCTGTACCGGCTGAAAAACCTAACTCTGGGGCATCATTGTTTAGTGTTACTTTTAGCGTAGTGGTGGCCGTGTTACTGGAGTAATTAACGCCATCCGATGCGACCCAAACGAAGCTATCATCACTGTTGGCGGTGATGTCAGCATCACCCTCACTGGCCCAGTGCTGTTTAGGTGTATAACGCAACTGGCTGAGCGCGGCATAGGCGATCTCTTGGTTGGCCACTATCGCCTCGCCAGCGTCCAGAACGCCATCACCATTAGCGTCGAGCCACAGAGTACCCTGCTCCGGCAGCGCTAGAATACGAATCATCTGAATCGTTTTACCGACACCACCGGTTGTTCCATCACTGGCGTGCGTATCGGTATCGGTCAGCACAAAGTCGGCGGCTCTGAAACTATGGGTACTGTCCTCGGCAAAGGTTCGCTCAAAACTGCTAACCGTACCGATATCGTTGCTATTGACCAGGTTTAGTGTAAAGGTGCTGCTCTGTGTAGCGTTCGCCTGACCTGAGCCATCATCGGCGGTCACAATCAGGGTCAACGAATCGTAGTTAGCTGGTGGGTTGCCACTGAGCTCGCCGGTACTGCTATCGATACTCAGCCAAGCAGGTAGGGCCGAACCGTCACCCAGAGTCGCGCTATATACAAAGGAATCTGTGCTGGGATCAGCGTCAGTAAAGGTGCCCGCGGGGAGTGCGTAACTGAAATCTCTTTCGCCATCCCAGGTCTGATCAGGGATTGCAACAACTTCAGGTTGATCGTTGTCGTTGGTATAGGTGATTGTAAAGTCACGGATTGAGGTCAATTGACCATCAGTGGCTGACAAGCGGACGGTGAGAGTACCGGTGTTAGCCGGTGGGTTACCAGTAAAACTCAGATCGTTGGGGTTGAAGCTGAGCCACGAAGGTAAATCACTACCATTAGCCAGCTTCGCGTCGAGTGTAAATGCATCACTATCAGGATCATAAACGGTCGTATCACCATTCAGACTCCAGGGAATCGCAGCACGCAAAATGCCATCCCCATCCAAATTCACACTCAGGTCGCGGGTTGTCCACATGGGCGCTTGGTTGAGGTTGTTAACCTTAAGTGTGAAGTTACCCCACAGCTGTTGAGCGTAAGTATTAAATTTTGTCCAAAAGGAGTTGTTCTCGGGATACCAATTAAACTGACCATCATCGAAAGATGTGACTACAATATAGGTCCCTTTTTCTAGCTCACCCTGATAGAGATACTGCGTACTCGTTAGCCAGCCATCTTCGGAAGCGGCAACTAGGTTTTTCAGCGGGTCATTTGGGTCAAAGCTACCTTTGTAGAGCGCAGCATTACTGGTATAAGGCCCTGTACCAAGATCTTCGACGCCGCCCCACACATTGAGCTTATAGGTGTTGTTGGTGGTAACGCTGAAATTGTAGGTACTATCTTCTTCGAGGACGACTTCCTCTGTAGCATAGCGAGTGCCGCTACCAAAATAAGCGGTCCGATTAATAAATACCGGATAGGAGTATGACCAGGACCACCAGAGGAAGTGGACAGTATGTCGCCGCCACTGGGTTTCTATATAGGGTACGTTTTGCTGATCGCTGTAGTTGTCGACCCAGGGATCAGAGATGTAATTTGAATCGTAAAGGAAGTTAGTTCCGGATGCCTGCCAGTATAGGCGCGATGAATTTCGGGTGACATTCACCGTGCCAGAGCCACTCGCCAGGCCGGTCGACATAGTGATGGTGCCAAGACTATCTTCATAGCTGGACGCAAGAATCGGGTCAGTTTCGATCGCGCCGGTCAGATACTCCAGATCCCAGTCACCACCATAGAGAACACCACCTGTAGCGTCATCACTCGAAGCGATATCTGCGCCGGTGAGAACAGCCAAATCATCAACAAACTGCTGACCAAGAAAGCCCAAGCTTACATCACAGCCATAAATCAATATATCGCCAGATTCCGTCAGATAACTACCTAAAATACCTAACCTATCGCTAAGCGACGCCAGGTTGGCACTATCGATCACTAACGAACCTAGCTGAATCTGCCCCTCACTACCGTGACTGAACAGGTGAATAGAGTCGATCTCGCTCTGCCCCTGCAAAGCATCCAGCAGCTGATCCAGACCATCCTCACTGCTGTTGATACGGATCACCTGCCAATCAGGCGACAGGTTGGCAATAATCTCATCGGCAAAGGAGACCGATTCGTCAATAACAACAAGGTGTTTGCCCGCGTTGTACTGTGTGTTGTCGACCAGCACCACTTCAGCCAGGGCATCCAGATCACCCGCGTTAGCATCCAAAGCAGTAAGCAGATCAGTTGAAGAGCTGTAGCTACCGACCAAAAGCTGATCGGAATCTTTTAATGCCAGTACATGGTAGTTTGGCGTAGTGCCTGAAACAGGGGCTATCGCCTCAATCTGACTCCTGACATCAGATGCTGTATCAATAGCAACAACCTGAAAATCATTACCAAAAGTCGCCGCGAGATTGTCATAATCGGGGATGCTGTTTGAGATCAGTATAATATCGCCGGCCACCAGAGGGACTGGAGCATAAGCTGATTCGTCTATTGCCAGAGATGGGTCCTGAGTGTCAGCCTGCACCGCGTCCTGACTATCGGTTAGCGCGATGCTTTGAGTATCAGTCGTCAGCGTATCCTGATTCAGGTCCTGTTGATCGACATCGGTTACCACCGTGTCAACCGCAGTGACAACCGCCGCACCATCAAGCAGAACCCTGGGTTCAAGAGCCGAGATAATAGGCTTACGACGTGCATGTGATACACGACGATTTTTACTTACAGTATTTTTATCAGCCATTGTTTCTACCTCAACGAGCGAACCACCGTGTACTTATCAAATAGGGTTCTCTCTTAAACTTTTACACTGAACCACTTTCCAATTAAAAAGTGCTCTGAAATCCATCCAAACCTGATTCAAAAAATCGCGCTACTCAGGAACAGAAACGGGTTCCAACGCCGTTGAATCAAACAAGGCTGTCGCGCTCATCCCCGCAACCACACCGTCGACCGAACTGAACTTTGCGACCAGCTTTAGCGTCTGACTCACCGTGTCTACTGCTGGACTCAGGCGGGTTACTACAGCAGGTAGCTGCACCCCTGTTTCATCCAGGTGAAGTAGCAACTCAGTACCCTCAGTGATCCAGCTTATCCAGGATGCCGGCACAACAATGTCAGCTTGATATCGTTCCGTCCCGACGATCTCTATCAGAGGTTGCTGATCCGCCATCTCAAACTCGTTAATGAGCAGGTCAACCACTCTGCCATCAAATGGCGCGGTAATCGTGCAGCGTCTTATGTTCAGCTGAGCAAGCTCATAATCCGCTCGAACCCGACCTAATTCGGCTCTTGCCACCGCCAGATCAAACTCACCGATCGATTGAAGGGCATTGAGTTTTTTGGCGTTATCAACCTTAGTCTCTGCCAGAGAGAGTTCAGCTTTGCTCTTTTTAAGCTGAGCTTTATAAAAGCCACAATCCAGCTCGACCAGCGCCTCGCCTTTTTTAAACGCATCCCCCATTCGAACCGGTAGCGCAACAACATTGGACACCAGTTCACCCGACAGTGTTGCCCTATCCAAAGCAGTGATTACCGCACGTGCGGTTAGCGAGGTATCCGCCATCAGGGTCGGACTAGCACTAAGGGCTGACACAAGAATCAGCACCAGCCCAATAAACCTGTACATAGCGGCGAACTCCCGGCTGATTACAGCTGTACGGCATCGCATGACTGAACCTCGTTAAAGTTGTTCGACTTCCAGTTCGCAAGCTGTGTTGAGACCCTATGCTGTAACTCATTCACATCCAGCGCTTTGTACTCCTCGCCAACGACTTCCAGGCCAACGGAGGTAAAAATCTCACCGTAGTAGTTCTGCATAGTGGCGTAGGCCACATCACGGCGCAGTTCAGCCAGTATCTGATTCAAATGTTCACGAATAAGCTTTAGTTCACCAATGTTCTGAAGCTTGCTGGCGTTATCGGTTTGCTCAGCGATGCGCGCTGACACCTGAAGGTACTGTTCAGCAATTTTGTAGTTGGCACGTGATTCAGCGAAGTTAATGTTTGCCATATGAACCTGTGACAGCACCGCCATCGACGTGGCCAGTGTCCGCTCCTTCGCCAGCTTTTGTCTCAGTTCAGACATATTCTTCTGCGCCGGCAGACTGAACACGTTGAGCAGATTCCAACTCACCCGTGCACCATAACTAGCCCATTCGTTATTGAGAAGGTAGTCACTACCGTCATAGTGATAGCCGGCGTTAAACGAAATACCTGGAAGCAACTTCAGCAGTGCAGCTTTCGCATCCGCAACCGAAATACGTTCCCGGTAGCGAGTTTCCATCAACTCAGGACGATAGAGTAGCGCCATCTTTTCCATACACTGCAAGTCGAGTGCGACATCTTGGTCAACATAGTCTGCCTCGTCAGGTTCGACCAGCACAAAACGCTCATCCGGCATCAAGCCCATCAATCTAGCCAGTTCATTTTTTGCCGTTGAAAGTTCCTGGCGCAACGCTTGAAGGGTACGTACGATCTCTAGCAGGTTACGTTGGTAAGAAAGTGCTTCCAGTGGTGATTCAGCCCTGAGCTCTTCAATCTGACGAGAAGCACGCAGCGCATCACTGGCTCGCGCCATTAGCGGCTGAACTCGACTCAATAGTTTCTGAGCCGAAACAGCACGATAATAGGCGGAGCGCACCTCTTTGCTGATATTATGTATAACCTTACGTTCGCGCTCTTTTGTTATCAGGTACTTGTCGGCCTGTTGTTTCGCTCTCACATAGGACAGGCCGAAGTCTAAGATATTCCAGCTAAACGCAATATTACTCGTCAAACTCTGTTTATCTTGCGATATGGAATAGGTAGGAGCAGATGGCAGGGGTGCTGGCACACCATCATCAAAAGTCGTACTTGCAGATGCTGCATAGTTGTCACGCACCGTATAGCCAGCAGCCGCAGTCATATCCGGCAACTGCTCATAAACGCTCATCTCAAGCTGATTCTTTTCAAGAACCGACTCCAGCGTTTTTAACTTGCGTTCATAATTAAAGCTCAATGATCTGGCGATTGCGTATGACAAGTCTACGGGAGGCAGCGTCCTGTCGCTATTTTCCTTTATGATATCTAAATTTTTTACAGCAGACTGAACCACAGTCTCGATCGAGAGCCTCTCCGGTGTCACACTACAAGCCGTTAGAGTAAGCATTAGTAACGGGATGAACGCAGCTCTGTTAGGTTGAATAATCAATATCATAGAAACGCCATAGTTTTTATTTTCAATAATTAGTTGGCTAGCGTGCCACCATTTACTTCAGAGTATGATAGCGGGAGCCTGCTTTTCGGCCCCTCAGCCCCGTATCAATAAAAATTAGCACATGTTCGCCCCACAGTATTGAGGAATCCTGTGACTAAGTACCCAATATGAGATAATATTGACTCTTGTGACTTTTGTGATACTTAATAAATGGCGACCCTGCTACCACCGAAGCTGAGTTAGCAACATTGAGGCAAGCCGAAGCCTCCCGCGAAACCCAAGCAACAACCTACGTACTTCCCGTTACTTAGAGACGCCTGGCTCGATGAAGTCTCGAATATTGAGCGAGTATTTAGTAATGGACTTTCCGATCTGATCACGTATACCTTCAGGCACACCGACTCGGTGATGCCAGATGCCGCTGTCAGGATGTTTCCAAGGAGATGCCGTACATCCCTTTTCCAAACTCCACAATAGTCGTGAAGAACTGATTTGAACCTGGCCTGTGCCAGTGTCCTGTATCAATTGAAATTTCGCTGGATGCTGCAAATATCTTAAATCAGGAGAAACTCTGAAGAAGCAATAGCTTAAAGGAAGTGGTAGGACCAGACGGATTATTCGTGGCTACGCCACACCCCCTGCGGGTCATCATCGCTGGCTTCGATGCAGTGCCCGGCTCAAGCCGAGCGGCTTTCCTCCGCCTACAGACATAAAGAAACCGCCAAAAAGGCGGCTTCTTTATGCCTGATAGGACCAGGCGGATTCGAACCGCCGACCAACAGGATCGGAGCCGAACCTTCAAAATACCTATCCTAGCCACTTGAGCATCAATGCCTGCTTCTGGCACACAACTGATTTAGTGAGAAGGAGAGAAACAGCAATCCGTTATAGCCCAAAGCCATATCAAACCTTCCGTACCAGTTTCCTGCACCTACCCTGTACCCAGCCCTAAAACGAAAAAAGACCCTACGAGGGCCCTTTTCATAAGACATTTATTTTAAAGAAAAATAATTGGTCGGGATAGCGGGATTTGAACCCACGACCCCTTGCACCCCATGCAAGTGCGCTACCAGGCTGCGCTACATCCCGACACTGTGAGACCGGAGTCTCTTTAAGAGGTGGCTATATTACGCCAACCCTTGGCTTCTGAAAAGAGCTATTATGAAGTTTCTTACAACTTTATTTCACTGATTTCAGCAGCTTACGAATATCTTCAAGTTCAGTAATCGTTTGCCGAATCAATTGCTTATACCGGGCGGTATCATCAACCGCCTGATCACCATTGAGCCACTGCCTTGCACCACTGATGGTGTAGCCCTGATCATGCAGAAGCCCCTGAATCTGACGAATAATCAGCACATCCTGACGCTGATAATAGCGGCGACCGCTACGCTTTACCGGGGAGATCTGCTCAAACTCCTGCTCCCAATACCTCAGAACATGAGGTTTGAGGTCACACAAACGCGCTACTTCACCAATGGTGAAGTAGCGCTTTGTCGGTATAGCAGGCAGATCATCCGAGACCAGATCAGTCTCCTTCATAGGCCTCAACACGTTCTTTCAGTTTCTGCCCCGGACGGAAAGTAACGACTCTGCGTGCAGAGATCGGCACCTCTTCTCCGGTTTTAGGGTTGCGCCCCGGACGCTCACGTTTATCACGCAGGTCGAAGTTACCAAACCCTGAGAGCTTTACCTGCTCATTTTCAGCCAGGCTCATACGGATCTCATCAAAGAAGGCTTCCACCATCTCTTTTGCTTCCCGTTTGTTAAGCCCCAGATCTTCATACAGGC
This sequence comes from Oceanospirillales bacterium, assembly GCA_018223185.1. Lineage (GTDB taxonomy): Bacteria > Pseudomonadota > Gammaproteobacteria > Pseudomonadales > Balneatricaceae > Amphritea. The sequence goes on along the minus strand of JAAEYW010000004.1, from coordinate 204,992 downwards.
GCTCAGCCATATCCGCTTTAGTCAAAGAGCCCATCAGAATCACCCCTGTCGATTAAACTCTTAATGTAGCACCAAACTCATTTTTTAGTGCAGACACAACAAAATCAATGACTTCGTTGATCTCTTCATCGTTAAGAGTGCGCGAAGGATGCTGCCAGGTCAAGCCCAGAGCGATGCTTTTTTGACCAGGTTCAACGCCTTTACCCTGATAAACATCAAACAGGGTCACAGCCTTGAGGAATTCTCCTCCATGCTGCTGCGCAATTGCACGAATATCGGCATAAGCCACTGACTCACTCACCAGCAGTGCCAGGTCGCGACGACTCTCAGGGAACTTAGACAGACTGGTGAAGCGTGGCAGCCCACCATCCAGCAGAACCGCCTGTACAATCTCAAACAGGAATACCGGACCGCTAAGACCTAAACTTTTGACCAGTTCAGGATGCAGCGCGCCCATGTAGCCAACTGTTTCGCCATTACGCTTAATTGCTGCTGACTGACCCGGGTGGAGTGCCACATGTCGCTCTGCAACAAAACTGAACTGATCTGAACAACCACCCAGCGCCAGCAGAGACTCAACATCCCCCTTAAGGTCATAAAAATCAACAGAAGCAGAGTCAGCACTCCAGCCTTCAGACTGACGCGGACCGCAGATAAGACCGGCCACCACGTTCTCCTGAATCAGCCCTTCATCTTCTGGCAGAAAACGCTGACCAGTTTCAAACAGACGGATACGGGATTGCTGACGGTTCTGGTTATACTGCAGCGCTTTAACCAACCCAGGCCAGATAGTAGTGCGCATCACCGCCATTTCGGCAGAGATAGGGTTCGCCAGCGCCTTCGCTTCATGCTTGTCATCAAACTGCGCCGCCAGTCCTTTCTCAATAAAGCTGTAAGTAACAGCTTCCTGATAACCGCGACCCACTAACTGAGCCCGCAGACTCTTAAGCGTCACTTCAGACTCATCGTTAGCGATCATATTCAGTTCAGCAGTAGGCACTTTAACCGGCAGGTTATTGTAACCGTACACCCGCGCCAGCTCTTCGATCAGATCGATTTCGATACTGATATCAAACCGATAAGAGGGAATAGCCACTGACCACTCAGCTTCACCGCTGCGCTCTACCGTCATGCCCAGACGGGTAAGAATCTCTTCGATCTCCTGTGCCGGCATCTCAAATGCCAGCACCTGATTCACTTTACTCTGACGCAGCGTCACAGTCGCAGCTGTCGGCAGATATTCTTCAGACACCGCTTCGATAACAGGCCCGGCGTCACCACCAACGATATCCAGCAACAAACGGGTCGCCCGCTCAGTCGCTTTGCGCTGCAACTGCCAGTCTACCCCGCGCTCATAGCGGTGAGATGCATCAGTATGCAGACCATATGAACGAGCACGGCCGGCAATGCTGATTGGATTAAAGTAAGCACATTCCAGGAAGATATCCCTGGAGTCAGCGGTGACACCGGTCTCTTCACCACCGAAGATCCCCGCCATCGCTACGGCTTTTTCGTTATCCGCAATCACCAGAGTATTGTCGTTCAGTTGTGTCTCGCTGCCATCCAGCAACGTCAGCTTCTCACCCGGGGTAGCCTTACGAACCACGATGCCGCCACTGAGTTTACTCAGATCAAAAGCATGCATCGGCTGACCCAGCTCCAGCAGTACGTAGTTTGTTACATCAACTACCGGATCAATCGAACGTATTCCACAACGACGTAGCTTCTCAACCATCCACAGCGGCGTCTCTGCAGACATATCCACATTACGGATCACCCGTCCCTGATAGCGGGGACACCCTTCTGGGTCTTCCAGCGTAATCGGGAAGGTATCGTCGATAGTCGGAACGACAGCATCAGCCTCAACAAAACTAACCGGCGCTTTATTGAGCACGCCAACTTCGCGGGCCAGGCCGATAATCGACAAACAATCACCGCGGTTAGGGGTCAGGTCTACATCAATGACCGCATCATTGAGATTCAGATATTCACGCAGATCAGTACCCACTGGCGCATCAGCAGCCAGCTCCATAATACCGGCATGATCATCAGAGATGCCCAGCTCGTCATCAGCACAGAGCATACCGTGAGATTCAACCTGACGCAGTTTCGCTTTTTTGATTTTAAAATCGCTGCCATCCGGCGCACTCAGCACCGCACCCACTTTAGCAAAGGCGGTCTTCAGACCACCCCGGGCATTCGGCGCACCACAGACTACCTGAAAGGTTTCGCTGCCATCGGTGACCTGGCATACCTGCAGCTTGTCTGCATTAGGATGAGGCTCAGCAGAGAGAATTTCACCCACAACCACACCGCTGAACTGGCCTGCAACCGGAGCAATCTCATCGACCTCAAGACCGGCCATCGTGATCTGATCCGCAATGCCCTGAGTATCTGTGGCAGGGTCTACCAGTTCACGTAACCACTTTTCACTGAATTTCATAATTCTGTTTTCCGAAAATTCTTAACAACTTTTAAACGACTTTGTCCGTTTCTGATCAGTTATACTGGCTGATTAGTTAAACTGGCCAAGGAAACGCAGATCGTTTTCAAAGAACAGGCGCAGGTCATTAACGCCATACCGCAGCATCGCCAGACGCTCTACCCCCATACCGAAGGCAAAACCGGTGTACTGCTCCGGATCAATACCGGAATATTCAAACACTTTCGGATGTACGATGCCGCAGCCCAGAACTTCCAGCCACTTACCATCACCACGGTCGATATCTACTTCGATCGAAGGCTCTGTAAACGGGAAGTACGATGGACGGAAACGTACTTTGACATCTTCCTCAAAGAACTCACGCAGGAACTGCTCCAGCGTACCTTTAAGGTCAGCAAAGCTGATATCTTTATCAACAATCAGACCTTCTACCTGATGAAACATCGGTGAATGAGTCTGGTCGTAGTCGCAGCGATATACACGGCCAGGACAGATAATCCGGATCGGAGGCTGCTGACTTTCCATGGTCCGCACCTGAACACCTGAGGTGTGGGTCCGTAGCAGGGTATTGGCATTGAAATAGAAAGTATCGTGCATCGCCCGTGCCGGGTGATGAGACGGAATATTCAACGCTTCGAAGTTATGATAATCATCTTCGATCTCGGGCCCCTCAGCCACGGAGTAACCGATCCGGGCAAAGAACTCTTCAATTCGCTGCAGGGTTTTGGTGACCGGATGCAAACCACCCAGTGACTGGCCCCGGCCCGGCAGAGTGACATCAATAGTCTCATCAGCCAGCTTAGCTTCCAGTGCTGCGGACTCCAGGGTTGCCTTACGTGCATTGAGCACATCCTGCAGCGCCTGTTTCGCTTCATTAATCTTCGCCCCTGCCTGAGGACGCTCTTCTGCGCTCAGTGCGCCCAGACCTTTCAATAGCTGGGTAAGATGACCTTTCTTACCCAGATACTGAACCCGCACCTGATCGAGATCCTGTGCGCTTATTGCCTGTTCTGCAGCCTGCTTGCCTTGCTCAAGCAGGATTTGAATGTTTTCCATTTACCGCTCCAGATAAAAATAGGGGAAGAGTTTGCACCCTTCCCCTATTAAACGATCAGTTATTACCCTGTTATAGGTAAAGGTGTCTTACAGTGCAGCTTTAGCTTTTTCAACGATAGCAGCAAATACATTTGCTTCGTGAACAGCCAGATCAGCCAGCACCTTACGATCAATCTCGATAGATGCTTTCTTCAGGCCAGCAATAAAGCGGCTGTAGGACAGACCATTGATGCGGGCAGCAGCGTTGATACGAGCAATCCACAGCGCGCGGAACTGACGCTTACGCTGACGACGGTCGCGGTATGCATACTGACCAGCTTTAATTACAGCCTGTTTAGCTACACGGAATACACGGCTGCGAGCGCCGTAGTAACCTTTAGCTTTTTTCAGGATCTTCTTGTGACGACGGTGTGCGATAACACCACGTTTTACACGTGCCATATTTCTTTCTTCCTAACTTAGAATTTGTGGTTACTACGACTTAGATGTAAGGCAGCATACGGCGGATCAGTTTCTGATCTGCAGCTGCAACTTGCAGCATTGGACGCAACTGACGCTTACGCTTAGTCGTTTTCTTAGTCAGGATGTGGCTTGTGTAAGACTGTTTGTGCTTAAAGCCATTAGCAGTCTTTTTAAAACGTTTCGCAGCACCGCTGCAAGATTTCATTTTAGGCATTACTAAATCCCCACGCATTCGTTAATTATCTTTCATCCTGATAAACAACAAAACCCGCACTTGGCTCAAACTGAGTCAGCGCGGGTTTTTACGCTTATGTCAGACTACTTTTTCTTTTTCGGAGCAATGACCATAGTCAGTTGGCGGCCTTCCATTTTTGGACGCTGCTCAACGGTACCCAGCTCAATCAGATCTTCTTCAACCCGACGTAATAACTGCATACCTAGCTCCTGGTGTGCCATTTCACGACCGCGGTAACGCAGGGTTACCTTGGCCTTATCGCCACCTTCCAGGAAACGTATCAGGTTGCGTAGTTTTACCTGATAATCCCCATCTTCCGTATTAGGACGGAACTTTATTTCCTTAACCTGCATCTGCGTTTGCTTCTTCTTCGCAGCATTCGCTTCTTTCTTCTTCTCGTAAAGATACTTACCGTAATCCATCACCTTACAGACGATAGGATCAGAATCAGAAATCTGCACCAGGTCAAGGCCAACTTCTTGTGCCGCCTCTAGGGCGTCTTTGATAGGAACTACGCCTATCTGTGTACCATCTGGACCAATCAACCGACACTCGCGGGCGCTGATATTCTCATTTATAGGCGGCTTATTCCGCTCATTACGCCCTCTTCTGTTATCTCGCTTGATAGCTATATCTCCAATCTGTTAATTATTCTTTGCGGCCTTTCTGAGCAACATCCTGCTTCAGATGCTCGCAAAACTCTTCTATCGACAATGTGCCGAGATCTTCACCGGTACGGGTACGTACTGCCACAGTACCGGTTTCTACTTCCTTATCGCCGACTACCAGCAGATAAGGAACTTTATGAATTGTGTGCTCGCGGATTTTAAAGCCGATCTTCTCATTTCTCAAGTCCGCAGATGCAAAGAATCCAAGATCTGTGAGTTTTTCTTCAAGTTCGCGACAATATTCCGCCTGTTTATCGGTAATATTCAGAATTGCCACCTGCTTAGGCGCCAGCCAGGTTGGCAAAGCACCGGCAAAGTTCTCAATCAGAATACCGATAAAACGCTCAAATGAACCCAGAATAGCACGATGCAGCATTACCGGTGTTTCACGATCACCGGATTCGTTCACAAACTGGGCTCCCAGTCGTCCCGGCATTGAGAAATCTACCTGAATTGTACCACACTGCCAGATCCGGCCGAGACAATCTTTCAGCGAGAACTCTACTTTAGGCCCGTAGAAAGCACCTTCCCCAGGCAGTTCAGCCCAGTCAAGGCCCGCAGCATCCAGAGCATCACCCAGCGCTTTCTCAGCTTTATCCCAAACCTCATCAGAACCGACTCGTTTTTCAGGGCGGGTTGATAGTTTATAAATAACCTCACTGAAACCAAAGTCAGCATAAACTTCGTGCAGGAAGTCGATAAAGCGAGCCACTTCATTCTGAATATCATCTTCAGCACAGAAGATATGTGCGTCATCCTGAACAAAACCACGTACACGCATAATACCATGCAGTGCACCTGAGGGTTCATTCCGGTGACAACAACCAAACTCTGCAAGACGCAGGGGCAAATCACGGTATGAACGCAGTCCCTGATTGAACACCTGAACGTGACATGGGCAGTTCATTGGCTTAATCGCGAAATCACGGCTCTCTGAATGAGTGGTAAACATCTCTTCGGAGAACTTATCCCAGTGTCCGGATTTCTCCCACAGGGTACGTTCAACCACCTGTGGCGTTTTAATCTCATCATAGTCATGCTTACGCTGCTTAGCGCGCATGTACTGCTCAATGGTTTGATACAGTTTCCAGCCATCAGGATGCCAGAACACCATACCCGGAGCTTCTTCCTGGAGGTGGAACAGGTTCAGCTGCTTACCCAGTTTACGGTGATCGCGCTTTTCAGCTTCTTCCAGACGGTGCAGATAGTCTTTAAGATCTTTCTTATCGCCCCAGGCTGTGCCGTAGATTCGCTGCAACATCTCATTATTTGAATCGCCACGCCAGTAAGCACCGGCCAGCTTCATCAGTTTAAACACTTTAATATGGCCGGTAGACGGCACATGAGGACCACGACACAGATCGATGAAGTCGCCCTGGGAGTAAAACGACAAGTCCTGTTCACTTGGAATCGCTTCCAGCAATTCAACCTTGTATTTTTCACCCTTCTCTTCAAACAGCTTAACCGCTTCATCGCGGTTCATCAGCGAACGGGAAACCGGGTAGTTAGCTTTTACCAGTTCCTTCATCTTCGCTTCGATCTTCAGCAAATCATCTGGCGTAAACGGACGCTCATAAGCGAAGTCGTAGTAGAAACCGTCTTCGATAACCGGACCGATAGTCACCTGAGCCGTTGGAAACAGTTGCTGTACAGCCATCGCCATCAGGTGAGCACAGGAGTGACGAATCACCTCCAGACCGTCCTCATCACGGGGGGTGATAATGGCCAGCTCAGCGTCATCAGTAATGGTGTGGGATGTATCCACCAGCTCACCATTAACTCTGCCGGCCAGGGCTACTTTAGCCAGACCCGCGCCAATATCAGCGGCAACATCAAATACGGTAACGGCATTGGCAAACTCGCGTTTACTGCCATCAGGAAGGGTAACTACAGGCATTGTCTATTCCTACTCAGCTCAGTGCTGGCCAGTACCACAGGCCACACTTAAAATTTAGTCGCTGTTACAAACCAGGTAACAACATAAAGGCGCGGTATTTTACCGGATGCATGGCTATAAAGCTATTTCAATACTGTGAATTTAAGGTTGTGTATGATCAGTCAAACAGATTCGCCAGACTATCGATGACCCGGGAGTCTGACGCTAACTTTTTCTCATCCCCAGACCTGTATTTACCGGTACGAACTAACACCGCAGGCAGCCCGGCATCCTGAGCCCCCAGAACATCCGCGTCGACATCATCCCCAACCATCAGACACTCATGCGGCTGACACCCGGTTGAAGCGACGGCCTGAAGAAAAAATGCCCTGCCCGGCTTACCCATGACAATCGCCTCAGTTCCTGCCGCCCACTCCAGCGCTTTAACAAAGGGCCCGGCATCCAGCTGCAGTCCGTCATCCGACTTATAGTAGCGATTCATACCGATAGCGATCAGCGGTGCTCCCGACTGACACAACCGGAATGCCTGATTCAGAGAGGAATAATTGAGCCCCTCACGGGCATCCCCCAGCAACACCGCATCGGCCTGCCCGGGTGGATAACAGTCAAACTTTGCTGCAATAACATCTGGCAAAAGACAATAGGGGTGTAGCCCGCGCTCAACAATCAGTTCGTGGGCAGCCTGAGGCGCAGTATACAGCTCCTGCGGCCCCATACTGACTCCCATACCCTGCAGTTCCTGAATCACCTGTTCAGAGGACTTGCTCGCGGTGTTGGTGAGGAAACGGATAGTCAGGCCTTGCTGACGAGCCTGAGCTATGGTTTCAGCCGCCCCTTCAATACGCTGACTACCCTGATAAATAACACCACTGATATCCAGCAGTAATGCTCGAATTCCACTCAGCACTGAGGCTACCTCCGTTAAACATCATCCTGGCAAATCTCATCTGCTAAAAAGTGTAGCTAAAGATCAGACGCGGTCATTCGTTTTCCAGATGCCTGCGAGTATAGAGGATATGTTCAGTGGCCGCAGTGCGTGCAGCTTCAGCATTGCGAACCATAATCGCCTGATGGATAGCACTGTGTTGTGAACGAATACCATCAGGATAACGGCCATATTTTTTCAGAGTGCGGGTCAGCACCCCATAGATCGCATTAAAGAAGCGGGTATAGAACAGCTGACTGAAGCTGATAATCAGCAAGTGATGGGATGATTCAGCGATCATCATATGAAAACGCAAATCCTCTTTGGCCTTTTCCAGGGTGGTTTCCCGCTGTCCCCGTTGCTGCATCTTGCGGTATTCTTCATCCAGCGCTTTGAGCTGAGCATCGGTGGCACGGGTCGCCGCATAGAATGCAGCTTCGCCCTCCAGCATCGCCCTGACATCCAGAACCTGACGCTGAAATTCCGGATTGTCGCCCAGCGATTTCCCCTCCCCGACTGGCATATCAAAGTAAGGCTCAAGCAAATTTTTAACCCGGGTTTTGCCACCATGATTAACCTCGACATAACCCTCCGCTTCCAACTGCCCCACCGCCTCGCGAACCGTTGAACGGGAGACCCCCCGGGACTCTGACATCCGCCGCTGCGACTCCAGTTGGCCTCCCGGTAACAGCTCTCCGGTGTACAAACTTTCCTTCAGTTGCTGTAACAGAGTTTCGCTCAGATTTTGATTCATCGGGTAACAATCCTGGGACTTTTCCGTACACTTGGTCAGACCAGTTATGAGTGTAGCATTTCTTTCCCGGCTTTCATTAACTATCTTGCATAGCATCAATGTAAAAATAAGACGCAAATGCAGAGCCAGAATCCGTTTCTGACCCTGCTCACTGCGGTCGATAACAATAACTACGGTAAAACAAATGCCAAATTTATCCTCCGGCCCACGTGTTGGCCTGTTTGTTACCTGTCTGGCCGATATGTTCCGTCCCTCTGTCGCTTTCGCAACAGTTAAGCTACTCGAGCAGGCAGGTTGCAGAGCAGAAGTTCCAGAACGCCAAACCTGCTGTGGACAGCCTGCATTCAATTCGGGTGATCGTAAAACAACTGCGGATATCGCCCGCCAGACCATTGATGCTTTTGATGGTTATGAGTATGTCGTGGGGCCGTCGGGTTCCTGCATCGGAATGCTACACTACTATCCGGAGGTATTTGATCCCTCTGACAGCTATTACCAGCGTGCTCTGGATCTGAAAAGCCGCAGTTTTGAAATCACCTCATTTCTGTTCGATGTGATCGGCATGGACAGCCTGCAGGAACAACTGCAGCAGTTGCAGTTTAACCATAAAGTGACTTATCACGACTCCTGCTCTGGCCTGAGACAGCTGGGCATTAAACAGCAACCCCGGCAACTGCTTCAACAGGTTCAGGGGGTTGAACTCGCAGAGATGGAGGAAGCTGAAACCTGTTGCGGTTTCGGCGGCACATTCTGTGTTAAATACCCGGAGATATCCAACCGGATGGTCTCCAACAAAACCGAATTCATCAGCAACACCGGTGCTCATACTGTACTGGGTGGTGATCTGGGCTGCCTGCTGAATATGGCCGGCAAACTAAAACGCGAAGGCAAACAGGTTGAAGCCCGCCACATTGTTGAAGTATTAGCCGGCATGACCGACACACCCGCCATTGGCGAAGCCGATTACGGCCTGGCACAACAGCTTTAAGGAGCGAGACGATGCAAATAAATACCCCGTTCTTTAAACAGCGCGCCCATGACGCCCTGGCCGACGTTAACCTGCAAAAAGCACTGGGCAACCTGAAAGCCGGTTTCCCGGAAAAGCGCGCCATTGCGGTCAGCCGGATGCCCGAGTTTGAACAACTCCGGGATCAGGGCCGCGACCTGAAGAATCACATACTTGAACATCTGGATCTCTATCTGGAGCAGTTCGAAAATAAAGTGATCGAAAATGGCGGCCATGTTCACTGGGCCAGAACCGCCGATGACGCCAACCGGATCATTCTCGATATCTGTAAACAGGTTGATGCAAAAACCGTCACCAAAGGTAAATCCATGGTGACAGAGGAGATCGGCCTGAACGATTTTCTCGAAGCGAATGGCGTGCAACCGGTTGAAACCGATCTGGGTGAATATATCCTGCAGCTGCGTCACGATCACCCCAGCCATATTATTGCTCCGGCAATCCACCTGAACCTGGAAGATGTGTCTGAAGCGTTCCACGCCAACCATCACCGGCCAAAGTCGAGCGATCCGGCAGTACTGATGCAGGAAGCCCGGGAAGTGCTGCGGGAAAAATTTGTGGCTGCGGACGTGGGCATTACCGGCGCCAACTTCTGTGTTGCAGAAACCGGGTCAACCATCATTGTCACCAACGAGGGAAATGGTGATCTGACCCAGACCCTGCCGAAAACCCATGTCGTGGTTACATCAATTGAAAAAGTGGTGCCCACTCTTGAGGATATGACGCTATTCCTGCGACTGCTGGCGCGCTCAGCTACCGGCCAGGAATTTTCGGTCTATAACACCCTGTCCACAGGACCTCGCCGTAAAGGAGACCAGGACGGACCGGAAAACTTCCATGTGGTACTGGTCGATAACGGTCGCAGCGAGATGGTCGGCAGTGAGTTTCAGGATATGCTGCGATGCATTCGCTGCTCTGCCTGTATGAACCACTGTCCGGTCTATGGCGCGGTCGGTGGCCACAGCTACGGCTGGGTTTACCCTGGCCCGATGGGGTCGGTACTGACACCACAGATGATCGGTATCGAAAAAGGCGGCATGCTGCCTAATGCCTCGACATTCTGCGGCAAATGTGAATCGGTCTGCCCGGTTAAAATCCCATTGCCAAAACTGATGCGTCACTGGCGCGAAGATGAGTTCGAAAAACACCTGCAACCCAAAGCAGCCCGTTACGGCCTGGCCGGCTGGGCATTTCTGGCCAAACGCCCGGCACTCTATAAGCCATACACCCGCATGGCCAGCTGGGTTATGAAAACCTGGGCCGGAAAAAACGGACGAATCAGCAAACTACCACTCGCTGGCGGCTGGACCGACTGGCGTGATATGCCAGCACCACAGGGCAAAACATTTATGCAGGCCTGGAAAGAACAACAGAAAGCCGGAGAGCAGCCATGAGCGCAGAAAACACCACAGCCATGAGCCGTACTGAGATTTTTGCCAACATCCGTCGGGGACTGAATCGCAGCGAAAATGACAGCCAGCGCCAGCAAACTGTCGAAAACAGACTCGCCGCCAGAGCCGACAACCTGATTCCACAGCGGGCTCAACTTCCCTTTGCTGAACAGGTGGATCTGTTTAAAGCGATGGCAACAGAAGCGGTCGCAGAGCTGATCGAACTCAACAGTATTGATCAGGTGCCACAGGCCTGTGCCGACTGGCTCTCCCGCCACAGTCTGAAACAACTGATCAGTGCCAGCAATAAAGAGCTGACAGCACTGGACTGGAGCCCGCTGGAGCAACAGCAGATCATACGTACCGAGCGAGTAGCGCAGGCCGGAGATATCGCCAGCCTGACCCTTAGCTTTGCCGGTATCGCAGAGACCGGCACGCTGATGCTGCACTCATCAGAACAGAGCCCTACCACGCTGAACTTTCTGCCGGACAATCATCTGGTCGTTCTGCACCGATCCTCCATTGTCGGCGCTTATGAAGAAGCCTGGAAAAAATTACGGGAGACTTTCGGTAATGCCATGCCGCGTACAGTGAACATGATTACCGGCCCGTCCCGCAGCGCCGATATTGAACAAAAACTTCAGATGGGGGCTCACGGCCCGAAAAAACTGATTATTCTGCTGATTAACGATTAAGATAAATATGTGCTGATCCTGATACGGCCAGCACGTCTCTTCTCCACAAGACAGGGCGTTCAGCACGCCCTGTTCTTTCCTGCAACGCCCCGCCTCAAGCGCATACAGTTACGAAAATTTTACCGACAACACCGGTCTGAGTAACTCCTGCATGGTTAAATGTCTGGAAATGAGTTACTAATATCACTTTGTTCTAATAACCATACTAAGATTACAGGAATGCTTTTGTGCAGGCATTTATGCAGTACCATCGGGCACACGGTCCCCATCGACATATTATCCCTAAAGCTGTCATGTCGCTGTTACTGCTGTGCACACCTGTTTTAGCTATGGACCTTAGTTCAGAGCCGATCAGCCCGATCAACCCCGACAACGAGTTAAACCGGGATAAAATCAGCCTCGGCAGAGAACTGTTTCATGACCCCAAACTATCCATTGATAACAGCATCAGCTGTGCCAGCTGCCACAACCTGAAAGATGGCGGGGCTGATGATACAAACGTGTCGACGGGTGTCAGTGGTGCGCTCGGTACGGCCAATTCGCCAACAGTGTTCAACAGCAGCCTTAACTTTGTTCAGTTCTGGAACGGGCGTTCGGCCAACCTGAATGAACAGGTTAACGGGCCCATTCACAACCCGGTCGAAATGAACGCCAGCTGGCCACTGATCGTGAACCGTCTGAGTCTGGACCCGACCATCAGACAACAGTTTGAAGCGCTCTATCCGGATGGGGTGAGTGCGGGTAATATCCGTGATGTAATTACCGAGTTTGAACGCTCTTTGCTAACACTGAATGCACCGTTTGACCGCTGGCTCAGAGGCGAGGAATCTGCCCTGAGTAATGAACAGAAAAAAGGCTATCGCCTGTTTAAATCCTATGGTTGCATCAGCTGTCATCAGGGCACTAATGTGGGTGGCAATATGTATGCCCCTTTCGGGGCAGTAAAAGATATCTCAGAATATTTCAACAGGCGAGGCACCTCGCTGAACGACTCTGATCTGGGCCGGTACACTATCACCAAGGACGCAGCAGACCGCTATCTTTTTAAGGTTCCAAGTCTGCGCCTGGCATCGCTTACCGCCCCCTACTTTCACGATGGCTCTGTAAAAGATCTGGAAAGCGCCATAAAAATCATGGGCCGCTTTCAGTTAGGCCGCGAGATTCCTGCTGAACATATCACAGCGATCAGCCGCTTTATCGGGTCTCTTAAAGGTGATCATCCGGAGTTGAACCAATGACCTGGTTCAAGACCCGGCTCTACTTCACATCAGTTGTTGCGATCATGCTGCTGGCTTACCTGTTTTATCTGCTGCATGACGATAAATATCAATCTGGCCAGCAACGCTCTGAAGTTCTGTTACAGCTTCAGGTGCTGGATAACGCCCTTGATCTGGAAGTATTGCGGATCAGTTCGATGCAACAGCAAAATTATGATGAGATCGTAGGGCTTATCAGACAACTGAAACAGCAGGAGACCGACCCGGATACTGCTGGCCTTTTTGTGGAACTGCCTGCAGAACTGTCCGGGAAGCTCCGACAGTATCGCCAGACGCTTGATCAGCGTGCACGACTGGCAGAGCGGATTAAAACCCTGGCTGCCACTGTCCGTAACGGCTTGAACTATATGCCAATGCTGCTCAAACGGATTGAAGAGAACCATAGCGCCAGCCTTCCAAGCGCTAAACAGATCATTAATCTGTTTTATCAGTACCACATATTCAGAAGCGATCTGGATGCACTTGAAATTAAAAATCAGCTCAATACTCTCGCTGACAAACGCTCTGAAAGCATTACCGATCTGAAGTTTCACATACAGGCAAATCTGATTGCACAAACCAGGCTGACCCGGCTACTGGCTGATTATAAGCAGATTCCCAATAAAACGGCGTTTAACCAGCTCTATAGCAGCTACCTGAGTTACCGCAATAAGGTTGCCCAACAGACTGAGTTTTTCAATTCGCTGCTGATCGGACTAACCACCGCGCTGATACTGCTACTCACCTTTCTGTATCTGCGACTTATCCGTTCACATCAACAAACCGAACAGGCCCGGATACGCCTGAAAGATGGTGTTGATAACATCAAAGAAGCTTTCGCCCTGTTTGATGCAGAAAACCGGCTGATTCTGAGTAATCGAAACTTTTCCAGCTATTATCCCTGGGTTTCAAAACTACTGAAACCCGGCGTCGACAAGGACAAAATACAGGCGGCGATAGACGCTAAATGCAAATATCAGCAAGACGTTGATTCTGATCTGCGGGCTGTGCAGAAAATAGACAACGGCAACTTTTATCTGTGCAGCAACAGCCCGACCAACGAAGGCGGCGAAGTCTGGGTGAGGGTCGACATTACCGAAACCCGGCTCAGAGAGCAGGAGCTGAGAAAGCTGTCCAGAGCACTGGAACAAAACCCTGCAGCAGTTGTGATTACCGATATCAACGGCATTATCGAGTACATTAACCCTAAAGCCGAACAGGTAAGCGGTTACACGCTCGACGAAGTGACGGGCAAACGTCCCAGCATATTCAGCTCAGGCGATATATCCCCGATCAACTATCAGGATATGTGGCAACAGATGCTGGACGGTAAAGCCTGGCAGGGAACCTTTCTTAACCGGCGCAAAAACGGCACGCTTTATTGGGAATCAGCAACTATCTCAGCGGTCAGAGACCCCAATGGTGAAATCACGCACTTTGTCGCCGTGAAGGAAGACATTACTGAACGCCGCTCAACCGAAGAGCAGCTACGAATGAATGCGGCCGTGTTTGAAACAACCAACGAAGGGATCATTATCACCACACCGGATGCACAGATTATCTCGGTTAATCCCGCCTTCACCGAAATCACCGGCTACACCGCAGAAGAGGTGATTGGTAAAACACCACAGATGTTCCAGTCCGGCAAACAGAAAGACTCCTTTTATCAGGAGATGTGGCAGACACTGGAACAGGAGGGCAGTTGGTCTGGCGAGGTGTGGAATAAACGCCGCAATGGTTCGATCTACCCTCAGTGGCTGTCGATCGCCGCGGTCAGAAACAGCGATGGAACTCTTGAACAGTATGTTGCCGTATTTTCTGATATGACTCAGCGTAAAGATGCCGAAGAGAAGATTATCCAGCAAGCCAACTTTGATGCTCTGACCGCTTTGCCAAACCGGTCTATGCTCAAACGGGAACTGGCACAGATACAGCAACACTGTGATCAGACCGACAGCAATTGTGCACTGCTGTTTATTGATCTTGACCGCTTCAAGGCTGTTAACGATACCCTGGGGCACTCGGTGGGAGATGAGATGCTGCAGCAGGTTAGCGTCCGGCTCGCGTCAGTGATCCGCGATACCGATCTGCTCACCCGTTTCGGTGGCGATGAGTTTGTTATCGTACTACAGAATATTGCAGAACCAGATGATGCCGCACTGACAGCACAACGGGTTATTGAGGTTCTGAGTCCGCCCTTCCAGCTTGCGGAGCGCACGCTCTATATCGGAGCCAGTGTGGGTATCTCCTGTTATCCCAGCGATGCCAACAACAGTGATTCAATGCTCCGGAATGCAGATATGGCGATGTATCTGGCTAAGGACAGAGGCCGCAATCAATACCGGTTTTACAACGCCGAGATGCGCGAGCATGTTAAGAACCGGACCGACATGGAGCAGGCATTACGGCTTGCACTTGAACGGGATGAGTTTGAACTCTATTACCAACCCATCTGCAATCTTGAGACCCGCAAAGTGGTCTCGGTCGAAGCCCTGATTCGCTGGCATCAGCCGGGCAAAGGGATTATTGGCCCGGGAGAGTTCATTCCACTGGCGGAGGAAACCGGCCTTATTCAACCTATCGGCCTGTGGGTTTTGCAGCGCAGTTGTGAGCAACTTCAACGGTGGCAGGAACAGTGTATTGATGACCTCTGCTTATCCGTCAATGTATCCAGTAACCAGCGGCAGCTGGGGTTTAATGCACAGATTGCTGAAAAGATTATCAAAGACACCGGAGCAGATCCCCGAAAACTGGTATTTGAGATAACCGAAAGCATGTTTCTCGATAGCTCCGAAGACGCTGTAACCTGGCTGAAGCAGTTTAAAGCGCTGGGCGCCAGGCTGGCGATTGATGATTTCGGCACTGGATATTCATCACTCAGCTACCTGAAACAGTTCCCTATCGATAAGCTCAAGATAGACCGTACCTTTGTCCGGGATCTGCCTGACAATAAAGAGGATGCCTCCCTCGTCAAGGCTATTATCGCTATGTCACAGAGTCTCAGCCTGGAACTTATTGCTGAGGGGGTTGAGACACAGGAACAACTTGAATACCTGCATGAGTCAGGTTGCTCCAATATTCAGGGCTTTCTGCTAAGTAAACCGGTGACCGCAGAACAGCTTCCCGCCGTTATCAGACAAATAGAATCATCCTTGTCAACAGAGGTCCCCGCTGACTACGAAATCTGATTCAAAACACCGACAACAAAAAACCGCCAACGGGCGGTTTTTTCTTTTAAAGGTGGCAACAGATCTTAAGTGCGGCCATATCAGGCGCTTAATCACGCCATTATGTCGATGTTCTGCCCCAGAGGAGATGATAGGTCGACGGCAGTCATGGCGGCACTTTCAAGCAGTTGAAGAGCCATCTTCCCTTGTAACTCAATATTATCCTTCGCCTTAACGGCAACGGCTAAAGCAACCTCTTGCTGTAACCCGGCCTGTTGATAAGCTGAAGCGGATGCTGCTGTTATTTCCATGTAGATCTCCCTCAAACATACCCCTTATATCGGCAACTATTAAAAAACTTTAGTCGCAAATTGAAGACGCTCATTAAACTATTTCTAAGAAGCCCCTCCATGGAGTACAGGGTGAGTTAACGCACATGTCGTCCAAACCTTTATTACAATTCACTGACCTCTGACAAGGCCCCGCAACGCTGCACAAGGGATAACAGGCCCCAGTCCATACCATATCGCTTCCGACATACCTGGCAGCTCACACGCAGGACACACAGTTCCAGCGACGGGGAGCCCTGTGGCTATTATCGATATTCATGCCGTGGTCGACGCGCATAAAAATCAAACATCAAGCCGGGCATTCCCGTTGCGCCTCCTCGTTTCGTCACAGTGACAAAACAAACTGCTCTAATCTGATTGCGACCTGACAGAACGCATGTCTTTCAGGCTTAAATCACCAACAATCGACGAGAAATCTGCCATAAACAAAATGCCCAAAATACACTTAATGACGACAAGCTTTCTATCAACTTAGCAATTGCCTAGGCTTTTCCGATTCCTAACAAAAAGAACTATAAAAGGAGGCTCAATGATCAGCTGGCTCCGTCGTTTTCAAGTCACCACCAGAATTATGGGCTTAGTGATATTCCTCATAGTAGTGATGGCAGCAGAACTCGCCTTCCTGCTGGAGGAGATGCAACAACTCAAACAGGGGAGCAGACAACAACAGCAATCGATCAGCGAACAGAATCACTGGCTTGAAAAGCAAAGTGTGCAGATCGATCGTCAGGCCAGTACGATGAAACTGCAACTGCAGGCGCAACATATACAGAAAACCTTCTCAGATATGATTTTCTGGTATTTCGACGGCACAGTCTCGCAATACTACGAATCACTCAATAAAGCCGAAGCAGCTGCTGACAAACTAAAAAACCAGCTCACAGCTCTGGCCAGCGATCCGGAAACCCAAAAAACAACCCACAACATACTGACTGATCTAACAAACTACCGGGAATTAATGGGAAACGCCTGGACCTATTCTCAGCAAGGAAAAGACAATCTCGCCAGCTTAGAGGTCGCTGAAGCCAACACTGTCGCCAATACTATCAACGGGCAATTACTGGCACTTACCGACCTGTTCCAGAATCGTCTTCAGGAGGCCAGCTCCAGTGTGCTGAATTCGCTGGATCAGACCCTTAAAGTCAGTGCTGTGGTTGCCAGCATCAGCACCGCATCGGATGAAAGAATTGCCGGGACACAGACTCGTACTCTGTTAATGTTGCTCGCCTCTGTGCCCGTTGCAATTGTCGTTGCCCTGTTCATCATCCTCTCGATTACCCGCCCTTTAAAAGTGCTTCAGCAGCAACTTCTGTCGATAGAAGAACACAACGATCTGACACGCACCCTTTCCGTTGATGGCCGCGATGAAATTCAGGAAATTTCTGCGGCTACACAAAAGCTTCTGGCAAAACTTCGCTCGACGCTGGATGACGTTGGTGCAATGAGTACTGAGTTACAGAAAACCGCCGAAAACGGTTATCAGATCAGTGTCAGGACGCATGAGCAGAGTGTTCAGCAGCAGCAACAAAGCGAGGGCATTGCCGCCTCTGCCACTGAGCTGGGTGCCAGTGCGGAGGATATTTCCAGAACAACAGGTCAAAGCCTGAATCTGGTGAATGATGTATCTGCCGCCGCAGAAGCAAGTCAGAAAGATGTCCAGAATACATCGACAACCATTCAGCAATTAGCACATCAATTCGATACGGTTGATACCACCGTCAATGAACTGGTGGAACATAGTACAGCCATTAGTGGAGTACTGGATGTGATTCGTGGAATAGCCGGAAAAACAAACCTGCTGGCCCTCAACGCAGCCATCGAAGCCGCCCGGGCGGGTGAACAGGGCAGAGGTTTTGCGGTGGTCGCCGATGAGGTCAGAACCCTGGCTCAACATACCAATAACTCCACCAACGAAATTCAGAATATGGTCGAAGCCTTACAGAAAAGCTCAACCGTGGTGATGAGTTCTCTGGAACAAAACCGTACTCAGGTGGACGCCGGTGTCAAGCTGTCAAAACAGGCAGAAAACTCCCTCTTCGCTATTCTGGATAAACTCAAAGCACTGTCAGAGATGAATCAGAGCATTGCAGTCATCACCGGCGAACAACAACGTGCGGCACTGGGCGTCGATGAAAACGTACAGACCGTGCACCAACTGGCCAGCAACGTAGAAAGCCATGCTGCGGACTCCCGCCAGATCAGCCAGACCCTCTCCACAATGGCCGAAACCCTCCGACAACACTTATCGGAATTTCAACACTGATCCACAACATGCCACCCTTTGACAGTGATAGAATAGCTCGCTGGCACATCAGTCAGCGAGGCGCGGAGACCACTTCAGTGACACCACCTGCTTAACAGAAAATCCGGTATATTCTCAATTCCCTGAACATCATTCAGGCACAAAAAAGCCCCCATCATTGCTGATGGAGGCTTTTTTAAACGCAGTTTAAATTATGCAGCGTCTTTAGCAGGCGCTTTAGCAGCTGGAGCAGCGACAGATTCTGTAGCGGCAGTCAGGATAGCCTGAACTTCAGCAAAGTAAGCCTTAGTGCTTTCTGTAGTCGCAAGCGCTTCAGCCTGCAGGGCTTCAATCTTAGCCTTAGCTTCTTCAGATTTAAAGGCAACGAAAGAAGAGAAAGCTTCAACGTCTTTGATTGAAGAGAAAGCCTGGAAATCAGCCTGAGCCTGAGCAATCTGCTTTTCAATAGCAGCTTTCTGAGCCTCGAATGCTTTAGTAAAGGTTGCAGTGTTCAGTTCGATCAGCTTCTGAACAGGAGCGCCAAAAGCAGAAAAGTCAGCAGCAGGAATATTCTTGAACATTGTTTGTACCCATATATAAATGTAGTTGATAAAGTGATGGTATAGCCCTTCATGCTGCAGTGCAACAATTATATATAAATTTGCCAAAAACATTCTTTCAACTATTTAAATTAAAAGATGATATAGAAGACAACAATCTTTGTGCGAATGCTAAATACACTGAAATTACAGGCTCTTAACTGAGCTTTACCGCGCTTTTTTTTTGCTCTTAGGAAAAAGCGAATAAAGAAGCATAAAAAGAAGAACAAAAAGATCACTGATCGATTTTTAGTCTGAAGCAGATCATTCACCCGGACGGCTCATCCATAATCAGACCGAATACCTTGCGAACTCGAAGACAGGCATGCAACGCCCTGTGGGATACCAGCCATCAGGGCTGAGTCGTCGAGGGCCCGAAGGGTTCAAATGCGCGGACGAACGCAGGTTCCCGCTCAGCGACCGGCTCGGGAAAAAGCCCTAATCCCAGATGCTGTTTCACCAGCCCCACTACAAACCACACCTCACCCTAAATCTAAAATATGACATCTGGATCACCAAGTTCACTGCAATAACGCTTAATCAAAAAAACTGAAAGCGTATTGACAGATGAGATCAGAGAAAGATTTTGTCTGATCCAAACCCTATAGCGGCGGGATGGCCGGAATCTCCTTTCTGTCGCTGTCGGCTACGGCGCTAGTCAACAACACAAATAATCTCTCCGGCCACATGTTTGATGACTATAATTTCCTTTACATAGGGCCCTCACAGAGCCCTCTGTTCAGTGAGGCATCTGAAGTGAACAAGTACAAATATAGATAGGAGTCAGATAATGAGTCTTACAAACATTGTTCAAAGAGGATGGGATGCACTTGGGGCCGGTAATTTTGATGGTTTGGTAACCGACTATATTGAAGAAATGATATTTGTTATGCCCGGACAAACGGATCTACTTAAGGGTCGAGGGCCCTTTCGAGAGGCTCTGAACAGTCTTGAAGACATCCTCCCACCAGGATTCGAAATTACCGGACTGCGCAATATAGAAGGGGATAATGAAGTCGTCTCAATCATCGAATGGAAATCATCAAAAATTGCAGATTCCCAACTATGTGTCCTTTTCAGGTTTGAAGGTGACAAAATTTACGAGGAGCACTGGTTCATCGATACAGAGCAATGGAAAAGCGCTTTTTGAGCGCTGTTTTCCATTATGAACAGGATGATATTTGGGGGAAGTATAATAACGCTTAGAAGCCAAAAGCAGCGCTGTTTACCCCCAAATATTTTCACTGTCGTCTCTGTGGTAAACAGCACCTCAAGTCTGTATCTGAAAGATAAACCTCTGAGAACACTGAATTCACCGACAAAAACCGAGATCAGGTCTTATCCCCTGCTGACAGACGCATCATACATCCGGTCGATATCAGCGTCCGACGGTGGCACCCTCTTCACCTTAATCCAGACGGACCGAATCCGCGAATCACTGCACAAATGACGGATATGCGCGCGTTCTTCGATCCCCATCGCAATTCCGCCTCTGAAATGCCCTCTGACGGGCAAAGAGTCCTGAAAGAATCAGATAGCAGCCATCGTTCGTGCTTTCTCCCGACAACCATAATCGACAGTCGCCGCTGCGGCACCAGCGCGACAGACCAAGATGAATATTTTTCACAAAGCACTTGAATCATCAGATGATACACAACTATAATGCGAATCATTATCAATAGCATTATCATTAAGGTTAGCTATGCCCACTTCAGACAGCCTCTCCTTTGAACAAAGTTCGTCATCAGAGCTTACCCCTGCCATGCAGCCCCAGCCCTCGGATCAGCTCATATCAGCTATCGCCGATGACCTTGTCACGAATTCAGCACCAGTCGATAGCCTCAGCGCCGATGCCTTAAGTCTTCCTGATAGCTTAAGTTCTGACCCAATTACCGGTAGCGCTGATCAGCTTTTCAGAATGCTTGAGATCGGCGGGCCAGTGGTCTGGATACTGATAGCACTATCCGTTTTCTCGCTAAGCATCATATTTCTAAAACTGTGGCAGTTTACGGTTATAAAACCGGAAAGCACCAATGACATCTCCGAAAGCCTGAGAAAATGGCGCAGTCATGACCCCATGGGGGCAGTGAACGCCCTGCACTCAAAACGACCTGTGTCGGGCATCATCGGCTATGCAATGCAGGGCATTACACAACAACAGGATCATCACCTACTGCAGGATGAACTATCCCGACAGGCAACCCACTTAGTTAACCAGCTCAGGACTCTGCTCCGTCCGCTGGAAGTAATCGCCAGCCTCAGCCCACTGTTGGGCCTGATGGGAACGGTGCTGGGAATGATCGTTGCCTTTCAACAGATGGAAGCCGCCGGCAACAGTGTCAACCCATCGGTCCTGTCCGGGGGGATCTGGCAGGCGCTGCTGACCACCGCGGTTGGACTGGCTGTCGCGATTCCGGTTGCAACAGCCCATAGTATTTTAGAGCGTAAAGTCGAACGCACCGCCATGCTGATAAACGACTATGTCACACAGGTATTCACCTGCCCTTTAGCGCAGAGTGAAACCAAAACAGTCTCACTCCGGGAGCATAGCCGTGCTGCTTGAGATAACCCCACGGGCTTCACAGCCCATCAGCCTGACTCCGCTGATCGATGTGGTGTTCATTCTGCTGCTGTTTTTCATGCTGTCTTCCACTTTTAGTAAAACCCGGCAACTGGAACTTGAAGCGGCGGCGTCAGGCAAGCAAAGCATGGCGTCTGAGGTCTACCGGCTGTTACTGCTGACTGAAAACAAAGTTGATCTGAACGGCACGGTTTACCCCACGGATACCGAGCGCTTTGCTCAGAGAATCAGAACCATCGCTGAGGCGCATGGATCAGTTACCCTGGCAGCCCGCTCTGCAGTCAAAGTGCAGCAGACTATTCACCTGATCGATAACCTGCGCGCGGCGGGGATCTCACAGCTTAATCTGAGTCCATCGGTAGCAGAATGAGAATTGTTGCTATGAATCACCGCCCATCGCAGCGGAATAATCTGGATAACAGCATGATTCCGGCGATCAATATCGTCTTTCTGTTGCTGATTTTTTTCATGCTGGCAGGCCATATCGAAGCCAGGGATGAGCAATTGCGCATCCCGGCCTCCAGCAGTGATCGTGAACTGAAAACGGCTGAGCTGGAGATTAAAATCTCCGCCGCCGGCAGCTACACGGTCAACGGCCAGCGAATCGATCAGGATCTGCAACCCTATATGACAGGACTGGGAGTTTCCCCCGAGACCGTTGTGATCTGCCATATCCATCGTGACCTGCCCTCCTCTGCGCTGGATCCCGTGCTTCTGGCTGCTCAACAACTTGGCATTAAGGCGCTTCACATCGCGACTGAGCACACCTCATGATGACGACCCGACAGATACTCTTCAGCTTTGCGGCGGCGGCCGTTGTGCATCTGGGCGCATTGCTGATCTGGATAATGCCGCTGGATAGCGAGGGAGCAATAGCAGAGGGACAGGAGGGGCTTCAGGTAAGTGTAGGGCTTGCCGGCAGCTTTATAGCAACACCTGAGAAAAACGAAAAGTCGCCCGTAGAAGCGCCCCGGCCCGAGCAGACAATCGCAGAGGAAACAAGGGAGCAGACCATATCTCAGCCGGAACCTGAATCCAAATCTGAACCAAAGCCCGAACCCGAATCAAAGCCTGAACCAAAACCAGTGCCGAAGCCTGCGCCAAATCCAGAGCCGAAGCCTGCAGAAAAACAACAAACACAACCTGAGTCGGCGCCGGCCCGTTCTGAAGCTCCTTCTGAGTCAGAACAGCAGTCGGAACCCTCCCAGTCGCAAACAAGAGCAACAGGTGTAGGGGAGCGTGTAGTAACGGGAGGCAATCCCGCCGCCCGGCAAAGTTATCTGGCCCGGGTCATGGCCAGAGTCGCACGCTTCAAACGCTATCCACGCAGCGCCAGAAAGGATGGCGTCACCGGGGTAGTTCTCGTGAAATTCATTATCCGCAAGAGCGGAAAGGTTGAATCAGCTGAAGTCATCAATAGCTCCGGTGATTCGCGCCTGGACCGGGAAGCAGTAGAGATGCTGGTACGCGCAAGCCCCTTTGCATCGGTGCCCGATGATCTCAGCAGCAGTCATTTAGAGCTGACCCTTCCGGTTGAATTTTCACTCAATCCAACACGAAAGCTGTTTTAAGGAACACAGATGAACAACACCACCATGGTTTCAACGCCA
This sequence comes from Oceanospirillales bacterium, assembly GCA_018223185.1. Lineage (GTDB taxonomy): Bacteria > Pseudomonadota > Gammaproteobacteria > Pseudomonadales > Balneatricaceae > Amphritea. The sequence goes on along the minus strand of JAAEYW010000004.1, from coordinate 181,637 downwards.
GGTCATTCCCTATGGAAAAACAGAACGGCTGGTTTCACTCCAGGTACCCTCGCACTGGCAATTTCAGGTGCATTAGTGGCCAACATTGCAACGGCGGATGAAAACCATATTGCGCTGGATAAACTGAAGGTTGAAGAATCGGTGACACCGGATACCAACCCGTATGCTGTGCCAGGCGCCCCCTATCTGGCAGAGCGTGTATCCGATCCACGCAGAACCCGCCCACTGGCAGAAACACCGCAGACCATTACCGTACTGACGGCCGCTCAAATATCAGATTCAGGTCGCAGTGATTTGCGGGAAATTCTTGATGGACAGCCAGGCATTACCCTCGGCACTGGCGAAAACGGTAACGCCTTCGGCGATCGCTATATCATCCGTGGGCACGAAGCCCGCAGTGATATCTTCATCGATGGCCTGCGGGATCCCGGTATGACAGTACGGGAAAGTTTCGCAGTTGAACAGATCGAGATTAGTAAGGGGCCCAGTTCTTCCTTTGCCGGACGTGGAACCACCGGGGGTGCGGTTAACTCCGCGACCAAAAGAGCCAGCACCGAATATGATTTTACCAAACTGTCTGCCGGAATCGGCACCGATAACCACCACCGGGTCGCCATCGACACCAACCAGGTAATCAATTATGACACCGCATTCCGGGCCAACATCCTGCATGCGCAGGAGGATGTACCGGAACGCTCACCTGCCGACAGGGAGCGGATAGGCGCGGCGTTTTCTCTGTCTCATCAGGCAACCGACCAGCTGGAAATTACCGCGGATTATTATCACTTCGAAGGCAATGACAGTCCTGATCTTGGCACCTTTATTGATCGAACTACTGGTAAAGTCGTTAAAGATATCCCCGCCTATGTACAGAATGAGGATTTCCTCGACTCAGAAGTGGATACTTTCACTGTCCGTATGGGGTATGAGATCAACCCCCAGACCCATATTGTTAACCTGACCCGCTATGGCACTACAGAAAACGGGTATGTCACCACCGGCGCCAGAGGCACTACCGCCTATCCGACCACGACGGATGCCACCAATGACACCAACGGATACGCCTCTGCAAGCTTAAGTACCCATCAGGGCTGGCAGGAAGTTGAATACTTTGCCAACCAGCTGAACCTGCTGACAACAAAGGAGATTGGCGGCCTGGATCACGAACTGGTGATCGGCGCCGAATACAGTAACCAGAGCGTGCTGAATGGTGTCTACAGTACCTCTGCAACAGGCTCCGCCAACTGTTTTACTGTTGGCAGGAGTGGTGTGGGCGAAAGTTACTGTATCACTGATGCCGACGGTAACACCGTGGCCGGGGTTAACAATCTGATGCAGCGCGATATTACCCGTGGCGATGTGGACTCAGACTGGAATGTTGAGGCTCTCTCTCTGTCACTGATGGATACCGTTGATCTGACCGATAAGTGGACGCTGTTTGGCGGTATCCGTCACGATTACTATGACTATAAAACCACCGCCAACTTCGACCCAGACGGTCGTAGCGGCCCACTGCCCAGCGAAGCCCACGACTTCACCGATAAAGGCGGCTACTGGAATGGCCACGTTGGAGCGAGCTATGATATTACTCCGCGCACCAACATCTATGCCAGTTTTTCAACGGCAACCAACCTTAACGGTGGTGAATCCGATGTCGGCACCAGTTGCGGCTATGGGGGTATTTGCGTTGATGCAAGTGATCCTCAATTAGGCGATCCCGAGCGCACACAAAGCTGGGAACTGGGCACCAAATGGCGCTTGCAGGATGACAAATTACTGGCAACTGCGGCACTGTTCCGGATCACGAAAAATGATGTCATGGAACAACCCTCCGGAGACTCTTACAGCACAGAAGGCTCTTTAAACACCGGTAAAAACCGGGTTGAGGGTATTGAATTGGGGCTGGCTGGCAACCTGACCGAACGGCTCAGTGTTCAGGCCGGACTGGCCGTTATGAACGCGGAAGTACTCGACTCAATCGATTCAGATAATGTTGGCAAAACCCTGGCGAACTTTGCCGATAAATCAGCCTCACTGCTGCTGAAGTATCAGGCAACATCTGCTTTCGCTCTGGGCGGCTCAGCCACCTATGAAAGTGCCCGCCATACCGGCCAGCCGGATACTGCGGCCAATGAGGAGATGGAAGTGCCTGAGTATACCGTGTTTGACGCCTTCGCCAGTTATCAGGTCAATCGCGATCTGAAGTTCCGCCTCAATGTCGGCAACCTGTTCAACAAAGACTACTATCTGGCCGCTTATCGCTCGGGCTCATTTACCTACCTGGGCGACAAACGGAATGCACAACTGACCATGGAGTACAGTTTCTGAACCGTTGACGGATCCCCGTTACAGGGTAGCAATTTCTGCTGCCCTGCATTCAAAACTCAGGAAAGCGATGAACCATCACAGAACACCTCTTTCACCTCTGGACTATATTCCGGCTGGCATTGCCTGCGCCAGAGACTATGAGCAGCTGGCTCAAAAGTTTATCCCCGCCGACATTCTTGCCTATATCAGCGGTGGTAGTGGCCACGATATAACCCTGCGAAACAACGAGCAGGCGTTTCATCACTGGGCGATTACGCCAAGAATTATGGCTAATCTCGACAACGCCAACACCGGGTTGGAGCTTTTCGGCAACCGTTTCCGGCATCCGCTGTTTCTGGCTCCGGTTGCCTACCAGACCCTGATGCACCCGCAGGGAGAACTGGATACCGCCTATGCAGCAGCATCAACCGACACCTGTATGCTGGCCAGCACGCTCTCTTCGGTAACCCTGGAACAGATCGCGGAAAGAGACCATTTTAAGCACTGGTTTCAACTCTATTTTCAGCCCCGTCAGGAAGACACCGAAGCGCTGATTAAACGGGCGATCGCAGCCAGATATCAGGCCATTGTTGTCACCCTCGATGCGGCCATACAGGCACCCAGCATCCGGGCGGTTCGGGCAGGCTTCAAATGGTCCGATGCTGTTATAGCGGCAAACCTGATTCACCAGCCCCCTGCTGCGTGCGCAAAAGACAGCGCCGGTCTGAGCCCTATCTTTCAAAGCTATAGACGCAACGCCCCGACACAACAGCAACTGCAGCAGCTGATTGATGACAGTCCGCTGCCAGTGATTATCAAAGGCGTCATGCATCCGCAAGATGCCCTCCAACTCAAGGCATCAGGGGCCGCCGGGATTATCGTATCAAATCATGGTGGACGGACGCTGGATGGCGCACCCGCCAGCCTCCCGGTATTACCGTTGGTACGTGCTGCAGTGGGGGATGACTTCCCTGTACTGTTTGACAGCGGCATCCGCTCCGGCAGTGATATCTTTAAAGCCATCGCTCTCGGCGCAGATGCGGTGCTGACCGGCCGTTTACAGCTTTACGCTCTCAGTGTCGCGGGGGCATTAGGCGTGGCCCACATGATTAAACTGCTCCGTGAAGAGCTGGAACTGTGTATGGCGATGAGCGGATGCGCAAACCTTGCCGATATCAGGGTAACAGAACTGCATAAAGTCTAATGAGGATGCTTATATGCTTATCACTATTCCAAATGTATTAAGTCCCGGTGAGATACAACAGTTCAGACAACATCTGGACAGCGCTGACTGGCACAACGGTATTAACACGGCCGGTGCAATTGCCCGAAATGTTAAAAACAATCAGCAGTTGGATGATAGTCAGGAACCGGCTATCAGTCTGGGCAACCATATTCTGAAAACGCTGTCCCGGCACCCGGCCTTTATCTCTGCGGCCCTGCCCGACCGGATCTATCCACCCAAGTTCAACCGGTACAGCAAAAATGAAACCTATGGCGCACATATCGATGGCTCCCTGATGCAGATACCCGAAACTGGTATCACCCTGCGGACAGACCTTTCAGCCACCCTGTTTCTCGCTGATCCGGATGAATATGAGGGTGGTGAGCTGACCATCGAGACCAAGTATGGTCCCCAGACCATTAAACTCCCGGCCGGGGATCTGGTGCTCTATCCCTCCACCAGCCTGCACTCGGTTGCACCGGTTTCACAGGGTGCACGGATAGCCTCTTTTTTCTGGATACAGAGCATGGTTCGGGATATCCAGCAGCGGGAGATGCTCTTTGATCTGGACAGCTCAGTACAAGCACTCAGCGCAGAACTGGGGGCCGCCCATCCTGAAGTGGTCAGCTTAAGCGGTCTCTACCACAACCTGCTACGCCAGTGGGCCAGCCCCTCCTGATCCAGTTAGCTTATTGGAAATATTAGTCATACAATATCTGTCGAATACGCTCTGCCTGATACTCACAGCTGCGTTTTTTACCCCGCTACAGGCCGCATCGGAACTGCAGGTGTATTCCACTAAAAATGCCAGCTATCTTACCCCTCTGTTTGACCGTTATTCCGCAGAAACCGAAACTCCAGTGAGCTATCTCGTAGAGCCCGGTAGCATCACGCAGCCTGACAAAAAATGCTCCCGGACACCTGCGCTCGACCGATAACCACTGGTTCGGTTTTTCCAAACGCACCCAGACACTGCTTTACAACAGTGCGACCCTGAATGAAGCGGAGCTGAAGGGGTATGCTGATCTGGCGGATAGCCGGTGGGCAGGTAACCTCTGTCTGCGGACGTCGCAACAACCCTATACCCAGTCTCTGGTAGCGATGATGATCAACCGGGACTGTGAACAGAAAACCCTGACAACGCTACAGGGGTGGGTCGATAACCTGTCTGTCCGTCCCTTTGCCGAGGATACGCAGATATTTTCGGCCATGGAACAGCAGATCTGTGATGTCAGTATCGTCAACGCTTACTACTTTGCCCGGTATAAACAGGAACACCCTGAAACATCGCTAAAACTGTTCTGGGCCGATCAGGATAGCAGCGGTGTCCATGTGGATATTACCGGTGCAGCGCTGATCAGGCATGCCCCCAACAGGGAACAGGCGATCGACCTTCTGGAATGGCTGACCACCAGGCAAGCACAGGTGCAGTATGCCGGACTGAGTCTGGGGTATCCGGTGAATAAAAAAGTTTATCCGGTCCGGGAGATCGCCAGACGCGGCAGCTTCATCGAGGACCAGAGCAATGTTGCCGCCATTGGTATCTACCGGAAACAGGCTGTAGCACTGCTAAAACAGGCTGGTTATCGTTAACCCTTAAAACAGATCGATCTGCGGGGCATACAGGGCTTCAAAACTATCATCCAGGAACATCAGAATACTGTCCGCGACCGGGGTCAGCTGACGGTCGAGATAGTGTTGATAGTCGATAGGGGAGCTGGCGAACAGCAGGGGTTCCGGACCATTGACGGTAATCAGATACTCAATATACATACCGGCTGAAAAGGGTCGGTTTTTACCCTCTTTGGCAAACCGGTCCTGAGCTTTCTGCGCCGCCTGCACATGGGGCGGCCGGTTTTTACTGTATTCATCCAGCGGCCGGCGCAACCGCTTACGGTACACCAGTTCATCATTCAGCTCGCCTGCTTTGAGCTGTCTGACAATCTGTTTCAGATAAGCAGCATAGGGACTATCACTGAAGATCAGCCGATAGAGTTCCCGTTGCACCCGGCGCGCCAGCGGCGTCCAGTCAGAGCGAACCGATTCAAGCCCTTTAAAGATCAGCTCTTCACTGCCATCGGCAAAATGGCGGATTCCGGCATAACGCTTTTTGGTGCCTTTCTCTGAGTGACGCATCGTTGGCATCAGAAAACGGCGGTAGTGAGTTTCATATTCAAGCTCCAGATGACAGGTCAGACCGAAACGCTGTTGCACCTCGTCCTGCCACCACTGGTTAAGAAACTGTTCCAGTTTGCGTCCCTCGTGCGGCGCTTTGTCCACCGGATAATCATCCCCCAGCCAGACAAACACCGAATCGGTATCGCCATAGATCACTTTATAGCCAAACTCTTCTTCTATCTTCGCTTTGGTACGGGTGAGAATTTCGTGGCCCCGCAGGGTAATTGAACCGGACAACCGCTGATCAAAAAAGCGGCAGACATCGGACCCCAGCACGCCGTAGAAGCTGTTCATAATGATCTTAATCGCCTGGGACAGTGGCGCATTTTTTTCCGTTTTTGCCCGGTCCCTCGCCTGCCACAGGCGTTCAATAATACCCGGCAGAATCGCCTCTTTGCGGGAGAAGATAGCGTGGTTAAAGCCGGGCACCAGCGCTTCGGGATCACATTCGGTGCCGGTTCCCTCCGCCAGAGCATAGGGATCGACCATAAAGGTGCGAATAATACTCGGATACAGGCTCTTAAAATCGAGCACCAGCACCTGATGGTAAAGGCCCGGCCGGGAATCCATCACATAGCCGCCCGGCGCGCCCATCTGCGATTCACCGGAGGCATATACCGGAGCCACATAACCTTTACGATGCAGGCGTGGCAGATACTGGTTATCAAACGACGCCGCTGAGCCTCCGACCTTATCCAGTGGCAGGCCGGTGAGACGGCTGCGTTCAACCAGATAGTGCAGCAACTGGGCATGTTCAAAGATATCCCATACCAGCTTGCAGTCTTCCAGATTATATTCTGCCAACCGCCGGGGGTTTTCCCGGTAGACCTGCTGAATCTCTTCTCCCCGGTTCAGGCCTTCATCCATCTGGTGCCCCAGCAACTTGCCGCGATCCAGCATCTGATTGGACACATATTCCAGCGAGAAGCTTTCGAACTGCCAGGTCGCACCTTTCAGGGTATCAATACCATCCAGCACCACCCGCCCGGCAATACGACAGAACCATTTACCGCTGGCTGATTCAATCGCCTGAATACGGCTGCCATCACGGCCGAGGTTCAGCTGCACCTGCAACCGCCTGGCCCGTTCCTGCAACACCCGGAAATCGAAACCGACCACATTCCAGCCGATAAAGATGTCCGGGTCACAACGCTCTACTTCCCGGATAAACGCCTGCAGCAGGGCCCGTTCATCATTCACATACTCAAGCCAGGGCTCATTCTGACCGTCACCGACAATCAGCACCTTTCGCAACTGATCGGAATACAGACCGATAGAGAAAATCCGGTCAGCACGCATGGTCGTTTCGATATCCACCGACAACATGGTTAGCCGGGGTTCAATCTCTGCCGGCTGCAGCTTTACCGAAGGCCCGCTGACACGCACCCGGGCACTGTCCTGAATAAAACGTTCCATCAGAAATCGATCAACCGGGCGAATATCCTCCTCGATCATCGGGATAGCATAGGTTTGCAGCAGATCGGTCAGTTGACGATAGGTTGTCAGCGAATTGCTATACAGGCCATAGACAGGGCGTTGCTGAAGGTCTTTCAGTGGCAGCGACTGGAGTCGCCAGCCGGGACTGGATGAGGATGGGTTATTAAGCTGTGACGCCAGCAGCGACTCAATCCGGGGGACGTCCTCTTCAAGCACAAAGAACACCCCCTCCTGACCCGCAACCGTTACTGGCAGGGCATTATCCCCTGCTTTCAGCCAGAACTGAAAACTGATCCCATCCGGAGTATCAAACTGCTGCCGGGTAAGAATAAAGCCGCTGATTTCAGCCGTGTCCCCCGATTGCCCCTGCACCGCTTCAGCCAAACGGTCTGATTACTTCCAGACCCGGAAAGCGCTGTTTAACTTCAGCCTCAGCATCGGCGGTAAACAGCAGTTTAAGATTGGGTCCCGCATCCATGGTGAAGTACACGTCCACACCTTCAGCGCGGGCCTGCCAGATAGTCTGCATAGCGGCGACGGAGTCCGGCTGCCAATACAGCAGTGGCGGCCAGGAGGCGATCATCGTGGCATGCATCGACAGAGCGTTCTGTTCGGAGGTTTCCCCCAGACGGATAAAGTCCTGTTCGGCGATCGCCTGATGCAGCCGTTCCAGATCGGCGGCGGCCTGCAGTGGCCAGCTCTGATACAGATGTGATGTATCCACGGTGCGATTCATACCAGAGCGGGAGTCGACCGCTTTTTCACCGGTACTGACTTTGACCAGCCCGATCCGCAGCTGCGGCCAGCGGGTATCTAACGGCAGTGCAAAGCTATCCATGCCGTCTTCACGAATTCCCATCTGCCATTCAACAAAGCCTTCATAGAGGGAACGACTGGCACTGCCGCTGCCCATGCGGGCAAAGGCTGACAACACCTGAGGTTCGAGGCTGAGACCATAAAACCGGTCTACCGCCAGCATCAGCGCGGCAAAGCCGGATGCAGATGACGCCAGTCCGGCAGCGGTAGGAATATTGTTTTCAGTTTCCACCCTGACCCGGTGATCAGCACCACGACGAAACAGATCAATAAAGGCGATCACTTTACGGGCAAATTTATCCCCGGCGGCTAACCGCGCACAGTTCAGCCAGACCTGATCCTCATCGCTGACGGAGATACGGGTTTTACTGCCCAGATGAGCCAGAGAGATAGACAAGCTGCTGTTAACCGGCAGGTTCAGAACAGCATCACGCTTACCCCAGTATTTGCACAGCGCAATATTACTGGGAGCAAACAGCGTATCGGTGCTATCGGCCACCGGTGTAACACTGGCTGGCAGATAGTTTGCGATCACGTGCTCTTTGGTCGGCGCTTGCTGCGCCACAGAGTCAGATATACTCAACGGTTACACCCTCCGCAGATACAGTAACAGGAATCTGTTCATAGGCCAGCTGAAGGTTAGCAGGACACCCCAGGGCAAGAACACAATCTCCCAGACCCGATCCGGATATCTTCGCCCCCAGTACCTCAGGAGCACTGCGCACAGTATAGATAATTTCGGCCAGCTGGCGGTCATTCACGCCCAGCGCATCCATCAGCCCCTGATAGATATTCATCAGCCGGCCAAACTGCGGCCAGTCCTCACTGTCCACGGCCAGTTCTGCCTGTTCGGTTGTCTTGCCCATCAGTCGATACAGCTCATCATAGAGCGCGGGAGCCAGCGACGCATACCCCTCGACCAGCTTTAAAACATCCGGGGTCTTCATCTTATAGCCGACATAAAACAGACTGATGCTGGGAATACCCCGCAATACACGAATCCGGGGTGCCCCATCGGGGCTGGCCACGGTGTAACCCACCACGCCACCGTACACGGAGGCCACCAGATCAGTACCGGAACCGCGTCCACCCTGCACCTGATGCACCACCGCCAGCGCCTCATTAAACAGCACTAATGGATCATGACAATCCTGACCATTGCCAGCGTTACCAATATAGCAGTGCAGAGCCGTCACAACGGCGGCAGTTACAGCCGCTGAAGAGCCCAGCCCGATCAGGTGTGAGAACTCTGAACGGATGACCAGCTCAAAACCGGCGGGAAACCTGGCAAGCTGACGCTCAATCGCAGTCAGCACAAAGCTCAGCGCAGGTTCTGCCTTCAGCTCATCCAGGCTGGCGCTGTACTGCGCCAGTTCTGAATCGATCTTAACGACCCGGTCTTCCCGGGGGGCCAGGGTAACGGTGATACGCTTATCAACCGCGCACGCCAGCGCACGCTGACCAGACAATACCGCGTGCTCCCCCATCAGCATCAGACTACCGGGCGCAGTCACCTTAATTCTCAAGTCGGGCTCCCTCGCTATCCTCTTCAATAATCATAAAACTGTAACCGCTCTGCTGGCAAAGCGCTGACAGATCAATACCCGGGGCATAGCAGATCAGCGCACCGGCAGAATCGCCGGATGTGGCGCCGGCACCGCTCACTTTAGCGGCGCCGCCCTGTTTTTCCAGCGCGCCGATAAACTGCTGCACCGGTTCAGGCACAACACCGATCGCGGTCAGCAAACGGTGGTTTTCCCGTATCAGGTGCCGCGGATCATCCCCTTTAACAATAGCAGCGCTCAGCGCGCGGGTCACTGCGGTGAAGTCCTGCCAGATACCCGCTTCACCATAGCGCTTGCGGACAACATCGACACACTCACCGGTGCCAACGTCAGGGGCACCGGTATGAATATAGTACCACCCCTCCCCGAGACTCACCGTCAACTGCTCAACCTGTCCCGCTTCCACCTGAACCATGCCGCCATAGCTGACAGTCGCGGCATCAATCAGCCCACCCCGGCCATGACAGAGACGCTCGCAATAGCGCACCCGCTGAAACAGTTCAGGCTTAGTCAGGGGTTGAGAAAAAAGTGTCTGGCCCAGCGTGGTAATGGCGGCGCTCAGGGCTGCCGACGACCCCATACCGGAACCTAACGGTAACTGAGAATGAATCTCGAGCTCTAAACCTGTTTCGGGATCAGCGTCCGACAGACACTGACTAAGCGTATAAAGCGCCAGCTGATGAGGCGCTTCGAGGATCTCACCGGCCCCCAGCAGGCCCTGTTCATATTGGATATAACGCTGATTCAGACGTGCAGTCAGCTGTCTCAGTTCAGACCAGCTCAGCTGTGTCTGCCAGCCAGCGTCAGGCAGGCGCAGACTCAGACCATCAATCGGGGAGAGTAAACCATGACAGTGGATATAGCGGTTAACCGCCAGTGCGATAGCCGGTGCCCCGTAAACTGCCGAGTGTTCTCCACTGAGAATCAGTTTACCGGGGGCACAGGCCTTCATGGGAAAAGCTCCTTAGCAGGAGATATATTCACGCTTATGATGGGAGATGCCCACCAGGCGGAAACGGCCGGTAGTACCTTCCGTCTTAGTATGCACACCACCATCAACCGGATCAGTATCGTTATACAGCTCCAGATACTCTTCGTAGCTCACCTCACTGCGGGCTTCCAGCATCGACTGATGCCTGTCCCCGTGAAGATATTTCTCATAGCCGGAGACAATTTTTCCGGAGAAAAACTCTGCCACCGAACCGGAACCATAACTGAAAAAGCCGACGCGCTTACCCGCCAGGTTTTGCTTACAGTTTTCCAGCAGAGAAGCCAGGCCAATATACATTGATGCGGTATAGCTGTTTCCGATAATTCGGTTATACAGCAAGGTATCTTCAACCTGAAGATCAAGCAATTCAGGGGTCAGAGCACTGTGATTAATCCGCGCCAGATGTTTATGCGCTTTCTGAGCCATACGGGTAAATGGCAGGTGGTAACAGAAATGCTGAAAATCAGTGAATGCCAGCGAGCTGACTTCCCTGAAGTGTTCCCAGGCATGCTTCAATGACTGCAGATAGATCTTAGTGGAGTATTTGCCATCCACCAGCGCCGTTGAACGGTAGTTCGGGCGCCAGAAATCCATCACATCTTCGGTGTGATTACCGACTTCAGGATCCAGTTCGACCAGGCGGGGGTTAGCAGTGATCAGCATGGCGACTGCGCCACATCCCTGAGTCGCCTCGCCCGGAGTACCGAGGTCATAGCGGGCAACATCAGACGCGATCACCAGTACTTTTTTATCCGGTTGACGGGCAACCAGTGCGCACCCCATCTGAATAGCCGCAGTGGCGCTATAACAGGCTTGTTTCAATTCAACCACACGACACTTTGGTGTCAGCCCAAGCAGACGGTGCACATAGACACCTGCAGATTTAGACTGATCGACACCGGTTTCAGTGGCAAACATGACAGTGCTGATGGCGTCTGGCCCAACCCGTTCAATCAGAGGCAGGGCAGCATTTGCCGCCATCGTGACTACATCTTCATCCGGGGCAGGCATCCCCATCTTCTCTTGCCCTATACCCTGATAATATTTCTCAGCATCAATTTCCTGGACCATTGCCAGGTTTTTCAGATCCAGAAAATAGTTAGAGGTGTAAAAGCTGATTTCATCAATACCGACGGACATACGTACTTAAAATCCTCAACGCTCGCCCAGAATGAGAGCCCGATTCATAAATAAACTATTAACATCCGGCATTCCCAGCAAAAACATAGCTGTGGTGAATTCACGCCGGCGTTGCTCTATTACCCTGACCACTGAATCGGCGGAATCCATTGCCGGTTTCAGGAACGGTGCGGCCATGCCGCAGAGCGAGGCGCCGAGTATAACAGATTTAACCATATCAATCCCATCCCTGAGACCGCCACTGGCAATGAAACCTGCACTATTTTGATACGGCTGAGCCAGTTTAAGGGCCTGCGGTGTCGGAATTCCCCAATCCTGAAAGCAGAGCCCCAGATCATCACCACTTTTTTCGCTGCGATGATGCTCAATACGACTCCATGACGTTCCACCTGAACCGGCCAGATCAAACCACCGTATGCCGGCGGCAATTCCCATTTCGATATCGGCAGGTGATAACCCTGAACCCACCTCTTTCAGCAGTACCGGCTTATTCAGTCCCGCCGCAATGGCCGCAATCTTATCCTTCAGACCAGAGAAGTCAGTATCCCCCTCCGGCTGCACAGCCTCCTGAAGCGGATTGAGGTGCAGATACAGACCATCAGCCCCCAGCAGATCAACAGCCTGCTGGCACTGATCGAGGGAGAAGCCATAATTCAGCTGCACTGCGCCGATATTCCCCAGCAATACGGTATTCGGCGCATAAGATCGCAGATCAAAGCTTTCACGGGCAGAAGGCTGAGTAAACATAACCCGCTGAGAGCCCACAGCCAGCGCAACCCCCGTCCGCTCAGCCGCTTCAGCCAGATTGCGGTTAATCGTTTTAATCAACGGGTGGTCGCCGCCGGTCATGGAAGAGATCAGCAGAGGGAAACTGAGCCTTTTGCCGAGAAACTCAACCGAAGTATCGATCTGTTCCAGCGGCAGTTCAGGCAATCCCCGGTGGCTGAGGTGGATCTGGTCAAAAAAACGACCGTCACGATCAGTCAGCGAATCACTTTCGATCGCCCGGATATGCTCAATTTTTCGGTCGTTGGTCTGATCAGACATCAGCGTTCCATTTTAAGATGAGATTCCATCAACTCGCCCGGATTAGTCTGAGCGGCCATCAATGACAATTCACCGCATAGCACCGTGGCGGCACAGATGGCCGCAAGCCTGCGGGCATTTTCACCCGGCTCGCGAGACTCTTTACACCCAAGGGCGGCCAGATTTTGTTCGACAAAGTCGATCCCTTTGCCATTACCCACGCTACCTACAATCAGGTTCGGCAGGGTACAGGAGAAATACAGGTCGCCATTACGCACCTCGGCATGCACAATCCCCTGAGAGCCCTCAATAATATTGGCAGCATCCTGGCCCGTGGCCAGATAAAAAGCCAGCAGCATATTGGCGTAATGAGCATTGGCACTGCGCAATCCGCCGGCCACCATAGTACCGATAAGGTTTTTCTTTATATTCAGATCAACCACTTTTTCAGGCGTGGTTTTAAGGCGCCGCTCGCAGAGATCACGGGGGATCAGAATCTCACTGATCACATATTTACCCCGTCCCAGAATACCGTTAACTGCGGTCGCTTTCTTATCTGAACAGTAGTTCGCCGAGATTGAAGAGTAACGCAGCTGAGGATATTCACTCAGAATCCACGGAATCAGTTTATCCGCCGCATTGGTCACCATATTATGACCCGAGGCATCCCCGGTGGTGAACTCCAGACGCAGATAGATCAGGTTAGCAACGATCTGGCTGTTCATATCAATCAGTTTGGCAAACCGACTGGTTGTTGCCACAACCTGGTTCAGATCATCTTTACGGGATTTTATCGACTCCAGTGCTTTATATGCTTCAAATGCATCATCCGCTTCAAGCAGGATCGAACGACTCATGCGTTCATCGATAACGGTGGTCTTGATACCCTCGTCAGTCAGGGCTGAGATCCGTGCTCCCCGCCCAACCGAGGGCCAGAGAGGCGTTTCGTAGGTCGCCAAAGGCACCGAAACTTTTTCATTCAGAATGTGCCCGCTGATTTTAATCGGCCCGACGGTACGCATCGGTATCGGTGCTTGCTGGACTTTATGGGATTTCATAATCTCTCGGTACAATAAAAAAGGGCTGCCGCGATCATATGAGCATGATCTGCACTGCAACCCTTCAGGAAGCTCGTTTAGAGTGGGGATTTTATATAGCCACTCATCATTATGCAATGAAGGGCCATCAGCGCACCTTCGTGTCATGATGCAGATCAGTCATGAATTGTACCCAAACTGCCAGCACAGGCTTGACCCGCGGGAAGAGTCGCCGCCATACTTAGAGTAATTTATTTATCAGACCAGCGGAACCCGGGCCTATGCTCTATGCAATCAGAAATGAACAGGGACAGATCATCTCTCTGTCTGCACTCCCTGCTGAAAACTCAACGATCGCCAATATTGCCGACCCGGAAGTCATTAACTTCCTCTCCAGCAATAATAACGAGACCGAAAGTCCGCAAGAGATTCTGAACAAAACCGATTCAGAGGTCAGCCGGATTCTTGAAGACCTTATCGATCTGCTGATTGCAAAACAAACCATCCTGTTCACTGACCTGCCAGAAGCCGCACAGCAGAAACTGCTGGCCCGAAAGCTGGCCCGCTCCGCTTATGACGTCGATGAGCATAATCAGCCGGTCATGGAAAACTCGATTCTCGGCGATGACGACACTATTTTATTCTGAATTCAAAACAGCACAGAGGCATCAGTGCGAATAATCTCTACCCGGACAGGCCGTTACCCGAAGACAGTCACAAAAAAGTAGCCACAATAATCAGCTACTCTCTTCAACTTCACGCTTAACGTCTACCATTGCCTTCATCATATCGGCACACCTGTCAGACAGCGACAGATAGCGCTTCTGCTGACGCAGACTCAGCGCTCCATAGTAGATGTTGTAGAGCGCATTATCACACTGCAACAGCAATTCAGTCCGCTCCCCCCCCGGATGGCGGGCCTGCTCAAGGGCGGCCTGAACCAGATTAAGCGTCAGACTCGGATTGTTCGGCAGAATGCTATCAGCCCGGACAAAGAAACCGAGCGCTTTCTGATAATCTTTCTTACGATAGCTGAGCATACCCTGGATATTGAGCTTCCCCCACTCCAGAGCGAAGCTGTCCCGGTTGACATGCTGCTTCATCGCCTGAGCATCCGTTTCCACTGAAGTGCCTTCCATACCTTCCAGGAAGGGCTCCACCCACTCAGCTTTCTCAGTCAGCTCAAGTTCACAAAACAGATCAAAAGCGTTTCGGGCTGCAAAATTAGCACGTTCCTGAGCCCCGGCACGCCGATAAACCTGAGCGACCATCAGACGCGATTTAAACTGTACGATTGGCTCACCCGGGAACGCCAGCACCACGTCCTCAAGGGTCCGGATCGCATGCTCTTCTACATCCCGGTCAAAATTATTCCGGGCCAGTAGCGCAGAAACCAGGCTGAAGTAATAGTCATCCGACTGAAAGCTGCTTTGCCGGGCATGCCGAATCGCATTGCTATAAGCGTCAACTGCGACATTCCACTCCTGATTCTGGGCCGCCATGCTGCCCAGAGCGCCCAGAAGCTCAGGTACCGTGGGCTGCAGCATCACCGCTTTACGCAACAAGCTGATCGCCTCTCCCCGCTCACCCAGTGCACGGTAAGTCCGCGCCAGCCAGGTATAGGCTTCAACACAGAAATGGGACTCATCGATCACCTGTTGCAGAATCTGACGGGCATTCAGGTAATCCCCCTGATGACAAAGCGCCATCCCCTGACCCACCTGAGCCCAGGGCTGCACACGCTGAGCAACTATAGACCCGAACAGCTGTTCAGCGTCGGCATAGCCACCCTCTTCAAGCAGGATAATGCCCCGCATCCGCTGGATATAAAGTTTCAGTGCCGGATAACTCTGGACCAGTCTGTCACACATCAACAAAGCGTCTTGCAGCTGCCCCCGATCCAGCAACTCATCAAGCGGCTGCATCACCTGCTTGACCCGCATAATCTTTTCTAAACGAAACCGCACCTTAGGTTCAGAATAGGGTTTAGAGATATAAGTGTCGGGGGAACTGTCAAGGGAGCCGAACAGCAACTTAGAGCGCTCAGGGTCAACAATCAAAGAGTAAATTGTGGAAAACTGCCGAATCCCCTCTGCAGTCGCTTCCTGAATCAGCTGAAGACCATTCTTATGGTCTTTGCCCAGATCGAACAAAACAAAACAGATGTCATAATGTTTCTCACGCAGTAACACCAGAGCCATATTGACAGATGAGGCGACCTGAATGTCGGCCACACCCATGCTCCCCAGGATCATCTTGAGTTCAGCAAGATCTTCCAGGCGGTTATCAACAATCAGAACTTTTTTATCCGAGTAGCTGATTTCCATAGGTCCTACATTAGAATGGAATTTATCAAAGTATCATATAAATCAGATAATTATCAAAGTAGTCCAGAGACAAAAAAACCCCGATATGGGTACATATCAGGGCTTTTCCTGCATATATCAAAATCAGCCGTTAAGCAGATCCCGCCCCTTGCTTGCGGCGATACGCATACGCAGCGCATTCAGCTTGATAAAGCCAGCGGCATCTTTCTGATCGTAAGAGCCTGCATCATCTTCAAACGTTGCGATACTCTCGTCGAAAAGACTGTTTTCAGAGCGACGGCCAACGACAATTACATTGCCTTTGTAAAGCTTAAGGCGCACATCGCCATTAACATTACGCTGAGAAAAGTCAATCATCTGCTGCATCATTTTACGCTCTTCAGACCACCAGAAACCGTTGTAGATAGTCTTGGCATAACGCGGCATCAGCTCATCTTTCAAGTGAGCTACTTCACGATCCAGAGTGATTGATTCAATCGCCCGGTGCGCGCGCATCATGATAGTGCCCCCCGGAGTTTCATAGCAACCGCGGGACTTCATACCAACAAAGCGGTTTTCCACGATATCCAGACGACCAACACCGTTCTCGCCACCGACTTTGTTCAGGTATTCCAGAACGGTCGCAGGGCTCATTGGCTTGCCATCAATCGCGACAATATCGCCTTTCTCGTAAGTCAGTTCGAGGTAAGTTGCCTGATCCGGAGCATCCTCAGGAGATACAGACCAGCGCCACATATCTGCTTCCGCCTCAGCCCATGGATCTTCCAGAATGTCACCCTCGTAGGAGATGTGCAGCAGGTTCGCATCCATTGAGTAAGGAGACTTCTTCTTGTTACTGGAGAAATCAACCGGAATGTTGTGCTCTTTACAGTAGTTCATCAGGGTTTCGCGGGAGGTCAGATCCCACTCACGCCATGGCGCAATCACTTTAACACCCGGCTTCAGCGCATAGGCTCCCAGCTCGAAACGCACCTGATCATTACCCTTACCGGTCGCACCGTGAGAGATCGCATCAGCACCGGTTGCATTGGCGATTTCGATCAGGCGCTTGGCAATCAGCGGACGTGCGATAGAAGTACCCAGCAGATACTCACCTTCATAGATAGTGTTAGCACGGAACATCGGGAAGACAAAGTCACGAACAAACTCTTCTCGCAGATCTTCGATATAGATCTCTTTCACACCCAGCGCTTCAGCTTTGGCACGCGCCGGCTCAACCTCTTCACCCTGACCCAGGTCAGCCGTAAAGGTTACCACTTCACAATTATAAGTTTCCTGCAACCAGCGAACGATTACAGATGTATCAAGGCCGCCGGAATAGGCCAGCACAACCTTTTTAATGTCGGACATAGAGAGGCTCCAAACGCAAAATCAGCCCGTAGAGAGCACCATAGTCTCTACCGGATACCTAAAATAGGAAAGGGCGCAATTGTACCACGATTACGCCAGAGTAACAGGGGGATTAAACTTCCTGAATCAGTGACAGCAGAGACTGTCAGTTTCGGTCTAAGCGGATAGTAACCCGGCGACTGCGCTCCCGGGTAAGACGATCATTACTCTGAGCCACGGGATAACGTTCACCATGATATCGGGTGGTGATGCGCTCAGGACTGACACCTTTCTGCTCCAGATACAAGGCAACCGCTTCTGCTCGTTTTTTAGACAAGTCCCGGTTAGCCAGTCGCCGACCCTGAGCATCAGAGTGGCCGTCAACATAGATCGATTTTACTGAATCATCACTGTTAACGTAGATCGCAATCAGATCAAGGCGCGCTTTGGTGGAGTCTGACAACTGCCACTGAGCAGAGGGGAACAGCACCGCGGTTCTGGCGATCTGCCGGTAGTTCACAGGAAGCAGATCAGCGATACAATCAGCATACGCCTGATAGGCCGGCGGGAAGTTTGCCGCCGACAGCCCTATCCGCACCGTTTCGCCGGTTTCAGCCCAGTTCTGTGCCAGAAACGTCGGCATACGCCCCCGAAACAGACTGGCCAGCATCTGCTGAGAAAAGCCGGTTGGTACCGCTATGGTGCCGTCAGCGGCAAATTTAACCGCTCCAATCTCGCGGGTTGCTATGCCTGGCTGCCATGGCGATGCCGCTTCCATAATCTGCACCTGTCCTTTAAGGCCATGCCCCTGTAGCGGCTTAAGAATAAAACGGACGGTCTCTCCGGCTTCCTGATTAAATTCACCTTCGCCAAACAGAGGAATGGTCTGTGACAGGCGACAACTGAATTTCGATGCCTCCAGTTCCCAGCGCGACTGCTCAATCGATGCAGAATAACCTGCCGCGAAGCCCGGAATAGAAAAGGTCAATAAAAGCAACAGCAGGGCAATACGCATAAACAACCGGAATCCAAGAACAATTAGGGGGTTAGCTTGCCACCCTGTATCGGCACATGCCTGAAAAGCTTTAGATTCTAACATGCTGCCACTTTTGCAAATGGACATTGCAGAGTTATTTGTGAAAACCAGAGCAACTCTTTACACTTGAGCTCAGCTAATCACCAGAACCTGGCTGTCGAAATCAGCCATTAAGGATATGCATTGAACAGAAGCGCTCAGTACCAGCACCCAATGTCAAACCGTTTCCGGGGCTACCTTCCCGTTGTGATCGACGTGGAAACCGCCGGTTTTAATGCACAGACAGATGCACTGCTGGAAATTGCAGCAGTCACCCTGACTATGGATGATGACGGCAATCTCCTTATCGATGAGAGTTATGAGTTTAATGTTGAGCCTTTTGAAGGCGCCAACCTTGAAAAATCTGCCCTGGACTTCACTGGAATCGACCCTTTTAACCCGTTAAGAGGGGCCATTCCTGAAGAGATTGCGCTGGAAAAGATTTTCAAACCAATACGCAAGGCGGTGAAGTCACACAACTGTAAGCGAGCTATTCTGGTCGGCCACAACGCCTCATTCGATCATGGATTCGTTACTGCCGCTGCCGAACGTTGCGACATTAAACGCAACCCGTTTCACCCGTTCTCAACCTTCGATACCGCCACTCTGGCGGGTCTCGCGTTTGGCCACACCGTTCTGGCTAAATCCTGCGACCTGGCCGATATCGATTTCGATGGCAAGCAGGCACACTCCGCCCTCTATGACACGATGAAAACTGCAGAACTGTTCTGCACAATTGTTAACCGCTGGAAAGACCTGGGTGGCTGGCAGATGATGGAACACCGTTACGAATGAAAAAAGCAGTGACTCGTTGTTAGACGCAACTGCGTCGCTTGCCAGGAAAAGCTCGTACAGCGTTTATCTACAGCTCAGTTTCAGACATAAAAAAACCGCCAGATGGCGGTTTTTTTAGCTACCAGTAAGTATCGCTCAGCGATACATCCAGCGGCTGCTCTATTAACGCTATGCGTTAAAAGAATTACAGTTTGTCAGCGTTCTCGCTCAGGTATGCTGCTACGCCTGCAGGAGAAGCGTCCATACCTTTGTCGCCTTCGTTCCAGCCAGCCGGGCAGACTTCGCCATGTGTCTGGTGGAATGCCAGAGCATCAACCATACGCAGCATTTCATCTACGTTACGACCCAGCGGCAGATCGTTAACAACCTGGTGACGCACCTGACCCTCTTCGTCGATCAGAAAAGAACCACGGTAAGCAACACCACCCTCAGACTCAACATCGTAAGACTTACAGATGCTGTGAGTCATGTCGGCAACCAGAGTGTAGTTAACCGGACCGATACCGCCTTCATTTACCGGAGTGTTACGCCAAGCGTTATGAGAGAAGTGAGAATCGATAGAAACACCGATCACTTCAACATTACGCTTTTTGAACTCTTCAATACGGTGATCAAAAGCCAGCAGTTCAGATGGACAAACAAATGTGAAATCAAGTGGGTAGAAGAAAACAACAGCCTTCTTACCTTTAGTCGCTTCAGACAGCGTGAAAGCATCAACGATGTCACCGTTACCCAGAACCGCTGGCGCGGTGAAATCAGGAGCCTGCTTACCTACTAATACGCCCATTTTATATCTCCATTGTTAAGTAAAGCGTTAAACCCATGTGCAAACAACACTATTCACACACGGTGTAAAAAAGAAGTCCTGATAGCTTAGTTGCAGTCGTTTTATAACACTAATTAAAGACAACTATACAACCGATAAACTACATCTATCAGAGTTTTTCTATCTCAAAAGCTCATCTGGCGAAAATTTACCTGAGCACTCAGCCTTCAGCTGAATCATCGGCAACCGCAATTGAATCGATCAGCTCTTTCAGCTCACCACTGCTAGCCATTTCAGCGATAATGTCACAACCACCGATCAGCTCACCTTTAATCCACAGTTGCGGAAACGTTGGCCAGTTTGCATATTTAGGCAGTTCAGCACGGATTTCAGGACTTTCCAGAATATTTACAAATGCAAAACGGGCGCCACAGGACATGATCGCTTCAGACGCACGGGAAGAGAAACCGCACTGAGGAAAACGTGGTGTACCCTTCATATATAAGAGGATATCGTTGGATTCAATTTGCTCTTTAATAGTGTCTATAACGCTCATAAATCTACCTATGCTTTAACTGGCCGCCAGATCTCTGGCGTTAATCTTTATTGATGAAGAAATCCTAGCATAAACCCGATCAATTTACTCGGGTATAGCCAGGAAAAAATCAGCTTTATTACCTGCGACTATAATAAACGCTGATTAGAAAAACTGCATGTGATTATATATGGGGTCAACCATAGCGGATCTCAAGTTCTGTACAGCATCTTGCTTATTCACAGGCAAGTACATAGAATGGCTGGTTTTCCGTTCGGCAGCCAGTAATAAGCTGCCGTTTTGCGTTACCATAGAGGGACTTAATTGAGGGACTTCGATGTCTACACAGCCCGTTATGAATACTTACTCGCGCCTTTCCGTAGCATTTGACCACGGACAAGGCTGCTGGCTGTTTGATACAGATGGCAACAAATATCTGGACGCGCTCAGCGGTATCGCTGTCTGCGGTCTGGGTCATGCGCATCCGGCTGTCACTACAGCAATCAGCGAGCAGGCCAGCCAGCTCATTCACACGTCAAACCTGTACACCATCACCAACCAGGAGCGTCTGGCTGAACGTCTGACCCAGATATCCGGTATGGATAACGTGTTTTTTGGTAATTCAGGTGCTGAAGCCAATGAAGCGGCCATAAAGATAGCCCGTAAATTCGGCCACGCCAAGGGAATCGAGAAACCAACCATAATCGTTATGGAGGGTTCTTTCCACGGCCGTACTATGGCAACTCTGAGCGCCACCGGTAATCGTTCGGCACAGGCAGGTTTTGAACCGCTGGTCGGCGGCTTTGTTCGCGCTCCCTACAACGACGCTGATGCAGTGAAAAACATTATCAGCAACAACGCTGATGTGGTTGCCATCCTTGTCGAACCGATTCAGGGTGAAGGTGGGATTGTCATTCCAGCTGATGATTATCTGAATCAGCTACGAGAGATCTGCGATGCGAATGATTTGCTGCTGATGCTGGACGAGGTGCAAACCGGAAACGGTCGCACCGGCACCTATTTCGCCTATCAGCAGAACGGTATCTTGCCAGATGTGGTCACTACCGCTAAAGGCCTGGGTAATGGCGTACCGATTGGCGCCTGCCTCGCACACGGCAAAGCCGCAGATATTCTGACACCCGGTAGTCACGGTTCAACGTATGGTGGCAACCCGCTCTGCTGCGCCGCGGCACTGGCTGTCGTTAATACGATTACCGAAGAGAAGCTGGATCAGCGTGCCGCAGTACTGGGTAACAGGATCGCTGAGGGCTTTCGTGCTCAGCTGGGCGATGCTTCATACGTAAAAGAGATTCGTAACAAGGGCCTGCTGCTGGCAATTGAGCTGACTGAAGCCGGAACTGAACTGGCAGTACTCTCTAAAGTGAAAGGCGTGCTCCTTAATGTGACTGGCGGCGGTAAAGTTGTACGCATGCTGCCGCCTCTGATTATGAGCGACACCGAAGCAGAGCTACTGGTCAATACGGTCTCCCGTATCATTAAAGTCTATATGGCTGACGAATAACTAAATCTGAGCTAAGGCCTGTTTTATAAGGCCTTCTTAACTATGACAATAAGACACTTTCTGACACTGCTGGACCTGACACCGGATGAGCTGAATAAGCTGATCAGGCGTGCTACAGAGCTGAAGCAGATACGCAACAATGGCGAAATCTACGAGCCGCTTTCAAACCAGGTAATGGCGATGATCTTCGAAAAATCATCAACCCGTACCCGGGTTTCTTTTGAGGCGGGCATGGCACACCTGGGCGGACACGCTCTGTTCCTCTCGTCACGGGACACTCAGCTGGGCCGTGGTGAGCCGATAGAAGATAGCGCCAGAGTTATCTCCAGCATGTGTGATGTGGTTATGATCCGCACCTTTGAGCATGAAACGGTAACCACCTTTGCCGCTCACTCGCGGGTGCCGGTGATCAATGCTCTGACCGATGATTACCACCCCTGCCAGCTGCTGGCTGATATGCAGACATTCCTGGAACACCGGGGAGATATCAAAGGAAAAACCGTCAGCTGGATCGGCGACGGCAATAATATGTGCAACTCATATATTAACGCTGCCCGCCAGTTTGACTTTAAACTTCAGATAGCATGCCCTGAAGGGTTTGACCCGAATGCTGAACTACTTGCAGCCAACAGCGACCGGGTATCAATTTTCCGCACCCCGGAAGAAGCCGTCCAAGGCAGCCACCTGGTGGTGACTGATGTCTGGGCCTCAATGGGTCAGGAAGATGAGCAGAAAGAACGCGAAAGAGAGTTCAAAGGCTACCAGGTAACCCCGGAACTGCTGGATCTTGCCGAACCGGATGCAATCTTTATGCACTGCCTGCCCGCACACCGAGGCGAAGAGGTCAGCGCTGAGATGATGGACGATCCCCGCTCTGTCGT
This sequence comes from Oceanospirillales bacterium, assembly GCA_018223185.1. Taxonomy (GTDB): domain Bacteria; phylum Pseudomonadota; class Gammaproteobacteria; order Pseudomonadales; family Balneatricaceae; genus Amphritea. The sequence goes on along the minus strand of JAAEYW010000004.1, from coordinate 158,685 downwards.
TTTTGACGAAGCCGAAAACCGTTTACATGCACAAAAAGCGTTGCTGGAATTTCTGCTGGTTAAGCCTTCAGCCTGAATCAGCCAGAAAACCTGATGATTGCGGCATCAAATCACTGAACAATGCCCTTCTATGCTCAGGCCTGCGTCCTGCAGGCCTTATATCCTACGAAGATGCCGCATGAGTCAAATTCATACTATACTCAAATTCACAGAGTAATAATTGAGGCATTCAAGCATGATCGAACTTCGACACCTGAAAACTCTTTCTGCGCTCAAGGATGCGGGGAGTTTAGTTGAAGCTGCCGAACGTATTCATCTGACACAATCTGCTCTCTCTCATCAGATTAAAGACCTCGAAGACCGGCTCGATTGCTCACTGTTTATTCGCAAAACCAAACCAATCTGCTTTACCAGTGCAGGCCAGCGAATCTTAACGCTGGCCGATGACGTATTGCCGATGATCCGCAACGCGGAGAGAGATATTGCCCGTCTGGCGGGTGGTGAAGCGGGTCGCCTGAATATCTGCATAGAGTGTCACAGCTGTTTTGACTGGCTGATGCCAACCATCGACCACTTCCGTCAGAACTGGCCAGAAGTAGAGATGGACCTGACCACCGGCTTCAGCTTTCAGCCTCTGCCAGCACTGGCACGGGGTGACATCGACCTGGTGGTCACGGCCGACCCGGAAGAGCGCACAGGGATAGCCTATATACCGCTTTTCACCTATGAGTCAGTGCTGGCGATGAGCAAACAGCATCAGCTGGTAGCTCGCAAAGCGATTCAACCGCAGGACCTTGAGCATCAGACACTGATCACCTATCCGGTTGAACAACATCGTCTGGATGTGTTCAAACACTTCCTTGATCCTGCTGGCGTTGAACCCGATGAGGTGCGTACGTCCGAACTGACAGTGATGATCATGCAGCTGGTTGCCAGCGGCCGGGGGGTTTCCGCTCTGCCAAACTGGGCGATTCATCAGTATATCGAACAGGAATATATCACCTCCCGCCCACTCGGTGAAAAAGGTGTCTGGTGCACGCTGTATGCAGCAATAAGGGAAGACCAGAAAGATTCAGATTTCATGGTGGACTTCCTCAATACAGCAAAAGAGATCACCTTCCGTAACCTGAGCGGCATTAAGTCTGCCTGATGCTTACGCTTGGTAATCCAGAGACCGCCACCACCCTGCTCTATCTGCCCTCGCCGCCGGTTACTGATGCGGACAACCCTCTCAGTTACGCCAGACTATGTGAATTAAACGGTAATCACTGGCGTAAAATTCTGATCATTCTTGCCAAACTGCAATCGACTGAGACGACATGGCGTCACTATCGCGATGAACAACTTCTGGCGCAACACGAGGCGATCATTTTCACTGATCATCTGCTTCCCGGCCATAAACTGCATATTGTCGCAGGCAAAGCGAGCTGGCAGCGTCTGGGGCTGAATCAGCAGCATTTCACACCGATAGAGGAAAGCGGCCGACTGTTACGTCAGGGCAATATTATCCTTACCCCATATCCGGATTACCGACAGTTTTCCAATACGCTGATTGACCAGTTAAGGCCCGAAATTCAGGCATTCCGCTCCGGCAGCGGAGGTCAGCCCTGCCACTCGTCCAGTACTTCCTGCGCGGCCCGAAACGCCTCCTGAGCAGCAGGTGCGCCGCAATAAACGATGGAGTGCAGCAACACCTCCTGAATCTCTTCCGGCGTGCAGCCATTATTCAGCGCACCGCGCACATGACCTTTCAGTTCTGCAGGCGCTTTCAGTGCGGCAAGCATCGCAATAGTCACCAGGCTGCGGGTTGAACGCGGCAAGCCTTGCCGCTGCCAGGTTGATCCCCAGGCATGCTCATTGATCCACTCCTGTAATGGCGCGGTCAGTTCTGTTGTATTGGACTGAGCTCGGGCTACAAACGTTTCCCCCATCACCTCGGTGCGGACCCTGAGGCCGTTCTGCTTATCCTGTTCCGACATAATCACTATCCAATCTGCAATTTTAAAATCAACCGGAGCATCCCCGGACCTGTATCTTTTTATTTCCGCTGCTGTTTTCCCAGTATGCATGCACAATAACCGCTATTTCCACCATCAGGCCTTACCTGAAAAGAGCAACAGCGTTAAACTAAGTACCTATTAGAAAAAACCTTAAAATAGTCTCCTCTCAAATCGGTATTTATTGATGGAAAACTGGTCTCCAGAAAGCTGGAAAAACAAACCTATTCTACAGCAACCAGAGTATCAGAATAGTGAAACGGTCAAACAGGTAGAAGCGGAACTGGCTAAGCTTCCACCGCTGGTATTTGCAGGTGAGGTTCGTTCACTGCATCAGCAACTGGCTGATGTCACAGCCGGCAAAGCATTCCTGCTGCAAGGCGGAGACTGTGCAGAAAGCTTTGCTGAGTTCAGTGCAACGAATATCCGCAACACCTTCCAGGTTCTGTTACAGATGGCAGTGGTGATGACCTTTGCCGGCAGCTGCCCGGTGGTTAAGGTTGCCCGCATCGCCGGTCAGTATGCCAAGCCCCGTTCCGCCGGAACTGAAGTTATCGAAGGCGTAGAACTGCCCAGCTATCGTGGTGATATTATTAATGATATCGCTTTTGATGCTGCCTCGCGGGAACCCGATCCACAGCGCCTCATCCGTGCTTACCATCAGGCCACTTCAACCCTCAACCTGATGCGTGCCTTTGCGCAGGGCGGGTTTGCCGATCTGCACAAGGTACATCAATGGAACCTGGGGTTTGTTCAGAAAAGTCCATTAGGGGAGAAATACCAGCACCTGGCCAGCCAGATCGACGACACGCTGGCATTTATGGAAGCCTGCGGCATCAGTAGCAACAGCGTTCCACAACTGAGGGAAACAACTGTTTATACCTCCCACGAGGCGTTGCTACTCAACTACGAACAGGCTCTGACCCGTCAGGACAGTCTGACTAATCGCTGGTATGACTGCTCAGCCCATATGCTCTGGATTGGCGACCGCACCCGACAACTGGACGGCGCTCATATTGAATTCCTGCGGGGGGTTGAAAACCCGGTCGGCGTCAAAGTCGGCCCCAGCATGAATCCGGACGAACTGATCAGACTGATCGATGCACTTAATCCGGACAACCTGCCTGGCCGACTGACACTCATCAGCCGAATGGGAGCCGACAATATTACCGAGATACTTCCAGCACTGGTTCGCCGGGTAAAAGAGGAAGGCCGGAATGTTGTCTGGAGTTCCGATCCGATGCATGGCAATACCATTAAAGCCAGTAGCGGTTATAAGACCCGCAGCGTCAACAGCATCCTCAAAGAGATGAAAGGGTTCTTCGAAGTACATCGCGCCGAAGGCACCTATGCCGGCGGTGTTCACTTTGAGATGACCGGTCAGAACGTTACCGAGTGTGTCGGTGGTGCCTACCAGATCACCGAAGAGGGGCTGGCTGATCGCTATCACACCCATTGCGATCCGCGTCTGAACGCTGATCAGGCACTGGAACTGGCATTCCTGATTGCTGATACCCTGAAACAGGCCCGCAAGCGTTAATGGAGCCACACGCCGAACTGAGTCAGCTGTTATTAAAGATAGAAGCGGAGATGCGGGCCTGGTCACTCTGGACCGCAACTCCACCCGCTGACTCAGCATTGCAGAGCGTTCAGCCGTTCTGCATTGATACACTGAATTTCTGGCAATGGGTTCAATGGATAATGGTGCCGCGCTTCAGGCAGATGATTGAGCAGCGGCAACCATTACCCCGGGGCAGCAACATGGCTCCGATGGCTGAGGAAGCCATTTGCGGCAGCAATATAAAAAGCAGTAAGCTGACAGAATATTTCAACGCCATCGACCGGCTTCTGACTCCCCGTCACTAAAGGACGTTATCGTCTATCACTCGGTCAGCAAACCGTCGAGTACAATCTGGTTATATCCCACAACCCCCATCACCTGGCCATTATGTAACACCGGCGCCATCGCCAGACCAAAATTATCAAACAGTCGGGCACAGTAACGCACATCCATCTGCGGATCGACACCGATTACCGGCTTGGTCATCACCTCATAGACATTCATCCGCTCGGGAGCCCGGTCCTGGGCCAGCACCTTCTTGGCGATATCAGAGAGCAACAGAATTCCGTATTCATCATCATCGTGGCGCTTATTCACCAACAACGCGGACACCTTCTCATTCTTATAGATTTCAATCGCTTCTCTGATCGTGATCAGACCATCCACCATGGCAAAATCTTTTGCCATCACATCCTGCACCCGGATTACTTTGCGCTCGCTCATATCTCATCCTCGACTACATTTGTCAGGGTTTCAATCTGGTGGGCAACCCCCACAGCATCTTCAACATCTAACTGGATGGCGATCCCCTGTCCTGGCTTATCGTCAAAATCAGCCACATCCGCAATCGTTTCCAGAATCTTCCGGCTCAGATGCTCTTCAACAATGAACAACACTACATCCCGCTGAGTTTCCAAAGACAGGCCCAAAAATGTTTTGGTCCTGGTCACACCTTCACCGCGGGCATTGTTGATGACCGTTGCTCCGGTAGCTCCCGCGTCACGGGCAGCCTTCATCACCTTGTCGGTTTTGGAATCTTCAACAAACACTACTAACAGCTTGAAGTGCATATTCCCGTCCTATTCCTTAATTAGCGTATCTTCACGTTCGCGCTTGCGTTTGTCGCGAGCTGCAACCATCTCAGTAATCTGCGCATATCCCATTACCGTAATCATCGGAAACAGGCTGGCAAACGCGATCAAACCAAAACCATCAATCAATGCACTGCGTCCGGGCACTGTACTGGCTAGCCCCAGCCCCAGCGCAGCCACCAACGGCACAGTCACTGTCGAGGTGGTGACACCTCCGGAGTCATAGGCCAGCGGTACTATCAGCTTTGGCGCAAAAAAAGTCTGAATCACAACAAAGATATAACCACTGATAATAAACCAGTGTATCGGATACCCGGTGACAATCCGCCAGGTTCCCAGGCTGATACCCACTGCAACGCCCAGTGCCACCGCCAGACGCAAGCCCCATACACCAATGGCGCCACCGGACACCTCATTAGCCTTTATCGCCACAGCGATCAGCGAAGGCTCTGCAATCGTCGTACTTGCCCCTATCGCAAAAGCAAAGATATACACCCAGTAATAATCAGACCAGTGCAGCGCCTCATCTGCACTCATGACACTGCCTCGAATAAAGTCCGGATCTGTCAGTTGCTGCGCCATCAGCTCACCGATTGGGAACAGCGCTTTATCCAGTCCTAAGAGGAACAGGGCCAGACCAACAACCACATAGACAAAACCAAACAAGACCCGCTTAAGATGAGGGATTGGCCTGCGAATAACCAGTAACTGAAAACCAAAGATAATAGCGATAATCGGCATAACATCTTTGATCGTTGACAACAGAATAGTAAATAGCTGGGTCAGGGTCTCCATCAGATCACCATTCCGTATGCCATAACAAAGATCATAGGCGTCAGGGAAGCAAACGCGATCAGACCAAAACCATCGATCATCGGATTGCGTCCCTCAATCGAGGATGCCAGTCCGACTCCCAATGCGGTCACCAGGGGAACGGTAATGGTGGACGTCGTCACCCCGCCCGAATCATAAGCGATACCAATAATTTCACGAGGAGCAAAACCGGTCATGATGATCACCATGATATAACCTATGGCGATCATATAGTGGATTGGCCAGCCTTTCAGAATACGGATAACACCGACAACAATGGCGAGCCCCACAGAAAAGGCCACCGTATAACGGAGCCCCGACGCATAGTTGGACTTTGCTGAATCAGTCGCCTCAATCATCCCGCCTTCTGCCGCCACCGTCGCGGCTTCAGCCGCCACAGCGATCAGCGCAGGTTCGGCCACTGTCGTACCAAACCCCAGAGAGAAAGCAAATAATAACAACCAGAAGAGACTGCCTTTACGGGCAAATGCGTGAGCTAGTACCTGGCCAATGGGAAACAGCCCCATCTCCAGTCCGTAGATAAAAAAAGTCAGACCCGCAACCACACATAGCAGACCTGTTAATAAGCCAACCAGATCTGGTACCGGTTGCTGCAGCACCACCAGCTGAAAGAAAGCGATCACCACCACTATCGGCAGAAGATCTCTTACACTGCCAACCATCGAACGCCCGAGGGCGACAAAAACATTACTCAATTGAGCTCCTTTAGCCGATCTTAGTTTCCCTGCACCGGTTCAGTTGAATCAACACACCCCGGTCGCATCATAATCAAAAGCCCTAAAATGATCATATAAAAAACGGCCCTGTATCTACAGCCTTTTCACTGCCAATTTGGTGATCAAATTCATTTCATACCGCCGCTAAGCCCTTCAGTTTAAACTGATAAAACACATTGATCATGAATGAAACAACAACCATAGCAACCGTCACTGTATCTGCACCTCAGGCACTGTTAAAATAACCTCCGTTTTTACCTTACCAGGCAGCAGAATGGCACATTTCGAGACTCTGACCGATTTTATTCGTCAAACTGAAGCACAGTTCCGTATTTTTGATATGGGACGCTGCATCAGCAAACTATCACCCGACAGCTTTCGAAAAATAGAGCTGGGCCAGATCCCCTATCCAAAGCCATTCCTGCATCAGGCCTGGATCGCCATTCTGATGTGGAATCCTAAACAGGCCAGTGAAAATGTCGTCTGGTTTCTCAAACTGCCTCTGGATGAACAGGGATATCTGGTACAGGCGGCACGGGATGATTTTCTCAACCGTCTATTACAGAATCTGACGAACAGCATGGGTAAAGGCCCGCTGGATCAGCCCGCCGATGCATCAGAATATCGCGACGCTCTGAAGGATAACCCGTTCAGCTTTACCCCGGACCAGGAAAAGATGGCCGCTTTTCATGCGACTGCCACGCTGACCACCCGCCAGCCGGCATCTTCGTTCTATGATGGAGCAAAGCAATATTTTCACGGTAAAACCAGCCTGAATGGCTGGGACACACTTGGCTATCAGGGTATCGCAGACTATGTGATCCGCTATCAGCAAGGCAACAATGAAAACAAACTTGCAGCGATATTCACTCAGTTGCCCGACGTGCCTCTTGAAGCGGCGTGTACGTTTCTCGAGCATATCCAGCCAGGAGAGGTATTAAGCGAAGCGATACGCAATCGTCTGACAAACAGTGTCGCTGAAGCCCGGGTATCGGCCAATCAGATCGGTGCGTTGCTGCGGGCAATATCCCAGACCCCGGAAAACGACCAGAAGATAGCCGCCCTGACTCAGGTACTGGAAAGCCCCTACGGACGCGACCCCGAAGTTATCGCAGCGCTGGCCAGCCGCTGCTGGGCCAGCCTGCAATATCCACAGCTACTGGGGCTCTTTCTGGAGACCCTGGCCGACAACAATGCCGGACAAGCCTGCTTTAACCGGGTCATGGCTGACCTGATGTTTATCCCAACCCTGCGAGCACTGACACTGCAGCAGTTCCGTTCACCGGAACGCAGCGAAGCTCTCAGCCTGGCGATTGGCGGCATGTTTGGCGATGGTTTTTTATAATCCCTGATGTAACTGGATTAGAAAACCACAAACAGCTGAATATTATTTAAACATTTATCACAATAAAGCTGAGTGAGCTGTCAGGTCGGGCTTATATCTCCGGGTCACAGAAAGAGACTCCGAATGGTCATAAAAACAGAAGAGGAGCAACAACGACTCCCTGATTTATTTATTGATAATCATCCGGCAGTTTAATACTCAGCCCCCAGCTTTCAGCCCGCTGCTGGCTGGCCTGGCGGAAGCGTTCGCGGATATCGGTACCAGCAGGCTTAGTGAGATAAAACAGCAGAGTGCTGGCTTTTTCCGGGCTTAGGTTCTGCTCCTCTCCCCAGCGCTGGATAAACTCCACCAGAGTATTATCACTTTTATTTTCCAGCGCAACAGGGACCTCTATCGAGAGGTCTTCCCCGGCACGAACCCGACGGCAGATGACCTGATAGTTATAACGAAAGTCGGGAAACACCCTGTCCTCTGCTTCGCTACGCAGACGGAACCATCCGGTAGCTTTGCCCGCATGATAGAGCGCCTCATGGGTCCAGTGATGCCGGGTTGGGTGGTCAGCATAACGACAGACCTCCTCATAGGCGATCTTCGCCGGAGGCAAACCGAAATCGCCGCTCTGCTCGTTAAGAATGGTGATAAATTCAGAGATTGTCGGCATCCACGCCAGCGTCTCTTTGCAACGATTGATTGCCGACACCAGCTCTGCTTCACTATACCCCTGCATACTCAGAGCCCACTCCCGCTTTGCGATGCGGATCTCATCCTGAGTTTCAAAACAGCTTTTAAATTTATGCCCGTAGATCGCCATAAAGCGGGCAAACAACATGTTGATCAGGGTTTTGGTTTCGTTGCGGATTACCGAGGATTCAGCAGCCGCTTCAGGCTCACCAGTCGGTGTCCTTGATGTCCATGATGGCTGCGGTAACCCGCTGGCGCTTTTCCCGATTATCTGGGCGGGCGTTTTCATGGTTTACACCTTTATTAGATTCTTCTGCCCGCTGTTTGCGGGCATCACGTGTCTGTTTATTAATCCATTCCCGCTTAACCCAGGCAAGGAATTTCTGATCCCAATTAGATTCTTTCCGGTCTTTATCCAGCCAGTAGAGTATAAACTCATCCAGCAGCGCTTCAGCGAAGGGCTGAGGGATGCTGTGCCGGGGTAACATATCCAGCAACATCTGAGAGGGCTGCCAGCCCAGATACATTGTATGCAGCTTTTGGTTCTTCTGTTCAATCTCATTCAAACGACTGGCAAAATCATTCTCTGCGGTGGTCTCACGACTGGGAGTAACCTGACGGCTTTTCGACCAGCCAATACTGCCACCAAACGTTGGCGCAGGGCCCGGTTTGCGCAGTTGAGCCTGATGTACCCGACGACTGATCTCACTACGTTCCGGAGGTTGCTCCACCACCGGCAGCTCCTGCACCATAACAGGCGGATATACGGGTTCATCCGGCAATGTCGGCACGGATGGTTCTGTTGCGCGCTGATCGACTGGCGTCGTCAGCGACAGCTTAATCGCCCTTCCATGACCAAAAGAGGCTTGAATATACCCCTGAGACACCAGGCTACTGGTCACTATCGCGAGTTTTTCCTCATCCCAGAAGCAGGTCAGAGAGAGCCACTCAGAGCGACTCAGAACTGCTGATGGAAATCCGGATTTATCGGGCAACCCGTGAATCTGAATATAATCGTGATATATCGCCAGAAGGATAGCCTCATCAGAGCCTGCCGTACGTGCCAGCGAAGGATAAAACAGTACGGGTTTTTCCGGAAAGCGGAAGCTCATAATGATTCCATAAATCAAACGCAGATACTAAAAAGATAAACAGACCATCAAGCCGATTCTGCCGACAAACTCTGAAGCTATAAGCTCTTCAGGGTAAGCGATTCGAGGTAAGCTCTTCATGAGAGCAGCCCTTCAATAGAGAATCGCGGTCAGGAAGCACTTAACACTTTTACTGACTTACTAAGCTTACTTACCTAAGCTTTACTGACTCACAGCGCAAGGCAGAATAATAAGCATGTATACCGGCTTCCTGTGATCGATCATCAGAAAACCTGAAAGATGGTCTGATACAACTCTGATCAACCGTCCTGAGCAAACTGCTCAACTGCACGCAGCACGTCACGGCGACTGATCTGGCCGATCAGTTTACCATTTTTTATCACCGGCAAGCGACGTCTTTTGTTGGTAATAAACTCTTCTGCTACAGAAATAATGTCGGCATCATGAGAGATAGTGTACACCTCTGGCGACATGTAATCCCCCACCTTACCGCCCATCTCCTCTTCGTGATAGGTCAGAGTCAGAATCGCTTTAAGACAATCGGCCTCGGACAACAGTCCAACCAGTTCACCGCTCTTACCAACAACCGGTGCACCAGTAATCCGGTATTTCAAAAGCTGATTTATCGCTTCAAACAGATCAGTTTCAGGCGTAAATGTAATCAGCTTTTCAGCCATATAATCGCTGGCTTTAACAGATCGCAACATCAGGTATCCTCCAACCGGATATCAGGTAGTCAAACAGGCCGGTCTTCCCGGCCCTTTATCGGTTTTATCTTAGCGCAGGAGCTTCTGACAAAACACTGTCCAGGGTCTATCAATTAGGTGAATAAATACCTTAAACCAGTAAATTATTTCCGGCAGGAAAAAACTCAGTTGAATACAACTGTTTTATTACCGTGTACCAGCACGCGATCTTCCAGATGCCAGCGCAACCCCCTGGAAAGAACAGTTTTCTCTACATCCTTACCCAGCCTGACCATCTCTTGTGGCTGATCACGATGACTGACACGCACCACATCCTGATCAATGATAGGGCCGGCATCCAGCTCTTCGGTGACATAGTGGCAGGTAGCACCGATCAGTTTAACACCACGTTCGTGAGCCTGATGGTAGGGTTTTGCGCCCGCAAAAGATGGCAAAAAACTGTGATGTATATTGATAATACGATGACGATAGATATCACACACAGTGCTCGGCAGAATTTGCATATAGCGGGCCAGCACAACGGTGTCGGCCTCGTGCTCTACAATCAGCTGATGCACCCGATCAAAGTGTGGCTGCTTATCAGCCTGGTCAACCGGCACATGATAATATGGAATACCATGCCATTCGACCATGCTACGCAGATCATCATGATTGGAAATCACACAAGGAATCTCACAATCCAGTTCGCCTTCATGATAGCGATAAAGGAGGTCCGCAAGACAATGGGACTCCCGGCTGGCCATCAGTATAACTTTCTTTGGCACCGATGAGTCGGTAATCTCCCATTGCATTTTGAATGACTGAGCGATCGGAGTGAACTGTTCAATCAGCTGCTCACGGTCAAAACTTCCGGACGCAGTCACAATTTCAACACGCATAAAAAACCAGCCGGTAGAGCTGTCAGAGTGCTGATTAGCATCGGCAATAGAGCCGCCATGACTGGAGATAAAATTACTTACCATCGCCACAATACCCAATCGATCCGGGCAAGCCAGTACCAGTCTGAATCTGCGTTCCATTATGTCCTACTTTTTCTGTCTGTTTTTAAGTGTGCAATATTCTATCAGCTATCCATACTCACGCCACCTGTCTTGTTTAAGATGCCCTGAAACCATCCGAATAAGTAGCTATGTCATGTACAGGTCATATTGTTGTCTGCTATAAACAGATCAAAAGACCATTATATTTATATTTGGCGACCAGACTTAGTAGCAACATGATTCAGGTCCGGACAGGGAGCAAAGCAAAGATGATCCTCACCCCCGAACGCGCCACAACACTTCAGGCACGAAGGCTGGGTATTGATACCCGACAGGAACCGATAATCTATCTCAGGGCTGACAGCCCGGTATGCCGCTCAGAAGGGTTCTCTGCCCTGTCACGGGTGCTGGTACATACGGAACACTGCAAAACGATTGCAACTCTCAACATCATCACCAGCGAAATGCTGCATCGGGGACAGATCGGCTTTTCCGAATCCGCCTGGCTTCGACTGAAACTGAATACCGACGACAATGTGTGGCTATCTCACCCCCGACCGGTGCAGTCACTCTCTCATGTGCGGGCAAAGGTCTTTGGTCACTCACTCAACAAACAGCAGTTCCAGGAGATCATCAACGATATCGTTGATGGCCGCTATGCCGACGTACATATCGCAGCCTTCATTACCGCCTGTGGCGATGACATGCTCGATGACGCAGAGATTATAGCCCTTACACAGGCGATGATCGATTCCGGTAGCCGCATCGACTGGGGACAACCTATGGTAATTGATAAACACTGTGTCGGAGGACTGCCAGGCAACCGAACCACACCGATTGTAGTTGCAATTCTGGCCGCCAGTGGTCTGATCATGCCGAAAACCTCATCCCGGGCGATTACCTCCCCCGCAGGGACGGCAGACACAATGGAAACAATGACCGATGTCAGCCTGACCCTGGAGCAGATGAAACAGGTAGTAGAACAGGAAGGCGCCTGCCTTGCCTGGGGAGGCTCGGTGCGCCTCAGCCCCTCTGATGATATCCTGATACAGGTTGAAAGAGCGCTGGATATCGACAGTGAAGGACAGCTGATTGCATCGGTTCTGTCAAAAAAAATTGCCGCAGGTGCAACCCATGTCCTGATCGACATCCCGGTGGGACCAACCGCCAAGGTACGTTCCCAGAAAGCCGCCGATAAGCTGGCCTCGTCGTTCCTTAAAGTGGGTGAACAACTGGATATTACGATTCAGATACTCTACACCGATGGCAGTCAGCCTGTTGGCAACGGTATCGGACCTGCTCTGGAAGCCAAAGATGTTCTGGCGGTTCTGCAGAACGACACTGATGCACCGCAGGATCTCAAAGAAAGGTCCCTGATGATGGCGGGTACAATGCTTGAGATGGCCGGCACTGTAGAGCCAGGCCAGGGAATAGAAAAAGCCACCACGATTCTGGAAAACGGCCAGGCTTGGGAAAAATTCTACGCGATCTGCAACGCACAGGGCGGCATGAAACAACCCGGTGAAGCGCCCTACCTGTTCAAACTGATGGCCGACAGAAAGGGAACTGTGACACAGGTTGATAATCGTCGCCTGGCTCAGGTAGCCAAACTGGCCGGTGCTCCGATAGATCCGACCGCAGGCTTAGAGATCCATGTCAAACTGGGACAGCAGGTTTATCCCCATGAACCGTTACTGACCATTCATGCGGAGAGCTCTGGAGAGCTTAATTATGCAGTCGACTATCTGGAAAGCCACCCAAACATTGTCTGCCTGAGCACGGATGAAGAGATCAGCCAAGGGGAAAACACGGATGAAAACCATACTGATTAACCTGGAGTCCGATCCGCAACTGGAGGCCCAGCTCCTCGATGAACTCAGCGCTAAGAAAGGCGAGATAGAGTTACGCCGTTTCCCTGATGATGAAAGCTATCTGCGGGTTATCACGAACTGCAAAAACCATAACGTCGTTATTTTCTGCAACCTCTACCAACCCGATAACAAGATACTCAGACTTCTCCTGCTTGCCTACACATTGCGGCAGATGGGGGCCGCTAAACTAGGTCTGATTACCCCCTATCTGGCCTACATGCGTCAGGATAAACAGTTTCATGAAGGTGAGTGTGTCAGCTCTCGTCCGTTTGCCCGACTGATATCAGAGTCTTTCGACTTTATGGTGACCGTTGACCCTCACCTGCACCGTTACAACTCACTGGATGAGATATACAGTATCCCTTCACGGGTGGTTCATGCAGCCCCGCTGATTGCAGACTGGATCAGGGAGAACATCAGATCCCCCCTGCTGATCGGACCCGACAGCGAAAGTGAACAATGGGTCTCCAGCGTTGCTGAACTGGCCGGAGCCCCCTTTCAGGTGCTGAACAAGATTCGTCGGGGCGACTACGATGTCGAGGTTACCCTCCCGGATGTCAAACGCTGGCGTCAGCATACGCCCGTGCTGGTCGATGACATTATATCCAGCGGCCGGACCATGCTGGAAACAATCACTCACCTGCAAAATGCGGCAATGCCCAGAGCCACCTGCATCGCCGTACACGGCATATTTGCCGCCAATGCCTATCAGCAACTGCAAGCGGTAGCGGACGTGATCACCAGCCGCTGTATCCCACACCCCAGCAGCCAGATCGAAATCGCTCCCGCCATCGCGGCTGCAACCCGGGAACTCCTGCAGGGATGACAGAGATTCCGATTCCTCAGGGAATATTGCAACTGGAACCGGATTTTATTGCTGCAGATGAGGCCAACAGCCTGTTTAACGCCCTTGAGCAGCAACTGAACTGGCAACAGGCCGAAATCAGAATGTTTGGCCGGATGGTCAGCATACCCCGCTTGCAATGCTTTCAGGGAGAACCAGACATCAGCTACCGTTACTCTGGCCTGACCCTGCAAACCACTCCCTGGCACCCGCTGATCCATACCCTGAAGCAACGCGTAGAATCGATCGCTCAGCACACCTTTAATACAGTACTGATCAACTATTATCGCGATGGTAAAGACAGTATGGGATGGCACAGCGATGACGAACCGGAGCTGGGCATAAACCCGGTGATCGCCTCTCTGAACCTGGGGCAAACACGCCGCTTTCTGCTGCGCCACCGGTTCGACAAAACCATCCCTCAGCGAGAGGTCTTGCTCAACAGTGGCTCTCTGCTGATAATGGCGGGTCAGTTACAGCATTACTGGCACCACAGCGTGCCGAAAACCAGCAGGCAGCTGGAAGGGCGAATCAATCTGACCTTCCGGCACACCTTCACCACAGATACCAAAATGGAATAACCGATGAACCCCGTTATTGAACTTCTTAACAGTCACCGATCAATACGTAAATTTACCGATCAGACAATTCCGCAGGAAACGCTCAAAACACTGGTACAGGCAGGACAGGCAGCAGCAACCTCCAGTTTCATCCAGGCCTGCACAGTGATTCAGGTAAATGATCCGGACAAACGCAGGCAACTGATGGAGTGCTCCGGCGGTCAGGCTTATGTCGCCGAAGCGCCGACTTTTCTGGTGCTCTGTGCCGATATGCAACGCCTTAAACTGGCCTGCGATATGAACGATGCCGAGATTCAATCGGGTTTCACCGAACAATTTATTACCTCTACCGTCGATGTAGCCCTGTTCGCCCAGAACCTCGTTATCGCAGCAGAATCTCTGGGACTCGGCATCGTCTATATCGGCGGTATCCGCAATCAGATCGCACGGGTTTCAGAACTGCTGGAACTGCCGGATCTGGTCTACCCGGTCTTCGGCCTCTGCCTTGGCTACCCGGATCAGAACCCGGAAGTTAAACCCCGCCTGCCGGTAGAAGTGGTGCTGAAACAGGACAGTTATAACGACAGCAATGACAGTGCCACCATTGCCGAATATGACAAAGCAGTACGGGAATACTACAACACCCGCACCGGCGGCAATAAGGAAATGAGCTGGAGCGAACAGATGTCCGGTATGCTGGTAAAAGAAGCAAGGCCACACATGTTGGAGTTTCTGAAAGACCGGGGATTCTTATTGAAGTAAATCCCTGCCTGTAATGATTTTCCAAAGCGGCCAGTTACCAGAGCACAGCTGAGCCGCTGGAAAAATCAGCACACTACTCCGCAACTCGCTGATAGTCCGACGTAAAGCTTCGTTTTTTAACGAAAAAAGGAGCAGACTTCTAATAACCGCTTTCCACTAAGAATTCATACTAACCTGATGCTGACAGGCTCAGAAATAGACCGTGTCAGGGCACCCTTTTTATTTTTATCTTCTTCTCAATCGTCTCTATGAGACTGGTCAGACTACTCGTAACAATAACCAAATAGATTTACTTCTTCTCTGTAAAACTCTCCAACCCGCTCAATGAGCTCATCATTGTAGTGTTCATGATAGTCTGCAGTCTGACTTTGAAGTTTATGAGGTAACTCAACCGGCTCAATCCCCATTTTTATACAAGCAACCTTAAAATCCTCATGCAGATTTTCAAATTTACAAATAAAGTCATAGGGAAGGCCGCCATTAAAGTCTTTAAGCCAGTGCATCTGGGAACGAAGTAATCCATGTCCCAGGTAAACATCAACAAAACGTTCAAAAGAGTTATCCCTGGGTAATCCTGTTCCCTTAAAAACCTTTCCGGGATCCCCTTTAAGAGAGTATTTATACACTGAAAACACCCGGGCCCAAGGGCTTCTGACTACAGTGAATTTGAAATAATCCCGATATTGTTCCGGTGTCAATCGAATATTCTTATTCGAATGACGATGAGCTGTCCGTTTCGATCGCCAACGCCTGCCCAGTTCTGACATATTTTCTCTGGAGTTGAACATATTCAGAGAAAAACCAGTTTCCTCCAAAGTACGCATGGTCCTGTGATCCTGGCCGCCAAACTCAGACTCAGCTCCATCAAAGTGCCCAAGAGCATGCTCAATGCTGGTACCAGCACATTTAGGGATATGAATAAAAAGACAACGATGTTTATGAGAAATCATTCTATACAAACTTTACTATTCAATAATCAGGCGCTTAATAATACACTTTCACAATCAAAATATCTGACAGACACAGCAATATCTATAGTTTTTCATCAGAGGCTGACATTTCAATGCCCTATCTATAAAGCATACCTGAGCTACTGACTTCTTACCCTCAACAAACGACTCACAGAAGCCCTATACCGGACAGCGAGACTTAACCACCCCAGTCATTCGTTATATACACCCAAACCGGTCATAAGCGACTGAAAAATCACTACTCCCTTCTCCGGCCGATGGTCGCGATTCAGATCAGTACCCACAAGGATAATCCATCACTTGCTCTCATTGCACAGTTCATTTTGCGCCACGCCATCATTTACACACAGGAAGGAGATGCCTTGCGTACTAAGATTCACTTTTAGCTACCCAATTATGAAAAACTATACAGATAGAAGAGTAGACACTTTACTGACTCAGCTATCAGATAACACCTAATGACTATCTGTCACCAGGCCTTACCATTTTGGCATATATAAAACAGACTCAGGGTGAGGTTTTTGTTAGATTTTATTCTTAATGTATTTATTTTTTCGTCTCAGTATCCGGCATTACCAACGCTAGGAACCGGACATTGAATAAATCTGCTCGAAGATGAGCGGATTCTAAAGGGTGGTATGAGTTATGAAGTTTGAATACGTCAACCCGTTCTTAACATCTATGGTAAAAGTTTTAACAACTATGGCCAACATAGAGTGCTCAGCGGGAAAGGCTTACCTTAAAAAAACCATGAGTGCCGAAGGACAGGTTACCGGTATCATGGGGCTCGGCGGTGAAAAGACCAAAGGCTCCTTTGCTGTTTCGTTCACCAAGCCGGTGATTCTCGATATTACCGAGCGGATGCTTGGTGAAACCGTTACAGCCATCGATGCTACCGTGATTGACATGGTCGGTGAATTGACCAATATGTCAGCTGGCGGTGCTGTAGCACTGCTATCTCAAAAAGGTTATGACCTAAATATGGGAACCCCCGTGGTTGTCAGTGGTGAGTCTCATCATATCGATCACTCGTCTAAGGGCCCTATAATCGTCGTTCCGTTTACCACTAATGCCGGTGATTTCTTCGTAGAGATATCCTTTGTGACTACAGACTAGCCGGACTCTGACAACCCGTCAGCCTCGTAGCGATGAACTGACGACGAAGATTGATTATTGGACAGAAGCGCATTCAGAGTTTTTCTGCCCAACGATCTATCCATTCAGCGGCCGCCTCATCGGCGTCCGGCGTATCACAGCTATCGATAAACAGTGCCTGGCCGACAGGCTTAGCCCCCAGATCATACATCAGTTCATTCATCTGCTTACCGCCTTCGGCAAACGACTCATAAGAGCTGTCGCCCAGAGCAATCAGACCGAAGCGAACCGCTGAAAAATCAGGCATACGCATCCGAAGCTGATCATACAGCGGCTGAAGATTTGCAGGTATATCCCCCTGACCGATGGTCGCGGTACAGATCAGTATCACATCAGGATGATCACCCAGCTGCTCATAGGTTGGCTCATTAAGCAGTACGGCCCGGTGACCCAGCCGATTCAGCTGTTCGGTACAGTCATCAGCTATCAGACTGGCGTTACCATAGGTCGACCCCACCACAACCAGAATATCTGCCATCGTTTCCCACCCTCTTCATCTGCTAATTCAGCTTATAGTCATAAATCCGCTGTATATTAATGAAAAGCTGCTGACGGTTGAACATTAATTTTTTACATTCGCCGTTTACCCAACAATTTCTGTCAACTATCTTTAATAAGACAGTACCAAAAGGGGAAAAGATCATGCCAAACAACCATGTTACTCATCTTCTTAAGAAGCTGGAGGAACAGTCAACCGAAAAATCTAAACTGGTTGATTGTAATTTTGCAATCGGTGAAGAGGATAAATATAAAGTAGAGGCCTTAGCTGAACTGTTCCATACCTCTGAAGAGGAACTGGTTGCAGATCTGCTGCATGCCGCACTGCTCGAAATCGAAGAGAAGATGCCTTACCGGGCTGGCACGAAAGTGATTCGCGTAGAAGAAGGTGACCCGGTCTATGAAGATATCGGACCGATGCCCCGGTATATGGCTATCAAAAGCCGTCTCAGCAAGATAACCAGGTGTGCCTGATAAACGATTACTGAAAACACGACAACTTTGTGAACAGAAAGAATCAGCGGGACGTTTATCCCGCTGAAGTCTTGCCTATAACGTTTTCAGATAGGCGATCAGATAGTCCTGCTCCGCAATATCGGAAATCGATACATGACGCATCCGGGTGCCAGGAACCAGTTTAGTGTTATCAGCAACCCACTGACGCAGGTTATCTTCAGTCCAGGTGATACCTGACTTTTTCAGCGCTTCGGAGTATGCGAAGCGTGGCAGTGAAGCTGCCTCTCTTCCCACCACACCGATCAGACTCGGGCCAAAGGCATTTTTACTGCTATCAGTGGAGTGACAGGCCTGGCAGCGTTTAAACACTTCTGCACCGGCAGCAGCCATTGCTGCCTCATCTGCCTGTACAGAAGTAGCTATCATGCCAACCATTGCGGCCGCTGATAGCAACTTAAGCATTACTTTCTTCATTATCAGGTACTCTCATCGTAATTTATACGGGTCTCGAAAGTATACTGACTGAGATGCGTATGGAATTTACTACTTGAGTACCCTTTTGTATCGACTGATGATCTAAATCAATATCCCTGATAACAAAAAACGCGGCAGATGCCGCGTTTTTCATTCGCTATGAAAGCCTGAAGCTGAACTTAAACCTGCTCAGCAATAATTTGCTTCCATTTTGCCGGGCCGGTGTTATGCACTGAGATACCGTTGCTATCGACAGCCACCGTTACCGGCATATCTTTTACTTCAAACTCATAGATCGCTTCCATTCCCAGTTCCGGGAATGCCAGCACTTCAGCGTTGGTAATCGCTTTGGATACCAGATACGCAGCACCACCGACCGCCATCAGGTAGACCGCTTTGTTATCCCGGATAGCCTCAATGGCAATCGGGCCACGCTCAGACTTACCGATCATGCCCAGCAGACCGGTGCTCTCAATAATCTGACGAGTGAACTTATCCATACGGGTTGCCGTAGTAGGACCTGCAGGCCCTACAACCTCGTCACGAACCGGATCAACCGGTCCAACGTAATAGATAAAACGGCCTTTCAGATCAACCGGCAGCTCTTCGCCGTTGTTGAGCATCTCAACCATCTTCTTATGCGCCGCATCACGACCGGTTAACATCTTACCGTTAAGCAGTACCGTTTCACCTGGCTGCCAGCTCAACACGTCTTCCGGCGTTACTGTATTCAGATCCACACGACGGGTGCTGGCACCCACTTCGAAAGTCACCTCTGGCCACTGATCCAGACTTGGCGGCGTCAGCACTGCAGGACCACTGCCATTCAGCTTGAAGTGAGTATGACGGGTTGCGGCACAGTTAGGGATCATACACACAGGCAATGAAGCCGCATGAGTCGGGTAATCCATAATCTTTACATCAAGAACAGTTGTCAGACCACCCAGCCCCTGTGCCCCGATACCCAGCGCGTTGACCGCATCCATAATCTCAAGACGCAGCTCTTCAACACGGTTCTGTGGGCCACGCTCACGCAGCTCGTGGATATCAATCGGGTCCATCAGGGACTCTTTTGCCATCACCGCAGCTTTTTCAGCGGTACCGCCGATACCGATACCCAGCATACCCGGCGGACACCAGCCAGCGCCCATAGTTGGTACAGTCTTAACAACCCAGTCGACAATACTGTCAGAAGGGTTAAGCATTACCATCTTAGACTTATTCTCTGAGCCGCCACCTTTAGCTGCGACATGAACTTCGACCTCATCACCTTCGACGATTTCGTAGTGAATGACAGCCGGGGTATTATCTTTGGTGTTCTGACGTTTGCCAGCAGGATCAGCCAGAATAGAGGCCCGCAGAACGTTGTCCGGATGCGTATAGGCACGACGAACGCCTTCGTTAATCATATCGGTAACGCTCATCTCAGCGTCCCAGGTTACGTTCATACCGATCTTCACAAATACCGTTACAATACCGGTATCCTGACAGATCGGGCGTTTGCCTTCGGCACACATACGGGAGTTGATCAGAATCTGAGCCATGGCGTCTTTCGCCGCAGGATTCTGTTCCTTCAGGTAGGCTTCATGTACCCCCTGAATAAAATCGATCGGATGGTAATAGGAGATGAACTGCAACGAATCTGCAATGCTGCTGATCAGATCGTCTTGGCGAATTACGCTCATTATTGACTCCGCAATGTCAGGCTTATGTCGTAGGTTGAGGGCTATCTGCGTAACCCTTAACGTGCTCAGTAAAGCTGCTATATACGCTGTTTTATAAGCCGATATAGCAGCTGTTATATATGCTTGTGTATGAGTTATTCTGTAAAGCTGCCGCAGAATTATACACTAAATTAATCGTCGGGCGTTGTCCGGCCTTAGTCTAAAGTTCTGTAAGTGACAGGCTACTTAAGATTTACAGACTAAGACAGTACAACAGGCCAAATAGCATGAAAAAGCGACCACTGGCCGGCGGCAACGATGCCCTGCCCTCTGAGCCTTGCTGCTGTTTGTACAGCAGCCAGATCAGCGGCACGCTCACCAGCCACCAGACACCGGTTATCGCATCGGCAATCCAGAGCACAGAAGCCACCGCAACAACCGACAATAACAACAGCAGATAAAGCTTTCGAGCCCTGTCGATGCCAATCCGTACCGTCAGGGTTCGTATTCCCGCGTCCCGGTCACTCTCAACATCCCGTATCTCATTAGCCAGCAGCAGTAATGAACTGATAAGACTGACCGGCACCGAGCGCCAGAAAACCAGCCAGCTCAGTTCACCGGCGAGTATGTAGTAACTACCACACACCATCAGCACGCCCATCAGCCAGAAGACCAGCACCACCGCCAGTCCCCGGCGTTTGAAGCTGACCGGTTCTACAGTATACCCCAGGGCTCCGGCAAGCCCTACCAGCAGCAAGACAAGTAAACCCAGGCCTGTATAACTGATCAGATAGATACCGATCGCGGCTGCCAGCAGAAAAAAACTCAGCCCAAGCCTGAAGTTACGCACCACCCGCCCCCTGGCAATACTATTTTTAAGATGCTGCAGATCAGCATGGTCATTGATCAGGTTAACGCCGGCCTGCAGCAACAGAGCCCCGAGAATAATCAACAGAGCCAGTGGATAACTGAAGCCTGGCAGCTCTGACGCACTGACAATACCCACCAGACAGGTGATCAGTGCCACCGGAAAGGAGAAAGGGCGCAACGCCCGGCCAAAAGAGTATCTATCCTGCTTCATCCGATCCAACTGCTCTCATCTGTCAAAACATCGATAAAGAAATAAGACGTGGCGTAAAAAAAGGCATCTCAGGATACCTTTTTTATTCATACCGCCAATTAGTTACCGCTTTCAAACGCCGGAGCATTAGGCAGATCCCGCATCAGCAGGGCATATTCCAGATCAGCATCGACATCCAGTGGCAGACGCACCTTATGACCCGAACCCGGAGCACAGTCTCTGGCCTCACCCTGCAGGTTTTCCAGATGCTCCAGCTTAAACTTGCGGTTACCGGAGGGCGTCATCAGTTCCAGAGTGTCACCCACCATGAAACGGTTCTTCACTTCGATATCAAGAGTTCCTCTCTGTGCGTCGCGGCCAATAACCTCGCCAACAAACTGCTGATGCACGCCGACAGAATTACCGGTTTCATAGTTCTGATACTCGTCATGCACATGACGACGATAGAAACCCTCTGTATATCCCCGGTTTGCGAGGTTTTCCAGCGTATCCATCAGCTGCATATCAAACGGACGTCCGGCAGCGGCATCGTCAATCGCCTTACGATAGGCCTGGGCGGTACGGGCCACATAATAGTGAGACTTAGTGCGACCTTCGATCTTCAGTGAATGGATACCCATCTCAGTCAGGCGGTGCACATGCTGAATCGCCCGCAGATCCTTGGAATTCATGATGTAGGTGCCATGCTCGTCTTCAAAGGCGGGCATATATTCACCTGGACGGGTTTCCTCCTGCAGCAGATACATCTTACTGGTCGGCTCACCTTCTCCCAGCGCTGGCTGCACCGGGTGCTCATTCGGGTCAAAATTCTGTACCGGAATAAGGTCGCCATTATCCCCCTGAGTCGCTTCATGGGCATCATACTTCCAGCGACAGGAGTTGGTGCAGGTTCCCTGATTAGGGTCACGGTGATTGATGTAACCCGACAGCAGACAGCGGCCAGAGTATGCAATGCAGAGCGAACCATGAACAAACACTTCCAGCTCCATCTCCGGACACTTTTCACGGATCTCAGCAATCTCATCCAGCGACAGCTCGCGGGACATAATAATCCGCTCAATACCCGCCTGATGCCAGAACTTCACACTGGCCCAGTTCATGGTATTACTTTGAACGGAAAGATGGATCGGCACATCCGGCCAATGCTCTTTAACCAACAGGATCAGGCCAGGATCCGACATAATCAGGGCATCCGGCCCCATCTCGATTACCGGACGAAGGTCATCGATATAGGTTTTCAGCTTACTGTTGTGGGGCATAATATTGCTCGCCACATACAGTTTTTTACCCTGTGCATGGGCGATATTGATCCCCTCATGCAGATTATCCAGATTAAAGTCGTTGTTCCGCACCCGCAGACTGTAGCGTGGCTGACCGGCATACACCGCATCAGCACCATAGGCAAATGCGTATTTCATATTGCGCAGCGTTCCCGCTGGCGAAAGAAGTTCTGGTTTAAACATTTTTCACAACATTGAAAAGTTAGGTTCTGCAGCTGGCTCAGGCCATATCCTGCAAGGGAATGGTAAACAGCGGCGTATAGATCGATCCGCGCTCACCCGGTTTACTCTGGAACAGGATCACTGAATCAGCCAGGCTGAAGAGGTCCAGCGATGGCCACTCTTCAGGTGCTTCAAACTGGTTTCTGGCGGGCAACCGCCCCAGTGTAATATGAGGTTTAAAGTCTTCCTCTTTAAACTCTATACCGGCCTCCAGAGCGATCTCCATCATCGCCCGGTTGAGGCCGTTCAACTCTTCATCTTCCTGACTCATCGCTGCAATGACCGCGAGCTGATTACTCACAGGGTAATATTCTGCCGTATTGATACGCACCTGAAATGAACGGACCTCAGCCAGTTTATTACGTGCGATATCTTCGAGCTGATCAATCTGTTCCAGTGATATATCACCCAGAAAGCACAGCGTCAGATGATAAGATTCAGCATCAACCCAGTTTACTTCGATCTGCTTGTCAAACTGACACAGGGTATCAGCGTAATCAGCCAACCATCGGGCCACAGAACCCGGCAGGGCCAGCGCAAAAAACGCACGAATATCCATTAAAGCGTTGTCTACCTCATCAAAAAAAAGACTGACTATTCTGCCCGTCCGGAGCGCGGATCGCAATCACTAACCTGTATAAAAAATCGGCAATATTGCGGTTATGCCTGCTGACGCACCTTCTCCTGAACCGGCAACGCCTGAATCCGGCTCACCCAGCGATCTACTGCAGGGTAAGTGGAATAATCAAAACCAGCAACCTTTGGCCAGGAGATCACAGCAGCACCATGAAAATCAGCAACCGTCAATTTACCCCCTGCGAGGTATTCGCTGTTCTGCAAATGAACTTCCAGCACCGGCAGGAAACGTTCCAGAATCTGTGTCTGAGCAGCGAGAAATGACTGATCGGGTTCGCCTTGAGCATACTTAACCGCCAGCAGCATATCCAGCGCAGGCACCTCAAGCTGATTACTGATAAACAGACTCCAGCGGTACAGATCGGCCTCTTGCTCAAGGGTATCAACCCATAGCAAACCGTCACCATACTTACGCGCCAGATAAAATAAAATCGCCTGACTCTCCCAGAGCACCAAATCACCATCGACCAGCGTCGGCAACTTACCAGTCGGATTCAGAGCCAGATATTCAGGAGAACGGGTGGACTCACTCCGGGGAGCCATAGGGATATTTTCATATGCAATACCCAGCGTTTCAAGAACACACATCACCATGTTGGCGCGGGAATAAACCCCGCCATAAACCTTAATCATCGCTTCATCCTTTCTGACCGATATTATTTTGATTGAAGCCGTTCTACTTTCAACTGCAGATTGTTCAGCTTCTGGCGGATCTGTAACAACTCGTTATTCATCAACAAACGGGAACCATCAATCGCCTTAACCGCCTGCTCATTTACCCTGATCCGGCGATCAAGACCTACGGAGGAGTTCTGATTGTCCTGTAACGCCACAATCTGCTCCGCAAAAGCAGACAACTGTTTACGCTGCTCTGCCTGTTGCAGCTCAACCGACTCACTCAACGCCTGAAACTGTGTACTCAGCGCTGATGTGCTCTGTCTGATTGCTGCAACCTGCTGAGCGTTATCACTGCCTGCCGCTTCACTCGCTTTCAACTGCTCACCAAGCTGAGTCAGATCTCCGGCCATCCCCTTAAGAGTCTTAGCCTGTGAATCGATCAGCGCAGAAGCCGCGCTTAACTGTTTTTCCAGCTCGGCAATCTTCGGCGTATTCCGCTGATGAGCAACCACCCAAAGCTTTCCATTCTCAGAGTTTAACTTCTCGATCCCGGCATCAAGCCGGGTAATTGCTGAATCAAACCTGCCAACGTCGGCACCCAGCTTGTCGAACTGCTGCCGGGTCATCTCAGCCTGCCTCTTTACCTGATTCTGTAGAGACTCACCCGTCTGAGCAGCATTATCCCCGGCCACCAGAAACAGCTGCTGAAGCTCAACAATCTTCTCATCAACCGCCTGCCGCTCGCTCTCCAAAACCTGCAACTGCTGATGCTGCATGAAGTTCCAGTAGGCCATTCCCCCCACTGCCACAGCCAATAACAAAATAATCAGATAACTGAGTGCACCCCCACCAGAACGATCTTTCTGTGCCGGCGCAGGGTTATTGCCCTTAGCAGCACCACTCTTCGGAGATGGTTCAGTCTGCGGTTTTTCCTCGCTCCCCCTGATAGTCGGCTCGCGCTCCGCCGGGCCAAAGCTCGGAAGCTCCAGATCTTTATCCTGATCACGCATTTAAGTCTCTTCTCTGTCAGATAGATAATTCATTTCAGAACTGCCGATATTACACCATCTGACAGTTTTTTTGCCAAAAGAAAGCCCCGTGCAGAACACGGGGCTTTCCAAATAGCGTAGTTTAAAAGCAGACTTACATCATGCCGCCCGTACAACCTTTAAGACATTGATTATAAAAAAACAATAAAGATGGGATCTTTTTAAATATTCCTTATTATCCCCCTAAATTTTTAACAGCCCTAACAGGCTATCAAAAATCAAGAATAGTCGAAAAATTCTTAGTGAAGCCTCCTCAGTCCAAAATAACGCCACTAACGTATGACATGAAAACTTTTTCCTATTCCTAAAAATAGGACCAAAGCCCTCAAGCGCGGGAAGATGCGATTAAGTCCCTCCCTATGAGACAATGCTCAACATAGTGTCAATCAGCTTCAACGCATTGAAAATCAGCTCAGCTTCGCCGATTATGAATATCGACAAAAGCGCCACCAAACCCGCAAAAAAAAGTTCTTGGCACGAATGGAAACACTGGGGCCGTTGGCAACGGACTGAAGTGGATATTAAACCTTATTACCCTAAGTCATGTAGTGATCGACGACCCTATCCACTGACAATAATGCTACGTATTCACTGCCTCCAACAGTGGTTCAGCCTGAGCGACCCTGCGATGGAAGATCCCCTTTATGATATTGCGTAGATGCGTTTATTTACGCGCCTCTCGCTCGATAATCCAATTCCTGATCACACACCCATTATGAACTTGCGGCACCGGCTGAAACGCCACGGGCCAGGTCAAAAAACCTTTAAGGTAGTAAATAGCGGGCTATTCGATGCAGGTGTATTGGTCAAGAAAGGTACCTTAATGGATGCTACGATTATCGAGGCTCGTAGTTCAAAGAAGAACAAAACAGGTGAGCGTGATCCTGAGATGCATCAGACCAGGAAAGGTAATATGTGGCATTTTGGTATTAAAGCTCACATTGGCGTGGATGCTAAAACCCGGCTTACGCACAGCCTTGAAACCACCGCTACGAACGAGCACGATCTAAATCAGGCCGAACACCATCCGATGTGACAATAAATAATGAGATAAATACATCTGCAGATAGGAGGACCCGCGTCTCGTGTGACACTGGCGATTAACCTTAAAGCTAGCTATTAAGAACCTATCAGTTTTAATGGGGCTGCATGGTTAAAAAAAGTAATTATCCATACACCCCCTAACGCACCTTTTCTACAATAAGAGAAAGATTAATTATTCTGATCAGATCAGCCTACTTAATTATAGGCCTCCTGATCAAGCACCTCTTTTCACTTCGTCATTAGCTTTTGTAAAACCCTTTAACGAAGCTTCGAGAACTACAGTTTTTTCAGATCCGAAGGGTCTGAAGCCTACTTTTAATACATTACCTTTCTGAAAATCTGCCAATTTTTCTGTAGTCATCAGAATCAGAGATAAACAATTTTGGTTGGAACAAGTAGCGTAAGGAAATTTCTGCTCACTGCCTCCGTCAACAGCAATGACAATACCAGGCCTTAAATCTACGCCAAGAGGAAAACTGAGTTGCAGAATTTTCTGATTCTCAGCGCCTGGAATTAATTGAAGCGTAAGAACTCGTTGCTTTTGCCCATCCTGTTCTAACCAAAGCACTTGTATTGCCTGACAAATACGTACATCAGCTTGATCAGCACATTGCACCCCCCAATCACCATGTGTAACAACACTAGGTTGCTGGGTAGATTCCTCAGACCATGCGAAACAGCTAAAGAAGATACTTAAAATCACAACTATTCTGTTAATCATCGTATGCATTTACACTTCCATTTTACCAAGCAAATATTGACCAAGCTAACAACACTGCGATTACTCTTCCTCTGCTTCATCGTCCGGTAGTTCGGCCTTCAAAGCATTTGCATAGGCATTACGAGCGGTCTGCACGATAGCCAACTCCTGCTGCAAGTCTAACATCCGTTGATCACAGCTACGCAAACTAATGATTTGAGCTTTAACGCTTTCTGACAACGCTTCAATTTCAAACTCTTTATTATCAATATTTATTGTAGACACAGCACACTCCTTAGGATCATTAATTATTTAAATATGAATCAGAAATTCATACCTGTTTTAAACCAAATACGATAATTTTCTTGCTCACTATCCGCCAATGAATCACCTCCATTTACCTTCCAAGCCGATAACAAATCAAAATAAAGTTTTTCTGTTTTATACCTCACACCCAAACCAGTACCAGATAAGTATCGTGATTCTTCCTCATCGACATTCAAACGGTTACCTAAGTCATAAAAAACAAATGGCTGGTAACTATCCAGGTTATATCGAAGTTCGATTTGGCCCACCCAGGCCGTACTTCCACTACCCTCTCCTTGAGGATAAGCCCGAACGCCGTATGCGCCGCCAAGAGCAAGCTGCTCCGATCCATCCACAGAACGATCGCTGTATTGACCATTTAAACTGGTAAATAGCGAGAAATTTCCCGGAAAATTCTGTTGACGTGCTAATTGACCTTTATAGACATTAAAGCTATCGGTCACAACTCCTGAAGATTGACGAATATCACCCTCTACCTTAAAAATATTACCGTAGGTAATCCCACCACCGTAGATGTCATCGCGATTATCAAACTGTATTCCGAGCTGATAACCATCGCCTTCCTTTGTATCACGAATTCCCACCCGTTCATCGGAATATTTAGTAACGTCATACTTACCAAGAATAATTACGTTATGACTTAGAGAACGGATAAGCGGATAACTTAATTCCAAGCTCCTTGTTGTCGCCGTCCCTAAAAACCCATTTCCATCGAACTCAGCGCCTAATACATAGCTCAAATGAGAATACCCAATGGAAGCTCTTAATCCAGAGAATCCTAGTGGAATTTCATATTCTGCTTGTCCCAGCCAGGTTTCCTCGTCCGTTCGAAAAAGGTTGAACCACAAGTCATCTCCAGCCATGAGTAAGCCATTAGCATTTAACGCTGCAGAAGCACGATTACGACCAGAATACCTATTTCCAAAATTATCCAAGCCAACTGAACCAGAGTAACGTTTACCCTCTCGAACTGACACCATCAGATCACCTTTGCCTACCTCACTTCCGGGTTGCATCACTGGAATAACATCAACGCCTGGTTGGTCACTAAGCAATAACATTGAACGTTCCAGCTTAGGTGAATCAATTACCACATCTGGTCGCACATTCATCAAGAAGCCTTGTGTCACAGAAGACAACGAATGATCACCAGTAGTACGAACTTCACCATAACGCCCCTCCAGGAGGCCAATTGTGAGTTCACCAGCGTCAAACTCCTGAGCAGGAATAAATGCTCTCGCAAATGGATAGCCATTATCTCGATAATAAATACTGATTCGATTAGCTAAATTCTTTAATCCTGCTAAATCATACTCTTTACCCAGCGTATCCGGCCCCAACACCGTCAGCAATTGATCGTAATCGAATATAGTATTGCCAAAGAGATTCAGTTTCTTCAGAAGGACTTTTGGCCCCCCCTCCGCTGAATCGCTCAATGGTGCTCCGTGCAACGTCAGACCTTCCAGTTGTTGCATCGGCGTAGCACTGGCCCCACTACGTTGGGAATCCTGTAATAACTGCCCAGCGTCAGTAGGGGCTACAGGAGCTGCGTGGATGCTGCCGGCAAGCATTATAAAAAAGAAAGCGCTCTTAAACTGATGCATCTTAAGATCTGTCCTGATTAATGACGGTGCTATTGAGCGGCTCTCTTAACAATCAGAAGTAACCGCTATCACTCGTACTAGTTAATGGCTCGAATAATCATATTCTCTTGAATAGATCTCTCGTTAGGGGTCATCAATTCAATCATATTTTTAGTGCATCACTGAACATTATTTTTCTCCTCTTCATTCTCGATACCGGAAAAGCCCTCTATGCCGCCATCAACAACAAATACGGTCATCAAACCAGCAGGTCTAACATCTGTTTCCATGCTATTCACTTCAGCACTACTAATATTTTGATAAGTCACACCACTCAACGTGAATGTTGTAGGATCCATGACCTGCGACGGAATATTTATGACATCAGTAACAACTCCGTCTCCTATGGCCGTACCGTTATCCACAATATCTGCGGTTGTTGTTGCCTGATCCGTAATAATGTAATTACCAAAATCAACGCCGGTATAGCTTGATGTCAGGTAGACGGTTTTATTAGCACCAGGGTTATAGTCACTAAAGACGCCCGAAGTCGATACATTAAGATCATCGCCCGCAATCCATCCACTCGCATTAGTGGTATCAACAACGGCTAAGGATGTTCTGTCATATACCTTGTCATCCGCACTGATTCCGCTAATCGTGATCGATTTTGGAATAATTGCTGCGAACCCTGACGCGGTTGTATTCACCGTATAATTCGTCATATCCACACCGCCGGTAAAGCTGATATTGCTCACCCCGACAAACTTATTATAACCAACATTTTTATCAATAAAATCAGCATCATACTGATAGTTAAGCAGGTCACCACTGATTCGATTATCGGTTACAGTAACAACTGCATCAGTATTACCATCGTAAATTTTATCTTCAGCGCCCGCTAACACGACTCTTAATTCACGCGGGGTAATACTGGCTTGCAACCCTGTGGGTTGGATTAGGTCGTAGTTGCCGGCGTCGGATCCCAGGAGTAAAACGTCACTACCATTAACAACTTTATCAACCCCTACATTTTTATCGAGGAAACTACCCGTCATGCTGCCAATGGCCACCACATCACCACTGATTTTGCCATTAAGTGACGCAACGCTTGTGTTGATTTGCGTGGTAGTCGTACCGTCATAAACTTTGTTTAGAGCAACGACACCTTCGACCGTCAAAGTCTTTTTGCTGATAGTCGCCGTCGTAGTCGCTATAGAAGATATCTGGTAATTAGTCATCAATCCCGTATTAGGCGTAATAATAACTCCCGTCACAGTAACGCGCTTATCCGCTGCCGCATGTTTGTCATCAAACAGCGTGGTGCCGCCAATTGCTTGAGCAACTCCAAGTGTTTCAGTGCCAATCAAACCCTTCAGAGTAATGCCATTCAATGTGGCATTCGCAGTAGCATCGTACGTCCGGTCTTGCACATCAACCACAGCCGTCAAACTCTTCGTGTTGATTTGACCCGCCGCCATAACGCTGGTAGGCAGAATATAATCCCCCAGAACCGTTAATCCGGTCGTCGTAAAATCGTCACTTGCAAGCGCAACGGTTACGGTGCTGGCCGTCAACACATCTTTGCTGTCATAGAGGCCCACTGTTTCCGTAACACTCGCGCCTTCCGTACCCACAAATCCAGTCAGTGAATAGCCAGCAGTATCTATCGCCGCATCCGTCGAACCATCATAGGTTTTATGCTGATTAGCCAACCCTAGCGATAGCACTACTGGATTAATGGTACTGGTGGTGTTGTCTGCATATGTAACGAGGTAGTTATTACCATTGTTACCGTCATTTACAGTAACATTGGCGGCAGTCACTGTTTTATCACTGAGTACATCACCACTGATGGCACGGCTAACATGGGTATCAGTAAAGGCATACGTGCCACCCGTTAGGCTATCACCCGCGAAGACTTGCGTACCCGATGTCGCTAACGCTGAACCGGTAGCACTCAGTGTTCCGTCATAAGTCTTGACCACATCACTCGTCGTAACCACCAAGCTTGCTTGTCCGATATCCGCACTAGTCGTCGCCTGATCAGTAATACTGTAGTTATCTTTATCTACACCACCGTAAGTCGAAACCAAGGTTACCTTTTTACCGGTTCCAACATGTTTAGTATCAAATGCTCCGGTAGCCGCTACAGTGACAACGTCTCCGGCAATCCAGCCTGTAGCACCCGTTACATTGGTCGCTGCGACTGCGTTTCCGTCGTAGATCTTGCCACTCGCTGTAATGCCGCTAATAGTAATCGCTTTCGCTGTTACGTCTGCCGTAGTACTCGCTTGATCGGTAATGATGTAGTTACCGATATCCGTGCCGCCATAACCGGAGGTCAAGGTCACGACTTTACCGCTACCAACATGTTTAGTGTCAAACACACCGGTAGCAGCCACTGTAACGTCATCTGTACTAATCCAGCCCGCAGCACTATCCACATTGATAGTTGCGGTGGTGTTTGCATCGTAGACTTTATTTTCCGCCGCGATGCCACTAATGGTAATCGCCTTAGCCGTCACATTGGCCGTAGTCATTGCCTGATCGGTGATGCTGTAGTTACCTACATCGGCGCCACTATAAGTAGATGTCAAGTTTACGGTTTTACCGATATCAGCATGCTTAGTGTCAAATACTCCGGTAGCCGCTACGGTAACAACGTCTCCGGCAATCAAGCCTGTATAGTTTGCCGAATCAACCGCTACCGTTGCATCGATTGATGCATCATACACTCGACTTGCGGCGGTAATACCGCTAAGAGTCAACGCCAACTGATCGACTATATAGTCAGCCGATGCTCCGGCAAAGTCATAATTACCGCCATCGGCACCAGAAAGTACAGTTCCAACCGCTTGAATACCTGTATGCGTGCCTGCTTTCAGGTTGCCACTAGTACTCAATAAACCAGAGGTGTCGACTATAACGGTATCGCTTGTCACTAAATCACCCGCGATTAAGTTACTGAACGCCACACTACCAGCCGTCACAGCAGAACCGTATGTATTGCCACCACCGGCAATCGATCCGAGTAATGTTAATTGGCCCACCGTTAGCTCATTAACTGAACTCGTATTATCGGCAAAACCATAACCCAGGCCATTACTAAGACCGCTGTTATACGCAACATTATAGTCGCCAACGATTCGCTTGCCGCCTGTCGAAGTCGTACCCGTCGTGAGCGTAGAATTATCCCAAGCGACCGTACCAGATATAATGGCTGCGGTGTCTCCGTTAATTAAGCCCGAATAGCTGGCGGTATAGTTGGTAGGGTCAGCATCACCGTACGTGACCGTTTTATGACCGGCCGCCACACTGATCACTGGCTGCTCACGATAAATAGCATAGATTCCGGTAGCACCTAGGTCAGTCCACCCGCCGGCACTGAAATCAGTCGTTTCATCGGCGTTGTAACGGAAGTTACCGCTCCCGGAAACCACAGTCCCAGCCATACCGGTACTGCCCGTAATGCTACCTGTGTACAGAATCACGCTGCCCGCAGTTGCTGTCAGCGAGGGAGAACCCGCGAGAACAATATCACCGCCGCCTGCAGCGCCCGCCGCCGCCGATACGCCGGCATTAAGCTTGATGGTAGTCGTGCCGGTAACCGTTTGAGATACTGTCAGATCGTTAGTGAGAGTCGAAATATTTACAGCACCTGTCGCGGTAATGCCGTCAATACCGTTAAAGGTATTAATAGCCAGCGCATCGGTATCAACATAGGTCACACTGCCGGTGTTCGCAGACAGCAAGTCCACATCATTGTTGATAGCATCAAGAGTATACGCCGCGCCTATCCCTTGCAGCGCCATACTCGCGGCAGTAATGCTGCCACTGCCAGTATCGGTAACAGCACCTGTACTATCCAGTATTATCGTATTACTACCGGCATCCACATGGCCTGAAATTTCCATGCCACCGTTCGCGTTAAGCAATGTCAAATTATCATTAACCGTGAGGGCACCCGTCGTTATTTTACCAGTACCATCGTTACGCCCGACAATGATGCTACTAAAGCCGTCGGTAAGATTGTTCCATTCGGTTGCATCGATTGAAAAATCACCGACACCGTCACCCAGGCCGATTGATGTACCGCTGCTTAACGGCTTAAGTGTTAAGGCAAAACCTGCTGCCGTAATTGCCTGATTAATAGCCAATGCATCACTGGTAAGGGTAATGTCTCCACGTACAGTCAGGCCATTCACCCCATTAACCATCCCCACTGTGAGTGGCTGGTTGTTAGCCAGACTAAATGCACCATTTACGTTCGCGGCGACCGTCGCTATGCGGTTATTGTTGTTCAAAGTTACTGCACCAGCATTTTGCAACAACAAGTTAGTCGCGGTAATCACGCCGGTTTGCGTAATCGTATCAGTGCTTCCATTCGCCAGTTCAATCGTAACGTCACGACCATTTACAGTACCCAAATCAAGCGCATCACTATCACGCAGATGGATGTCCATCCCTACTGCTGTGGCAGAAACCATGCCTGCAAAGGTATTCGCTACATTACTTAAATCAATTGCTCCGGCACCGGTTATACCAGAAGTAGTGTTTTCTGTGCTTTGCATCGCCAGAAAGCGATTATTCCCGTCAAGTGTTAATGCGTTCGACTGGAGAATACCCGTCGCCACAGGAGTCCCTGCATTGGAGTACGCACCCTGGGTAGTGATTTTAACTGTGCCACCAATGGTATTATTCGCATTAAGCAAGATCGCATCGCCATCAGTTACCGCACTAATACTCTTACCACCGGCATCACTGGTCACGATGGCTCCGTTGGCTAAATTAGCCGCTAGTATAGTATCTGTACTTGTTGTTCCTGACCCGGTAGTGGTCGCCACAGCAACCAAATCACCGTTAGTATTCATACTTAACGTGATGACACCAAACAAGCGAATCTCATTAGCCGCGGTACCGGCAGAACCTCCGCCAATTAAATTATCCGTTGAGTTCCCTTCTACAAAAACTCCTGTGCCTGTCATATTGAATGAGCCGCCCACTTGCACCCATGCATCGGCACCAGCACCGTTGGCATCAATTTTTTGAGTCACATCACCGGTGCTATTCACACTAAAGTCACCGGCAACTAATGAATTATCAAGTTCAGTACCGCCTGCCGACGTGTTTTTAAGCGATACATCATCTGCATCAAACGCGGTGGTATCGGCCGTGAAGTTGCCATCAATCAATATCGGTGATGAAACCGCCTGACTTAGCAGGCCTCCCACAGTGATGCTGACATCTGAAGTACCGGCACCATCGCTGATACCGACAATCTGAAGCGCGTCAGCGTCAATAGTGCCAATCTCTACGCCATCGACATCAACAAACACCAGGGCTGCGTCACCCGACAACAGTGCTGCCAGAGTATTAACGTCATTACCCATATTAGATAAAGTGGCGCCCGCCGATTTAATGGCTAAACTTCCCACTTTCATAGACGCAGTTTGTGTTACTGCACCGGTTGATTCAACCCGCAGTAGCGTTAGCGGCGTAGTACCACCTACCGCATTAAAGCTCTGCGCTGCACCGGAAAGTAGCCGTAGTGCATGAGCACCATCGATAGTGCTTGCGAAGTTAATAGCACCGGCTGTGCCACCTGTAGAGAGCGCGGAATCACCCGTTAACATAACTGCAGAATTTAATGATATTGCGTCACCGGTGGTGGTGATATCACCCGCGGTAGCAATGCCTCCACCAGCAGTAATATTCACACCACCGTCGGAGTTAATATCACCTGCCGCTGAGATAATCACAGCGCCAGATTCATTAAATGTTACTGTACCTGCGTTGATTGTGGTCATCGCAGCATTCACTGCCAGATTAGTAGCTGTAAGTGAAATTCCGGCCACATTAGACGTATTCACCGCACCATTTAACGTGGTCGTTCCGGTACCCGCAGATTGAGTCACACTCGCAGCAGCAATAGTGGAATCAGCCGTTACATTGGTTGCTGATGATATATTGAATGCACCTATGGCATCCGTTGCACCAACCGCCGCATCAAAATCAATGTTGCCTGCCCCTGCAGTCAAATACAGGTTGTTGGCTTCACCCGTAACGTTATCTAGCGTTCCAGTAAACGTAATCGCACCGACACCCGCACCGGTAGTAACCATTAAGTCATTATTCATAACAACATTACCATTGAAGGTAATATCTGAATCCGTACTTGCGTAAATGCTAATGCTACCTAAAGTGCTATTGGTCGTGGTCGCGCCATTGTATGTCTGGCTACCAATAGTAGTGACATCATTAAGTGACAGGTTAGTACCTGTTAATGTTAATCCACCTAATAAACCACCACTCATGCTACCCGCGTTATCAGATAAGGTGATATCACCTGCGCCTGCATTAACCTCCAGGGTTTTAGCACCAACAACTGAGTTGATAGTGCTTAAAAAGGTCACGTTAGCGTTGGCCGTTGTTAGAACAGCATCATCACCCACAGTAACAGCACCGGTGTAATCCTGTGTGCCTGTACTGGTGATTACACTGCTATTAATCGCTGTGGTTCCGCTTACGGCCAGAGTAGCTAATCCGGTAACGGTATCACCTGTCGTATCGCCAAACACGGCATCACCGATGACATCCAGAACATTATCCGCACCCACTACACTACCAGCTGTAGTGATTTTAGTGCCCGTTAAGGTTGTGTCTGCACCAAGAATTACATCATCGTTATAGATTTGTTCTTGCGTGGTGTTAACAGCGCCACCATTGATCACGGTGCTACCGCCTGCATCCGTTGTGAGAAAAGACAATTCCTCACCAACGTTTGAAGTACCAACTAAACCACCAAACGTGGTAGTGCCACTATCAATCACATCCAGACTTCGATTCGTGCCGTCGGAGATAACATTATCCGTAAAGGTAATCCCTACACCTGTAAGCGTGGTATTCGCTGCGCCCAGTGTGACAACACCGGTATAATCTTGTGTGCTATCACCGGTAACATTACTGGTATTGATTGTGGTTGTGCCACTCACAGCCAGTGTCGTTAACCCGGTAACCGTATCGCTAGCGTCGTTACCGAAGACAGCATCACCAGTTATTGCCAAGCTATTAGAACCACCCACCAGGGTGCCATTGGTCGTAATTGTGGTGCCAGACAACGTTGTGCCTGCAGCCAGTGTCACATTATCGTTATAGGTTTGCGCTGCTGTTGTATAAACTGCGCCACCGTTAATGGCGGTAGAGCCACCGGCATCGGTGGTCAAACTAGTCAACTGTTCAGCTGCTGTCGTACTGCCAACAGCGCCACCAAAAATCGTAGTGCCACTGTCATTCACGATCAGCGCACGGTTAGTGCCATCAGAAACGATAGCACTGTAGAAGCTAATACCTACACCATCAACCGTAGTATCAGCACCCAGCGTAACGACACCCGTATAATCCTGGGTGAAATGAGTCGTAATATTACTGCTGTTGATAGCCGTCGATCCACTAACCGCTAACTGGTTTACACCCGAGATTGTATCGGCTGCATCATTACCAAACACCGCATCACCCGTCACACCAAGGCTATACCCGACTCCGATGACCTTGCCATTCGTGGTGACCGTAGTAGCCGTTAATATGGTATCAGCCCCCAAATCAACATCACCAGTGTAGACCTGTGTACTACTGCTGGTAACATTGCTGGTATTGATCGTAGTCGTTCCGCTCACCGCTAAAGTATTTAACCCAGTAACGGTATCTGCTGCCTCATCACCGAATACAGCATTACCTGTTACATCCAGACTATGGGTTCCGCCAATCACTTTACCGTTAGTCGTGACCTTCGCTGCGGTCAAAGCCGTATCGGTACCCAGAGTGACATCCCCTGTGTAAGCTTGCGTACCACTACTGGTGATATCGGTGGTATTGATAGCGGTGGTTCCGCTCACCGCTAACGTAGTCAATCCGGTGACTGTATCAGCAGGTCCATCACCAAACACCGCATCACCAGTAATACCCAGGCTGTAATTTCCAGCACCTGAGACAGTACCGTTTGCAGTGATCGTTGTTCCTGTAAGAACGGTATTAGCACCTAAGGTTACGTTCTCACCGTAGGTCTGAACCCCTGATGTAGTCACGTCTCCACCGTTAATTTCGACCGTACCACCGGCATTAGTAACTAGACTGCCAGCTTTAACAGTGGACAGCAGTTGAGTCACACCAGTGCTATTCACAATAACGGCACCAGGCGCAGCATCTCCCGCATCACCGACAGCGCCCGCAAAAGTCACAGCACCTGAGCCGGCATTGACTGTCAAACCGTTATATTCAAGGGCTTCCGAATTCACTGTACTAGAAAACAGTATCGGGTCATCAGCGGCCGTTAACGTTGCACTGTTACCAAGAATTACTGCACCTGTATAAGTTTGTGCGTCCGCACTGGTAATAGTATCGGCATTAATGGTTGTCGCACCTGTCACTTCAAGCGTCGTAAGACCGGTCACACTATCATCTGCGGCGTCACCCAATACAGCATCGCCCGCCACAAGCAGGCTGTGGTTCGCCCCAATGATGGCGTCGTTCGTGGTAATAATACTACCTGTAAGCGTAGTGTTATCGCCTAAATAGACCGTATCATTGTATGTTTGCGTACCGCTTGTATTAACCGTTTTACCCTTGATCTCAACGGTACCCGCAGCATCGGTGGTAACAGAAGCAGCCGTGACAGCATTGCTAAACTTAGTCACGCCAGCGCTATTCACAGCCAGCATACCAAGCGCATTAACACCGCCAACAACCTCAGCAAAAGTTACGTTGCCGGTGCCGGATGACAATGTTAGATCCCGTGGTGTCGTATCACTATTAAGGATATCAGCAAAAACGATATTACCCGCTCCAGTGTTGGTACTCATCACCATATCACCGGTGAACGTAATGCCTGTTGCGAAGCTGATATCGGCATTTGTAGTGTTAATATCACCAGCCAGGGCATTGGTGCCCGCACCAATTTGGCCAAATGTACCAACAGATGTGATATCGCCCGCAGCGGCCGTAGTAAACAAGCCGGCATTACTGATCGTAATAACCCCACCCACACCCGTCGCAGCATTCACAGACAGGTTATTACCGGTAAAGGCCAAGTAATCACTCAGCGTAACAACTCCACCCAGCGTCGATGTTCCGGTACCCGTCGATTGCGTAAAGCTTGCGGCGGTTAAAGCATCGTTCATCGTCACATCATTGGCTGACACGATATTCAGCGCACCTAATGCAGAATTACCGCCCACTGCACCGTTAAATATAATATCACCAGCACCCGCAGTGATGGTCAGCGCACGTGATGTACCATCACTATTAAGGAGGCTTGTAAAGTTGATATCGCCCGCACCCGAACCTGTCGCCAACACATGATCACCGCCGACCAGAACTGCAGGGCCATTAACGCTAATCATGCCGCCGGCAGCACCGGTAGAACTCGTATCGATAGAACCGGCAATATTCACCGTACTACCGGTCAAGCTCACCACGCCACCAGTGCCGCTACCTTTACCCTGCGCCTGGGTCATATGAACAGTCAGCTCACCGTTAGCATTAAGCGTAATATTACCCGCCGTTGAGTCGCCCGCATTAACAACATCACCACTGGAAATCAAAGTACCGGTGTTAACGTTGCCGTTATTGGCCGTAGTAGCTATATTAATCGTACCGCCATTTTTATAGGCCGCACTAGCGTAACCGACATCACCCGCTGTCGAAATTGTCACACCGGTGTAGTTGAAACTACGAACTCCAGTGGCAGTAAACGCACCGCCTTTGGTTATAATATTTTGCGTAACTGAAATGGCATAATCACTACTACCAATATCGACTAAACCACCCTGTGTAGTAATACCCTCAATACCATTTTCACCCCCGCCAACAGAGAAATCACTGCCACTGCGATAAGTGAAATCTTGGCCAACACCACCAATTCTGGCGGATATCAGATCAATCGTATTATTCAAATCGAGTAAGGCTGAACTATTCAACGCATCCAGCAGCACTTTACCTGCATCGATTTCCGTCGCGCCATCCGCTTGTAAAACGGCACCCGCAGCGGATAGAAGTTTAATCGTGCCATCGGCACCCGCAATACCGATACCATCACCGGCTCCACCGCGGGCGCTAATCGCACCATCAACGGTTAATAGATCGCCCGACGATGTCAACGTAATCATTCCGGCCGCGCCACCCCCATTACCCGATGACGCTGTCGCAGCGGTACCACTAGTGACAATATCCCCAACCGTTAAATTACCTAACGCACCGCTACCACTGGTAGTGAGTATCACAGAACCACCGGCCGTACCGTCATTATCACTACGCGTATCAATCGCGACGCCACTACTGTTGATGGTTGGTGCCGTAATCGAAATATCCGCACCTTTGGTGGTGATGCCCACCGGGTTAACCGTTCCAATCACCAGATCCAAATTCGTAGTGAAATTAACCGCACCCGTCGAGTCAGAAGCAAAAGTACTAATCTGATTCACCGGAGCACCACTACTAGCCAGGTTAAGGGTGTAATCACCTGCACCTGACAGACCAAGTTTGGCCGAACTGATGGCTCCCGTTTGGGTAACCGCATCACCTGCAGTCAATACGGTAGTGCCACCTGTTTCGATTGCGGTAACAACAAACCCATCACTATCCGTAAATCTAATCGTGCCCGTCGGCGTGGTGGTTTCACCAGCAATCGCTGAGTCATCCGCAGTTCGAACCTTAATATTAAGTGAGTTAACATTGTTAGCCTGAGTCAAATCGACTCCAGCACCGGCATCAAGGCGTGTTTTAACTGTAAAAGTATCGGCTGTAACGGTACCCGCATACCCGATGCTATCGGCGGTTATATCACCGCGAGCAATAAGAGTCGTATCTGCAGTGGTAAGAATTTCACGAATGGAGAAACCATCGGCATCTTCATATTGAATCACACCCGCAACTGCTGTATCACCGGCACCATTCAATGTCCGTAGACGGACCGCAGCAGCGTTATTCGCACTTTCAGTCAGGGTAATATTGCCAATGGCATCTTTTTTCGTCAGTGCATCGATACCTGCAACATTAATTGCACTACCCGAGAGCTGCTGAATATTACCACCCGCGGTTACATGCAGATCACCTGTGCTCGATTGAACATTAGCTAATGTCGCATTCCCGGCCAACGCTGACAGCGTGATATCGCCATCCACCGTCTTATAGAGAACATCAGAGCCTTGGGTAAAATTACCACTCGTGGCGCGGATATTGATGGCTCCGGCACCAGCGGTCTGAATGTAATCTTCAGCGCCAGCACGGCTTGCAACAATTGCGGCTTCAATATCGATATCGCCACTTGTAGAAAGAATTTTCTCTGCCAACGATAAGGTTTCAGACGCGTACAGGGTGATATTACCGCTGCCCGTGGTCAGTTTTCCCGGGGTATTTAATAGTCCACCTAACGATTTAAACTCAATATCACCACTCGTAGTGGTTAAGTTTTCCGTCGTCAGCGCGACATAAGTACCCGCATGTAATTTTATAGAGGTTGTCGTTGCTAATTTCCCAGTGAGGGTATTCATACTTAACTGGTTAGCATCCTGCAGGTTAACATGGCTACCTGTTGAATTAACCGTCACCTGGCCCGTAAAGTCGTTGGCTGTGCTAAAGAGATCGATATCTCCTGCACCACCATACAAATCTGCGGTAGTTGACTTAATAACTGAAGCGGCCTCTTGTGATAACCCGATCCCTTTTAATGTCAATGCCTGGCCCGTGGCATCCAATGTTTGGCTAGCTAAATTCTGGATACCATCCGTCGTTTCTATCCAGGTTGTACCTCCAGTGATAACACTGCCTGTATATGTCAGACCAGCAGCACCACTACCTCCCTGCTCGACCAGTGTAAATGCGCCACCCGTGGTAAATAGGCCAAGGTTATCGATGTTCGCTTTATTGATCGTAACAACACCCGCATCACCCACTAAGGTTGCCGCAGAAATCGTGCTATTTGCATCCAACTGACTAACGGTACCGGTCAATTCCTTGGTATCAACACCCAATACCACAGTACCGGCACTGGCGCTTACCATATGCAAGGTTGCATTCGTGGCATTAACTATTTCAATAGCGGTTGCACTTGTACTATCGGTTGTCACCATGCCTTCCAGGGTGATGTTGCTGGCACCACCGCCACCGTCTATACGGATAGACCCCCCGATGCCGCCAGCACCGCTGTTATCGGCATTAACCGTTGAACCATCGGCTTGGGTCACGCTAAGACCGCTCAGATAGATATCACCACTGGCCGAGATCGAATTGGCACCGATCGACAGTACTCCCGTGGTCGCATCAGTCGTTTGAATACGAACGCCTTCATCACTAACAACCCCTGCGGTTAAGTTCAACCCCCCAGTGGAATCGTAAATATCGAGATCATACTGAATATCAGTCTCAGGACCGACATATTGATGAGCCCCGGAATACAATCCAGCGAGGGTTTCAATTTTGTTAGTGCTATTTGCCAGCACTACCGAACCACTCACAGCATTCGTCGCGGTACCCACTTGCAACGTTTTAATATCTAACGCAGTCGATACCGCTTGGGTAATGTTACCGGTAATCAAACCGATGGTAGCGGTATCGTCACCCAGCACTAATGAGCCTTTGGAAGCAATAATACCAGGCAACTGCAGATCAGTCGTACCACGGATAGTAATAGCAGAGGTTGAATCGTTGACCGTTGAGATACCGCCAGCCAGCGAAATCGCACCTGCAGCCACACCATCATGGCCGGTTAGGGTGATAATGCCTCCGCCATTGCTACCTGTTCGCGGGCTACCCGTAGTACCTCCGGTGGTACTAATTTCACTGCCGCTTCCCTGGTTGATACCTTGACCGGTTAACGTGACCGCTGCACCACCTGAGGCCATACCACCAGCGTAAACATCGTAACTTGTAAGGTCTAATACTCCCCCGGCCGTGGAAATGTTTATTGCTCCATGGGAGTTTTCAATCGTGCCGGCAAGTGTCAACCCGCCACTCACATCATTTAGGGTAAAGTTTACCTGTGCTTCATCGTAGAGGTAGAAAGGGCCCAGGTTAGCGATTTCATTGTTAGCCGTTAATGTCACTGCACCACGTGCGGATGGCAAACTTGAAGTAGGTATCCCACCACTTTGATTGGCCCCAGATAAAGTCCCTGTAGTGACAATAACACCACCGGTTTGATTAATGGTGCCACTCGATGTCAGCTTAACGCCATCAAAGCCCGCAGTAATGTCACTGCTTAAGGTCATATTACGTTCTTGCGTGCCATTCCAATCTGTCTTGATAACGACCCCGCCGGTGGCGGTAAGCGAACCATTAGTGCCATTAGTGAACGTACCGTAGGAATTAATCGTAATATTGTCGCTACCGCCTTCACCCGCTGAAACAGCTGCGTCAATACTCGTGTAATAGTTTGTACTTTGAGTGGTAGCACTTGGCGCCGATGAGATATTAACCGCGCCTTTCGAGGTTAACGTACCCGCGCCACTGGTTGAAACATAACCGTAGGTCGACGATAGATTAAGCCCCCCCGTACCGGCCGTTATTGCACCTAAGATATTCGCCGTATAATTCCATTCATTACTACTGGCCGTTAAAGTAACACCTTTATTTTCAGCAGTTGCATCTACTGTCGCTGCACTACTAACCGTCAATGAACGACGATTACTAATACTTACGTTACCATCGGTTGACTCAATCGCACCATCCAAGGTTAGTGTGCGATCCTGATTCGAGAAGGTAAAATAATCACCGGTTGTAAAATCACCCATTCGATAAATCTGGTTGGTGCTATTCAACGTAACGGCACCTGCCACCTCACCGACCATATTAATGGTGTCACTATAAGCTGTAATATAACTGGTTTGCGTCACATTACCTGTCAATGCCGTTCCCGGCCCTGTCAGTGCCCCACCAAGTATTAACTTCCCATCGTTGAGTTCTACGCGTTGCAACTGAACATCATTGGCATTTTGCAGCACAATATCTGTACCAGTATTCCTATTGTATAAACGCTGCGTCAGAGTGATGTCACCGCCACCGGCATCGAGAATCAGGTCACCTCCACCAGAGTGATGCGCCTGAATATCAGTATTACTGGTAATACCCAAAGCACCAGACGTTAACTGCACGCCCTTAGCATAAAGAGTACCGCTTGTTAGAGCCAACGCACCTGTGGTGGTAATTTTCACCAAACCTGCGCCGCCCTGATGACCTTCAATACTGCCACTGCCGATAAAACCTCCTGCACCTGCAGTCAGCTCCATACCCTTACCACGATTGGTTCCTGATAGCGTCATCGCACCTTCAGTTGTCGCCTTCAGAAGATTGCCAAAACTTCCGTCATAAATATTCGACAAGCTAAGACCATTGGCTTCAGTATCTTTGTCGTAAAGCGTAATGGCGCCACCGCGTTCAACATACGTGACCGATTGAATTTCGTTAGTCACCAACGAAAGATCGATCGCACCCGCAGAACTGTTCTGCCTAATATCCAACGCACCAATGGTTAATAGCGAACCAGCTGTTTGATCAATAGCACCATAGGCACGTCGATATGTACTACCGTTATGGTCATGGGTACCTAAACGCAACCCCCCGCGCGAACCAACACTGCCCGTGGTAATAGAAGGCGTTGTTATTGCATTCGCATCGGCAATCGTCACCGCATTGCTTGCAGTACTACCAGCAATAATATGACCCGCCATCACCACGTCACCACGGATCGACTGGCTAGCATAGTCACTACCATAAACAGTCACCGTACCCGTAGCAGAAACAGTTGAATCCGCCTCCTGGGTCACACCACGGCCCTGAAGTATAATATTGCCACTCGTTGCAGCAATATCACGTCCCCCCAGCGCCAAAGCACCGACACCAGTCTTAATCGTGACACTTGTTGCCGCCACATCGCCGGTTAACGCCATACCTGATAAACGACCACTCGCCTGCACTGTCAAAGTACTGCCCACCGAGAAATCACCCAGCTCATCGATGATATTTTCAGTACTGGTAATACTAATCGCCCCCTTGGTGGCGGCTGACAGCGTTTTAATGTCAATTTGACTATCGGAATAACTGTTGTTGGGATACTGAGTCAATGATCCCG
Organism: Oceanospirillales bacterium; assembly: GCA_018223185.1. Lineage (GTDB taxonomy): Bacteria > Pseudomonadota > Gammaproteobacteria > Pseudomonadales > Balneatricaceae > Amphritea. The sequence goes on along the minus strand of JAAEYW010000004.1, from coordinate 114,745 downwards.
AAATAGCGTCATCCGCAGCTAAACCAACACTCACAGTGCTAGTAGTGGCTTTATTGCTGGCGATACTGGTAATGGTTTTAAACAGGCCGGTGGTCGTTACTGCGGCGGCGTTACCGCCCACGATAAGCTCCACTAATGGGTCGCCATTCGCAGCTGTACCTGTGACAGTAAAGGTTACATTTGCACCACTAGCGCTATCATCACCTGCACTGGTGATTGTGACTTCCTGAGCCACGCCCAGCCGAATTTCTTCTGTCGTGAGCGTTAGATTTTCCGCACCTCCTACGGTTTGCTCGGCCGCTAGATTAGCATCACCTGCTATCAGACCTACCTGAAAGGTACCGGTTTGAGTCTCTACCGAGCGGAAATTAGCGCCTGTTGCATTACTCACTAAGATTGAGGGTGTGCCAAGTGAATCATCATCCGTTGTAATCAAACGGCCATAAAGAGAAACCGCGGCACCTCCCCCGTCAATACGAATTTTACCGCTACCCGCATTTAGCACACTATTGGTAGCGGACTGCGAAACACCGATTCCCGTGAGGGATAGCAAACCATTGTTAGTGGTTATGTCAGTAGAACTGCCCAGAGCAAGCGCCCCGTTACCTGCCTTGAGGATTACATCGCCACCCGCTGTAACAAGGTCTGCATCATAGTAGAAACTAATATTTCCATTAGGCGTACTGACTGATATAGGGGCCGTTGCGTTGCTGTTAGTGACATCACCGTAGAAATAAAAGTTCTCATCCCCACCAAAAACATTGTTTGTTCCTGTCGTGGCCAACTGCAGCCCGCCAACTGCATCATAATAGTGGCTGTAACTGCTGTTCTGCCCTAAATTAATACGCCCCGTTCCGTTCAGAGAAATCAGACTAGCTGCTGAGACGCTCTGCCCTATGGTAATATCAGTGACAGTTTCGAACAGGATATCGCCAAGTTTGGTGTCCGACGTGGCTGACGTGCCCCCCAGAAAACCGCCTACTACTACCGCCCCGCCTTCAGCACCGTTAAAAGTTAAATCATTACGTTCGCTAGTATTACTGTAGAGATGGTTGGAAACATTAATTTCACCACTACCGCGGGTAAATATCACATCATCGTCAAGGTAAGTGTTAATTGCATTAATATCGACAACACCATTACCAGCCAGTGTATTAATGGTAATCGCGCCACCGCCACTACCATTCTCAAGATCCTGATCCCCTAATCGAACAGTACCTGCGGTAAGATCAACACCCGCAGCTTCATTCGTAGTGACATTCTTTTCTACATCAATTTGAGCACCACTCACCGTTAAGCTTGCCAGCGGTGACGTTCCCCCTATCACACCATCAAGAGTCACATGGCCCGTACCCGCCACAACATTAAGACTGTATGCGGCACCACCGGAATTAATGGTTGAATCAATATCAATATAGCCCGAGGTAGCGCCCGATGAGATCACTCGATTAGCCGTTAATATCGCGGGTGTTTTCAAGTGGATATAACCACCCAGCCCCTGGGTTGAGAAACCATAATAACCACCGCCTGCCGCATTCAAATCACCATTAAGTGACATCACACCGGTGGTGGCTTCAATAAGAATACTGCCGGCATTACCGCCACTACGGTTGGGATAGGCGACATTAGCGACTGCATCTCCACCGGTGGTGGTAATAGCACCCACCGCAATATCACCGGTAGTGGCTGTTAAGGTAACAGCTGCCGCGTTACTACCTACACCCAATTGGTTATCGGCACCGGTGGTGGTGATATTTTGCAGCGTCATGCCGTTAGCCGCAGTGATATTAATCAATCCAGATGCGGTGCCTGTATCAATATCAGCGGTCGTTACAATGTCCGCATCAGAGGCCGTCATTATCGACCCGGTTATCGATTCCAGATTAACCGTTCCACCCTTGGTACGAACACCGTCATTAAAGACCAGACTGTGTCCGATAATTGTTACAACACCACTGGCCTGGCCGTCTGCCGCATCGTTACCCACAATGACATTGCTGCCATCACTGCCATGGGTAAACGTCAATGTCCCGCTAGCCGCATTACCCAACGTAATAGCACCGCCAGCCTCGAGCAGGCTAACCGTCAGATCGCCATTAACATCAGCAATCGAGATGCCCCCAGCCGTATGCGCAGCAGCATTCAATTCACCTGCAGAAAAAGCACCATTAACCGTTATCGAACCCGCATTATCTACGGTTTTCAACGCGACCAGACCACTGGCGCTGACATCCCCTAAGACAAGAGAACGCGAGTTCGTAATGGCTATTGCACCAGTATTTGCTGTTGCTACAACGGTTCCAATTAACTGATTGGCAGTGGATGTAAGCGTTATATTCCCGCCGGATATCGCTGTGGTAGTACCACCAATTAAGAATTTACCGCCCGTAGCGTGAATCTGAGTAATATCACTACCCGCGGTTAACACCAGCGAGCCATCAAAGGTCTGAATATTCACGTCATCGTTGATGGTAATAGCGCCGGCAGCATCCAGTGTCAATGTGCTATCGCTAAACCAGCCGATACTGTTGGCAACTGTAATATTGCCAGCTTCACCCGCGTCAAAACCACTATTCGTAGTAACCGTAACATTCGCATTTTCTAAGGCTGCAGCAAGGGTAGACACATTTATGACAGAACCCGTAGCCGTAGCAGGCATATAAGGAGAAGAGCCCGTCACATTACTGTCAGAGCCTGCTGAGATAGTCAGGTTAGTTGGATCCAGCAACAATGTTCCGGTGGTGCCATGCGCTGCAGTTAAGTCGACGGTGCCCTGAAAATCTAAGGTCTGCTTCCCCGACACTTCAACAAAGCCGCCGTCGCCCCCTTGTGCGCCACCTTTAGCAGAAATGTGACCCGAAAACTCAGTGTGCTCGTCGGCCCAGACAACTATTTTACCGCCATCACCGTTACCCGTTGCATCCGCCACGATACGAGCACCTTCGTTTACATAAGTGCGAATGGCATTAGGCACTTCAGCGTTTTTACCCTGATAATCCCCTCCCACCAAGATCTGACCACCGCCATCTCGACCGGATGCGTCAAGCAGAGCACCTTCTAATAACGTAATTTCAGCACCGGTGACCTGAATTTCACCACCTTTACCCTCTGCAGATGTGGCATCCAATGTACCTGTAATCGATACCTCTCCGTCACCCGCTAAGACAATACGTCCATTTTCACCCGTTTGAAGCGTTTGCGCTTCGGTAATACCGGTATGATTGATCACACTCGAGGAAAGTTCACCGGCGGTTTTAGCGGTAAGTAGCACTATGCCACCTCCTACACGCACGGCACCGCCTTGTTCTACATAAGCATCCAGCGCGCCTTCTTCGACAGAGACTTTAACCGGACCGCCCATATCCAATACAATCCGCTTACCCGCGGCCATTGCGATGGTACCCCCGAACGCATCGATACTGCCTTCATTGACCACACTGGCGGCAATCATAGCGACAAAGCCACCCTCTGCGCTGCGAATATTACCGCGGTTGATTACGGTGCCCGTACCGGCGCCTTCGAAGCTGTAATCACCATTAATAAAGTCTTCATTCGAGATATCCAACGTCGATGCGACCAACGCACCAACATTGACCTCTGAGGTAGCACTAAACAAAACACCATTGGGGTTGATCAGAAAAACTTGACCATTCGCTTTAAGAGACCCGCGAATGTCCGACACTTGAGAACCGGTCACCCGGTTTAACGCGGCTGCTTGCGAAGATGACTGCGAAAATTCGACTTCGTTACCTTCACCTATGGAAAAGGACTGCCAATCAATGACCACTTTATTCGATGACTGAAGTACTTGTAACTTATTACCTGACACACTAATTTCAGCCGAACCGGACGCCACTTGACCGCCCGACGGTAACGCACCCGCCAACACCATGGGACTAATCAGCAATAAACTGCCTGCAATCGAGGGGATCGTCGCTAAAGAGATAGCCCCTATGCCCCGGCATCTGGATTTACCCTTATTTGAACCTATCTCACCGACAGCCTGCCACACACCTTTGGACGCATTCCAAATCACTCGGTAAACTTTGTTCATGTGCTTAGTCCCATGTATTAATACAAGCAGTTACTGTCGATCATCCAAAAAGCAGCAGGCAGCCATAAACCTAAACTTTTGAATTTAAATAACAAATCCCAAATTTTTAAACAAAAAATCACTACAAAACTCAGGAATTTTTAAAAACCGCACTAAGGATTCTATTTCACTTATGACATTTATGCCACACCTTTTCAACTTCATTCCGTTAAATGGTGCCGCCTGATCGGGCCATAATACCCAGCGATATAGTCGATGATCGAACGTTTGGCTTCACCGAAACTGCGGTCACCTGTCCCAGGTATCCATCCCGTTTTAGGCTGCGAAAGAAGCGCTCCATCGGCGCGTGTTACCCCGGCGGCTCATGCTCTGCAACATCCGATATCGCCAGAACTGCTGACGGAACCGTAAGCTGTTGTACTGAACCCTCTGGTCAGAATGAAACACACACCATCAGGTCTCCCTCTGGATTCATAGGCGAACACCAGTGCCTGACATACCAGGATCCCATCAGGAAAGTGCCCAGCCCACGGGGTTTCGCGCAGATGATCAGGTAAAACCGGTAAATATGCCCATCGTTCGCCAGTCAATATGTAGGTGATATATCCACACCAAACCTGATTAGGCGCGCCTGGGGCAAACTCTCGCTGTAATCGATTAGGAATCCGTGGGTGCTCCGCTTCGTCCCGCTTGTATCGATGCGCAGGAATCTGGCAACTGACCAGGTTCTGCTCTTTCATCGGTTTGCCTGCCAGATACCTTGTAATCTCGCGGCCTTACTCTTTGAGGATGCCAACGATTGAACGAGCCCCCGCCCCGCACAACCTCCACTCAGAAAATGAGCGGCTTTTGCCTGTCGCTTTAAAGTCTCTCTCATCGGCACTTCTTGTCGAGGATGGGCTACCCAATATCGGAAACGGCTACGATGACGCCAAACAACTGACAGAGCCATTGTAGATTCAATGGGTCATTACAACAGTTCAACTAAGATACTGATTTGCATGAGTACTTTTGATAAAAAGAGCAAAGCGAACTTTTACGCAGGGCGAGAAAGATCTGATCCTGGAAACAAGGTACAGGCTTCAGTGACATTGGCAGAGTGCTTGAAGCTACTCCTGGAACTGGCTTTACAAGAATCGGGAGGCATCAAGGGAAGCTGCGAATAAGCATCCCCTCTAGAGACAATCTGCGATGCAACCTTCTCAGAGATAAGTCATGGATCACCAGCTCACTTTTGCCGACAGAGAGTTCAGTCAGAAGCGCAGAAAAACCCGTAAAGAGATCCTTCTCGGGCGCATGGATAAACTCATACCCTTGAAGCGTTTGAAGAAGATTATTTCACCGCATTATCCCAAAGCGGGGAATGGCCACCGCCCATACCCACTCTATTTGATGCTACGTACTCACTGCATGCAGAACTGGTACAGCCTGAGTGATCCTGCAATGGAAGATGCGTTATACGAAATTGCTTCCATGCCTCTATTTGCTGGTTTATCTCTGGATAAAGCCATTCCTGACCGCACAACCATCATGAACTTCCGTCATCTGCTGGAACGAAAAGGTTTAGCTCGAAAACTATTCGATGAAGTGAATCCGTAGCTGACTGAAGCAGGAGTTCTTCTAGAGAAAGGAACGCTGGTTGATGCGACGATCATTGAAGCACCGACCTCAACGAAGAACAACACAGGTGAGCGTGATCCTGAGATGCATTAAACGAAAAAAGGCAACGCGTGGCATTTTGGCATGAAGGCGCATATCGGTGCCGATGCCCGTACTGGAATCACACACAGTTTCACTACAACTGCTGAGAATGAACATGACCTCAATCAAGCGGGTAACCTCTGGAACGGAGACGAGGGTTTTATTTTTGCTGATGCGGGATACAGAAGCGCAAAAAAGCGTTCAGAGCTGTCGCAGGTTGAAGCTGATTGGTACATTGCAGAGCAGCCTGAAAAGATTCGCGAGTTCAAGAAACGCTCTGGAATCAATAAGCTAAAAATTCGAACTGAATATCCTGAAGGTTAGCGTCGGAGCCAAAGTTGAGCACCCTTTTCGGATCATTGAGTGCCAGTTTGGTTTATGAAAGCACGTTATCTCGGCTTGATGAAAAACGATAGCAAATTAGCGATGCTATTCACACTAGCCAACATTGCTCGAGTCGATCAAATGCCGAGAGCGTAGGGTAAGTCCGTCTGCTTTCAGGGAAATCATTATTCAGACGGTGATATTAGAGAACTGTTTGGCTGAATTTTGATCATTTCTGCTTGAATCAGCGAATTAAGCAAAACGCGGACTCCTAATCTCAGATTCCCAGAGCTAATTCCTGATACTTATTATTGAAACGATAACGTAGACACCACAGCTTTGATCCATTATTTTTTACTAATAAATACAAGCAATTACGGTCAATCTTCTTGATTTACTTATTTCCTTCAGGACAAGTGAGACGTTTCACTTCCATTGCTGTTAATGCCATAACCCCCTCTTCCAGAGCACAAACAGAAGTATAACAAGGAGAATCATTATAAAAAAACAACCTCTCCTATGATCCATCCAGCAACCGACACCCCTCATTAAACCTGCGATTTAATGAAAATTAATGGAACAACCTGCAACTACAAATCAATAAAAAAGCCCGCAAACACTAGGCTTGCGGGCTTTCCTCGGACTTAGTGGAATTAAGTCGGGACGTTTTACATCATGCCGCCCATGCCACCCATACCGCCCATGCCACCCATATCTGGCATGCCAGAACCACCTTCAGAAGGAGCATCAGCAATCATCGCTTCAGTGGTAATCATCAGGCCAGCAACAGAGGCTGCAGCCTGCAGCGCAGAACGGGTTACTTTAGCCGGATCAAGGATACCCATCTCGATCATATCGCCGTACTCACCGGTCGCAGCGTTGTAACCAAAGTTCCCTTCACCCTTTTCACGGATGTTAGCAACGATAACAGAACCTTCATCACCTGCGTTACCCACGATCTGACGCAGAGGCGCTTCAAGGGCACGGAATGCCAGTTCGATACCGACAGTCTGATCGTGGTTATCACCTTGCAGCGCGCCAACCTTATCCATTGCGCGAATCAGTGCAACACCACCGCCAGGAACAACACCCTCTTCAACAGCAGCACGGGTTGCGTGCAGCGCGTCTTCGACACGGGCTTTCTTCTCTTTCATCTCAACTTCAGTAGCTGCACCCACCTTGATAACTGCAACACCGCCTGCCAGTTTAGCAACACGCTCCTGCAATTTTTCACGGTCGTAATCAGATGAAGTTTCTTCAATCTGTGCACGAATCTGAGATACGCGGGATTCAATCGCTGTGTGCTCACCAATACCATCCACAACGGTGGTATTTTCTTTGGTGATAGTGACACGCTTAGCCTGCCCCAGTTGATCCAGAACAGCTGTCTCCAGACTCAGACCCACTTCTTCAGAGATAACCGTACCGCCAGTCAGGATAGCCAGATCTTCCAGCATCGCCTTACGACGATCACCAAAACCAGGCGCTTTAACAGCAGCAACCTTAACGATACCGCGCATGTTGTTCACAACCAGAGTCGCCAGCGCTTCGCCCTCAACATCTTCAGCAATGATCAGCAGTGGACGGGAGGTTTTAGCAACCTGCTCCAGAATCGGCAGCAGATCACGGATGCTGGAAACCTTCTTATCAACGATCAACATGTACGGAGTCTCAAGCTCAACGCTCATGTTTTCCTGATTGTTGATGAAGTAAGGAGACAGGTAACCGCGATCAAACTGCATACCTTCAACCACGTCCAGCTCATTTTCCAGACCTGAACCTTCTTCAACAGTGATAACACCCTCTTTACCAACTTTCTCCATCGCTTCAGCGATGATGTCACCCACCTGAGTGTCAGAGTTAGCAGAGATAGTACCAACCTGAGCAATAGCCTTGCTGTCAGCACAAGGAACAGCCATCGCTTTCAGCTGCTCAACAACCGCAGCTGCAGCTTTATCAATACCGCGCTTCAGGTCCATTGGGTTCATACCAGCCGCAACAGATTTCAGGCCTTCATTAACAATGGCCTGAGCCAGAACAGTTGCAGTGGTAGTACCGTCACCGGCAACATCATTGGCCTGGGAAGCAACTTCCTTAACCATCTGTGCGCCCATGTTTTCGAACTTATCTTTCAGCTCAATCTCTTTTGCAACCGATACACCATCTTTAGTGACGGTAGGAGCGCCGAATGCTTTATCCAGAACAACGTTACGACCTTTTGGCCCCAGAGTTGTCTTAACTGCATCAGCCAGAATGTTTACACCAGCCAGCATGCGAACGCGGGCATCGTTACCAAACAGTACTTCTTTAGCCATTTTTAAAAATCCTGTGTCTAAAAAAATTCAATCAGAAATTCTTACCAGAGAGTCTTATTCAGCTCTCAAGCACACCGTAAATATCGCTTTCGTTCATGATCAGCAGCTCTTCACCATCGATTTTAATCGTGTTAGAACCGGCATATTGACCAAACAGTACAGTGTCGCCAACCTTAACAGACAGAGCCAGAACTTCACCGGTGCTGGTAATACGACCAGTACCTACAGCAAGAACTTCACCCTGGTTAGGCTTTTCAGCAGCAGAACCTGGCAGCAAAATACCACTGGCAGTAGCGGCTTCTTCTTCTTTACGGCGAACAACGACACGGTCGTGAAGCGGACGAATTTTCATTGAATCTCTCTCCTGATCCGTTGATCAAAAAAAGTCAGTTTTGTTTTATAAAGTGCAGTCACCCTGAAGTGGCTACAAATCCTTGGATGACACACTAAATGGGGGCAGCAAAAAACATTTCAACACCCGCGCAAAAATATTTTTTAATCTTCGCGGCGAAAATCACCGTCGATGATATCGCCATTACGGTCGGTATCCCGGGGACGAGGGGGGTGCTGTCGATGATGGATTGAATCCTCCGGATCAACACCGCTTTGCCGATGGGACATAGCCACCACTGTAAAACGGCTCATAACATGTCGGGCAAGCGCTTTACGGGTATAGGGTATAAGACAGAGAAAGCCAATGACGTCAGTAACAAAGCCCGGTGTTAACAGAAGCGCGCCACCGACTGCAAGCACGATTCCCTCAACCATTTCATTTCCGGGGATCTGCCCTGCATTCATCCGTTGCTGAGCCCGGGCCAGTGTAGATAATCCCTGATAGCGCAGCATATTTACCCCGATAAAAGCTGACAAAAGAACCAGCCCGACGGTATACCAGGCGCCAATCGCCTGGCCCACATTGATCAGTATGGTGATTTCAATCACCGGAATGATAATAAATAACACTAAAAGAAAACGCATAAAGTTCCCGTTCCGAGTCAGACAACCACGTCCGCACAGCTCAAAAAAGCAACTCCCCTCTCATTTTTACCATTCAGGGAGCCAGATTAAAAAACACTGAATATTCAATATAGTTAGGGACTCTTTCATTTTTTTCAACCCCACAGCAGCAACTCGCATTCGCAGCATTACGACTAAATAACTATAAAAAAAACTGACAACATCCGCACAAATTAATTCTTTACAATCATACACTTAATCAAAAAAGGACAAAGAATTGACAATATAAGCCATTGTTTCTTATGAACTTTAAACAATAACCCTTTTGGGCAGTAGACTTTTTTGCAGAAGCGTTATAAGTTCTTATGCTAAGCATTTTGCAATGCACAAAAACAGCTATTATAAAAAGAAAATAAAATATAGAAGATAAGGTAGTAAAACTGATGGAACTGAAAGATAAAGTAATCGTTATTACCGGCGGCGGCCGCGGTCTGGGTCGTGCAATGGCACTGGAACTGGCAGAAAAAGGCGCAAAACTGGCACTGGCTGACCTGGATCAGGAAGGTCTGGATGAAACGGTTGGGCTGTGTATGGAGTTCGGCGTAGAAGCCCGGGGCTATATCGCCAACATTTCTGATGAAGATTCTGTTGTTAAGCTGTTCAACGATGTAGCGTCCGATTTTGGCGCCCTGCATGGTCTGGTAAACAATGCAGGTATCACCCGTGACGGCCTGTTCATCAAAGTTAAAGATGGCGAAGTTGTCAGCAAAATGAGTCTGGACAACTGGAACCTGGTACTGGACGTTAACCTGACCGGTACTTTCCTGTGTGGCCGTGAAGCCGCTGTCAAGATGATCGAACTGGGCAACCCCGGCTGCATCATCAACATCTCCTCTATCTCACGCCACGGGAACATGGGTCAGACCAACTACACCGCCACTAAAGCAGGCGTAGAAGCGATGGCAGTTACCTGGGCGAAAGAACTGGCACGCTACGGTATCCGTGCAGCCTCTATCGCTCCCGGTTATATCGGCACTGAGATGGTTATGAGCATGAAACCTGAAGCACTGGAAAAGATCGCTTCAGGTATTCCTGCCAAGCGTCTGGGCAAGCCACAGGAAATTGCTAACACTGTCGCTTTCATCATGGAAAATGACTATGTAAATGGCCGTTGCATCGAAGTAGACGGCGCGCTTCGGATCTGATCCTTAACGCATTCCGCCTCAAAAAAAGCCAGCATCACTGCTGGCTTTTGTGTTTTCTGCCGACCTGTCCACAAAAAATTTCCTGCACCGAGCCCCAGGCAATTCAGAGTAACCCTGCCCGCCATAACGTTGTAAGCTGTAGAAAACATCGACACCAGAAAACCCATGGACGTTAAATGACTATATATAAAACAGATGAAGGGCAACAGGCCGTTCAGGAATACTACCAAACGTTCATCAATGACTGGCCGATTGCTTTTGAACAGCTAAAACTGACAACCCGGTTCGGCGAAACGCATCTGCTGACCTGTGGCGATAAAGCACTCCCCCCGCTACTGCTTATCCATGGCGCTATGGCGAACGCCACTGCCTGGTTTCTGGATGTTGAGGAGTGGTCAAAACATTTTCGCATCTACGCTGTGGATATAATCGGCGAACCGGGATTGAGCGCACAGGCTCGCCTGCCGATGAACTCAGATGCTTACGCGCTGTGGCTGGATGATGTCTTGCAGGAGGCCGGGCTTTCTGACCCCTCCGTAGTGGGTGAATCGCTGGGGGGCTGGCTGGCGCTGGATTACGCCAGCAGACGGCCGGAAAAAATCACGAAACTTGCCCTGCTAGCGCCAGGCGGTGTCGGGCCGCAGCGTAAGTTTCTGCTTAAAGCCCTGCCACTGATGCTGTTAGGTAAATGGGGAAAACGCAAAGTGCGTGAGATGATCTTCGGACCTGAAGAGAAAAACCCATCTCCCACTACCCTCAGGTTCAGGGAGTTCTTCTCCCTGATCACACAACACGTTACCCCCCGAATGGAGAAACTTCCGATCTTCAGCGATCAGGCTTTGCAAAATATCAGCGCGCCGGTGCTGGCAATCGTAGCGGGTAAAGATGTACTACTGGATGCCAAATCAACCCAGAGCAGACTGGAAAACAATGTCGCAGACGTCAGAGTCATCTTCAAGCCGGAAGCCCGACACCTTATTCGGGACAGAGCAGCGATTTTAGAATTTCTGACGATGAAGAGCAGTGGCTAGACCGCCGCTGCGCGACTGGCTAGAACGCGACTGCGTCGCTTGCTCGTTGCCAGGAGAGCCTTCTTTATGCTTTTAAGTCGATTTTTTAAGGCTTGATCACTGTAAGATAATCTCCTTTCACCGAACAATTTTAGCGCACGATAATTGCGCCAGAATACTTATCATTCATTAGCGCATATTATGTCTTATTCGATCCCATGCAATTGCCTGTAGAGTTAATCAATTATAGACAACGAAGTATTCAGGCTTGTAAGGCATTCTTGGAAAAAATTATTTTTCATGTTTAGTATTCATAAGCCTTAACAACTAACCATAACCAATAAATATTGCATAATGCTTTACGCTTGTTCTAGCAACGAGCAAGTGGCGAAGCCACGTCTAGCAAGTCGCGTAGCGACGGTCTCGCAACTATTTTTCGCGAAGCGGCGTTCTAGCGAGCCACGCAGTGGCGGTCTAAAAGAGCTAAAAGTTCGACTTTTCGCTCTTTTTTAGCAAAGCTGTATTCAAAACTGTTCCGCGCCAACTCTATAGCCTGTGCGCGGGTCATTCCCAGCCCTTTCTCCAGGGCGATGAAGTTTTCAGTCAGGTAGCCACCAAAATAGGCCGGGTCGTCAGAGTTTACGGTGACTTTTACACCCTGCTTCAGCATATTCAGGATATTGTGGTGGCTCATATCATCGAATACTTTCAACCGGGTATTCGACAAAGGGCATACGGTGAGTGCAATTTCCTCTCGGGCCAGACGCTTAATCAGCTCCGGATCATCGATTGCCCGAACCCCGTGATCAATCCGATCAACTTTCAGAATATCCAGTGCGTCAATGACGTTTTGCGCAGGCCCCTCTTCGCCTGCATGGGCAACGGCAAGCAACCCCATATCCCGGGCTTTGGCGAAAACCCGTTCAAATTTTGCCGGAGGGTGGCCCTGCTCTGAGCTGTCCAGCCCGATACCGATGATTTGATCAAGATAGGGTTCTGCCTGTTGCAGAGTATCGAACGCAGCCTCTTCACTGAGATGGCGCAGGAAACACATGATCAGACCAGAGCTGATGCCGTATTTACTCTCGGCATCCCTCAGTGCCCGGCTGATACCCTGGATCACTATGGCAAAAGGGATACCCCGGTCAGTGTGTGTCTGAGGATCAAAAAACGGCTCGGTATGAATAACATTCTCTGTTTTACAGCGTTCGATGTATGCCCAGGTCAGATCATAGAAATCCTGCTCTGTTTGCAACACCGCTGCGCCCTGATAGTAGAGATCAAGAAACGCCTGCAGGTTTGCAAAATCGTAAGCCTGACGTAACTGATCGACTGAGCTGTAGGCCAACACAATACCGTTGCGCTCAGCCAGCGCGAACATCAGTTCAGGCTCCAGTGAGCCTTCGAGGTGAAGGTGAAGTTCAGCCTTAGGCAGGTCATTCAGAAATTGATCCATCAAACACCCCAAACTTTGTATTTCGTTTCATTGTAGTAAAAATGAAACGCTGTTTCTTAGCAATTGATTATCTATTTTTTTCTGACGTTCTGGCTAGCCGGCTTATTGCAGCAGAAACGCGACTATCCTTCTGGATTATCATAAACCACTCAATGTCACAGTGACCTTACCCTGAAACCGATACGCAGAAGATTTCAGTAACGGAGCGTCATCAGCCGCGCGTCAAAAATAGCCAGACATGGATTGATAATAATCAGCCGGTATCGAGCAGCAGAGAGAGCTGTCAGGTTAATCTGGTGACTGTTCCACTGGAACTGAATCACCATTCCACGGAGCGACCTTCAGCAACAACACCATTCCCGGTATTGCCAATAGTGCACAGATATAGAAGAACAGATGCCAGCCTACTGCATCGACAACATACCCGGTGAAAGCATTGACGAAGGTGCGGGGCAAAGCAGCCAGTGCAGTAAACAGGGCAAACTGAGTGGCGGCAAAGGCAATACTGGTAGAACGGGCAATAAATGCGGTAAACGCAGCGGTACCCAGCCCGACCCCCAGATATTCAAGACTGATAACCACTGCCAGCACCAGTTTATCAGGCCCAGACTGAGCCAGCAGAGCGAATCCCAGAATCGTCACCACCTGAACCACGCCGAATATCCACAGCGCACGGTTAATACCCAGTTTTATCATCCACAAACCGCCGAGAATACCGCCAACCACGGATGCCCACAGGGCCGAGGCTTTCGCTATGACACCGATCTCGGTCAGACTGAAGCCCATGTCGATATAGAAGGGTGTCGACAGGGCTGTTGCCATATTGTCCCCTAACTTATAGAGAAACATAAAACAGAGAATCTGCAGAGCCCCGGTCCAGCCAAGGCGGGTGATAAATTCGTGGAACGGTTCGACGACCGCTTCTTTAAGTGTTTTGGGTGCCCGGGGTGCTGTAACCGGCTCATTTACCACCAGCGTCATAACCACGCCGAGCAGCATAAACCCGGCAACGATGATAAACACACTGCTCCAGGGAAGAATATCCGCCAGCACAAGCCCCAATGCACCCGGCACCAGCCCGGAAATACGATAAGCCTGCACATGTATCGAATTACCCCAGCCCAGCTCCTGCTCTGGCAGCAGTTCACGTCGATAGGCATCCAGCACAATATCCTGACTGGCGCTGAATAACGCAACAGCCGTAGCCAGATAGGCAATCGACATAATCGACAGGGTCGGATCAAACAGCCCCAGCCCGGCAATAGATCCCAGCAGAGCCAGCTGCATAATCAACATCCAGCCACGCCTGCGTCCCAGGAATGGCGGAATATAACGATCCATCAGTGGCGCCCACATAAACTTCCAGGTGTAGGGGAAGGTAACCAGCGCAAACAAGCCGATCTCTTTCAGCCCGACGCCTTCAGCACGAAGATAAGCAGGTAATAGCTGAAACAGAACGTAGAGCGGCATGCCGGAAGAAAACCCGGTAAATATGCATATCAGTGTACGCCGGTTTAAAACCGCCTCTGACCAGTTCTGCTTTTTGTCCGGTGTTCTTACCGCGTCCACTTAACATCCTTTCAGGATAACTTTCAGCCGATCATAGCCGTCAAAACGTAACGGCAGCTGAATGCTGCCGTTCTTATACAACATTAATCCCGAAAATTGGTATATTGCAGCGGCAGTTCAAGATCTTCACCACGCAGCATCGCCATCACTTCCTGAAGATCATCCCGCTTCTTGCCGGTTACCCGCACCTGATCGCCCTGCACCTGCGCCTGTACCTTGAGCTTTTTGTCTTTTATCATTTTGACAATCTTCTTGCTAAATGGCTGATCCAGTCCCTGCTTCAGCGTTACCAACTGACGGGCACGCATATTGGCAGTATGCGGCTCACCCACATCAAGACTTTTAATATCCACTTTACGCCCCACCAGTTTAGTACGCAGAATATCCATCATCTGTTGCAACTGAAAATCCACTTCGGCGTGCAATGTAATGACCTCTCCGGCCAGTTCAAACTTCGCATCGACCTTATTAAAGTCATAGCGTGTCCCCAGTTCCCGGTTAGCCTGGTCTACAGCATTACTCACTTCATGCATATCCAGTTCAGAAACGATATCAAAAGATGGCATCGAGATTACTCCTTAAAACAGGTCTGCCGCTCGCCTGCGGCCTAATTCGTTTGATCCTGTCTATCATACCGTTATGATGGTCTTACACATACCCCAATTCAGCATAGGATTCCTAACATATGCACTGGCATATTCTGGGCGCTGGCGCTATCGGTCTGTTGTGGGCCGCAAAACTACAGAAAGCAGGACATCAGGTCACGCTGATTCTGCGCACAGCTGAAAAGCTGGCACAGTACAACGCTACCGGCTGTTTTCAGATCATCAATGACGATAAGACCGAGCGTTTCTTCACAGAAGCAGAGCTTGCTGACAATAATACCCTCATCAGCCATCTGCTGGTCACCACTAAATCGTTCGCTGTCACCGGGGCATTTGCATCGGTGCACCATCGTCTGACAAATAATACCCGGGTATTGCTACTGCATAACGGTATGGGACCTCAGCAACAACTGACAAACGAGAACCCTGATCTGGAAATCTGGGCCGGCAGCACAACCGATGGCGCCTATTTTGAATCACCTTACCATCTTGTCAGAGCCGGCATTGGAGAAACCTGTATCGGCCGTCTTTCTGCCTGTGGCAATGATTCTTTGTTTCAGGAACTGCAAGAGGTCGATGAGCAGTTACAACATTCCGCGGATATCCACACAGTGCTCTGGCGTAAACTGGCCATTAACTGTGCAATCAATCCACTGACGGCACTCTTTAACTGCCGTAACGGAGAGCTTTTAAAGTATGACGACCGCCGGGCAGCGATGGCCCAGATATGCAAAGAGGTAGAGGATGTTGCCAAAGCACTGGGAATCACCCTGTTTAACCGCAAGCTGATGGAACAGGCCTGGGATGTGGCGGAACTAACCGCTAATAACCACTCATCAATGCAGCAGGATGTAAGCCACAACCGCCCGACCGAAATTGAAACCATCACTGGCTATCTGTGCCGCATGGCTGATCAGGCGGGTGTTGCGACACCGGCCAACCATCTGGTACTGGATGCGATACGGGGGCTGAGCCCATCAGCCCGTTGATAACCGCTTACTTTATTTCTAAAAACTAAGCAGAAAGAATTTTGAAGTATACGTTACAAGGAAACAGGTATGTCAAAGCAAAAGACTAAGATGAGTCCGTCCGAAAGACGCCAGTCACTGGGGCTGGGAGAGGATTACCCTTACGATTCTAAAATGCCCCGTGACGAGTACGAAAAAGAGAAGAAAAAGCTTCAGATAGAACTGCTGAAAATGCAGAAATGGATCAAAGAAAGCGGCCAGAAAGTGATCATTATCTTTGAAGGGCGGGATGCGGCAGGAAAAGGCGGTGCCATTCAGCGCTTTACTGAACACCTGAACCCCCGGGGAGCCCGTATTGTCGCGCTGGACAAACCCTCCAATATCGAACAGGGACAGTGGTACTACCAGCGTTACCTCGAACATCTGCCCAATGCCGGTGAAATCGTCCTGTTTGACCGGTCCTGGTATAACCGTGCAGGCGTGGAACGGGTCATGGAGTTCTGTACTGAGGAGGAATACAAGCTGTTCCTCAAACATACCCCAATGCTGGAACAGATGCTGGTTGAGAGCGGTTTCAGGCTGTTCAAATTCTGGTTCTCAGTGAATCAGCGGGAGCAACTGCGGCGCTTCGAAGAGCGTAGGGAAGACCCGTTAAAACACTGGAAACTCAGCCCCATGGATATCGCTTCGGTAGAGCGCTGGAAAGAGTACACCAAGGCCAAGGAAGCGATGTACTACTATACCCATACAGAACATGCTCCCTGGACAACCATGATGTCCGATGACAAGAAACGCGCCCGATTGAATGTCATGAAAAGCGTTCTGAATGCCCTGCCCTATAAAAACAAAGACGACAAAATAGATCTGACCCCGGACAGCAATATTGTTGCCGACGCGATGGACCGCACACCACAGTTCAGTAAAAAGCACATTCCGGAGATTGAATAAAGAGCCGGACTGAAGCACTCATCAGAATGGCACACGGCAAGACAGCAGATGACCCGGATTCATAACAACCTGTTACATTTTCATTTGACCATTGAGCGACTGCAACATAGAGTAGCGCCTCATTCTACTGGTGCCCGAAGCTGATTCTACAGTCAGGGTTAATCGGGAAGTCTGGTGCGCTCCTTAACCGAGCAAATCCAGCGCTGCCCCCGCAACGGTAAGTGACCGCACACTGACATAAGCCACTGTTATGGGAAGGCGTCAGATTAAGATCAGTTATGTTCTGATCAGGTTACAAGCCCGGAGACCGGCCAGTAGTCAGTTCACTATGTAAGTGCACGGTGGGTGCGCTAAACAGGAAATGTAATGAATAACACCCGTCTCTGCCAGGCTGTGCTACTGAGCACCTCGCTGGTTTCTGCTGTTGCTGCGGCGCAATCCAACAGCACTTCAGAAAACAAGCCTGTCGAAAAAAATACGCTGAACACTATTGTCGTCTCAGCAAACCTGATCGAACAGCCAGTTACCGAAACCATTGCTTCCGTTTCGGTTATCACTGCTGAAGAGATACAACGATCACAGGTCGATTCTGCTAAAGCAGCCATCAACCTGTTACCGGGCGTAAACTTCACCAGCAGCGGTGCCCGCGGACAGTCTGCCGCACTTTATACCCGCGGTACAGAATCAGATCACACCCTGATTCTTTTAAATGGTATCCGCATAGGAACACCAACAGCCGCCGGAACCCGGCTGGAACTGATTCCGGTGGAACAGATTGAAAAAATAGAGTTTGTCAGAGGGCCGCGTTCTGCCCTTTATGGCTCGGATGCGATTGGCGGGATCATTCAGATATTCACTAAAAAAAGCAACAATCAGGCCTCAGGCTCCATTGCCCTCACCCTCGGTGACCAGGGCACACAAAAGCTAACCGGCAGCTATTCTCAGCCCTATAGTGATACGGGAAGCCTATCTGTTGTCCTGTCGGCCGACCATCACGATGGCATTGACGTTCATGACGATGCGGAAACAGATAAAGATGGTTACCGCAACCTCTCCGCAAACATTGCAGTTAACCAGCAACTGACGGACCGGATAGATCTGAACCTGCAAGCGATAAAATGGCAGGGTAATAGTGAATTTGACAATGAGTATGGCGGAGGAAACGAATCTGATTTTGAAAACGAACTATACTCCGGTCGCATCAGTTATTCCGGTGATCGCTTCGATAGTGCACTGAGCACAGCATTTATCAAAGACGACAACCTGACATACGGAGACGGAATCAGACGCAAACAGGGCTCCCGCTATGTTACCGAGCGTACACAGGTTAACTGGCTCAACAGTTTCTATATTAACAACAGCTCCATTTCTGCCGGACTTGATTATCTGGATGATGACCTGAGAGAGAGTACCGTGAGCTATACGGTTAGCAGCCGGGAAACTAAAGCGGCTTTTGTCGGCCTGCTTCACGAAGGAAACAATTACCAGGCAGAGCTGAGCGGCCGTTTCACTGACGACGAGCAGTTTGGCGAAAATACCACCTACAGTGTCGGCTATGCCTATCAGTTTGAGCAGGTAAAGGTAGCGATAAGCCATGGCACTGCGTTTAAAGCGCCCACCTTTGATGATCTGTATTATCCCTTAAGCTACGGCTATCAAGGCAATCCTGATCTGAAACCTGAAGAATCGGAAACTACAGAGATTAGTTTATCCGGAAATAGCGCCGCTCTATGGGAGATCAGTTTCTACAAAACCGATATCCACAACCTGATCAGTATTAACGATACCTGGACGACAGTGGAAAACACTGACAAGGCTGAAATAGAAGGTGTAGATGCCAGCTACCGGATAGCCTATGGCAACTGGAATCACACTCTGGCATACCAGTATGTTAATGCTAAAGATGCTGCGACCGGGAAAAAACTCCGTTTCAGACCACAGGACACGGTTAAATGGCAAATTAACTATGCTGACAACCAATGGTCTGCAGGTAGTGAAATTATCTGGGAAGGTAAACGCTATACAACTGCCGACAACAGCAGTTCACTGCCCGCTTTTGCGATTGCAAATATCTATTCAACCTACCAGATCACCCCGGAATGGACTCTGGGAGGCCGAATCGAAAATCTGTTCGACAAGCAGTATCAGACCAATCCCGGGTATAATACTCAGGATCGCTTGCTAACCGTCTCGGCACGTTATAGCTTTTAATTCAGCTTGAGCAAAATCCACAAAGGCTGAATAGTTTTATTCAGCCTTTTTTATTTCAAGGACTTACCGATGGCCAACCGCCTCACCAAAATCTACACCCGCACAGGCGACAAGGGAAGCACTTCTCTGGCCAACGGCAGCACAGTGAATAAGTATCACCCCCGTATCGAGGCTCTGGGCGATACTGACGAATTAAACTGTCTACTCGGAGTATTAATTGCTGAACTGACCGCTCAGGAACCGTTAAGGAAGCTATTGTTACAGTGCCAGAACGATCTGTTTGATCTGGGGGGGGAACTGGCAGTGGCCGATCCGGGCTACATCGTTATCAGCAGTGATGTGATAACGGAGATGGAGTTACAGATAGATTCACTGAACAGCCAGCTGCCCCCCCTGAAGGAGTTTATTCTTCCAGGCGGCAACAGGGCTGCTGCGCTGTGCCATCAGGCGCGCAGTGTTTGCCGTCGGGCAGAGAGGCGGATTGTGGAACTGGCGCATCAGGAAACGGTCAATCAGTTAAGCGCCACCTATCTGAATCGGTTCTCGGATCTGCTGTTTGTCGCAGCCCGGGTTCTGGCACGACAGAACGGTGGCGAGGAAGTATTATGGCAGCCGCGCAAACCTGACAACCAGAGCACTTAAAAGCAACGTCCACAATGCGCTGTTAAGACCCGCTTCGGTGATGTTGTTATACGTAGCCAATATAAACAGTAAAGAGAGAAACCGATATGTTGCGTTTTATCGCGTCAATGACGATTGTCCTTTCAGCCACGCTATTAGCACCGCTGGCACAGGCAGACTGCGCCGATGAGCAAACCTGGTGTGAAACAAAGTGCGAAGTAAAACATATGACCGATGATGCGGCGGTTACCGGCTGCAAATCCAAGTGTGTCGCTGAACGAGCCGCCTGTAGCACTAAAGCGGGTGCCGAAACTGCCTGGGATGCAACCAAGAAAGCAGCGCAGGACACCAAATCCTTTTTTAAAGGGCTGACCGAATAAAACTCAGCAGTGACTAGTTGTAAGTACTAGTGAGATTCAACAACCTCACGCGCCTGCTGTAACGCTTCGCACATCTGCTGTGCCCCCTCCAGCAGGCGCGGGGTCGGCCGGTATAACAGATCTTCATTCAGGCGATAAAACTGGTTATAGCGGCTGGCTGCCAGTTCAGGCCAGGACAGCCACTGTTGCTTCCAGTCATCAGGCGCACTCTCCCCTGTCAGAATAACCTGCGGGTCGGTCAGTAAAACCGACTCGACGCCCAGACGGGGAATCACCTCCCGGTGTCCGGCAAACGGGTTTTCACCGCCGCACAAACGAATGACCCGATCGATCATCTGACTGTGGTTTACCGTCATCAGCGGCTGATGCCAGAGCTGATAAAACACCCGAAGTTTTGTTGTGTTCGAGAAGCGTTCTTTCAGTGATGCTAATCGCTGTTCAAACATTTGAGCCTGCGTCTCCGCCTCAGGCCGTAGTAACAGCTGCCCCAGGGCACGCAGATTATAGGGAATATCAGTAAAGACTTTAGGGTCTGAGTAATAAACCGGAATACCCAGCTGTTCCAGCCGCTGCAAAGGCAGAGCCGGATTACCACCCGACCAGGCCACGATCAGATCCGGCTTCAGCGCAATAATCGCTTCGAGATTGAAGCTCTGCGAGTCGCCTACCACCGGTATATCCAGCGCTGCAGCAGGATAATCACTATGACTGACAACCCCTTTGATGTACTTGCCCGCACCGATGGCAAACAGATTTTCCGTGATATGCGGGGCTAATGCGATTACCCGTCGGGCCGGTTGAGCAATATCAATCACCCGGCCTTTATTATCTGTCACACTAATGCCTGCTTCAGCTGCCGAAGCGGAAAACAACTGGCTGCATACAAACAGAATAAAACCGGGTAATTTAAAGCGCATAAAGGGTCGCCAGAACAGAGTCACTCTAAGAAAAATCCGATTCTACTCTACCCGGCGGCGAAAAAATGCCGTTGCAGCCATTGAAACAACAGAAACTGTTATTTTTATGTTCGTTGAACAGATAATCAGGGTGAAAAGATATTATGCAGATTCAGGAACCATATCAGAGCAACCATTTTGCTCTGTTTAATCTGGGCTTCCGTCCCTTTTTTTTATTCGCAGCAGTTTCAAGCCTGCTGCTGATGCTCCACTGGCTGATGCTGCTGGGATCAGGCCAGGCAACCTATAGTTATTATCAGATCAGTCAGTTATGGCATGGACATGAGATGCTGTTCGGTTATGCAGTCGCGGTAGTATCCGGATTTCTCCTGACGGCTGTACGAAACTGGACCTCGATACAGACCCCCTTCGGCGCAAAGCTGGCCGGACTGTTTCTGCTCTGGCTGGCTGCCCGCCTGCTGCCGGTCATATCTGAGTTTGTTGTACCGATTCCCCCTTTACTGATAGCGATCACCGATCTCCTGTTTCTGCCGCTGGTTGCACTGTCTATCGGACTACCGATTATCCGCTCCGGCAATTACAAAAATCTGATATTTACCGCCATCCTGATAGCCATGACCATCGCTAATCTGTTGATTCACCTCCAGCTACTGGGTATTACTGACGCGACACTGGCCAGAGGAATGGACCTGGAGCTGGGACTGATCGTGGTTGTCATGGTCGTGATGGGCGGCCGGGTGATCCCTTTCTTTACCGAACGGGCGCTGGCATTTGAAGCGAAACGTTTTAGCTGGATAGAGAGATCGGTTATCCCTCTGGCAGTTGGCTGGCTCATCACCGATCTGCTTCAGATCAGCCTTGTTGCAATACTGCTGGCAGCGCTCAGCGCAGTACTGAATCTGATCCGTCTGGCAGGCTGGTTTAAACTCCGCATGATCCGCAATCCACTAATCTGGATTCTGCATGTGGCGTATCTGTTTATCCCGTTAGGTTTTGCACTCAAAGCGATAGCCGGAGTCATTCAGCTCCCCCCCTATATCGCGACACACGCGTTCGCGGCCGGTGCTATAGGGGCAATGACCCTTGGTATGATGGCCCGGGTCGCACTTGGCCATACAGCGCGCCCGCTAAAACTGGCTAAAATAACCGTAGCGGCCTTTACCCTGATGGTCATTGCCGGTGTCGTCAGAGTATTCCTGCCGATGATTCCGGAACTGAATACGATGGCGGTCCATATTTCAGGCGGTCTCTGGATAGCGGCCTGGGGGCTGTTTCTGGTTCCCTATACCCCGATTCTTCTGAAACCCAGAATCGACGGTCAGTTTGGTTAACAATAAAACGCTGCGGGCAGCAGATTCCAATGGACTGGAGGCCTGTTGTTATTAATGAAAAGCTGAAGAGGCATGCTCTGGATTTGAAACCAGTCTGGACTGAGGTGAGAATCCATAGCGTCGATGAGGTGAGCGTGATCAGCGCCATTGAAGGCAAAAGCTGACTCTGAAAAAGGGGTGTTGTGAACCCAACGGAAGGCTACCGGAGGGGATGGAAACATTATTTAAATCTGATATAAATGATGTTTAACTAAGAAAATAACAGGAAGAGACTCCATCCATAAGCTAAACAATGCTTAATGATCGACTCCTGTTACACAAATCTGCAACATAGCTATCTAATCAGGGAAGATTACACATGCCATGGATATACTACCAGCCTTCCGGAAAGCTGGAGCTTTCTGGAAATATCATTGCAACAGATACTCCGGCGCTATCGGATATAAAAATAATCCGGATAAACAAAACCTCAAAAGCCTGGGGCCCATACCCAAAGGCCGGTACCGCATTGGTACACCACGTAACAGTGCATCAACCGGCCCCTATATACTGCCTCTGACTCCAATAAACCATACCGCATATGGCAGATCAGATTTCCAGATTCATGGAGACTCTTTAAGGACACCGGGGGCAGCATCCAGTGGGTGTATTATTATGCCGAAATCCGTAAGAGAACGAATAGTTAATAGTGGCATAAATACGTTGGAGGTAAAAAGATGAACTGGATAATGACTTTGTTCTTCTTATGCCTCAGCCCTGCACTTCTGGCTGATAATTACCAGGATTATGAACAACGACTCGAAGTTGACAGTAAGCAATTCATTTCACAAATAAAATCTGACGGATCTTTTGAATATCTGCTGTATCTGATTGAATATGGTAACCAGAAAGCAATTCAGTTTACCCCGAAAATATTAGCCTACAGTGATGCTGCCATGAGTGAAGCAATTAAACTTTCACTGGCAAGAGCGATAAGTAGAAACCCGGAAGCTGTGATGCAGCTAGTACCGGAGAATCTCTCTCTTACCGAAGTCTGCAATATCCCTTTTATTGAAGCGCCGGATGATATTATCAATATCCATATCAATCAGGCTATCTCCAGCTTAATATCCATAGACAATACAGACATAAACAATCAGGCAAAGATTGAGACCTGCCTGAAACAGTTTATCCGCCTGAAATACAGATAGCTCTCCCCCTAAAAAATAGCGGGAGGCTTTATTAGCCTCCCGCATCTCTTTCCAGCAATAACATCCGGTAGTCCGCCTGACCGCTAACAAATATGGCAGAGACCTCTGGCTGGCCGCAGAACGGCGTTTTTACTTATTCGGATCAACCAGCGTACGACCCTGAATCTTACCGGCAACAATATCGGCGGCGGCCTGTGGCAGATCTGCAAGTCCGATCACACTGGAAATTTCACCCAGCGCGTTATCGGGCAGATCTGTCAGCAAGCGGTTCCAGGCCTGCGTACGGATATCCACCGGACACATAACTGAATCAACGCCCTGCAGGCGAACATTACGCAGAATAAACGGCATCACTGTGGTGGGTAATTTATAGCCACCCGCCAGGCCACAGGCTGCCACCACACCACGGTAGTCGGTCTCTGCCAGCACCCGAGCCAGAATTGTATCCCCCACGGTATCAATAGCACCGGCCCAGCGCTGTTTCTCAAGTGGGCGGGACGGCTCTGCCATCTCAGCCCGGGACAACAACTCGCAGGCTCCCAGACCGCGCAGGTATTCATGGGTCGATTCCCGACCAGTCACTGCGGCTACGGTATAGCCAAGCTTACTCAGAATGGAAATGGCAACACTACCGACGCCTCCCGCTGCACCCGTCACGACAACCGTGCCACTATCAGGAGTGATTCCGCCCTCTTCCAGCGCCATAACACAGAGCATCGCGGTTAAACCTGCGGTACCAATAGACATCGCTTTGGCAGCATCCATCCCCTCGGGCATCTTCACCAGCCATTCCGGCTTCATCCGCGCATACTGGCTATACCCTCCCCAGAAGCGTTCTCCGACACTCCAGCCGGTCATAATGACCCGCTCACCGGCCTGAAACTGGGGACTTCGGGACTCAGCAACAACTCCGGCAAGATCGATCCCCGGTACCATTGGAAACTTGTGAACGATTTTACCGCTACCCGTGATCGCTAATCCGTCTTTATAGTTGAGTGAGGAATAGCTCACTTTAACCAATACATCCTCATCGGGCAGATCACTCAGATCAAGTTGCTTTACTGCTGCGAGGGTTTCCCCCTCCTCCTGCTCCAATACCAGGGCATTAAACATAATATACCTCACGTTATCTCTTAACGGTTTATCTATCAGTGACTCGCAGCCATAAGAAACATTGTTTCAAATGACTAAAAGAACCTACCAACACAACGGGAACCTCTCCATAAACAGAGTTTACAAAAAGTATTTGCACCAATTTGTCTTACAAATTAACTTTTAAAACAATTTACACCTTTTTTATTTGTCTTACAAATTAACAATTAGTCAATTATATGAAATAATTGCTTTATCACTTTAGGAGAGATTTCGTGACTTTAGAAATAGAACCGGTTGCCCAGCGCAGCCTGTCCAGTCAGATAGCAGGTCAGATTCGCCAGGCCATTATTGATGGCTCGCTGAAAGCCGATGATCGCCTGCCCACTGAGACCGAGCTGGCACAGCGCTATCAGGTTTCCCGTCCGACCATTCGCGAGGCTCTGAAAAGACTGGCGGCTCAGAATCTGATCCGCTCCCGCCGGGGACCGACCGGCGGCACCTTTATCAACCGCCCCTCAACCACCGACCTGAGTGATTCCATTACCAGTGCCACCACCCTGCTGGTTAGCATGGATGCTTTTTCGATGGAGGATATCTTTCAGACCCGCTTAATGCTGGAGAGCAACTGTCTTCAGCTTGCTGCAGAACATGCCAGCGAAACACAGTTAAAACAACTGCAGCAGGAACTTGCATCACAGCAGGATAACGAGCTGACAGCAGAACAGTTCTGTGCCTCTGATGTCCGCTTTCACCGGCTGATTGCTGAGGCCTCTGGCAATCCTTTGCTGAGCTTTATCATGTTCAGTGTCATAGAAGCGCTGCAACCGATCAGTAACATGGTGACTTTTCGTTTTCGGGAACGCTCGGTCATTATTGACCAGCACCAACAAATTTTGCAGGCGTTGCACCACAAAAACGCTGACCTGGCCTGCGCGGTTCTGGCTGAGCAGATTACGTATCTGGCGGATAAGTCGAATCAGGCGCAACAGTGGAAGGCAGAAAAAGCCGCTCAGACCCCATAAGCCTTAAACCAAAATAACATAGGATTTGCCCGTTAATTGCGTTATTCTTCAGCTGTAAATCAGAGCATTTAAGGAGTTAGTGTGGAAGACAGCAGCGTCTGGATAATTGGTATTGTGGCCCTTCTTGCAGGGACGTTAATCGGCTACCTGATGGGACGTTCAGGCGACACATCCAGCCAGCAGAAACTGGTTGATCAGCTAAACGAAGCCCAGCGTGATCTGAGTGAATACAAAGAGAAGGTCAATGGCCACTTTGAAAAAACGGCCGAACTGGTTAACAACCTCACTGAAAGTTACAAACAGGTTCACCAGCACCTGGCTCAGGGATCAGAAACTCTGTGTATGGGTGAACACTCCCCAGCTCAGCTAAGCAGTCAGCCTCAGCCAGCAATTGCTGAGCCGGTTAAAGACAGACCTGCAGAAGAGAAAGAGCAGATCCCAACGGTGACTGAACAGGTTGACACAGCAACAGATGAGCCTGAAGTCGTTGAACCACCCCGCGACTATGCCATCAAAAACCCTGACGAAGAGGGCACGCTGTCTGAAAAGTACGGGCTGAAGAAAAAGCCTGACGCGGATGAGGATGCAGAGATTCCTCCCCTGCTGAAAGATCATATCCCAGGTAACAGCCTGCGTGACAGTGAAGAAAAGCACTCTGCCTGAGCACAAACCGGCTTTGCTATGGCCAGAGCACTCCGTTAAGAAACGAAAAAACCGGCACTCGCCGGTTTTTTCACAGACCTCCTCGTTTTAGCGGTCAGACCGGATTATTAATATCCACAAAGTGATGTTCCAGGTCGAACTGTTCCGCCAGCCTTTCTGCCAACGCCTGCACGCCATATCGCTCAGTGGCATGATGGCCCGCTGCAAAATAGTGAATGCCGAGTTCTCTGGCGCTATGCACCGTCGGTTCCGATATCTCTCCCGAGATAAAAGCATCCAACCCCAGACCCGCAGCCTTATCGATATATCCCTGTGCAGCGCCTGTGCACCAGCCAACAGTTTCAATCTGATCAGGACCGCCCTCAATATGCATCACCTCCCGCCCCATCGCCATGGCGATCTGCTGAGAAAAGTCTGCTGCGCTAAGCGGATGCGGTAAGCGCCCGGTTAACCCGATACTAAGCGGATTGTCAGGTTCAAGCCCTCCGGTAATCTGTAACCCCAGCTTATCTGCCAGCCGGGCATTATTACCCAGCTGCAGGTGTCCATCCAGTGGCAGGTGATATGCCAGAAGACTGATATCATGACTCAGGAGTGTTTGCAGCCGGCGCTTTTTCATTCCGGTGACAGCTTCTGCCTCGCCTTTCCAGAAATAGCCATGGTGTACCAGAATAAGATCAGCGCCCAACTCCACCGCACGATCAAGCAATGCCTGACTGGCGGTCACACCGGAGATGATACGACGCACCTCACCCCGTCCTTCAACCTGTAAGCCGTTAGGACAATAATCCCTGTATTTTTCAGGGGTTAGAAGAGAGTTGCAGTAGTTAACCAGTTGTTTCAGTGATACAGCCATAATCTTTTCTTTATATTCCCAAAAGCAGTTTTTTATCCGTATAATTCTAAAACAGCTGAACAACTTTACCACTGTTTATAAGGCGTCCTTAATTGATCCAACGCTTGGCTTTTCTTATGTGGCCTATTCTCTCCGGGATTCTTGCCGCGGTAGCGCTGCTAATTTATCTGCCGGATATGTTTACGCAACAGTCAAATACGGTCCGGATCCATGAGGCAGAAAACTCCTCTGCCGGGGTTCAGGGGCCCTTTTCCTATGCCGATGCGGTTGAACATGCAGCCTCCAGCGTGGTAAATATTTATACCCGCACCGTTGTTCCTAACAACAATCAGCCACTCTATAACGACCCTAATATTCAGAAACACTACAACAAGAACAGCAATAAGGAGCGGATTCAATCCAGCCTTGGATCGGGCGTCATATTGAGCCCTGAGGGTTATATTGCTACAAACAATCATGTTATTTCCGGCGCTGACAGCATTGTGGTGGCACTGAAAGATGGCCGGGAAGCCACTGCAACGGTGGTTGGTAATGACCCTGATACTGACCTGGCTGTGCTTAAAATCGATCTCCCTGACCTTCCGAGCATCACTATCAGCTCATCCGCTAATCTGCGTGTCGGTGATGTCGCTCTGGCAATCGGTAACCCGTTCGGAGTCGGACAGACGGTGACCATGGGTATTATCAGTGCCACCGGACGCAATCAGCTGGGTCTGAACACCTATGAAGACTTTATCCAGACCGATGCTGCGATAAACCCGGGTAACTCCGGTGGCGCACTAATCAATGCGAAAGGCAACCTCATCGGCATCAATACCGCTATATTCAGCCGCTCAGGAGGATCTCAGGGAATCGGTTTTGCCATCCCCTCTGACCAGGCAAAACAGGTGATGCAGGATCTGATAGAGCATGGCCGGGTTGTGCGTGGCTGGGTTGGAGTGGAAGCCCAGGAGATTACCCCTGAACTGGCTGAGTCTTTCGGTCTGAAAGATACAAAAGGTCTGATTATTGCGGGCATTTTCCGCGATGGACCCGCTCACAAGGCCGGCTTGCTTCCGGGCGATATTCTGTTGGAGATCGGCGGCAAGAAGATCATTAACAGCTACAACTCTATGTACAGTGTTGCCCGCATGCCCCCGGGAACCGTTCTGCCCGTAAAAGTCTGGCGCAATGGCGAAGTTATAGAACTGGAAATCACCGTTACCGAACGCCCGACGGCGAGCGAAGTTAACAACGAAGCAGACAAAGGTAACGGCTAGGTTTGCCCGCTCATGCGATAAGCAAAAAATGAATCAAAAAAAGCCCCGTTTGGGGCTTTTTCAGGACTGCCTATTTTAAGACAGTGATAACCGATGCTTACTTCTTGATACGATATTCCGCTGAACGCGCATGGGCCGTAAGACTCTCACCCCGGGCTAATACCGATGCAACCTTACCCATCTCAGAAGCACCATCCTCAGAAAACATGATCAGTGAAGAGCGTTTCTGAAAATCATATACTCCCAGCGGCGACGAAAAACGCGCAGTACCGGAGGTAGGCAATACGTGGTTCGGTCCCGCACAGTAATCACCCAGAGCTTCAGCCGTATAACGCCCCATAAAGATAGCACCCGCATGCTTTATCAATGGCAGCAACGCCTGTGGGTCTGCCACAGAAAGCTCCAGATGCTCCGGAGCGATGCGGTTATTCACCTTAGCCGCTTCTTCGAGATCAGCTACTTTAATCAGTGCAGCACGGTCAGCCAGAGAACGGCTGATAATCGCTTCCCGTTCCATGGTTGGCAGCAGCTTGTCAATACTGGCGCTGACTTTATCAAGGAACTCGGCATCAGGACTGATCAGAATAGGCTGGGCATCTTCATCGTGCTCAGCCTGAGAAAACAGATCCATCGCGATCCAGTCGGGATCGGTCTGGCCATCACAGATAACCAGAATTTCTGATGGCCCTGCAATCATATCAATACCCACCGTACCATAAACGGCACGTTTGGCAGTAGCAACGAAGATATTACCCGGGCCAACGATCTTATCCACTTTAGGAATCGTCTCAGTACCATAGGCCAGCGCCGCAACAGCCTGAGCACCACCAATGGCAAAGGCGCGGCTCACGCCAGCAAGTGCGGCAGCGGCCAGAACCAGTTGGTTAACCTCACCATCCGGTGTAGGCACCACCATAATCAGCTCTTCAACTCCGGCCACATGCGCCGGAATCGCATTCATCAGCACTGAGGAGGGGTAAGACGCTTTGCCGCCAGGAACATAGAGCCCGGCCTTATCCATCGGCGTCACTTTCTGTCCCAGCAAGGTGCCATCCGCTTCCTGGTATTGCCAGGACTCACCCTTCTGACGCTGATGATAGTCACGGACCCGCTGAGCCGCGACGGTCAGTGCTTTATGCTGATCTTCAGGCAGATTATCCAGCGCCTGCTGCAGGTCATGCTGAGAAAACTCAAGCTCCTGCATTGAGCTGACGCTAAGGCGATCAAAACGGTTGGTAAATTCAACCACCGCAGCGTCACCTTCAGCTTTAACCCGTTCAAGAATATCCTCTACGGTCCGGTTTACCTCTTTATTGGAAACCGATTCCCACGCCAGCAACTTATCCAGCTGTTCACTGAAATCAGCCTGCTGGCTGTCTAACCTTAAAATCTCTGGTTTGGTCATTTTCATTCAGACCTTTCTTTACGTGCTTCGACTGCAGCGGCCAGTTGTTCAATAATTGGCTGAATCTGCCGGTGCTTCATTTTAAGAGCAGCCTTACCGACGACAAGACGTGAGCTTACATAACAGATATCTTCCATCGGCACTAAACCATTCGCGCGCAAAGTGTTACCGGTGTCTACGATATCAACAATGCGGTCAGCAAGACCCATAATTGGTGCCAGCTCCATTGCGCCGTACAGTTTGATAATATCGACCTGACGCCCCTGACGGGCAAAAAATTCTTTGGTGACATTAACAAACTTGGTGGCAACGGTCATCCGACCTTCGACTTCGCCAGCCCCCTTCATACCCGCAACCATCAGTTTGCACTTCGCGATATCCAGATCCAGTGGCTCATATAGACCCTTAGCTCCATACTCCAGAAGCACATCCTTACCGGCGACGCCCATATCTGCGCCACCATGCTCAACATAGGTTGGCACATCCGTTGCGCGAATAACCACCAGCTTAATGTTGTCATGGTTGGTATCGAAAATCAGCTTGCGGCTGCTGAAAATATCTTCAGCCGGAATGATGTCAGCCGCCTCTAACAGCGGCAGCGTATCTTTCAGAATACGCCCTTTTGATAGCGCAATGGTCAGGTTCTGTTTCATATTAGCTGTTTCGTTACCACTTATAAATTCTGTACAGAGATAGAGTCTATCCTGCGAATGCGACGTTCCTGTTAACCCGGAACCCGCTTAATCTTTGCACCCAGTAGCTGCATCTTCTCTTCGATACACTCATAACCACGGTCAATATGGTAGATACGATCAATCACTGTATCCCCTGTCGCCACCATAGCCGCGATCACCAGACTGGCAGAGGCCCGCAGATCGGTCGCCATAACCGGTGCGCCGGTCAGCACTTCGCGACCTTCGGTAATCGCAGTATTGCCATCGATCGTAATTTTGGCCCCCATACGCAGCATCTCCTGCATATGCATAAAGCGGTTCTCAAACACCGTTTCTTTGATCACCCCCACACCTTCGGCAATAATATTCAGCGCAGCAAACTGCGCCTGCATATCAGTGGGAAACGCAGGGTAAGGTGCTGTCGTCACATTAACCGCTTTAGGCCGTTTACCTTTCATATCCAGACTTATCCAGTCCGGGCCACACTCTATCTCAGCACCCGCTTCTTCCAGCTTCTGCAGCACTGCATCAAGAATATCCGGACGGGTATTTTTAACTTTCACCCGGCCCCGGGTTGCGGCCGCTGCAACCAGATAGGTTCCGGTTTCAATCCGGTCAGCAATTACCGGATAGGTACAACTCTTCAGAGAAGCCACACCGTTGACGATAATGGTATCAGTACCATGACCCGTTATATCAGCCCCCATCGCGATCAGAAATTCAGCCAGATCAACTATTTCCGGTTCCCGGGCTGCGTTCTCAATAATTGACTGCCCCTGTGCCAGAGCCGCAGCCATAAGAATGTTTTCGGTTCCGGTTACGGTTACGATGTCAAAAAACACCCGCCCGCCTTTCAGACGTCCGTCGCAGGTCGCGCGGATAAAACCTTCTTCAACCGTAATCTCAGCACCCAGTGCTTCAAGGCCTTTGAGATGAAGATCGACCGGACGACTGCCGATAGCACAACCACCCGGCAGAGAAACTTCAGCGTGACCGAAGTGAGCCAGCAGCGGACCCAGCACCAGAATAGAAGCCCGCATCGTTTTGACCAGTTCATAGGGAGCTATGGTGGAGGTCAGAGAACGGGGATCAATCTCTACACTGAGTTTTTCGTCAATGGTCAGCTCCACACCCATCTGTCGCAGCAGTTCGAGCATGGTAGTAATATCGTGCAGATGAGGCAGATTACTGATAGTAACCGGCTCATCGGCTAACAGAGTCGCTGCCAGAATAGGAAGCGCTGAGTTCTTCGCTCCGGAAATACGTACTTCACCTTCCAGGCGGTTACCACCGGTAATAATCAGTTTATCCATGAAAATAGGGTCTCTAAGCGCTTCAGTTCTGTTCTGCCCACTGGGCTCGGGTAAAGGTTCTGATCGTCAGGGCATGAATACTGCCATCAGCTATCTGATCAGCGAGACAGGCATATACCATCTGTTGTTTTTTAACAGGCCGCAGACCTTCAAAGATATCCCCGACGACAGTTACCTGAAAATTACAGCCTTCGCCTTCTGGGAATACTTCACATCCATCCAGCTTCTCTTCCAGAATCTGTTTTACGTCTTCGATTTGCATGCATAATACCAATGAAAATTGGGAGAAAATAATAGGCCGGCTATGATAGCGGAAAATGTAACGAAAGGCGATGACTGTAGCTATACAGCCATCTTCAATCGATGCGTCTTCAGTCTATTACTAGGGGTTCAGAGCGGTCTGATTCAGCCCGACCAGACTCACAATAGAGCTCAGCTCATCCGGAATATTTACCGCTTTAAGGCTCAGATGGCGAGACCGGGTTTTGCGCTCAAGACAGAGCCAGAGTGACACCGCAGAACTGTCTACACGGTCAACACCGGCGAAATCGAGCACACAGTCTTTATCCGTCTGATCAATCGCTTTTTCCAACGCTTCACGGACCGAAATAATCGTGCTGAACAACAGGTCGCCCTTCAGCAGGATAATATCAGCGCTGATTACAACCTGAGAGTTCATCAGCTGTCCTTACTGTTACTGTCATTGCCAGCCACGGCCGCTTTCCAGTCAGCAATCACCTGCGCCACATTGCCATTGGTGCGCGATACCATATCAGAAAACTGATTTTTGAAGTTGAGTCGCAGGTTGATACCATCGACCAGCACATTCACCAGCTTCCAGCCGCTATCTTCCTTCAGCATGTAGTAAACCAGAGTGTACTGCTCACCTTTGGCTGAAAATATATTAACACTGACAACCTGCTTATCAGCCTCAGGGCTAGGCTGTCCTTCAGGCGCTACTTCATACCTGACAATATCAAAGCCGGTGAGGGACTTCGCATAGGTGCGGACCATAGTGTCTTTGAAAACGCTGGAAAAGATCTGCTGTTGTTTATCATCTACACGATTATAGTACTTGCCCATAACCCGCTTGGAAACATAATCAAAATCCACTACCGGATTGAGAATTGCTTCAATCTCACTAATCAGTTGTTCACTTTTTTCAGGAGCCTTTAGCGCCTCATCCTCAAGCACTTTCATCATTTTAGCGGACGCCTGCTCCACAGTATTACGGGCTTCATCCCATGAAGCATTCGCGGTAACCGAAGCCAGAACCAGGGTCAGCAATACCAACCAGCGACTCAAATATCTCATTTCCAAAATTCCCATACACTTACAACACTATCTAATTAACGTTATTCAGAGGCCTGATTGAAAAGAAACTTGCCAATCAGCTCTTCCAGAACCAGAGAGGACTGAGTATCTTCAATAAAATCACCCTCTTTAAGTATTTCATCATCAGCAGCACCCGTGGTGACACCAATATACTTTTCGCCCAGCAAGCCAGCTGTCAGAATAGAAGCCGAACTATCAGATGTCAGGTAGTTCACATCCTCGTTAATCTCCATCTCGACCAAAGCCATCAGTTTTTTACGGTCGATAGTGATACTGCTCACTTTTCCGATAGCGACGCCGGACATTGTCACTTTAGAGCGGGCAGTCAGCCCCCCCACATTTTCAAACCGGGCATATATCTTATACGAGCCCTGTTGCTCAGCCAGGCTCAGACCACTCACATTTATCGCCAGCACGGTAAGAGCAATAGCCCCCGCCAACATAAAGATACCGACGCCCAACTCAATTCCACGGTTTCGCATCTGTTACAAATCTCCAAACATCAAAGCGGTCAAAATAAAGTCCAGTCCAAGGATTGCAAGGGATGAGTAGACAACAGTTTTTGTGGTTGCCTGACTAATACCTTCAGAGGTCGGCACTGAATCATATCCCTGAAAGACGGCAACCCAGGTCACCACCAGACCAAACACCAGAGACTTAATCAAGCCGTTACCAATATCATCAAAAAAATCGACTGAATTCTGCATATTCGACCAGAAAGATCCTTCATAGATCCCCAGCCACTCCACACCTACCAGCAATCCACCCCAGATACCCACAGCACTAAAGATCATGGTAAGAATCGGCAGGCTGATAAATCCAGCCCAGAAACGCGGCGCTATAATTCGTCTCAGCGGATCCACACCGATCATCTCCATACCGGAGAGCTGTTCAGTCGCCTTCATCAGACCAATCTCAGCTGTCAGTGCTGACCCGGCACGACCCGCGAATAACAACGCGGTTACCACCGGAGCCAGCTCCCGCACCAGACTTAGCGCAACCATCTGCCCTACCGCCTGCTCCGTGCCGTAATCGACCAGAATATTATACCCCTGTAAGGCCAGCACCATCCCGATAAACAAACCGGACACAATGATAATGATCATTGAAAGCACACCCACCGAGTACAGTTGACGTATCAGCAGCGGAAAAGAGGTCAGCGGATCAGGCCTGGCTATGATCGCATGCATGAGAATCATGCCGGAACGTCCAATGGCGGACACTCTGTCGATCGCAATACGGCCCAGAAAGATCAGATTATTAATTACCGCTTCCATCAACGCCCCCCATCAGTTGAGTTTCATAGTCGTTTGCCGGGAAATGGAACGGCACAGGACCATCCGGCAATCCACACATAAACTGTCGTACCTGCTCAGAATCATTCTGCTGAAGCTCTTCAGGCGTGCCATGTGCAATCACGTCAGCATCCGCAATAATGTAGATATAGTCAGCAATACTGAGCGTTTCCTTGATATCATGAGAAACAATAATACTGGTGTGTCCCAGTGCCTGATTAAGTTTTTTGATCAGGTTAACCAGCACTCCCATAGCGATAGGATCCTGCCCGGTGAAGGGTTCATCATACATCACTAGTGCAGGGTCAAGCACAATCGCCCGGGCCAGGGCTACGCGACGTCCCATACCCCCGGAAAGCTCACTGGGCATCAGCTCTGCTGCACCGCGCAAACCAACCGCCTGAAGTTTCATTAATACAATATCGCGGATCATATCCTGCGGCAGTTTGGTATGCACACGTAGCGGAAAAGCCACATTCTCAAATACGGTCATGTCCGTAAACAGCGCACCGCTCTGAAACAACATTCCCATTTTTTCACGCACATCGAATAGCTCTGAGCGACTCAGGCGGGGAATATCATCACCATCCAGCAGAATAGAACCTGAATCAGGCTTCAGTTGCCCGCCGATCAGCTTAAGCAGTGTGGTTTTACCGGTACCACTGGGGCCCATGATCGCCGTCACTTTACCCCGGGGAATACGTATATCTATATTTTTACAGATATACCGATCGCCCCTGCTAAAGGTAAGCTGTTTGATATCAATTATGATATCGTCAAAAAAATCCATAGTAACGATGACTCAAATAAGGACGGCAAAAAGTTCCAGGTTAATTGAGGCTAACCCCCTTCCGACAAAATCTGAAACCATTTGACAGAATATAACTGGCCCTGAGCCGCCGTATTTCCATAAAAAAAAGCGTGCAGACTATACCACTCTTGCTATCAAACTTGAATAAAATCAGCGACAGCTGCCACTAGCGCTTGCACATGCATCAGATTATTCATTAAATAGGCCTCCGTTTTAACTTGAGCTGAACAAACAACCCGATGCTATACCCCATTATCGCTTTATTAATAGGTTTTATCGTTCTTGTCTGGAGCGCTGACCGCTTCGTAATCGGCGCCGCAGGAACCGCTAAAAATGCCGGCATGTCGCCCATGCTGATCGGTCTGACTGTTGTGTCCTTCGGCACTTCCGCGCCTGAAATCCTGGTCTCAATTATGGCAGCCACCACCGGTGCCGGGGATTTGGCAGTGGGTAACGCGCTGGGATCCAACATCGCCAACATAGGTTTAGTACTGGGCATAACGGCACTGATCGCCCCTCTTCCCGTGCGTTCAAAAGTACTCAGACAGGAAATCCCCCTGTTACTTGTGATCACCCTTCTGGCAGGAGGGGTACTCTACGATCTCTATCTGGGTCAGTTAGATGCCATAATCCTCTGCCTGTCACTGGCGGGCTGCCTCTACCTGTTTACCCGATTCCAGCGTAACGCCGAAAGTGACGAGCTCAGCGAAGAAGAGGAGGAAATTCCTGAACTGCCCATCGGCCGCGCCATTTTCTGGTTAATCACCGGCCTTATTCTACTGGCTGCCAGCTCCCGGCTTCTGGTATGGGGTGCGACAGAGATCGCATTATCCCTTGGCGTCAGCGATCTCGTTATCGGCCTGACAATCGTTGCTATTGGCACCAGCCTGCCAGAGCTGGCAGCCTCTGTTGCCAGCGCGCTGAAAGGCCACACCGATATTGCCCTGGGAAATGTCGTCGGCTCAAATATCTTTAATATTGCCGCGGTGATGGCCGTTCCGGGACTTCTCGCCCCGATTGCACTGGACTCCGTTGTTTTCTGGCGTGACTATGGGATGACACTGGGACTGACACTGCTACTGACGGCACTGGTGCTATATCAACGTCCGCCAAAGATCTCCCGGTTTGAGGGCGGATTACTGTTGGCAGCCTATGCAGGCTATCTTGCACTGCTATACAATATGAACTCTTAATCAGAGGGTTGGGCGTCAGCCCGCTTTACCCAAAGTGCTATAAACCAGGTGCAATATACCAGGCACTATGAACACAGAGCGGTAACCACAGAACTATGAATAACGAACTGGACTTTCTAGCATCCGCCAGACGTACAATTGAGATGGAGCGGGATGCTGTAAATGACCTGCTCACCTACCTCGATGCTGACTTTGAAAAAGCCTGTAAACTGGCGCTGGAGTGTAAAGGCCGTGTCATTGTTACCGGAATGGGTAAAAGCGGTCATATCGGTAATAAAATCGCTGCCACACTTGCCTCTACCGGCACCCCGTCCTTCTTTGTCCACCCGGGTGAAGCCAGCCATGGCGATCTGGGTATGATCACCCGGTCTGATGTTGTTATTGCGCTATCGAACTCAGGGGAAACCAATGAAGTGCTTGCGATCCTGCCACTGATCAAACGGATGAAAGCACCGCTGATCAGCATTACCGGCAATCCGCAATCCACACTTTCACGCAGTGCTGACGCCAATCTGAATGTTACCATTAGCCAGGAAGCCTGCCCTCTGGGACTGGCCCCAACTTCCAGCACGACAGCAACACTGGTAATCGGTGACGCACTGGCCATCGCCCTGCTGGAAGCCCGTGGTTTCAGCGCTGAAGATTTTGCTTTTTCACATCCGGGCGGCAGTCTGGGTCGGCGCCTGCTGCTGAAAGTCTCGGATATCATGCACAGCGGTGATGATGTTCCAAAGGTCAGTGACTCAACCATGCTCTATGAAGCCCTGATGGAAGTCACCCGTAAACGCCTGGGAATGACCACAGTCATAAACCCGGACGGTATTCTGCAAGGAATCTTCACCGACGGAGATCTGCGCCGTACCCTTGATCATGACGTAGACATGAAAAACACCCCGATTACTGAGGTGATGACTACCCGGTGCACCACTGTAACCAGTGATATTCTGGCAGCAGAGGCACTACAGATCATGCAAGACAAACAGATCAACGCACTGATCGTTCTGGATGCCGAAAATCACCCTGTGGGTGCACTGAACATGCACGACATGCTCAAAGCGGGAGTCATCTGATGACTGCAGTTTTCACTGAGACGTTAACACAGGGGCTGAGCGAAGCACTGGTAAACAGACTTAAACAGGTAAAGCTGGCAGTGTTCGATGTCGACGGTGTACTTACCGACGGCAAGCTGAACTTTCTGGCTGACGGTAGTGAAGTCAAAAACTTCAACACTCTTGACGGACTCGGCATCAAATTGCTCGCTCAGTCAGGAATCAAAACAGCAATCATTACCGGGCGTCGCTCGCCTCAGGTTGAGCGACGCGCTGAAGCACTGGGTATCGACCACCTCTATCAGGGACGTGAAGATAAACTCATCGCCCTGCAGGAACTCTGGCGGGACACCGGACTCAAAGCAGATGAGACAGCCTATATCGGTGATGATCTGCCTGACCTCGCCGCCATACGCGCCGTTGCATTCGGAGCCACCGTTAACGGAGGGCATCAGTTCGTTGCAACACATGCAGACTGGCGCACCAGCCGCACCGCAGGCAATGGTGCCGGACGGGAGTTTTGTGAAATCATTCTGGCAGGCCAGGGCAAGCTTGAAGCCCTCTATAACGAGTACCTCTGAATGCTGACCGGACGCGCGCGACTGGCAGCAGCAGCAGCTATTCTGATACCCACAGTGATTTATCTGGGGATGGATAGCGAGCGCCGCCCGGACCGGATCAGAGAGGAACCAAACCCAGCCTACCAGCTGGCAGATTACTATATTGTAAATGGCCAGATAAGAGACTTCGACAACACTGGCATGCTGAAACAGCAACTCAGTTCAACTCAGCTGGAACACCAGCCCGGACTGCAGCAAACCGTCGTAACAAACCCCGAAATGCAGATTTACAACGCTCAGCAGCCAAGCCGCACAGTCAGCAGTCTGAAAGGCGTTATCAGCGACAGCGATGATGAAGTCATTCTCGATGGGCAGGTTTTATTTCAGGATAACGCCGACACTACTATAGCAACCACCCTGCGGACAGAGTCATTAACGATACTGCCCCGACAGAGCCTGGCGCGGACAGATGAACGGGTAATCATCTCAAACAGTTCAGGCACAACCACGGGTGTTGGCATGACAATAGACACCGACAGTGGCATTCTTAATCTCCTGTCCGAAGTAACCGGAGTGTATAATGTTGATTAACAGCATGACAAAAGTATTATGCGCAATGCTGATAAGCTGGCATCCTCTGGTGATGGCTCTTCCGGAAGACGCCCGCCAGGCGATTCACATCACTGCTGACAGCGCGACCCGCAATGACCAGACCGGCATTACGCTGTATAAAGGCGATGTTCTGTTAACCCAGGGTAGTATGAAAGTTACCGGCGATAGCATTGAACTGAGACAAACAGGCAAATCCATCACCACCATCATTGCCAAAGGCCGTCCGGCTGAGTTCCAGCAGCGCCCCGCCGCCAATAAAGAAGTAACTCATGCATACGGGGAGGTTCTGGATTACAATATTCGTACCAAAGAGCTGGAAATAACGGGCCAGGCTAAAGTTTCTCAGGGCAGCGACAGCTTCAGCGGCAATCGGATTATTTATGATATGAATAAAAACACAGTCAATGCCTTTAGTGATAAGAGTGATAACGGACAGCGGGTTCAGATGATTATCCAGCCAAAAGCGGCTGAGCAAGAGCCTCCTGTTAACAAAGAAAAACCGGTTTCTGACGCGACTCCCGGGGAACTCAACAACTAATGAGTCGTTTAGAAGCACTGAATCTGGCAAAAAGCTATAAAGGCCGCGCGGTTGTAAAAGATGTATCCATGAGTGTCGACAGCGGTCAGATTGTGGGGTTACTGGGCCCCAACGGGGCAGGCAAAACCACCTGCTTTTACATGATTGTGGGGCTGGTCGATGCTGATCAGGGACGGATCAAAATTGATCACCAGGATCTGACCCGGGAACCAATGCACGGCAGAGCCCGAAAAGGGATTGGATACCTGCCACAGGAAGCATCAATCTTCCGCAAACTCAGCGTTCATGACAACCTGATGGCGATTCTGGAAACCCGCAAAGAGCTGAACCGTCAACAGCGCAAACAAAAAATGGAAGAACTGCTGGAGGAGTTTCATATCACTCATCTGAGCAAAAGCCTTGGCATGAGTCTGTCCGGCGGAGAACGACGCCGCGTAGAGATAGCCCGGGCACTGGCAACAGAGCCAACATTTATTCTGCTGGATGAACCATTTGCCGGTGTCGATCCGATCTCCGTCAGTGATATAAAGCAAACCGTCAAGCATCTGCAAAACAAGGGAATCGGAGTACTGATCACCGATCACAACGTTCGCGAAACACTGGATATCTGCGAACATGCATACATAGTTAGTGAAGGTTATATTCTTGCCGAAGGAACGCCAGAGGATATACTTGCAAACCAGCAGGTCAGGGAAGCCTATCTGGGTGAGCAATTCAGGCTGTAACAGGTAAAAAGCGACTCTCTATGAAACAAGCGTTACAACTAAAAATGGGTCAGCATCTGACCATGACTCCACAACTGCAGCAGGCGATACGTTTACTGCAGCTATCTACGCTTGATCTGCAACAGGAGATACAGGAAGCGCTTGAATCCAACCCCATGCTGGAAGTCAGTGAAGACGAGAATACATCTGACAGCAGCGCTGAGCAGGATGCAGCAGATTCTGAAATCAGTAACCATGAGTCGATATCCGCTACAGCAAAAACGGCCGAATCAGAAGAGATCCAGGCTACTGACAGCGACTGGAACGACGATATTCCCAATGAACTTTCAACTGACAGCAACTGGGAAGACACCTTCCAGACCGCATCCGGCTCCTCATCATCCTCTCATGACTTTTCTGATATGGAGATGGAATCGAATGATACTGCCGATGAAACCCTGCAGGACCACCTCAACTGGCAGCTAAACCTGACACCAATGAGCCACGTGGACCAGCTGATTGCTACCAATCTCATCGACGGTATTGATGTCGACGGTTACCTGACCGTCGAGCTGGACTCGATTCTTGAATACTTCAACAGCCAGGATGACGAGCAGCTCAGCAGTATCGAGCTGGATGAGATTGAAGCTGTATTGCGCCGGATTCAACAATTTGATCCTCCAGGCGTTGCCGCGCGGGATCTGAGTGAGTGCCTCGCAATTCAGTTACAACAGCTCCCCGAAGAAACAGAATACCGGACGGAAGCCCTGAAGATAGTCACTCAGTATATCCATCTGCTGGGAAGTCATGATTATAAGCAGCTGATGCGTAAAGCCCGGATTCGTGAGCCGCAGCTGCTGCAGGCAATCAACCTGATCCGGACACTGAACCCCAAACCAGGCTCAATGATTACCAGCTCGCAGTCGGAGTATGTTATTCCCGATGTTCTGGTCTACAAAGAAAAGGGAATCTGGCAGGTCAGTCTTAACCCGGAAGTCGCCCCCAAACTGCGCATCAATGATAGCTACGCTGACCTGATCCGACGCGCCGACAACAGCCCGGACAATACCTATCTGAAAAACCACCTGCAGGAAGCACGCTGGTTTATCAAAAGTCTGTTGAGCCGTAACGACACCCTGATGAAGGTTGCCCGGGAAATTGTCATTCGACAGGAAGGCTTTCTGGAACATGGTGAAGAAGCAATGCGGCCGATGGTTCTGCACGATATCGCCGAGGCTGTTGAGATGCATGAGTCAACAATCTCCCGG
Source organism: Oceanospirillales bacterium (assembly GCA_018223185.1). Classification (GTDB taxonomy): domain Bacteria; phylum Pseudomonadota; class Gammaproteobacteria; order Pseudomonadales; family Balneatricaceae; genus Amphritea. Next base: position 73,331 of record JAAEYW010000004.1, on the reverse strand, counting down.
GTCACCACACAAAAATATATGCATACCCCCAGAGGTATTTTTGAGCTGAAGTATTTCTTCTCCAGCCATGTAACAACGGTTAATGGCGGAACCTGTTCATCCACCGCAATCAGGGCACTGATCAAAAAACTTGTGAGTGCCGAAAATCCTGTTAAACCCTTAAGTGACAACAAGATTGCCCAGCTCCTCGAGGACCAGGGTATCAACGTTGCACGAAGAACCATTGCAAAATACCGCGAATCGCTTAGCATTCCTCCTTCTAATGAACGCAAGCGTCTGGTTTAATGATTTTATATTCACGGGAACCGGGCATAGCCCCGGCACAAAAACACTAGGAGATTACCATGCAGATCAATATTACGGGTCACCACGTTGAACTGACTGATTCCCTGAACGACTATGTTCAGAGCAAATTTGAGAAGCTTGAGCGTCACTTCGACAACATCACCAATGCACAGGTAACTTTAAGCGTAGAGAAAACTCGCCAGAAAGCGGAAGGTGATGTACACGTAGCCGGAGGACAGCTGTTCGCATCCGATGAGCAGGAAGATATGTACGCCGCGATTGATGGCCTGATTGATAAGCTTGACCGTCAGATCATCAAACATAAAGAAAAGATGAAAACTCACAAGTAATTATCAGACGATGCTAATTTCCAAATTATTAGCGCCCTCCGGAGCACTCTGTGCCCTGGAGGGAGGAAGCAAAAAACGAATCCTAGAAATTGCCAGCCAGCACATCGCTGAACAGCATCCGGGACTTGAAGCTGAAACCATATTCGCAGGCCTGCTAGGCCGGGAGAGACTGGGCAGCACAGGTATCGGTGATGGCGTGGCAATTCCTCACTGTCGCCTTGATGAGTGTCAACAGGCTACTGCGCTGCTGATTCAGCTCATCGAACCGATCGACTTTGATGCGGTTGATGGCAAACCGGTCGACCTGCTGTTTGTTCTGCTAGTGCCCTCAGAGGCGTGTGATCAGCACCTGCAGACTCTGGCCAGCCTCGCCGAGCTATTCAGTCAGGCCAGTGTCCGCGAAAAACTTCGCAACGCCACCTCTGCAGAAACGCTTTATGCAGCAATGACTGAATCAAGTCAGGAATAGATCAGATGAAGCTGATTATCATCAGTGGACGTTCCGGTTCAGGTAAATCGACAGCCCTGCAGGCACTGGAAGATGTCGGTTTTTACTGTATTGATAACCTCCCGGCAACGCTTCTGCCTGATCTGGTGAATCAGATTCTCCGTGACCCGGATCATCCAAACAAGCTTGCTGTCAGCATCGACGCCCGCAATCAGCACAGTAATCTGAAACTATTTCCTGAGATTTTTAAACGTCTGCGTGAAACCGGAGGGCTTGACTGCGAGGTTCTCTATCTCGACAGTTCAGAAACGACCCTACTGCAACGCTATAGCGCCACCCGCAGAAAACATCCGCTGTCCGATGACTCTCAGGGTCTGCAGCAGGCAATCAGCTTCGAAAAACAATTACTGGAACCTGTCTCAGACCTGGCCACTATCCGTATTGATACAACCCGCCTTTCGCTCTATGAACTGAGAGACAGTATCAAGCTGAGAATTGCCCGACGCCAGGAACAGGAGCTGTCACTGCAGTTTGAATCGTTCGGTTATAAACATGGCATACCACTGGACGTTGATTTCACCTTTGATGTTCGCTGCCTGCCAAACCCATACTGGGTCCCCGAACTGCGGGGATATACCGGTCAGGAGCAGCCTGTCATTGAGTTTCTCGAGCAGCAGCCTGAAGTTCAGGAGATGCTGGCAGATATAACCCGTTTTATTGAAAAATGGCTGCCTCTGTTTGAAAAGAATAACCGTAGCTATATCACCATTGGCATCGGCTGTACCGGAGGCCAGCACCGCTCTGTGTTTCTCAGTGAACGTCTGACTAGCCATTTCCGGACAACTATGGATAATGTCCAGATTAGACATAGAGAACTGAACTGACCAAGGATATTAACCGATGCTGGAAAAACAGATCACCATTATCAACAAGCTGGGATTGCACGCACGTGCCGCTGCTAAACTGATTAATGTGACCAGCTCATTCTCGTCAGATATTCAGCTCACAAAGGATGGCCGCATGGTCGATGGCAAAAGTATTATGTCAGTCATGATGCTTGCTGCCAGCAAAGGTACTGAACTGACTATTTCCACCTCAGGTGAGGACGAACAACAGGCGTTGGATGCCATCGAACTGCTGATCAATAACCGGTTTGACGAAGAAGAATAACCGGCACACCCTATTCCTTTAAAACCAATACGCTATAATGCCTCACTAATGATTAAGCAGCAGTAACTCCTGTAATTACTGCTGCCTGTAAGGCATTCTGTCTCTATCTGTCTGACCGGGGGCCGGCCATGAACGCCAGCACAAACGAGAGCGAACTGGATAAGCTGAATACAGCCCTCGAAGAGGGTGCCTTCAGACAGATACGCTATACCCTCAATAAAACCTTACGCCCCTCTGAAGTAGCCCATCTCATTGAGAAATCGCCGCCTAAAGAGCGACGCTTGTTATGGAGTATGATCCATAAAGATATTGAGGCGGATGTACTTCAGGAGCTGGGGGACGACGTAAAGTCAGAAATCCTCAGCAAGATGAACACCTCGGAAGTTCTGGCGATATCCGAATCGCTGGAAACCGATGACCTTGCCGACATGATGCAGCAACTGCCAGAAACGGTAATGCATGAGCTGCTGCGGTCAATGGATCACCAGAACCGTGAGCGACTGGAGAAGGTACTCTCCTATCCGGAAGATACTGCTGGCGGCCTGATGAATACGGATACCATCACTATCCGGCCGGATATTACCATTGAGGCGGCACTGCGTTATCTCCGCCGTCACGCCGAACTGCCTGATATGACGGACTCGCTGTTTGTTGTCAGCCGTAAAGATGCCTATATCGGCAGTCTGCCACTAACCCGGATGCTGGTGAGTGATCCATCCAGCACCGTGCGGGAGATGATGGTCACCGACAAGCCTCCTATCCCGGCGGATATGGAAGACACTCTGGTGGCAAAACTCTTTGAACAGGAAGACCTGGTATCAGCACCGGTGGTGGACGAAGATGGCCAGCTGCTCGGGCGGATAACCATTGATGATGTAGTCGATGTCATCCGCGAGGATGCTGACCACTCGCTGATGAGCATGGCCGGTCTGGACGAAGATGAAGATACCTTCGCACCGATTATGAAAACCACCCGGCGCCGGGCAGTATGGCTGGGTATCAACCTGCTTACCGCGTTTCTCGCTTCCGCTGTTATTGGCCTGTTTGAGGAAACCATAGGTAAGGTGGTAGCTCTGGCGGTGCTGATGCCGATTGTTGCCAGCATGGGAGGGATCGCCGGCAGTCAGGTATTAACCCTGATGATTCGTGGTCAGGCTCTGGGGCATGTAGAACGCTCCAATGCTGGCTGGCTGTTAAACCGTGAAATGGTCGTTGGCGCACTCAACGGTGTGCTCTGGGCTCTGGTGGTTGCGGTGATCGCCATCATCTGGTTTCAGGATCTGACCATCGGAATCATTATTGCCTGTGCTATTATTATTAATCTATTCGCCGCTGCACTGGCAGGTACAATGCTACCGATCGTTCTGAAAGCCTGGGGTATTGATCCGGCACTGGCGGGCAGCGTGTTGTTAACCACGATTACAGATGTAGTCGGATTTTTTGCATTCCTCGGTCTGGCTACTTTTTTCTATAGTTAGAACGGCCCACATAAGAGATCTATATGAGTCAAAATGACGATTTTCTCCCCGATGACGACTACGAGTCTGATGAAGAATGGGTTTCAAAAACCCGCCGCAAACGGGAGATGGAAGAGTTGCAGGCACTGGGGGCGAGACTCCCTGAATTAAACAAAGAGCAGCTATCCAAGGTACCGATGAGTGATATCCTGCGTGCAGCCGTGGAAGAAGCTCAGCGCCTTCAACCCCGTTGTGAAGCCATCAGACGCCAGCTGCAGTATATCGGCCGACTGATGCGCGCAGAAGATGCTGATGAGATTCAAACTGCCATCGACCGTTTTGAAGCAGGAAAGCAGGCTCACTTACAGGTATTTCACAAGCTGGAACGCTGGCGTGATCGCCTGATCCTGGGTGATAACACCGATCTGGAAGCTTATCTGCAAGAAGACTCCGGTGCTGACATCCAGCACCTGCGCCAACTGATACGCAACGCGAAAAAAGAAGCCAGTCTGGATAAACCACCGGCTACCTCGAGAAAACTGTTTAAATATCTGCGCGAAAGAGCAGGTGTATAATCAGTCAGACTGCTGCCCCCGCCAGAGAAGAGCTGCTCTTATTTAAGACCGCTGCCCTCTCTGGCAGGCTCAGTTTTCTGGAGTAGCTCAATTTTAGGGTCGCTCCAGTCACCCTCCATAGTATATGTCACGGTGGCGAACTCCTTTTTCACCTCGTCTCCGATCAGCTTATCCAGCAGAAAAGCCAACCCTGCAATCTGTGGCGCTCCCAGTAAGACTGCCGCCAGAGGAATATTATCGGTCACTGGCAGTGTAACTGCCATCTGCTGACTGACGGTCTCATTAACCAGATTAATGTCACCACTCATTGCCATATCGACTGAAGGCCCGCGCATCACGAAGGGAACGTTAGTGGACGCCACACCTTCAGCTATCCGGTAATCTCCTACCATCCGGTCAAAAGTCACCCCTTTGGCAAACAGATCAGCAAAGTCCAGTTTCAGACGCCGCCCCAGCGTATTCATATTGAGAATACCAAATACCCGCAATATGCCTGTACCACTGCCGGCCTCAATCAACCGTCCGTTACGAGCCACAAACTTGAGACTGCCATCAGACTTTGCAAGATCATATTCCCAGGGAGCACCTGGCCACCGCAGCTGCAGATCCGCCTCGGTCTTTTCCGTTTCCAGCACTCGGGTAAACCCTGCACTCTCTAGTGCCCGTCCAAGGTCTTTGGCCTCAACCCGGAGCGTCATCTCGCTTTGACTCTGCTCACCCGGACGCCAGACGATATTGCCCCGGGCGCTCAGATCCGGCAACTGCCCGATAATATTCTCTACATAGGTACTGTTGTCCCGGTTGCGAACATTAAAACGCCAGCTGCCCCAGCGTTTTTCTTTCATAATCAGGTCTCGAATATCTATATCCAGATCGGGCAAAATACCCGGCTGCTGGCCTCCGGCAATCGTCTCCGGAACCCGCTCTGTCTGTTGCTGTGCATTTTCAGCCCGAAGCGACAGCAGAGCGTCCAGATTGAGCCGTTCAAACAGCAACTGCGGCGCAACTGACGCACTATCCGGAACCGTCACCTGCAGATTGAGATCAACGCCAGAAACACCTACATTCCAACTATCAGAACTACGATCAAGGGAAATACTGGCATCCTTCATCTGCAGATCAGAGTATCTCAGATCAGCAACGTCAACCGCCCCCTGAACCGCTACCGCCTGACTATCGGCCCCCTCGACATCTGACGACCCGGAGTCCGTCATAATACCTGCGCGTTTCAACATGGCGATCAACTGCTCATAATCGAGTCGGTTTAAGCGGCCAGTAATCTCCAGTCCTTTGTAGGCGGTTGGCCGGGCATCACCCGTCCCTAATACCAAGCGGGCCCGGCTAAACGCTCCCGCTTCAAGTTGCAGCCAGGCACTCAGCTGATCGCCCGCTTTAATATTAAATGTCTGTGGTGATTCAAAATCAGTATGCAACAGGAAAGGCAAGACCTCACCCGGTTGTTTACTGTAGGGCTCAATGAGCTCAAGCGCCGTCTGCTTCAGGTCTGAACGCACAGTCAGCCCGGAGCAGTCCGCACGGATACAGATATCCAGATCCGCTTCATAGGGCTGCTCTCCCTCAGCCACCGCAAGCATTTCAATACCACTCCACTGTCTCAACTGTGATATAGTGATCGATGAGTTCAGCCGGACACTAATCTTCTCGGAACGCTCTTTACCCGTTGTTTCAATCGACCCTCTCAACGGATGACCAAAAAACGTCCCGGTCAAAGACTTTGCATAGAGCCCGGAATCATTCCGATAACCGATTTTGCCCGCCAGCTTACTGATGCTCAGCTTACGACTATCCGAAACCAGCTCCAGGTCAGTGAAGTCGCTGCTAACATCAATATCCGGCTCACCGCCATTCAATGAAATCATAAGTTTCAGACGGGTATCTGCCAGGCCACTCAGCTGCCAGTTCTGCAACTCTTTATTGTTTCCACCCATCACCGGGCTGCCCAGCAGAGTTTTACCAATATCGGAGCTATCGCCGCTGACCGCAGCAATAATATGCAGATTATGCGATGCTGGCGGCAGATAAACCCAGCCATGCTGTATTTTACTATCGTGAATCTGTCCTTCACTGACGCTGATCGCCAGCCCCTGATCCCGCAGCAATAATGAGGCGTCGGCCGCGCGGACGACTGGCCAGCCAGGCGCATAATCCACCTCAGCCCCTGCGATATCCATAAACATCTGCACGGTCGGCGGCTGGCGTGACGGAATCCTGCGAGTGCCGGTGTGCAGCATAAAACCGCCCTGATTCAGATGTCCCTTTTTAATCGACTGTGTCACCCATTTTTTAATTTCAGGGTCGATCTCATGATCAGGTATCAGCTCTGGTGCCAGACTACCATCTGAGTTGTTCACCCCGATCAACAACGTCAGTTCACTCTGGATATCATGCTCCAGTGGCAGATAGAGGCTCCACCGGCCGCTGGCATTGATACCCGGCTTATGCAGCGTGACATGTTCACTGCTCAGGTGAAGAGTATTCTTTGCCAGACTAAAGTGAGTGGTGCCACGTGCAGCACTGAACTCCCAGCCCCGCTCAAACACCTCAGGAAAATGCAGGCCCAGATGATCACTCTCCAGATCGATGCGTCCCAGCAGCCCGCTCTGACCATACTCAAGCTGCAATAACCCGGTGACACCAGACATAGCCGGGGCGCCATAAGCCGCGTTGAAGGCCACATCCTGAAGATCCCCCTGCAGTGTCAGCTGACTCCAGTCCTGAGCGCTCTTGTCCTGAGGCAAACCATCCTGAAAAACGACTGTTTCTGTTTCAGGGCTGTTAGCTCCCGAGCCATCAGGTTTCGGCCCGCCGACATCAGTATCAGGCATCGGCAGCGTTTGATCATCGGGCCACTGCAGCACAAGGTTACGAATCATCCCGGTGGGCGCAATCTGATCCACCACCCCTTTAACGTTCTCCGGCAAAAACGACTGCTTCCCAATAAATTGAGCGGCAGAAGTAACATTAAACTCAGATAGCGCAAGCGAACCGATCCGTCCCTTCTCACGGTTAATCACCAGCTGGGGCAGCTGAAGTGGCTGATCATTAATCAGGGCAGAAAAGTCATTGATCTGTAATTGGTAGCGTCGCTGCTCTGGTTGCAGAAGCACAAAACGGGTCATCAGATCTTTTATCGACAACTCTTTCAGCGCATCCTGCTCTGTGGCTAATTGCAACCGGCCAGTCTCGAGATCACCAAATACCTGTGTCAGACGTCCTTTAGACCAGTTTCCCCAGATCTCAGCAGCCAGCTCCAGTTGCTCAAGAGACCCCGGGACGGGAAACAGTTCCCGGGCAGCATCCAGCAGCGGAGTATCAATACCCGCAAGCTTCAGATAAAAGTCAAAATTGGTGTTTTTGGGATCAAACTGGTAACTGTCAGATTCAATGCGCAGGGTGGCAGCCGCCTGACGCTGCTCAAAAGTAACCTGAAGTTCCCCGGCAAAATGATGCTGACGGCTACTGTTTTCCAGATTGAAACGCTCGCTCTGCAGCAATAACTGTTTGCCAGACGGCAGAGTCAGATCGACCTGCGTATCGTAGAAAAATATATGAGGCTGCAACCAGAGTGCAGCCAGAGGATCTGAGGCTGAATTTGACGACGCTACGTTATCATCAGCCGTCGCTGTCACAGGGTGAGGCCAGCGGACCAGCTTTACCTGTGTATGCAGTGACCAGATTTCAACCTTGCTCAGTACCGGCTGCCACTTTAACAGACTACTGACCGGATTAAGCCCCAGCACCAACTGCCCCAGCTCAACCCGGCCGATATTATGTGATCGGTGATCAGCAATTACTACATTCTGCAATAACAACCGTGGAAACCGGCCTTCCCAACTGGCATTAATCTCGCCAATCGTCACTTCGGTATGCAGACGGCCACTCAGATACTGTTCAATATCTGTGCGGTAATCCCAGACAGCAGGAAGAAGCTGTCTCACGACAACGGTAAGCAGAGCGATCGCCAGTATGGCGATAACAAGAACCCAGCCCAGCCAGCGGTTTAGAGCCCTTAACACCCGCCCGATAAATGACACAACTATTTCAGCACCACATCATACTGTTCGGGACCATACATAGGTTCGACCTGAAAACGGATTGTTTTAGCAATGAAAGCCTCCAGCTCAGCCACGTGGTCGGAAAGTTCATCCAACAGCATCGACACCACCCGCTCAGCGGCCAGCACCAGATAGGAGTCAGTATCATAGGCACGGTGCTGTCGCAATATCTCTCTGAATATTTCATAGCAAACAGTTTCCGGGGTTTTCACAGACCCCCGCCCCTGACAATGCACACAGGACTCACACAGAATATGCTCAAGACTTTCCCGGGTACGCTTACGGGTCATCTCCACCAGCCCCAGCTCAGAGACTCCGGTGACCTTACACTTCACATGGTCCTTTTCAAGCACCCGCTCAAGGGTTCGTAACACCTGACGCTGATGATCTTCATCCAGCATATCGATAAAATCGATAATGATAATCCCCCCCAGATTTCGCAGCCGCAACTGCCGACCAATTGCAGTGGCTGCTTCCAGGTTGGTTTTAAAGATGGTCTCTTCCAGGTTCCGGTGCCCGACGTAAGCCCCGGTGTTAATATCCACCGTAGTCATCGCTTCAGTCTGGTCGAAAATCAGATAACCGCCGGACTTCAACTCGACCTTGCGCCCCAGCGCTTTCTGAATCTCTTCCTCGATATTATAGAGGTCAAAAATAGGCCGCTCACCGGGATAATATTCGAGGATGCCACTTATTTCAGGCACCAGCGCTTCAGCAAACTGCTGCGAGCGCTGAAACGTCTCTTTTGAATCCACCCGGATACGCTCAATCCCGCCATGGGCCATATCCCTTAAAGCACGCATATTCAGGGGCAGATCTTCATAAATACAGGACGGAGCACTATACTCTTCAACTTTACGGGAGATCGATTCCCATAAACGGCAGAGGAACAGAATATCCTGCTTCAACTCTGCTTCAGACACCCCTTCCGAGACAGTTCGCAGGATAAAGCCACCCACTTTTGTGTTCTGGTCGCCCATTCCGGCTACCACTTCTTCTACCGCTGTTCGCAGTCGCTCACGTTCGTCACTGTCTTCGATACGCTGGGAGATACCGATATGTTCATTACCCGGCATATAAACCAGATATCGTGAGGGAATAGAAAGATTGGTGGTCAGACGTGCGCCTTTGGTTCCGAGAGGGTCCTTGGTAACCTGAACGATCAGTGACTGCCCTTCACGCAACAAGCGATTGATGGTCAGGCTGCTTTTGCCATTGGCGCCGTTGCTCTCATCCTCCGGATGCTGCAACTCATCCACGTGAATGAACGCCGCCCGCTCCAGACCGATATCAACAAATGCAGCCTGCATGCCCGGCAATACACGAACAACCTTACCTTTATAAATATTACCGACTATACCCCGGCGCTCAGCCCTTTCAACATAGATCTCCTGCGGCATACCATTTTCAATAACAGCAACACGGGTCTCAATGGGGGTAAAGTTAATCAGAATCTCTTCGCTCATAATCCTTCCCTAGGAGACCCACAATCAGGTCCCGTCAGTCATCTCTGGTACTGTACCTTAAACCGGCAAGTACCGTAATCGTTGTAAACTCTCGTTAAATAAAACAAATCAGAAACCAGCACAGAAAAAGCACGGTCCCGTATCAAAAATAACAGCTGGCAATGTTCATTACATCAGCACCCACTCACGGGGCAGTCAGCACTTAACCTGCCACACAGGGATACCAAACCTCTCCAGCATCGCCGCGGTCTCTGCCAGCGGCAGTCCGACTACGGCAGAGTAACTGCCATTAATACTAGCAACAAAAACCGCGCCTAACCCCTGAATACCGTAAGCCCCGGCCTTGTCACAGGGTTCGCCGGTATCCCAGTAGCGCTCACACTGAGCCTGACTCAATGTTTGAAACTGTACTTCTGTAGTGACTACCTGAGTGAGAATTTGTTCCCGGCTTGTTAGCGTTACTGCTGTCATCACCCGGTGTTTCGAACCGGAAAGCTGCTGCAACATGGCCAGCCCCTCTTCCCGGTTAGCAGGTTTACCCAGAATTTTCCCGTCACTGACCACAACGGTGTCCGCGCCCAGCACCACGGCATCCCCGGCAGCGACAGCCAATCCAGCACAGGCCTTATCTCTGGCAAGTCGTTCAACAAACGCCAGTGGTGATTCCCCCGGTTGCGCAATTTCCGGAATATCAACCGGCCTGACACTGCAGATCACTCCGATCTGCTGCAATAGCTCTAAACGCCGGGGAGAGGCAGACGCAAGTACCAGCTCGGGGGTATTTCGTCGACTATCAGCGATTTCAGAATCAAAATAATCAGAATCAGTCATCATAGAAACCACCACTTAAACATCAGGACACCCTGAACGTCCGGCGCAACCCTCTCAGAATAATAAACAACCAGGGCCACAGAACAGCACTCATCAACGCCGGCAGAAGAAAGATCAGGCTGTCACTACGGGTTCCCATCAGACTGTGAATCCAGTTAAAGATCAGTTGGTTGATGCCCACCAGCACCATGACCATGACTGCCTGCTGCACCAGCGGAAACATTCTCAGTCGTTTGTAGAGCAGCAGTGTCAGATAAGCAATAATCAGCAGAGATAACATATTCAGCCCCATCGGACTGCCCTTGATCAGGTCAAGTCCCAGGCCCACCAGCGCAGCGGTACCCAGACCAATACGTTCCGGCAGTGCCATCACCCAGTAGATCAGAATCATAGCCACCCATTCAGGCCTGAACCACTCAGCAAACTGAGGCAGTGGCATCTGGCTGAGCATATACCCCAACAGGAAGGTAGCGAGGATGATCGACCCTCCGCCGCCACGCTGGTTATTCACCCCCAGCCTCCTGGGCATTTATACCCGCTTGCCGGGGCTTTATTTTCTGACTGTGGGTCTGTTCTGTCTCAGGAGGCAGTTCCGGTGCCTGAGGCATATCCACCAGCAATATATGCCGGCTTTTATTCAACATGGCGGCAGGTTCTGCTTTTACCAGTGCAAACGGTGCGCCGGGATCCCGCTGTACACTGACAACTTTAGCCACCGGGTAGCCCCGCGGGAAGCGCCCTCCCAGCCCGGAGGAAACCAGCAGATCTCCTTCACGGATATCCGCAGTATCTGGCACATGCACCAGCTCCAGGTGATTCACTGAACCGTTGCCCAGCGCAATAGAACGAAAACCGTTACGATTTACTTCAACCGGGATCGCATGACGCGAATCGGTAATCAGCATCGCCCGGCTGGTATAGTGGCTGACTTCAACGACCTGCCCCATAATGCCGCCGGAATCAAGCACCGCCTGGCCGACATAGGCATGGTCTTCGGAGCCCCGGTTCAGAATGATCTGATGCTGAAACGGATCAGGATTCACCCCGATCAGTTCGGTGAGAAAAACATCCTGCTCGAGTCGCTGACGACCGTTCAGCAGCTCACGCAGCCGGACATTCTCTGCCGTCAGGGCCGACACCTGCTGAACACGCTGCTTTAACAGCAGAGCTTCCTGACGCAGACGACGGTTTTCATCGCTCAGCTGACTGCGGGTCACCAGCACATCACTGAGTTCATCCGCCACCTGCGCAGGGGTATCAACAACCCATTGCAACGGCGTGATCAACAGCGAAAGATAGGAGCGTGTCTGATGCATACTGGCCCACTTCAGGTCCAGCACAATAAGCACCAGCGACAGCATTAACAGGATGACAAAACGGGCCCGTAAGGACCCGCTAATGAATATACTAGCGATGGAACACCTCCTGTTGGAACTGCTCCTTCAGATCGGGTAAATCAACCATTCAGATCATTCAGACTTATTCAAAGGTAAGCAACTCAAATGCATGCTTATCCAGCAGCTCCAGAGCACGGCCGCCGCCGCGGGCAACACAGGTAAGCGGATCATCAGCAACAATGACCGGCAAACCGGTTTCTTCGCTGATCAGCTTATCCAGATTACGCAGCAACGCACCACCACCCGTCAGCACAATGCCACGCTCGGCAATATCGGATGCCAGTTCAGGCGGGCACTGTTCCAGCGCACTTTTAACTGATTGTACTATTGCAGAAAGAGGTTCCTGCAATGCTTCCATAATTTCATTGCTGTTAAGCGTAAAACTGCGGGGAATCCCCTCTGCCAGGTTACGCCCACGGACATCAATCTCAAGGGTTTCGGACGTTGGGTAAGCCGTACCGATTTCCTGTTTAATCCGCTCAGCCGTGGCATCACCAATCAGGCTGCCATAGTTCCGACGGATATAGGTAACAATCCCTTCATCAAAACGGTCACCACCGACCCGGACAGATTCCGCATAAACGATACCGTTCAGCGAGATAATAGCGATCTCAGTAGTACCACCACCGATATCCACAACCATTGAACCACTCGCCTCATCGACAGGCAGTCCGGCACCAATAGCGGCCGCCATCGGCTCTTCTATCAGATATACTTCACGGGCTCCTGCGCCCATCGCTGACTCTTTTATTGCCCGGCGCTCAACCTGTGTAGACTGACAGGGAACGCACACCAGAACCCGGGGACTGGGGTTAAGAAAGCTGTTGCCATGCACTTTAGTAATAAAATGCTGCAACATCTTCTCAGTAACATGAAAATCTGCGATAACGCCATCTTTCATTGGCCGGATTGCGGTAATATTACCCGGAGTACGACCTAACATCCGCTTGGCATCGGTACCGACTGCTGCTACGGTTTTCTGCGCCCCGTTGCTGCTTTGACGAATAGCAACAACCGAAGGCTCGTTCAGTACAATGTCTTTATCGCGAACATAAATAAGGGTATTGGCAGTGCCCAGATCTATAGAAAGGTCACTGGAAAAAAGCCCTCGAATCTTCTTAAACATCGGTTGTCCGCCTTAGATTGTGCGACTGCACATTCACTTGATCAAAAAAACAGGCCCACTGTAGCAATGGCGGGGATTTTGGGCAAGCTGCAAATGTGTTAACGTAGCGCTTTATTTAGTTATCAGACCAAATTCCATAGCAATGAGAATCCAATAATGTCTTTAGACCGCACAGACGTCGAAAAGATCGCTCATCTGGCAAGATTAAATATCGCCGAGCAAGATATTCAGGAATACGCTGAAAACCTCAGCAACATTCTGAAGCTGGTTGACCAGATGCAGGCAGTCGATACACACGATATTGCCCCAATGGCCCATCCGATGGACGCCATTCAGCGCTTACGCGTTGATGAGGTGACCGAAGGCAATCAGCGTGATCACCTTCAGACAGTGGCTCCGGCCGTTGAAGCTGGCCTGTTCCAGGTCCCTAAAGTGATCGAGTAATCTCGGACCAGACACCCGTTTAAGGATTTACAAACGTTATGTTAGACAAAACACTTGCCGAGCTGGCACAGGGGTTAGCAACTGGTGAATTCAGCAGTGTTGAGCTGACCCGCAACTACCTGGACCGGATCAGGGCAGAAGATGGCTCGCTGAACAGCTTTATCACCGTCACTGAAGAGCAGGCACTGGCCCAGGCCGAAGCAGCTGATCAGCGCCGCGCCGCTGGTGATGCAGACCCCTTTACCGGTCTGCCAATCGCCCACAAAGATATTTTCTGCACCGAAGGCGTCCGTACCAGCTGCGGCTCGCGGATGCTGGATAATTTTATTTCGCCCTACAACGCTACCGTGGTTGAAAACTTCAATCGCGCCGGTGCGGTGAGTCTGGGCAAGACCAATATGGATGAGTTCGCCATGGGCTCTTCCAACGAGTCCAGTTTCTATGGGCCTGCCCGCAACCCCTGGAATACAGAGTGTGTACCGGGTGGGTCATCAGGTGGCTCAGCGGCCGCAATTGCCGGCGGACTGACACCTGCAGCAACCGGTAGCGACACTGGCGGCTCTATCCGCCAGCCCGCAGCACTGTGTGGTATTACCGGTCTTAAGCCCACGTATGGCAGGGTATCCCGGTATGGCATGATCGCTTATGCTTCATCTCTGGATCAGGGTGGCCCGATGGCTCACACCGCCGAAGATACTGCGATGATGCTGAATGTCATGGCTGGATTCGATCCTAAGGATTCAACCAGTATCGATAAAGCTGTGCCAGATTACACGCTGACACTGAACGACTCCCTCAAGGGGCTGAAAATAGGCCTGCCGAAGGAGTTTTTCTCCGGAGAGATCGATCCACAGATTACCGCTCAGGTACAAAGTGCGATCCGTGAATTCGAGGCCCTCGGCGCGACGGTTAAAGAGGTCAGCCTGCCAAACACCCATCTGGCGATTCCGGCCTACTATATTATTGCGCCGGCAGAAGCGTCCTCCAACCTGTCCCGGTTTGATGGCGTGCGCTACGGTTACCGCTGTGAAGACCCGGTTGATCTGGAAGACATGTATAAACGCAGTCGCGGAGAGGGATTTGGTGAAGAGGTTAAGCGACGCATCATGGTCGGCACCTATGCCCTGTCAGAAGGTTTCTACGACGCCTACTACAAGAAAGCGCTGCAGATTCGTCGTCTGATTCAGCAGGATTTCGTCAACGCACTGTCCGAAGTCGATATCATCATGGGACCGACAACACCGCATCCGGCCTTTAAACTGGGTGAAAAAACCTCAGATCCGGTCGCGATGTATATGGAAGATATTTTTACTATCTCCCTTAACCTGGCCGGTATGCCCGGAATGTCTGTCCCCTGTGGATTTGCCAACGGTCTGCCTGTTGGCCTGCAACTGATCGGTAACTACTTTGCTGAAGAGAGATTACTCAATGCAGCGCACCAGTTCCAGCAGGCAACCGACTGGCACCGTCAGAGACCTGTTCGCTGAACGCTAAATGAAGCCTGGCCGCCAGATAGCGGCTGAGCACGGGAATCAGAATATAACGCAACGGTTCTTCAGGCTAATACCGTAGAACAGTTGCAATAAGAGGTTTACAGAATGGAATGGGAAGCAGTCATCGGGCTTGAGATTCACGCCCAACTGGCGACTAAGTCCAAAATATTTTCCGGGGCCAGCACCGCTTTTGGTGCAGAGCCAAATACTCAGGCGTGTGCGGTCGACTTGGCTCTGCCGGGTACCCTGCCGGTATTTAACGCTGAAGCATTACGGATGGCAGTATTGTTTGGTCTGGCGATTGATGCCGAGATCGGCTACACCTCGGTGTTTGACCGCAAAAACTACTTCTATCCGGATCTGCCCAAAGGTTATCAGACCAGTCAGCTGTTTCATCCGGTTGTTGGCACTGGCCACGTCGAGATTGAGCTGGAAGACGGTACAACCAAGCGGGTCGGGGTTACCCGGGCACATCTGGAAGAAGATGCCGGCAAATCCCTGCATGAAGAGTTTCCCAACATGACCGGTATCGACCTTAACCGGGCCGGCACTCCTCTGCTGGAGATCGTCTCCGAACCCGACATGCGCAGTGCAGAGGAAGCCGTCGCCTACGTTAAGAAGATCCACTCAATTGTAACCAACCTGGGTATCTGTGACGGTAACATGTCCGAGGGATCTTTCCGCTGCGACTGTAACGTCTCGGTGCGATACAAAGGCGAAGAGAAATTCGGCAACCGGACTGAAACTAAAAACATCAACTCGTTCCGCTTTATTGAAAAAGCGATCAAGGGCGAAATCATCCGTCAGATCGATATTCTGGAAGATGGTGGCACCATCACTCAGGAAACCCGCCTGTACGATGCCAATAAAGATGAAACCCGCTCAATGCGCAGCAAGGAAGAAGCCAACGATTACCGCTACTTCCCCTGCCCTGACTTGCTGCCTATCGTCATCGATGACGAGTATGTTGAACAACTGCGCAGCACTCTGCCGGAACTGCCGGATGCCCGCAAAGCCCGGTTCATTGAGCAGTATCAGCTAAGTGAATACGATGCAATGGTATTGTCAGCCTATCGCGATCTGAGCGGCTATTTTGAAACCACTGCAAATGTCGCAGGCGATGCCAAGCTGGCCGCCAACTGGGTAATGGGTGAGCTGTCAAAGCACCTGAACCAGAACGATAATGACATTACCAGTTCACCGGTCACGGCTGAAATGCTTGGCGAACTTCTGCTGCGCATCAAAGACAACACTATCACTGGCAAAATTGCCAAGCAGATATTTGAAGCAATGTGGGCCGGCGAAGGCAGTGCTGATGAAGTGATTGAAGCCAAAGGCCTGAAGCAGGTTACCGATAGCGGTGCCATTGAATCCATGGTGGATGATGTGATCGCAGCAAATCAGCCTCAGGTCGATCAGTATGTCAGCGCTGAACCCGACAAGCGCGGCAAGATGATTGGCTTCTTTATGGGCAAGGTAATGCAGGCATCGCAGGGCAAAGCAAACCCTGGCCAGGTTCAGGGACTGCTGAAACAGAAGCTGGATGCCTTAGCTAACAGCTAATCATCAAAAGCATCACTGAAAAACGGTCACTGCCCAGGCACTGATCGTTTTTTTTTTTGCAAAAAAATACCCCTGCATCACTGCAGGGGCAAAACCAGTTTACGTTAAATACGTCTCAGAGGCACAAGCGCCTTCGTTGAAATCAAACACTTTAAAACAGATCGAAACTCTTACTGATGGTAAAGGTCAGTTTATCGGTATCGCTTACCCAGGCATTAGCCGAGTTGTCATCATCCGGGAATATTGCCGCAACAGACATATCCAGACCTTCATAGGTCATTCCATAACCGGCTTCGAAATAGGAACCATCGACATCATCACCGTATACACCATACGTCAGGTACGCACCTTCATATTCACCGGTGATACTGGCAAAAGTGTAATCCACATCAGGAGCACCCGGCTCATCAAGCTTACCAATATTGTATGAAACGGAGACCGGCCCATAACCCGCGCTCAGATTATATTCGAAGTATTCACCTTCATACTCATCATAGAGATAGGCGATAACGCCAACACCATAGCTAAAGTCTTCATAGGAACCGTTATAACCGCCATACAGGTCATACTCCAGATCACTTGGCAAAGATGCCAGCCAGGTTCCCGCATAGAAACCCATCTCGCTTTCATAATCCAGACCACCCATCATGCTGGCGTTCCCCCCATCTCCGGACTGATCCAGACCACGGAACCAATAATCACTCATGGCACCCACGTTTGCCGAGACACCGGCAAAACTGGCAGCAGACGCGGATAACAGAGCAGTAGCGATAAGCGTTTTAGAAAGCTTTTTCATTGACATTCCCCTTACAGATAGTCTTTTTTACAAAGCAAAAGATTTATTAACTGATAAAAAGGATAGCAATCAGCACGCCAACCGACATAAAAACTATTACTTATCAAACACTTATAAAAAAAACAAAGATTCAATCACAGAACTTTAGAACCAAAAACGCGCATTACGTGCTGCATCGCACCATTTTTTAACATTTGCGTCTCCAAGCTGTAATTTTCCGCATTAACAAAATAAAAATGATCCAAAAAGGCAAAAATCCGTCTAACATCTATCTATAAGTTGAGATCAACAGTTCAGGAATAAACAGGAGCAGTAGCATGCCAACAGCAACATTTGCAGCAGGATGCTTTTGGGGAGTTGAATCGCGGTTTGCCAGCACCCCGGGGGTGACGTCTACCGCCGTAGGCTATATGGGTGGACATACCGAAAACCCGACTTACCAGGATGTCTGTAACAAAACGACCGGCCACGCCGAAGTGGTTCAGCTGGAGTTTGACGACCAGAAGATAAGCTATGACACGCTGTTGGATATTTTCTGGCAGATGCACGACCCCACCACACTCAATCGTCAGGGGCCCGATATAGGTGATCAGTATCGTTCAGCTATTTTCTACCATAATGACCATCAGCGAATTATGGCGGAACAAAGCAAAGTAGTACTGGATAAAAGCGGGATTTTCGGCAACCCGATTGTTACCGAGATCACTCCTGCAGACCAGTTCTGGAGAGCAGAAGAGTACCACCAGCAATACCATGCGAAAAATGGTCGCGGCGGATGTTCAATCTGACGTGTTCAGCCTGAAAAAACAGAATGCTCTGACCACCGCCTCCGCTACAAGAAGCACCTTAGACACGGTTGAATCTGAAATAAACGGAGGGGATAACTCCCCTCCATGGACGTACTCGATACTTTGAATAGCGTTTACAAACGAGTATTCGCTTTCAAATATCCGCTGCCAGGCGGGTTCCCTGATCTATCGCACGTTTAGCATCCAGCTCGGTGGCCAGATCGGCCCCGCCGATCAGATGAAACGGCTTATTCAGCCCCTCAGCCAACTCCCGCAGCGATTCCTGCCCGGCACAGAAAATAACATTATCTACTTCCAGCAAACGCTCTTCACCATTCACCCGAAGATACAGTCCCGCATCATCAATACGCAGGTATTCACAACCGGATAACATCTCCACCTGACGTTTTTGCAAGCCCAGCCGATGCGCCCAACCGGTAGTTTTCCCCAGCCCATTACCCACCTTAGAGGTCTTGCGCTGCAGCAACCAGACCTGTCGTGCAGCGGGCTCAGGAGCGGGCTGAACACCTTCGACACCCCCACGCGCCTGCAGACTCATATCCACACCCCACTCGCGCATGAACGCCGGTATATCCTGACTGGTTGATGGCCCCTGATGGGTCAGATACTCGCTGATATCAAAACCGATTCCGCCGGCACCGATCACAGCAACACGTTCACCCACCGCGGCCCCCCTGATGACGTCCAGATAGCTCAATACCTTTGAATGCTCCCGGCCTTCGATGTCAGGAACCCGGGGGATAATCCCCGTGGCGATGATAACCTCATCAAAATCACTCTGTTGCAACTCATCCACTGTCACCCGGTGCTCCAGCCTGAGTGTGACACCATCCAGCTCTATCCGGCGGCCGAAGTAACGCAGTGTCTCATTAAACTCCTCTTTACCCGGGATCTGTTTGGCAATATTAAACTGCCCGCCGATCTCCGCCGCCGCATCAAACAGGGTCACTTCATGCCCCCGCTGAGCGGCGGTGGTAGCAAAGGCAAGACCCGCTGGCCCGGCGCCGATAACCGCCAGCTTTTTGACCTTATCCGTTGCGCTTATGTTCAGTTCAGTTTCATGACACGCCCGGGGGTTAACCAGGCAACTGGTCAGCTTACCGAAAAAGATATGGTCGAGGCAGGCCTGGTTACAACCGATACAGGTATTGATCTCGTCGCTACGCCCCTCTGCGGCCTTGCGAACAAACTCAGGGTCTGCCAGAAAGGGCCGGGCCATCGATACCATGTCAGCATCTCCCCGGGCGAGCACCTGCTCGGCCACCTCAGGCATATTGATCCGATTCGAGGTAATCACTGGCACCGAAAGCGCCTGCCGCACTTTAGCGGTCACCCAGGTAAACGCAGCGCGAGGCACCTTGGTGGCAATGGTCGGAATCCGCGCTTCATGCCAGCCGATACCGGTATTGATAATAGTTGCCCCCGCCTGCTCAATCGCTTTACCTAAGGTGACAACCTCTTCATAACTACTGCCATCCTTTACCAGATCAAGCATCGACAACCGGAAAATAATAATAAAATCGGTTCCCACCCTCTGACGGATGCGCTTCACCACCTCGACGGCAAAGCGAATACGATTGTCGTAATCACCACCCCATTCATCGTCCCGATGGTTAGTCCGGCGAGCGATAAACTGATTAATAAAATAGCCCTCAGATCCCATCACCTCAACGCCATCGTAGCCAGCCTGTTGAGCAAGCCCGGCACAATGAGCAAAATCCTCTATCTGCTGTTCAATCTCTTCAACAGTGACCTCATGGGGCGGAAAGGGGTTAATCGGCGCCTGCAGTGCTGACGGCGCAATCAGTTTTGGGTTGTAAGCATAGCGGCCAGTATGAAGAATCTGCATACAGATCTTACCGCCCTCACCATGCA
Source organism: Oceanospirillales bacterium (assembly GCA_018223185.1). Taxonomy (GTDB): domain Bacteria; phylum Pseudomonadota; class Gammaproteobacteria; order Pseudomonadales; family Balneatricaceae; genus Amphritea. The sequence continues at coordinate 53,170 of JAAEYW010000004.1, read as the reverse complement.
CCCTCTCAGTGACCAAGCGGTGATTCTCAACATCCTGTTCTGTTGCCATCTGCGCGCCACCGGAATGCACAACACCTTCCGGGTTAGGCGAAATACCTCCGGTGACAATCAACCCAACGCCACCTCTGACACGCTCAGCATAAAAGGCCGCCATGCGCTCAAAACCATTGGGGGCCTCTTCCAGGCCGAGGTGCATCGAGCCCATCAACACTCTGTTTTTAAGCGTCGTAAAACCCAGATCAAGGGGGGCAAGCAGATGGGGATAACCGGTCGAAGAGCCGCTCATTTCAAATTCCTCACTATTCTTATTCTGTGACTCGGTCTTCTGTCTGCCACCTCACCAGAGAGACAGGAAAAACCAAACTAGACAGCGTCAAGATAGAGTAATATTTTGACACTGTCAAGATTGATTGATAGATTGCACTGATGAAACAGACAGCCTCCTCCCACAATTATCATCACGGTGACCTCTATCAGTCTCTGTTGCTTACAGCCACAGAGATGATCGCAGAAGGAGGCACCGAAAGCCTCTCAATGCGCAAGCTTGCTGACAGGGTGGGCGTATCCAGAACCGCCCCTTACCACCACTTTAAAGATAAAAACGCACTGTTGTGCGCCATTGCTGAGCAAGGGTTTCAACGGGTTGAAGCGCTTTTGCAAGAGGTACAGACCCGAGAGTCATCAGAGCCTCTGGCTACGATTTTCACTCAGTATGTACATACTTACATTGAACTTGCCTATAAATACCGGGAGCAATACGACCTGATGTTTGGCCGGGATATATGGCGCAATGGAACCCCAACCGAATCACTTCTGAACAGATCAAAGCAACATTTTAAAAGCTGGCTCAACTGGATCGAATACCTGTGTGAACAGAAAGTTATTCAGTCAGGTGACTCAGTGCTGAGAACGGCACAGGTATACTGGGCGACGCTTCATGGACTCTGCCGCCTGCTGAATGATGGTATCTATACTGAACAAAGCCAGCTGAACGAGATGGCAAATACCGCGGTAGATATGATGCTGAAACGTCAAAAAGCTGATTAGTCTGGCTCCGTATATTATCAAGGCTTAAACACCAGACAGCCGATCAGATAAAAGTCTGAAAAGAGTGCAGCACACATTATTGACTCATTGCTTCAGATGACCCTGAGGGAGAGGACTTAGCACAAACATTTCGCCCGCGATCATTTTCAGGCTGTTGTGTTTCAGACAAGGCCCGTTATTTACCCGGAATCGTTTCCGCTCAGCCTTCAGCCAGCAGCTGCCCGCGCCAGTGACCTGAAAGGTGCTCCTGCCGGACAACGTCATGTATCAACGGAATAACTGCGCGCATCAGAGAGCTTCGGGGACGGTTGGCCGCTGTGGAAATATACACATCCCGTTCCATTGAGGGCTCAATAATCTCAAGCGCATGGATCTGCCCCATCGCCTCCAGATGATAAAAAGAGGAAGAGGGACTCAGCAGCATGCCATAGCCATCGGAAACATATCGCAGGGTTGTCATCAACTGACCAAAGGCTGGTTTTTGCCGCACCTTGATACCGGTTTGCTGCTCGTACTGACGCAACAGATATCCCAGCGAGTCCTGCCGCCCGGTGACAATCACCTCATGCTTTGTCAGCTCCGCAAAAGCTATTTGAGTACGGTTGCGAAGCGCCTCTTGCGAGTCTACCTGTGGATTGACCCCCATCGCCAGATAGAGCTTTTCCCGGAACAGAACCTCCCGGGTCAGCTGCTTCATATCGCCGCCATCCGGGGATGAAATCGCCAGATCAATCTCGCCGCTGAGCAACTGGGCAGACAGGTTGTAAGACAGTCCGGCAAACAGATCCAGCTCTATTCTGGGATAGCGTTGTTCCACCAATTTTAACAATGGCACGGAAACAACATTACCAATCGGCTGAGTCATACCCAGCGCCAGCCGGCCTGCTGGTTCCTCTTCGGACTGGCGGATATCCAGTTTTGCCTGATCCACCTGGCGTAAAATCGACTCAGCATGGGTCCGGAACAGCTGTCCGCTCTCAGTCAGCCGAACGCCCCGATAATCACGATCAAACAGCGAGGTGCCCAGTTCATGCTCAAGATTGTCCAGCTGCAGACTGATACTCGGCTGTGCGATATCCAGCTCACGTGCGGCGGCCGCTATACTGCTCAGCTCAGCGGTTTTAAGAAAGTAGATCAGTTGCTTTGTATTCATGCCGGAAGCATATAAGAAAAATATCGAACCGACCAATATTTATTATTCTTTTTATTGCGCCATTCCTTGCACTACGATTCATTAATCTGTTAATCACATTACCTATACAATAATAAGAGGAACACCGATGTCTTTGTCTGACCGTTACTATGAACGCCCTTCCAGATTCAGTGAAACCGAGTGGAATGCCCGGGTGGATCTGGCTGCTATGTACCGGATCTTTGCGTACCAGAAATGGGATGAATCGATCTACAATCACATCTCTTTACGCGTTCCGGATGAAGAGGGGCATTTCCTCATTAACCCTTTCGGCCTGCACTACAGCGAAGTCACTGCGTCTAATCTGGTCAAGGTCGATATTGAAGGCAACATCATCGGCCACTCTGACTGGCCAATCAATCCGGCTGGATTCACCTTTCACAGCCAGATCCACGATAAAGTCCCCGGTGGGCACTGCATTATGCACGTTCACACCACGGCCACACTGGCGGTCTGCTGCCTGGAAGAGGGACTGTCGTACAGCAACTTCTATGCGGCACAGTTGCACGATAAGATTGCCTATCATGAGTTCGAGGGAATCACAGTTCATATGGACGAGGGAAAACGCATACTCGCCAGCGCCGGGGATAAACCGGTACTGATGCTGCGCAATCACGGCCCGGTGGTAATCGGCGCTAACCTTGCTCAGGCCTTTGCTCTGATGTGGCTGGTCAACCGGGCATGCGAAGTGCAATGCGCCTCTATGGCGATGGGAAAAGTACGCATGATTCCTGAAGCGATTGTGAAGAAATGTACCGCGGACTCTCTTAATTTTGACCCTGAATTTGGCGCTGGCGCAGACGTATTCGCAGCGATGAAGCGGTTAGTTGAGAAACAGGACGCCTCTTTTAAACGTTAACCTGACCCGGAGTATTGCAATGCAGATATGTGTATATGGTGCCGGTGCGATCGGAGGACTGATAGCCGCCCGTTTGAGCGCCTCAGGCCCCCCTGTCTCAGTCATTGCACGTGGAGATACGCTTCAGGCGATACAACAAAACGGAATCACTCTCTCAGAAAATGGAGAGACTCACTGTTATCCGGTCACTGCAGTATCGGGGCCGGATAAACTCGGCGTTCAGGATCTGATTGTTATCGCCGTTAAACAGCCTTCGATGAATCAGATCATCAAACAGCTTAAGCCCCTGATCGGAGAACACACCCGTATTCTTCTGGCGATGAATGGAGTTCCCTGGTGGTTCTTTGATGGCCTTCCGGGTGTGCTGTCTGACGGCATACTCACAACGATCGACCCTCAGGGCGACCTTCGGGAGTATATTCCCAGCCGGCAGGTTATCGGTTGCGTTGTGCACCTGGCTGCAACGGTTCTGTCCCCCGGCGTCATCAGACTAAATATGGGTAATAAACTGATTATTGGCGAACCCTGCGGCACGCCATCAGAGCCCACTCTTCAACTGGGAAAACGTCTTAAAAAGGCGGGATTCAATGTCGAAATATCTCAGAAAATTCAGCAGGATATCTGGTATAAACTGCTGGGTAATATGACCATCAACCCGGTTTCAGCGCTGACCCGCACAACAGCCGATTGTATTCTCGACGATCCCCTGGTAAATCAGTTTTGCTGCAGGGCGATGACCGAAGCTCTCGAGATAGGTAATGCCATCGGCTGCGTTGTCACACAAACACCCGAAGAGAGAAATGCAACCACCCGTAAGCTCGGCGCATTCAAAACCTCAATGCTGCAGGATATTGAAGCGGGCCGGGCGCTGGAATATGAAGCACTGATTGGCGTGGTCTATGAGATAGCGGAAAAGCTTGGCAGAGATACCCCCTATATTGCGGCACTGTACGGTTTAATCAGACAACTGGATAAAAGCCAGCAGCGGACGGGCTAACGTAAAAAAGGGTCTGGCAGACAGTTTCAGATAGAGACCGACTGACAAACCCTCTTCAAAAATCCCCCTCAGGGCACCCGCCATATAACTTTACTTAGCCAGTGAGCGGAACATCTCCAGCGCAGCGGTGCCATCAACATTTTTAGCGTTTGCTGTTTCAACCCACTGAGCCGCCATATCTGCGGTTTTGGCTTTCAGTTCAACGACCATAGGATCGGTTTCACTCAGGCGATCGATCACAATACCGTTCTCTTTGGCGGCCGCATATCCGTTGGCATCGGCCTCTCCCCAGGTTTTACCGGCTAACCGGGACAGTTTTTCACCAGAGACACTCATCAGCGCCCGCTGATCTTTTTCACTCAGCGCAGCAAAAGAGTCAGGATTGATAAAGAAGCTGAAGGTCGTGGTATACATTCCATCCGGAAAGGCTGTCAGGTATTTAGAAACTTCAGCCAGTCTCAGATATTTCAGATCAAGCGCCGGGAGAAAAACCCCTTCAACCACTCCCTGCTGCATCATCTCATAGATTTTTGGTGCCGGTGCCGCCACCTCAGTAACCTCAAGACGCTTAGCCACTTCACTGGCAACACCACCACCAATGCGGATCTTCTTGTCTTTCAGGTCAGCCAGCGAGTTAACCGGGAAGGTTGTATGCAACTGCCCTGGTCCGTGAACAAACAAGCCCAGCAACTTCAGACCATCATATTCATCTGCCTGGTTAAAGTACTTCTCCTGCACTTTCCAGAGTGCAACAGATGCTTTCTCTGCATCAGAGCTTTCGCCTGGAAGTTCAGCAATGCTACCCAGGGAGAATCTCCCGGGTACATAGCCGTTTACCGTAAAACTGGCGTCGATAACCTGATCTTCCACCAGATCAAACATCGACTTCGGATGTCCCAGACCATATTCAAGCTGTACTTTCACCCGGCCTTCAGTCGCGTCTTCAACCCACTTAGCCCAGGTGGGCCAGACAATAGCGTTTTGTGGTGCCGTAGGCGGAAGCCAGGTTCCCACCTTAAGCGTGGTAACAGCGGATGCACTGAGTGACACAAACATCCCGGCACACACACTCGCAGTAGCTAAGAATTTTGTTATTTTTTTCATCTCTTTTTCCTGATTAGCTGCACATTGAACAAACAAACTCTGGTTCAGATGACACCGGAGTACACTCCCCGGCAATGCCGTCCTCCTGCTATACACATATTGATAAAACCACTTATTGTTGACATACTAAACAATAAATATTAGTTATCATATTAACAAAAAGACTCTATATAAGAACATAAAGAAATATGCCAATCCTCAATATTTTTCCGTGAGGCTGAAGTGCCGACATTTACTTCATTAAACCTGTACAGATCAGACACAACGATCATCAAAAAAGCAGAGGAAAAACAATAATGACGACCGCACCAGAGCTTAAACACTTTGCTGAACTAAGGGTAAAAGTCGATCCTCCTCAGGAAATTGGCCATGCACAACACGGGCAACGAAGAGTCATTCCAATTATTGGTGGTTCTGTAGAAGGCAATGGCTGGAGTGGAAAGGTTTTATCCGGGGGGGCTGATTATCAGCTGATCCTCACACCCCGTATGGCTGACCTGGATGCACACTATGTATTAGAGATGGACAGTGGTGAACTGATCTACGTCCACAACCGGGCCATTCGGGTCGCTGAGCCGGACATTACCGAACGCCTTATCAAAGGAGAACCTGTTGACCCTTCTGAGATATATTTCCGCTGCTGTCCAAAATTTGAGACGGATGCTCCATCAATGAGATGGATAACAGAGCGCATGTTTATCGGTACAGGAATACGCAGACCGGACCTGGTAGAGATGCATTGCTACGAGGTACTGTAGAAAACCACATCAAGACGACTTCAAAAGAACTCTCAATACTCCTGTAAGAAACGGCAGCCCGGCAGAGCGCCTTGTCCACCGGGCTGCACCATCATCAGACTGAATTAATACCCGGCAACCGAATCCGGACTACGCACCCAGATCTCTACCCGGCGGTTACGCTGACGGCCGGCACCGGTTATATTCGATGCAATGGGAACGGCTTCGCCCATTCCTTCTACAACCTGCACATTGATGCCCCGTGCAAGCAGCGCCTGTTCCACCGTCTGCGCACGCTGTCGTGAGATCTGCTGATTGGCGGCAGGCTCACCGATACTATCTGAGAACCCTACCAGAATAGCAGACTGCCCCGGGTGCTCTTCAAAATATTTCACCACCCGGTCAAGATCTCGCTGGGCCTTGTTATCGAGCATGATGGTGCCACTATGAAAGCGGAAATTAAGAGAGAGACGTTCTGCATTCTTAGTCAGTTGCATATATGCCGACGGTAGCTGATTGCTCAGCACAGGCCGGGTTTTATAAACATTCTGTGAGATGAATCCGGCCTCTTTTACAACATCCTGTCCCTTTTCTGACAAAACGAAGCGGATAAACTGATCAATCACTGACCCCGTGCCCACCGTTGCAGGCTCGTACATATACAGCCGGCGCACCAGAGGATAGTCCTCGGTAGAGATGGTAAACGACGTTGGATAGATGGGCTGAGCGTTCTCTTCATCAGAGATCGCCAGCGCCTTTGCCCGCAGAATATAGGGAAGCCCGATAAAACCGATAGCCCCCTTCTCTTTGCTCACCTGATCAGAAAGTTCGATACTGGACTCAATACGTTCGGCTTTCGGTGATAGTTTTTTATCATGTTTTTTCAGCACCATCGATTTAAAGGAATCCCAGGTACCCGAATTGGCATCCCGGGCATACACCTTCACCGGCAGATCAGGCCCTCCAAACGCCGACCAGTTATCAACCGAGCCGGAAAACAGCATCGCCAGTTGAGCAGTACTCAGATCACTGACCGGATTGGCAGGGTTAACGATAACCGCCAGACCATCCATACCGATAATATGCTCGGTTCCTTTGGAACGGAGATCCCCATAACGTGAAGATAGTTTGTCATTCTCTGCTTCCCTGATCCGCCGTGAAGCCATAGCCAGATCGGTAACGCCCTGATCCAACGACTTAAAACCGGTGCTTGAGCCATGCGCCTGCATCTCAATCCGCGATATAAAGTTATCCCCCGGCATACGGAACAAAAGATTATTCTCCACCTCCACCGCGGTGGTACGCAGCTGAATATCCTCTGCCCCCTGACTCAACAGAAACGCTTTCAAAAGCTCAGGTGCCAGAGTCTCACCGATGGTATTTGAGCCGTGCAATCGAAACAGTCTTTTCTCTTTTAATATCGCAGACTCCACTGCCGGTGCCGGACTTACGGTCGTTTCAACCACGGCCTGAACCGCTGCCGTTTCGCCCTCAGGCTCCTGAAGTAGTTTAAATCCAAACACCAGCGCAACCAGTAAAACCACTGCCAACAGTCCCTGAACAACCCGATTGGACGCTTTGGGCTCAGATCCTGTACGAGCCCCTGTTACCGACGGTCTGTCACTACCTGTTTCAATGAAGTTATCCGGATTATTCGCCTCGGCCTCTTGAAGATCGATCTCTTTAGTCAGATCCAGCGCTTCATCCTTCAGAAGGTCTTTATAAATCACGCGGATTCCGGCACTGAACTGAAACTGACTGCTGTCCACATTCAACAGAATTTTACGGCGATATTCACCATCATCGGTAAACCTGTGCAGGTCAATTGGAGCATGACCCTCTTTTTCCAGGGCACGCTTCAGTTTCCAAATAAGGTCAAACAAGGTAGTTTTCACGACATAACTCCGACAGAAATCCAGCAACACAACAGGGAATTCTACTCAGAATAAATTTCGTAAATATTACAAAGAGTTAAAAAACAATTCAGCGAGGGAGTTATAAAGAGGAATTTCAGGAAGAGATAAAGAAGAAAGAGGGCTGACTGCAGGGTATGGGAAGCCTGTCCGGCTTCCCTCCCGATAAGAGCATTTAATCTTACAGACGACTGGAACCTGGTTCAAAATTCGCTGTAACGGAAGCCTGAGGGCCCGGAACAGCGGAACCATCCTGCTCAGTCACAGGGAATACACAGTTAATCTGCCCGGTACCGGAACTGCCGAAGTATGGAGTCAGAATTTCAGCCTGCCCTTCATAGTCAGTCCATCCCAGTGCCCCCAGCATCATCGCGGTATCATGCATAAACCCTTCACCATGACCTTTGGCCGCATATTCAGGCAGCATCTCGCAGAAGGTTTTCCAGTCGCCACGCTTCCACATCTCGACCACTTCATGATCAAGGGTTTCCAGGAATGGGCTCCAGACCTTATTGGCAAACTCAGGTGCCTGACCATTCTGGGCAAAACGATGCGACAGCGAGCCGCTGGCAAACAACGCCACCGTACCATCATAGTGCTTTTCAATCGCTTCACGCATCGCCCAGCCAAGACGTGCTGAGTCATTCAGATAGTGCACGGTACACATGGCAGAAACAGAAATAACCTTGAAATGCTGGTCCTCATTCATATAACGCATAGGCACCAGCGTTCCGTACTCCGGATCCAGCGTAGTCTTATCATGCGCCAGGGTTTCTACTCCCTGTTTATTACACTCTGCAGCCAGAATCTTACCCAGTTCCGGATTACCATTCATTTCAAACTCCATATTGGAGATAAAATGAGGCAGTTCATTACTGGTATAGTTTCCTTTGAAATGGGCTCCACAATTAACGTGATAACCGGCATTCACCAGCCAGTGAGTATCAAACACAACAATCGTATCAACACCCAGTTCCCGGCAGCGCCTGCCAATTTCAACATGCCCGTCAATTGCCGCCTGACGGGAGCCTTTTTGTGGCCCATCAAGCTCAGACAGATACATACTTGGGACATGCGTAATTTTCGCGACAAGTGCCAGTTTACCCATTTCAGTTTCCTCTTAATTCTATTATCTACAGACGGGTGCTGAATGTGTCAGACCAGAAAATCAGTTCAGACAGACCTCGCCCTGCACGCTAAACAGCGTGCGTATGCACACGGACTGTGATCAGTTCAATCTGTACATTTTGTTAACATATTAACTAAATTGCAACTATTATTACGCCAAAAATCACACCAACGCACTGAAGACATTGAATTTTAAGGAATTTATAAAATAACACCTGTAGCGCATGCCTCGTAACTGGGCTATTGTTTATCTGTTTACGTATAAACCTCTGGCGATCTGTAATGAGAATTTCTGATATGAATATAGACAACGGTGCAACTGACGCCAGTGCAATAACTTTAGCAGATATGGACCCGGCGATTGCTGCGGCCCTTCTGGCACAGAAAACACCCGAGAATATTGAAAACGCACTCAGCAACCTGCCTGGGGATGTAGCGCTGAAAATAGCATCCCATCTGGCATCTGAAGCGGGACGCCACAATGAGAATAGTGGTACACCACATCCGCTAGAAGGCCTCGATGGAACAATTGCCCAGCTGATGATCGAAGCTTTCGGCATATTATCGCCCAAGGATACTGTCGCCAGAGCTCTGGATTACATTGTCAGAACCGACCCATTGATTACCATTACCTATATCTATGTTACAGATGACGCGGATAAATTGCTGGGGGTGCTGGCTATGCGCGACCTGCTGCTGGCAAGACCTGGGCAGACTCTTGAAGAGATCATGACGCAGACCCCCTTTGCATTCACCCCTGACGTAGCGATGCCTGAAGCGGTTAACGCTGCGCTGGAAAAGCGTCACCGTCTCTATCCGGTGACTGATGATGCAGGAACGTTGCTGGGACTGGTGTATGGCTGGCGGTTATTTGAATATGTCGCCACCGAGATCAGTGCACAAGCCGGGTCAATGGTCGGTGTGGATAAAGAAGAGCGTATCTCAACCCCCATCCTGCAGGCATTTCGTATGCGACACCCCTGGTTGCAGGTCAATCTGCTTACGGCTTTCGCTGCAGCCTTTGTTGTAGGTATGTTTGAAGACACGATCGCCCGGATTGTTGTACTGGCGATTTTTTTACCGGTTCTCGCCGGACAAAGCGGTAACACCGGCTGTCAGGCTCTGGCCATCACACTGCGCAGCATGACGCTGGGAGAACTCAAGGACTTTCCCGTCACTCAGCTATTGCGCAAAGAGGTCATTCTCGGTGCCATGAACGGTTTCTTTGTTGGCCTGGTCGCCGCACTGGCTATGTGGCTTTACGCAGGCATCAGTGGCGCAGGCGATCCGGCAACACTGGCACTGGTTATTCTGATTGCCATGATAGGTGCCTGCATGGGGAGCGGCATATTCGGTGTACTGGTCCCCCTCACCCTGCGAAAATTTGGTGCCGACCCGGCGATGGCCAGCAGCATCTTCCTGACCACCTTTACCGATATTCTCGGTATGGGCCTGATGCTGTTCCTCGCCACCAGCCTTCTGATGTAATCAGTAAGCTGGTTGAGTTTTGCAAAAGAGTTAAGGCCGTCTTTCATTAGCATAGGCCACTTTTCATACATAGACTCATTGATAAAATGCAACATATACGTTCTATTATGAGTTCATTACTCGAACAGATCAAAAAACACCGTATCGCACTAAAACTCAAGCAGCACGATATGATTCTTCGCGTTGGCATATCGCATCAGCAATATCAGCGGCTGGAGTCAAAAGACAATCCACGCCTGGATACCCTTGAGCTTATCGCCAAGGGACTTAAAAGTGAATTGCTGCTGTTACCAGAGGAAAAGCTGAATGCTGTGCTGGCAGTACTGGCCGACGATAACTTGTCATCAACCGGGGTACCAACTGAACCAAAACAGTCAGCAAAAAAAACGGACACCATTGACCGATGATCCATGGCAAAGATTGCAGGGAGAAAACGAATGAGCTCAGATACCAGCAATGAAGTGGGCGATGAAATGAATGTATTACAGCTCTCAATTCATGGCGTATTAATCGGCTATCTCGCAGGCTTTAAGAATGACCGCAATGTTTTGAGCTTTGCAGACTCATTCGAATTTCAGGCACAAAAAAGCATGTCATTACGACACACCTTTAATTATTACGTTGGTAGCAGAGGACAGATCTAAACTGATAACCTTCCTGCCCTTATAAAGAGCCGAGCCCGACGCTTTCTATACCAATCTACAAACTGAATTTCAGGCAAAAAAAAAAAGACCAACCTGGCGGCTAGTCTTGTTCTCCGCTGTGTCAGCGGGGGCCAGATCTCAACCAACGACCTTCCTGCCCTTATAAAGAGCCGGGCCCGACGCTTTCTATACCAATCTACAAACTGAATTTCAGGCAAAAAAAAAGACCAACCTGGCGGCTAGTCTTGTTTTTCCGTTGTGGTAGCGGGGGCCAGATTTGAACTGACGACCTTCGGGTTATGAGCCCGACGAGCTACCAGGCTGCTCCACCCCGCATCAACGTGGGGCGTATACTACATACGAGATCGACTCTTGGCAAATGGTTTAGCTAAATAAATCAAATAACTTTAATTGGAGCGCTGATTTTTCATGAAAAATAACGCTATTACGCTCACCAGATTCCCCTGCAGAGCTGCTGATGTACGTGGGAACAGAGAAAAATGAATATCCTCTGAAATCAAAAAATCTTCAGTAGAAATTGCTGACTATTCAATCTGCCGCTGATAATGCATCTCTGTTGAATTCAAAAGAAATACGGGTATTTACCTACAAAAGACGGATAGAGAAATCCTCTGCATTTATAAAAAATCACCACAGATAATATCCATATCTTCCTTATCCATACTCGTTTTCTTGGTTGACTTGCCTTATCACCGCGACTAATGTTTATCGCCAGTGCACCCCAAAAAGGTGTCGCTGAAAGAAATAATCCGGCCTATCCGCCGGAACAATAACAACAATATTCAGACCTGGCTGTGATCCGGCTAAGGTGAAAGGTAATGACCATGACCTACCGCTTTTTCCTGTGGCGCACACCGCTGTGCCATCCAGACTTCAAAGGCACTCAGCCCGCTGCCTGCTTATCTCCATTCAAACGTCCTGTTACCCAGAGTCTGATAACCCCGGGACTGAGAGCCCGTTTCCGGCATATTTCGCCTCCTGACGCCTGATTCATCTTTCTCTATTCATCTACTGTCTGATTCGTTCTGAACCGGAGCGCATACCTGTTGCCGTTCAGAACCGGGAGCTATCAATATGAAAAATGCTGTTTCACTGCAGGATAAGTGGGAAAAACAAACCGGCCGGGTCTACCTGACCGGCAGTCAGGCGCTGGCTCGCCTGCCAATGCTTCAAGCCGCACGGGACAAAAAAGCGGGGCTGAATACTGCCGGTTTTATCTCTGGTTATAGGGGGTCTCCGCTGGGTAACTTCGACAAAACGCTGTGGCAGATCCGTGATTATCTGAAGCAGGGCAATATCGTCTTTCAACCGGGCGTCAACGAAGATCTGGGAGCAACCGCGGTATGGGGGTCCCAGCAGGTTAATGTGTTTGAAGGCGCCCGTTATGACGGCGTCTTTGGCCTCTGGTATGGCAAAGGCCCGGGTGTCGACCGTACTGGCGATGTGCTGAAACATGCCAACGCCTTTGGCACCTCTGAATATGGCGGGGTACTAGCGATTGCCGGTGACGATCATGCCAGCAAGTCCTCCACCCTGCCCCATCAGAGCGACTACGCCTTTATGGATGCGATGATTCCGGTGCTCTATCCATCGGGGATTCAGGAGATGCTGGATTATGGTCTGTATGGCTGGGCGATGTCCCGCTACAGTGGCTGCTGGGTTGGTCTGAAAGCACTGGCTGAGGTAATGGACTCAGCAATCTCTGCCAATCTGGACCATGAACGACTGGAGATCAGCACCCCGGAGGGCTTCGAACTGCCTGCGGATGGTCTGAACGCTCGCTGGCCGGATAAGCCGCTACAGCAGGAGGAACGCCTGCATCACTATAAAATCCGTGCAGCGCAGGCTTTCTGCCGCCATAACCGGCTGGACAAAACAGTTATCAATCCAGCTCAGCCACGCTTCGGTATTGTCACTACCGGAAAATCCTACCTCGATGTACTGCAGGCACTGGAAGACCTGGGTATCAGCCACCAGCAGGCGGCAGACCTCGGTATTCGCCTATACAAGGTCGCCATGCCCTGGCCGCTGGAACCGGAAGGGATCTGTGAGTTTGCAGAAGGTCTGGATGAGATTCTGGTCATAGAAGAGAAACGTGGCCTGATTGAAGATCAGCTGAAGGAACAACTCTATAGCTGGCAGGATGGTCATCAGGGCGTCCGCCCACGGGTTGTCGGTAAAAAAGATCATCAGGGCAATGAATTGCTGACCAGCCTCAGCGAGCTGACACCCGCAATGATTGCAAGGGCTATCGCTGCCCGTATAGCCCCTTTTCACACCAGTGAGCAGATCAGTAATCGCCTGACTTTCCTCAGCGAAAAAGAGTATGAACTGGCACAGCCCCGCGCCCTGCTGGAACGTACCCCACACTTCTGCTCAGGCTGTCCCCACAACACCTCCACCGTGGTCCCTGAGGGCAGTCGCGCACTGGGCGGTATCGGCTGTCACTATATGGCTACGTGGATGGATCGCGGCACCGATACTTTCACCCAGATGGGCGGTGAGGGAGCAACCTGGATCGGCCAGGCGCCCTTTACCGAAAACAACCATGTATTCCAGAATCTGGGCGATGGTACCTACTTCCATTCGGGCCTGCTGGCGATACGCGCTGCCATCGCCTCAGGTGCCAACATCACCTATAAAGTACTGTACAACGATGCCGTGGCGATGACCGGCGGTCAGCCCATCGATGGTCAGCTGACGGTGCAGCAGATAACCCACCAGCTCTATGGTGAAGGTGTCCATCGTATCGCTGTGGTCAGTGATGAGCCGGATAAATACCCAAGCCGTTCAGAATTTGCCGATGGCGTAACGTTTCACCATCGTGATGACCTTCAGGCTGTCCAGATAGAGCTGCGAGAGATTCCTGGTTGCACCGCAATGGTGTATGACCAGACCTGTGCGGCAGAGAAACGTCGTCGCCGCAAGCGCAGTGAAATGACTGATCCGCAAAAACGGGTAGTCATCAATCAGGAAATCTGTGAAGGCTGCGGTGACTGCGGCGTTCAATCCAACTGCCTGTCACTACTGCCAAAAGAGACAGACCGCGGCCGTAAACGCGCCATAGATCAGTCCGCCTGTAACAAAGATTTCAGCTGTATCCGGGGCTTCTGCCCAAGTTTTGTGACTGTCAAAGGGGGCAAGCTGCGTAAGCCCGCACCGCTGGGCAAAACAAGTCAGCTCCCGGAGCTGCCGCTGCCGCAGTTACCCGGTTGCGCCACTCCTTATAACATCCTGCTGACTGGCGTCGGAGGCACCGGAGTGGTAACCGTCAGCGCACTGCTGGGTATGGCAGCCCATATCGAAGACAAAGGTGCCGGGGTGCTCGATCAGATCGGCCTGGCACAAAAATTTGGTGCGGTGATGAGCCATATCCGTATCGCCGAGACACAGGAACAGATCCACACTGTGCGCATCCCAGCAGGCGAAACTGATCTGATGATCGGTTTTGATCTGATGGTCAGCGCCAGCGAAGAGGCGCTGGGCAAGCTGGACCGTCTGCGCAGTCAGGTAGTGATCAATAACCATGAAACCATGCCGGCCGCTTTCACCCGTAATCCCGATCTGCAGGTACCTACCGCAGAGATGGAACAGGTAATCCGTGATACTGCAAAGCCTCAGAGCAGTTTCTGTTTTGATGCCACAGCTCTGGCCACGAACCTGCTCGGTGATGGGATGGCCGTTAACCTGTTCTGCATCGGCTATGCCTGGCAGAAAGGACTGATTCCACTGGAGATGGAGTCTATCGGCCAGGCGATCGAACTGAATGGTGTGGCGGTTGATGCCAACAAGCAGGCGTTCCTCTGGGGTCGCCGTGCGGCACACAACCTGCAGCAGGTTGAACAGATCATCACACCCGACAGTGATATGCAGCCGGTCAGGTTAATGCCCGGGCTGGATGAGGTGATCCACCGGGAGATGAAGCATCTTGAACAATACCAGGGTGACGCACTGGCAAAACGTTACCAGACGCTGGTGAATAAAGTCGCTGAACGCGAAAAAGCGCTGGGCATAGGAATCCCCCTGAGCCTGGCCGTTGCAGAAAACTACGGCAAGGTGCTGGCCTATAAGGATGAGTATGAGGTAGCCCGTCAGCTCACATCCGTCAGCTTCCGGCAACAACTGGAAAAGCAGTTTGAAGGTGAGTTTGAACTTGAATTCAATCTGGCCCCACCGCTGATTTCACGCATCAACAGTGCCACCGGTCGCCCGGTAAAGCGCCGTTACAGTGAAAAAATCATGCCGCTATTCCGGTTGCTGGCCAGACTCAGGACACTGCGGGGAACACCGCTGGACCTGTTTGGCTACAGCGCTGACCGTCGTCTGGAACGCCGTCTGATCCGCGAATATGAACAGGATATTCAGGCAATACTGGAAAACCTCAGCAGGGAAAATTTGCCGGATGCAACAGAGCTGGCACGGCTGCCATCGGTTATCCGGGGGTACGGCCCGGTCAAAGAGAACGCTTACGCTAAAGCTCAGACGCAACGCCAGCAACTATTGGAACGCCTCCTTGAACCGGAAAGTGCTCCATCACAGGCAACTGTTTAATAACAATTAAAACCACGAAATATTCAGGAAAACCGTTATGTCCGTTTTTAGTCATACCGAATTTGATAACCATGAACAGGTTGTCTTCTGCCACGATGAGATCACAGGTCTGAAAGCGATTATCGCTATTCATAATACCAACCGCGGCCCGGCACTGGGGGGCTGCCGGATGTGGCACTATGCCAGCGAAGAGGAAGCGATTAACGATGTACTGCGTCTGTCCAAAGGGATGACCTACAAGTCGGCTCTGGCCAATCTGGATCTGGGCGGTGGCAAGTCGGTGATCATCGGCGATCCCCGCAAACATAAAACTGCAGACCTGCTGGCAGCGATGGGCCGCTTTCTTGAGCGCACCGGCAGCCGCTATATCGCCGCAGAAGATTCCGGAACCTCGGTGCCGGACCTGCAGGTTATGGCACAGCAAACCAACAACGTTGCCGGCATCACCAGTCGCACCGGCATCGATGGCCTGCCCTGCAATGGTGACCCCTCTCCCGCCACCGCTTACGGCACCTTTATCGGCTTAAAAACCGCCGTGCAGTATCAACTGGACCGCACCGACCTGAAAGGCCTTAAAGTGGCGATTCAGGGGGTTGGCAATGTTGGTTACCGGCTGGCCGAACAGCTGCATCAGGCGGGCGCTC
The DNA here is from genome assembly GCA_018223185.1 of Oceanospirillales bacterium. GTDB lineage: Bacteria > Pseudomonadota > Gammaproteobacteria > Pseudomonadales > Balneatricaceae > Amphritea. The sequence continues at coordinate 36,845 of JAAEYW010000004.1, read as the reverse complement.
AACTGTTTGTGACCGATATCCATCAGGAACAGGTGGAACGGGCGGTCAAAGAGCTGGGAGCTACCGCCGTAAGCCAGAATGAAATCCTGTCACTGGACGTCGATGTAATCGCCCCCTGTGCACTGGGAGCTGTCCTCAATGATGAGTCTATCCCACTGATCAAAGCAAAAGTCATTGCCGGGGCGGCCAATAACCAGCTGGCCTCGCAGCGCCACGATCTGATGTTACGCGAGCGCGGCATTCTCTATGCTCCTGATTACGTTCTCAATGCCGGTGGCATCATCGATATATTCTATGAGCGTATAGGCCACGAGCACACTAAAGTCCGTGCTCATATCGAAACCATTGCCGACACCCTGAGTGAAATTTTCCGCCGGGCCGATACGCAGAACCGCCCCACTGGCGAAATTGCTAACGAGCTGGCAGAAGAACGTTTCCAAAAGTGAGTCAACTGAAAACTTCAAATAAGCCCATAAACGGTGGGCTTATTTTCTCTGAAATAAAAATAATATCTGGAGATAACTAATGACTGAACTGGTTCAGAACCCGGCACTGGATGTCACGTCCGACAGCGCCTGCAAAGACCATCCGATGTGGTCATCCCGCATGGCCTTTATCCTGGCAGCCAGCGGCTCAGCCGTGGGACTGGGAAATATCTGGAAGTTCCCCTATATCACCGGTGAGAATGGTGGTGGGGCTTTCGTTCTGGTTTACCTGCTCTGCATCGCCCTGATTGGCATTCCGATTATGATCGCTGAGGTAATGATCGGTCGCCGGGGCGGCCGTAGTCCGATCAACAGTATGCGCCAGCTGACGCAGCGTGATGGCCTCTCAAACCGCTGGGTCTGGATCGGGGGGATGGGGATGCTGTCCTCGATTCTGATTCTATCGTTTTACTCAGTCATCGGCGGCTGGGCCCTGACGTATATTGGCAACTCTGCCAACGGTCTGTTTGTCGGTGCCAGCACCGAGGCTATTGGCACCATGTTCGGCAACCTGCTGGCCGATCCCTATACCCTGCTTCTCTGGCATTCGGTGTTTATGCTGCTGGTGATTATGATCGTCGCCCGGGGCCTCAGCTCCGGCATGGAAAAAGCGATCAATATTCTGATGCCCCTGCTGTTTGTCCTGCTGCTGGTGATGGTGGGTTATGCCATGAGTACCAACAGCTTCGCTGAGGGTTTCGCGTTTCTGTTTCAGCCTGATTTTTCCAAACTGACGACCGCCGGAGTTCTGACGGCTCTGGGTCACGCCTTCTTTACCCTGAGTCTGGGAATGGGGGTGATGATGGCTTACGGTTCCTATCTGCCGAAGCAGGTGTCCATTGTGAAAACGGCTGTGACCGTATCCGTTGTGGATACTGTGGTAGCACTGCTGGCTGGCCTGGCAATCTTCCCGCTGGTATTTGCCAACGGACTTGAAGCCGGTGCCGGTCCTGGTCTTATCTTTCAGACCCTGCCAATCGCGTTTGGCCAAATGAGTGGTGGCGTCCTGTTCGGCAGCCTGTTTTTTATACTCTTGGTTGTGGCGGCAATAACCTCTGCAATCTCTCTGCTGGAACCGCTGGTTGAGTGGTTTGAAGAGCAGAAAGGGATCAGCCGTCTGAGCGGTACCCTGATCGGCGGCATCAGTATCTGGGCACTGGGTATTCTGACCATTCTCTCACTCAACGTCTGGGCGGATGTTCATCCACTGGGCATGTTTGAACGGTTTGCCGGAAAAACCTTTTTCGATCTGTTCGACTATGCCACCGCCAACCTGATTATGCCGCTGGTTGGCCTGGCGACCGCGCTATTTGTCGGCTGGTTTATGTCAAAACCAGCTGCGGAAAATGAATTCGATATGGGTAACGGACTGGCCTACAACGGCTTTATGTTTGTCATCCGCTTTATTACACCGGCAGCGGTTCTGGTGGTGTTTATCTATAACCTGATCTGATCATCGCGTTATTAATGTCACAAGCCCTGTCTCTGCAGGGCTTTTTTGTGAATACCACACTCACCGTCACGAACGGCTCTGATGCTTATCTTCTGCGCAGAATAATAAAAAAGAAGGATAAGATCAGAGGCGGTGGCATTAAGGCTGGCAGAGGCTTCTGACAGTGTCTGGAACCAGTCTACCGCGTGCCCTTCGCTGGCAATATGTTCCCGTATCGTATCTCCTCACCTAAACTACGTTCATCTTCAACCAATAAAATTCGCAGCCGCTCTCTCCACAGTTTTCCCTCCATAAAAAAATATGAACCTGACAGGGAACTGAACAACCTCTGCCAGAAACGGGTAAACAACGATGTTTACATTCATAAGCGAAGCATAGAGTTAAACACAGCCGTCCGGCTTTTCAAAATAGTGTGTAAAACAGAGTTCCGCTGCCACGCCAACGGCAAAAAATTGCCTGTCAAAACAGTATTAAACGTGTAAACCGGAAGCCAAGTCACTATTTTTAAAGTCTTTATTAACTCTGATGATCGCTGGCACGAAATCCGCTTATAAAACTGATTGCCCCATTGAATCAACACGTGTTTCAAAACTGCACCACACAAGGGATTGCCCGGGAGACTATAATGCAGACCAGTTTAGTTAATCCTCTTTCAGCAACGTATTCAGCCACATCCCCCTTTAGCCCGGTTCAGACTGATCTGTCTGGCGGCTTTGATAAAGTAATCAGCGATGCAATGCAACGCGGCGCCAGTGAAGATTTTGTCAGTCGTCTCTTCAAAAACCAGGAACGGTTTGCACAACTGGCAGAGATGGCATCGCAACAGCAGCCCGTCAATAGTAAAGCGTTTCTGAAGAACCTCAGTTATGAGGACAGGGAAGTACTGCGAGAGGTGCATAGTCTCGCTGACTATATTGATGACAGTAAAGTCGATCAGATGAGCAGTGAAGGGGCGAATAATCTGCTCCGCCTGCCTCACACAGGGCTGGATTCTGACAACGATGGTTTTACCGATATCGGGATTGGCAAAACCTTCATGTTTCCCAACTCGAATACGCCTGAAGAGATTGCTGATGCCTGGAATAAGACTACGGAAGGGATGAGCTTTAAAAATAAAATGATGGCAGAAGGCCATCTGATGTCATCGCTGATAATGGCCAATATCGAGACAGATAAGAACGGCCGGTTTATTGCGCGTCATGAACCCGGTTCACCCGGATATGTTAATCCGTTTGCTTCAGCCGACTTTTCTTATCAAAAATGGTCGACAGACTGGCTGCGCTACCTGGAGGATTTCAAACTGCAGATGAGTGAGGATCAGTACAGCAGAGACAAACGTTTCTTTGAGAACTTCCTGCAGAACCTGAAACAAGCCCGAGTCGTTTAAACAATCCGGACGCTGAGTGAGCTACAACCTGAATGAAACATGGGATAAGTGTCGTTTTTTGACTTCCCGGAGGCGTTGCCTGGTGAAGAAATGTCATTCCGCGACTGCCCGCACTCTGCGAATTGAGGGATAAACAGTAAAATCTAACTGTTTATCCCCTTTTTCGCATGACTAAACGGCTCACTCAGGATTAAGGATTACGCTGATTCATCTGATGCTGACTGAACTCGTCGGCATCGATCATCTCGTCATGGTTGATATCCATATCCCCGAATGACTTTATATCAGAGACATTGCGCATTGGATATCCCCCCTGCGCCCACTCGCTAATTCGCGCATTGCGGAAGGTATTCATCTCCTCCTGACTGATGAAACCATCGCCATTCTGATCAATTTCGGCAAAGGATGGCTGATTACGGCCTGCGCCCATCATCGCGTTTTTGCCTGGATTCATTTGTTGATTACGGCTATTCAGGTTTCGCTGTGCACTCTGACCGGCCTGCAACTCTGCAGCGTCCAGCTGTCCATCACCGTTGCTGTCAAAATCGCTGAACATTGGCGCATTAGCCATACCCCGCATCGGAGTACCGGCTGCCGCACTGTTTTGAATTCGCTTATTACGGATATCGTCAAATTCTTCCTGACTAATAACGCCGTTGCCATCCTGATCGTACACAGCAAAGGGGATCGGTCCCCGCAACGGAATATCAGCTGCCTGTGTAGCAAATGCAAACAGACAACCAGCAGATAGCCACAGCAAGGACAAGGCAGGGAAGAACCTGACTCTGTGTCGTGTTTTCATGATAAGCCTCTACATGATGAAGTGTGTTTTAAATAGCTTATATACGCCCTTACATAAGTACTTATATAAGTGCTTAGATTAAGTGCTTAACATAAGTACTTTTCAGGTACTGCTCTAATTTACGCCCTTTCGACAACAGGCACACCGCAACAGATCAATAAATAGTCAGTAAAAATATCCATTGCTTAAAAAGCCCGGCGAAGCATTTCCGGACTATCTGCCTCAGGAGGATTTATCATCACAATTTTTCATACCACCGGTGACCAGTGCATCAAATTGGTTCGATTATTGCTGTAATAAATCCCAATAGCTTGTCAGCTATTGGTTACCCGGTTTCCTCGACCGCAGTAACCAACAGTCCACCAGAATATTTTGGATACCCAGGGGTAGTACATGAGCGGAAATGAATCACGTTTGAAAGCAGTTTACGAAATCACCAGTGCAAAACCATTTGAGACTAAAATGACAGCCCCATTGAAAGAGATCTGGGCCTGCGATGTCTTTGGTTTACACCAGATGGAAGAGTCGCTTTCAAAATCTGCCTTTAAATCGATTAAAAATACCGTGCAAACAGGTGCAGAGCTCGACCCTGCCGTAGCCGATATAGTTGCGGCGGCGATGAAAGACTGGGCAATGTCTAAAGGCGCCAAATTCTTCTCTCATATCTTTTATCCGATGACCAATGCGACTGCTGAGAAACACGACGGTTTTGTCGTAACGAACTCAGATGGCGTCGCAATCACCGAATTTACCGGCAGTTTATTGATAAAAGGCGAACCAGACGGTTCATCATTCCCGAACGGAAGTCTGCGAATGACCAACGCTGCCCGCGGTTATACTGCATGGGATCCAACCAGCCCGGCGTATATCATGCATACACCAAACGGTGCTGTGCTGATGATACCGAGCGTATTTATGTCATGGACCGGCGAAGCACTGGATAAGAAAATTCCACTGCTGCGTTCCAATGCAGCAATGAATAAAGCGGGTCAGAAAGTTTTAGCGCTGATGGGCGAAAAAGATATCGCGCCCCTGAATTCCAGCTGTGGTGCTGAACAGGAATACTTCCTGGTTGACGAACGGTTTGCCAACGCACGTCCCGATCTTCTGTTAGCTGGCCGGACACTGTTCGGTGCCTCACCCGCTAAAGGGCAGCAGTTTGATGATCACTATTTTGGTGCAATACCTGAACGCGTACAGGTATTTATGCAGGATTTAGAGGATAAACTCTACCGTTTGGGCATTCCAGCAAAGACCCACCACAACGAAGTAGCACCGGGCCAGTTTGAAATTGCGCCTTACTTTGAAGCAGCCAACGTTGCCTCAGATCACCAGCAACTGCTGATGACTCTTTTGAAAAATACCGCTAAAAAACATGGCTTTATCTGTCTTTTACATGAAAAACCATTTGCTGGTGTAAACGGTTCAGGCAAGCATGTTAACTGGTCAGTCGGTAACGCGACTCAGGGTAATCTGCTTGACCCGGGCAACACTCCAAATGAGAATCTTAACTTCCTGCTCTTTTGTGGTGCAGTAATTCGCGGAGTGCACAAGTTTGGACCACTACTGCGTGCAGCAATCGCATCCGCAGCCAACGACCATCGTTTAGGTGCCAACGAAGCCCCTCCTGCAATTCTGTCTGTCTATCTGGGCAGCCAGTTAGAAAAGGTTTTTGATAACATCAGAACAGGTGAGCTGCACGTTCCTACAACTGGCGGACAGATGGACCTGGGACTGTCACAAATTCTGAAATTTGAACGTGACCCTGGCGACCGTAACCGCACCTCACCTTTCGCGTTTACCGGCAACCGTTTCGAGTTCCGTGCTGTTGGTTCATCACAGTCCGTTTCTGGTCCGCTTGTGGCAATGAATACCATGCTGGCTGACTCGCTTGAGTGGGTTGCAGAAAAACTTGAAGCTGAGCTGGCCAAAAACTCCGATAAAGCTATTGCAGTATTCGCAGTTCTGAAAGAACTGATGGAACTGCACGGCAATGTCGTATTTGGCGGTGACGGATACTCCTCAGAGTGGCACAAAGCCGCTGTGGAAGAGCGTGGCCTGCAGAATATTCCAACCACTGCTGACGCTCTGCCAGCGTTCAAAACACCTGACGTTATTGAACTGTTCTCTAAAACAGGCGTTTTGACACCCGTAGAACTGGCCAGCCGTTTTGAGGTTTATGCTGAGCAGTACGTACTGGCGATTGAGGTTGAAGCTAAGCTGGTGTCTGAGATGGCCACCACTATGATCTATCCGGCGGCTATCAGCTACCTGTCAAAGATAGCCTCTACCGGCATTCAGCTTGATTACTCTCCGGCTGGCGCCGTTGCTGAAACAGCGTCTGCAATGATGGCCTCGGTTGAAAAACTGAACGCGGCACTCGAGTCAGAACACTTTGAGACCACTGAAGCACATATGACCTTCCTGGCTGACGAAGTTCGTGGCCTGATGGATGAAGTGCGTGCATCAGCCGACAAGCTGGAAACACTGGTTGCTGACGATCTGTGGCCTCTGCCTAAGTACCGTGAAATGCTGTTTATTAAATAACAGCGTTCCGGATGCAGTTCGCCCTTTCGTGGGCGCATAAAAAAAGCACTGTCCGTGAGGTCAGTGCTTTTTTATTTACAGCTATTGCCGTCTATCGTCAGCTCAACCCGATAATGCGCGTTTTTGTAACACTCACCAGTCACTAAACGGAATGAGCTCTATCTATAATAGGATTTAATCTGCGGATGCTCTGTCACCCGTTTAAGATGCAATAACAACGCCGGAGCCTCATCCTGTACCAGTGTCGCAGGCAGATGATCAAGCATGCCGGAACTCAGCCACTGAACCATGACGAACACTTTCAGATCGGCAATGGTTAAACGATTATCGGCAAAGTATTCTCCACCCTGCTTAATCAGCCTGGCGTTCAGCCATCTCAGATAGGTTGTCAGCGGCGCCACCAGCTGTTCACGCGCGCTTTTCAGCTCTTCACCGGTCATGGTCATCGTAGCCGACAGTTTATGACTGATATCCTCAACCACATCCATCACCTCATCAGCCAGAAGCGCCTGATAATCATCTTCAGGGTAGAGACCCGCCTGCTTGCCAAAATAACGACACAGAGCATTGGACTGGGTAATCTGTTCGCCATCCAGCTCGACAACCGGTACCTGCCCGAACGGAGTCCCCTTGCGTATCTCCGCAAATTCACTGAAGGAAAAACGGTGATCTTCAAAGTCCTGACCAAGGCAGTGCAACGCCAGACGAATAGGCTCCGCCCGACCGCCATTGATATCAAAATAGGTAACCTTAATCTTAGCCATGGGAAAACGTCCTGGTATAAAAATGGTTTGCTGAAAAGGGCTCATAACAGAGAGGCCAGACCTTTCTTATAGTCTGAATAATTGAAAACGTCGACAGTAGATTACTATGACTGACCCGGATATTGTAAAAAATCAGGTTTATACATCGGGTAGCGGTAAGATGATTTACGTCTGTTGGTTTTCTTCTGCATCTTTCCCGAAGCAGAAAAACGACGCTCTGCTTTTATACCCGCTCATCAAAAATAAAACCCTCTTCGAAGAGTTTCTTAAACACGCCGGCATCAATTAACCGCTGATTAATCTCAGCAAATTTCCGATTTACAGCCTCAAGCTGTTTGTTGAACTCCTGCAGTTTTTCAGACTGACTATCGCTCTGCTCCTGATGATCTTTAATGCGGTTTTGCAGTTCCTCAGAACGACGCTCCTCCCGGAGCTTATCGGCCTGCTGCTCAGGGTCACGGCTATCCGGTGACTGATTCTGCAGGGCAAGTTCTGCCCTCGCTTCGGATGCCATTGCTGCGGCACGTGCAGCTATCGCACGGTCCTGAGGTGAAGGATCGGCTACTGCAAGCGCCGCTCGGAGAATCACTTCTGCTTTTTCCAGCGTCGCTTCAGGGTCATTAGAAACAGGAGAGGTATCTATGCTGACTTCCCCCCCTACGGCATACAACCGGCCATCAGGCCCCCGCTGATATTCAAAAGAGGGAGCACCGGCGAACTGACCACCGGCAGCGGCATGGCTCAGCTCATGCTGACGAACTTCCTGATCACGCGCAGCCAGTTCTCGAATCAGCTGCTGCTCGTCCTTCTGAGGGGCTGTATCTGATAAAGACTCTGACTCACCGCGCGTATTGTTGCTGAATTGCGGATCTGCGGTTTCCTGCTCGATGGATGCACCCGCACCGGGAGGTTCAACAGGTTTACTGACTGGAGAGGTTTGAAGTGTTGCGGTGCCGGATAAAGAAGAGGGTAATAGGGTGCCTGTTGCCGTGAATTGATCCCGGCCAGCACTATTAAGTGATTGTGCTGCATTCAGAGTAAGTGAATTAGCAGTTATGTATAACTGCATCTCTCTCACCTCCTGTACTTTATCTCCGACTCCTTACAACCTGCAGGAAATAATGCTCTGTGGATTAAATTGCGCTCTGCAAAGCTGCAGCCTGTGTCAGGCACGAATATCAATCAGCGTGCCTAAGGTCTCATCCACGGACTGGACAACTTTAGTCGATGCAGCAACGGCATTTTTTTCAACAACCAGGTTTTCCAGGGACTCGTTCAGATCTTTACCTGTCCCCTCTTCCGGTGTATCGGTCTTGCCTGCACCGGCAATATCTGACGCCGCTTTCTGAACACCATCCAGTCCCCGGTTTAACCCCAGAACGCCTGTACTCAGTGCTGATGTAACATTCATAAAAACACCTGCTTACTTTGCGTCAGTCTGCTGACTTTATCATCAATTTTTCATCAATGTTCATTCAGTCAGGCCGACAAACTCTGCCGTATTAACTATTAACTCAGAGCCATTATAGACCAGACAGCATCACAGATCATTTATTAACCATCCAGCAGAGGTCCCAAATCGATATATCTGGCCACATTTTGAGCAGTAATGTCCTCAATATGAGGTATTTCACCCAATAATGGTGCAGCAAGCATCGATTTGAGTGTTTCCAGGTTTTCGCTGTAACAACTCATTTCCGGTTCTGACCGGTTGGCAACCCAACCCGCAAGTCGCAGACCGTCTTTCACAATCGCTTCGACCGTTAGCAGGGTATGGCTGATACAGCCCAGCTTCATTCCCACCACCAGAACCACGGGCGTGCGCAACAGCTTAGGCAGATCGGCGAGGGTCTGACGATTATTCAGCGGCACCCGCCAGCCACCGGCCCCCTCGATAATCATAAAGTCCGCCGGCTGCATCATGACACCGCGGCACAGTGCCGCTATCCGGTCTGCGTCCAGTCGACGTCCCACCTGTTGAGCGGCAATGTGCGGGGCGATAGGCGGTTCCAGCGCGATAGGGTTCAGCTGATCATAACTCAGTTTTACTGAAGCGGCCTGCTGCAGCTGCAACGCATCGCTGTTTCGTAATCCCTCATCTGTCTGCTCGCACCCGGCAGCGATCGGTTTTACCGCAACAGTCGAAAGTCCCCGCTGATTGGCCGCTTCCAGCAAACCGGTTGAAACCAGCGTTTTGCCCACATCGGTGTCGGTTCCTGCTACAAAGAAAGTACGCTTAGCCATTAATATACTCGCCGTAAAATACCTGATAGGTGGCCGGTAGTTTTCCGTCCGGCCGTCTGAATGCTTCATACGCCAGCTTAAAGGCATTAATCCGTGCTTTCCCGGTCAGACCGTTCTGCCGCCCGGCACTGATATTGTGTGCGCCAATCCCTTTAAGTTCGGTGGTCAGACCACGCAGCTGATCATAGAGCAACACCTCTTGCGCCGTTTTCAGCGCAACCTTGCGAAGATATTGATCAGCACCCGCCTGCAGGCTGGAAAAGCTGACAAAACGGTTTACATGCTGATAGCGATCCACCGCCGACCAGGCTTCCCGCAACTCATACAGTGTATCCGGCCCCAGAGTACTAAAGAGAAACCGCCCTCCGGGCTTAAGTACACGGGAGACCTCACTAAACAATGCAGGAAGGTCTTCACACCACTGAATCGCCAGAGAAGAAAAGATCAGATCAACCGAGTTGTCCGCTAATGGAAGGCGCTCTGCATCGCCACAGAGCCACAGGGTATTGGGAGTTACCCGGGTCTGACGGGCATACTCCAGCATCCCCAGGGCAAGATCGCAACAGATCAGCTGCTGCGGCTTTAACTGCTCTGTCAGTAAGGGAGAAAAATAACCGGTACCGCATCCCAGATCCAGAACCACCTCTGCAGATGACTGGGTCAGATCACTGAGCAGGTTATGACCGATTCGCCGCTGCAACTGGGCAACACTGTCATAGCTGACCGCAGCCCGACTGAATGACTCTGCGATCTGCGGTTTGAGAAACTGTGTACTCATGTAAAGGTCCGGATCTTTGCCGCCAGCGTCTGTGGCGCTGACAGAAAGCCCACGTGAGACTGTTCTGCTAATACCTCAACCTGAGCTTCCGGTTGCAACGCTTTGAGCGCATCGTACATGCTCGCCGGTGCCAGAGTGTCCAGCTGACACAGCAGATGCGTTGTCGGCAGACAGGTGTTGCTAAACAGCTGCCGATAATCACCACGCAACAACGCCAGACTGTCGATCAGTGCCTGAGCTGTCGGTTGTACTTCGGACAAAATCTGCTTCAGTGTTTTAAGATCGCTACGGGCAGTTGCACTGCCCTGTACCTGCAGCATATTAAACCGTTGCAGGGTCTTAGCCGGATTAGCGGCCAGGTCCTGTTCAAACTGGCTGTAAGTCGTTTCATCCATACCAAAAGACCAGTCCGGACGCTCGACAAAGCAGGGCGAACTCGCCAGTGTCATTAAGCCGTTAACACGCTCAGGAAAACGCTGCGCAAAAGCCATCGCAATAACCCCTCCCAGCGACCATCCCAGCCACAGGGCTGATGCCGGAACAACCTCCACCAGCTGCGACACAACGGCATCAAGATTATAAGGTTGCAACTGACAACCTGCACTGCGGCCGGATCCGGGAAGATCAATCAGGGTAATAGAATAATCCTGCTGTAAATAAGGTAAAAGCGTCTGCCAGATACCACTGTGCATCCCCCAACCATGCAGCAGCACCAACGGTTTACCTGCAGCACTGCCGACTGTTTCTGAGTACAGCATCATGTCTCTCTTCCTGTCATCACCTCACCCAACGCGTCCAGCAGCCGGTCAAGCTGTTCATCGGTGTGGGTGGCGCTGAGAGTTACCCTGAGCCGGGCGGCTCCCTGAGGGACGGTTGGCGGCCGGATAGCGCCGATAAAGATCCCTTTTGCCTCAAGTGCGGCGCTGATCGCCATCGCCCGGTCAGCCTCACCCACCAGAATCGGCTGAATCGGCGTTGGTGAGTCCATCAGAGGCAAACCCAGCTGCTCGCAGCCCCGGCGAAAACGATCGATCAGGTGGTTAAGTTTTTCCCGGCGCCACTCATCCTGCTGCAACAGTTTCAGGCTGGCCCGGGTCGCCGAAGCGATAGCGGGAGACATACTGGTGGTGTAGATATAGGTGCGGGCATGTTGAATCAGGGTTTCAATCAGCTCTTCAGAACCGGCGACAAAAGCGCCTGAAGTACCAAACGACTTACCCAACGTGCCGACTAATACCTGCACCTGATCACCGCCCAGACCAAAATGATCCGCAGTGCCCCGCCCTTGCTGTCCGATACAGCCAAACCCGTGGGCATCATCCACCATCACCCAGGCATTATGCTCTGAAGCCGTTTTACAGATAGCGGGAAGCTCTGCCAGATCCCCATCCATACTGAACACACCATCACAGACCACCAGCTTTCGCCGCGCATCGGTGCGTTGCAGACGGGTATTCAGATTATCAGCATCGTTATGCAGAAAACGCTGAAAGCGTGCGCCACTGAGCAGCCCCGCATCCAGAAGAGACGCATGATTGACGCGATCCTGAAACACCGCATCGCGTTTATCCAACAGGGCGTTAACCGCACCAATATTGGCCATATAGCCAGTGGAAAACAAAAGGGCACGGGGACGACCGGTAAACTCGGCCAGCTCCTCTTCCAGCGCATGATGCGCCTGGCTATGGCCATTCACAAGATGCGAAGCTCCGCCGCCGACGCCGTAGGTATCGGCCCCCTTTTTCAGGGCAGCGATAACATCAGGATGATTTGCCAGGCCCAGATAGTCATTAGAGCAGAATGCCAGACAGGGTTTGCCATCAACAATCACTTCTGCGGCTTGTGGGCTTTGTAATATGCGACGCTGACGATACAGAGACTGCTCTTTACGCGCCTGCAATTCAGCGCCCAGCTGATCAAAAGACATGGTCAGATCCTTTTTGGGCTATCAGTGACAGCCCGGCGGGTAGAATAAATCAGGCCTGATAGAAGAACGAATCGTCCTGCTGTTTTTGCAGATCTTTGATAATCGCCTGCTCCTGCGTTTCATCCGCGTCGGAGATCCGTTGTTCAGGGTTGATACCCAGACGCTTAAACAACTGCAGATCACGATGAGTTTCAGGGTTCGGTGTTGTCAGCAGACACTCACCATAGAAGATAGAGTTTGCTCCGGCCATAAAGGTCATCGCCTGCATCTCATCACTCATACTTTCACGACCGGCAGAGAGTCGTACATGAGACTGTGGCATCATGATGCGGGCCACCGCGATGGTGCGGATAAAGTCCAGATTATCCAGGTCGTCAGCATTTTCCAGCGGCGTACCTTTCACCTTAACCAGCATATTGATCGGCACGCTTTCCGGTTGCTTCGGCAGGTTTGCCAACTGACGCAGCAGGCCGATGCGATCATTCGCCGTTTCACCCATTCCAAGGATACCGCCAGAACAGATTTTCATGCCTGATTCACGCACGTGATGCAGTGTATCAAGACGGTCCTGGAAGGAACGGGTAGTGATAATCTTGTCGTAGAACTCAGGTGAGGTATCCAGATTATGATTGTAATAGTCCAGACCGGCTTCCGCCAGTTGGCCAGCTTTACCCTCATCCAGCATACCCAGAGTCATACAGGTTTCCAGACCCAGCGCTTTGACCCCTTTAACCATTTCGATCACATAGGGCATATCTTTGTCGGCCGGGTGTTTCCATGCGGCCCCCATACAGAAACGGGTTGAACCGGTCTCTTTGGCTTTCTTTGCCTTTTCCAGCACAGCTTCAACCTGCATCAGGCGCTCTTTCTCAAGGCCGGTGTTGTAGTGTCCGCTCTGCGGGCAATACTTGCAGTCTTCCGGACAGGCACCGGTTTTGATCGACAACAGAGTGCTCACCTGCACTTCATTAGGATTAAAATTCTGACGATGAACCAGCTGAGCCTGAAACAACAGGTCGTTAAATGGCAGATCGAACAGCGCCTGCACTTCCTGCTCGCTCCAGTCGTGTCGGATCTCTGTCTGGTTATGTTGCATCGCTGTGTATATCCTGTAATAGATCGCAAAGAAAGGGATTCAGTAAGAAGCTAATTTTAATCCGACAGAAGGATCTGTCAACCTATGATTACAAAAACGAAAAACAACTGTATAAATATCAACCACATCAGGCGCTGTATATTGTGTGGTCTGAACACCACATCCGACACCCCGGTCTGTCATGAATGCCTTGCAGACCTCCCCTGGATAGGCTCTGCCTGCCAGCGCTGCGCTAACCCGACGGTAACCGGTAAGTTATCCCCGGTTATCTGCCCGACTTGTCAGAAAAAGCCTCCGCCGTTTGACCAGGTAATTGCACCGTTTGAGTATCGTTTTCCAGTGGATCAGCTGATTCAGCTGGCAAAATTTAATGGCCAGGCCCACCTCCTCAACTCACTGGCAGAGCTACTCAGCCTGCAGCTACAGGATAAAACGATGCCTGAGCTGATTATCCCGGTACCCCTGCATCAAAAAAGGTTACAGGAACGGCAATATAATCAGGCGGCTCTGCTGGCTAAAAAACTCGCCCGCAACTTAGACATTCCGTTTAACAACCGCCTGCTGATTAAAAAGGAAAATACACCGCATCAGGCAGAACTGGACCGCAAAGCCCGTCGTAAAAACCTGCGCAACAGTTTTTACTGTACCGGTTCGCCACCGTTCTCTGTCGCAGTGGTCGATGATGTAATGACCACCGGCACCACTGCGGCAGAAATTAGCAGGGTGCTCAAGGCAGCAGGCTGTCAGAAGGTTTATATCTGGATCATAGCCCGCACTGCAAAAGAGTTGCATTTATTCTGATTTGGAGCTTTTATTACTGTGTAATCAAAAAGTTAACTTTTCCTATTTTGAGCTATTTTCAGTTCTGAAATTGAAAAAAATAATAAACCTGCCAGTTCTTTCTCTGTAAGGAGTCCGCAATGGATCTGAGCAATATTGGTGACCTGATCGGCGGTCTGGGCCTGTTCCTGCTCGGCATGCAGCTGATGACCAACGGCCTCAAACGCGCGGCAGGCCAGACGCTGCGCAAGGCCCTGGAAGCGGCCACCCGATCCCGCATGCGAGGTCTGATCTCCGGTACCGCTATCACCGCACTGGTGCAGTCATCCAGCGCAGTTACGGTGGCCACTATCGGCTTTGTGAATGCAGGCTTGCTGAACCTGGGCCAGTCCGTTGCTGTGATCTATGGCTGTAATATCGGTACCACCATGACTGGCTGGCTGGTCGCCACCATCGGCTTCAATTTCAAAATAAGTGCTTTTGCACTGCCGATGATAGGCCTCGGGGTCGTAATGAGTCTGGTGGGAGGTGAAAAACGCTACGCCTATCTGGGCACCAGTCTGACCGGCTTTGGTCTGTTTTTTATCGGTCTCTCTTTTCTCAAAGACACCTTTACCGGACTGGAAAACAGCATCCCTTTTGAAGCCATTGGTGCCACCAGTTATGGCCTCGCGCTATTTGTTTTGGCGGGATTTGTTATGACAGTGCTGATTCAGTCATCCAGCGCCGCGATGGCAATCACCCTGTCGATGGCGTCTACCGGCGCAATTCCCCTGGCAGCAGCAGGTGCACTGGTGATTGGCGCAAATCTGGGAACCACCTCCACAGCGGCACTCTCAGTAATCGGAGCAACATCTAATGCCAAACGGATCGCCTGTGCTCATGTGTTCTTTAACCTGATTACCGGTGCCGTAGGGCTGCTCCTGCTGATCGCTCTGGCTGACGCAATTAACCATTCAGGTCTTAATCAGACCATCGATATGGTTATCCTGCTGGCACTGTTCCACACGCTGTTTAATGTTCTCGGGGTGCTGATCATGTGGCCGATTACCACACCGATGGTTGAGTTTCTCAAGGCACGGTTCAGTCGTGGCGATGAAGATCTGGCTAAAGCGCGCTATCTGGATAAAAACATTCTCGAAACGCCTCCTTTAGCTATCGATGCGATGACCCGCGAATTAAGCCGTGTCAGCCGGATGGCAAGCACCCTTGCCAAGCAGGCGATCAGCGCAGAGACATCGGATAGTGCCCATATCAGATCACAGGCGCAGATTATTAATAAGTTGATAGTCGAGATAGGAAAGTTCAACCAAAAACTGGCACAGCAGCAGCTTAGCGAAGAAAGCTCTGAAATTCTGCCAAGCGCTATGCGGATAGCACGCTACTTCAATGAAATGGCCCGCCTGTCAGGTCTGATTGTCGACTACAGTGAGCGGTTCAGTCAGATCAGCGATAGTAATACGCAGAAAGATATCTACGAGCTGAAAAAAATCACCACTAAGATGCTGGATGCCGCAATGATAGACGATGATTCACACATATCGTCTTCAGAAACTCGCAAGGTTCTGCATAAACTGGAGAAGAAATATCAAAAGATAAAACAACATGTACTGGATGCGATGATCGCTGGACGTCTGAGTCCTGATGAGGGTACCGATCTGCTGGATTCACTCAGCCATATTCACCGACTGGGTGAGCAGGCTGAAAAAAGCTCCCGCTACTGGAGCAGCCTGAGCCCAATAGAACACCGCTCCCCCATCAAAGAGAGAACAGAACCCGATGTGATGGAGCCACAAGATATCCGGGAACATAGTGAAGAGCCGGGAAATGAACGATCAGAAACCGCGTCTGAGGAGAAAAAAACTGAACGATCATCCGATGAACCGGTGGCTCTGAACTGAAACAGGGGGCAAAATAAGCCTTACACCCCCGTGCCCGGCCATCACTGTGACTGGGCGCGGCTCTTTTACCGACATAAAGATCTCTGAAAATGAACTCCACAATAACATTCGAACCGATAGCCATTATCCATAGCGGCTATAAAGAAAAGTTTGGTATTCCCCGACAGCCGGGCCTGGCCGGTTCGATGACCGCCACAATTGAATTATTGCCGCCCTGCAACAGCCCTGACGCTGTCAGGGGGCTGGAGCAGTGCAGCCATATATGGCTGCTGTTTATTTTCAGCGCCTGTGTGGACAAAGGCTGGTCTCCTCTGGTGCGTCCTCCCCGGCTCGGCGGCAATGAAAAACTTGGAGTGCTGGCCTCCAGATCGCCTTTCCGACCAAACCCGGTTGGCTTATCACCAGTGAAATTAGAAGCGATACGGATTGAAGAGGGTAAAGTGTTTCTCGATGTCAGTGGTGCAGACCTGCTGGATCAGACACCGATCATTGATATTAAGCCTTACCTGCCCTACTCAGATATCATTACGGATGCCAGCTTTGACCTTGCCGGTCAGATCGAAACGCTGGATCTGCCGGTTACATTTTCCGCAGACGCCGAAATCGCGCTGCAGCAGCATACTGCGCGGCTGAACCAGCCATTGCAGCAACAGATTGAAGAGGTATTGCTGTGTGACCCTCGTCCCGCTTACCACAAAAACAAACCGGAGCAGCGGGAGTATGGCATCCGCCTGTACGATCTCAATATTCGCTGGGTAATCAACGAGTCTTCGGTTCAGGTGAACGGCATATCGATTGATCAATAACGGCTAATCGCCTCGATAACAGGCAAAAAAAAGCAGCGCATAGCGCTGCTGAAAAGGGTACTGAATAGCCGCCCCTGAGAGCCTTACTCGAGAGCATTACTTGAGAGCATTATTTGAGAGCCTTACATTGAATCATTTTCAATAACCGGATTACCCCTTATCTGCCGTACGAAACCGGCGAGCCAACCAGTAATCGATGCTGAAATAACGACCGCCACCGGTAAAGAACAGACTCAGCAACATAATGAAGTACGTGGCAGCAAACTCGATGCCGTTATTCAGGATTACCACAGAGCCTTTGCCCGTCAGCCAGTCGTAGTTACCATGTTCCTTCAGAATATCTTTAACCCGGCCCAGTCGCTCACCCGCTTCGATAACCTGATCATTTGCCAGCCAGCTGGTACGGTCGGCAATCGCCAGCCAGCCATTATCGATATGTACCGTCAGAGCCGCGACAATCATAGTGACCATCAGCGGAACTGAGACCCAGCGGGTCGCCAGACCGACGATCAACAGCATGCCGCCAAAGAACTCTGTCCCTGACGCCAGTGCTGCCAGCACTTCCGGCATCGGTAATCCCAGTCCCCAATCAGGATTACCAAACCAGGCGGCAGTATCGTCAAAGTGTGAAAGTTTGGTATAACCCGCCTGCATCAATACCGGTGCCAAATATAAACGCAACAGCAGAGGAGCAATGCCCTCGAAAAGGCGGGTCTTATCCAACTGATCATGCAGTGCGTTAGTATGTTTCATTAGCGTGTTAGCCATAGTCAGTCCTACCCTCTCAGCGGTTATCGCTGAGTCCCTAAAATGATATCTTTATCCCGAAGTTTCTGTAGCACGCTCAACCCGCCAGCAACTATCTGCTCAGGCTGTGGGTGTCGCATCTCTGCCGCTATCTGCTGTAACACCTGCGTACCACTCAGATCGCTGTTCTCACTGAGAAGGTAGAGCAGGCGCGCCGTGAGCTGATTGATCTCCATAAACTTTACCTGCTCTTCGCGATTACGATAGACCATCAGATAGGTGGCCTGCTCCGGTGATTGTTCCGGCAGATAGTGCTTGCCGATCCGATGAACCGGAAATCGGTACATCAGCGACCAGGCCAGTGGCGACTGCAACGGATGCCCCTGCAGAAGATCACCTCTGCCATCCACTGCCACATCACTCAGCCTGGCCTCCGATGTATCCAGCGCCAGCTCAACCCATTCGTAATGAGCAAGCTCCTGCATAAACGGATGATCCCATGCTTCCGGGTTACGCTGATTGTTAAGCCAGGTCAGAAACTCTTCTGCTATTTCAAGAAAATAGGGCGTATCGCAGTGATACTGATCAAAAAAATTACGTACCATCTGCAACCAGTCCTGCTCCCGGGTAATTGATCTGAGTACCGGAAATCCGCCGCTGATAAAGCCTTCAATATTGTTAAAGAACAGCTCCCGGTAGATCGCCATGCGCCGCTCTTCAATCCCCGCTGGTTTGGGATGCTTTTCCGGATTACGGATATGCGCGGCAAACTGATGCTGCAGTTCAATAAAGCTATTATCAGATTTGTGCATAACGAAACTCCTCTGCGCTCACAGGCAGAGCCCGACGCTGAAGATCACGAATGGTATGCAGTTCCTGTAGCAACTGATCCATCGGCGGAATATTGAAATCCCGCTCCAGCAGGGTTGGCTTAACACCAAACAGATCATAGCTTTGCTGTAGCAGTGCCCAGACAGGATCGATAACGTCAGCACCGTGGGTATCCACCAGCAGGTCGTCCGCTTCATTATAGTGCCCGGCCACATGGATATAGCTGATCCGTTCACCCGGTATTTGTGCCAGAAATGCAGTGGCATCGTAGTTATGATTAACGCTGTTAACGTAGATGTTGTTCACATCCAGCAGCAGATCACAGTCCGCCTCTTTCAATACCGCCAGCAGAAATTCCAGCTCGGTCATCTCTGCACCGGGAGCCGCATAGAAGGAAACATTCTCAATCGCGATACGCTGCTGCAAAATATCCTGTGTCTGCTCAATCCGCTTTGCCACATGCCTGACTGCAGCCTCGGTAAAGGGGATCGGCATCAGGTCATACAGATGTCCATCATCGGTACAATAGCTAAGATGCTCTGAGTAACCACGGATATTGTGACTCGTCAAAAACTGTTTCAGCTTATGGAGAAACGCTGTATCCAGTGGAGAGGGTCCACCCAGTGAAAGAGACAAACCGTGAGCAACGAAAGGATAACGCTCGGTATATTCGCGAAACGCACGACCGAACCGCCCCCCTAACCCCATCCAGTTTTCCGGTGCGACTTCCAGAAAGTCGATCTGTGCAGCATCGACCTGTGCCAGGGTTTCGGTCATACAGCGACGAAAGCCAAGACCTGCTCCGGATACCTGAAAGGTTTCATTATTCATGATTTATCCCTTACTCGTTTTCTCTGTTAATAAACGCCCCTCCTCAGAGGGGCCTGAGAGACTTCAGATCAGCGATCAACCCTGAGCTGGTTTTTTATCGGCGCCACACTTCGCTTCACCACACTTGCCTTCGACATCAGCTTTGACTTTTTTATCGGCGCCGCACGTGGCTTCCGCGTCAGCCTTAGCCTTTTTATCGGCGCCGCATTTAGCTTCACCACACTTGCCTTCCGCACCTTTATCGTTGCCAGCCACTTCATAGCCGGAAGTCAGATCCTGCGCCGCAAACGGGTTATGAGATGCCGCATTTGAAATCGGCATCATTGCCAGTCCAGTCAGCAGAGCAACACCTGCAGCAGCAGTCATCGGTTTAATCGAAGTTTTAATTTTCATAGATCACCCTTTCTCATTGATTCAGTATTAAATAGTATTCAGGTTGCCTCACCGGGGTCTGGTACTGTTGACCTCAATTCGCTTCCCCTCTGAAGTTGTGTCCACTATAAAATTGCAATCTGAAACAGAGCTGAAAGGGTGAAAAAAATTTAATTAGATTTTGATTAATGAATAAATTAATATATTAGAAACTACTAATATTAATTCCCGGTCATCGAGATAGAATCATATGAGTAACTTGTCAGAACAGTTCGCCGCATCAAAGCTGGAGCATTTCCCTGTCACCTTTTTTGCGATGATTATGGGTATGGCCGGTCTGACTCTGGTCTGGGAAAAGGCGAACACTGTTTTTGGTGCGCCGGCCATCGTTGGCCACCTGCTGCTCACCCTGACCGCCGGCCTGTTTCTGATTCTGGCGGTGGTCTATCTGCTGAAAATTATTCTGAGAAAATCCGCAGTACTGGAAGAGTTTCAGCACCCGATTAAGCTCAGCTTTTTCCCCGCATTCAGCATCAGCATGATCCTGCTGAGTATTGCAACCCTGACTCTGTCAGAGCGATTGTCATTCATGCTCTGGAGCGCTGGTACAGTTCTGCACCTGATGCTGACGGTGTATGTTCTGAACCAGTGGATCCATCATGTGAAATTTCAGGTCACCCATATGACCCCGTCCTGGTTCATCCCGGTTGTGGGTAATATTCTGGTACCTATTGCCGGTGTCGAGCATGGCTATACTGAGCTCAGCTGGTTCTTTTTTTCGATCGGTATCGTCTACTGGATCGTACTGAAAACACTGGTATTAAACCGCATGATGTTTCATGACCCGATGCCGGAGAAACTGCTGCCCACCATGTTTATTCTGATTGCACCGCCAGCTGTCGGCTTTATCTCCTACATCAAACTCACCGGGACACTGGACAGTTTTGCCAGGATTCTGTTTTATTCTGCAATGTTTTTGCTGCTATTGCTGTTGAGCCAGGTGCCCCGCTTTAGCCGTATTAAGTTCTTTATGTCCTGGTGGGCATATTCATTCCCGCTGGCCGCATCCGCCATTGCGGCCCAACTGATGTATATAAACCTGGGACAACCCTTTTATTACTATCTGGCGCTGGGACTCCTCAGTCTTGCAACCGTCGTGATAGCCCTGCTGTTCTTCCGCACACTGCAGGCGGTCATTCGTAACGAGATCTGCCTGCCGGAATAAACCGGCGGGTTTGCATTCTGCTTAAAACCGGGCTGTAATAGCCCGGTTTTTCATTAAGAGCACACTCTTCAGAGCATCACTCACAAGGCATAACATGAGCATCTCCAGCGAACAGATCAGTTTTGACCAGCAACATATCTGGCACCCGTACTCTTCGATGATCAATCCACCGGCTGCTTATCCAGTGGTTTCAGCGGAGGGCGTCCGGCTGACACTGGCAGATGGCACCGAACTGATCGATGGCATGGCATCCTGGTGGTCAGTCATTCATGGTTATAACAACCCTTCGCTGAATGCTGCTGCCCATGAGCAGATCGATAAAGTATCCCATGTAATGTTTGGCGGCCTGACCCATGAACCAGCAATAGAACTCTGTCGACAACTGGTGGAGATGACTGCGGAACCACTGCAGAAAGTCTTTCTGGCTGACTCCGGTTCGGTAGCCGTTGAAGTGGCACTGAAGATGGCGATCCAGTACTGGCATGCCAAAGGTAAGCCCGAAAAACACAGGCTGCTCACCATCCGGAACGGTTATCACGGCGATACCTTTGGAGCGATGTCAGTGTGTGATCCGGTGACCGGTATGCACGAGATCTTCAGCGGTGTGCTGCCGCAGCAGTTTTTTGCCCCGGCCCCACAGGTTAAATATGGTCAGCCCTGGGATCAAAACGATTGCAACGAACTGGAACAATTAGTTATTGATCATCACCATGAGATCGCGGCACTGATATTGGAACCAATTGTTCAGGGCGCCGGGGGGATGCGTTTCTATCACCCAGAATATCTGAAAAAAGCGCGCCAGCTCTGCGATGATTACAATCTGCTGCTGATTGCGGATGAGATTGCCACCGGCTTTGGCCGCAGCGGCAGACTGTTTGCCTGTGACCATGCCGATATCACCCCCGATATTCTTTGCCTGGGTAAAGCGATCACCGGTGGCTACATGACACTGGCCGCCACCCTGACCACGACCGAAGTGGGTGAGACGATCTCCGCCGGGGGAGCCGGATGCTTTATGCATGGCCCCACGTTTATGGGTAATCCACTGGCCTGTGCCGTCGCGAATGCCAGCCTCAAACTGTTGCGGGAGTTAGACTGGAAAAGCAATATTGCCCGCATCGAACAGCAGCTTAAACAGGGACTGGCTCCCTGCGCTGAACTGGACTCGGTCACTGAAGTCCGCTGTTTAGGCGCAATCGGGGTGGTGGAGATGAAGCAACCGGTGGTGACTGCCGATATTCAACCACTGTTTGTTAAGCGGGGGATCTGGATACGCCCCTTCGGTAAACAGGTCTATGTGATGCCGCCCTATGTGATGTCCGATAAAGATCTGCAAACCCTGACAGCGGGCATGTGTGATGTAATTCGGGAATATTCAAAGACTAGCCAGCCGTGACTTGATGGACTGGCAACTTGCCATAGGTAACGGATTAAGTGGTATTTATACCAGCACAGTCCGGGGCTTATGTTCTCAGACCAGACATACATC
The DNA here is from genome assembly GCA_018223185.1 of Oceanospirillales bacterium. Classification (GTDB taxonomy): domain Bacteria; phylum Pseudomonadota; class Gammaproteobacteria; order Pseudomonadales; family Balneatricaceae; genus Amphritea. The sequence goes on along the minus strand of JAAEYW010000004.1, from coordinate 14,380 downwards.
ATCAACATACGGCCTCGCGCCAGTTAAAACAAAGCTCCGGCACGGGCCGGAGCGTGTCAGTGAGCGAAAACCGTTAAGGCCCACTCATTCTGGTTTAACTGTTGAATACCCCTGTGGATAAGTAACGATCTCCCCGGTCGCAGATGATGCATACGATAATAGCATTTTCCACTTCACGGGCTAATCGCAGCGCGCCAGCGACAGCACCACCAGACGAAACACCACAGAAAATACCTTCCTGACGCGCCAGGTCGCGCATGGTTTGCTCGGCCTCATCCTGAGTGATATCGATTACCCGGTCGACCCGGGATGCATCAAATATCTTTGGCAGATACTCCTCCGGCCAGCGACGAATACCGGGAATAGCGGCTCCCTCAGCCGGCTGCAAGCCGACAATCTGAATAGCAGGGTTTTGCTCTTTCAGATAGCGGGAGGTCCCCATAATCGTTCCAGTAGTCCCCATAGAGCTGACAAAATGAGTAATCCGTCCACCGGTCTGTTGCCAGAGTTCCGGCCCGGTGCCACGGTAGTGCGCTTCAGGATTGTCCATATTGGCAAACTGATCAAGTACGACCCCTTTACCCTCAGCCTGCATCTGCAGCGCCAGATCACGTGCCCCTTCCATCCCCTGTTCTTTGGTTACCGGGATCAGCTCCGCGCCATAGGCAGTCATCGAGGTTTTACGCTCCTCACTGCTGTTCTCCGGCATGATCAGCTTCATTTTGTAGCCTTTGATTGCTGCCGCCATTGCCAAAGCGATACCGGTATTTCCTGACGTCGCTTCAATCAGTGTATCGCCGGGTTTTATCAGACCACGCTGTTCGGCCAGCTGAATCATAGTCATCGCCGGGCGATCTTTTACCGAGCCGGCGGGATTATTACCCTCCAGCTTACAAAGCACGGTATTGCCACGCCCAACGTCAAGCCGCTGCAGGCGCACCAGTGGCGTATTACCCACATAATCTTCAATAGTTGGAAAGTTCATACTCATAAGCCTGCATACCCGCCACTGTTCGGTCAGAATATATATTTATAACCGTAAAGCATTAAAAAAGGTTTTTATATACCAAAAACAATAATCGAAATAGTACCGGGGGTTACGTCAAAGCTCAATCAAAATAGATAACAGCGGAGGTCTGAAGGTAAATAACAAAGCAGTTTCAGGATTCGGCCACAGCGAACGCAACGACATGATCGGTTTCATCACTGTAAGAGATGTGAATCTGTCTGATTCCGAGCTGTTCGGCTTTTTCCAGTGCCCCCCCCTTCAGCTGCACCAGCGGACGTCCGGATGGGTCATAAGTGATATTGAAATGCTGCCAGCTGATACCCCTGCCGATACCGGTTCCTAACGCTTTTACCGCCGCCTCTTTTGCGGCAAAACGTTTTGCGAGAAAATTCACCGGCTGCGATGCCCGGTGGAATTGCTCCAGTTCCTGCCCGGTGAGAATACGCTCGGCCAGGCGCGGAGTACGTTGCAGCGCCTTACCGATACGACGAATATCCAGCAGGTCGGTGCCCACACCGATAATCATTGACGAATAGCGTCCCGCAAAGGCTGCACCCGCACCTGCGTTTCCATTATCAGGCGACGCATCTCAGTAATCGCGTCTTTCAAACCGACAAATACCGCCCGGGCGATAATACCGTGGCCAATGTTGAGCTCATTAATCTCGGGAATTTCGGCGATCTGCTCAACGTTATGATAATTCAGACCATGGCCGGCATTAACAATCAGCCCTTTGCTGAAGGCATAAGCTGCAGCGTCTCTGATCCGCGCCAGTTCGGCTTTCTGCTCAGCCGCAGTTTCCGCATCTGCATACGCTCCGGTATGCAGTTCGATAACCGGCGCACCACACTCAACGGTGGCGTCGATCTGGCGTTTATCGGGATCAATAAACAGAGAGACCTCGACACCGGCTGCAGCCAGACGATCACAGGCAGCTTTTACCTTGGCATGCTGGCCAACGATATCCAGTCCTCCTTCAGTAGTCAGCTCTTCGCGCTTTTCCGGCACCAGGCAGGCATGGCCCGGCTTCACTTTTTCAGCGATACTGATCATTTCATCGGTAACAGCCATCTCAAAATTCATCCGCGTCTGCAGAGTTTCTGCCAGCAGGTAGATATCGCGATCCTGAATGTGACGACGGTCTTCACGCAGGTGAACGGTAATACCATCCGCTCCGGCTTCTTCTGCGAGCGCCGCTGCCTGTACCGGATCCGGGTAACGGGTACCCCGGGCCTGACGCAATGTAGCGATATGATCAATATTGACACCCAGTAGCAAACGGCTTGGCTCTACCACGGTTAACCTCTTCTGAATACAGGAATAAAAATAGTAATTGGTATATGCAGAGCTTACTAGAATCACACACAGAGAAATAGTCTGGCAGCAGGTTTGAGACGCGATTCACATCCTGCGCTTACAGATGGCTTGCAGCTTTACAACTCAGGAAGAATATTCTTTGGGATATACCCCTGTAACAGCTCCCGACTTCGCAGGGGCCGGCTGCCCATCTGGGTTTCCAGCGCCAGTCGCATCAGACGCTTCGCCGCCCGGCGGATCTCAGGACGATGGTACTGTTCTGCAACAATCCCCAGCAGTTGATCGCCACTGAAACAATAAGGTTTCTGGGTATCCGTTATTTCCGCAACAGGGACAAGCCCCTGCGCCGGATCATACCGATATATCCTTTCAGGCTGACACAGCTGAACATCAAACTGATAACCCAGTTGCTGCAACAATTGTTGTTCAAAGGTTCTCAACGCCAGCTCAATATCATTAGCAGCCAGAAGTTCGTTCAGCACATACTGATAATAGACATAGAGGCGGGGGTGGGGATCAGCGGGTTGCAGGAGACGTTCAAGCAGTTCATTGACATACAGGCCGCAGATCAGCGCACTGCCTTTGAGAAACAGTGGCGCAGCTACCGCCTCTGCCTGCGTCAGGGTTTTCAGTTCATGACGACCACGCCAGCTGATCTGCAACGGGGTGAACGGCTGCATCATGGCCCGCATTCTGGAACGGGGACTGCGGGCTCCTTTGACAACCGCACTGACCCTGCCCTGCTCCAGGGTGAAAAGATCAACCAGCAGGCTGGTTTCGCGGTAGGGGCGGGTATGCAGGACATAAGCAGCCTGAGCTTCAACCTGATAACTCATCGGCTGCCTTTAATCACTCTATATCGTTATATCCCAGGCTGCGCAGAGCCCGCTCATCGTCAGACCAGTTGCTGCGCACTTTCACCCAGAGGTTAAGCATAACCTTGGAATCAAACATCTTTTCCATATCAAGACGGGCGTCCCGACCGATGCCCTTGATCTTGTCACCCTTATCGCCGATAACGATCCGCTTCTGTCCTTCGCGTTCAACCAGAATCAGCGCGCTGATAATCAGAATACCCCGGTCATTACGTTTAAACTCTTCAATCTCAACCGTAGTACCGTAGGGAACTTCATCACCAAGATTACGCATCAGCTTCTCACGTACCAGCTCTGCCGCCAGAAAACGTGAGCTGCGGTCGGTGATCTGATCATCCGGGTAGAAATGCATACTTTTCGGCAAGTGCTCATTGATAACCGCTTCCAGGCGATCAACACTGGTACCGTTCTTCGCTGATATCGGAATAATCTCCAGAAACTCCATTTTCTTGGAGAGCTCTTCCAGATGAGGCAGTAATGATTCTTTATCGTCCAGCTGATCAATCTTGTTGATCACCAGAATTACCGGGCACTTAATACCACCCAGTTTTTCGAAAACGATCTCATCCTCTTCTGTCCACGCGGTCCGATCAATAATAAATACCACCACATCAACATCGCGCAGTGCCGAACTGGCCGCTTTGTTCATATACCGGTTTATCGCTTTATCCTGATCTTTATGCAGCCCGGGGGTATCAACATAAACCGCCTGCATATCACCTTCAGTTTTGATACCAACAATCTGGTGCCGGGTTGTCTGAGGTTTACGGGAAGTGATACTCAGCTTCTGCCCGAGAATATTGTTCATCAGAGTCGACTTTCCCACATTCGGGCGACCGACAATGGCTACAAATCCACACCGTTGATTTTCGTTGGGCTGGTCTAACAGATAACTCAGGTCGCGACTCATTGTTTAACTACCTTCAACTTATCAAGCGCCTTTTTGGCTGCGTTTTGTTCAGCCTGGCGACGACTGCTGCCAAGACCGTCGGTTGGCTGGTCCAGTAGTGTTACGGCACAGCGGATCTCAAAGGTCTGTTTATGGGCCTCACCGCTAACGGATAGCAGCTCATAGTCAGGCAAGGGTGCTCGACGCGATTGCAGAAACTCCTGCAACCGGGTCTTCGAATCCTTTTGCGTGTCAAGCAGGGAGGTTTGTTCCAGACGGGACTGATACCAGCGGAGAATATAGGGCCGGCAACATTCCATATCACTATCAAGATAGATAGCTCCAATGATCGCTTCAACGGTATCCGCCAGAATAGAATCCCTGCGATAGCCTCCGCTTTTAAGCTCACCGGACCCCAACCGCAGATAATCACCCAGTTTCATCTCCCGCGCCAGCTCTGCCAGGGTTTCCCCTTTCACCAACTGCGCCCGCAGCCGACTCAGCTGCCCCTCTTTTGCCTCAGGAAAACGCTGGTAAAGCGCTTCTGCAATAACAAAATTAAGGATCGAATCCCCCAGGAACTCTAACCGTTCGTTATTACGTTTCCCGTGGCTACGGTGGGTGAGAGCCAGTTCAATCATGCTCTCATCTTTAAACTGATAACCCAGCTTCTTGGCCAGGTCGGTTGCAGGCTTAATAATCAACGGATAATCACTTCATATTGTTCGTGGAATTTAACCACAGCATCAACATTATAAAACATAGGTACAGTTACATCATATTGCAGAGTCAGAGTTTTCACGCCCTCTTTCTCCTGGATTTTAATCGCTTCCTGAACCGGCAGATGAACCTGATTGATTCGCAGACGCTTGGAAATCTTAAGCCGGGTAGCCGTTGGAGAGTCCTTTGCCGTTTCAGGCTCGGCAACCAGCTCTTCCATCATTGAGGTCACCAGACCGTGATCCCAGTACGCAGGAAACAGCTTCATTCCGACCGCGAAAAAGATCCCCGCAACAATCAGAATGATCATCAGTGAGAAAAATGACACGCCCCGCTGTCTATATCGTATTGACATAACTTACCCCTGTTTTCCTTTTAATGGATAGTACGTACATCACTGAAATCCGGCAGGGTAAAAAAGTCCTGCCAGTGCATCCAGACTGCAAATGCTTTTCCAACCAGTAACTCATCAGGCACAAAACCCCAGAAGCGGCTATCGTTACTGTTATCGCGATTATCACCCATGACGAAATAATGTCCTTCAGGCACTACCCACTCAGAAGGTCTGCGAGGCGGGGCAACATCCCGGTAAATCTGATGGCTGACATCACCCAGCGTCTCATCAATCAGCAGCAACTGAGGATTCTTAGGTGGCAGCTGCTCCAGTAGCGTCTGAGACTGAGGCTGACCATTGATGTAAACCGTTTTATCCTGATAACCAACCCGGTCCCCCGGCAACCCCACTACCCGCTTGATATAATTTACCCTCGGGTCTTTGGGATATTTAAACACCACCACATCGCCCCGCTGAGGTTCATTCATAGGAATGATCTTAGTACCGATCACCGGCAGGCGAAAGCCATAGTGCCACTTGTTAACCAGAATGAAATCGCCGATTTTAAGCGTCGGTTTCATTGAGCCGGAGGGGATCTGAAACGGTTCAACAATGAATGAGCGAAGAATCAGAACAACCAGCAATACCGGAAACAGCGAGCGGCACAGATCAACAATTCCATTCTCTTTGTTCAACTGTTCCAGTGTTGCCTCAGGCAACTGACCACCCGCATGTTGAGCAGCTGCAATCCGTGCCTTACGTGCCCCGGCCAGCGCCACACGGTCATATACCCATCCCAGCGCAGCTAAAAAGGTCAGTATCACCAATATCAGTGCAAAATCAAAATCCATGCAAATATGTCCTAACTATCAACTTTCAAAACTGCAAGGAAGGCATCCTGAGGTATCTCAACCCTTCCCACCTGCTTCATTCGTTTCTTACCTTCTTTCTGTTTCTGCAACAGCTTTTTCTTACGACTTACATCACCACCATAACACTTAGCAATTACGTTCTTGCGCAGTGCTTTTACGTTAGTCCGGGAGATGATTTTCCCACCTATAGCAGCCTGTATTGCGACGTCAAACATCTGCCGGGGAATCAGTTCTTTCATCTTTTCACACAACTGACGGCCACGATAAGGGGCATTGTCTTTATGCAGAATGACCGCCAGCGCATCAACTTTTTCGCCGTTGATCATAATATCCAGCCGTACCAGTTGAGCAGGCTCAAAGCGGACAAAGTTATACTCCAGTGAAGCATAACCCCGGCTGACAGACTTAAGCCGGTCAAAAAAGTCCAGCACCACTTCTGCCATCGGCAGTTCATAGGAGACCTGAACCTGGTTGCCGACAAAATTCATATTTTTCTGTACCCCGCGTTTTTCAACGCAGAGACCGATAACCTGTCCGAGATACTCCTGAGGCACCAGAATATTGGCTTCTACTATAGGCTCACGCATCTCTTTGATTGAGCCCGGATCCGGAAGTTTTGACGGACTGTCAATCTGAACCACATCACCATTGGTCAGTAGCAGCTCATAAACCACTGTTGGCGCGGTGGTAACCAGATCCAGATCGTATTCCCGCTCCAGGCGCTCCTGAATGATCTCCATATGCAGCATGCCGAGGAAACCACAACGGAAACCAAAGCCCAAAGCATCAGACGATTCGGGTTCAAAGAACAAGGAAGCATCATTGAGCGTCAGTTTATCCAGCGCTTCACGAAAGTCTTCATAATCATCGGAACTGGTCGGGAACAGACCAGCATAAACCTGAGGCTGAACCCGCTTAAACCCGGGCAGGGTTTCTACATCAGGCGTTTTTGCGTGGGTAATGGTATCGCCTACCGGCGCACCATGAATATCCTTGATACCGGCAACAACGTAACCTACTTCACCGGCACGGAGCACTCCGGTTTCGGTACGCTTAGGGGTAAAAATACCCACACCGTCAACGGGCTGCACCTGGCGATTAGACTTGATCAGAATTTTATCTTTCTTACGCAGGGTGCCCTGCTTTACCCGGACCAGCGACACAACGCCCAGATAGTTGTCAAACCAGGAGTCAATAATCAGTGCCTGCAAAGGAGCTTCCGGGTCACCCTCTGGTGGTGGTATATATTTGATCAGGGACTCGAGAACATCATCAATACCTAATCCACTTTTAGCACTACAGGCGACAGCGTTCTCAGCATCAATGCCGATTACTTCCTCAATCTCAGTCCGAACCCGTTCAGGCTCGGCCTGCGGCAGATCCATCTTATTGAGAACGGGCAATACTTCCAGTCCCTGCTCAAGTGCGGTATAGCAGTTTGCAACCGATTGAGCCTCAACCCCCTGAGCCGCATCAACAACCAGCAAAGCACCTTCACAGGCAGCCAGTGAACGGGACACCTCGTAGCTGAAATCTACATGCCCGGGGGTGTCGATAAAGTTGAGCTGATAAACTTTGCCATCTTTAGCCGTGTAGTTCAGAGTAACACTCTGCGCTTTGATCGTGATTCCGCGCTCACGCTCCAGGTCCATAGAGTCGAGAACCTGTTGTTCCATCTCACGCTCTGACAGCCCACCGCAGGTCTGAATAAAGCGATCAGCCAGGGTCGACTTACCATGGTCAATATGGGCAATAATCGAAAAGTTACGAATGTGTTCGAGCTTACTCACTACGGAATCACCAGCTAATAAATTTAACCATGCAACCCCATTGTTAGGGCGCAATTCTGAAGCGGGCAAGTGTACCGTATTTCAACTGTAACGACCATCAAAGAGCAACAGATCTGCAAATAAACAGAGGGGCCTGAGGCCCCTCTGAATCACAGCGGTCTATTTGAGTTTAAGGGGGATAAACATCGGACTGCCACGACGCACGATTCTCATCGGCACCGCCTTGTTATCCGGTAATGCTTCAACAGTGCTGGCAAATGTTTCAACTGAATTGATCTCTTTACCATTAAGCATGGTAATAACATCACCAACCATCAAACCAGAATCAGCGCCAGCACCACTTTCTACCTGACGGACCACAACCCCCTCAGTAACACTGAGACGTTCACGCAACTGATCATCCAGAGCACTGACTTGAATATTCAGGCGGTTGGCTGATGCTTTCTCTTCCTGCCGGGCTGATGCTTTAAGCTCTTCGCCCTGTGACGGTAACAAACCGATAGTCACAGTAACAGATTGTTTCTTACCATCGCGGACAATCCCCACTTTAGCATCGGTTTCTGGAGAGATACGTCCAACCTGATGCGGCAAATCACCTGAGCGATCTATCATATTACCGTTAAAGCTGTAGATAATATCGCCGTCACGAATACCCGCCGCTTCTGCCGGGCTGTCTGGCAAGACTTTTGCGACCAGTGCACCGCCAGGCTTATCCAGACCGAAAGACTCCGCCAGATCCCGGCTGACTTCCTGAATAATAACACCCAGCCAACCCCGGCTGACTTTACCTTTATCCTTCAACTGGTCCATGACTTCCATGGCAACATTCATAGGGATCGAAAATGACAATCCCATAAAACCACCTGAACGGGTATAGATCTGAGAGTTGATACCGATCACCTCCCCTTCCATATTAAACAGCGGGCCTCCCGAATTGCCTGGATTGATAGCAACATCAGTCTGGATAAAAGGCACGTAGGTTTCATTTGCCAGACTTCTGTCCGTCGCACTGATAATACCGGCGGTAACAGAGTGATCAAAGCCGAAGGGAGAGCCGATAGCAAGCACCCACTCACCCACTTCAGCCTTATCCGAGTCACCAATTTTAACCACAGGAAGGTCCGTTGCATCTATTTTCAACAATGCAACGTCTGAGCGTTTATCGGAACCGATTATCTTCGCTTCAAGCTCCCGCCGGTCACTCAACCGAACAATTACTTTATCCGCATCAGCCACAACATGGTGATTGGTCAGAATGTAGCCATCCTCTGAAATAATAAAGCCAGACCCCAGAGATTGCGGCGCTTTATGGCGTGGAGGATTGCCATATCCCTCAGGGATACGAAAGAAATGACGGAAGATATCCGGGATATCCTGGCCATCCGGAAGCTGCATATCCGGCACACCCCGAGCATGAGTCGAAATCTGCTGGACCGTACTAATATTGACCACAGCAGGAGAAGCCTGCTTAACCAGATCCTTAAACTCTGGCAGTGCAGCATACGCACTGCTCACGCACAACCAGAAAAGAACCAGACTAAAAGTCGCTCTGACTAGTTTCATATTGTTTGTCCTGTATATCAGTTATTACTACATGTAAATCAGATTCTGCGAAGCAGCACCGGCCGGTAACTGCAGCTCCGGCTTATTCGGCCAGAGATAAATCGGGTTAACAAAAATCCGCCTGCCAGGCCTAATGCCGCACTGACTATCACTTCAGGCTCAGAGAGGCCGTAACCCTGCGCCAACACTGCAACAATAAACATCACCAACAGAGGCAGAAGATAAACCAGAAATGATGCAGTGAGAAATGATCTCTCGCCAACACCTAAGGTGACCTCATCATTTACCTTTACTTCAAGGTGCTGAGGGTTATCAACCTGAATCTCCATCCGCTTACCATCACCAATCCTGGCCAGAAGACGCTGCCCGCATCCCTTTTGAGCACTACAACTGGAGCAGGCACTCTGCTTAATCGTCTCGACCCAGACCAGTCCGGATTCGAGACGTACTACACGGCCATTTTCTTCAAGCATGATTAATTACTGTATTTTCTCAATGGAGTTAGCCACACGGTCGGCAACCATCAGAGGAACATCGCCCACCACGGTCACAAAAAACTGATCAACTTTCTTACCAATCGCAACCATATTGCCCATCTGCGTGGCGCCTTCAGGAACAGTGACATCACCCGTTCGTTCAATACTCAGGGTAAAGGAGTTGACGCCGTTACTGAATACTGTCAGCTCAGCACCCGGAGCCATGGCATTCTTAACAGGAGCATAACCCTCCGGAATCCAGCCAGGTGAAGAGCTCACCAGTTTCCCCTGACGCAGTACATTGTGCTGTTGGATATAACTATTCAGTCCGGCATTAAAACGAATAATATTCTTATCACTGTTATCAGTCTGATGTGATATGCGTGGTGCACCAAACTGTGCTCTCATCAGATCCCGGGAAGGTGTAAAACCAGGCTGTACGATCGTTGTACTGGGTTGTGGCGCCTGAGCCAGGCCGGTATCGACCGGCTGAGGTGAATTAATAGCAAAGTTCTGCCCCCCCAATATAACAACCGCGGTAACAGACGCGGCAACCGCCATACTGATCAGCGGCTTAAAGAAGCTCTTACCGGAAATCCCGTCATTCGCTGAGGTGTCGACAGCGTCCATCTTTAATGCAGGTTCAGCATCGATCGCATCCATAACAGCTGCACTGATATCACCGGAACCCAGTTGTTCATTTTTCAGTAGTGAACTGGCCACATGATAGCGTTGCCACTGGCCAGACAGCTCATTATTATCAGCACTCTGCTTCAACAGGCTGCGTAACTCAAAGTCACCAACTTCATTGTCCATCAATGCAGAAAGAGCTTCTTTGGGTTGTTCGCTCATTAGCCAACTCCTAACGGATTAAGTATCTGTTTAACAGCCTATGGTGAAGTCATTCCACCAATAATTCTCATTAAACAATTCAATTCAAAGGTCTGGTACAACTATAAAATCATCGTTTCAATTCAATAAAGGGGCTATCTCTTTATCAATCGCCTCCCGCGCCCGGAATATGCGTGAACGCACTGTACCGACAGGGCAGTCCATAATCTGAGCAATATCTTCATAACTCAGCCCGTCAAACTCTCGCAGCGACAGAGCCGCTCTGAGATCCTGAGGAAGCTTGTCCATCGCATCCCTGACCACTCTGGCCAGTTCGTCCCGATATAAACTATTTTCCGGGGTCTCAATATCTTTTAACCCACTATCACCCTCAAAGTGATGGGCATCATCAACATCGACATCCATATCCGGAGGCCTGCGCCCTTTGGCTACCAGATGATTTTTTGCGGTATTAATCGCAATCCGGTACAGCCATGTATAAAAAGCACTGTCACCACGAAATTTAGGCAGCGCCCGGTAGGCTTTGATAAATGCCTCCTGAGAGACATCCATCGCTTCGTGATGGTCGTACACATACCGTCCGATCAGGCCAATAATTTTATGCTGGTATTTCTTAACCAACAGATCAAAGGCGGTTTTATCACCTTCCTGAACACGCCTGACCAGCTTATGATCTATCGATGCTTGGCTTTCGCTGGACATTCGATTCCTTATTGTATGAACAGTTCCAAACTAATGTAGCTGCTTACAGCTTCAAGGAAGTATGAATGCCCCCCCCTGCTTTGTGCAACCCTTTACCAGAGCTGAACTTTAGTTATATCGTAAGAGCCCAATGCAGTAACTAAGTTCCATTATGTTAAAAAATATTTAATATTTTCTTCCTCATACTGGTTCCCAACAGCCGTTCAGGCAATAATTAGCCACTTAATTGATCGCACTAGAGAATCCCCAGATGAGTAATGAGTTTCAGTATGATGTCCTGATTATTGGCAGTGGCGCCTCCGGACTCGGTCTCGCCCTGCAACTTCCTGACTCATTCAGAATCGCGGTACTCAGTAAGGCCAGCCTGACCAGTGGCTCGACTTATCAGGCCCAGGGAGGTGTAGCGGCCGTTCTGGATGATGCAGACAGCACCCAGGCACATATTCAGGACACGATTACAGCCGGGGGAAACCTTAGCCGCAGAGATGCTGTTGCCTTTACAGTAGAACATGGAAAAGAAAGCATCGACTGGCTTATCCAGCAAGGCGTTCCCTTTACCCGTGCGGGCAATGAATACCATCTGACCCAAGAGGGCGGACATAGCCACCGCCGTATCATTCATTCTGCCGACGCTACAGGACAGGCAATACAGCAGACACTGATTGAGCGGGCTCGCGCATGCAGTAACATTGACCTGTTTGAAGACCGCATTGCAGTTGACCTCATTACCCGCCATAAGCTCAACTTGCCTGACAATCGCTGCATCGGAGCTTACGTCCTTAATCACAATACCGGACATGTAGACGTGTTTAAAGCCGGCTCAACGGTTCTCGCGACCGGAGGGGTGAGTAAAGCCTATCTCTACACCAGTAATCCCGACGGTGCTTCAGGAGACGGCATTGCAATGGCCTGGCGGGCAGGTTGCAGGGTTGGCAACCTTGAGTTTAATCAGTTTCACCCGACATGCCTCTACCATCCACAAGCAAAATCATTCCTGATCTCTGAGGCGGTGCGTGGCGAAGGAGGTAAACTGCGACTCCCGGATGGGAAACGGTTTATGGATAAATTTGATCCGCGCGGCGAACTGGCTCCCCGTGATATTGTTGCCAGAGCGATCGACCACGAAATGAAGCGCCTGGGCTGTGACTGCGTTTTTCTGGATATCTCCCACAAGCCCGCAGAGTTTATTAAACAGCATTTTCCGACAATTTATGAACGCTGCCTTAAATATGGAATTGATATCACCAAAGAAGCCATTCCTGTCGTTCCTGCGGCCCACTACACCTGCGGCGGCATCATGACCAACCAGCATGGTATGAGTGATGTAGAAGGACTATACGCCATCGGTGAGACCTCATTTACCGGTCTGCATGGTGCCAACCGGCTCGCCAGCAACTCATTGCTTGAATGTATCGTGTACGCATCATCCGCTGCCCGGCATATTACCAGCCACAACCACCCGTTGGGAGAGTTACCTGAGATTCCGGCCTGGGATGAGAGCCAGGTCACAAACTCTGATGAGGACGTTATTATTGCTCATAACTGGGATGAGCTACGCCGTTTTATGTGGGATTACGTCGGAATTGTAAGAACAAACAAACGTCTGCAACGCGCAAAGCACCGGGTTGACCTGCTACAACAGGAGATCAGTGAATATTACAGTAACTATAAGGTCAGCCGGGACCTTCTTGAACTGCGAAACCTGGCGGTTGTATCGGATCTGATTATACGCTCAGCAATGCAACGCCAGGAAAGTCGCGGCCTGCACTACACCCTGGATTATCCAGAGAGCGGCGCTGAAGCAAGAGACACCATCCTGACACCCGTTAACTATGACTGGCGCTGACCGGTGGCGGCGCAAACCGCAATAACACCCGCAGCTTCCTGAACTGATCCGCAGAGACACTGTCCCTCCAGATCAGCAGAGAAACTGAACGGCGCCGCCCGCGCAATTTAAGTTTAAGCCCTAATAAGAGAGGAAAATTAAGCCTCTGCTCTATAGCTTCAACCTCTACCCAGTCAGCGTCCCCCAGACGGACGACCACAGCTTTGCGCTCCGCAAGCCAGCGCAAAGCTGTTACAGAATTACGGTCTGTCAGCTTAATAGCACGGGGCCAGCAATAGATTAAATAACAGCAACACGCCAGAGAAAGAATTAACTGATAAATAAAACTTAAGCCTGAGAGCCAGACTGAAAAAAACGATAGCACAGTAAGCAGCAGAAACAGATACCGCGCTATAACAGAGGGCTGGACCTCAACCTGCAGAGGGCTGAACACGATCCAGAATAATCCGCACAATACGTTGAAGATCAGGATCTTCAGCTTCTCCCCGCTCCATCAGCCAAACAAACAGTTCAGCATCTTCACAGGCAAGCAGTTTTACAAAACGATCCTGATCTTCCGGATCCAGATCCTTAAACGCCTCTTCAACAAAGGGAACAAACAACACATCCAGTTCCAGCATACCTCTTCGGCTTTGCCAGCGTAAACGACGAATATCTTCTTCGGTGTACATTATCTACCTGCTTATTAATGAAAGAATCAGTTATCGCGATCATCGCGCCAAGCTTGAAAAATAAGGTACGCAATATATAAAACAATCGCCCCTCCTAGCAAGCCAAACAACACAGCAATCAGATGACACAGCCACTCAGGCGAACATCCCTGGTCAATTTGTAACATAGCATACCCTGAACAATCTTTAATGACAGGCGTCAGTATAGTAGCCAGATCATAGGAAAGAATCTCAAAATCTGAAATCTAACCACCGCCTTGTCCCCCGTAGTTATGGTTACGCATCACTCAGAAGCAGAATCAAAGACCACTTTACTAACGAGACTCCCTCTCAAAAGAACAGACCGACCACCCGGGACACTGAGAGCGCAGAGGCTCCGCTAACAGGTAGGAGCTGCATCCTGCAGCGAAGGCGCGTAGCGCCGTTCTGGCAAGCGACGCAGTCGCGTCTCGCCACGTTTTCTT